>CAVSLX010000013.1:0-224953 GCA_963728735.1 uncultured Actinomycetes bacterium | reverse complement strand
GGCACCTCCATTACGTCTTGATCGGGGGCGTTGCGTTCCCAATCTTCGCGGGCGTCTACTACTGGTTCCCAAAGTTCACCGGCAAGTTGCTCGATGAGCGTCTTGGGAAATGGAACTTCTGGCTGCTGTTCATCGGCACGAACCTCACGTTCTTCCCGATGCACATCGCCGGATTGCAGGGGATGCCGAGGCGCGTCTACACGTATCCCGAAGGGCTCGGGTGGGACCTGTACAACCTCGTCTCGAGCCTCGGCGTCTTCTTGTTCGTCGCGCCTGGGATCGCCGTGTTCATCTGGAACGTGATGCGGACGTTGCGGAAGGGCCCGCGTGCCGGGCCGAACCCATGGGGCGCCGACACGCTCGAGTGGGCGACCGAGTCGCCGCCGATCGACCACGGGTGGTCGATCCTGCCGATCGTGCACAGTCGTCATCCGCTGTGGGACCAGACGGAGCTCCATCGCGGCGACGAGAAGGTGGAGCGGGTAGTGAACGCGCTGGCGGACTGGCCACTGCGATGGCGCGCCGCCCTCGCGGTCGGGACCGCCGACGCTCGTCCGCAAGAGGTCTATCGCGTCGCAGGGCCGTCGATCTGGCCACTGATTGCTGCGGCCGGCGTCATGGGAATCTTCGTTGCAGAGCTCCTGAAGCTCCGCTGGGCGATCCCCGTCGCTGTGCTTGGCGTCGTCGTTGCCGTGGTCGCCTGGAACTGGCCCGATGAGCCGCCCATGACGGAGGACGAGGAGGAGGCGTTCGAGCGTGCGAACGAGGTTCCGGTCAATGCTGCCGGTGGCGTCGTCGTCGCGAGCTGGGGCATGGGCGTCGCGATCCTGTTCGCGTCGATCATGCTCGGCACGTTCCTGCTCAGCTACTTCTATCTGCGGCTCGAGAACTCCCAGTGGCCACCGCCCGGCTTTGCCGAACCGAATGTCCTCTGGCTGCTCGGATCCCTAGCCCTCGTCGCCGGGAGCGCCGCGGCGATCCACCGAGGACTCCGCGCGGTGCGCCGCGGGGACGGGGCAGGCCTCGTGCGATGGTGCGGCGTCGCACTCGCCGCCGCCATGGCAGGGGCCGCTGTGCAGCTGCTCGACGTCATGGCGCTCGGCGTTGATGCGACCACGCATGCGTACGGTTCGGCCTTCGTGACGCTAACCGGGTTCGGCGTCGTCGTGATCATTGCCGCGCTCATCATGGGGGCGATGGTCTTGTATTGGGCGCAGCGCGGTCTGTACTCGTCTCGGCGGTACGCGACCGTCGCGAACGTGACGCGGTTCTGGACCGCGGCCGTCGTGATGTGGACCGTCGTCTTCGGCACGCTCTACCTGGGGCCACACCTCACATGACGCGCAGCGACGGCCGCGGGGACCCCCATCGGGAGGCGGGTTCGAGGACGGCGGCACGCGGAACAGCATTTCCCGTCGCCATCGCTCGAGACCCGCACGTAAGGGCGACGCTCCTCGGCTTTCTCGCCGGTCCTGTGATCTGGATCTCTCACTTCATGTTCGTGTATCTCGTCGCTGAGGCCGGATGCACGGGTGATGGGCATGGCTTGGACGTGTTCGACCCGCCCGCGACGGCGATCGTGACGCTCGTCGCGACCGTCGTTGCCTGTGTCGCGTGCCTCGCGAACGCGCGCGGAACCTTCCGACGTTGGCAACGCGTAGCTGGGGAACAGGAGCGAACCTCTGAGAACGACGGGCACGATGGCTCGCTCTCGTTCGTCGGGTTCGTGCTCTCGAGCTTGTTCTTCCTCGCGACCCTCGCGGTTGGCCTCTCTGCAGCGGTGTTCACCGGATGCTGACGCCGATCGTCGCCCATGCCGACCTGCCTGTGCAGCCGCATGACGCGTGGTCGGCGTGGACCGTCGATCCGCTCGTGCTCGCAGGCATCGGTCTGGTCGGCGTTTGGTTCGCGCGCGGGCGAAGGACCGGCGTCGCCGGAGCGCGACGGCGTGCATGGTGCCTGGGGGCCGTGTTGCTGGCGATCGCGGTCGCGCTCCTCTCGCCGCTCGACGCGGCTGCGGGCTCTCTCGCATCCGCGCACATGGTGCAACACGTCGTCCTGGTCCTGGTCGTCGCGCCGCTCCTGGCGCTCGGCGCTCCCGGCGCGGCGATCGTGCGCGGCGCCCCATCGATCGCGCGTCGGGCGCTGATCCGTTGGCGACGGCATGTGGAGTCACTCAAGACGGCGTCTCGGGTTTTCGGATCGCCCGTGGCGACATGGCTCCTCCACGTGGGGACGCTGTGGTTCTGGCACGCCGCGGTGCCTTACGACATCGCGGTGGAGAACGACGTCGTGCACGTCGTCGAGCACGCGACCCTCACCCTCACCGCGTTCGCCTTCTGGCGGGCGGTCCTCCCGCCGATCGGAACGTTCCGCGCCCCGAGCGGGATCGGCATCTTGCTCGTGTTCGCGATGGGCCTCCAGAGCGTGTTCCTGTCGGCGCTCCTGACGTTCGCGCCGACGCCCTGGTACTCGGCGTACGAGGAGGCGACTGCCGCGTGGGGATTAACGCCACTCGAGGATCAGCAGGCGGCGGGCGCCATCATGTGGGTTCCGGCCGGCCTCGTCTACGTCGGCGCCGGTCTCGCCCTGCTCGTCGCATGGATACGTTCCGCGGAACGCCCCCCATTGGACTCGCGGGATCGCTCGGTCGTCCGCGTTGAGGCTCGTCGCAGCGGCGCAACGGCCGCGTTGCGACGACCAGATTGACACAGCACCAGACGATCACGTCCGACCAAGCGCCGGGGAGGAGAAGCGATTGAGGTCGGTCGGAGCGTCAGACGCTCCCTCCTCACAGCCTGGGGAAGACCGCCCGATTGGGGGTCTTCACGGATTGCCAAGACCAAGCTCCAGTGCCACCAAGGTGACACTCGAGAGCCTTCCGTCACGGTGAGAGGGGGCAGACAGGGTCTCGCGTTATCAGAGGCCCTCGCACTGGTCCTCCTTGTTCCCATCGACGCGGTTGTTGCCTCCAGACGGTGCCGGATCGTTCTCCTTGCACTGCAGGTTCCCATCGATCCGGTTCCTGCGGATCTCAGCCCACCCGTGTTTCGGAACGCTTGCAGGTTGCCGCCAACCGTGTTCCGCAAGGCCGCGAGCGCTCGGCGCTGCTCGTCGAACAGGATGTCGCCATTGATCGATGAACCGACGACCCGGGCGGCCCCGCCCTGCACCAACTTGCACACTCCCGCCGACCCGGGAGCCTCCCCGCACGACAACGCGACGCGCGCTCTCGGCCTGCACGTTCCCAATGACCCGGATGTTCGTGGCTGCGAGCGTGGCTCGCGTTTCGACCTTTACCGTTCCTTTCACTAACGTGCCCTCAAGCGAACAGGTTGCCCCGTCGGGGACGCGCAGATTGTCGACGGTGATCGCGCCGAGCGTCCCTCGGCAGGTCCGCTCTTCCGCGAGTGCCGGGGGCGTCGGCACGAGTGCCGCGACCACGGCGACCGCTAGGAGGGCGTTGCGCACGTTCCCCATGGTCGCCTCCTTGCTGTCAGACAGCTTCGTGCGACAAGGCTAGCGTGATGTTCATGTGGGAGCCGCCGGCCCGTCTCCCACGGATCTATCACCGGCGGGTCTCCCCCTCGGGCGGGCAATGTCGGGAGGAGGCGCGGCAAGATCGTGCACGTTGGACGCTCCGCAGGGGGCGTATTCGTTCCGCGGTGGCTTCTACGAAGCCTTTAGCCATCCTAAGACGGGCACCGTGAGAGGGAAGGACTGGTGAGCGACATTTTGAAGGTCCTGTACGCCGCGGACGGCGGGGAGCCCGCTAGCGCCGCCATATCGTTGCTGGAAAGGTTCGCACGCAGGGACGCCATCGAGATCACGGCCATGATGGTGGCGAAGGCTGCATCCGGTCGGGAAGAGGAGGATGCCCGCGCCGGCGGAACCGTGGACGAGGCGGTCGAGCGGCTCCTCGCGGCAGGCTTCAAGGCGGACGGGTTCTCGAGCCGTGGACACCCGGCCACCGAATCGTCGCGACGGCCGACCGGGGTGCCTTCGATCTGATCGTGATGGGTGCCGGGAACACCCGGTGGTACGACCGGCTGCTCCTCGGGAGCCAGAGCACACGAGTGCTGCACACCGCCCCGTGCTCCGTGCTCATCGTGCACGAGGCATCGACGGGCGAGGGCAAGGCGAGGATCCTAGTAGGAACCGATGGCTCGGCGGATGCGCAGATCTCGCTCGACGTCTTGCGCCGGATCGCGGACCCGAAGCGCTGTGACGCCACCGTTCTGGCGGTCGCCGCGGTGCCCTACCCGACGTTCGCCGGCGGACCGGGCATCGCTTACGCCGCGACCGCGTTCACCGAGGAGATCGAGCGGGAACTCACCGCGTCGGCGAAGCGCGATGCCGAGGGCGCGGCCGAAATGATCCAGGCCGCCGGCCTCCGCGCCGACGCCCGGTGGCAGCTCGGCTCGCCTGCCATCCGGCTGCTCGAGGCGGCCGAGGAGCTACCAGCAGATCTCGTCATGGTCGGCTCGCGCGGTCTCGGGCCCGTTGGTCGATGGGTCATGGGCTCGGTGAGCGACAAGATGGTCCGTGAGGCCCGGGCAGCCCTGATTGCGCGGCGCCCAGATGGATGACGCCCGGGGCATCGTCGGCGTCGCCGCTCACTTTAAGAGGTAGTGCGGGTCGTCGCCGACCGGCGATCGGCGCATGTTTTCGCGGATGTTCTATGCAACGTTTGAGTACCACGACGCCTTCAGGCTCTCCACGTCCTGGAAGCAAGTGCTGGGCAATGGAAACGTGCCCAACGATGCTTACGAGCCGGACATGATTGTAGGACGAGGCGAAGAACCGAAGCTCTTGTTCGTTGAGGTGTTCGAGGACAAGCAAGTGACGAACCACGTACACCTCGAATGAGTTCTGCATCTTGCGGAGCCGGGCTGAGCGCGAACAGAACTGCGGTTCGGAACATGGAAGACCTAGGCCAAGGCGTTCGTGGGCTAGCCCGATCCGGAGGTGGCACCTGATCCTTGGTAGCAGGACTTCACGGTGCGATCGTTCGAGCCTGTCGACGGTCGCAACCGCGAGGACCAACAGGGCGATCACGGCGCTCGCGCCATCCTCGCGCTCGTGCGGGGACCGAGGTCGTCGGCGATGGCATCCCGGTGCGCGTGGGCGCGGCCAAAGGCACGGTGCATGGGGCGCGCCAGCAGGTGGTGCCCACCTACGTCATCTCCCTGCGAGACGTGCAACACGCAAGTCCTGCATGTGCGAGCGGGCGCTCGGCCCCCTTGACAGGCATCGCGAATGCTGTTCTGCATCAGCCACCCATTGCCGCGCTCAGATGTTGCATCTCTCGGGCGTTTTTGTCCTCGTCTCACTACCCTGTTCTCACGATGCGCATCTTCTCCGGCATCCAACCCACCGGCCGGAAACACCTCGGGAACTATCTGGGGGCGATCCGTCAGTACGTCGCCGGTCAGGACCGGGGCGAGTCGATCTACTGCATAGTGGACCTTCACGCGACTACCGTCCCGTACGAGCCAGACGAGTTGCCCCGGGCCGTCCTCGACACAACGGCGCTCCTGATGGCGGCCGGGCTGGACCCCGAGCGCTGCATCCTGTTCCGACAGAGCGACGTGAAGGAGCATACCGAGCTCGCTTGGATGCTCAGCACGGTGACGGCCTACGGCGAGCTCTCACGGATGCACCAATTCAAGGAGAAGTCGCGGCATCAGAGAGACTTCGTTTCGGCCGGTCTGTTCACCTACCCAATCCTGCAGGCTGCCGACATCCTCGCATACACGGCCGATGAGGTGCCGGTTGGAGAGGATCAGGCGCAACACCTGGAGCTGGCCCGCGACATCGCGCGACGCTTCAACTCGCGCTATGGGGAGACGTTCGTGGTACCCGAGCACCGGACGCCGCAGATCGCGGCTCGCGTGATGGACCTGCAGGCGCCGGACAAGAAGATGTCCACGACCGCCGGGACGGAGCTCGGAACGGTGCTGATCCTCGACGAGCCCGACGAGATCCGGCGGAAGTTCGCGGTCGCAGTCACCGACTCCGGGCGTGACATCGTCCGACAAGGTGACAAGCCCGGCGTCACGAACCTCATCGAGATCGTGGCCGCCGTGCGCGGCACGGACCCCGACGAGGTCGAGAGGGAGTACGCCGGCGCGTCCGGCTACGCGGGGTTCAAGCGGGACGTCGGTGAGGCGGTGATCGAGCTGTTGACGCCGATCCGGCAGCGGTATCGGAGCTCAGGGCCGACGAGGCGGCGCTCGGCAAGCTACTCGCGAAGGGCGCTAAGCGGGCACGTCCGATCGCGTCGGCAGCGCTCTCCCTGGCGCGGCAGCGCATGGGCATCGGCTCCGGCGCGTAGCGCACCGGAGACTCTTGGGCTTCAGCTCCGGCACGTAGCGCACCCGCTCGTTGCAAATCTTGGGGCGTCACCGGGAATCCCCTCAGTCGTCGCTTCTTCGACCCCTTGGAGCAATTCGCCCGCAGCCTCGTCGTGCACGAAAGCAGGACAGAGGCAGCTTCCCAGGGCCGTTTCGACTATGGCTCTTGCCGTCGATCTGAGGCGTTCCGAAATCGGCGAAATCCGTTCCGAGCGGCGCCATCCATCGCCGAAACCACGTTCAGATCGGGGTTTTCTGCCGGCCCCACGTCCCCGCGTCCCGGGGGGATGCGGGAAACGTGGCAGAAAATGCGCCGCGACTCCAGCATCCGTCGGACATGAGTCTACCGAGCACGCGGCCGGCGCGGAAACGGGCACCGGCGCCTTCCCCGCGTAATCCGCGCGTGCTTGAAGAACTTGAAGAAGGGTCGGTCCTTCGGGAGGAGGACTTTCGCCTCCGATCTTCGACGCGAGTGCACCTTCTTCAGGGATGAGCCACGGGGCCGCCCAAGCGACCCCGATGGCCCAGCTCCCCCGCCGGCCGTCAGCCGACCGTTACGACGACATCACAGGTTTCACCGAACGGGTTCACCTCGTTGTAGATCTCATTCGACGTGACCTGCCCCTTCAGCGCATTGACGTCAACGACGTATGACTGGCCGCTCGTGTCACAGGAGATCGTAATCGTTTGGTTCGCGCGAGCGGATGCAGGTCCCACGCTTGTGATCGCGGCGAGCGCCGCACCGACCAGGATCAAAGCCACTCGTCCCTTCATCTCGTTCCCTCCTTCGTCTCGGGCCTTCGTCTGGGGCCGCCGCCCAGAAGCTAGGCGAGAGGAACGGGTGCGGGGAAGTCACGTGTTCGCGTGCGTTTCAAAGCCTGTGCGCGAGCTCAGTTCGTGACCGGACCTGCAGCTTGCGGTAGATGCGTCGGAGATGGGTATCCACCGTGTGCACGCTCATCCCGAGCGTCGCGGCGACCTCCCGGTTCGTTCGACCCTCGGCCACGAGTCGGGCGACTTGCTCTTCGGTTGGCGTCAGCGCCGCCGGAGCCGGCGGCCGACCACCGATACCCGCGAGTTCCGAGCGAGCCTTCGCAGCCCACAAGGGTGCACCGAGCTCCTCGAAGACGCTAAGGGCTTCATCGAGGAGGTCTCTCGCTCGTCTCTGCCGCCTCATCCTGCGTTGCACCCGACCGGCGACCAGCATCGTCCGTCCCAGCTCGAAGGGTTGCTGAACCGAGCCATACAGTCGGAGGGAACGCTCGAGATGCTCATCAGCTGCGGCGGGATCGCGGCGGGCTCCGGCGATCAAGCCGCGGCATCGGGCAGCAGTGGCGATCGCGAGCGGACGGTTGAGTTTCAGCCCCTGGTCCTCGAGCCGCCCGGTGAGGTCGGTAGCTGCGTCCAGCTCACCGAGCGAGACGAGCGCCTCGACCTCGTCCGGCACGAACGGGAAGGCGCCCGGCTCGCGAAGGCCCATGTCCTCGGTGCGTTCGACGAGCGGACCGAGCCAGGCGTGACAGGCGGCGGGGTCGCCGAGCGAGAGCTCCAGGAATCCCAGCGCGGATCGTGCCTGGATCTCGTTCCAGCGATCCCCTGTCCTCTCACACACAGACAGCCCTTCGATGCCGTCAGCGCGCGCCTCGTGAGTTTCGCCCCTCGCGCACTCGATCGACGACTTCATGGGGAGGATCTGCCCGAACACATCGGACCAGCCGGCATCGACCGCGATCTCGTAGGCCCCGCGCGCGTACAGGGTCGCGCGCTCCCAACACCCGGCGCGGAACTCGACTTCTCCGAGGATCGACATGACCTCCCAGGAGGCCGTCTCGTGGCCCTGGTCGAGGTACCGGCCAAGCTCAACCTCAAGGGTGGCACGGGCGGTCTCGAGAGCCCCCGCCCACATCTGCTGCTGGCCGAGGCAGGTTCGGGGAGTCGATAACTCGGCGACGGCCAGCGCTCCTTCCGCCGAGACCTCGCGCTCGAGGAGACCAGTCGTGTCGTGACCGAGCACGCATCCGGCCATCGCCCGGGCGGTCAGCGCGAAGCGAAGTCCTGCAGGGTCAGGAGCAAGCTCAAGGGCTGCATCTCCCCACCGGACCGACGAGACCGGATCGCATCGCGAGAGCGCCGCCCACGAGAGGTCTCCCAGGATCCTCGCCCGCACAGCATCATCGTCGCCCACCTCGTCGAGGGCGCGCATGAGGAGCTCCGTGACGCGAGGGAGGTCGTTCCAACTCATATTCGCGAGGAGGTACAGGGTGCTGGATGTCCCTGGCTCGTGACCGAGGGCGATCAACAGCTGCTCCACGAGCTCCCGCGCTCCGCTGACATCGCCAGCTGCATAAAGATTGCCCGCCGCTCGGTGGAGGAGCAGATGGAGTCGTGCGGTCGACTCGGGCGGGGTGACCCTGGCTGCAAGCTGGTTCAGCTCGGCGGCCGCCGACGGTGCCCCTCGTGTTTCGGCGTGCACGGCGGCCCGTTCCAGTGCCGCGGCGACCTCTTCGTCGGGACCGTCGATCGAGAGCGCCAGATGTCGAGCCCGTTCTTCGAGGTCGGTTGCGATGCGCGCGAGGCGTGCGTGCACGTCGCGGCGCATACGCGACGTTGCACCGGTGTAGACGGCGGAGGCGAGGAGCGGATGCGTAAATCCGATCGCTCCTCCCCGCACTACGAGGATCCCTGCCTCCTCCGATTCGTCCAGTCCCGACCGCTCTCCATCCGCGCCCTCGACGAGGGCGGAGGTCGGCATGGCCGAGGACGCTGCGATGAGCAGGACGCGGCGTGCCGACGCCGAAAGTACCGACAGCCGGGCACGCAGCAACTCCTGGAGGTCCAGTGGAACCGGGAACGGTTCCCCTGGCCTCGGGTTCGGTTCCTCCCGCTCGAGCGCGCGGCCGATCTCGACCGCGAAAAACGGGTTCCCGCCCGACGCTTCGTGGATCCGTTTCACGAGCGGAGGAGCGAAAAGGCGGCCGAGGCGCTGACGGAGCAGCCGTCCGAGCTGGACAGGCGCGATCGGACCCACCGTGAGCCGGTGCACCCCCGAGGGCAGCCCGGCCAGGTCCAGGGGATCGGTCAGGTCAGGCGCGACCCGCTTCGCCGCGACGACGGCGACGGGCTCGTCATCCAGCCGCCGAAGCGCGAAGGCCAGCGCTCGGGCCGATGGCGGGTCCGTCCACTGCACGTCATCGATGGCGATCGTGACCGGGCCAGCGGAGGCGAGCGAACGCAGCACGCCCAGCACGGCGAGCGAGAGCGCTCGAGCATCGGGGCCGGAACGAGTCGTCGGCCTGAGGGCGAGCGCTGCCTCGAGAGCGCCGCGCTGACCGGCGGGCAGGCCCTCGAGCGCTCCATCCAGGGCCGGCGCGAGCAGATCCCCCAGGACCGTGAACGAGAGCCTGGTCTCCGCCTCGGATGCCTGGGAAGCGAGCGCGATGCCTGTGCCTTGGGCGAGTCGGAGCCCTTCTCGCCAGAGCGTGGTCTTGCCGATCCCGGCCTCGCCCTCGAGCAGGAACGCGCGCGGTCCCGACCGGTCGTCGTCGAAGAAGCGAGCGATGACGGCGAGCTCTTCCTCGCGCCCGAGGATCGCGTCTTGGGCCACGGTCGGGAGGCCTCTTCGATGGGTTGCGTTGCCGGTAGAAGCACCATCGTAGGCACCCCTCGCTCGCGGGGAAACCCGCATCCAGCGGGTGAGCCGTCATCACACGGATGCATCTTGCTCACATCCCGACTTGGCGGGACCTGTCAAGTCCGTTACGAGATCGGCGAGATCCGTTACGAGCCGTGTTCGGACGCCCCGTTCTGCCTGCTCAGATGCACTCTTCTGCGGCCCTACGCCCCCGAATGACGATATTGGGTGCGTCCCGGTCGTTACGTCTCGACGGGCTGGGGCTCCTCTGGTCGTTGGCAGAACGGCCCGTTCGGCTCCGTGTGCGGCTCGTCGCGAGCAGGCGTATCGAGCACGATGGACGGATCGATCTGGACCGTATCGCCGTCGATACGGGACGCGACGCGAGTCAAGCCCGATCGTGCCGGTCCGAGCGCGTAGCGACCGAAGTGGTCGAACATCTCGCCGTGTAGACCCTCGAACCATCCTGAGCATCGACAGAACGACACCAGTTCGTTCGGGATGTGCTGTGCATCGGCTTGGAAGGCGACAACGCCCTCGCCTTCGGCGACGACGAAGACCTCCTCATCGGCGACGTGGACGACCCCTGCCCGCCGGAGCTCATCGAGCGCCACCACGTCGATCCAGGACGTCGTGGTGGCCGGCAGGCGACTCCAAGCCAGCGCAGCCAACAAGATTGCCGTCACCGCGACCGCCACCACGACGGTTCTCCAGCCCAAGGGTGTCATCGTCCGAATCTAGCCTCGCAAAGGCTTCCTCAGGCTGACCGGGCACTTGTAAAACGAACCTGGCGTGAGCAAGCGGTATGCAATTCGACCCCTTCGACCGTTCAAGAGAGTGGATGATGCGACCCGTGGAGATTGATGGCGAGGGGAGACAAGCTCCCGCCAACCCCACGCCTGCCCAAGAGTTCGAGGTCTTCTTCGCGGCGACGTTTCCGAACCTGCGGGATGCGCTCACCCTCGTGACACGGAACCATGCCCTCGGCGATGACCTGGCTCAGGAGGCGTTCGCGCGCGTGTGGCAACGGTGGTCCCGCGTCCGCAGCATGGAGAACCCCGAGGGCTACACGTTCAGAACGGGGATGCGCCTAGCCATTGACGAGCAACGTGCCGGCAAGAGAGCAACCCCTCTCACCGAGCACGCCGGGGCCGATCCCTACCAGGCGATCGAGGCACGGACGGATCTCGAGAGGGAACTCCTGCAGCTCCCTGTCCGAACCCGCGCAGCGCTCGTCCTGACGGAGCTCTTCGGCTTCGATTCACGCACTGCTGCGAGCATCCTCGGGGTGAGGCCGGGGACCGTACGCAGGCAAACATCGCAGGCGAAGAAGCGTCTCGCGAGGGGACTCTCTGGACGGGAGGAACAGGATGACTGAGATCCGCGATGCCCTCGGATCGATGGCCGCGCGGCGGACCCGCGCGTTGCCGCCCGTCGAAAACATCATCGACCGGCCCGTCGCGTCGGCACGCCCCCGGACTCGCCTTACCGCTCTCATCGTCGGCATCGCCGCCGCGGCTTTGACCGGAGCGGCGTTGTACGGCCTCGCGGGCGCTGGCGCTTCGTCCCCGGTTGATGACCGGGGGAATTCCGGCGTGGCGTCGGGGGATTCGGAGCCCGACGAAGAGCTGACGGGCGATGCGTATGCCGAGCACCTGGGCCTTCAACGGCACCCGTACGACCCTGAGACGATGGATCTCGAGCAGGGCCAAGAGGGTCTCATGCTCGACGGCCGTCCCCTCGCCGGTTGTGAAACTCCCACAAACGGCGACGCGTTCGCGTTCCACATCATGCTCGACGGCGGGATCTATTGTTTCTCCGCGCCAACGGAGCTCGAGGTGTGGGTCATATCCGAGCGCCTCGCTGGCCACGTGCCGACCGACGAGGAGATCGCCCAGCAGGAAGCGGAATTCAGGAGCGACTGAGCTTGTCGGCGATTGTGAAACAAACCTTTTACAATTCTGCACGTGCCGGAACTCGCCGCGCTCGCCGATCCGAGGGAACTGCGGGCCCTTGCTCATCCCCTTCGGCTCCAGGTCCTCGCCGACCTCCGGATCAACGGTCCTTCGACCGCAACCGGGCTCGCATCGAGCATAGGGGCAAGCCCGGCATTGCTGAGCTACCACCTGCGTTCGCTGGCGAAGTACGGGTTCGTTCACCAAGCCCAAGAGCTCGCCCGAGACGGGCGTGAGCGGTGGTGGCGCGCGACCCATCCCGGCATGACGTGGTCGCAAGCCGAGTTCCTGGACACGCCCGAGCGAGCCGCCGCCGCCGGTGCCCTGATGGGGGAGATCGCTGAGCGGTACGCGAGCGCGGCTCGAGACTGGCTCACCGACGTACCGAACTGGTCGGGCGAGTGGATCGCCGTCGCCGACATGAGTGACTGGCAACTCGTGATGTCTGTCGAACGAGCCGAACGCCTCCGCGAGGAACTTCACGACGTGATCGAGCGGTACGCGGCGAGCGACGAGGACACCGAGGGCGAGCTCGTCCGGATCATCTTGCACCTGCTTCCCCAGCGTCGCGAACGCCGACCTCCATGACCGGCCGGCCGCGCGAGCCGCGACGCCGGCAGCTCCTCGCCTTGCTGGGCGCAGACGCGATCTCCCTCGGTGGCAACGCCATGGCCGTCCTGGCGATCCCCTGGTTCGTACTCCAGACCACCGGCAGCGCATCGAAGACCGGGTTCGCGGCCGCGGCGGCGCTGGTTCCCGTGATCCTCTCGGGGGCCATCGGCGGCGCACTCGTCGACCGGATCGGTTACCGACGAGCGAGCGTGATCGCCGATCTCGCAAGCGCCGCTACCACCGCCGCGATCCCGCTCCTGCACGTCACGATCGGCATCTCGCTTTGGCAGCTCCTGGCCCTGGTCTTCCTCGGAGGTCTGCTCGATACGCCCGGGTCGAGCGCTCGGGCGGCAATGCTCCCTGATGCGGCAGAGAAGGCCGCATGGACCATCGAGCGGGCGACGGGCGCCGCCGCGGTGGTGGAGCGGGGGTCGCGTTTGGTAGCCGCGCCCCTTGCGGGCGTCCTCCTCGCGGCGTTCGGGGCGACGGCCGTCCTGTGGATCGACGCAGCGACCTTCGTGGTGTCGAGCGCGCTGGTGTTCATCGCCGTGCCGGCCACTAAGTCACAGCGACGGGGCGACGATCGGCAGACGTACCTGGCGGAGCTCCGCGAAGGCTATCGATACCTGCGCGGGGAGCCGGTCCTCATGCCGATGGTGCTGATCATCACCGCCACGAACATGCTGGATGCCGTATCCATCGTGGCCTTGCCGGTCTACGCGCGCGATGTCTACGGGACCGCCCTTGCACTCGGAGTGCTGACGGGGGCGATCGGAGGTGGCGCCGTGATCGGTGCGATCGCATTCTCGGCGTTCGGTGATCGCCTCAGCAGGCGGCGCCTGTTCTCGTGGGGGTTGCTCATCGTCACGGCCTGGTACCTGGTGGCTGCAGCCTTCCCCCCGCTCTGGGTGTTCGTTGCCGCCATGATCGTCGCGGGAATAGCGGCCGGGCCTGTGAACCCGGTGGTCGACACCGTGCTCCTCGAGCGCGTACCCGAAGACCTACGTGGACGAGTCTTCGGTGTGGTCTCGGCGATGGCCTGGGGAGCGATGCCCCTCGGCGTGCTCGTCGCGGGACCGCTCGTCGATCGCTTCGGACTCCGGGCCATCTTCGTTGGGACAGGCGCCCTCTACTTCAGCGTCGCTCTCGCGGGGACGTGGATCCCCTCCCTCAGCGCGATGGACAGAACGCAGGCTCGACCGTCGGACGACGGTGCTCGGCGTGCGGGAGCTGAACCGACGGACGGCGCTTAACGTCTTGCAGCGGTCTTCTGCCATACGGAGATGTGCGCGTAGCTCTCAGCCGTGAACGGCTCTCGGGTCCAGTCGCCCCATCGCTCGCGTAGCGATAAACCCGAAAGCTCTGCCATGAGGTCTAGCTCGGACGGCCAAACATAACGGGCCGGCATCGACCAACGGTCGAAGCGACCGTTCACATCGCTGACATGATGCGACACGAGGCTCTGCGTGACGGTGTCGTACTCATCGATTCCCCAGTAGCCATCGCTCCCGTAGAAGACGTGGAACGTCTCGCCGGGCGGAAGCCGCCTTAGTTCGGGAACCAGACACTCGATGACGAAGCAGCCGCCCGGCTCCAGATGTGCCGACGCATTGCGAAAGCACGCGACCTGGGCAGATTGCGTCGTGAGGTTCATGATCGTGTTGTAGACGAGGTACACGACACGGAAGGACGCTTCGACCGTCGTGGTCGACATGTCGCCGATGGTTACCTTGATCGCGTCGCTTCCGGGCTTCTCGCGCAGCTTCGAAACCATCGCGCGGGATAGCTCGATCCCGCTGACGGGGATGCCGCGCTGGGAAAGCGCCATCGCAACTCGTCCGGTGCCGATCCCAAATTCGAGCACGCTGCCATCGCCGGCCAGCTCGGCGATCAGGTCGACAGTCGGTCCCAACACTCCCGGAGAGAAGCGCTCCGCTGTGTTCTCGTCATAGCTGGCCGCGGCCGCCTCGTCGAAATACCCGTCGTCTGTCGCCATAGACCTCCGAGCGTGTCGTACCGGACGTGCGACCGCGGGCCGCCTGTCGCGAATACCTCCACCTTGGCGCTGACCGCTTCACGCGCCGAGCGCCTTGAACCCTTCGTAGACCATGAACGCCGGCCAGAAGATCGCCTTGGGGAAGATCGCCCAGAGGTACTCCCAGAACGAGTCGGCCTGCTGCCAGTAGTAGAACAACGCGCCGAAGATCCCCAACGCGTAGAGCGCGCCTCCGCCAGCGGCGGCACCCTTGTCGCCCTTCGACATCGCCAACCCCCTCACGTCGAGCGTCCTCCGGCCACGAGGCTATCTCGGTCTCGGCCCCCGTGGAGGCTACGAGCGAGCACGCAGACGAATGAACGAAAGTCGGGCGGGTGACCTCCGCCCCCGCGGCGTCACACGACGGCGACGGCGTCGATCTCGACGAGGAACCCGGGGCCCAGGCCGGCGACGACGTGGACCGTGATGGCCGGCGGTGGGTCGGCCGGGTTCCACACCTGCTGGAAGGCGGCCACACCCTCGTCGAACGATGTGGCCGTCCACCACGGCGATGGTCCAGTGCACGATGTTCGCCAGGCTCGCCCCCTCGCTCTCCAGGATGGTCGCGAGGTTGCGGAACGCCTGGCCGGCCTGCTCCCCGACGCGTGGGACCGACGACCTTGCCGTCGGCGTCGACGCCGTTCTGCCCGCCGATGTAGATCGTCTTCGCCGGCTGTTCGACCACGACGGCCTGGCTGAAGGCCGGGCTGCGGTGGAGTCCCTCGGGGTTGATGTGCCGTGTGCTCATGTGTCGCCTCCTCTGACGATGACACCGGTCAAGGTAGTCAATCGACTTCCTGCGGCACGCTCAAGAAGAGGTGGCCTGGGTGACCTCGGCGCAGTTGACGTTCTCGGCGATCGAACGCTGATCACGGAAGATCTCGAGGAACCGGGCGCACGCTTCGTCTTTAACTCCTGCGTTCGGCCTGGCCGTCGGCGCAACCGACGAGGCGATCGGAGGTTCGGATTTCCCGCTTCGGATGAACAGCGCCGCTCCGGCGGCGATAAGGCAGACGACGATCGCCGAGGCAACGACGGCACCTGCTGCCTTCCGTTTCGGGCGGATCGTCTCCTCGTCCCGCGGCGATACGATCTGGTGCACGCGCTGGTGCGAGATCCCAAGTGCCTCGGCGATCTCCCGCAGGGACATCCCCGAACGGTGCAGCTTGACCAATTCGCGGTGGTAATCGTCCCGGAGCCGAGCAGCACCGTCGAGGGCTGCCTCGTAGTCATCCCTCATGTCTCGGAGCCGCTCGAGCTTGTCCATCGTGACGCCGACCGTAGGCCGCTCGCGCGGGGCGTGTCAAGAGCATCTAGACATCCTGCCGTGGATGAGGCCGGAGCCAACGCTCCGGCCTCGCCCACCCGCGCTACGAGATGTCTCGCCGCTGCATCGCGACCACACCAGCCGCGATCGCCGCCACCACCCATGCCACGAGCACGGCCGCCCCGGTCGAGCTCGGCAACAACGAACCGCCGGTCGCCTGCTCGATCATGGCGCCGGCGGCGTGTCCCGGCAGGAACCGCGCCGCGCTCGGCGCGAACAGTTCGGCCAGGTTCTCGCCGACCAGCAGCCACACCAGCGCGCCGACGATCGCCGCCACCTGATGTTTCACCGCCGCTCCGAAGCCGACACCGATCGACGCCCAGACCACTCCGGCGGCCGCCATCAGGCCGATCTGCTTCGCGAGCGGGCCGGCCAGGACCGTCATCTCGGCGCCCTTCGACGCCAGCACGGCAGTCCCCACGCCGATCGCCACGGCCTCGGCGATCAAGGTGATCGCCACCGACGCAACGCCGACGACGATCAGCTTCGCCGCGATCACCTTCCGGCGGTCGGGCATGGCGAGCACGGTCGGCACGATCGAACCGTTGCGGAACTCGTCCGTGAAGGAGCGCATCCCGAGGATCACCACGATCACGGTGAGCACCTGCGGCACGACCACCCGCTGGAACAGCTGCGCGTCGAGCGGCACGTCGGGAACGCTCGCCACGTCGGTCAGCGACGCGAAGGTTCCGAGCCCGATCAACGCCGTCGCCGCGAAGAGCAGCCAATGCGTGCTCCTCGCCGTGACGATCTTGCGCATCTCCGATCTGATCTGGTCCTTCATCGGTCCTCCTCCTCGTCTTCCGTAAGTTCGAGGAACGCGTCCTCGAGCGTCCTGCCGTTCGTGAGCTCGGCGATGGTCCCCTCGCGAACCAGCCGCCCGTGGTTGATCAGCACCGCCTCGTCGGCGACCTGCGCCATCTCCGCGAGGAGGTGGCTCGAGACGAGGACGGCCTTGCCCTCCGCGGCGAATCCCTGCAGGAACCTCCGCAGCCAGCGGATCCCCTGCGGATCGAGCCCGTTCGCCGGCTCGTCCAGGATCAGCACCGACGGATCGCCGAGCAGCGCGCCGGCGAGCGCCAGGCGCTGCCGCATGCCGAGCGAGTACGTGCCCGCGTTCCGTTTCGCCGCCTTGTCCAGGTCCACCAGCGCGAGCACCTGGTCGACCCTGCCGTCGGGCAGCCCCGACGCCGCGGCGAGGACCCGCAGGTGGTTCCGTCCGCTCCGGTGCGGATCGAAGCTCTGCGTCTCGAGCACCGCTCCGACGACGCGGGACGGCCGGTGCATGCTCCGGTACGGGAAGCCGAGCACCGTCGCCGCGCCGTGCGTCGGCTCGGCGAGCCCGAGCACGATCCGCAGGGTGGTGCTCTTTCCGGCGCCGTTCGGCCCGAGGAACCCGGTCACGCGACCGGGATGCACCTCGAAGCTCAGATCGTCGACGGCCGTGAGCGATCCGTAACGCTTCGTCACACCGCGGACCGCGATCGCGGGATCGCCGATGCGAGCCCCGACGCCGAGGGGCGTCTGTGTGTTCGTCGTCTCCATGGTCCTGACCTCCTTGGGGGGACACCTCGTCCCGTCGAGGTCACGCTAGGAGCGCCCGTTTCGCGCGACGTCGGCCTGGGGTGCCGTCGTGGGCTCATCCTCGGGAAGGAGACGTGCGGTCCGTCGCTCCCGAAGGAGGAGACGGTTAGTCGCCCGGCCGGACCAGGCCGGACTCGTAGGCGACGACGACCGCCTGCGCTCGATCGCGCAGCCGGAGCTTCTGGAGGACGTGACCGACGTGGGTCTTCACGGTGGTGTGGGCCAGGAAGAGCTCGCTCGCGATCTCGGCGTTCGAAAGACCGCGGGCCATCAGGACGAGCACCTCGTGCTCGCGTTCGGTGAGCTCGCCCAGCTCTGGCGCAGGAGCTTTGGGCTCCGGTTTCGACGCGAACTCGTGGATCAAGCGTCGCGTGACCGAGGGCGCGAGCAAAGCCTCGCCTTCGGCGACGACGCGCACCGCGGCCACCAGCTCCTCCGGCGGCCTGTCTTTGAGCAGGAATCCGCTGGCGCCCGCGCGGAGCGCTTCGTACACGTACTCGTCGAGGTCGAAGGTGGTGAGGATCAGGACCCGCGCGGGTGGTTCCGATGACGTGAGCCGCCTCGTCGCCTCGATCCCGTCCATCGCCGGCATCCGTACGTCCATCACGACGACGTCGGGCGAGAGACGCCGGTACTGCTCGAGCGCGTCGCGACCGTCGATCGCCTCCCCCGCCACCTCGATGTCGTCTTGTGCGTCGAGGATGAGCCGGAAGCCGCCGCGGATGAGGGCCTGGTCGTCGGCGATGAGGACGCGGATCGTCACGTCAGGTCCCCTCTGCGACCGGGATCCGGGCGCGCACGACGAAGCCGCCCCCCGGTCGGGCGCCGGTCTCGAGCGAGCCGCCGAAGAGCTCGACTCGCTCCCTCATCCCGATCAGGCCGCGGCCGCCGGCGTCGGTCCCGTCCGGAAGCGGGCCGGGGCCGTCATCCATCACCTCGACGTCGAGCGCCTGTCCGCCGTAACGCAGCACGACGCGTGCGTGCGCGTCGGCGGCGTGCTTCAACACGTTCGTGAGCGCCTCCTGCACGAGCCGGTAGGCCGTGAGCTCGACGCCCGGCGGAAGGGCACGTCGGTCCCCTTCGATCAGGGCCTCGACGCGAAGCCCCGCGTGACGCATCGTCTCGAGGAGCTCGTCGAGACGATCCAGGTCCGGCTGCGGCGCGAGGTCCGCGGCATCATCGGGCCGCAGGATCCCGAGGAGGCGCCGCATCTCTCCCAGCCCGTCGCGGCCGGTCTCCTCGATCCGACGGAGCGCCGCCTCGGCGGCGGCGGGCGACCGGTCGATGGCCGTCCGGGCGGCGCCTGCCTGCACGACCATCACGCTCATGGCGTGTGCCACGACGTCGTGCAGCTCGCGCGCGATTCGGGCGCGCTCGGCGACCACCGCGTCGCTTGCCGCCCGCTCGCGGTCCTCGGCGATCCTTCGACGCCGATTGAAGGTCATCCGGCCGAGCAGCATCGGCACCCCGACCGGGAGCACGAGCCCGGAGAGGGCGTCGACCCAGTTGTTGACGTCGTCGTGGCCGATCTGCAGCAGGAGCGCTGCCGCAGCCGACATGGGAAGCGCCACGGCCAACACCGACCCACGGTCCCGGTACGCCGCCGCGGTGTAGGTAGCGATGGCGAGCGGGATGAGCAGGTCTCCCGCCAGATCGCCGAGCGCGTACGCCGCGGTCGCCAAGGAGACGACGGCGACGACCACGATCGGAGCTCGTCGACGGATCGTGAGCGGAATGCAGGCGAACACGACGAGCGCGATCGCGAGCGCATCCGATCCTTGCGCCTGCGACGCCACGAGCACACCGACGACGTGCCCGACCAGCAGGACCGCCGCGAGCAGGGCGTCCCAGATGATTGGGTCCACCCGCCGCGCACGCTCCCACACGCTGATCCGAGCCATGCGCGTACCGTAGCCTCGCCGCCGCGCGACGGCCTCCTTCTGGAGGATGACCAGATCCGTGGAGTGGTTGACCCTCGCGCGGGTTGTCGGTCAGATGACGGTCGTGCAGCTCGCAGCAGCGGATCGTGCGGCCGTTCGAGCGCTGGCCATCGTCGGGGTGGTCTCGTTCGCCGCGCAGCTCGCCCTGGCCCCGTGGCGGATCGCGCCGTCGTGGGACGAGTCGATCTACCTGTCGCAGGTCGCGCCGGGTCCGGCGCTGCCCTTCGTCGCCTCACGGGCGCGCGGGATCGTCGCATTCGTCGCGCCGCTCGCCGGAGCGGGCGTGTCATTGCCCTTCCTCCGGATCGTCCTCGCCGCGGCGGCGGCGGCCGCGATCGTGCTCGCGTTCGTGCCGTGGGTCCGGGTCATCGGCCGGGCGGCGGTCTGGGCGGCGGCGGTGTTCGCGTCGAGCTGGCTGTCGCTGTTCTACGGGTCCGAGGTGATGCCGAACCTGTGGGTGGCCGTGCTCGGCGTCGCGACGGTGGGTGTCGGCATCCACGCCATCGGGTCGCCGGGCCAGCGCAACCTCCTCGCGATCACAGCGCTCCTGACCGCGGCGGCTGCGTCGTTCCGACCTCCGGACGCGGTCGCGATCGTCGTGCCGATCCTCGTGCTCGCGGCCTGGATGCGCGCGTGGCGCCCGGCGGGCGCGCTGCTCGCCGGGCTGGTCGTGGGCGTCGGTCTGTGGGTGATCGAGATGTCGGTGCGGTTCGGCGGGCTCGGCGGGCGCGGTGCGCGCGGCCGGTGACATGGGCCACGTTCGCGTGGGAAACGTGGCCGACGGAGCGACCACCCACCTGGCGCTCGGCGACGGTCCCTTGTTCGGCACCTCCGGGGCGATATCCGCGACCGCCGTGCTCTGGTTCGCCGCTGCCGCGGTACTGGTGATCGCCGGCCTCCTCGCGGCGCCTCGGGGGGTCGTCCGCCGGTCCCTCGCGGTGGCCGCGGCATCGGGGGTCGTGGTGGCGCTGGTGTATCTCGCCGGCGTGAGCAGCTCCGCGCCACGATTCCTCCTCCCCTCGTACGCGCTCATGTCGCTCCCGATTGGGCTGGCGCTGGAGGCGAGTGCCGCTCGCGCGGCGCTTCGCCCGGTCGTGGTCGCGTTCGCCCTCCTGTGGGTCGCATCGCACGGCGTCGTTGCCGTCGACGTCACCGCCGCCGCGAAGCTCGACCGGTCCGGCCCGGAGGCAACCGGTCGCCAGCTGCGAGAGCTGGTGCCGACGGACCGGTGCCTGGTCGTGGGGGTCTCGTGGCCGCAGGTCGCCTACGCGGCGGCGTGCGGAGGGATCAGAGGCGACCCCGTCGTCGCGGCCGCGACATCGCGAGAGGCGTTGCACGCGGGAACCCGACTCTTCGTCGTCGTGCAGCACGGCATGCCGGCACCTGCGCTCCCGCTCCGACCGTTCTTCTCGTCCGGCCGCCTGGACGTGTACGAACTCGTGCCGGGCGCCGCGCTCTCGGCCGTTCCATGACCTGGCTAACGATGGCGCCGATCAGGGTGTCGCGGCGCGGCCGTTCCGCCGGCGACGGATCACCAACACGGCGGACGAGCCGATCGCGACCGCCCCCAGCGCCACCTGGATGGCGACGCGCTGGCTTCCACCCGATGGTTCGGCATGCGCTCGGGGGATCGGTGGGACGTCGGGTGGCGGGGGGTCGCAGAGCTCGTCGAGTCGCGCCGAGAGCGAGTCCGCGAGTACCGGATCGTCGCGGCTCTCCAACTGATACGGATCGCGCCGCAGGTCGTAGAGCTCCGTGGAGCCGTCGCGGTACTCGGCGTAGAGGTACCGTTCGGTCCGAACGGCGCAGTAGGTCGTGACGGGGTTCGCGCCCTCGAGATGCTCGACGAGGAAGTCCTCGCGCCAATCGGCAGGGACATCGCGGATGAGCGGCGCGAGGCTCGCCCCCTCGACGCGCGGCGTCCGGACCCCCGCGAGCTCGGCGATCGTCGGCGCGAGGTCGATGTTCAATGCGATCCGAGCCTCGACGTGCGGCTCGGCCATCCGGTCGTACCGGATCACGAGCGGCACCCGGATGTCCTCCTCGTAGGGCGCCTCCTTCTTCGTCCATCGGTGCTCTCCCCACGACAGGCCGTTGTCCGACGTGAGGATGAACACGGTGTCTCGGAGGCGGCCGCGCTCGCGTTGCACCTGCACGACGCGACGGACCGCCTCGTCGACCGCGAGCAGCGATCGGAGCTGATCGGCGCGGAGCGCGTCCAACTTCTGCGCGGCCTCTTCGTCGAGCCTCGGAAGCTTTCGCATCCAGGGAGGCTTGTCGGAGATGTCGGCCTCGTCGAAGTTTGGGGGTCGATCCCACGTCGGAACCGGCGCATCTTCGTGGCGGGGCGCCGGCGTCCCGGGGGCGTGGGGCGCGGCGACCGCGAGCACGGCGAACACCGGCGCGTGCGCCTCTCGCAGGAACGCCGTCGCTTCTTCGGCCAGGACGTCCGTCGAGTAGTCGACCGGGCTGCTCCCGAATGCCTCGACCGTCCCGTCGACCGAGAGCTCGTAGTCGAAGAACTGGGCGTGGATGAAGGCGGCCCAGCGGTCCCACCCCGGCGGAACGTAACCCTGCGTCAGGTAGGTCTGGCCTCCATCGATGTACTTGCCGAAGTAGCCGGTCTCGTATCCGGCGTCATGGAGCCACGTGGCGAGCGTCGACGAGTCGTCGAACCACTCGAACCGCCCATACGGCGCCGCCTGCCGGTAGACGTTCGTCGAGTGCGAGTAGAGACCGGTCAGCATGCTGGCCCGGCTCGGACAACAGAGGGGGTTCACGACGAAGGCGTTGGAGAACGTCACGCCGGGGCCGGCGAGCGCTCGACGGGTGAACGGCATCGCCCCGAGGCTGTCCCAGCGCTGGTCGTCGGTGAGGATCAGGACGACGTCCGGTCGCTCCGGCCCCTCGGGCGCGGTGGCGTGTGCTCGATCGGTGGCGAGCATCGACCCAGCGCTCAGGAGCATCAGCATGCACACGAGCACGGGCGTGATACCGCTTGGGCGCAACAGGTGTGGAGTGTAGCCCGAGGTCGCCTTCTCGCGGGGAAGCACGCTCGTAGAGTCTGCCGTATGCAACCCATGGAGCAAGCGGTCGACTCGATCGCCCGTGCCACCGACTTCTCGGGCGTGGTGCGCATCGATCGCCAGGGCGGCGTCGAGCTCGCGAAGGCATTCGGGCTGGCCGATCGCGGGCACGGTCTCCCCAACGCGGTCGACACCCAGTTCGCGATCGCCAGCGGTGCGAAGGGTCTGACGGCGCTCACGGTGATGAGCCTGATCGAGGACGGTGCACTGGACCTCGAGACCACTGCTCGTTCGGTGCTCGGCGCGGATCTCCCCCTCATCGACGACGGCGTCACGATCGAACAACTCCTGGCGCATCGCTCGGGCATCGGTGACTACCTCGACGAGAACGCGGGTCACGAGATCACCGACCATGTGATGCCGGTGCCCGTCCACGAACTCGAGACGACCGAGCAGTACCTGGTGGTGCTCGACGGTCACGGCACCGCGTTCCCGCCGGGCGAGCGGTTCGCCTACTGCAACGGCGGCTACGTCGTGCTTGCGTTGATCGCCGAACGCACGAGCGGCACGCCGTTCCACGAGCTCGTGAGCCGCCGCGTGTGCGAGCCGGCGGGGATGGACGACACCGCGTTCCTGCGCTCCGACGACCTGCCGGGCCGCGCCGCGTTCGGGTATCTCACGGTCGAGAGCTCGAGAACGAACGTGTTCCACCTGCCGGTCCGCGGGAATGGGGACGGGGGGATCTACTCCACCGCGGCAGACATCGGCTCATTGTGGAGCGCGTTCTTCGCCGGGCAGATCGTGCAGAAGGACCGGGTCGCCGAGATGGTGCGGCCTCGCAGCGACTGGCCCGAGGAGTCGAGGCGCTACGGTCTCGGCTTCCACCTCCATGCATCGAGCGACGTCGTCATGTTGGAGGGCTACGACGCCGGCGTGTCGTTCCGCAGCATGCACGACCCGACGTCTGCAACCACCTTGACCGTGATCTCGAACACGTCAGAGGGAGCATGGCCGATCGTGAGCCTCTTCGAAGAACGGCTGGCGACCTGAGCCGAGCGCACTACGCTCCTGTGGGTGACGCGCTACACGTACGGCGACTCAGCCCTCGCAGCGGAGCGGCTCGCGCTCGTCGCATCGGCGTTCGAGCCGACCTCACGTGCGTTCATCGAAGAAGCCGCGCCGGATCGTCCCGGGCTGGCAATGGATCTCGGATGCGGTCCGGGCCACACGACCCGGCTCCTCCATGATGCGACCGGCGCCTCGAGAACCGTTGGCCTTGACTCGTCCGCGGCCTATGTGTCCCTCGCGAACGCGTCGGCGCCGCGAGGGATCTCGTTCGAACGGCACGACGCCACGGCGGTTCCCTTCCCCATTTCCCCTGTCGATGTTCTGTACGCACGGCTGCTGCTCGCCCATCTCGATGACCCCGGGGCGCACGTTCGGGACTGGGCTGGGGAGCTCACCCGCGAGGGTGTGATGCTCCTCGACGATCTCGAGGCTATCGAGACCGAACATCCCACCTTTCGTTCCTACCTCGACGACGTCGCCCTGGAGGCGATCCGCGGCGAGGGAGGGACCCTCTTCGTGGGGCCGATCCTGCACGCGATGATCGATCCACCCGGGACCGAGAGGATCTACGACGACGTGGCGACGTTCGCTCCGCCGCCGTCCGTCACGGCTCGGATCTTCTCGATGAACCTCCACGTGCTCGTGGAGCGAGGTGAGGCCGGTCCCAGACCCGACCTCGCCGAGGACCTTGCAGCGATCGCCGACGGCCGCGAGGACGTCGAGCTGGTGGTGTGGACCATGCGGCAGGTCGCGATCCGGTCGTCAGGATGAAACGCGTGCCGGCTTCATCCGAGCTCATCCGGAGGGCGACGACCTCCGACATCACCGACGTCCTCCGGCTCTGGCGCGACATCCCAGCGAGTCGAACGGACGACGAGGAAGCGCTGGTCGCGTTGCTCCACCACCCGACCTCGCACATGCTCGTCGCCGAGGCGGACGGCACCATCGTCGGATCCGTGATCGCGGCCTGGGACGGCTGGCGGGGCGAGCTCTACCGGCTCGCGGTCGCGGAGGACTACCGGAGAACCGGGATCGGGACGCGGCTCGTCCGCCGCGCCGAGGCGCAGCTGCTGGAACAAGGCGCTCGCCGCATCAACGCGCTCGTTCTGCACCGATCCGGCGAGGCCGTGGACTTCTGGACGTCGGCCGGCTACCGACTCGACGAGCGGATCGGGCGCTTCATCCGAGGGAGCGGCTCGCCCGGCTGACGATCCGGACGCCTGAACCGGCCATGAGCGACCGCTCGATGCGTCGAACGCTCATGCTTGGAGATCAGACGCGAGGAGCGAGTACATGAACATGTCCTTGCGCTCGTCGCCGACCATCTGCCAACCCTCGCAGCAGCCCCTCCCGAGTGAATCCTGCGGCCTCGGCGGTCCGGATCGAGGCGATGTTCCACGGCTCGACATAGACCTGGAGCCTCGGGATGCGCAGTTCGAGCGCGGCCCATCGGGACAGCGCGACGAGACCTCGAGCGGCCGCTCCTCTGCCTCGCGCGGAGGAGACCACCCAGTACCCGATGGACACATGGCCTTCGTCCAGGTCTCGGAGGACGAGCGCGACGCAGCCGATCGCCCGATCGGTATCGCGCTCGGCTAGCGCGAGCGCCCGCACCGGACGAGCGAGATCGAGCTGGCGGTCGATGAAGCTCCGGCCAGCGTCGTCGGTGAAGACCGCCGGCACCGTCGTGATGGCCGGGATGTGGGGATCGGTCGACGCCTCACGGACCATCTCGAGGTCGCTCGCCCGGAACGGCCGGAGGCGGTAGTCCTCTGCCTCGAGCATCGGCAAGCCGATCAACTCGAACGCCTCTCCCACCTCATCCCTTCCCTCTCGCTCATGTTCGCGTCCTGCATCAGTTCTTCGGCCTCCAGACGGTCGCGCGTGACGAGCCACATGCGCCGGAAGAGCAACGGCCGAGACATCTCCTCGAGTAGAAGAAGCCCGTAGCCTCCCTTTCTTTTCAGCTGCTCTCGGGTCGCCAGCCTGACAGCCGGACGATCACCGGACACCCCGAACTTGGCAGGAGCCCCTCCGAGAGGAGGCCGAAGACCCTCGACCTGAGCCTGTCCAGCACCTCGTGAGTCACTCTGCCACAAGCACTCTTAGCGAGCTTGCGAGGGTGACCGCCTTTACGCAAGTATCACTACCTACCGTCCCTTCGGCTCTTCGACAGCGAAGGAGGCACCCATGGGCGTGCAGACGAGCGACCCGATGGCGTTCGATGGGCTGGCCGAGGACTTCGGCGGGCAGCTGATCCAACCGAACGATCCTTCCTACGATGATGCCCGCAAGATCTACAACGGGATGATCGACCGGCGACCGGCGTTGATCGCGCGACCGGCCGGCACGGCGGACGTGATCGCCGCGGTGCGATTCGCGCGCGAGAACGAGCTGCCCATCGGCGTCAGGTCCGGGGGCCACAGCGTCGCGGGCCACTCCATGCCGAACGGCGGCATGCTCCTCGACCTCGCGCTGATGAAGGGTGTGCATGTCGACCGCGACGGCCGTACCGCGCGATCGAACGCCGGCGTGCTCTGGGGTGAATACGACCGAGAGACACAGGCGTTCGGCCTGCATACGCCGGGCGGCCGAGTCACGACGACCGGCGTGGGCGGCTTCACCACCGGCGGCGGGTACGGCTGGACCTCGACGAAGTTCGGGCTCACCTGCGACAACCTCGTCGCTGCCGACGTCGTCACCGCCGATGGCCGCCTGCTCACGACGAGCGAGACCGAGAACGAGGATCTGTTCTGGGGTATCCGCGGCGGCAGCGGCAACTACGGTGTCGTCACGTCGTTCAAGTTCCGCGTTCACTCGCTCGGTCCGATCATCCTTGGCGGGCTGCTCCTGTTCCCGCTCGAGAAAGCTGAGGAGGCGATGGCGGTCTACAGGGAGCTCGTCGCGGATCCTCCCGACGAGCTGGCCACGGCCGCGGTCCTGCTTACCGCCCCGCCGGAGGAGTTCGTGCCGCCTCACCTGCACGGCAAGATCGTGCTGGGCTTCGCGATCTCGTATGCGGGAGACCCCGAGGACGGCCTGAAGGTCGTCGCGCCGCTGAAGGCTGTCGGTCCTGCCGCGGACCTGGTTGGGCCGATGCCCTACCGCGCCTTCCAGACGATCCTCGACCCGATGTCGCCCCCCGGCTTGCGGAACTATTGGCGTGGGCTGCACCTGAAGGGACTGAGCGACGACCTCGTTGAAACGTTCCTTCGGCTCCCGCCAGAAGGCCTTTCACCAGTGTGTTTCCTCATCCTCTTCCAGCACGGCGGCGCTGTCTCGAGGGTCGGCGAAGACGCGACGGCGTTCGGCCACCGCGAGCCGACCTTCATGGTGCACCCGATCGCGTGCTGGGAGGGGTCGGCAGATGACGACCGGCATATCGCGTGGGTGAACGACGTGACGGAAGCGATGCAGCCATTCACGACCGGCGGCGTCTATCTGAACTTCATGGCTGACGAGGATCGGGTACAGGAGGGCTACGGCTCGGGGAAGTACCACAAGCTCGTCGAGCTCAAGCGCAAGTACGACCCGGACAACGTGTTCCGCTTCAATCAGAACATCGCCCCCTGAGCAGCTCTACTGCTTGGGGATGTCCTTGTCGGGATCGATGAACGGCTTCGGTACCGTCACTGCCCCCTGGGGACCGCTGGGCGTTTCCACCACGAACCGGTTGCCCATGTCGGCGTGCTCGATGGGAAGCATCGCGAAGCCGATGTTCTTCTCGAGCCTCGGCGAGTGGCACGCCGAGGTGACGCGGCCGATCTGCCGATCGCCGTCCAGGACGGGGAACGTGTCGATCATCTCGTTGTCGATGAACGAGCCGAGGCTCGGGCCGTCGATCTCGACGCCGACGAGCTTGCGCGTCGGCCCCTCGGCCTTGATGCGCCGCAGCGCCTCCTTGCCGACGAAGTCCGCGTCCTGGTCCAGGTCCACCATCCAGCGGTAGCCCATGTCGACCTCGAAGGGGTTCGTGTCGTACCAGATGTCGCAGCCGAAGGCGAGGATGCCGCCCTCGATCCGCCGGATGTGGCAGGGACCGATCACGCGGAGGTCGTGTCGCTTGCCTGCCTCGAGCACGGTGTTCCACAGCTTCATGCCGTTCGCCGTCGCGTCGTAGAGGTAGATCTCATAGCCCAGCTCGCTCGTGTACCCCGTGCGCGAGACGCACACGCGCATGCCGTGCAGCTCGAGGTCCTCGGACATGAAGTAGTAGGGCAACTCGAGGATGGCTTCGCCGAACAGGTCCACCATCAGCTCTTTGGATCGCGGACCCTGGATCTGCACGGGCGCGACGTCGACCTCCTTGATCGTGACGTCCATCCCCGAGTTCACCGCCAGGCCCTGCGCCCACAACCCGACGTCGCTGTCGGCGAGGGAGAGCCAGAATCGATCCTCCTCGAGCCGCAGCAGGACCGGGTCGTTGATGATGCCGCCGTCGGGCGCGGTCACGAACACGTACTTCGCCTGCCGCACGGCGCAGTTGTGCATGTCGCGGGGCACCATCATATTCGTGAAGTCGAACGCGTCCGGGCCCGAGATCTCGATCTGCCGCTCGACGCCGACGTCCCACATCGTGACCGCGTTCAGCAGGTGCCAGTACTCGGCCACCGGATCCCCGTAGTGCCGCGGATGGTACGTGTGGTTGTACACGCTGTAGCGCTGCACGCCGTGCTCGCGCGACGCGTAGAAGTAGGGGGACCTCCGCAGCCTGGGGTACAGCAGGATGCCGGGGTTCTCGTTGATCGCCACGGCTTGCCTCCTTCGCCGACGTCTCCTCAGCCGGGGACTGATGAGCAGCCTAGCCCGTGACGCCTTCTCGGGCCGATCGTCCGTTGACGCCCCAGCCCGCAAGGGGGAATGATTCCGCGAGCGGAGGGCCCTCCGACAGGCCACCCTCGAGGAGGAGACAGCCCATGACCCGTTCGGCGACCCTCGTACGACGGGTCGCGCTCCCGCTGCTCCTGGCCGTGACCGCGGCAACGCTCGGCGGCTCGGTTGCGGGCGCATCGACCGGCAGGGCTTCGGCCGAAGGACGCAGCGGGAGCCCACGCCCGACCGGCGCCGTGGCCGTCGGAGGGCTGCACACCTGCGCCCTCGGCCCCGACGGAACGGCGGTCTGCTGGGGCGCAAACGCCGACGGCCAGCTCGGGGACGGGACGACCGAGCAGCACCTCACCCCGGAGGCCGTGAGCGGCGTGACCGACGCGGTGGCGATCGCTGCGGGGCGCTTCCACACGTGCGCCCTGCGCTCCTCGGGGATCGTCGAGTGCTGGGGCTCCAACGCCGACGGCCAGCTCGGAGACGGGACGACCGAGCAGCACCTCACCCCGGAGGCCGCGACGAGCTTGACCAAGGCGGTCGCCGTCTCGGCCGGCACCTCCCACACCTGCGCCCTCCGCGCAGATGGCACGGTCAATTGCTGGGGTTCGAACCAGGGTGGACGGCTCGGGGACGGGACGACCACCGATCACCCCACGCCGGTCAAGGTGAGCGGGCTCGCGAACGCGGTGGCCGTCTCCGCGGGCACAGCCCATACGTGCGCCCTCCTGGCCAGGGGAACGGTCGAATGCTGGGGTGCGAACACCGAAGGGGAGCTCGGGAGACGGGACGACCGCCCCGCAACGGCGCCCGGTTGCGGTTGACGGCGTGACCACGGCGGTGGCCATCTCCGCCGGAGGGCGCCACACGTGCGCCCTGCTGGCGACGGGGAGGGCCGAGTGCTGGGGGCACAACGACGACGGGCAGCTCGGGGACGGAACCACCAGAGATCGACGCACACCCGTGCGCGTGACCGGACTCGCCGGCGCGGTGGCCATCTCCGCGGGCGACGCGCACACCTGCGCCGTGCTCGCCGACGGGACGGCCCGGTGCTGGGGGCGCAACGACGGCGGGCAGCTCGGCGACGGGACGACCGTCGAGCAGCATGCCCCGGTCAGCGTGGGTGGGCTCATCCGCACCCTGACGATCGCCGCCGGCATCCACCACACGTGCGCCGTGCTCTCCGACGGGTCGGCGACGTGCTGGGGGCGCAACGACGGCGGGCAGCTCGGCGACGGGACGACCGTCGAGCGCGACAGCCCCGTCCCGGTGAGCGGGTTGCCCACGGGAGTGGGTGGCCGAGTCATCTCCGCCGGTCGGGTGGACACGTGCGCGGTGCTCGCCGACGGGAGCGGGAAGTGCTGGGGGAACAACGACGACGGGCAGCTCGGAGATGGGACCACGACCGAGCAGCATGCCCCGATCAGCGTGGGTGGGCTCGCCGACGCCGTGGCGATCTCCGCAGGCGTCGATCACACGTGCGCGGTGCTCGCCGACGGGACCGCGAGGTGCTGGGGAGGCAACGCCTACGGGCAGCTTGGCGACGGCACCACGAACGACGCCCCCGATGGAGTCAAGGTGAAGGGGCTCGTCGGCGCCATCGCGATCTCGGCCGGCGCGTTCCACAGCTGTGCGCTGCTTTCGAACGGGATCGTCAAGTGCTGGGGGTACAACGGGTATGGGCAGCTCGGTGATGGCACGCTCGACGACCACCTCATCCGCGCCAAGGTGAACGGGCTCGAAGACGTCGTGTCCGTCGCGGCGGGTCTGTACGACACCTGCGCGCTCCTCGCCGACGGCACGGCCAGATGCTGGGGGTTCAACCGCTACGGACAGCTCGGCGACGAGACCACGAAGAGGCGGAGCGTCCCGGTGGCGGTGAGCGGCCTCACCCGCGCGGTGTCGATCTCCGTGGGTGCATCGCACACGTGCGCCCTGCGCGCCGACGGCTCCGCGATGTGCTGGGGATACAACGGCACCGGAGAGCTCGGGGACGGAACGGTGACGACGCGTCACGTGCCGGTACCGGTGACCGGCCTCCGGAACGCCGTGTCCATCGCCGCGGGAGGAGACTTCACGTGCGCCCTGATCGCCGACGGCACGGCGAGGTGCTGGGGGGAGAACGTCCTCGGCCAGGTGGGCGACGGAACGTTCGAGGACCGCCATTCCCCCGTCGCGGTGCAGGATCTCTCGGCCGCGGCATCCTTGTCCGCGGGCTTCCTCCACGCGTGCGGCCTGATGGCCGACGGGACGGCGCGCTGCTGGGGGTACAACTCGAACGGGCAGCTCGGGGTCGAATCCACGGACGAGAGCAACGTCCCCTTGGCGGTCCTGAACTTCCCCTGATCCGGCGACGGGTGCTCGTCGCGACGACCGTGGGTAGGGTCGGGAGACCACCTGACTCGGAGGGAGTGCTCGGATGGCAGATCGAGGACGAGACGACGATCGGCGCGACGCACGCCGGCAGGAGCGCGAGGCACGCCGGCAGGAGCGCAGGGAGCAGCGACCGCCGGGTGAAGGCGCTCCGGTTGAATCTCCGGTAGCGGGTCCCCCGGCGCCGGGTACTCCCGCGCCGACTCCACGAGACGGCGAGCGGGCCCGAGGGCGCGAGGAGCGTCGTGACGATCGAGTCGACGGCCCTCAGGGCGGGGCGCCCGGAGGTGGCGGTCGTCGCAACGGCCGTGGCGGTCAACGTGACGGAGGCGGGCAACGCGGCGCGGGTCGAAGCGGACGGCGGGACCGCATGCGTCGCGGCGGCGGCCGAGGCAGCGGAAGCGGCGTCGGCGTGATCATGGTGATCCTGTTGATCGTCATCGTCGTGCTGCTCGTGATCTTCGTCATGAACAGCGGCGACGACGCGGGCACCACGACGACCCCGACCCCGACGGCGATCGTGCGACTACTCCCCCGGCTCGCGGGCTGACCCGCAGCTCAGGGGGTCGGCGAGGGGCTCGGCGACATGCCGGGCCGGTACTCGAGCACCGAACCGTCGTTCGGCGCACGATCGACGCAGACCCTCGGGCACGTGCCGCTGGACAGGGTCGTCACCACCCACCATCGGTAGAACGTCCGCTGCTCACCGAACTTCAGCTTCCTGAGCGAGACCTTCACCGACACGCTCGCCGCGGATCCCTTCCGCGCGGTCAGGCTGCCCTTGAGGACGTCGCGACCACCGTTCCCCTTGCCCAGCTTGAACAGATGCCCCACAAGGTTCCGCCCGGTCGAGCGGAGCACCGCGCCGTAGTCGGCGGACTCGGCGCCGAACGTGTCGAGCTGCACGTACAGGTAGCCGCGATCCCAGATCTTGGCGAGCGACCAACCGTCGAAGGTGAGGATCGTCCACTGGGGCGGGTCGCCCGTCGGATCCTTGAATCGCACCGCGCGCACGTCGAGGACGCCTCGGGTGTCGTTCGGATCGACGACGTCGTTCCGACCCGCCGCGGCGATCGACCCCGCGAGCGCCGCCACGACGAGCGCAGCGATGGCGAAGGGGGCGACCGTCCGCCACCGCACGCTCACGCCCGACTCGCCCGTCGGAGCCACATCGCCGATCGCCACGCCGCCCAGCCTGCCACGGCGATCCCCACCGTGGCGAGCACCGCCGGCAGGAGCTCGTCGCCGCGGGGTGCCCCCGGCCACGCGAGGAGCGGTTCGTCGTGGGCGCCCAGCAGCGCGATCGCCGACAGTCCCGCGAGGCCGACGTTTCGCGCGAGCTGGATCGAGGTCGGCACCGTTCGCCGCTCGCCGAAGCAGCCGCAGGGCACGGCCGGACCGACCGCGACGCGGACCCGCACGATCTCGACCGTGAAGACGACGACGAGCGTCAGGCCCCAGACGGCGGCCGCCATGCGGAGCGCGAGGAGCCCGAGCGCGGGCACGAGGAGCTCGGCGACCGGCACCGCCCAGGTCGCCGCCGTCTCGAGCCTTCGCGGCAATCGATGCTCGGCGAGCGCGCGGCGCCACCGGCGCCGGTCCACGAGCTTCGCTGCGGTCGACCACGCGAAGACGCCTGCCAGGAGCGCCACCGCAAGCTCGCCCCAGCCGCCGGCCCATCCCCACATGCCCGAGCGCGTCGCCGCGACGAGCCCGAGCGACACGAGGCCGAGCAGCGCGAGGCCGTTCGCGAGACGCCGTCTCCGATCGGAACGATGGACGAGTCGATCGATGAGCTCGCGGCCTTCGTCGTTCGTGCGGACCGACGACGAGGCGATCGCCGTCACGCCGCGCGCGACGCCGAACGCCCCGACGACGAGCGCTCCCCATGCCGGATCGCCGATCGCGAGCGCGGCCGCCGCCACGACGACGAACGTGCCGTGCGTGAGGAAGGTGAGGAACCCCACACCGAGGCCGGCGCCGTAGAGGAACGCCGCGACCGGCGGCGAGAAGTACGTGCGCCACCAGTCGGGCACCTGCCTGCGGAGCTGGGGCACGGCCACGTCGAGCCGCGGCAGCTCCCCGAGCGCGTACACGGCCGCGAGTCCGGCGATCGCGAGCGCTCCGGCGCGTCCCCACGGCGCCCCGAGGAGGGCGCCGATCGCGCCGAGGGCCGCGCCGAAAGCCGCCGCCGTGAGGGTGGCGCCGAGCACGTGCAGGGCCACGCCCCTGGCCCATCGCACGCGGCCCCCGTGCACGACGGGGGTGATGGTCTCCACCATCGACAGCCCTCAGGGACCGTACCGGGCCGACCATCCGGCGATCGCGGCGGCGGCAACGAGCGCCGCGAGCACCGCCTCGCTCAGCACCGCCTGTTCAGCTCCCGGTAGGTGATGCAGAAGACCTTCTTGCCCCGTGGGCAGTAGCCACGGACCGCGTAGTCGCCGTTGATCCGGATGTCCGAGCTCGAGCAGCAGTCGCTGATGTGGCGGAGCCGTCCCGAACAGCACCTGGTCCACCCGCCGCCGTGGACGGCGTCGTTCACGAAGTCGTACTTCATCCCGACGTACTCCTGGCAGGTCTTGTGCCGCACCTGCGTGTCGGGGTCGGTGTACATGTGGCCCTCGTCGTCGATCGGATGACCGGTCGTGGGGTGCAGCGGCCACCCACGCCGGTCGGTGCGCGTCAGCGGGGCGTATGGGTGTGGGCAGGAGCCCGTCGTATAGGTGTGACCGCAGATGTGGTAGGCCTCGGCTCGATCGGGTCGCAACGCCGACGCGACGAGACCGCCGCCGGCCAGGGCGACGACGCCCTTGCCGAGTCTGCCGAGGAATCCGCGGCGGCTCGTGCGCTGCGCGAGCGAACGCTGCGCGAGCTCGACGCCCGAGAGCTTCAGCTCGCCCACCGTTCGGTCTCCTCCCGGCTGCGCCGCTCGGCCGTGTCGAGCAGTCCCTCGATCTGCTCCAGGTTGTTCACGGTGCCCTTCGCGCGGACGACGCCGGCCTCGTCGAGGACGACGACGAACGGCGTGCCCGGCACCTCCCAGTCCCGCTCGGCATCGGTGTCGTGCAGCACCTGCGGCGATGCCCCGGCCGCGGCGGCGGCGGCGGGAAGCGCGGGGGCGAGCTCACGGCAGAGCGAACAGGTGGGCGAGGAGAACATGACGAGGCGACGCGGTCCCGGCCCGCCGAGCAGGATCGATGCGCCATCCGCCCCCCGCGCCGGCGAGGGGAGCAACGCCGCGCCGAGCGCAGGTCCCTCGTCGTCGACTTCGAGCGCACCGCGAGGCCCGAGGCGCAGGTGGAGCGTGCCGACCTGACGAGCGAGCGCGACGACGACCACGGCCAGCACGACGAGGAGCAGCCACTGCACGACGAACGCGGCGGCCCACCACCCGCTCATCGCATCGTCCAGGTCGGTTGTTCCTCGCCGTCGAGGAACTGCACGAACGGGGAACCGTCGTTCGCAAGCCCCACGAGCGCGCGGAGCTCGCCATCGCGTCCGAGCAGGCGCATGATCGGCGCGCCGTGGGCGGCGAGGCCGAGCCGGACGCGAACCTTGCCGTCCTGGTCGTACAGGCCCATCGTCGGCGAGCCCTGCTCGGCAAGGGAGAAGCGCCGCTTGAGCTCGCCGTCTTCTTCGTGGACACCGAGAGTGGGCGAGGCGTCGGGCGCCAGCCCGAACTTCGCACGGATCCTTCCGTGTTTGTCGCCGAAGGCCAGCGAGGCCGAGCCGTCTGCCGCGAGCCCCAGGGTCGCCCGGACGTGTCCTTCGTCGTCGGCGATCGCGAGGCCCGTCGCGCCATCGCCCTGCATCCCGAACCGGGCTCGGACATGGCCGTCGGGGTCGAGCATGGAGAAGAACGGCTGGTCGTCGCTCGAGACGCCGATCCGCATCCGGACGCGGCCGTGCTCGTCGACGACCTCGAACTCCTCGGCTCGGACGACGCGTTTCTTCATGGATGGTCGACGCGCGGAGGAAGGACCCGGCGTGCGCGTATCGTCGCGCACGCGGGGAGGCCGCTCAAGCAGCGCGGAAGGCCGGGTGGCGGGCGGGCTGGCGTCGAACATGGCGGGCGACGGTCGGAGAAATGAGAAACCGCCAGAACCCGAGGGCCCCAGCGGTTTCTCGAGTCGAAAGATACGCCGGCCCGCCAAGCTCGTCAACCCGAGGCGCACCGGCCGACCGAACTTGGCGTTCTTTCTGGGGCGATCTTTCTGGGTCATCCTTTCTGGTCGTTCTTTCGGGGTCGTTCTTTCTGGTCATGCCTTCTGGGGCTCGGGCGCACCGATCGCGACGAAGAGCCGTGTGCGCTGCCCTTCCTCGTCGACGTCCAGCCCCATCGCCACCGAGCGGATCGCCCCGAGATCGGGAGCTACCTCCTCGTCGAACTCGGCGCGTTCCTCCGACGACATGAGGTCGCGGATCGACGCCACGACCCGGCCCATGTCCACGAACAGCAGCCCGTCGGCGGCGGGGACCCCCTCGATCCCTCGGATGAACGTCGGCGTCTCGACGAGCCCCTCGTCCGTCGAGGCCGCGTCGAGCACCGCCGCGACCTGTTCCGGCGTCGTGCCGATCACGGCCACGCCGTCACGCACCGCGTAGGCGATCGGGATCTCCGAAGCCGCGGCGTACGTGATCGTCGTTCCCTGGTACTCCTCGTCACGCCAGTCAGCGTGACGCTCCCGGTCACGGACCCGCCCGGACGCGGTCACCGACACGTCGGCGGTTCCCGGGACGATCCGGATCATCAAGATGTCGAGCGCATCTCGAGCGGCCGCGTCGTCGTCGACGCCCACCAGCAGCGCGCCGCCGACGCCGATCGCGTCCCCGGGCGCCATCTCGATCGCGAGGTCGCCGGTGACGTGCTCGAGGAAGCCGCCCGGACCGGTCAGACCGAGCGCGTCGAGCTCGCCGGCGGCACCGGGCTCCTGCGCCTGCAGCTCCTCGGCGAAGGCGTCGATCGCGAGGTCGACGTGCTGTACCGCGTAGACGCCCCATGCGTCGCCTGGAACCATCGAGACCAGCTCGTTCTCACGGTCCGGTGCGATCGCCTGCTCGCGGAGCGGCCCGGAGAGCACCGCGGGGTCGTAGGCGGCGACCACATCTACCGCGATGCCGTGCGGTTCGGCAGCGATCGACAGGGCGACCCCCCGCACCCCCTCGAGGTCGCCGAGGCCCGACAGCGACGTGACCGAGCCGGCGCCGAGTGGCGCCAGCTGATCGGAGACGGCGTCGACGAGCGCCTCTGCGTTCACGTACGCGATGAACAATCGGCCGTCCGGAAGAGCGGCCTCGGCCTCCTGGAACGACGGCGTGGTGCCGATGTGCTGGAGGGTCCCTCGGGTGGTATCGATCACGTTCTCGAGGAAGCCCTCGTCGCTCGCGAACACGAGCGCGTCGCCGTCGAACGCGTAGGCGGCGGCCGCGTCCCGATCAGGGATGTGCAGGATCGCCCCCTCGTAGTCCCGCTCCGTCCAGGTGATCCCGTCCCATGGGGCTCCCGGGGCGCCCAGCTTGGCGAGCATCCGGCGCGCCCCTTCTTCGTCGGCGACATCGGCGATCAACGCGCCGCGCACCTCGTCGTCGACGACGTCGACGACGATCGCGACCTCGACCCCCAGCCACGACCGGACGTCGTCGGTCTTCAGGCGCGCGTCCGCGAGGAGGTCGTCGCCGAGCGTCTCGATCCGGCTGTCGAGGTCGTCGGCCCCGCCGAGATCGCCACGCAGGCCCGGGAAAGCTTCGAGGAGCCGCGCGAGGTTCACCTTCTGACCCGCCGAAGGGTCGAGGTAGACGACGGCCGCAACGTCGGCATCGGCCGGCACCCGTTCGAGCAGGTCGACGGTGCTCCCTCGCAGGAGGAGGAACGCGGCGACACCGCCCGACAGCGCCAGCGCGGCCACGACCGCAAGCGTGATCACCAGCCCGCGACCTCGGCGGCGCCGAGGCTCGGGGGGACCGAGGCCCGGAAGCTGCGGCGCCGGCCCGCGTCTCGGCGCAAGATCGAGGCTCCAGGTCTCCCCGGCCGTCACCGGAGGCGGCGGCGGAAGCTCCTCGGGCGGCTCAGGCGGCTCGGACGCAGGTGGCGGGGGGCGGTCCATGTGACGAGCGTAGCCGCCCAGGGCTATCCCATGGCGATGCCGCCGGGACGAACGACCTCCCGGCGACGCGTCGTCGCCTCGAGCCGCCCGGCGTGGGGCTGGACCCCGATCCCGGGACCGCTCGGAACCGCGATCGTGCCGTCGGCGTCCATCACGAACGGCTCGGTGAGGTCGTCGGTGAAGTAGCGGGCCGACGGACTCGTGTCGCCGGGCAGGGTGAAGTTCGGCATGGCGGCGAGCGCGAGGTTCGTGGCCCGCCCGATCCCGGTCTCGAGCATGCCGCCGCACCACACGGGGAGGCCGGCCGCCCGGCACAGGTCGTGCACCGCCCGGGCTTCGAGCAGCCCTCCCACCCGACCCTGCTTGATGTTCACGATCCGGCAGGCGCCGAGCTCGATCGCGGCGGCCGCGTCCGCGGCGCGCTTCACCGACTCGTCGAGGCAGAGATCGGTTCGGATCGATGCCTGGAGCTTCGCGTGTGCCACGAGGTCGTCGTGGTGCAACGGCTGCTCGATCATCAGGAGGTCGAGCTCGTCGAGCGCCCGGAACACCTCGAGATCCTCGAGGGTGTACGCGGCGTTCGCGTCCACCGACAGCAGGATCTCGGGCCAGCGTCCACGGACCGCACGGACGCGTTCGACGTCGAGGCCGGGCGCGATCTTCAGCTTGATCCGGCGGTAGCCGTCGGCGAGATAGCCCTCGACCTGGTCAAGGAGCTCGCCGGCCGACGGCGTGATGCCCACCGATACCCCGCATGCGACCCGGTCGCGGTCAACGCCGAGATGCGAGGCGAGCGAGACGCCGGCGGCGCGAAGTTCCGCGTCGAGCACGGCGTTCACGAGCGTCGCCTTCGCCATCGGGTTGCCCCGGACGAACGCGAACGCCCCGTGGAGATCGCTCGCCGTCACCTCCCCGGCTCGGAACATCGCCGGCACGAGCAGATCCCGGAGCACGAGCCAGGCACCCTCGTTGAACTCCGCGCTGAAGTCGGGCTCACGGTCGGCGACGCACTCTCCCCAGCCTTCGGCGTCGTCCGTCACGACGCGGGCCAGGATGCAGACCTTGTCGGTCGACTCGCCGAGGCTCGTGCGGAAGGGTCGCACGAGCGGGAGCTCGACGAGGCGCAGCTCGACCTCCCGGATGCGCGTCACGCCGGTCCCGCCGAGAACACGTACGCGGAACGCTCCCTTGCGAAACCGGTCGCCACGAGGCCGCGCGCGATGCAGTCCTCGATCGCAACCGCGACGGCATCGCGCCACGCCCTCGCGAGGCCGCCGTCTCGCGCTCGGAGTTCGAGGTACTCCGGCGGCACCTCGACCGACACGACGTCGGCGTCGGGATGGGCGTCCGGCGTCTTCGGCTGGGGGCGCTCGGGGTCCCCGATCCGTTCGAGGACCGCCGGCGCCGCGGCGCTCGACCGGGTGGGCGCACCCGACCCGGTCGCCTGGCCCGGCTCCGGATCCAGGAGCCACCGCGCCGTGAGCCGGTCGCTGCGATCGTCGCGATTGAGCGCGTCGGCCATCTCGCCGTAGTAGGCCCGTTCGAAACGGTCGGCCGTCGCGCCGAGCTTCGCGAGGTTGAAGTAGGCGTTACGGGCGATGAGCGGGTCGAAGGTCCACCGCACGACGTGGATCCCGCGCTCGAGCGCGTGGGCGCGCTGCGCGAGCTTCAGCGCGTAGCCGCACCCGGCGTGCCGACGATCGGGCAACGCCGCGAGCATGTGCGAATGCATGTGGAGGCCGTCGCGATCGACACCGGCCCATCCGAGCACGAAGCCGACGAGCATGTCGCCGTCGAAGGCACCGTAGGGCTCGTTGCCGCTCTCGGCCAGGGCCCGGACGATCTCGGGACCGACCGGCTGCTCGCCCCAGGTCGCGATGATGACCTCGCCGATCGGCTCGGCGTCGGCGACCGACGTCATCGGACGGAGCACCACCGCCGCCACCGCTGCCGCCTCGTGGGCGAGAGCCCACGGGTCGGTCATGTGCGCGTGAGCGATCGGCGTTCTAGCCGCCGGCAGGCGGCGGGAGCTCCTGCCACTCGACGTCGTCGAGGTCGGAGCCGCGGCGACGCTTCATGAACTGCACGACGCCGGCGATGATCGCGCCGATGAAGGCGATCTTCATGAGCTTCCGGAAGAAGCCTCCCTTCTTCTCCGCACCTTCGGTGTCGTCTGCCATATGGAGCTCCCTCCTGCTGGATCGGCCGTTCGGTGGGCCTGGATGGACTTGAACCATCGACCTCTTCCTTATCAGGGAAGCGCTCTAACCGAGCTGAGCTACAGGCCCGATGACGTGCCGCTTCGAGTGGGGCCCGACGCCCTCGGCAGAGCGTAGCCACGCCCCGGAAACCGTGTCAAACGTCGGAGGCGAGGAGGTTCGGCCTCACCCGCGGCGCAATCGCTCGGACAGGGTCACCTCGACCCCGCCGACGATGTCGCTGATCAGGTTGTACACGACGGCGATGAACGTGTTCAGCACCGCGACGATGGCCGTTCCGGCGCACCCCGCGAGGAAGAGCCATGTGAACACGACGCTGCCGTTGATCTCGTACGGGATGCACTGGCCGGTCGTGGCTCGCTCGCCCTCCTGGAACAGGCACCCGAGGATGTCGGTCTCGAGCGTGTCGATCGTGCCCGAAGCCTCGAGTACCTGGTAGATCAGGAACAGCGCGATGAACCCGATCAACATCGTGCAGAAGTAGAAGAGCAGTGAGAACCGCAGCACCGAAAGGGGGCCCACGTGGCGGATCTCGACGCGGGTCCGGCGCCTGCCGGATGGATCGGAGGTCGCGGGACGGCGGGGTAGCCGCGACCGAACACGCTCGAGCGGGCCCGGCACGGCCGCCGACCCGGCCGGGCCGGGAGCGGGGGTCGTTGCGGGTGACTTCGGCACCGCGAGCGGTTCGATCGGGTTCTCGGCCGTTTTCGCCATCCTGGGGGTCACTCGAGTCCTTCGATCGGTCTTCGAGAGGTTCTAAGGGTACGCCGATGCTGAGGCAAGCACCCGTAGCTACCCCGATCTGACCGGATTCAGGTACGGAAAGGTCCCTCGCCCGCGAAGAGCGCTCGTACGTGCAGGGGGGTCAGCACGCCGAGCACGAGCGGCGCCACGATCCAGGACGCCGCGCCGACATCATCGATGCAGGAGCAGCCCTCCGATCGCGAGCCCCGCGCCCTCGACGGCAAGCAGCCCGTCCACGAGCGGAGGCGGCAGTTTCGTCCTGAGTGGCCCTGCCGTCAGGGCGAGGGCCAGGGCCGTCACGATGATCGCGGCGATCCCCGGCGAGTCGCTCATGGTGCCCATCGTAGAACGTGTCGCCGGGGTTCAAGGCGACCGGGTCCGCGGCCGATGTTCCCCCCATGGAACCTACGGTGTCCGCAGAGACGACGACGCCCACGGAGGCGACGAAGGCGACGGAGGCGACCGGCTGCCAGCACGGCATGGACCCGAGTTGGTGCTACCTCTGCCGCATCGACAACAGCGGCGTCGACGCCCACACCGCGTGGGGGCTCGATGACGACGACGCCCCGACGATCGATAGCTTCGAGGCCTTCATCGACCCCATGTCGACGACCCAGGCTCGTTACGTGGCCTTCCTCTGCGGGGAGTTCGGGGTGACGTTCGATCCAACGCTGAACGAGGGCGAAGGCGCGGTCATCGTGATCTCGTTCCTCGATGAACCGATGACCGCCTCGCAGACCCAGACGCTCGAGTGGCTGGTCGAGCACGGCGGCGGCGCCGTCGACGCGCATCTCACCTACGGCGAGGCGAGGGCACGGATCCGCCGGCTCGTGGCGCTCCGCGGCCTGAAGTCATCGTCGCCGGCGATCGCTACTCGTCGTCCATCTGGATGATGACCGGAGCGAGCGCGACCACGTGTGCCCCCTCCTCGACACGCATCGTGCGCACGCCCTGGCTGGCGCGGCCGACCCGCCTGATCTCGGAGGCCGGCACGCGGATCACCACGCCGGATGACGAGATCACGAACATGTCCTGCTCCTTGGAGCCGATGAAGGCCCCGGCGAGCAGGCCGGTCTTCTTCGTGAGCTGGTGGCCGATCACACCCTTCCCACCGCGGCCCTTCACGGGGTAGTGCTTGAGGGGCGAGCGCTTGCCGTAGCCCTGCTGGGAAACGCTGATCATCTCCTCGCCGTCGGTCGACAGGCCGAGTGAGAGCACGCGATCGTCCGACGCGAGGCGCATGCCGATCACGCCCGCCGTCGCCCGTCCCATGGGGCGTGCCAGCGACTCCTTGAAGCGGATCGCCTGCCCCTTCTGCGACACGAGGAAGACATCGGCGGCGCCGGCCGTCATCTTCACGTCGATCAGCTCGTCGCCGCCCTTCAGGTTGATGGCTGCCAGACCGGTGCGCGGCGAGTCGTACTCGGAGAGGCGTGTCTTCTTCACCATGCCGTTCTTCGTCGCGAACAGCAGGAAGCGATCATCGGGGTACTCCTTGAGATCGAGCACCGCGCTGATCTTCTCGTCGCCGCTGATCGCGACCCCCGGAAGGTTCGCAGCGAACACACCACGGGCGGTCCGGCTCGAGTCGGGCACCTCGTGCACCTTGACCCGGTAAACCTTGCCCCTGGTCGTGAAGAACAGGAGCCAATGATGGGTCGTCGTCGTGAACACGTTCGCGACGACGTCCTCTTCTTTGAGGTTCGCGCCCTTCACGCCCTTGCCGCCGCGGCCCTGACGCCGGAACGTGTCGATCGCCACGCGGCGCACGTAGCCGGCGCGGGTGACCGTGATCACGACGTCTTCTTCGGCGATCAGGTCCTCGACGTCGAACTCGCCTTCGTCGGCCTTGATGGCGGTGCGCCGTCCGTTCGCGTGCTTCTTGCGGATCTCACCGAGCTCGGTCGCGATCACGCCTCGGAGCTTCTTCGGGCTCTTAAGGATCGACGCCAGCTCGGCGATGCGGGCCAGCAGCTCGTTGTGTTCCTTCTCGAGCTCCTCGCGGGCGAGCCGGGTGAGTCGGCGCAGCGGCATGTCGAGGATGTGGTTGGCCTGGATCTCGCTCAGCGTGAACTTCTTCATCAGCTTGGTTCGAGCCTCGTCGGCGTCCTGGGATCCCCGGATGATCTTGATGACCTCGTCGAGGTGGTCCAGCGCGATCAACAGGCCTTGGACGATGTGGTCGCGCTCCTCGGCCTTGCGCTTGTCGTATTCGGTGCGCCGCGTGACGACGTCGATCTGATGGTCGACGTAGTAGCCGATCATCTCGGCCAGGTTCAGCGTGCGCGGGATGCCGTCGACGAGCGCAAGCATCAACGCGCTGAAGTTGTCCTGGAGCTGGGTCAACTTGTAGAGCTGGTTCAAGACGACCTGCGGGTTGGCCGAGCGCTTCGTGACGATCACGAGCCGCATGCCCTTGCGGTTCGACTCGTCCTTGACGTCGGCGACCTCCTTGAGGCGGCCGGTGCGTACGAGGTCGGCGATCTTCTCGGCCAGACGTGCCTTGTTGACCTGGTAGGGGAGCTCGGTGATCACGATCTGGGAGCGACCGCCGCTCGCCTCCTCGACGGTCGCGACGCCTCGGACCTTGACCGAACCGCGACCGGTTTCGTAGGCGTCCTTTATGCCCTGGCGTCCCATGATCACGGCGCCGGTCGGGAAGTCCGGTCCCTTCACGAACTTCATCAGGTCCGTGGACGTGGCTTCGGGGTGCTCGAGGTAATGGGCGACCGCGTCGATCACCTCGCCGAGGTTGTGCGGCGGGATGTTGGTCGCCATGCCCACGGCGATACCGGCGGCACCGTTGACCAACAGGTTCGGGAACCGCGCCGGAAGCACGAGCGGCTCCTGCTCGTAGCCGTCGTAGTTCGGCACGAAGTCGACGGTGTCGGCATCGATGTCGCGCAAGAGCTCCATCGCGACCGTCGCGAGCCGAGACTCGGTGTACCGCATCGCGGCGGGCGGATCGCCGTCGACCGAGCCGAAGTTGCCGTGGCCGTCGACGAGCGGGGCGCGGAGCGACCAGTCCTGCGCCATGCGCACGAGGGCGTCATAGACGCTCTGGTCGCCGTGCGGGTGGTACTTCTTCAAGACCTCGCCGACGGCAGCCGCCGACTTTCGATGCGGCCGGTCGGGGCGCAGCCCCGACTCGAGCATCGACCACAGGATCCGCCGCTGGACCGGCTTGAGGCCGTCGCGCACGTCGGGCAAGGCGCGCCCGACGATCACGGACATCGCGTAATCGAGGTATGACCGCTGGATCTCGTCCTCGAGCTGGACGGGCTCGATCCGACCGGCGAACAGGTTCTGGCTCACTCGGGCTCCTCGGCGGGGGTCAGACGTCGAGGTTCTCGACGTACTTCGCGTTCTGTTCGATGAAGGCCTTGCGCGACGGCACGTCTTCGCCCATCAGCACGGTGAAGAGGCGATCGGCGGCGACGGCGTCTTCGAGGGTGACCTGCAGGAGGGTGCGGTGTTCGGGGTCCATCGTGGTATCCCACAGCTGCACGGCATCCATCTCGCCGAGGCCCTTGAAGCGCTGCGGCTCGAGCTTCTTGCCGTTGCCGTTCTTGGCGCGCCACGTGTCCCACTCGCGCTCGGTGTAGAAGTACAGCTCGTCCTTGCCCTGCTTGAGGAGATAGAGCGGCGGCTGCGCGAGGTAGATGTAGCCGGCATCGATCAGCTGCGACATGTTCCGGAAGAAGAACGTGAGCAGCAGCGTGCGGATGTGCGCTCCGTCGACGTCGGCGTCGGCCATCAGCACGATGCGGTGGTACCGCGCCTTGACGAGGTCGAACTCGTCGCCGATGCCGGTGCCGATCGCGGTGATCAGGGCCTGGATCTCGGCGTTCTCGAGGATCTTGTGGATGCGCGCCTTCTCGACGTTCAAGATCTTCCCCCGGATCGGCAGGATCGCCTGCGAGGCACGGTCCCTCGCACTCTTGGCCGAACCACCTGCCGAGTCGCCCTCGACGATGTACAGCTCGCAGCTCGCCGGGTCGGTCAGCTGGCAGTCGGCGAGCTTGCCCGGCAACGAGCCGCTCTCGAGGAACGACTTGCGCCGCGTCAGGTCTCGGGCCTGCTTGGCGGCGATGCGCGCTTTGGCCGCCGACTGCAACTTCACCACGATGCGCTTGCCCTCGCCGGGATGCTCCTCGAGCCATTCGGCGAGCCTGGCATTGACGGTGGTCTCGACGAGCGAGCGCATCGACGCGTTCCCGAGCTTCGTCTTCGTCTGTCCCTCGAACTGTGGCTCCTTGAGCTTGACCGAGATGATCGCGACCAAGCCCTCGCGCACGTCCTCACCGATCAGGTTGTCCTCTTTCTCCTTGAGGAGGCCCTTCTGCCTGGCGTAGCGGTTGAGGACGTTCGTGAGTGACTTCTTGAGGCCTTCTTCGTGCATGCCGCCTTCGTGCGTGTTGATCGTGTTCGCGAACGAGTAGACGGACTCGGAGTAGCCCTGCGTCCACTGCATCGCGATCTCGACCTCGGCGTCGCGTTCCTTGGTCTCGATCGGGATGATCTTCGTGAGGGCGTCCTTGCCCTCGGCGAGGTACTTCACGAAGTCGACGAGCCCGCCGTTCGCTTTGAAGACGTCCTTCGTGCCGCCGCTCGCGCTCGTCGAGGAGCACGATCTCTACGCCCTTGTTCAGGAACGCGAGCTCGCGGAGGCGCTCGATGAGGAGCTCGCGCTTGAACTCGATGCCCTCGGTGAAGATCTCGGGGTCGGGCCAGAACCGGATCGTGGTGCCGGTCTTCTGCAGGGCCCGGCCCTTCTTGAGCTTCGTCGTCGGCTTGCCCCGGGCGTATTCCTGGTGCCAGGCGAACCCTTCGCGGAAAACGTCGGCGATCATCTTCTCGGACAGGGCGTTCACCACCGAGACGCCGACCCCGTGGAGGCCGCCCGAGATGCGGTAGCCGCCGCCCCCGAACTTGCCGCCTGCGTTCAAGGTGGTGAGGACGACCTCGACCGCGGGACGCCGATCCTTGGCGCCGGGGATGGGCTTGACCGGGATGCCGCGTCCGTTGTCATCGACGCCGACGCTGCCGTCGGCATGGATCGTGACGACGATCCGGGTCGCGTGACCGGCCATCGCCTCGTCGATGGAGTTGTCGACGACCTCATAGACGAGGTGATGCAGCCCCCGGCTGCTCGTGGTGCCGATGTACATGCCGGGGCGGAGCCGGACGTGTTCGACCCCTTCGAGGACCTGGATGTTGCCGGAGTCGTAACCGGACTGTTTCTTGCGGGAGCGGGTCGTCGTCTTCGCGGTCGTCTTCGCGGTCGTCTTGGTTGTCGGCGTCTGCGCCGTGGTGGTCTTCGCTGCGGTGGCCAAACGTCCTCCTGGCAGTGCCCGCACGCCGGCCGGGGGCCGGTCCGCGGGCGGTCACGGGGCCGCGCTCACCCCACGCGGGGCGTCGCGGAGGGCGCGGGCGGGATGCTCGCACGAACCCTTGCATTCTACCCGACGCAGGGCCCGTTCGACCGTGCGAACGGTCACGAAATAGGCCCGTTCACCTGCGGTTTCTTGGGTCGGCGACCACCACGCGCACCGAGGTGACGGAGCCTTGTCCCAGGGCCTCGTCGGCCTTCGCTCGGATCGCATCGGCGAGGAACTTCGCCTGCGCACCCCACGGACCGTCGGACGCCTCCACGATGAGCACCCCTCGTTCGAGCGTCACCGGCTGCGTCGCCTTCGCGAGCCGTTCGCCCACGAGCTCGGGCCACCGTGACGCGAGCGTCGCGATGGGCATGCCCCGCGAGAACACGCCCTCCTCCATGAGGCGATCGACGACATCGCCGATCGACACGGCGTCGCCGGAACGGCCGTCGCGACGGTGCGCGAACCCCTTCGAGTGCGGCATCGGTCAGGCTCCCCTTCGATCGGAACTCGCGCCGCGGCGGAGCTCTCGCACCATCACGCCGCTCCCGATCGCGGTTCGATCGAGCCGGCGCGAACGTCCCAGACGGCCGACGCGACCGGCGGCACGTCCGTCTCGTCGGCGACGCTGATCACGACCTGGCCGCCGCGAGCGCGGAGCCGGTCGCCGATCCGGTCCCGTCGCTTCGGGTCGAGCGCGCTGAAGGGATCGTCCACGAGCAGGAGCGGCGGTTCCCCGAGATCGTCGGCCACCGCGGCCGCGAGGCCGAGCCGCAGGCACAGGGCGGCCGCCCACGTCTCGCCGTGGGATCCGAAGGCCCTCGCGCCGAGATCGCGCACCGCGAGCTCGAGGTCGTCGCGGTGAGGTCCCACGAGCGAGGTCCGCCGCTGCAGCTCGTCGGCCCGGCGCTCGGCGAGCCGCCCGCGGAACGCCGCTTCGACGTCACCCTCGGCCGCGACGTTGGGCAGGTAGCGCACGACGAGACCGTACCCGGCGAGCTGCTCGAACTCCTCGCTCGCGGACGGGCCGAGCCGTTCGACCACGCCGGCGCGCGCGCGGATCACCTGGGCACCCGCCTCGACGAGCTGTTCGTCCCACGCCTCGAGGTCGGGCGGAGCTCCTGCACCGTCATGCTCCTTGAGGAGGCGGTTCCGCTGGCGGAGCACCCGCTCGTAGCCGCTCGTGAGCGTGTCTTTCGCCGGCTGCAACGCGACGACCGCCTCGTCGAGGAACGCCCGTCGCTTCGAGGGATCCCCGATCACGATCGGAAGATCGAACGGGCCGAACAACACGGCACGCACCTGGCGACGGAGGTCGCGCTTGCGCCGGACGGGCGAGCGATTCACCTGCACGCGGCTCGCACCGCGCCGCGGAACCTCGACCTCGACGAGGACACGTCCGTCTCGCGTCTCGAACTCGCCGCGCGCGTAGGCGTGCTCGGCGCCGTCGCGCACGAGCGGTTCGTTCGATGACGTTCGAGGACTCGACAACGCGTACAGCACGTACATCCCTTCGAGCAGGTTCGTCTTGCCCTCGCCGTTGGGCCCGACGGCGACGATCAACCCTTCGGGGATGGGATCGAGATGGGTGTGCGCGTGGTTCCGGAAGTCCCGCAGCTCGAGCCACATCAGGCGCATGCCACGGAAGCCTTGCGCGGAGCCGCTACGAGACGGCGGCAGGCAGGCGCACCGGCATCACGAGGTACGTGAAGCCGTCGCTCTCGCCGCGCACGACGCCCGGCTTCAACCCGTCGCGTACGTCGACCCGCACGCTCTCACCGACCGCGGCTGTGAGCCCGTCGAGCAGGTACTGGGGGTTGAATGCGGCCGTCAGATCCTCGCCCTCGTACCGAGCCTCGACCGTCTCGACCGCTTGCCCGAGATCGGGTGATGACGACGAGAGCTTCACCCCGAGCGCGTTGAACTCGAGCCGCACCGGCGTCGTGTCGCGAGCGAGGAGGCCCACCCGCCGAACGGCGTCGTGCAGCTGCTGACGCGAGATCGTGAGTCGGCTCTCGTGCGCGTCGGGCAGGAGCTGTCGGTAGTTCGGGAACTCACCTTCGATCAGGCGCGAGGTGAGCGTGAGCGCGCCGACGCGGAACGACACCTGTGACTCGTCGAGCAGGATCGTGACCTGACCCTTCACGTCGGTCGCAGCCGCGCGGCCGGCCTCGGTCAGCGCGCGCTCGGGCACGATCGCCTTGGCCTCGCCGTCGGCGGTCGCCACGAGGTCCCGCACCGCGAGCCGGTACGAGTCGGTGGCGACGAGGACGCAGCCTTCGCGGCTGATCTCGATGAGCACCCCCGTCAGGACCGGGCGTGCCTCGTCGCGGCTCGCCGCCCGCGCCACCTGTGACACGGCCTCGCCGAACTCTCCCGCCTCGGCGGTCACGGTCGTGCCGCCGGGCTCCTGCAGGCCTGGGAAGTCCTCGGCGGGAAGCAGCCGGAGCGAACCCTCGTAGGCGGCGCACCGGATGCGCGCCTGCGACTGGTCGGTCTCGAAGTCGACGGGTGCGTCGGACAGTGACTTGATCGTGTCGCCGAGCAGGCGGGCCGGCACGAGCGACCGGCCCGGCTCGGTCACCTGCACGTCGATCGCGAGCCGCGCCGACACCTCGAGATCGGTCGTCGTGAGGGTGAGCGTTCCACCCTCGGCCGCATCGAGCAGGACGCCGGTGAGCGCCGGGATCCCAGGTCGAGACGACACCCCGCGCTGGACGGTCTGGAGCGCTTCGGAGAGCGCGTCGCGGTCACATCGGAACTTCACCGTACCCACCCCCTAAGGCTGTTGTTCTTCATTCTTCATGTAGTGGTAGTAGGGCTTGTGGAAACCTGCATACAGGACCCGTTCCCCCAGGCTAGACGGCCCCTCGGACATGTGGATCAGCGGTGGAAAAGTACTGTCGCTCTCGGAGAAGTGTCGAGTCGCGCGCTCGGACCCCACCGCCCGTGCCACGGTTCTCCACAGTTCCGTGAGGCTCACGCGCCCCCCGGACCCGCGCTCGGATGTTGCGGGTGAGGTCTTGCACCTGTCGGAACGTCTGATCTCGAGCCCGCATGTCGGCCTCGACCTTCTTGATCCCGTGCAGGGCCGTCGTGTGGTCGCGGCCACCGAAGATCTCGCCGATCTTCACGAGGGACAGGCCCGTGCACTCGCGCATCAGGTACATCGCGATGTGTCGAGCCTGCGTGAGGGGGCGCGAACGTGACTTCGACATCAGATCGCCGGCCGAGAGTGAGAAGTACTTCGCGGTCTCCTCGAGGATCACCTGCGGGGGGATCTCGCTTTCGGTCTGCGGGATCAGATCCTGCAGCGCGCGCTCGGCGAGCGTCTGCTCGATGAGCTGACCGGTGAGCTCCGACCAGGCGACGACGCGCACGAGCGCGCCCTCGAGCTCACGGACCGACACGTCGAACTTCGAGGCGACGAACTCGATCACGTCGTGCGGCACCGTGAGCCGCTCGCGCTCGGCTTTGAGTTGCAGGATGGCGATCCTCGTCTCGAGATCGGGTGGCTGGACGTCGACGCACAACCCCCATCGGAACCGGCTCACGAGACGCTCCTCGAGTCCGGAGAGCTCGTGCGGGGGGCGATCCGAGGCGATCACGATTTGTTTCGCGCTGCCGTGCAAGTGATTGAAGGTGTGGAAGAACTCGGTCTGCGTCTCTTCGCGCCTGGCGAGGAACTGGATGTCGTCGACGAGCAGCACGTCGGTCTCTCGGTACTTGTGCCTGAACGCGTCGCCCTGGCGCTCACGAACCGCCTTGATGAATTCCGTCACGAACCGCTCCGACGTGACGTACTTCACGCGGAGCGACGGTTTCAGGCGGTGCATATGGTGCCCGACCGCGATCAGCAGGTGGGTCTTGCCGAGCCCCACGCCGCCGTAGATGAACAGCGGGTTGTACGCCGTCGAGGGCGGCGCTTCGGCGACGGCCATCGCGGCTGCGTGCGCGAAGCGGTTGGACGGGCCCGGCACGAAGGCATCGAACGTGTAGTTCGGGAACGGCAGGCCCGGTGCGCCGAGCGGCGCGGGCGATGCGGACGACGGTGGAGCCGAGGTCCTCGGGACGGGCGGCGGCTCGACCAGCGGACGGTGCGGCTCAGCCTGCGTCGCGAGCGGTCCGGCCCCCACCTCGGGGAGGGCGTGACGCAGCGCTTCGTCGATCTCGAGCTCGACCTTGAGGGGGCGCCCTGCCGACACGGCGGCGGCCTCCTCGATCAGGCCGAGATGCTGATGCTGGAGTCGCTCCTTCACGAACTGGCTGGGTACCGCCAAGGTGAGGACGTCGCCCAGCAGGGAGGCGGGACGGACATCGGAGAACCACATCACGAGGGTCGTTTCCGGGAGCTCGGCCCGGGCGCGCGTGAGCACATCTGCCCAGGTGGTATCGGCCGAAACCTTAGAGAAGGCTTGCGCCATACGTATCCACAGAGCCTTTCCACAACGGTGGAAAACCGGCGAGGTTCTCCTCGGATCGACCCGTGATCGGGGGGCCGGTCAACCTGGGGGAAGGCGTCCGCAAGGTAGCACAGGGCATTTCCGCACTTCACGCGACCGTGGAGGTCTTGACGCACTTTCTGTTGTCAAGCCCCGTGCGCTGCCCTTTGTCTGGGCCTCGCGGGCCCCCGTATACTTCCCCGCGGCCGGCGCTCGCCGGCTTTCGTGTCATCACGTCGAGGATCCGAGCCATGGCCAAGGGCAAGCGTACCTACCAGCCGAACAACCGACGCCGCGCGCGCCGCCACGGGTTCCGCCTTCGGATGCGCACGCGTGCGGGCAGGGCGATCGTCTCGGCCCGGCGGCGCAAGGGCCGTCGGCGGCTCACCGCCTGAGCGCATCTCGCATCAGGTGCGGTCCTTCGACGTCAAGCGGGTCCTCGATCGTGGCCGGCCGCTCCACGGGAGGCGGGTGGTAGTGTTCCTCGCGCCCGGATCCGGGGGGTTCGCCGCGGTCGCCTCGCGTCGCGTGGGGGGAGCGGTCGATCGGAACCGGGCCCGACGCATCCTCAGGGCGGCTTGGCGTGAGGTCGCGCCCGGGGCCGATGACACGCATGACGCCGTCCTGGTTGCCCGAGCGGGCATCCGGGGCGCCAAGACCCAGGATCTGGTGGCCGAGATGACCGAGCTCCTCCGTGGGGAGACCGCCCGCTCGTGAACGTCTTCCGCCGCGCGACGTGGGTCCTCGGTGCGCCGTTCCGGCAGCTCCTGCTCGCCGCCATCGGGCTCTATCGCGTCACGCTGTCGGGCTGGCTCGGAGGTCAATGCCGCTTCTATCCGAGCTGCAGCTCGTACGCGGAAGACGCGGTTCGCGCCCACGGCGCCGTCAAGGGATCGGCGCTCGCTGCCTGGAGACTCTTGCGCTGCAACCCGTTCGGACAGGGCGGGGTTGACCATGTACCGGTCCGTGGTGACCGGCCGGCGCGGGTTCCGGTGTATGACGCCGTCAGACAAGAGACCGGAGCACGTTCGTGATCGCGCTGGCGGTGTGGCAGGGCCTCCTCGACGGCCTCGGCGCGGTCCTCGCATGGATCTACGGCCTGATCGGCAACTTCGGGCTGTCGATCATCGTGCTCACGATCGTGATCAGGCTCCTGCTCCTGCCGCTCGGCATCAAGCAGATCAAGTCGATGCAGCACATGCAGGCGATCCAGCCACAGATCAAGGCGTTGCAGAAGAAGTACAAGGGCGACAAGGCGAAGGTGCAGGAAGAGACGATGAAGCTGTATCGGGAGGCGGGCGTGAATCCGCTGGGGGGCTGCCTTCCCCTCCTGCTGCAGTTCCCGATCCTGATCGCGATGTATTCGGTGCTTCGCGCCCCGGCTCCCAATGCCGATCAGGAGGCCGTGCAGCGCGGCGACGCCCCCGCGGTCGTGAACAACCACTACCCCGAGGACTCGGAGCTGTACACCGATGTCACGCAACACGGCGAGGGACAGGGGTTCCTGTTCATGAACCTGCAGTGTTCGCTCGTCCAGGCGGGTGAACAGGCAGAGGTGTCGGATTCGGCCGGCGAGCCGAGCGGTCAGACGCTGGACTGCGGCGGGAACAAGGTCCTCGACACGATCCCCTACGCCCTGCTGCTCGTGCTGATGATCGGGACCACCTTCTACCAGCAGCGACAGATGCAGAAGGCGAGCCCGCCTGGCGCCCAATCCGCGCAGCAGCAGGCGATCATGAAGTACATGCCGCTGATGTTCGCGTTCTTCGGGCTGACCTTCCCCGCCGGGCTCGTCCTGTACTGGACCACGTCGAACGCGTTCCAGATCGGCCAGCAGGCGTTCCTGCTCCGTGCCGGCCACATCGGCCCCGAGGCCCTCGAACGGCGAATCGCCGAGCAGAAGGCCCGGTCGAACGAGCCTGAGAAGAAGGGGTTCATGGCCAAGATGATGGAGCGGGCCGAGGCCGCCCAGCAGCCGACCGACCCGAAGCCCGCCAAGGGATCGGGTCGGGGGCCGTCCGGCGCGAAGGGGACCTCGAAGGGCGGTCCGAAGCAACCTGGATCGGGCTCCTCGAGCGGGAAACGAGCATCGGGGGCCACCCCGCCACGCGGCAAGCGCAAGCCAGGGAGCGCCCCTGATGATGGGGCGAGCGGCGAGGGAGGCGGCGGCCGTGGTTGACGACCGCCGCCCCGCCCGGGCGGAGCCCACGTCCGAGGACCTCGAGGAGCAAGCGGACGCGATCGCCGACTTCGTCGAGGAGGTCCTTTCGATGATGGGGATCGATGCGATCGCCGAGCCTTCGGAGCGTGGGGGGCGGATCTACGTCGACATCGTCGACGGGCCCGAAGACGACATGGCCCTGCTGATCGGGACGGACGGGCAGACGCTGGATGCGATCCAGGAGCTTTCGAGGCAGGTGGTCAGCCGCCAGCTCGACCAGCGGATCCGCGTGATCGTGGACGTCCAGGACTACCGGAAGCGCCGGGAGGACCAGCTCGAGGAGCGCGCCCGGGCAGCCGCCGACGAGGTCTTGCAAGATGGCGTGGAGCGGGAGCTGGAGCCCATGAATCCGCTCGAACGGAAGATCGTGCACGACGCGGTCGCGGGGATCGACGGGGTCGATACCGCGAGCCGGGGAGAAGAGCCCCACCGTTACGTCGTGATCAGCCGGGCGTAGAGCCCGGGTCACGCTGGTGAGGCGCCCTTTCCCGGCTCCGAGACGCATCGGGGATGTTTCACGTGAAACATGAGGGTCCGACTCGCCCCCCCTGGGAGGAGGTGGTTCCTCACGTTGCGCTTTCCCCCGATCAGGTCGCTCGGATGGACTTGTTCGAGGAGCTGCTCGCCGAACGAGCGGTGCCGCTGGGCATGGTCGCGGCATCGGAGCCTTCCGCGCATCAGGCAACGCCACCTCTTGGATTGTGTCCGGGCCGCCCCCCTGCTCCCGAAGGGGCCGCTCGCCGACCTCGGGTCAGGCGCCGGGCTCCCAGGTCTGGTGCTGGCGATCGCGCTGCCCGACGTCCACGTCATCCTCGCCGAGCGGCGCCGGAACCGCGCCGCTTTCCTTCGCGCTCGCGTCGACGAGATCGAGCTGGCGAACGCCGAGGTCCATCCGGGCCGGGCCGAGGACCTCGTCCGGCGGGCCGTTCGCAGCCTGTTCGGCGAGCGCGTTCGCCGACGCGCGCGCCTCGTGGAGGGTCGCGGAATCGCTCCTCGAACCGACCGGGATCTTGCTGTATTGGGCCGGATCGGGGTTCGACCCCGGGTCGGAAGCCCCTTCTGGGGTCTCGATCGCCGTCCCCGAGACGCCTTTCGAGGTTCCGGGGCTTGCGCGCCCTGGACCCGTGGTTATCATGGCCCGGCAGTGACCAAGCCTTCCTCAGGCGCTCCGCCGTCATCCCCGCGGGCCGCTTCGACGGCGGGCACCGCGACTGTAACGAAGCCCCGATCCGCCCGGGAGCCGCAGCAGCCGGTGCCTCCGAGATCCCGGGCACCGCCCGGATCATCGCGATCGCGAACCAGAAGGGCGGGGTCGGGAAGTCGACGACGGCGGTGAGCCTCGGCGCCGTCCCTCGCGAAGCTCGGGTTCCGGGTGCTCGTCGTCGACCTGGACCCGCAAGGGAACGCGTCGACCGGGCTGGGCATCCGTCATGAAGCTCGTGACGTCACCGTGTACGACGTGATCGTCGCGGAAGCGCCCTCGACGATGCGTCGTCGCGACCCCGCTCGACCGCCTCTACGCCCTGCCCTCCACCATCGACCTGGCGGGGGCTGAGATCGAGCTCGTGAGTCAGTTCTCCCGCGAGAGCCCGGCTGAAGAAGGCGCTCGTCCCGGTCAGCGAAGGCGTCTATGACTTCATCCTCCTCGACTGTCCCCCGTCCCTGGGGCTCCTCACGATCAACGCGCTCACGGCAGCCGAAGAGCTGATCGTCCCGATCCAGTGCGAGTACTACGCGCTCGAAGGCCTCGGCCAGCTCCTGCGGAACGTCAACCTCGTCCAGCAGAACATCAACGCGGGACTCCGGGTGACCGGCATCGTCATGACGATGTTCGACCCTCGGACGAAGCTCTCGGAACAGGTCGTCGACGAGGTGCGGCGCTTCTTCGGAGAGCTCGTGTACGACGTCATCATCCCCCGCACGGTGCGGCTCTCCGAGGCGCCCGGCTTCGGCCAGCCGATCACGGTGTACGACCCGAAGTCCAAGGGAGCCGAGACCTACCGTGAGCTCGCGCGGGAGGTCGCGGTCCGGCCGGCCCCGACGGGGCCGATGCCCATCTACGACGAGCTCCCAAGCGTCGTCGTGCCGCCCGTCGAGGCCACGATCCTTCCACCCGAGGAAGACGAGCTCGAAGCCGACGAGGACCCACCGACCACGGTCACGCCACAGGTCGAGGTTCACCCGGTCGCCGCAAGCCGAGGCCGGGCGTTCGGCCGGAGCCCGCCGCCGCCACCTGAGCCTCCCGACGCCCCTGAACCGGCGCCCGCGCCCACCGTTCCCGAACCGGAGCTCGAGCGCGGGCAGAGCCGCCGCCGCTCACCGCCGCCAGCCCGGCTCCCCGGCCGAGAGCCTGCCCGGCCGCGGCCCCCGCCGACCCGGCGCAGGAGTCCGCGAGGCCGCCGAGGAGACGAGGTCTGGGACGAGACGGAACCCGGAGCCGAAGGTACGCGCACCGAGCGTTCCCGGTCCACCCGGGCACCTTCCCGAACGGCGCGTCGTGGTGATCGACGAGCGGACCGAGCCGAACTACACGTCGCCGACCCGGTCCCGAGCCGCACGCGGCACGCAGAACGGTGACGGACCCGACGGCGCTTCCGAGGCGATCGGCGCGACGCTCGACGACGAGCGTCCACCCCGGCGCAAACGCCGGTGGCGACTGTTCCGCAAGGGAGGGTGACGATGGCGAAGCGAGGTGGGCTCGGCAGGGGGCTCTCCGCGCTCATCCCGGGTGCGCCCGAAGCGGGAGAGGCGCCCACCGGGCTGCTCCAGGTCCCCGTCAACGCGGTCGGACCGAACCCGAAGCAACCCCGAACCCGGTTCGACGACGAGACGCTCGCCGAGCTCGCGGCGTCGATCAAGGAGGTTGGATCCTCCAGCCGATCGTCGTCCGACGATCCGGCGAGGGCGTGTACGAGCTCGTCGCGGGGGAGCGCCGGCTCCGAGCCGCGAAGCTCGCCGGTCTCGCGACGGTTCCGGTGGTGCTGCGCGACAGCCACGACTCCGAGCTCCTGCGCGAAGCGCTGATCGAGAACATCCATCGTGAGGACCTGAACCCGATCGAGCTCGCGGAGGCGTTCCGGCAGCTGCTCGAGGAGCTCGGACTCAAGCAGGAATCGCTCGCCGATCGCGTCGGTGTGTCGCGGTCACACATCGCGAACACGATCCGGCTCCTGGCGCTTCCGCTCGAGGTCCAGCAGCTGCTGACCGACGACAAGATCTCGGCGGGCCACGCGCGCGCCTTGCTGGCGCTCGGCGACGCCGAGGCGATGCGGTCCCTGGCGTTGCGGGTCGCCGCCGAGGATCTGTCCGTGCGCCAGACCGAGGAGGTCGTCCGCCGGTTCATCGACACGCCGGCGACGACCGGCGACGCCGTCGCATCGGTCGCGGACGCCTCGCCCGGAGGAGATCCCGGGGTCGCCGAGATCGAGGAGATCCTCTCGGAACAGCTCGCGACGCGCGTGTCGATCCAGGTCGGGACCAAACGCGGCGGCAAGGTCGTGATCGAGTTCGGATCGCCCGACGACCTCGAGCGGATCGTCTCGGAGATCATCGGCTCGGGCCCGGGGCTCGCGCCGGACTGACGCGCGGCCGCTACTTCTCGAGGTCCGGCGGCAGCGATGCCGCGCGCTCGACCTCGTGCACGATGTCCTGCCGTGCGCACTCGTCGTCCGCGGAGATCGTCCCGGCAGGCCGAGCGGCGAAGTCGCCGCACTCCGGCATCGTCCGCGGCGACGGCGACGGCGTGCGCGACGGCACCGCCGCGACGGCGCGAACGGCGGCCCGTCCCCACCTGCGCCCCGACGGGGACGTCCAGCAGGATCTCGGGAACCGGCGCGCACGCCACGCGGTAGAGCTCCCCGCCGAGCTCGAAGGTGTCGAGGCACTCCCCGCCGCTCCGATCGAGCACGAAGGATGGACAGGCTCGCCGACGAGCGACGCCCGCGCTCGAGGAGGCGCCGACGTGTCGGCCGTTCCGCCGCCGCCGGTGCACCCAGCGGTGACGGCCGCGACCACCGCGACGATGGCGCCCCGCGCGTCACGGGATGCGCCGCGCGACCGCGCGTATGACGTTATCGCACAAAGAGGCGAGCGAGATGCCCGCCGCTTGCGCCGCCATCGGGACGAGCGACGTCTCGGTCATGCCAGGGCGAGACGTTCACCTCGAGGACCCAGGGGTTGCCGTCGGCGTCGACGATGATGTCCACGCGGGTCAGGTCGCGGAGGCCGAGCGCTGTCGCTGCGCGGACGCCGCGGCCCGCGAACGTCGGCGGCGACCTCCTCGGACACGCGCGCGGGCGCGTAGTGGTCCGTCGCGCCCGCCGTGTACCGCGCGGCATAGTCGTAGACGCCGGACTTCGGCACGATCTCGACGAGGGGCAACGGCTCGAGCGGCGAGCCCGACCAGCCCGGCCGCGACCTCGGTGCCGGTGACCTTCCGTCTCGATGATCGCCGCGCCGCTGAACGACAGCGCCGCCATCACCGCACGGGCCACGTCGGCTTCGCGCTCGACGAAGCCGACGCCGAGCGCCGAGCCGCTCCGGGACGGTTTCACGACGCACGGGAGCCCCACGCGCTCGATCGCCGCGTCCGAGCGCGGCGCCCGCGCCGAGGTCGCGGAGCGCGGACCCTTCGATCGCGACCCACGGCGGCGTCGGCACCGACGCGCGCGCAAGCACGTCCTTCGCGAGCACCTTGTCGAACGCGCACTCGCAGTCGAACGCCGCCGTCCCGTGTAGGCGAAGCTCGAGCAGATCGAGCAGCGCTGGACCGTGCCATCCTCACCTTCCTTGCCGTGCAGGGAAAGCCAGACGAGGTCGGGACGCCGCTCCTGCAGCGCTTCGACGAGCGGGACCTCGCCCGGATCGACGAGCCACGCGTCGTGGCCGAGCTCCGCGAGCGCGGCGGTATGCGGTGGGCGCCCCGGAGCGACACGTCGCGCTCGGGCGTGCGGCCCCCGCCGAGGACCGCGATCTTCATCGCGGATTCAGGCTCCGGTACAGCTGCTCCTCGTCTTCGCAGCAGCGCGCCGAGCCGCTGGATCCCCTCGCGGATCCGGTCCTCGGTGGGATAGCAGAACGCCAGACGCATCTGGTTCGCGCCGCGGCCGTCGGGATAGAAGGCGGTGCCGGGGACGTAGGCGACGCGTCGCTCGACCGCGGCGGCGAGCATCGCCTTCGTGTCCGTCCAGCTCGGCAAGCGTCACCCAGACGTAGAAACCGCCCGCGGGGGTCGTCCACATCGCTCCATCGGGGAAGTGTTCCTCGATCGCCTCGAGCATCACGTCGCGGCGAGCGATCGGTAGGTGGCGACGAGTGTCGCGAGATTCGACCGCCATCGCTCCTCGTCGGCGAACCAGCGCTCAGTGAGGAGCATCGTGAGGCTCGAGCCGCAGAGGTCGGCCGCCTCCTTCGCGAGCACGAGCCGCTGCACGACCGACTGTTCCGCGAGCGCCCAGCCGACGCGCATGCCGGGCGCGAAGGTCTTCGACACCGTCCCGAGGTAGATCACGTTGTTCGGATCGAGGCGATCGCAGGCTCGGGAGCGCCTCGCCCTCGAACCGCAGCAGCCCGTAGGGGTTGTCCTCCACGATCGGCACCCCCGCCTCTCGGCAGAGCTCGACCAATCGGTGGCGTCGGTCGAGTGACATCGTCACACCGGCGGGGTTCCCGAAGTTCGGGACGGTGTAGACGAACGTGGGCCGGTCGCCTCGCACGAAAGCCTGCTCGAGCTGGTCGACGACCATGCCCTCGTCGTCGAGGTCGATCGTGAGGTAGCGAGGCTCGTACGCGCCGAAGGCCGTCAGCGCGCCCACGTACGCGGGCGCTTCCACCGCGATCAGGTCCCCCGGGTCGATGAAGATCTTGCCGACGAGGTCGAGCGCCTGCTGCGCGCCGGTGGTGACGACGACGTCCTCGGGGTCGGCGCCCTGCCCCTCGGCGGCCATCAGCATGACGAGCGCGTCGCGGAGCGCGGCGTGTCCTTGCCCGCCTCCGTACTGCAAGGCCATCCCGCCGTGTTCGTCGAGGACCTCCCGGAACACCCTCGCGACTTCGTCGGCGTCGATCGCCTGCACGTACGGCATGCCGCCGGCGAGCGAGACGACCTCGGGGCGCGAGGCGACGGCGAACAGGGCGCGCACCTCCGAGGCGGACATGCCCGACGTCCGGTGCGCGTAGAGGTCGACGAAGCGATCGATCGAGAACTCGGCCATGGGGAGAGGGTCAGCCTACCGTCGGGAGTACCTCGGCCGCGACGAGCTCGAGCATCTCGTCGTCGTCGTAGAGCTCGTGGTTGAGGAAGATGCGCTGGACGCCCGCCTCCGCGTACTCGGCGAGCCGCGCGGCGGCTCGTTCGGGTGTCCCCACGATGCAGTCCTTCTCGATCTCGGCCAGGTACGCGTCGAACGGCCCGGCGGTGGGGTCGAGCGACCTCGCACGTTCGAGCTTCGCGAGGTACTCGGCCTCGGTGGCGCCGACGAACATCCAAGTCATGAGCGAGGTCGTGAGCGACCCGGGGTCACGCCCGTGTGCCTCGACGCCCGCCCGGGCGCGCCCGAAGCGCTCGCGGACCTCCTCGGGGGTCCCCCCGACGGTGTTGAACTCGTCGGCCCAGCGTCCGATCAGCCGCTGCATCCTGGGACCGACCTTCTTGCCGCCCAGCACGATCGGCGGATGTGGACGCTGGACGGCCTTCGGGAGGAACTCGACGTCGTCGAGCCGGTAGTGGGTGCCCTGGAACGAGAATCGATCTTCACGCAAGAGGCCGTGCACGATCTCGACCTGCTCCTCGAGCATCGAGAAGCGGGTCGTCGTGTCGGGAAAGTCGAAGCCGTGCGCCCGGTGTTCCTCCTCCCACCAGCCGGCGCCCATCCCGATCTCGACGCGCCCTCCGCTGATCTCGTCGACCGTCACGGCCGCCTTCGCCAGGAGCGCCGGCGTGCGGAACGTCACCGGCGACACGAGGGTGCCGAGGCGGATCCGCTCGGTCCTGGCGGCGAGGCCCGCCAGGAGCGTCCACGCATCGGTCGATCCGCGCCCGCCGGCTCCCACGACGCTGAAGTAGTGGTCCGAACGGAAGAGCCCTTCGAAGCCGAGCCGCTCGCAGGCATCGGCGAGGCGAAGCCAGTCGGCCCAGGTCACGCCCTCTTGGCCCTCGATCATCAAGCAGGCCCGCACGCGCGTAGCCTATCGAGCGATGGGCGAGCGAACGATGGTGCACCTCGACCCCGGCGAGCGAGCGCGCATCGTGCGCGGCGCGGTCCTCGGCGCCGCGCTTGGCACCTTGCTCCTCGTCCTCGGACGACGCCGGAGCGGCTGAACCCCTCTTCTCACCTACTGGCACCTACTGGCGGAAGAACCGCCGGACGCCCGCCGCGACCGCGCCGCCCACGCGGCGCGCGAACGCCGGATCGGCGATGAGCTGCGGCCTCGTCTTCGTTCGTCACGAACAGCGGCTCCACCTGCACGGCCGTCATCCGGGTGTCGCGCAGCATCGCGCCCGAGAGGCGCTGGAGGCGTCCGCGCCGGTCGAACTCGTCTTCGAGCTCGTGCAGGATCAGGCCGGCCAGGCGCATCCCGAACGGGGAGTGGGTGCGGGCGCTGCCGAAGTAGGAGCACGTGGGTCCGGTCGCCTCGGGCAGGCCCGAGCCGAGGTGGAGCGACACGCACACGCCGGCGTCGAGCGAGTTGGCCCGTCGAGCGCGCTCCGCCGGCGGGGGATCTTCGTCGTCGTCCCGCAGGAGCGACGGCTTCGCGCCGAACCGCGCGAGCTCGGTGGCGACCGCGCGTGCCATCGCGATGTTCACCTCGGGACGGACGTCGCCCTCCGACCCGTGGCCCGGATCGATCGCCACGATCTGACCTTCGATCGTGGCGCGCATCCGGCGCAGCTCCTCGCGCTCGCGGACGAGAGCCCGGCTGGCCGCGCCCTCCTGCGGCCGCATCCGATCGAGGGTGGCGATCGTGTGGAGGCCGACAACCCCGTCGGGCTCTTCGCCGACGTTGCGCTGGAACTCTCGAACGCCGTGGTCGGTCTCGGCGCCGTGCCTTCCGTCTTCACGGCCGGCGTCGAAGCCCAGGGCGTTCAACTTGCGTTGGAGGTCCCGGACGTCGTCGCCGCGGAACGGCGGCTCATGCAGGTAGAGGGTGCGATCGCCAAGCCGGTAGCCGGCCTCGACGAGCTGGCTCCACGTGTCGGGGCCGACGAGCCCGTCGACGCGAAGGTTCCGGTCGGTCTGGAACGCACGGACCGCTGCCTCGGTCGAGGGACCGAAGCGGCCCCCGAGCTCGTCGGGATCGATGCGGGCACCGCGCGCCGTGAGGCGCTGTTGGACGTCGCGGACACCCGTGCCTTCGTCACCGGGACGCAAGATGCGCACGCGATGAGTCTGCGGCCGGGCCGCCGCTGCGGCAATGACGCCGGTCGCGAACCTTACAGGTGCGGGTCGAGGTCGCGCAGGATCGCATCCTTCGGCTTCGCGCCGATCACCCTGGCGACCTCCGCCCCTTGCTTAAACAGGATGAGGCTCGGGATCGACATCACGCCGTAGGTACGCGTCGCGTCGGGGTTCTCGTCGATGTTGAGCTTGGCGACCTTGAGTCCGTCGCCCTTCTCGGTGCCGATCTCCTCGACGACCGGGGACACCATGTGGCAGGGGACGCACCACTCCGCCCAGAAATCGACCAGCACGGGCGTCTCCGAATCGAGCACGGTGCCCTGGAAGTCCTGGTCGTTCACGCTTCCGATGTTGGCCATCTCTCGTTGCTCCTCGTGTACGGAAAGGCCGGCCCCGCCGAACGGAACCGGCCGCTTACTTTCCCAGAACGCCGGATGGGGAAACCGGCATTCCCGTCTCCTCGGCCCGTCTCCTCGGCCCGTCTCCCTGGCCCTCTCCTTGGGCCCAGGTTGTCCTCAACCCGCGTGCGCCTCGTCCTCGAGGAACCGCTCGGCGTCGATCGCGGCCTTGCATCCCTGCCCGGCGGCCGTGACGGCCTGGCGGTAGATGCGGTCGGTCACGTCACCGGCCGCGAACACGCCCTCGACGTTCGTGAACGTACGAGGTTCGGCGACCTTCACGTAACCATCGTCGTCGAGCTCGAGCGTGCCGCGGAACAGCGAGGTGTTCGGGTCGTGCCCGATCGCAACGAACACACCGTCGGTCGCGAGGTCGCGTACCTCGTCTGTCGCCACATCGCGGAGCTTCACGCCGGTCACGGCGCCGTCGCCGACGATCTCGTCTACGACGGTGTTCCACGTGACCTCGATCTTCGGGTTCGCGAGCGTGCGCTCGACCATGATCTTCGACGCTCGGAACTCGTCGCGCCGGTGTGCGATCGTCACCTTGCTCGCGAACTTGGTGAGGAACGTCGCCTCTTCCATCGCGGTGTCGCCCCCGCCCACCACGACGAGCTCGCGGTCGCGGAAGAAGAACCCGTCACACGTCGCGCAGGCCGAGACCCCCCGGCCGCGGAGCCGCTCCTCGCCGGGCACGCCCAACCAGCGGGCCGAGGCCCCCGTTGCGACGATCACGGTCCGCCCGAGCCACTCCTGGTCGCCGGCCTTCACCCGGAAGGGCCGCGACGAGAGGTCGACCTGGGTCACGTGGACGGGAAGGATCTCGGCGCCGAACCGAGAGGCCTGCTTCTCCATCTGGTCCATCAGCTCGGGGCCCAAGATGCCGTCGGCGAACCCGGGGTAGTTCTCGACGTCGGTCGTGAGCATCAGCTGCCCCCCCGCGTCGAGGCCCTTGAGGACGAGGGGCGCGAGGTTGGCGCGCGCGGCGTAGAGCGCGGCCGTGTACCCCGCCGGCCCCGAGCCGATCACGATCACGTCGCGGGCCTCGGTCGTCGCTGGTTCCTGTGCGTCGGTCATCGGCGCGGGCAATCCTCCCACATGGCCCCAGGTGCTTCTCACACGGCTGCAACGCCGAGCGACGGCGGGACCTTCCCCGCGGTCGCCCCGCCGTGGCCCTGCGGTCGCCCGGGCGCTGGGAGGGCTAGACCCGCGCGGCCGCGGTGGAAAGGATCTGACAGTTCCGCTTCGCGGCGACGACGACCTGGATCGTGTCCACCCCGTCGCCCGTGCCCCCGACGAAGAAGAGTCCCGCGTAGGCCGGGGTGCCCTCGAAGGTCGTCTCGAACAGCCGAACGGGCGCCGAGGTCACCGATGGGAATGCCTCGCGCAGGCAAGCGGTGGCCTCGGTCAGCGGGCCGTCCTCGGCGGAGACCGCCTCCGGGGCTCCCGCGCCGACCGTGGAGGCCGCTCGAGCGATGTCGCGGAGGTCCTCGGCGAGCGCGGCGAGGTCGTCGTGTTGCAGGTCGCGGTCGAGGGGCTCGATGCCGAAGGCGGGCGCCAGGGTGGCTTCCCCGCTCGCCCCACCCTCGGTCGCGTCTTCCGCGAGGGCCGCCGTGGAGGCGTCATCGTCGGATCCACCGAGGTTCGGGGCCACGACCACGAGGGCGAGCACCACGGCGGCGGCCGCGGCGGCCGCGCCGATCCAGCGGTACCACGCGGGGTGGTCGGGCGCGGCCGCCGGATGCGCCGGCCCGGCGCTCGCGGGACCGTCACCCCATGCTCCGGTCCGGGCGGCCTCGGCGATCGCCCGGGAGCCGACGGCGCTCGGGACCTCCGGGACGGCCAGGTCGCGGAGCGACGCCCTCGCCGGTCGGGCGAGTTCCACCTCGATCCGGCACCGCTCGCACGTCGCGAGATGGCGCTCGACGGGGGCGAGCTCCCCGGGGGGGAGGGTCCCGTCGACGTAGCTCGCGAGAAGGTCGTGCGGATGCGTCATCGCTCTTCCTTCGACGCCGCAGGCCCCTCGGTCGGTTCCTGATCGAGCTTCTGGTCCTCCGTTCGGCCCCTCGTGCGGTCGATGCCCCGCGATCGCTCGAGGCCCATCGCCCGTGCGAGGGCGATCCGGCCGCGATGGACCCGGGACTTCACGGTGCCCACGGGCACGTCGAGGATCTGAGCGATCTCGTCGTACGCGACGTCCTGCACGTCGGCGAGCACGAGCGCGACCCGGAACTCCTCCGGCACGAGGGCGAGCGCGGCACCTGCGTCGAGCGAGCCGGCCACCTCGTCGGCGTGGTCGGGGACGGGAGGCCCGGGTTCGGCGACCTGGTCGCCGTCCTCCCCGACCACGTGGAGCATCGGGGCGCGTCGCCGCTTCCGGAGGAGGTCGTAGCTGGCGTTCACGGCGATCCGATGGAGCCACGTCGTGAAGGCGGCGTCCTCGCGGAACCGATCGAGGTTCCGCAGGGCCGACACGAAGGCGTCCTGCGAGGCGTCGAGCGCGTCCTCGGCGTCACCGAGCACGCGCAGGCACAGGTGGTACACCCGAGAGCGGTGGCGCTCCACGAGCAACTCGAACCCTCGAGGGTCACCGGCCAGGTATCGGTGGACGAGCTCGGCGTCAGGCGCGCCCTCGTCCACGGCGGTCACAGCGAGCTTCGGCCGACGGACTCCTGGACGCTCACGTTCGTGAAGTCCTCCGTGAAGGGAAGTCTGCCGGCCAGCAACGTGCTCGCCGTCGTGTGGAGCGCGATCGTGACGCTGCCCTCGCTGCTGTCGGCGACGCACCAGTCGTGCCGGGCGTGGCGGGCGGCCGGCTGCTCCTCGGCGACGACGTCAGCGGCGAGCTCGCAGACGACGGTCGGGCTCTGGCCGCGGTTGAGCGCGGCGGCCGATCCACTGGCGGCGAGCGTCGCCGTTTCGGCCAGCCGGAACTTCGTGAGCAGGATCGAGCCGGCGTCGATCACGGCAACACCGAACACGACGAGGAGGAACAGCCACACGACGATCAACTTCCCGACCATCCCGCGCTCACCGCGGACGCGCGTCGTCACCCTCGGAACCTCCTGCGCACGGTGGTGGCGACGTCGCGCACCTCCCGGATGCCGACGATAGTGGCGAGGCCGGCGAAGACAAGCACCCCGGCCAGCACGCCGGCGATCACCTGGATGGATCGCACGAGCGGCCCGGCGTCGTCGCCCGCCAGGGCCGCCACGGCCTCGGAGACGAGGAGCGCCGCGGCGGCCGTGCACACCCCGGCGACGATCGTGCGGGCGAGGGTCGCCCCGACGCGCCTTCCGTCGAGCGAGCCGATGCGCCTGCGCAGCAAGACGAGCAGCACGAACGTGCCCGCTACGTAGGAGGCGGCGTGCCCGAGCGCGATACCCGGCACGCCCCAGTCGAAGACGAACGTGAACACGAGGGCGGCGCCCACGTTCACCGCCGCCGCGGCGACGTTCGTCAGGGCGGGGGTGCGCGAGTCCTGCGTCGCGTAGAACGTCCGGGTCAAGAGCTGGAAGACCGAGAAGAACGGAAGCCCGATCGCGAACGCCTGCAGGACCCGTCCGACCAGCTCGGCGTCGGCGGCCGACGTGAGGCCGTGCTCGAGGACGAGCCTCGAGATCGGCATCGCGAGCGCGGCGAAGCCGAACGCGGCCGGCACGATGACGACGCTCGTGTCGCGGATCCCGCGTGAGCACAGCTCGACGAGCCCCGCTCGATCGCCGTCGGTCCATCGCCGCGCCATCGCCGGCAGCAGCGCCGTGATGATCGACACCGCGAAGATCGCGTGGGGCAGCGAGAAGAGCAGGAACGCCCATTGGTAGGCGGTGAGCGCACCCTGCTCGATCGAGTTGTTGAGCCGCACGATCGACGCGTAGGCGACCTGGTTCGCGGCCACGTAGAGGAACACCCACGCCGACAGGTGGAGCAACCGGAGCACCGCGGGATGCCGCCACCCGAACCGCGCGCGCCATCGGAATCCCACCGCGCGCAGCGACGGCCACAGGGCAACCGTCATCGCGACCACGCCGAGGGTGGTGCCGGCGCCCAGCAGCGCCCGTTGCGCGCCGGTGATCTCGGCGACGGACGCGGGCGAGTCCCCGCGGAGCCACGCGTACGCGACGACGGTGAGGACCACGACGACGTTGTTGAGCACGGGGGCGAACATCGGGGCGGCGAATCGCCCTTCGGCGTTGAGCAGGCCGCCGGCGATCGCGCCGATCCCGTAGAAGACCACCTGCGGCATGAACCATCGGATCAGGTAGGCGCCGAGGTCGAGCTGCGCGGGGGTCGGGTCACCGAAGTACAGCCGCGCGAGCCACGGCGCCAGGACGATGCCGAGCACCGCGACCGCGGCGAGCGCGATCGCGGCCATCGTCAGGACGCGGCTCGCCACGTCCCAGGCGTCCTCGCGGCCGTGTTCGGCACGCCATTGGACGAACACGGGCACGAAGACCGACGTGAGGATCCCCCCGAGGACAAGCTCGTACAGGATGTTCGGCGCCGTGTTCGCGGTGTTGTACGTGTCGGCGAGTGAGGACACGCTGACGCCCAATGCCCAGGCGAGCACCGAGACGCGCACGAGCCCCGTCGCCCGCGACAGGATCGTGCCGACCGTCATCACGGCGGTGTTCCGCACGTACGCGTGAGGGGTCAGCTCGTCGTCCGGCGCCGGAACCACCTCCGCAACCACAACAGCAAGAGCCCGAAGGCCGCCGCGCCGGTGACGAGGAGCGCGATCGCGTTCAACGCCGTTGACCGCACCTCCATCCTCCGGACGCTGATCACGCGGCCGGAGGGCGCTTCGACGATCACTTCGATCTCATGGCGCCCGGCCGTCGTCGAGACCACGTCGAACTGCACGATCTGGTTCGGTCCTTCGAGGAGCACCTCGCGGCGGTTGCCCCCGGGGAACTCGAACCGGGAGGATCGGAGCTCGAGGGTCACGCGGAGCGGGATCGGGCCGGGATCGCCCATCAGCAAGGGGATCGTGCCTTCACGCGAGGTGAGCGTGAAGCTCTGCACGCTCGGCGTGACACGCTTGAACACGGCCGCGGTCGTCTTAGCGGCGTCTTCGAGCCAGGCTCGGCCCGCGACCTCGTCGGCGAGGTAGCGGTGGGACTCGGCGACCAAGAGGTCGAGGCGCAGACGGTCCGGAACCGGACTGGATTCCGTGAGCATCGACTCGAAGTCGTCGACCTGCCGGCGGAGCCCACGGATGTCGTCGGCGTAGGCGTCGCTGAAGGCCTCGGACGAGCTGGCTCGTAGCGCGGTCGGCTCCCCCGGCGGGTTCACCTGCGCCGCGAGGTCCTGCGCCGGGACGGGCAGCAGGAACGGCGCCTTCGACAGCCGTCCGATCAGGGGATCCCACAGGTCCGCCGGGAGGTCGGCCGGCAACCGGAGCGCGAGCCCTCGCTGCGTCGGGGACCCGTCGGGCTGGGGCGGCGGCACCGGCTGCTCGCGCCAGATGACGGCGAGCTCGGCGAACACGGCCTGCGCGGCCAGGACGGGATCGTCCAGGAGATCGTCCCGCTCCAGGAGCGCCTGGGCGCCGGGGTCGGGGAGCACGAGGGTCACGGGACCTCGCTCGGTGTTCACGACCGCCGTCGACGGCACGGCGAACTCGTTCAGCTGCTCCGGGCGTTCGACGGTGTCGGCGTCCGCGAGCACGACGCGGACACCGCGCGCTTCCAGCCACTCGAGCGTCTGGTCGTCGAGGGCACCGCCCGGTGGCCTCGCGACGACAATGGCGGGCTCGACGCCGATCGCCTCGCGGGTCCACGTCGCCGCGAGCTCGCGCTGACGCTCCAGGTCCGATCCGAGCCCGCTCGCGAGCAGCGCCGGGATCGAGGGCGCGGCGAACGGCACCGACGAGACCTGCACCTGGGGCGCCCCGGCCACGACCGACAGGGTCTCGAGCAGATCGGCGGCGGCCTCCGCTCCTGCGCTCTCACGCAGGACGGTGTCACCGGTCGCCCGCCCGTAGCCGTCGCTCATCCGCACGAGCTGCTCGAGCAAGGCCGGGGTGACCACGACGTCGATCGCGCTCTCGGTTTCGCTCCGAGCCAGCTCGGCGAGGGCCCGCGCCTGCGCCCACAGGGTCCCTCCCTCGGCGATCGCGGCCTCGAATCCCGTGTCGTCGACGAGCTTGCCCTCGGCGTCGAGGGGGAGGGGCGCGTCGAGCTCGGTCCACCACGAGAACAGCACCCGCCGTTCCGGCTCCTGGAAGATCGACACGAGCGATGTGTGCAGCGAGCCGATCACCTTCGCGCCGCTCCGTACCTCGACCCGCAGGGGATAGACGCGAGAATCGATCGGCGAGAGGACGTCCGCCTCCAGTGCCGACGGATCGAGGAGCACCTGGAACTGCCGGACGCCGCCGGGGGCGATCTCGCCTGGGAACACGGTGCGCTGCGAGAAGGTCGTGATCGTCGGGCCCGTGAGCAGCGAGTCCTCGTATTCGTTCCTGGACGTGAAGGCCGGACCCAGCACGATCCGGACGTCGAGGTCCTCCACGGGCTCGTCGCCCTGGTTGCGCGCGAGAACCCGCACCGAGAAGCGGGTGTCGGTCGGCGCGACCCAAGGGGTCTGGGCCACCAGCTCGAGCGTGAGCACCGGCGGTGTCTGCGCGGCCGGCTGAGGGAGGTTCGCCAGCATCGCCGACGCCGTTACCCCGAGCACCAGCAGGAACGGACCGCAACGGGAACGGCCGGAACGGGGAAGGAGCGCGCGCGACGCGCCGTGGAAGCCCATGCGACGCTCCATCGTAGCCGTGCCTCCTCAGCTCCCGAGGAGGTCGATGGTCTGCTGGACGCCGTAGAGCATGGCGACGAGCAACATGAACGAGCCGACGAGGAGACGGAGCGTGCGCTCGGCCGTTCCGAGCGCGAGGCGAGCACCGACGCGCGCGCCGGGCACCGCGCCGACGGTCACGGCGACGGCGATGCCCCAATCGACGTTGCCGAGCCAGGCGTGCACGATCGTGCCCGGCACCACCATCGCGACGATCGCCGCCAGCGACGTGCCGAGCGCGCGTTTCAGGGGGAGCCCCAGCCACCCCGCCAGGAACGGCACCATGACGAGGCCGCCGCCGATCCCCAGCAGACCGCTCACCACGCCCGTGCCGATGCCGATCGCCACGAACGCGGCGGCGGAGGCGCGCCGCGGTGCACCAGGCGACACCGATCCGCGGGCGCCCCGAAGGATCCCGATCGCCTGCCAACCGAGCAGCGTCGCCGTCGCGATGAGCAGGAGCGAGACCTCGAGCACCTCGGTGAGCGCCGCCCCGAGGGCCGCCGCCGGAAGGCCGCCGACGGCCATCCAGCCGGCCCCGCGGAGGTCGATCTCGTCGGCGCGCCGGTAGGTGATCGCCCCGGTGGCCGCGGTCGGCAGGATCACCGGCAGGGGGGTCGCGAGCGCCACGATGCCGCTGGTGCCGAGAAGGACCTGGATCCCCGGGGTCATCACGATGCCGCCGCCGACCCCGAACAGCCCGGCCAACACGCCCGACACCAGCCCGATGAGGGCCGCGACCACGATGTCGAGGACGCTCATCGCAGCAGCTCGGCCGCTCGCCCGAGGACGTCGCGCTCACCTCGGTAGGCGGCGCGCTTCAACGCTCGGTCGAGCGGGAACCACCGGATCTCCTCCATCTCGTCGTCGCGGTCGTCGGGGTTGCCTCCGGTCGCGCGCATCAAGAAGAAGTGGACCGTCTTGCGGATCCGCACGTCCTCCCACACGTAGAAGTACTTCGTGTCCCCGAGGCTCTCCTCGATGTCGGCCCGGATGCCGGTCTCCTCACGGACCTCTCGGATCGCCGCGTCCTCGGTGGTCTCGCCCTCCTCGATGCCGCCTTTCGCCAGACCCCACGCGAGGTCGCCGCGTCGCGTCCGGCGCGATGCGAGGAGCACCTCGATGGTGCCGTCCTCGTCGAGCCGGTAGACGACGCCCCCCGCGGAGACCTCCTTCTTGGTGGGGATGTTCGCCTTCGGGCGCGCCGCCCCACCGGAGGGTTGCGCCTGCCCCTTCCCGTGCGCGGCGTTGCCTTGCCCCGAGCCCCTGCGCTTCCGCTTGCCCTTGCCCTTGGCGCCTTTACCCTTGCCTCGCTTCGCGCCGCCGCCGTGGGTGTGGCCCTGGGAGCCCGTGCCCGCCCCGGCGTCGGGCGACGCGGGCGCTGCCGCCGCGCCACCGGCTTTCGGGCGCCGCCGTCGTCGCCGTCGTTTCGGTCGGCCGGGCTCCTGCGATCCGTCGGCCGTCATGTCGCCGGATTCTAGGCCCGCGCGCCCCGGCTCAGGCTCGATGCTCCGCGTGCCGAAGCTCATCAGGGAACGGCGCCGGCCGTGCCATCCGGAGGGATGGGTCTGGGATGAACGTCGACGAGCTGCTTCGCCACACGGTCGAACGAGGTGCGAGCGACCTGCACCTCAAGGTCGGCAACGTGCCGTTCATCCGTATCGACGGTGAGCTGCAACCGACGGGCTTCCCTGGCTTGACCTCCGACGACACCGCGAACTTCGCGAACTCGGTGATGCCCGAGCACAAGAAGCGGGAGTTCTCCGAGACGAACGAATCCGACATCGGCTACACGCTCGGCGGCGTCGGCCGGTTCCGGATCAACGTGTACCGCCAGCGCGGACTCGTCGGGCTCGCCGTGCGGCGGGTCCGCAACGAGATCCCGACCTTCGAGGAGCTGCGCTTGCCGGCGTCGGTGCGGGGGCTCGCCGAATCGCCGCGCGGGCTCGTGCTCGTCACCGGCCCCACCGGGACCGGCAAGACGACGACGATCGCCGCGATGATCGGGCACATCAACCGCACGCGCCGCGCCCACATCATCACGATCGAGGACCCCATCGAGGTCGTGCACGACGACGAGCTCTCGCTGATCGAACAGCGAGAGATCGGGATCGACACGAGCTCGTACGCGACGGCGCTCCGTCACATCATCCGCCAGGACCCCGACGTCGTGTTCCTGGGTGAGATCCGCGACCCCGAGTCGGCGCTGTCGGCGATCCAGGCGGCCGAGACGGGTCACATGGTGATCTCGACGCTCCACACGATCGACTGCATGGAGACGATCAACCGCGTGCTCGACCTGTTCCCGCCGAACCAGCAGAAGGAGGTCCGGCTGTCGTTCGCGGGCGCCCTGCGCGGCATCGTGTCGCAGCGGCTGGTCACGCGCGCCGACGGCAAGGGCCGGGTGCCGGCCGTCGAGGTCCTCGTGAACACGGGACGGGTCTTCGACCGGATCGTCGATTCCGATCAGACCGAGGGGATCGCCGAGGTGATCGCCGAGGGCGACTTCTACGGGATGCAGACGTTCGACCAGGCACTCGTGAAGCTCGTGAAGGAAGGCCTCGTCCAGGTCGACGAGGCGCGCCACGGCGCAACGAACCCCCACGACTTCGACCTGCAGCTCGCCGGTGTCCTCGATCGAGGGATGGCGTTCCGCGAGGGACAGCAGGCCGGCTCGAACTAGGAGTTCGCAGCGCTCCTTGCGGCGATCTCGGCGCGAACCTCCATCGGGTGTCGCCGGTAGCCGAATCCGATCGCGAGCGCAAGGTACACGGGGATGAACAAGGGCCCCCACGCGCAGTATTGCCGGACGTGATGCGCCTCGTGCGCGAGCAGCCGTCCCTCGACCGGAACCGACGACAGGACGACGAAGCCGATCGTCATGGCGCCGCGGTTCACCCGACGCAGCAGCCACGTGAGGCCCCGCGGCCCCCGGTCGAACAAGACGAGCCCATGCGCGAGGCGGGGTGCCTGGAACGTGAAGAGCCCGAGCACGAGCCCGAGCAGGGTGTTCGGCGCCGTCCAGACGAACCCGAGCACCCGCGTCACCCCGATCGGCATCCCGCGGAACCGTAGCGCGAGGCGGTCGGATCGGCGTCGAGCGGTCGGGGAGGAGGACCGCCGCGGCTATGCTCGACCGGTCATGGCCGAACCGACGCCGCCGGGCGCCGTTCTCGAGGTGCCCGAGCTCGCGAGGGAGCTGGGCGCACGCTTCGAGGCCGCCGGCCACGAGCTCCATCTGGTGGGCGGCAGCGTGCGCGACCTCGTCCTGGGCGGGGAGCGCGTCGATCGCGACCTCGACTTCGCCACCGGCGCGCGGCCCCCCGAAACCACGCGCCTGCTCCGGGGCTGGGCCGACCGTCAATACCTCGTGGGCGTCAAGTTCGGCACCGTCGGCGCCGTGAAGGACGGGCGGAAGCTCGAGATCACGACCTACCGGCACGAGGTGTACGCCGAGGAGCATCGCAAGCCCGCGGTCACGTTCGGCGACGACATCGAGACCGACCTGTCGCGCCGCGACTTCACGATCAACGCGATGGCCCTGCGCCTGCCCGAGGGAACCTTCGTGGACCCGTTCGGCGGCGTGCGTCACCTCGCGACCCGGACCCTCGACACACCGCTCGACCCCGAGGTGGCCTTCGGTGACGATCCCCTTCGGATGCTCCGGGCGGCGCGTTTCGTCGCGCAGCTCGAGGTGACGGCGGCTCCGCGCGTGGTCGAGGCCATGACGGCGATGCGCGAACGGCTCGCGATCGTCTCGGCCGAACGGATCCAGGCCGAGCTCGATGAGCTCCTGGTGACGTTCACGCCGGCAACGGGGCTCCGTCTCCTGGTGGAGACGGGGCTTGCCGAGGTGTTCCTCCCCGAGCTGCCGGCGCTGCGGCTCGAACAAGATCCGGTCCACCACCACAAGGACGTACTCCGTCACACCTATGCGGTGGTCGAGGGGTGCGAGCCCGACCAGGTGCTTCGGCTCGCCGCGCTGCTCCACGACATCGGCAAGCCGAAGACGAAGCAGATCACGCCCGAGGGTGTGACGTTCCACCATCATGAGGTGGTCGGGGCTCGGATGGCTCGCGAACGACTCGAGGCGCTCCGCTATCCCAGGCAGATCATCGACGACGTCTGCACCCTGATCGAGCTGCACCTGCGCTTCCACGGGTACGGCGACGGGTGGACCGACAGCGCGGTTCGACGGTACGTCCGCGACGCCGGCCATCTGCTCGATCGGCTGAACCAGCTCACGCGCGCCGACGTCACGACCCGGAACGAACAGCGCGCGACGCATTTCGCCCGGCTGCAGGACGAGCTGGAGGAACGGATCGCCGAGCTTGCCGAACGCGAGAACCTCGAGCGCCTCCGGCCGCCGCTCGACGGGACACAGGTGATGGAACGGCTGGGCGTTGCGCCGGGGCCGCTCGTGGGGGAGGCACTCGCCCACCTCATGGAGCTTCGGATGGAGCGCGGGCCGATCGAAGAGGACGATGCCTACGCCGAGCTCGATGCCTGGGCGAAGGAGCGCGGTCTCACGTAGCGGCCTCGGGTCGCCTGCGACTCACACGCGGGGGTTCGCCGCATCGTCACCTTGCCGGTCCGCCGGGCCGCCGTCGCTCCGGACACCGCCGAGTCGGAAGAGCATCCGCAAGGTGGTCTCGTCACCTCGCCAGTGCTCCCGGATGACCTCCGGCGAGGTTCGCCGGACGAGCATGCGGAGCACGAGCGCGGCCACGAGGGCGTCGTCGAGGGGTCCCAGCACCGGCACGAACTCCGGGATCAGGTCGATCGGCGACACGAGCCACACGAGGCCGATGGCGACGGCGACCTTGGCCCCCGTGGGCACGCGAGGATCACGGAAGAGCCCGCGGAAGAGCGCTGCGAGATCCGGGAGGAGCCGGACGAGCCTCACCGCGACCGAGCGCCGGCCGGCGACGAGCAGCACCCCGATCGTCACGACCCAGAGCGCCACGAACACGGCCACGCCGATCATGAGGCCCCGCACGACGCAAGCGTAGCCCGAGGTTCGTTTGAGCGGACGGGCTACCCTGGCGCGATGTCGATCGAGGAGGTCTCGGACCGCGAGCGACCCGAGGAGCGGAGCGGCCCCGCCGGTCGCGGCGCGGGCGCGGATCCGGCGACCGGCCTGACTGCGGCCGAGGTCGCGGATCGCGTCGCGCGAGGGCTCGTGAACGACGTGCCGTCGGCGCCCACCCGCACCGTCGCGCAGATCGTCCGGGCGAACGTGTTCACGCGGTTCAACGCGATCCTCGGCGGCATGCTCGTCGTGATCCTGCTCGTCGGACCGCTTCAGGACGCGCTCTTCGGGCTCGTCTTGATCGCGAACGCGGGGATCGGCATCGTCCAGGAGCTCCGCGCGAAACGCACCCTCGATCGGCTGACGCTGCTCACGGCGCCGAGGGCTCGGGTCGTCCGCGAGGGCGAAACGCGGGACGTCGCCGTGCGCGAGGTGGTGCTGGGCGACGTGCTCGAGCTGGCGCCGGGCTCGCAGGTGGTCGTGGACGGCGAGGTCCTACGATCGGACGGGCTCGAGATCGACGAGTCCCTCCTCACCGGCGAGGCCGAGCCCATCGACAAGGCGGTTGCCGACGAGGTGCGCTCGGCGTCGTTCGTCGTTGCCGGCAGCGGACGCTTCGTCGCGACGAAGGTGGGGCGCGACGCCTACGCGGTCCGGATCGCAGAGGACGCCCGTCGCTTCACCCTCACCCGCTCGGAACTCCGCGCCGGCATCGACCGGCTGCTCGTCTACGTGACGTTCCTGATCGTGCCGACCGCCGTGCTGCTGTTCGTCAGCCAGCTCCGCGCTCGAGGCTCCTGGCGAGCCGCGGCGTCGGGCGCCGTCGCCGGCACGGTCGCGATGGTGCCGGAAGGGCTCGTCCTGCTCACGAGCCTCGCGTTCGCCGTCGCGGTCGTCCGGCTCGCGCAGCGCCGCGTGCTCGTCCAGGAGCTGCCGGCCGTCGAGGGGCTCGCCCGCGTGGACGTGCTCTGCATCGACAAGACGGGCACCCTCACCGAGGGCAAGCTCGCGGTCGATCGGATCGACCCTCTCACCGAGATCGATCCGGAACCGGTCCTCGCCGCCCTCGCGGGCGCGGACCGCGCACCGAACGCCACGATGACGGCGATCCGGGAACGGTTCTCCGACCCGCCGAGCGACTGGACGGTCGACGAGGCCGTGCCGTTCTCGTCGGCCCGCAAGTGGAGCGCCGCGTCGTTCGGTGATCGCGGGGGATGGATCCTGGGTGCTCCCGACGTGCTGCTGCCCGCGACGGAGGCGACGCCCGAGCTCCGGCGGCGTCTCGAGGACGAGGCGGCGTCCGGCGCCCGCGTCGTGCTGCTCTGCCGAACGTCGGTCCTCGACGGCGATCGTCTTCCGGGCGACGTCGAGCCCGTCGCCGTGGTGGTGCTCGCCGATCGTCCGAGGCCCGACGCGGCCGACACCCTGCGCTACTTCGCCGAACAAGACGTCGCCGTGAAGGTGATCTCTGGTGACCATCCGGCGACCGTGGCCTCGGTCGCGGCGACCCTCGGTCTTCCGGGAGCGGAGGAGCCGGTCGACGCGCGGGACCTTCCGGAGGACGAGGAAGCGCTCGCCGACCTGCTCGAGCGACGTTCGGTGTTCGGGCGGGTCACCCCGCAGCAGAAGCGGGCGATGGTGCGGGCGCTCCGCTCGCGCGGTCACACCGTCGCGATGACCGGCGACGGCGTGAACGACGCCCTCGCCCTGAAGGACGCCGACATCGGCGTCGCGATGGGGTCGGGGTCGGACGCGACGAGAGCCGTCGCGCAACTCGTCCTGCTCGACTCCACGTTCGATGCGCTGCCTCCCGTGGTCGCCGAAGGACGGCGGGTGCTCGGCAACATCGAGCGGACCTCGGGCCTCTATCTCACGAAGACGGTCTACGCGATGCTGCTCGGGCTCGCGGTGGGGGTCGCGGGGTTCGTGTTCCCGTTCCTGCCGCGCCACCTCACCCTGATCGGCTCCGTCACGATCGGCATCCCGTCGTTCTTCCTCGCGCTCGCGCCGAACGCCGACCGGTTCCGCCCGGGGTTCGTCCGACGGGTGCTCCGGTTCGCGACGCCGGCCGGCATGCTCGCGGCGACGGCCACCTTCCTCGCGTATTCGCTCGCGGGCGAGGAGCAGGGGCTGACGCTCATGGAGGAGCAGACCACGGCGGTCATGGTGCTCGCGTTCATCGGGTTCGCCGTGCTCACGATCGTCGCGGCGCCCCTCACGCCGTGGCGGCTCGGTCTCGTGTGGGCGATGGCGGGGATCTTCGTGCTCGCGCTCGTCCTGCCGATCTCTCGCGAGTTCTTCGCGCTCGATCCGCCCCCGCTGATCGTGTGGCTCGCCGGGATCGGCATCGCGGGCATCGCGTGGTCGTTCGCCCGGCTCTTCGTGCCGGGGGAACAACCGATCGGTCCGAGCGAGGCCGCGCGCGTCGCCGCGGAGCCGCCGTCCACCCGGTGATCCGGGCCGTTCCCCAGTCGTCCGGAACGGACTAGAGCGTGTTGAGCCGCGTCGGCGGCCACGCGATCATGAACGCCTCGCCGATCACGCCGTCGATCGGGACGAACCCGAGACTGAACCGAGAGTCGAGGGAGTTCGATCGGTTGTCGCCGAGCACGAAGAGCTTTCCCTCGGGCACCTTCGTGCGGGGGAAGTCGCGCGTCTTCTGTTCGAGGTAGGGCTCGGAGACCTTCTCGCCGTTCACGTAGACCGACCCTTGCCGTGCCATCACGATGTCGCCGGGCTTGCCGATGACCCGCTTGATGAAGTCCTCGTTGTCCGGAGGCTCGATGCCGACGCCTTGGATCAGCCAGTGGAAGACGTCGCTCACGAGGCCGCGATCCTCGGCGGGATCGGGTGTCGGATCTTCGAACACGATGACGTCGCCGCGACCGACGTCGCCGAACCAGTAGGGGATCTTCGTCACGAGGACGCGGTCGCCCATCGTGAGCGTCGGCTCCATCGACTCACTCGGGATGTAGAAGGCCTGGACGAGGAACGTCTTGATCAACAGCGCGAGCAGCAGTGCGAGCAGGACGAGACCGGGGAGCTCCCCGATCCCGCGCAGGACCCGGCGGGCGAGCGACGGACCGTCATCTGATGGCTCGGGCGCAGGGCGAGCCTCGGCGACGGGCCGCTCGGTGTCGGTCTTCACCCGCTCAGCGTACCGGGGGTCTCGCGATCGGGGACGTGGAGCCGGACCTCGACCGCCTTGCACGAGGCGAACACGCGCGTGCCGGGTCGGAGCCCGAGCCGGTCGACCGAGCCGCGGGTGACCTCGGCGACGAGCGGAGGCGCCGTCGACAGGCGGACGCGCGCGCGCTCGCCGATCGGCACGATCTCGGCCACCTCACCCTCGAAGACGTTGCGGGCAGACCCCTCCGGTCGCGAAAGGTGCAGCGACACGTCCGTCGGCGAGAGCGTGGCGATCACCTCGAGTGGCGCCTCCTGCGACGGCATCGGCACCACGATCGAGCCGCCGGCCGTCGCCAGGAGTCCGGCGCCGTCGCCGAGGGGTGAGATGCGTCCCTCGAACAGGTTCAATCCGACGAGATCGGCCGCGTAGGGGGTTCGAGGAGCGTCGCGGATGTCGTCCGGGGCGCCGGTCTGACTGACCCGGCCGCCCTCGAGCACGACGACCCGGTCGGCGAGCGTGAGCGCGTCGATCGGATCGTGGGCGACGAGCACGCACACGCCGTCGAACGCGGCGGTCACGCGCCGCAGCAAGAGCCGCAGCCCCGCGCGCGCGCCGACGTCGACCGCCGCGAGCGGCTCGTCGAGCAACAAAAGGCGTGGTGCCGCGACGAGGGCGCGGGCGAGCGCGACGCGCCGGGCCTGGCCCCCCGAGAGCTCCGCGGGTCGGGCGTCCCCATCGACCTCGTGCGCCACGTCGCCGAGGACGGCGGCGGCGCGGGCCCTCGCCTCGTCCCTCGGTGTGCCACCTGCGCGGAGCGGGAACGCGACGTTCTCGAGCGCCGACATCGTCGGGAACAGCAACCCGTCCTGGAACGCGACGCCGATCGGACGACGCTCCGGCGGCAGGCCGTCGATCCGCCGCCGATCCAGACGGATCTCGCCGCCGCCGAGCGGCAGCACGCCCGCCAGGGCCTCCACCAGGGTCGACTTGCCGGCGCCGTTCGGCCCGAGCAGTGCGAGGGTCTCTCCATCGGCGGCCTCGAAGGCGGCGGCGACGTCGAAGCCGCCCCGTTCCACGCGGACGTCGACCGCCAGCCCCATCCCCGTTCACCGCGCCGACAGGACGCGCTCGCGCAGCGCCACGAGCACGAGCACCGAGACGACGACGAGCAGGAGGGACATCAGCAGGGCAGCTCCCGGGTCGGTCTGGCGCGCCTGATACACCGCGAGCGGCAGGGTCTGCGTTCGGCCCTCGAGGTTGCCGGCGAACGTGATCGTCGCGCCGAACTCCCCGAGCGCGCGGGCCCACGCGAGCACGGCGCCCGCCACGAGCTGCGGACGGAGCATCGGAAGCGTCACCCGCCGGAACCCGTACCACGGCCGCGCGCCGGCCACCGCGGCAGCTCCTTCGATCCTCGGATCCAGCCCGCGGATGCCGGCCTCGATCGCGAGCACCACGAGGGGCATCGACACGAAGGTGGCGGCGAGCACGGCCCCCACGGTCGTGAACGTGAGCTGAACGCCGAGCGCGTCGTGCAGCCAGCTGCCGACGAGTCCCTCTCGCCCGAGCGCGGCCAGGAGTCCGACGCCGCCGACGACCGGCGGCAGCACGACCGGCAGCACGACGGCGGCCCGAACGAGCGACCGTCCCGGGAACGCCGCCCGTGCGAGCAGCCACGCGAGGGGCACGCCCACCACGACCGAAGCGACCGTCGCGGCGATCGACACGACGAGGGAGAGGCGCAGCGCGGTCCACGCGCCCGAGGCCTCGAGCGTGGCGAGCACGTCGCCCCACGGCGCCCGCGCGCCGATCGCCACGACGGGGAGGAGGACGAACGCGACGCCGAGTCCACCGAGGACCACGATGGGGAAGGGGAGCCTACGCACGGGCATCAGCCCAACGGTTCGAAGCCGAACCGCTCGAGCACGTCTCGGCCCTCGTCGCCGGTGACATGCGCGACGAACGCCTCGGCGAGCTCGGCGTCGTCGGTTCCCTCCACGATCGCGATCGGGTAGGTGGCGATCACGTTCACCTTCGAGGGGATCTCGACGGCGCCGACGTCGTTGGCGGCGGCCGACGAGACGTCCGACACGTACGCGATGGCGGCGTCGGCCTCGCCGGCCGCGATCTTCGCGACGACCGCGGCGGCGTCCTCCTCGTTCGAAACGACGTTGGCGACCGCCGACTCGAGGATGCCGGCGTTGTCGAGGGCCTCGCGCGCGTAGTCCCCGACGGGTACACCCTCGGCCGCAAGGATCAGCTGGAGCCCCGGTCTCGCGAGGTCCTCGATCCCCTCGACCTGCGCGGGGTTCTCGGCAGGGGTGATCACGACGAGACGGTTCCGCACGAGATCCGTCCGACCCCGCACACCGGGATCGTTCGCCACCTCGTCCATCCAGGTCTGGCTGGCCGAGGCGAAGACGTCGCCCGTGCCCTCGCTCGCGATCTGCCCCGCGAGTGCGTCGGACGGGCCGAAGTTGAACGTGACGCGCACGCCCGGGTTCGCCGCCTCGAAGGGCGCGCCGAGCTCCTCGAACGCGCCGGCGAGCGAGGCCGCGGCGAAGACCGTCAGGTCGCGATCGGCGGTCGACGGCTCGTCACCCCCGCACGAGACGAGCGCGAGCACCGCCGCGAGCACCGCCGCCGCTCCTTTCACGCCGTGGGCACCTCGATCATCACGCTGGTGGCTTTGACGGTCGCAACGGCGTCCATGCCGGGGCGCAGGCCCAGCTCGTCGGCGGCTTCGCGCGTGATCAGCGACACGATCCGGTGCGGCCCCGCCTGGATCTCGACGAGCGACGACACCTTGTCGCGCGTGATCTTCGTGACGACGCCGGCGAAGGCGTTCCGGCGGCTGACCGCGGCCGGCGGTCGCTCGGCTCGGCGTTCCGCGAGGAGGCGGGCGACCTCGGCCGCCGGCACGAGCCGCTGGCCGCCCGGCGAACGGGCGCTCGCGAGCTTGCCCTCGCGCTCCCACCTCCGGAGGGTCTCGACGCGAACGCCGAGCGCCTTCGCCGCCTCACCGATCCGGAGCGCCCGTTCCGTCATGGGACGCCCATGATACAGCTCTCGGCCGGGCTGCCGCCAGAGAAACCTTCCATCAGGCGTCGGTCGTTGGCTGCTTCAGCATGAGCCGCTTCCCCTCCGCACCCTCGATGGCCATCACGGCTCGCTGCCCATCCGTCGATCTTCCGGGCGTTGCCAGGAACGTGAACTCATCCACGTAACGTCCAGGTGATTCCTCACCCAACGTGGTGGTACGTGCCCATTGATCCCACGCTTCAGCAGCGCGAAGAACCCCTCGACCGTCTGCGTGTGCACGTCGCCACGAACCCACTCGTTGCTGACAGGTGGCACACCGCTCTGGTGCTCCGCGAACTCATCTCCGAGGTTCCGGTAGGCATAGTGGCCGTCCGTCATCACGCGCGCCGAGGTGTCTACGTTCGCCGCGCTCGCCTCGCGCAGGTTCTCTCTCGGTCACCTGCGGCATGTGTCACGGCGCGCACGTCACCGTCACGCTGAACCAGGCCACCACCGGTGCTTGTCTGACACGCCCACGACTGGACCCGTGCCGCGTACCCTACCCTCCGACGTAGTCTCATCCACTTTAGCTCGCTATCAGGCTGTTGGAACCCGGGAACGTTCCTGACGGCCGAGTCGGGCGAGGAGCGCGAGCGCGAGCACCATCCACGCCGCCGCCCAGCCGAAGGCGGCGCCCGGGCCCACGGTCGTCCACAGGACGCCGGCGACGGCGCTCGCCACGAGGTTGCCGCCGCTCTGCAATGCGGCGAGCAGGCCGAAAGCCGAACCTCGCAGCGCGGCAGGCGCGCGCACCGCCACGGCCGTGTGCTCGGCGGTCTCCACGACACCGATCCCGACGCCGGCCAGGACGAACCCGGCGGCGAGCACCGCCAGCGACGGTCCGGCCACCGCGAGGGTCACGTACGCGACGAGGAACGCGCCGACGCCCGCGGCCAGGACGAGCGTCGCGCCGGCCCGATCGGCGGCGCGGCCCGCCGGCACGCTCACCAACGTGGCGGCGAGGTTGTAGCCGACGTACAGGGCGACGGCGGCGGTCGTCGCCGAGTCGAGGCCCCGCCCGGGCTCAAGGAGCTCGGTGGCACGCAGGATGAGGAGCGTCGCGGCGAGGTTCCCGAACTCGAACGCGCCCACCGCGAGCAGCGAGCGACCGAGCTCCCCGCGGAGCACCGGACGCACGCGGATCCGGAACGGCACGTGCCCTCGGGGACGCTCGTGGATCCGCCGGACCGCCGCCGCGATCGCCACCGCGGCGAACAGGCCTGGGATCGTCGAGAGGGCGATAGCCGTGCGGGCGTCCCACACGGCCACGAGCACGAGGGCGAGCAGCGGTCCGAGGATCGCGCCGAGGTTGTCCATCGCGCGCTCGAAGCCGTACGCGCGGCCGTACGCCGCCGCCGGCACCGCGTCGGCCAGCAGGGCATTGCGCGAGGGGCCGCGGAGACCGCGCGCCGCCCAGGCTCCCGTGCGGAGCACCCCGACCTGCCAGGCGGCCGACGCCAGCCCGATCGCGCCCGAGAGCACGGCGGTCGTCGCGTACCCGCCGATCGCGATCTTCCGCCGGCGCGCCGGATCGTCGGCGAGCCCGCCTCCCACGAGCTTGGCGGCGCCGGCCACGCCGTCGGCGATGCCTTCGATAAGGCCGAGCACGGCCGCCGGCGCGCCGAGCGTTGCCGTCAGGAACGAGGGCAGCAGGGCGCTCGGAACCTCGTGCCCCAGGTCGGACAGCAGGCTCGCGGTGCCGATGCCGGCGACCGGGGGAGTGAGCCATCTCGTCTCGCGCGCCGCCGCGCCCGGGTCATCCGTCCCTCGCGCTCCCGGTTCGCCGCCCATCCCGGCCATGATGGCAGCCCCGCGCAACGCGTCCGCCGCGCTGTGGGACCATCACCTGACCGTGAGCTCGCTCCGCCCCGGCACACCCGAGATCGACCCCGCAACCCCCCAGCTCGTTCACTGATGGCGACCGCGCCGCTGCCCGACGCCGAGCATCCTGCACCGGAACTCCACGGCCTCAGCCTGCGGTTCCGTGAGCCGGAGCTCGAGGTCGCGTTCAAGGCGAGCTACTTCCGCGACAACCTGCTCTTCATCCGCCTCGCCCATGTGCTCGGCATCGCGACGTGGCTCGCCTTCGGGTTCGCCTCGGCGCTCGTCTTGCTGCCGAACGCCCAACAGGCAGACCTGACGATCCGGCTCGCGGTCGCGGTGCCGCTCGCCCTCGTCTCGCTGGGTTTGTCGTGGGCGCCGTGGTACCCGAAGTACTGGCAGCTCGTCGTCGCCACGACGCTGGCGCTCAACGGCATCCTCTGGTCGTTCCATCGGTATCTCGTGCCATCGGCGGTCGAGGGATGGTCCTACGCGGGACTGATGATCGTGCTCGTCTACCTCTACGCGATCAGCCGGCTCCGCTTCGTCGTGTCCACCGTCACCGGGATGTTCATGGTGATCGTGCACATGACGGTCGCCGTCGTCGTCCTCGAGATCGACGTCGAGGATCTCTACCTCGAGGGCTCGTTCGTCGTCGTGACCGCCTTGATGGGAACCGCCGTCGCCTACATCCTCGAACGGTTCACGAGGCTGTACTTCTTGCGCGAGCACCAGCTCGACACCGCGCGGGAGTTGGCCGACTCCCTGCTCCTCAACACGCTTCCTCGTTCGATCGTCGGACGGCTCAAGCGAGAGCGTGCCGGGGCCGAGGTCCGCCAGCTCGCGGAGGGTCTGCCCGAGGTCAGCGTCCTGTTCGCCGACCTCGTCGACTTCACCGGCCACGCCGGACGGATGGACCCGCAGGACCTGATCGAGACGCTCGACGACGTGTTCACGCGCTTCGACGTGCTGGCGTCGCGCCTCGGCCTCGAGAAGATCAAGACGGTGGGCGACGCCTACATGGTGGTCGGGGGAGCGCCCGAGCCGCGCGGCGATCACGCCGACGCGATCGCCGAGATGGCGCTCGGGATCCTGGGAGCGCTCACCGGCGCCGAGTGGCCCGCCGGCGACCCGATACGGGTACGCATCGGCGTCGCGAGCGGATCGGCGGTCGCCGGCGTGATCGGTCGCGAACGGTTCGCCTACGACCTGTGGGGTGACACGGTGAACCTCGCGAGCAGGCTGGAGTCCGGCGGCGAGCCGGGCCGCATCCTCGTTTCCCAAGGCACGTTCGAGCGACTCGAGGATCGTTATCGCTTCGAGGGTCCCGTGGTCATCGACCTCAAGGGCAAAGGCCCCACCGAGGCCCGCTTCCTGATCGGCCGACTCGGCGAAGACGCGCGCCCCGTGTAAACGCCGCGCGTCGTTCGCCCGTCTTCCTTCGAGGAACGATGATGGCGACCGTGGAGGCCGAGCTGATCGGGAGCGACGCGGAGTCCTCGACCGGAGTCTCCGGCGACCTCGACGCGCTGTTCCGTGCCGAGGGCGACCGCGTGTTCCGCACGCTCTTCGCGTTCACGGGCGGGCGCGCCGACGTCGCCGAAGAGGCCACGGCCGAGGCGTTCGCGCGCGCCGTTGCGCACGGGCCGGGACTTCGTGACCCGCTGGCCTGGATCTACCGGGTGGGGTTCCGCGTGGCGATCGACGAGGTCCGCCGCGACCGACGACGGGCGTCGGAGGTCGATGTCGAGGTCGCCGGTCCGGAATTGAACGGCTTGATGGACGCGCTGCGCGAGCTGTCGCCCCACCAACGAGCGGCCATCGTCCTGCGTCACGTGCTCGATCTCGACATCGACGAGGTCGCGGATCGGATGGGCATCGCGTCTCCGACCGTGCGCGTACACCTGCACCGCGGCCGCAAGCGGCTCCGCGAGCTGCTCGGCACCGAGGAGGACTGACGACGATGACCGAACGCTGGCAGAGGGAGCTCGGCAAGCTCAGGGGCGTGAGCGCCCCGCGGCGCGTGCGACAGCGGATCGAGGAGGGTCCGCACGGCGACCGTGTGCCGCCGATGGCGGGCACACGGCAACGGGTGCTCGCTGGCTTGGTGGCGTTCGGCGTGTTCGCTGCCGCTGGCGCGTTCGCCTTGCAGGCGTTCTCGGGCGAAGCTGAGCCGGTCGATCCGGGGCCGATCGAAGGTTCAGCAGCTGACGAGCCGGCGGACGCGCTACGAGTGCGCTGCGATGCGACGGGGATCGAGATCCTCACCCCGGTGGTCGCTGCACAGATCGACGGCCTCCATGTGGACGCGCAGGTGACGGATCTGGCGGATCCTGAGATCGGCCTGATGTCGACGCGTCTGGAAACGCGCTCGTGGTGGAGTGGCAGCTCCGGTACCGATGACACGTTCGTGCGCCCGGTACCCGTCGGCGAGGTGCGTGTTGTCTGCGAGCCCGGTCCGGAGCAAGGGAGTGGGAGCTCCGGCGGGGTTTCCGGCGGGGAAGAGATGCTCGGTGGCGGGCTGAGCTGGGATCCCGAAGCGCACGAAGCCGTGTTCGAGCTCGTGGACCCTAACGGTCACTACGTCGACTACGTCCTTCCATGTGAGGACCAGCAGGCTCTCGACGCATGGTCAACCGCCGACACGCTCGAAGCTGCCGTTCGCGCTGCTGTTGCGGGACTTCTACCAGATGACGTGATCGAGGAAGCGGGGTACCCGATGGCCGGCGATGCGTGGCCGTGGTCCGAAGCTCGGGTCGTCAGGAGCGGTGTCGTGGCGGCATCCTTCCACGTGGGGGCCATGGATGGCGGCTACTCGCTGCTGGGGGGTTCCAGCGTGCGCCGGCTCGGGGATCGAGTCGCGTCGCGACGCCGGCGATCCGGAGGAAGCGGCTTTCCCATCTCCCGGATAACGCGGAGACGTGAACGGACCACGTAAACCTTCACGGGCTTCCCTGCCTCTGTACGCCCGAGAAGGTGTATGCGACGACCTCGAGCGACATAGTGGCTGTGGTGGGACGCCGGCAGGTGCGCGTCGACTCCGCGCACGACTTCGAGCAACTCTTCCGTGACGAGGGGCCGAACGTGTGGCGCGCGCTCTACGCCTACACGGGCGGCCGAGCGCGAGATCGCGGACGACGCGCTGGCCGAAGCGTTCGCGCGGGCGATCGCGTACGCCGATGGGATCCGCGAGCCGGTGGCATGGCTCTATCGGGTGGCGTTCCGGATCGCGGCCGAGGACCTCCGCCGTCGGAAGACCTCCGCGAGGCGCCCGAGGAGCCGGATACCGGGCCGCCTGAGGCCAACGGAGTCATCGAGGCCCTCCGGCAGCTCTCGCCGAACCAGCGTGCCGCGATCGTCCTGTTCTACGAGGTCGACCTGCCGGTCGCCGACGTGGCACGACGGCTCGGCATCACCTCGGCGACGGCGCGCGTGCATCTGCATCGAGGACGAACGCGGCTCCGGGAGATCCTCGGGGCCGAGGAGGTGGAATGACGATGCCCGAACGCTGGCAGCGCGAGCTGACGAAGCTTCCGCGACTCGACGATGCCGACGCGGCTTGGGAGCGCGTGACCGACAGGCGACCGGTGCGGCGCGCCTGTGCCATCGGCGCGTCAGCGAGCGTTCACGGTCGTCGTGGCATTCGCCGTGTTCGCGGCTGCCGGCGCCTTCGCCGTCCGGGCCTTCCGAGAAGGTCCGTCACCCGTCGGAGGCGACGGCACGATCGACGCCACGATCACGTTGTCCAGGCCCGCCGATGACGTCGATCCGCCCCTCCCGACCGCACGGCTGACGCACGGCGATCTCGACCAGGAGCTCAAGGTCAACGCCACGACCTGGCCGGTGCCCGAGGGGTTCGGGATCGAGCAAGACCTTCCACGAAGCCCGGTCGCCCTCCCGGTCGGGGGACCGTCGCCCTTACCGGTGATGCCGACGGCGCGACGCTCGAGATCTACACCCTCGCGGGTTACGGGAACGGCTCGCCGGTCGCGTCGTTCGACCTCGAGGAAGGGCCGGCGGTCCTTCCTGACGAGCAGGGTGAGTACGTCATCGTCGTGGAGGCATCCTGGTCCAAAGGCACGACCGAGTTCCTCTGGGCGTTCCCGCTCGTGCCCTCCGGGACGTTGCAGCTCGTCCTCGAGGACACGCCCACCACCAGAGCGTCGGTCGTCGCCTGGCTCGACGGTCGCCGTGTTCACGCCTTCGTGTCCGGATGGGAGATGGCAGCCAGCGACACTGGGATCCAGTTTCCACCGGCCGAGCCCGTGTTCGACGACGGAGATCTCCTGAGGCTGGCGCCCGGGGCTCAGATCGTCCTTGCGGGCACGCCTCCCATGGACCTCGACGTCGGCCTGCTCGAAGCGTGGTCGCGGAACGTCGGGCCCGACATCCCCTTCGATCTGTCCTCGGGAAGCGTGACCGTGCCTGAGGAGCCAGGGCGATTCCTCCTCCTCGTGGAACCCACGTGGAAGGTCGGCCGGCTCGGCTGGGCGAACGACGGAAGCCTCGAGCGCGTCCGGACGTTCTTCTCGTCGAGATCGTTGCAACGGCGCCGCCCGACGTCGGTACCGCAGTGTTCATGCCGGATCTCGTCGGCTTGACCGATCAGCAGGCGCTTCGGTTGCTCGAGGAGCACGGTCTGGAATGGTCCGTCGCGTATCGGGCGGTCGACGGCGCGCCCACCTGGAGGGTCACGGAGACCTTCCCCGGCACAGGGGCCGAGCTGGTCCCCGGAAGCATGATCCGGGTCGTGGTGGCGACGAAGGTCACACCGATCGGCTCGGTCGCAGCCGAGGCTCTCGTTTGCCCAGGCGAGGACCAGGTGTCATTCGGAGGCCCTCGTCTCGTGCTCCTACCGAGCGGCGAGAGCTTCATCAGAGGCAACGTCGGCGGGATCAAATCCTCGGACAGGGTGGTGGCGTTGGTGCCTGGTGACCACACGGCACCGACCTGTGGCATGTCATCCGGGATGGCGATGTGGTCGCGATCGTGGACTACGAGACGCTCGACGGCGTCGCTTGCAGTGGAAGTGCATCGCGGTGGCTTAGACCGCGAACCGGACGTGCAGGATGTCTCCCTCTTGCACGACGTAGTCCTTGCCCTCGACGCGGATCTTCCCGGCGGCCTTCGCAGCGTCCATCGAGCCCTGCGCGACGAGCTCGTCGTAGGTGATCACGTCGGCGCGGATGAACCCGCGCTCGAGGTCGGTGTGGATCACGCCGGCGGCCTCCGGGGCTTTGGCGCCGCGGCGGACCTCCCACGCTCGGGTTTCGTCCTCGCCGGTCGTGAGGAAGGTGATCAGGTCGATCGCGCGGTAGCCCGCGGCGATCACCGTCTCGAGCCCCGGCTCCGAGACCCCGAACTCCTCGAGGAGTGCCCGTGCCTCCTCGGGCTCCATCTCGGCGGTCTCGGCCTCGATCGACGCGTACACGCCGACGGCGCCGGGGAGGTCGGCCGGCACCTCGGTGCCCTCCTCGAGGTTCGCGAGCACGACCTCGGGTTTCAGCGTGAGCGGGGCGATGCCGCGCAGATGGCCGAGCCCGTCGTCGTCGAGCCCGGCATCCCGCAAGGGCGTTTCGTCCTCGAGCGACCGTTTGGCGGCGGCGAGCGCGGCCACCTCGGGGCCCGGCTTGCCCTTCGCCTTCTTCGTGGCCTTCGTGAGCGCGCTCTCGATCACGGCGAGATCGGCGAGCAGCAGCTCACTTCGCACGTTCGCGAGCTCGGCGGCCGGCGCCGCGTCGGCGCCGAAGCACCGGATCACGAGCGCGAGCGCCTCGACCTCACGCAGTCGCGCGATGCCCTGGGCGCTCGAGACGCCGCCCGGCACGTCGACGAATCGCACCTGCGCGGCGACCGTCTTCTTCGAGCGCTCGATCTCGGTGAGCACCCCGAGCCGAGGATCCGGAACCGGCACGACCGCGACGTTGGCCTGCCCGCCGTGGGAGCCGGCGCGGGTGAGCGCCGTGAACAGGGTGGACTTGCCGCTGAACGCGACGCCGACGAGCCCGATGTCCTTCACGGCGGGCGAGCCTAACAGCCGAGGTCAGGCCCGCTGAGCGACGACCCGTAGCCGACCAAAGGGGCGGACGGCATCCACCGTTGGGTCCCTCACGAACCGACTTCCGGTCGATGCGCCACCCCCCCGGTCGCGACCGATGATGAGAGGGAGACCGGTGCGGGCCGGGGTGCCGCCAGACCCACCCCGGCCCCCCGGGCTCAATCTCTTTCGCTCAGCGGCTCGCCGCGCCTGGAGCGTGCGGATGGGCGGGGAACCGACGGCCCCGCCCGTCCGCCGATCGTCACGGCCTCGGGGAGCGCAAGTGGGGGGTTCCCCGGGGTCGTCGCGTGTCGCTCCCGTCCCCGTTTTCCTTCGACGAATGTTGCATCGCGCCCGAGACTCGACACCATGCGACGAGATGCCAGAGGAACAGCGCTACAGGGTGCGAGGCGCCATCCTCGTCAAGAGGGCGGGTGGGTCCGCGTGGACGCTCACGTTCGAACCGCTGCCGGTGCCCCCGGGCGCACCCTTCGATCCGGATGCCTCTCGGGAGATCGTCATCACCTTGTCGCCCGACAAGGTGGACGACATGTACTTCCAGACCACGTACACGCGGGCCGAGATCGACACCATGGTGGCCGAGGACGCCCACGGCGCCTAGCGGCGGATCCGCCCGGTCACGGTGTGGCGTTCGCGAGGGCCGGGCGAGGCGCCCGGCCCTCGGTGTGGAGAGCTACGACTTGGTCTCCCAGAAGATCTTGCCGAGCTCGTCGATCGAGTCGAGGAGCTCCTGGCCCTGCGCCGGGTCCTGCGACTTCTTGGCTGAACCGGCGGCCTTCGTGGCCTTCCAGAACAGCTCGTGCAGTTGCGGGTTCTTCTCGAGGTGTTCCGGCTTGAAGTAGTCGGTCCACAGCACCCACAGGTGGTGCTTCACGAGATCCGCACGCTCCTCCTTGATGCCGAGGCAGCGCGACCGGTAGTCCTCGACCGTCTCACCGGCGGTCTTCATCTTCTCGGCGTCCTGGTAGCGCTGCTGGATCGCCTTGACGGACTCGGCCTCGATGCGCGCTTGCGCGGGGTCGTAGACGCCACAGGGCAGATCGCAGTGCGCGTGGACGATGCGGCGGGGTTTCAGGAATGCTTCGAACATGCAACTCCCTCCTTCGCGGGGAGGGCTACCCGACGAGCCTCCCGGCGAACCCTACCACCGAGGTCGGAGCCGGTTGTCGGCGACCGTCGCGGGCATCGGAGCCGTCGCGGGCGCGGCGCTGATCTTCCTGCGCTGGAGACCGTCTCGTATCCGGATCGACGGTGCGAGCATGCTTCCGACGCTCTTCCCCGACGACTGGGCGCTCGTCGTCACGCCTCGTCGTTACGACGCCGGCGACGTCGTCGTGGTGGAGCATCCGGGACGGCCCGGGTACGAGATGGTGAAGCGTGTCGTCGCCGGGCCAGGTGGCATGGTCGCGGGGCGTCGTCTCGGCGCCGACGAGTGGTGGGTCGAGGGCGATCGCCCCGACGCCTCCACCGACAGCCGCCATTTCGGCCCGGTTTCGACCTCGGAGCTCAAGGCGAAGGTCGTGGTGATCTACTGGCCGCAGGACCGACGCCGGCTCCTCGGATAGAGCCGAGAGGGCCTTGGTGTAGTTCCTCAACACGCTGTTCACGAAATGAGAGCCTCACAGCTTCGGACCCTGTCGTTCCCGGTGCCCGGCCGGCAGGTGTCGTGGCCCAGCCCGCCGTAGACGCGATCGTCGCCGGTCCCGCCGACGAGCTGGTCGCCTCCCGCCCTCCCGAGGAGCGAATCGTCGCCCTGGCCGCCCACGAAACGCTGCCGGTGGCTATCGCCCACGAAGATGTCCACGCCGTCGTGTCCGACGAGCTCCTCGAGGTCAGCCACCGAGAACGATCCGTTCACGATCCCATCGCCGGTCCGGAGGTTGACGATGAATTGCGAACCCACCTGTGCGCTCGAGAGATCGAGTGCGTCCGTGCCGCCGCCACCGAAGATCGCGACGAGATCGCTGAACCCCCCCCTGAACGAGAAGCGGTCATCGCCAGGACCGCCGCCGACGGTCGTTGCCACCGGCAAGGGGGCCTCGCCCGCACCCCCGCCGGTGAGATCGAACCGGTCGCTCCCTCCACCGCTCGTCACGAAGAGGCCTGACATCAGCCCGAGTTCGATGAGGACGTCGTGGTCGAGGACGGACTCGTCGGCGTTCAGGTTGACCGCGCCGACATACGTCGACAGTGCGATCGAAGCCAGCGCGGTTGCGAACGCGTCTGATGCCGCGCCGCCGGAGATCACGAGCACGGCGTCCGTGCCCTGGGTGATGTGGAACTCGATCTCGGAGGCGCCGTCACCCTCGTCGGTCGCTCCGGGGGCGAACGCGCCGTCGTCCGTCACGATGTCGATCCGGTTGTCGCTTCCCGCATGGATGTCGACCAGATCGGTGTTGGTCACCGTGGCGGCTCCGCACGGCGAGCCGTCCACCACGATCGATCCGTTCGGATCGTTCGCGTCGGTGACGATCACGACATCGTCCTGGACCTCGATCGTGACGGTGGCGGTCCCGGCGTCGAAGACGCACTCCTCGACGGGCCCGGCCGCGACCTCGGTGCTCGCCAAGGCGGCGAGTGCTCCGATGATCGTGGCGACCGCGAGGGGTCGGCGGGTTGCGACGACCAAGCCCCTCACGCTTCGCACCCTCGCACCCTCACGTCGGCCGCGCTCCCGTCGCAACGGTCGAAGCCGCGTCCACCGAGGAGGTCGTCGGCTCCTGCGTCGCCGAGCAACGTGTCGTCCCCACGGCGACCCTCGATCACGTCGTCGCCGCCCAGACCAACGAGCCGCTCATCGCGAAGATCGCCGACGAGCGTGTCGTGACCGTCGTGGCCGATCAGGTTCTCGACGCGCTGCAATGACACCTCACCGGCGGCGTAGCCTCCTCCCTGCGTGAGCACCAGCAAGGTGGATGCATCCCTAGGGAGCCAGGACACGTCGAAGGTGTCGCGACCCGGACCTGCGATGAACTGCGTCGGGCCGGTGCTTTCCGTCGTGTCACCGGGCTTCATGCGGTCGTCACCCCTTCCTGCGAGGAACAAAAGCCTTCCGATGTAGGGCGCGACGCCGTGTCCGTGCGCGAGCACGGAGTCGCTCCCGGCCCGGCCCTCGATCACCAGGAAGTCGACGGCGTCGTGCTGGAACGTCACGTCAGGATCCTTCGGAACCTCGAACGCGTTGAGGTTGATGACACCGGTGTCCGGGTCGGGCGATGCCGGCTTGAAGCGGTCGTCGCCGGAGGCGCCCAGGACGTGGATGACCGCGGCATCGCCCGCAAGCGCGTCGACCTGGAACTCGATCTCCGAGGAGTCGTTCCCCTCGTCGGTGAGGCCCGGCGCGAAGGGGCCTCCGCGCAGACTGATCGCGAGGCTTTGCAGGTTCGGCTCGACCACGATCGTGTCGGTGTTCACGACGGTGGCCGCAACCAACCCGTCCATGCACGGGCTCCCGTCGACGATGATCTCGTCGCCGACCCGCACGATATCCGGGCCGTCACTGGTCACCGTGACCGTCGCCGTCGCCTCGTCGAACGTGCAGGCGACGGGACCTGCCGAGGCCGGAACCCCACCGAACACGACGATGAGGATCGTCACCAACAGGAGCCGTGCTCGGCGCATGGTGCTCCTTCCGATGGGATGCCGAACCGCGCAACGATAGCGGTTCACCGACGGCGGCGCTCGACCTCGCAGCCTCGGCCTCGGTCGTGCCGACCGGCGATGCACACGTCGCGTCCCTCGCCACCGACCAGGACATCGGCTCCGGGTCCGCCGATCAGCAGGTCGTTGCCATCTTCGCCTTCGAGCCGGTCGCGACCGGGACCGCCCTTGAGCGCGTCGGGTCCAGGTCCGCCGAGCAACAGGTCGTTGCCGGCGTTCCCGCAGCCGAGGTCGTCGTCGAGCGACCCCTGGAACTCGTCGTTGCCGATGAGGCCCATGAAGGTGTCGGGGTCGCGACCTCCCGAGAACTCGTCGTTGCCCCGGGTGCCCACGATGTCCACCGGGCGTCCGAGGCACCGCACCAACTCGTACGCACCGGCGTCGCATCTTCCCTGCCGAGGCGCGCCCCGTTGATCCGACGGGGAGCAGCTGCCGCCGACGTCGAGCGCGGGGCTTCCGGACCGGAGCGCGCGCGTCGGCGTGGGGCCGCCGTTCGACGTGAGCGGGCCGAGCCGGGGATCGACCCCCTGTCGATCGCTCGGTTCGTCGAAGCCGCAGGTCCTTCCGGAGGACACGTTGAAGCCTCGCGAGGCGAGGTTCCGCCGGCAATCGGGGGCGCCGTCGGCAGCCTCGTTGAAGGCGACGATCGTGTGGCGTGCCTCGACCACGGCCGTTCGCAGGCCGAGCGCGACGCCGCCCCCCCCGCTGCGAGCTCGGTTCCCGGCGATCGTCACGTTCTCGAGCGACGTGCGTCCGTCCGAGGCGTAGATCCCGCCGCCCCAACCGCGCGAGCGGTTGCCGCTGATCGTCACGCCGCGGAGTTCCGCGCGCGCATCCGCGATGAACAGCGCGCCGCCGTTCGCACCCCGGTTCCCGTCGAAGGTCGAGTCGACGACCCGGATCCGTGATCGCGCCGTGATCGCGCCGCCCCATCCTGAGCTGCGGTTGCCGACGAACGAGGAGCGCTTCACGACCAGGCGGCCTCTCGGCTCGACGAGCACGGCGCCGGCATGACGACCCTCGCCTCCCGCGACCGTCACCCGGTCGAGCAACAGGGTCCCGCGAGCGACGTCGACGAAGCCTGCCGGTCGGAACCGCTCCCGGCTCCCGAACACGGTCACGTGGCGGATGTGCACGCGCGCCCCACCCCGGACCTCGAAGATCGTCGCGTCGAGCTCGGTCCCGTCGAGGAAGACCCCCGAATCCCCTCGACCGCGGATCGTCATCGAACGGTCGATCTCGATCGCACCGTCGAAGGGCGTGCCCGCCTCGTCGAGGGTCAAGGGGTAGTGACCCGCTGGCAACTCGACGATGCCCCGGGCCGGCACGCTCGTCACCGCGTCGCGGAGCGAGCAGTCCCCGTCGACGCACGAGCCGTCGTAGTCGTCGACGAACGTGTCGACGACGAGGTCGGGGGGCTCCTGGTCGAGGCCGCCGTGGTCGGCTGCCGCATCGATCGGCGCAAAGAGTCCCGCCGCCACGATCGGCGCGAACGTCGAGACGAGCACCGCGGCGATGCGGCGGCCCGATGAAAGATGCAGATCACGTACGAACGTGCGGGCCATCGGCTCGACCATAGCCGACGATCCCAGTCGTGCTCACGCAGCGGCGACCGGCGTCGAAACGGCACGCCCCACCCGATCCGAAGGCCACGCTTACCATGGACGGGTGCAGCCACCTGACTTCCCCCAGGGCGACGGAGCACGCCCGCTTCCGCCGGAACCGTTCCCGCCTCCGCCGCCGAGGCCCGACCTCCGACCGGGGCGGGAACCGCATCCGGGCGACCCCGGCTGGACCGAACCGATCCACCGCCCGCGCAGAGGCCCGCGGATCCTCGCGTTTTTCGTCGTCCTCGCCGTCACGGTGGCGGCGCTCGGCGGCGGCCTCGTCGCGATCGAGCGGCTCACGGCTCCCACCAGCGACCGGAGCCAGCACCGGTTCCTCGACTTCCGCCTCGACGGGTCACCGCTGCGCTGGAACGCGTGCGAGTCGATCCATTACGTGATCAACCCGTCGATCGCCCCACAGGGCTCCGTCGAAGACGTGCACGAGGCCGTGCGGCGGGTCTCGCGCGCGACGGGCATCGCCTTCAGCTACGACGGCTTGTCCGACGAGGTGCCGAGCCGGTTGCGCGAGCCCTACCAGCTCGAGCGGTACGGCGAGCGCTGGGCTCCCGTGCTGATCGCGTGGGTCGACCCCGACGACGTCGACATCCCGTTCCAACGCGAGGGCCACACGGCTGCGGCGGTGGCGTCCCCGACCCGCCCGCTCGGCGGCGCCGAAGTCTTCGTGAGCGGCTACGTCGCGATGAACCTCGAGGATCAGAACCCACCTGGCTTCGCGTTCCCGGGCGCGCAGGGGCCGGTGCTCCTGCATGAGCTCGCACACGTGATGGGGCTCGGCCACGTCGACAACGAAGGCGAGATCATGGAACCCTCGGGCGGCAGCGTCACGGACTTCGGCCCCGGCGATCTCGAGGGGCTGCGCCAGGTCGGTCGCGAGGCCGGTTGCCTCACGACGCCGACCCCCGGGTGACCGCGCGCGTCCGACCTGACGCAGGCGCGCTCGGCGACGGCACGTCCCCACGGATGCTGGCGGCGATGAGTTCCGGGAACGACCTCCGTCTCATCGACGAGACCACGATCAAGACCAGGAGATGGGCCAGGAGGTGGGAAGGTGTCGCACCAGATGCAGACGGAGACCCGATCCTCACCACAGGCGACACGGCGGGAGTGGATCGGGCTTGCCGTCCTCACGCTCGCGTGCCTGCTCTACGCGATGGACCTCACGGTCCTGCATCTCGCGGTGCCGTCGCTCAGCGCGGACCTCGAGCCGAGCAGTGCGCAACTGCTCTGGATCGTCGACATCTATGGGTTCATGGTGGCGGGCTTCCTCGTCACGATGGGAACGCTCGGTGACCGGATCGGCCGCCGCCGGCTGTTGATGATCGGCGGAGCCGCGTTCGCCGCCGTATCGGTGCTCGCCGCGTTCTCGACGAGCCCCGGCATGCTGATCGCGAGCCGGGCGCTGCAGGGCATCGCCGGCGCGACGCTGGCACCGGCGACGCTCTCGTTGATCTTCAACATGTTCCTGGACCCGAGACAGCGCACGATCGCGATCGGGGTGTGGATCATGGGGTTCTCGGCGGGCGGCGCCGTCGGTCCCGTGCTCGGAGGCTTGCTCCTCGAGTCCTTCTGGTGGGGCTCGGTCTTTCTGATGGCCCTGCCCGTCATGGCGCTGTTGCTCGTGCTGGGACCGAGGCTGCTGCCGGAGTACCGCGCTCCGGATGCGGGACGCCTCGACCTTCGGAGCGCGGGGTTGTCGCTGATCGCGATCCTGGCCGTCATCTTCGGCCTCAAGCAGATCGCGCAGGACGGCATCGGTTGGGTTTCCGTCGCCTCGGTGGTCACCGGGCTCGCGATCGGCCTGGTGTTCGTGCGGCGTCAACGCTCGCTCGAGGACCCGATGATCGACCTCGATCTCTTCCGGATCCGCTCGTTCAACGCGGCTCTGGCCACGAACATGCTCGGCATCTTCATCGCGTTCGGCTACTTCCTTTTCGTCGCGCAGTACCTGCAGCTGGTGCTCGGGCTCTCGCCGCTCGAGGCCGGCTTGTGGTCGCTGCCGTCGGCGGCCGGGTTCATCGTGGGATCGCAGGTCGCGCCGATCCTGCTGCGCCGGTTCCGACCGGCGTACGTGATCGGCGTGGGCCTGGCGATGAGTGCCATCGGCCTCGCGAACCTGACGCAGCTCGACGGCTCACCGGGCCTCACGATGCTGGTCTGGGCCTCGGTCGTGATCTCGCTGGGTCTCGCCCCGGTCTTCACGGCGACGACGGATCTCATCGTCGGATCCGCCCCTCCGGAGCGGGCGGGCGCTGCCTCGGGCATCTCCGAGACCGGCGCGGAGCTCGGCGGTGCGGTCGGCATCGCGGTCCTGGGAAGCATCGGCACGGCCATCTATCGCAGTGAGCTCGCGGAACGGCTGCCGCCGGGGATGCCGGTCGAGGCGGCCACCGCGGCTCGAGAGACCCTCGGCGCCGCCGCCGGCGCGGCCGAGGCGTTGCCGGCATCGTTGGGTTCGGCGCTTCTGGACGCATCACGTGAAGCGTTCATCCAAGGGATGCGGGTGAGCATCGCCGTCGCGTCGATCGTGGCGATCGGCATCGCGGTGCTCGCCGTCACGATGCTCCGCCACGTTGGGTCGGGATCCACCCGGGAATCCGAGACAGGAGAGGAAGCTATCGACGAAGGCGAGCCTCGCGATCGCGTCGTCAGCGAGCTCGGTGGTTGATCGACGTGGCGGACGTTTCCTTGGTCCCTGCTCCCTTCGTTCGCGAGCGGCATCTGCGACTCCTGCTCGAGGCGGACGACGCCGAGGAGCACATGCACGGCTACCTCGATCGCGGGGAGCTCCTGGAGATCCGCGACGCCGACGAGCTGATCGGCGTCGTCGTGCTCATCCGCGAGGCCGACCAGGTCGAGATCTGGAACATCGCGCTCTCCGAGGAGTTCCGCGGCCGCGGCCTCGGCAGGGTGGCCATCGGAGGCATCGCCGAGCGATGCAGGCGCGACGGCGCCTCGCGGCTGACCGTCGGCACCTCCGACTGCAGCCTCGGGACGATCGCCTTCTATCGCAAGGCAGGCTTCCGTTTCGCCGGGGTCCGCGAGGGCTACTTCGACACGTACCCGCTCCCGGTGGTGGAGAACGGCATCCGCGCGCGTGACATGGTGATGTTCCAGATGTCGCTCACGCCGGCTTCCACGCCGGAGCAGGGCCCAACGCCCGGAGCGCGCCGCTGAGAGCCACCTCGTCGCGGGAACGTATTCCCCGAGACGATGATGCGGCCCCGTCCCCCGTCCCCTTGTGGGAATAGTCCCAGGCGACTAGGCTGTTGCACCTGCAAATGATCTGTACGCGCGAGCTCGGCACGGTCGCGGCGATGATCCCCGACCGCATCTGCTGTCTCCCCTAGGGGACGGCTCCCGAGCCACGGATCCCGCTCCTCCTCCCCTCCTCCTCCGAAGGAGACGTGACGTGAACGTCATCAGCCGCACCGTCGACGCGAAAGGCCAGTCGTGCCCGGGGCCGCTCGTCTCGCTCGCCCGCGCGCTCAAGGACGCGCAGCCGGGCGATCTGCTCGAACTGCTCGCCACCGACCCCGGCTCGCGATCCGACGTGCCGAGCTGGGCCGAGATCAGCGGCAACCAGCTGCTCGAGACCGACGAGACCGGCGAGGTCTTCCGGTTCGTGATCAGGAAGGCCTGATCCCCGCCAGCTTGCGACCACCGTACGGACCGGCCAGAAAGACCATCAGCCAGAAAGACCATCAGGAGGCCCGTGATGGCGACAACCGAAGACCGCGTCGAGGCACCGGCGGTGTCGGCCGTCGACGCCGCCGCCTGGTCGGCGCTGCTCGGCCGCGTCGAGGCGCTCGAGGACGCGCAGAAGGCCAGCGTCCCGAAGAAGAACAAGATGACGATCATCGCCTGGGGCGGCGACCTCGACCGGATCTGGCCGACCACGATCCTGTCGTCGACCGCCGCCGCGAGCGGCATGGAGGTATGCGTCTTCTTCACCTTCTGGGGCTTGTTCTCGATCGTGAAGCCCGGCACGCGCATCACCGGTGAGAACTGGATGCAGAAGATGCTCTCGGCGATGAACCCGGGCTCGGCCGACAAGGCGAAGCTCTCCCGGTACCAGTTCGCCGGCGCCGGCCCGGCGATGTTCAAGAAGCTGGCCGACGACCATCACGTCGAGCAGCCCGCGGCCCTCATGGAGATCGCGAAGGACATGGGCGCGCGGCTGATCCCGTGCCAGATGACGATGGATCTGCTTGGCCTCAAGCGCGACGACCTGCTCGACGGCCTCGAGGAACCGATCGGCGCCGCGACCGCGATCAAGGAGATGCGCGACGCAGCCGTGTCCCTGTTCATCTAGCGCCCGGTCGCTGCGTGCCCGCCGGCGGGCGGGGTGACGATAGTTAGTTCCCGGTACTACCATTGATGCCATGCCGGCCGCCGCCCCACCTGTCGACGTCGCGTCGCTCGCCACGCGACTCCGAACCGGGATCTGGCGCCTGGCGCGCCGGTTGCGTTCCGAGGCCCACGTCGACCTGTCGCCGAGCTTGCAGTCGGCGCTCGGCACGATCGAGCGCCACGGTCCCATCACGGCCGGCACCTTCGCGCGACACGAGCAGATCAGCAAGCCGACGGCCACCCGGACGATCGCGGAGTTGATCGAACGCGGTCTCGTCGAGCGCGCACCTGACCCGCTCGACGGCCGCGTGTCCTGGCTGACCCTCTCGGCCGAGGGGCGCCGCCTCGTCGTGAAGGTCCGCCGTCGCTACGACGCGTTCCTCGCCGAGAGGGTCAAGGCCCTGCCACCCGACGAACTCGCCACGCTCGCCCGCGCGACCGACATCCTCGAGCGCCTCACCGACGAGAACGGGCACCCGTGAGCCCCCGCGTCGAGGCAGCGGTCCATCGCACGTTCGCGTCCGCGCGCTCGTCGCGGAACTTCCGCCTGTACCTGCTCGGTCAGGTGGTCTCGGCAACCGGCACATGGATGCACTTCACGACGTCGTCGTGGCTCGTGCTGCAGCTTTCGGGGAGCGGCACGGCGATCGGCGTGAACGCGGCGCTCGCGTTCGGACCGCTGCTCCTGCTCGGGCCGTGGGGCGGGGTGATCGCCGACCGCTTCGACAAGCGGAAGATCCTGATCACGACGCAGGCGTGCTACGGCGTGCTCGCGTTGCTGCTGTTCTCCCTGGTGGTGACCGATATCGCCACGCTGCCGATCGTCTACGCGCTCTCGCTTTCGACCGGACTCGTCACCGCGTTCGACAACCCCGCTCGCCAGAGCTTCTACGTCGAGATGGTGGGCGAAGAAGCCCTCACGAACGCGGTGAGCCTGAACAGCGCCGCGTTCACCGGCGCTCGGATCGTCGGCCCCGCGGTGGCCGGCATCTTGATCTCGACCGTCGGTCTCGCCTGGCCGTTCCTGATCGACGGTCTCTCCTACCTCGCCGTGATCGGCGCCCTCGTCGCGATGCGCACGTCCGAGCTTCACGCGCAGCGTCGGAGCACCCGGGAGCGTGGGCACCTCCTGGCGGGCTTCCGCTACGTGTGGTCGACCCTGGACCTTCGGCGTCCTCTCATCGTGCTCGCGATCGTGTTCACGTTCTCGTTCCAGTTCATGGTGCTCGTACCGCTGCTCGCCGAGCGAACGTTCGACGGTGACGCGGGCACGTTCGGATGGCTGTCGGCCGTGGCCGGCCTGGGTTCGTTCGTCGGCGCGATGACGATGGCGCACCGCAACGCCCGCCCGTCGTACCTCGCGCTCGGCGTGCTGACGACGGCGTTCGGCCTGGGGCTCCTGCTGCTCGGTGCCTCACCGAGCCTGCCCTTCGCGCTCGCCGTGATGGTGCCGATGGGCTTCGTCTCGATGGCGTTCATGATCAACGGGAACACGATGCTCCAGGTGCACGCGAAACCCGAGGCGCGCGGTCGCGTGATGGCGATCTACGGCGCGGTGTTCCTCGGCTCGACGCCGATCGGCTCACCGGTGATCGGATGGTTCGCCGAGCACGTCGGGGTGCGGCAGGGGTTCGCGCTCACGGGCGGGATCGCGGTGCTCACCGGGCTCGCGGTGCTCTGGGCTCGCCGCCGCGCGATCGAGGCGGCTCCCTCGGTCGAACCGGCGGCGACCGCCGCCTGAGCTCGAGCGGTCCGGGCGCGCGGACCGCTCGAGCACACGGGCCCATCCGTGGCGTGGCCATCGGGTGGTGGAGCCTCCCGCCGGCGGCGCGCCGTGCACCCGTTCACACGGGGCGCGGATGGCCGGGAGCGGCGGCGCCGGCCGTTCGCGTGGTCGGCGTTCCGCCGGCGGGAGGGACCTGTTCGGTACTTCGTGGGTGCACCGGGGGCGCCGGCGCCGCGCCGAACGCGTCTCCGGGGGATGGGGAGGCGGTCAGGCGGTCACCGGCTCCCGGTGCACGATCTGGACGTCGAAGGCGACGAGCGCCGCGTACCAGCTCGGCTCGTACGCGACCTCCCTGCAGTCGGGACAATCGCCGTCGGTGCCGGGTCGGTGGGTCGCGTGCGCCATCCGGGCCTCCTCCTCGTCTCGTCTCTGCGGCCGCCGTCCGGGTGGTGCCTCGCGCTCCGTTCGCGAATCCGGTTCCGGCGGTGGAACCTCCGAGCACGGGCGATGATGACGCACATCGCGCCGGAAGTTGATACCCGTGACCTGCGGTTTCGAGCTCCCGCTCGCGCGGTAGGCAGACCTACGTAGCCGAGGGTCCGGGATCTTGGGGGGGCGCGGCCGCGCCCGGCTCGTGGTCGATCGTCCCGTCGCCCTCGCGAGCGGGACCGACCCACCGGGGCAGCACCGGCGTCCACGCAGGAACGCGATGCCGACCACGGCGACCGACCACCGCGTGCCGAACGCCGGGAACATCGGGATCGCGATCCCGGCCGCGATCGACCCGCGCAGGCGTTGTACGACGACGTCGTAGGCCGCGAAGACGCGGCCGCGGTAGCCGTCGGGGAGCGACTCCTGGACCATCGTGTCGACGGGGATCTTCTTCCACGCGAACGTCAGCCCGACGACGAAGCGCGCGAGCAGGATCGTGACGTCCGGTGATGCACCGCCACGCCCAGCAGGGCGACCCCGCCGACAGCGAACGACACCGCGACGATCCGCTCCTTCGCGAATCGGCGCTCCAGCCATCCGACCGTCACGATCCCGAGGAAGACCCCGAGGCCGCCGGCGCCGATCATGTTGGAGAACGAGCCGACCCCCTCCCCGAACTCGCTCGCGGAACACGACGAGCGAGAGGGTGAGGATGATCCCCTGGCCCACCTGGTCGAGCGTGAACGACGACGATCGGGCCGAGCGCGAGGGGCGTGCGCGCGAGCCGCGTCGCCCCGTCGCGCGATCTCCGCCACCACGCGCCGCGCCTCGTGGCGGAGCAGCTCCGGATCCGGCGGCACCGTCATGCGGCGCCAGGTCGTTGCGGATCCGTCGAGGCGAAGCCACGAGACGACCAGCCAACACGCGCCCGGCCGCGGCGACCGCCGGGAGATGGGTCCGAGTCGCGTCGGCCACCTTGCCGCCCACGAACACGCCGAGCGAGGATCGCGACCGTGCCGCCCACGGTCGCGATCGAGTTCGCGATGAGGAGGTCCTCGCCGGCCACGAGCCGGGGCACCACGGCGCTGGCGGTGGCGAGGTAGAATCGGTTCACCGAGATCACCGCGAGCGCGCCGACGTAGAACGCGGCGCCCCAGCGTGGGGTCGAGCATCACGAGCGGCAGGAGCGCCGCCTTCACGAGCGGCGCGACGGCGAGGATCCGACGGCGCGGCCACCGATCGATGAAGACGCCGACGAACGGCCCGAGCAGCGTGAACGGCAGCGCGACGTCACGTAGCACCGTCAGAACAGGCCGACGGTCGTGCTCTGTTGCTCGGGCGCGAACACGACCGAGGCGAGGAGCGCGACCTGGAAGAGCCCGTCGCCGACCTGCCCGACCAGCCGGAACGCGAGCAGCCGGCGGAAGTCCGGCCCGGCCAGGGCGCCACGCACGTGCTCCGCGTGCCCGCGGGCCATCCTGGCTGTCGCCGCGACCGTCGGGCGAGCTCACGCCTAGGCGTGACGTCGAAGAACGCCGTCCAGTCCGCGTTGGCGGCCTCGCCCGTGCCCGCGATGAACTGCTCGACCATCTCGCGCGCCATCTCGTCGGTGAACTGCACCGGCGGGCACTTCATGAAGTAGGCGCTCGGCCCGATCAGCGGGCCCGCCGATCCCGCGGTCCTTGGCGATCTTCGCGCACCGCACCGCGTCGATGATGACGCCGGCGGAGTTCGGCGAGTCCCAGACCTCGAGCTTCATCTCGATCGATGAGGGGGACGTCGCCGAAGTTCCGGCCCTCGAGCCGGATCATCGCCCACTTGCGGTCCTCCAGCCACGGGACGTGGTCGGAGGGGCCGATGTGGATGTCGTCCTTGTCGGCAGCGGCGTCGTCCAGCTGGGACTGGACCGACTGCGTCTTCGAGATCTTCTTCGACATGAGCCGCTCGCGCTCCAGCATGTTCATGAAGTCCATGTTGCCGCCGAAGTTCAGCTGGTACGTCCGGTCGAGCTTCACGCCACGGTCCTCGAAGAGCTTCGCGAGCACGCGGTGCGTGATCGTGGCGCCGACCTGGCTCTTGATGTCGTCGCCGACGATCGGCACGCGGGCGTCGGCGAATCGCTTCGCCCACGCCGGGTCGCTCGCGATGAACACCGGGAGGGCGTTCACGAACGCGACGCCCGCGTCGATCGCGCACTGCGCGTAGTACCGGTCCGCCTGCTCGGAGCCCACCGGCAGGTAGCGCACCATCACGTCGGCCTCGCGTGTCGCGCAGCACCTGCACGACGTCCACCTCGGGCTCGTCGGACTCGGTCGACGACCTCGCGGTAGTAGGTGCCGAGGCCGTCGAGGGTGCGGCCGCGCTGGACCGTGACGCCCAGTCGGCGCGCACGTCGGAGAACCGGATCGTGTTGTTCGGCTCGGTGAAGATGGCCTCGGCGACGTCCTTGCCGACCTTCTTCGCGTCGACGTCGAACGCGGCCACGACCTCGATGTCGCGGATGTGGTACCCGCCGAGCTCGACGTGCATCAGCCCGGGGACGTCGGCGTTCGGGATCGGCGTCCTCGTAGTACGTCGAGGCCCTGCACGAGGGACGAGGCGCAGTTGCCCACGCCCACGATCGCGATGCGAACCTCGCTCATGATGTGCGCTCCTTCCTGCGGAGCGTCGCCGTTGCGCGACGCCAGATCCCCCGGGGGGGCGGTGATGCCGTTGCCGCGTGCGCTCGGCCATGATCAGACCCGGTCGAGCCACGCGATGTCGGGCTCGGTGGCGGCGCGGCCGTGCTCCATCAGCGCGCGCGTGTACTCGTCGTCGGCCCGGCGCCGAGCGGATCGCAGTCGGTGAACGCGCCGAGCCGCTCCTAGCAGGCCGCGACGCCGTTCCATCAGCCGGATGCGGGTCTCCGGGGGGAGGTAGCGGAAGAACGCCAACCGCACCCGGAACCGCGCGTCCTCGGCCTGTCCTTCGTGCGGGGTCTCTTGCAGCAGCCGAGGAACAGCGCCTCGCCGCGTCTCGGTGATCCGGTAGACGGTCTTGCGTCGTCCCTTGCCCCGCGCGCTGCTCCGGGCGACGGTCTCTCGGTCGTCGTCGCCTCGACCGCGCCGGCACTTTCCAGACGCCGGAGCGAGGGATACAGCGACCCGTAGGAGACCCGCCAGAAGGCCCCCGAGCGCTCGCTCAGCTCACGGGAGAGCTGGTAGCCGTGCATGGGGCGCTCCTTGAGCAGTCCCAGGATCGCGAGCTCGAGCACGACCGTCCCTTCATCCTGTTGCCCTCGAGGCGAGCCTCGAGAGCACCCTTCGTTCCATAGGTTATCGCCTCGATATATCGAACCGAGATATCGAGGCGATACATTTGTACCCCGGCAGAGGCGCAGACGTCAAACGAACCTGGTCTGGGAGGCGCGCCGGCCTTCGGAGAAGGTCTCAGAGAGAGCTCAAAGGCCCCGCTCACGGGCGGTCGCCCACCCGGCGTTCGCGGGGCACGTCACGCTGCGCAGGGGTCGCGGAAGGGATCGGGCGCTGGCGGATCGGGGAACGACGTGCTGCTCAGTGCTCGTCCCAATGGTTGTCGTGCCACGCGTGCCGATGGCCGTCGTGCAGGTAGTCGACGTGGTCGTCGTGCTCGAGACCTTCGTGCCCGCAGCCCTCGTCGTGCACATGGTCGTCGTGCTCGTCGTGGGGAGTGTGCTCGTCGAGCACCTCACGGACCTCGTCGGGGACGAACGCGTCAGGATCTTGGAGGAACCCGGGAGGGGGCTTCGTCATGACGGATCACCCTTCCTGCTTGTTCTTGTCTACTCTTTGGCCTTCTTTGGCTTCTTGGTCCCTCGTACCGTTGGCATCGTCGACCGGGGTGTCGATCGATCGGTACCCGTCGGGCGGAGGTCCAAACGCATCCGCCTCGCGGCTCGGTCGAGGGCCCCCAGGAGCGGTCGCGCCAGGACGAGGACGAGGGCGGCGTTCCCCACCGCCCTGAACGTGTCCCACAGGAACGAGGTCGCGGCGTAGTAGCTCGCATAGCGCCGCAGGTTCTCCGAGGCCGTGCCGTTCGGATCCCAGCCGATCGCGGATCCGGCCGCGGCGAACGGCCAGGACCACAGGTTCATGACGCCTCCGTACAGGTACCCGGTGACGAAGCCGTACGCCGCGAGCGCGCCGACCCGCACCCGCCACGAGCCCTTCGGCAGGAGCCCCGCGCCGGCCCCGACCCAGCCGACGGCGACCATCTGGAACGGCAGCCACGGCCCGAGGCCCCCGACGAACAGGCCGCTCGCGAACATGCCGACGGCCCCGAGCAGGAATCCGAACCTCGGCCCGAACGCGTTCCCGCCGACGAGCACCGGGATGAACAGCGCGCTGAAGCCGGCGACGAATCCCGGGAGCCGCAGCGCGACGACGGCCGCGCCGAGCACGCCGAGGAGCGCGACCGTCTTCGGGCCGAGTCCTCCCCTTCCGAGCTCCATGAACAGGAGCGCGCCGAGCGAGCCGAGGAGCAACGCCAGGATCCAGGGGGAATCGCCCCGCTCACGACCGGCGAGGGCCGGTACCGCGAAGGGCCACACGAAGGCGAGCGCGCCCACGACGTTCATCAGGACCAGCAGGGCGGTTCCGAGACGTGAACGTCCGCCGAGGGGGCGGGCGTGCGTTCCCCGCGCGACCGATGCGGATACGCTCGCGCCCCGACGAACGGCGGGCGCCTGCGTGCTCACGCCCACGCCTCCGCGACCTGCTCGGGGGTGAGCCAGCCAGGCCCGAAGACCTTCGTCATCTGCGGCGCGAAGACGTGGGAGTCGCCCAGCACGGCGGCGGGGTCGCCGTCGGCGATCACGTCGCCGCCGGCGAGCATCACGACCCGCGTCGCCACGGCGGCCGCGAGCTCGACGTCGTGGGTCGCGACGATCGTGCCGCCGCCGTCGGCCGCTCGTGCACGGAGGAAGCGCGCGAGCCGGTCCTTCGTCTCGAGGTCGAGGCCCCGGGTCGGTTCGTCGAGCAGGAGGACCGGCGCCTCGGTCGCCGCGATCGCCGCCGTCGCGACGAGCAGTCGCTGGCCGGCCGAGAGGTCGCGGGGGTGCCGGGCCGCGAGTTCGACGATGCCGAGCCGCTCGAGCCACGGCGCGGCGGCGTCGGGCGCGGCGCGCGCGGCGAGCGTGGCGCGCACCTCCGCCTCGACGGAGTCGGCGAACAAGACGCGCTCGGGCTCCTGGGGGCACAGGGCCACGTCGACACCCGGCCGCGGCGCGGTGCCGCCCGGACGAGCGGACCCCTGGGGAGCGCGCGACCCGCACGCTCCCGGTCGACGGCTCGAGCACGCCGGCGAGGGCGCGGAGCAAGGTCGTCTTACCGGCGCCGTTCCGCCCCATCAGCGCGACGATCTCGCCCTCCCGGAGCTCGAGCGAGACGCCGCGGAGGGCCGCCAGCTCGCCGAACCGCACGCCGAGCCCCTGCGCCGCGAGCATCACGTCGCCGCCGGCTCGAGCGCCTATGCGCGTCGCGGGCCCGGGGGCCGCGTGGAGGCGTGCGACGTTCCGCGCGTCGCGGACCGTGAGTGGCACGGGCTCCCATCCGACGAGCCGACCGAGGCGCGCGACGGGTGGTCCGACCGCGAACCCGTGGATCACGTCGGCGGGGGTGCCGGCCGTGACGCGGCCTTCGTCGAGGCCGAGCGCGAGATCGACCCAGCCGGCCACCCGCTCGAGGCGGTGTTCCGCGAGCACCACGGTCATGCCGTGGTCATGGACGAGCCGTTGCAGCGCGGCCATGACGTGTTCGGCTCCCTGCGGATCGAGCTGCGACGTCGGCTCGTCGAGGACGAGGATGCGCGGGCCGGCCGCGAGGGCGGCGGCGATCGCGACGCGCTGGCGCTCGCCGCCGGAGATCGCGCGGACGCTCCGGTGGCGCAGCGTCGTGATGTCGAGCAGGTCGAGCACTTCCTCGACGCGACGTCGCATGTGGGCGGGATCGACGCCGAGGTTCTCCATCCCGTAGGCGAGCTCGTCCTCGACGCGGTCGAGGACGAACGACGCCGCGGGATCCTGGGGCACGAAGGCGACGACGTCGGCGAGCTCGCGCGGCGCGTGTGCCCGCGTGTCACGCCCACCCACCGTGACCGAACCGGCGAAACGCCCTCCGGTGAAATGCGGCACGAGGCCGTTCGAGGCGCGAAGCAGCGTCGACTTGCCGGCGCCGGTCGGCCCGACGGCGAGGGCGAAGGCCCCTTCGGGGACCGAGGCGTGGACGTCGTCGAGCGCCGCACGGACGCCGTCGGGATACACGTACGTCACGGCATCGAAGCGGAGCGCGTCGGTCATGGCGCGACCGGCGCGGGATGCGCGGCCACGACCGCGGACCGTCCGTTCACCCCGAGGAAGCCGGGCACGGCGAGCATGCCGATCGCCGCGAGCAGGACGAGGTCGACCTCGGGCCAGGCGAGCGGTGACGTCGGCATGTGGAGCTCGGCCGAGCCGCCGAACGCCGCCGCGAGGAAGACGACGAGCGCCGCGACCGCGCTCGCGACGACCGCGAGCGCCGCGGCGGTCCAGGGCTGCGGGCGGTAGCGACTCCGGGCGCCGCGACCGTGCCCGCGCGCGTCCATCGATTCCGCGAGCGTGACGGCCTCCTCCATGCCCGTCTCGAGGACGGGCACCGCGAGCGCCGGCAGCGAGCGGATCGGCGAGACGTGGATCCCGCGCAGGCGCTGCGCTTCACGGACGCGCTGCACGGCGGCGATCGTGCGTGGCGAGATCGACAGCGCGAGCGCCGCGGCGAGCGCCGGCTCGTGGAACCGGCGCGGTGCGAGCCGGACGACCCCGAACGGATCCGTCACGGCGTTGAACGTGCCGAACACGACGAGGATCGTCGCGAGGCGCAGCCCTTCGAGCGCCGCATAGACGGTGTTGCCGATATCGACCGTCCCGAACACGACGAGCGTCGTGCGGATCGCCATCGTGACGAGGCCGGCGAGCAAGAAGACGCGGAACGACGCCGCGGTGGGACCGGGGACCCGGTGTGACGCGTACACGAACCATGCGACCGCGACGAGCAGCAGCAGGTAGACCGGATCGGTCGTCACGAACGCGACGAGCCCCGCGCACGTCGACCACGTGATCCACGCGCCCGGATGCCACGCGTCGTCGGTCGCGCGGTGTTCGCTCGTGCGGGCCATCCTCACCTTCATCCAGCGCCCGCGTGATTCCGCGTTCGGCGTCGTCGCCAGCCGGCGCCGGCGAGGCCGAGACCGGCCACGAGCGCCACGACGAGCCCGCCCGGCGGCCCACCCCCGCCGTCGGGCACCGTGGTGCCGGTGGCGCGCAGGTCGTCGCCCGCGAGCGTCACCGGCGTGGACGGATCCGTCGGCGTCGGCGTTCTCTCCCCCGGCGGCCGGTCGTCACGTTCGCGTTCGCGATCGTCGGGTTCGACTCCCGCGCCCGGTGTTCCCGCGTCGGGTGATCCCTGCGAGGTGTCGACCGGATCCGATCCGTTGTCTGCGGGGCCCTGCGAGGGCTTCGGCGAGGGGGCCGAGGACGGTGCCGGCGCAGGGGTCACCGGCGCGCAGACGTCGCCGAACCTCGTGCGCGGGGGCTGCGCGTGCGTCGAGGGGGTATCGCCCGGCCCCCAGACCCATCCCTCGACGTCGCCGTCCTCGACACGGAACGACGCCGCGCTTCCGCTCGCCCAGGCCCATCCACCCGCGCCGTCGCCGTGCCAGTACCCCCAGTAGTCGGGGTACTCCGCCCAGCAGTCGCCGCCGGTCGGCCCGACGCCGGCGAGCATGCAGACGGCCTGCCCGCCGAAACCGAGCGCGTACGCGAGCCCGTGCTGCGATGCCGCGAGCTCGATCAGGTGGGTACCGCTCACGTTCTGCCCGTCGAGCGCGACGCAGTGCCGCACGACCGTCGAGCCCGTGTCGACCACGAGCGCCGCCCTCGGACCGCCTTCGGCGGCGCACGCGAGGCCCGGCGCCCCGGCGAGGCCCGGAACGCCCGCGATCGACCAGGCGCTTGCGACCAGCAGCGCGAGCCCGACCGCGAGCGCTCGGAACCTCCCCACGCCCCCTATCCCCCGCAGCTCGGCGTCTCGGGCGCCGCACCCTCGACGGATCCGACGAACGGCATCGCGAGCCCGAGCAGGCCGGGCACGGCGCCGATGGTCGCGCCGATGTCGGGGTCGGTCCTCGCACCGTCGGTGAACGTGAAGGCGAAGGCGCCGCATCGCGCGTACTGCAGCGAGCGAAGGGCATCCTTCGCCCCGTCCGGGATGCGCCTGCCGGCGGCGACGTGGGCCTGGATCACGAGCGCGGTGGAGTTCGCGTCGGTCGTCTCGAAGCCCCACGTGTAGCCCCAGCCACCGTAGAGGTCGTCGCGGATCGCGGCGAAGAAGTCGAACGAGGCCGCAACGCCCGACCCCCGTCGCGCGACGGTTGCCTCGGCCTCGAGGGCCATCACCGCGAGCGCCGTCGAGTTCGTGTCCGAGAGGTAGAAGTCGCCCGCGCCCGCCGAACAGTGGTCATCCTCGGCGGCGGCGTCGTAGGCGTCGTACGGCCAACCCCCGTCGGGGCATCGGTTGTCGAGCAGGAAGTCGGTTGCGGCCGGCGGCACCGACGCGCCGGCGGCCTCCAGCGCGAGCACGGCGAGCGCGGTGTCGAACACGATCGGCGAGAGGCCGTCGCGGTACGCCGAGCGGATGTCGTGCACGAGGTTCTCGCCACCGATGTCGGTCGTCGGCATGCCCGCTGCGGCGAACGCGAGCACGACCTTGGAGCGGAGCCCGATGCCGACGACGTTGCCGCGAGCCACTTGCCGGCTGAGGTAGCCGAGCGCCGAACGCAGCGCCGGGCGGCCGGTGCCGGCGGCGACGATCGCGAGCACCGCATCGGCGGTCGAGCCGATCGGCGAGAACGCCGGGATCGAGCCGTTCGCGTTCTGCTGCGCAGCGATGAAGCCGATCGCACGTCGCGCGCGTTCGCCGTCACGCAGCGCAGCATCCGCGGTGCCCTCGATCGGGACGATCGCGGGCACCGCGAGGATCAAGGACAACAGGGGGGCGGCCACGAGCCGCCGAGCGAGCCGGGGCATCCGGCGCTCCTTTCCGGGCGTCCGCGCGCCCATCCGGAACGGAGCCGGGAGCGGAAAGGGCGGAAGGCCCGGATGGCCGGGCGGCCGCGTCCCCCATCCCTCGAGGGTCCGTTCAGCCAGAGCGTCGAGGGAGTCGACCGGGCTCGTCCGCCAGCGAGGCGGCTTCACCGTTGCGGGACAGCGCCGGATTCTCACCGGACTTCGCCCCAGCGACGCGGTAGCGAGCGGACGCTAGCACGGCCCGAACCCCTCCATCAATCGGCGCCCCGGTTTCGATCGTCAAGATCCGGACTCCCATGAACATATCCGAAACGCTATCTAAAGCATCTCAGAAGCGCGCTATGCTCTCTTCATGCGAGCAGCGGTGCTCGTCAGGGAGGCCCGCCTGCGCGCTGGCCTCACCCAATCGGCGCTCGCGGGTCGCGCCGGCACCACCCAGTCGGCGATCGCCCGGCTCGAAGCCGGCGCGACGGAACCTTCGTTCCGGCGCGTGGGCGAGCTCGTGGCCGCGTGCGGATTGACCGTGCGCGTGCGGCTCGCGGAGCCGGATGTGGATCCGGCCTCCGACCACCCGAGGTCGCCGACGAGCGGGCGCTGGAGGCCTCCACCGCCGGTCCGCGCGCTCGCCGCGGCCGGCGTCCCCTTCGTGCTCGCCGGGCGCGCCGGGGCCGCCCTGCGGGGGGTCGCCGTCGACGTGCTCGTGCCCCTCCTCGTCCCCGACGCGAGCCTCGACGGGTTGGAGCTCCTCGCCGCGGCCCTCGAGGAGGTTCGCGCGCGCCGGTGCGTGGACGACGGCACCGGTTCGTTGCCGCTCGATCGATCCCCGGCCGGCCTGCGGTCGCGCGACGCATGGTCGCTCACGACGGCGGACGGCGACCTCGACCTCGCGTTCGTTCCCGCGGGGACGGCCGGGTTCGCCGATCTCGTCCGCGGCGCCGATCGGGTGGACGGGATGATCGTCGCCTCGTTCGCCGATCTCGCGCGTCACCTCGACGCGGTGGGCGACGACCCGCGCCTCATCGCGGACCTGCGGGAGCGAGCGGGACCCGAAGGGCGAGCGGTGCGAACGAGCTGAACGAACGCGACCTGCGGGATGTCGTCAGGCGCCCGAGCCGCCGGGACCGGGCATCGTGCCGGGCCCCGCGTCGCCCGGTCGATCCCGCAGGAACCGTTCGATCTCGGCGGCGAGCTCGTCGCCGCTCGGCAGCTCGGCGTCGCCGACGCTCTCGAGTTGCTCGAGGATCCCGCGCACGTCCTCGTCTGCCTCCACCGCCATGTCGAGCCGCTCACGCTGGCTCGCGGCGTCCTCCGCGAACGCCCCCATCGGGAGCTCGACGCCGAGGTGGCGAGCGAGATGGTCCAGGAGCGCCGCGGTCGCGGCCGCGTACGGCCCCCCGACGTAGTGCGGGACCTGGGCATAGAAGCCCGTGGCCGGCACGCCCGACCCCGACACGGCAAGCTCGACCGCCGACAGACATGCGCTCGGGACGCGGAGCAGTCCCGGCGGCCCTTGGAACTCGGCCTCGTGGAGCAGCCCCTCCGCGGAGGCCGTCGCCATCACCGGCACGGGACGCGTGTGGGGAACGGCGGCGGGGATCGCCCCGAGACTGACCCACTCGACGACGCCGTGGCGCAGCGAGAGCGCGAGCAGATCGTCGCCCAGCTCCCGCCACCGGAAGTCCGGTTCGGCCCCGTGGAGCACGAGGAGGTCGCGACCGGGGGTGCGGACCCGGTGGATCGACAACGCCGGCCATTCGAGACGCTCCAGGGTGCCGTCGACGATGTCGAGCACCGGACGGCGGGAGCGGTAGTCGAACAAGATGTCGCCGTCGAACGCCGCCACGAGCTCTCCGCCGCGCGCGAGGTGATCGACTGCGGCGCTGGACGCGCCGGCGGCGTCGACCCACCCGTCGAAGGCGGCAACGAGCACCGGCGCGACGAGCTGGCCGTCGACGGGCTCCTCGCTGAACAGCGTCACGCATCGAGCATAGACACGTCGCTCCGAAGGGAGTGGGCGGCGGGGCCAGGCGACGCGCCCTTGGGCCGGGCGACGGGGCCGTTCGGCGGTATCGGCCGGGTCCGGCTCGCGGTACCGTGGTCGTTCATGGTCGACGTCCCCTCATCGCAGGTCGTCAAGGTCCGTCTCCGCCTCGTGGACGTGTGGGGCGGCGACGACGTCGTTCGCGAGCTCTCCCTCGCCGAACTCGAGACCTCGGAACGCGGCGTGGCGGTCGGCTCGACCTTCTACCCCTGGCGTCGCCTCGTCTCCTACGAGTGGGAGGTGGTCGAACACGCGGGCGAAGGGGATCTTCCGCGGCTGCGCCAGCTCCTCGTGCGCGTGCTCACGACGTCGGAGGACGGCGGCGCCGAGGAGCATCGCGTGCCGGCCGACCGCTTCGAGGTGGGGCCGTGGAGCATCTCGATGCTCGTGCCCGACCGCGTCGAGCCCGAATCGGAGCGTGCGGTGTTCCGTCGCGTGACCGTGCCGTGGCACCGGGTGCTCGAATACGAACGGATGCTCGCCGAGGCGTCGATCGGCACGCAGGTGCCGCTCCGCCCCGACATCGAGGAGGCCGATCCGGCGCTCGTGAGCGGCGAGGCGGCCGACGACGTGATCGTCATCGACGTGGAGCCAGCCGCGGCGACCGCCGCCGCCACGGGAAGCGACGGATCCCCAACCGCGACGGAGCCCGCGGGTGCCCGGACCAAGCGGCAGCCCGCCAGCCGGCGGAACCGACGCTCGTCCAAGCGCTCGCCGGTCCCCGCCGCCGCCGAGGACGCGGTCGAGACCGATCGAGCCGACGAGGCGGTCGAGGCCCGACACGAGGGTTCCGACGCGATCCAGGCCGAAGGCACCGACGAGCGTGAGCCGGTCGGCGCGCCCGCGGGCGGACCGACGGCTGCGAAGGTCGCGGGCTCCGTTCCGCGCAAAACGGGCCAGCGCCGGCGCCGCGCGCCTCTCGACTGAGCCGATCGTCGACCTGGCGGACGTTTCCGCCGCCGGGGTACGGGGAAACCCCTTCCCGACCAACCCATGAGCTCGGAGGTGGCGACGATGCCGGTGTTGACGACGATCCGCCTACGGCGGGACGAGGTGATCCGCGGACCGGGTGGTGAGATGGCCGGCGACGTTGGGCGACCGGGAACGCCCGAGCCTTCGCCGAGCCCGGGCCCCTCGCCGAGACCGAACCCCTCGCAGGAGCCCGGTCCTGCGCCTGGCCCCGTGCCGATACCGGAGCCCGGGCCGGTGCCGACGCCGGTGCCGAATCCAGACCCGACCGAACCTCGCCCCGGCCCCGACGAGGTGCCTCCCGACCCCGACCAGCCGGTTCCCGGGGAGGTTCCACAGCCGCCCCGCGTCGCCGCCTGATCCCGCGTTCGCTCCCGACCTCTCGACCTTCGGCCCTGGCGCGGACCGAACGGTCCCGCGCATACTCGGCGAGGAGCGGCCCATGAGCCGCCCTGGAAGACAACAGGGATACGGCAACAGGGAGGGTCGGATGAAGACCGAGGTCCATCTCGTCGGTGGGAAAGAGGTGCTTTTCGACGGCGACGCCGACGTGAAGATGACGCCGCTCGGGGTCGAGGTCCGGGAGCGCGATGGCGAGGAGACCGTCCGCGTCTTGTTCCCGTGGACCCGTATCGAGAAGGTCACCCAGCGCGGCGCTGAGATCGCCGCGATCTACTCCGCGTAGGCGACCCACTCGGCCTCCCCGAGGGGGTGGCCCGAGGGTGGCCCGAGGGTGGCGGGGAACCATCGGTCGGGGGTAGCGTGTGGCTCCCGTTGTCGAAGGAGCCCCTGTGACCCGCTACCTGTGCGCCCACCCGAGCCATGCTCGAGGCGACACGCTCGAGTCCGTGAACGTGACGGCGCAGGTGCGTCTCGAGCGCCAGCTCACCCCGAGGACCACCGCCTACCTGGGTACCACCGAGGACGTCGTGCGCCGTGTGGCCGCCCTCGGAGAGCGCGATCCGATCGATCGTCGGCGGGCCGTGAACCGGGTGCTTACGGGCGATCCGTCACCCCGCGACGGCGAGATCTTGCTGATGGCGTCGGGCCGCGTCGACCGGGCGCCCGGGCTCTACGAGATCGACGATCTGCGTGCCAGCGTGCCTGTGGTCGACGATCTCTATCGGTCCACCGATGCGAGCGAGCTCGTCGTGCTGGCAGGGACAGACGATGCCGACGCGGCTCCTTCGACGGGCGCCTCGACCTCGCGCCTCCTCGAGCGGACGCCGGTTCGTCGTGCGACGAGCACGCCCGAGGGCGTCTACCGCCTCGCCGATCTCTCGACCCAGCTCGCCGAGGCCGGGACCGACGTCGAGGAGCTCTCCGACGCGATCCGTACCACCCCGACCGTCCCCGCACCGCGCGACGACGAGGTCGATCCTTGGCGCGTCGTCGTGGAGTGCCCGGTCGCCGAGGGGGAGCCGCCGGTGACCCACCGGCTGGTGTTCTCCGCTCCCCGAGGCCCGGAACCGGTCGAGGTCTATGGGGTGCCGCTAGCCGGGCGCGAGGCGCTGTACGAGGACATCGCGTCCTCGACCTGGTCGCCGCTCGAGTCCCTCCGCCGAGTCGAGACGAGGCTCCGATGGTTGATCGCCGGCGTACTCGGGGCGACGGCGATCCTTCTCGGGCTCGCGTGGATCACCGGTGCGCTCGGCTTCGTCGCGCGAGAGGTGCCGTGGACCCTCGCCGCATCGGCCGTCTGCATCGCGGCCGCGGCCACGGTCGCCGCCTTCACGCTGAGCCGCCCGGCGGCCCACGAGGACAACCTGAACGACACCCTCGAGGTGCGCGAGGCGACGCGGCGACAGATCGTCTTCACCGAGTGGGCGACGACCGCGGTGGCCACGCTCGCCGCGCTCGCGATCGTGCTCGGCGTCGTCGCGCCCATCTTGCTCGCGGGACGAGGCTCACCCTCGGTGCCGGCCCCGACGATCTCGTTCCTGGGCACCCGCCTGCCGGTCTCGGCGACGATCAGCGTGCTCGCCGACGACGTTGCCTCGGACGAGACGATGTGGGCGGAGTTCCGCACGTTCTCGACGGCAGAGGCGCCGGCGACCCTGATCGGCCGCGTGAGCGCGACGGGCGACCGCGAAGGACGCATCGAGCTCACCCAGACCGTCGCGATGGACGCGCGGGCCGCGTACTTCTCGGTCCTGATCTGGTTCGGCGACGACCCGGCGCCATCGTGCGCACCCGTCGGCTCCGTCGACGCTGGCTGCACGATCCTCGCGGTGCCGGGCTCGAGCGTGCCGGTCGCTCCCCTGCCGGAGCCGACGCTCGCGCCGGAGCCATCGGTGGCCCCGAACGCGAGCGCGACGCCCTCACCGGTGAGCTCGGCGACCGCCTCGACCGCGCCGACGGTGAGCACCACGCCGACGGTGTCGCCGACCGGCTAGTCCTTGTCCTCTTTTCGGCGTCCTTCTTCGCGTCGGCGCTCAGGTCGGCTCGGCGGCCCTCCGATGCTTCCGGTGAAGTGCGCACGAACGAACCGGGCTCCCCTTCCGCGTCCGTGGACCAAGGACGCCTCTTCGCCGCCGCTCCGGAGGCGCTCTTCGTGCTGGTCAACGGCCGGGTCGAGGCTGCGAACGAAGGCGCGTGCTCGCTCCTCGGCCTCGACCCCGCGGGCCTCCCGATCGGCGACGTCGTGCCGGATTGGCGTCAGCCCCCCGAGGACGAGGTGCCGTTCGAAGCGATGCTTCGACGGGCCGACGGGGCGGAGCTCCCCGTGGAGGTGCGCGTCCGACGCCTCGACGATCGGCAGGTCGTCGTGTCCATCCGCGACGCGCGCTCCCTGCTTGCGGGCCGTGAGGCAGAGCTCGCGCTCACCGAGGCCGAGGCGAGGTACCGGAGCCTCGTCGAGCAAATCCCTGCGGTCGTCTACGCCGACGACGGCAGGATCACCACGTACGTGAGTCCGCAGATCGAGGAGATCCTCGGCGTCGCGCCGGAGGCCTATCGCGAGGATCCCGACATGTGGCTCCGCATGGTGCATCCGGACGATCGCGCATCGGTCGCCGCCGAGAGCGAGGCGTTCATCGCCGGCGTCGGCGGCGACCTCTCCGACTACCGGATGGTTCGCTCCGACGGCCGGGTCGTGTGGATCCGCGACCGCGCCTACGCCGTGCGTGACGACGAAGGCCACATGCGGTGGGAGCACGGACTCCTATTCGACGTGACGGAGCTGAAGGAGGCCGAGGCGCGCATCGCGCACATGGCGTTCCACGACGGGCTCACCGGTCTCGCGAACCGTCTGCTCTTCGAGGAGACCCTCACGCTGGCCGTCGAACGCGGGAAACGCGACGGCACGATCGTCGCCGTGCTCTACCTCGACCTCGACAACTTCAAGCTCGTGAACGACTCGCTCGGCCACCACGCGGGCGACCAGCTCCTCACGACCCTTGCCGATCGCCTCAGGACCTGTACCCGTGACACGGACCTCGTCGCGCGGCAGGGGGGCGATGAGTTCCTGATGGTGATCGCCGACCTCGATCGCGATGCCGACGATGCGATCGAGCGGGTCGCCCGGCGCGTGCACGAGGCGCTGGACGAGCCGTTCGTGCTGCACGGCGTCGAGTTCCACGCCCGGGGATCGATCGGCATCAGCGTGTTCCCGCGGGACGCGCACGACACCGAGACGCTCCTCAAGAACGCCGACATCGCGATGTACCGGGCCAAGCGCCTCGAGCCAGGAGGCCACGCGTTCTTCGCCGCCAGCAACGACGACGCGATGGCCCGTCTCTCGTTCGCGACGAGGCTCCGCCAGGCCGTCGACGAGCAGGACTGGGTCCTGCACTACCAGCCGGTCGTCGACCTGAACGATCGCCGGATCGTCGGCGCCGAGGCCCTGATCCGCTGGAAGGATGGCTGCGGCGGGATCGTTCCACCGGGGGAGTTCATCCCTCTCGCCGAGGAGCTCGGGCTGATCGAGGTGATCGGCGACTGGGTGATCGACGAGGTCGCGAGGCAGCATCGCTCCTGGCGCGACGAGGGGCTCGAGCTCGAGCTGTCGTTCAACCTGTCGCCCCGGCAGCTGTGGACCCCCCGACTCGCCGAGCGGCTCATCGAGCGCCTCCGGGAGGCGGGGGTCGAGCCTTCGCAGATCTGCGCCGAGATCACGGAGTCCACGGCCATGGCCGACCCCGAGCGCACGCAGCGGGTGCTTCGGGATCTCCACGCCTGGGGACTCCGCCTCGCGATCGACGACTTCGGGACGGGATACTCCTCGTTGTCCCGCTTGAAGCACATGCCGGTCGACGTCTTGAAGATCGATCGTGAGTTCGTCCGCAACGTCGACCGCGACGTGCGGCTGGCCGGCATGGTGCGCGCGATGATCCAGGTCGCGCAGAGCCTCGACATGGTGCCGCTCGCCGAAGGGATCGAGACCGAGAGCGAATACGTGTTCCTGCGGGCGAACGGCTGCCGCTTCGCCCAGGGCTTCTGGTTCGCGCGGCCGATGCCCGCCGACGAGTTCCGCGCCCTCGCCATGGAGCGGGCCCCCCTCGGTTCCACGGATCACGCTGCCTCGATCGCCGGCCTCCCCTCGCCGACTTGACGAAGCTAACGCTGTTAGCTATCCTGCCGAGGTGGGGCTAACAGCGTTAGCTCGTCCGCTGATTCACGAAGGCCACGAGACGGGCAACGAAGGGGAGGGCACCATGGCGTTCCGGCACGAGGTCAGCTCCGAGATCGAGATCGCGGCGACGGCCGACGAGGTGTGGGCCGTGCTCGCGGACTTCGCGACCCACCGCGAGTGGAACCCGGGCTTCTCGCGCATCGAAGGTGAGCCGGTCGCCGGCACTCGCCTGGCCATCACCTTCACACCGAAGGGCAAGCGGGCGATGACGATGCGTCCGACCGTGCTCGCGGTCGAGCCCGGGCGGGAGCTCCGCTGGCTCGGGCACCTCTTCGTGCCCGGGCTGTTCGACGGTGAGCACCGGTTCGAGATCCACGTGATCGAGCCCGGTCGGGTCCGGTTCGTCCAGGGCGAGCGGTTCCGGGGGCTGCTCGTGCCGTTCCTGCGGAAGATGATCGAGGTCGACACGCTCGCGATGTTTCGCGCGGTGAACGACGCGCTCGCCCGCCGGGTGGTCCAGGTCCGCGCGCAGACGGCCGCGTGAGCGACGCGAACGAGGTTCCGACCCGGCTCGCGCAGATCGTCGAGACCGCCCGGGTCCTCTACGAGGAGGAGGGTCCGGTCGGGCTCACGATGCGGACGCTCGCCGACCGGCTCGGCATGAGGGCGCCGTCGCTCTACAAGCACGTCGCCGGCAAGGACGAGCTCGAGGTGTTGCTGACCGCCGAGGCGCTGCGGGGCATGGGGGTCGCGCTGCACGCGGCGCTCACCTCGGTGCCCGCTCGATCGCCGCGGCGCCGTGCGCTTGCCGCGATCGCCTCCGCATACCGCGCGTGGGCGACGGCGCATCCGCATCTGTACCGGCTCGCGACCGCCGGAGAGCTCCCCAGAGCGCAGTTGCCCGACGGACTCGAGGCGTGGACGGCGGCGCCCGTGGTGCAGGTCGCCGGGTCCGAGGCGAAGGCGCGCGCGTCGTGGGCGTTCGCGCACGGCATGACGATCCTCGAGCTCGACGGGCGGTTCCCCCCCGAGGCCGACCTCGACGCGGCGTGGGAGGCGGGGATCGCGGCCCTCGCCTGAGCGGGGTCCGCCCCGCTCGCAGGCGGCTCTTCAGGCGTCGTTCAGCCGGACGCGCGAAGATGGTCGCCTCGGAAGGAGTCGCGCGTGCGCGTGCTGGTGGTCGAGGACGAGGTCCGACTCGCCGAGGGCTTGCGTACGGGGCTCGAGGCGGAGGGTTTTGCGGCGGACATCGCGCACGACGGCGCCGAGGGCCTCTGGATGGCGCGTGAGCGTCCCTACGACGCGATCATCCTCGATCTGATGCTCCCGGCGATGAACGGCTTCCGCGTGTGCGCCGAGCTCCGGGGAGCAGGGATCTGGACGCCGATCCTGATGCTGACCGCCAAGGACGGCGACCTCGACGAGGCGGAGGGCCTCGACACCGGCGCCGACGACTACGTGACGAAGCCCTTCTCCTTCGTCGCCCTCGTCGCTCGGTTGCACGCGTTGATCCGCCGAGGGGCGGCGGAACGCCCCGCCGTGCTCGAGGCCGGCGACCTCCGATTCGACCCGGGCGCTCGTCGTGCCTGGCGAGGCGAGGGTGAGATCGCGCTCACCGCGCGTGAGATGTCGTTGCTCGAGTTCCTGCTCCGCCGGCGAGGGGAGGTCGTGTCGAAGACCGAGATCCTCGACCACGTCTGGGACGACCGCTACGACGGTGATCCGAACATCGTCGAGGTCTACGTGCGCCATCTGCGGAACAAGCTCGATCGCCCCTTCGGGCGCGCCTCGATCGAGACGGTGCGAGGAGCCGGATACCGGTTGGCGGCCGATGGCGGCTGAGGCGGCGTCGCCCGGCGCGTCGCGCCGGCGGATCCGTCCGGGCGACGTCCGCGTCCGGACGACGACCGCCGCGGTCCTCGTGGTCGGCGTCGCCCTCGTTGCCGCGTCGGTCCTCATGGTCGTGGCGTTCGAGCGCTCGCTCGTCGAGCAGGTGCGCACGGGGGCGGAGGCGAGGGCCGACGACGTTGCTGCCGCGCTCGACGCCCGGGCGGCGCTGCCGGTCGGCGATCCGGAGGAGGAGTTCATCCAGGTGCTCGACGTGTCGGGAGGCGTCGTGGCGTCGAGCTCGAACGTGACGGGCTCCGAGGCGCTCGCGACCCCCGAACCCGGCACGACGGAACGCATCGACGCGGTGGGGTTCGAAGACGGTGCGTTCCTGACGGTTGCCCGGGCCGTCGATGCCCCAGATGGCCCGCGGATCGTGGTCGTGGGCCGGAGCCTCGACGACGCGGGCGAGGCGGTCGGTACCGTTGCGCTCCTCCTCGCGATCGGCGTGCCCGTGCTCCTCGCGATCGTCGGTGCGATCACGTGGGCGATGACGGGGCGCGCCCTGCGGCCCGTCGAGGCGATCCGCGAGGAGGTCGAGGCGATAGCCGCCGGTGCGCTTCATCGGCGGGTGCCGGAGGCGAGGAGCGACGACGAGATCGGCCGGCTCGCGATCACGATGAACCGGATGCTCACGCACCTCGAGCGCGCTCGGAACCGCGAGCGCCGTTTGGTCGCCGACGCCTCGCACGAGCTGCGGTCGCCCGTCGCGTCGATCCGCCAGCACGCCGAGGTGGCGCTCGCGCACCCCGACGCGATGGGGGCGGAGGAGCTGGCCCGGGTCGTCCTCGTCGAAGAGGAACGGCTGCAGCGCTTGATCGAGGATCTGTTGTTGCTCGCGCGACTGGACGAGACCGCCGCCCCACGGCGTGCCGAGGCCGTAGACGTGGACGATCTCGTCCTCGCCGAGGTCGAGCGACTGCGTGGGGCGACCCGTCTCACGATCGACACGACCGGGATCGCGGCGGCGCGCATCGTCGGCGATCCCGGCCAGCTGGAGCGCGCCATCCGCAACCTCACCGAGAACGCGGCGCGACACGCGACGACGACCGTGGCCGTGCGGCTCGGCGAACAGGGCGGCGCGGCGATCCTCGTGGTCGACGACGACGGGCCGGGCATCGCCGAGGCGGACCGCGAGCGGGTGTTCGAGCGGTTCGAGCGTCTCGATGACGCTCGCGATCGGCGTTCGGGTGGCGCGGGGCTCGGGCTCGCGATCGTTCGAGAGGTGGTCACGGCCCACGGCGGCACCGTGCACGTGGGTTCGGGCTCGCTCGGGGGGGCTCGCCTCGAGGTCCGCCTTCCTCTCGCGCGCTGACCCGGTCGTTCAGCGCAGCGTCAGCGGTCGCGTCGCACCATGTCGCCGGTGTCGCTCGCAGCGAGCGGCGAGATCCGAGGGGAGGAACGAGCGTGGAGACGAGGAGACGGATCTGGATCGTCGGGATCGTCGCGGCAGCGGCGCTCGCGACGGCGGCCGGTATCGGCATCGCGGCGACGTCGGGGGACGACGAGCCCGTGGCCGGCGCCGACGGCGATCGCGCCGCCCAGGCGGCGCTCGATCATCTCGGCGGCGGCACCGTCGTCGAGACGGAGGTCGGCGACGGCGGTGAGGCGTACGAGGTCGAGGTCCGACTTCCGGACGGGAGCCAGGTCGAGGTGCAGCTCGACGCATCGTTCGCCGTGATCGGGAGCGGATCCGACGACGACGGCGGCGCGGAGGGCACGGACGACGACGGCGGCGTCGACGACGGCGGTGCGGAGCGCACGGCGCCGGCAGCGACGACTGAGGTCGGCTCCCCGCTAGGGTGAGCCGATGGTCGACTTCCCGAGCGAGGGGATGGAGCTCACCCACCTGCTCGTCGTGTCGGACATCGAACGTTCGAAGGACTGGTACACGGGTGTGCTCGGGGCGACGGTGTTCCGCGAGTACGGCGGCACCTCGTGCGTCCTCCAGCTGCTGGGGGGCTGGCTGCTCCTCGTGACGGGTGGGGGGCCCACCGAGGACAAGCCCACGGTCACGCTCGCGCCGCCGGTCGACCCCGACCGAGCGAGCACGGAGATGATCTTCCGGGTGCCGGATTGCCGCGGCGCGTACGCGACCCTCCTGGAACGGGGCGCGACCTTCTTGACCCCGCCCGTCGACCACGGCTGGGAGATCCGAGCGTTCTTCCGCGATCCCGATGGGCACCTGTTCGAGATCAGCGAAGCCGCAGGTTGACCCATAGGCCTGGTGGCCGCCGCTACGCTACGCGCATGGCTCGAGCGAGTGGGTTCGATGTGTTCCCGGTGCCCGACGCGGCCCCGGTATCGACCGAAGGCGAAGCGTTCTTCGCTTCGCTCTTCGAGGCCGACCCCGGCGAGGTCCGCACCTTCGGGTTCCGGGCTGAGCCCGGCGTGGTCGATCCGGGCGCCCATCGGCACACCGAGACGATCGCCGCGTGGATCCTGCACGGCCGGATCGAGTTCGGGGTCGGCGAGGGCTTCGGCGACACGTTCGAGGTCGGCCCGGGGCAGTGCATCCGGGTCGAGAAGAACGCGCCGCACCTGGAGACCGTGCTGGGCGACGATCCGGTGCACGCGGTTATCGCGCACGTGCGCGAGTTCGAGATCCACCCGCTGGCCTGAGCTCAGAACCAGGCGTCGAAGAGGCGGCGCCGGGCGACCGTCAATCGGTCCTCGCGGCCCCGAACGAACCAGGCGAGCTCCTCGCCCTGCTCGCCCCTGGGGAGCGCGGCGCTTCGGCAGGCGATCGCAGCCTCGCCCTGTTCCCAGGCCGCCGTGCCGACCGGCTGCGTGCGTTCCCAGGCGGCCCGCTGTCCCCGTCGGTCGAACGGGTACGTGATGGGGAGGCCGGCCGCGCGGCATCCGGCATCGGTCACGACGTCGACCGCTCGATGCTCCGGAACGTCGGTCTCGACCAGCACGGGGAGGCGGTCCGGGCGCAGGTCGAGCACGCCGTAGGGAAGATCGGCGAACCGGCGCAGGACGTTGGCGCGCGCGACCGCCGACGTCGCGCAGAGGTAGACGACGGGGAACGAACCGGGCGGGTTCCACCGGCCGCCTCGCTCGGCGGCGAACGATGGATCGAGCGGCCGGCGCCAATCAGGATCGGCGACACGCACGTTGCGACCTCCGCGGACCAGGTGTCGGAAACGCGTCACGCCGAGGCGGCCCAGTCGAACGAGCGCTCGACCGCCTGGAACGCCGCCCCGTGCTCGTCGTGGCCGATCGCGTCGAGGATCGAGCGGTTGCCGTAGGCAACGGCGGGGGTGCGCACGACCGCGGGGATGCGCTCGGGCAGCAGGTTCCGTTCGAGGAGATCGGCGACGCGGAGCACGGTGGCGAGCTTCGCTTGCCGCGCGGGCGGCACGCCGTCGACGAGCCACTGCTGCACGGCTTGGCGCGCGACGCCGAACAGCCGCCCGACGTCGGTCACCGAGAGTTGCCACGCGGCCATCAGGCGCTCGAGGCCGGTGCCGGCGCCGGACAGTTCGAGCAACACGATGCGGGAGAACCGCTGATAGTCGAGGGGGTCGGGAAGCTCGGCAGGCGAACCGGAGAAGGTGCGGGGGTCCATGCCCGGGATGATGCTCGCCGCCGCCGACACGAGCGCGGCAACCGGGCCCTGCGGCGCGAAGGGGGCGGTGAGCGCGAGGTGATCGAGCACATCGAGCGCGGATGCCGGCGCGTCACGATCGCCGACGAGGTCGCGCACCAGACGGCGCCACGCCCGCGCGTACCGGCGCGCGGCTGCCTCGCCGCCGCGGAGCCCCTCGCCGAGGGGGATCACGATGGTGTCGACCGTCGCGCGGTCGAGTCGAAGGACGGCCGTCATCTCGTGCTCCAGGGTAGCGCAAGGAAAACGCAAGCACAAGTTCGAGGCGCTCGATCGCGCGTCCCGAGGGCTTGCACGGTTCGTTCGATCCGTGACAGCCTGCGGCGGGAGTGACTCGGGGCCACCGGGACGGCCGGCCTCGCCTCGATCGACGAGAAGGGAGCGCTCGAGCATGGGAGAACACCCGAACGTCGCGTTCGTCCAGGAGATGTTCGCCGCGATGGACCGCGGCGAGACGGCGTGGTTCGACGCGCACATCGCCGATGACATCGTGTGGCACGTGGGAGGCAACAGCCGCGCGTCCGGCACGTTCCGTGGCAAGGAGACGGTCGCCAAGATGATGGGGGCCGTCGCGAACCCGGACGCCATGAAGGCGCAGACCCACGACATCTTGGCCAACGACGATCACGCGGTGGTGCTCGGCTCGGCGCTCGTGACCGCCCCGAGCGGGGCGAGCGTGGAATACAACTACGTGAACGTGTTCCACATCGCCGGCGACAAGGTGACCGAGGCCTGGGGCATGTCCGAGAACGACGCGGAGACCGACCCGATCTGGGACGAGTTCGCGCCAAGCTAGCTCGCGCCGGAAGGCGCGGGACGGATCGCGCCGTCGCAACTGCGCCGTCGAAAAAGCGCCGTCGCAACAGGTGGACGCCTCAGCCCGCTTCCCCGAGGCTCCCAGTCGATACCTGTTCACGACTCCGACCCCGGTCGGGAGTCGGAACCAGGTTGACGCTCACGTCTGGGGACGTCGCAGGTGAGCCGTCCACCTGTTGCGCTGCGCCACGGATCGCCGTCACCCGATCCTCTTTCGCCAGGCCACACATGGTCTTGACCAGACGCTCAACTTGGGCGTATGGTTTGAGCGATAGCTCAATATCCTCTCCGAGAAGGGAGAAGACCATGCGAGACGGCAATGCGATCCTCGTCTACCTGATCTACGTGGTGGTGGCGGTGGGTCTGACCGTCTGGCTCGCCCGAACGCTCTTCCGCAGCGGAACCGCCTTCCTCCACGACGTGTTCGTCGACAAGCCCGAGCTCGCAGAGGCCGTGAACCGCCTTCTGGTCGTCGGCTTCTACATGCTGAACCTCGGCTACGCGCTCTACATCCTGCGCGCCTCGAGAGGCCTCGACGGATTCGAGGCGGTGCAGTTCCTCGTGAACCGGCTGGCGCTGCTGCTGGTCTCGCTCGCGGGTCTGCACTTCGTGAACGTGTTCGTGTTCTGGCGGATCCGGATCCACCGGGAGCAGCGCGACCTGCCGACGCCCGTCGCGCCGCAGATGGTGGTCCCGCGCACACGGCACGCGGCCACCGCGCCGCCGACCCCGCCCACGCCCGACACCTCCGGGCAGTGACCCGCGATGGATGCGTCCGGAACCGTCATCGATGCCGCCGGGACCTCGGTCCCGGCGGCATCCTCCCGCCTCACGATCCTGTTCGACGAACGGTGCGCGTTCTGCCTCCGGTGCCGTGACTGGCTCGCCGGCCAGCCGTGCCTCGTGGACGTGGAGCTCCTCCCGGCGGGATCGCAGGACGCGCGCCTGCGCTACGGGGCCGTGCCCTGGCTCGGCGAGGAGCTCGTCGTCGTCGATGAGCACGGGAACACCTGGATAGGACCGTCGGCGTTCCTCGTCGCCATGTGGGCGACCGCGAAGTACCGGCCGTGGGCATACGTGCTCGCCCGCCGCGGCCTGTCTCGCTACGCCGAGCGGTTCTTCATCCACGTGTCGAAGCGGCGCGACCGGTACGCGGCATGGCTCGGCCGCAACCACAGGGACTGCTCCTACTGCGACGACGTGAAGATGCGGTGGGATCCATGAGCAGCGGCGCGTCCGCACGAGGCGCGGAGACGCGCGACCGTATCGTCGAGGCCGCGCTCGAGACGGTGCGAGAGGAGGGGTTCGCCGACACCACCGCGCGTGCGATCGCGCGGCGCGGCGGGTTCAACCAGGCGCTGATCTTCTACCACTTCGGATCGGTGGACGATCTGTTGATGGAGGTGTTCGGCCGCGCCTCCTCTCGCAACGTCGAGCGTTACCGCGACGCCGTCTCGCAGGTGTCGTCGCTGCGCGATCTCGTCGAGGTGGCGCGGCGCCTGCATGCGGAGGACCTCGAGAACGGTTCGGTGACCGCCGTCACCCAGCTCATGGCGGCCGCGAACGATCCCGAGCGCGGCGGCTCGTTGCTCGACCGGTTCGACGAGTGGATCAAGCTCGTCGAAGAAGCGCTCGGTCGAGCGGCGGGAAACGTTCCGATCGCCACGCTCGTGCCGCCACGGGAGGCGGCGTACGCGATCGCATCGATGTTCCTCGGGATCGAGCTCATGTCCAGGCTCGATCCCGCGCGTTCCGAGGCCGAGCAGGTCTTCGACATGATGGACGCGATCGCCGGCCTGATCGAAGACGTCGCGCCCGCGTTGTTCGGCGGGCGATCCGGATGACCTCGTTGGGGCGGCGATCACCGTCCCTCCCGCGACAGGGTCGCGTGCAGCTGGATCCAATCGAAGATGTCGAGCTGGCGCGGTGCCGCGTCGACGGGTATGCCACGTTCGCGAGCGAGGCGTTTCCACGTCATCGGAGGTAGCTCCGCGCGGAAGGTACGCCGGACCGGCCAGGACGGTCGATCGAACGCGCGGCGCAGGTACCCGACGTACGCGGGTCGAGCTTCGACCGGGAGCAAGGCGGGATCGCGCCGCGTGATCCGGAACAGGCCGGCGTCGACGGACGGCGGCGGCTCGAACCCGTGACGGGGGATCCGACGTGTAAGGACGAGCTCCCACCACGGGAGCCACCCGAGCGAGAGGAGGGTGCTTGGCCACACCGCGGTGCGCTTGCGTGCAACCTCGAACTGCACGAGGAGGTCCGCCCGGTCGAGGGGTCCCGCCGGCTCGTCGAGCAGACGACGCAGGATCGCGTTCGTGATCCCGAACGGGATGTTCCCGAACGCGCGATACGGCTCGGAGGGGAGGGGCACGCGCAGGATGTCGGCCTCGATCACCGCGACGTGTGGGAGGTTCGAGAACGCTCGCCGAAGGAGCCCTGCGTAGCGAGTATCGAGCTCGACCGCCGTGACCCGATGCGCACACGAGGCGAGTGCGGCGGTCAGCCGACCTCCGCCCGCACCGATCTCGAGCACGTGGTCGCCGGGGCCGACCCGCGCGTCGCGCACCAGCTCGGCGGCGACCAGCCGACTCCTGAGGAAATGTTGACCGTCAGGCGGCCGTGAGCCGCCGGTCCGTCGGGAACGCGATCGCGCGCCCACGGACCCTCACCACGATGACGCCCATGTGCCCGACTCCCCGGATCGATCGACGGCTCCCAGGATAGCCCGACGGTCGTACTTGCGCGGTGTATACATCGAGCGTATAGTCCGCCGCATGTCGTTCGGACACGCGCTGCTGGGGCTCCTCGAGGAACGACCTCGGCACGGATACGAGCTGAAGCGTCGGTTCGACGAGAGCTTCCCCGCGGCGAGGCCGCTTCCGTTCGGGCAGATCTACGCGACGCTCGCACGCCTTCGGCGCGACGGGTTCGTCGACGTCGCGGCCGTCGAGAGCGGCGCGGGCCCGGACCGGAAGCTCTACGTGATCACGCCCGAGGGCGTCGGCGACCTCGAGCGGTGGCTCGACGGCCCGGCCCCGCCGGCGGCGCAGGCGCGGAGCGAGCTCTTCGTGAAGGTCATCGTCGCGCTCCTCTCCGGGCGTGATCCCAACAAGGTGCTCGACACGCAGCGAGCCGCGCATCTCGTCCGCATGCGGGAGGTCACCGAGCGGCGCCGAACCGCCGACCTCGTCGGCGCGATGGCGTGCGACCACGAGCTGTTCCACCTCGAGGCCGATGTGAAGTGGATCGAGCACGCCGGCAAACGCCTCGCGAAGGCCCGACAGGAGGAGTCATGACCGAACCCACGCTCCCGATGGAACGAGGTCCCGCCGACGCCGGGCCACTCGTCGAAGCCGTCGATGTTCGGCGACGCTTCGGCGGCACGCTCGCCCTCGACGGGCTGTCCGTGGAGGTCGCCGGCGGCGAGATCGTCGCGATCCTCGGACCGAGCGGGTCGGGCAAGTCGACGCTGCTCCTGTGCCTCGCGGGAATCTTGCTTCCGGACGAGGGCGACGTGCGCTACCGCGGTCGCTCGCTCGCCGCGGTGTCCGACGCCACTCGGACGAAGCTCCGACGCGACGAGTTCGGGTTCGTGTTCCAGTTCGGGCAGCTCGTCCCCGAGCTCACGGCGCTCGACAACGTGTCGCTGCCGCTGCGGCTCACGGGGCTCAGGCGCCGCGATGCGGTCGCGCGGGCGACCGGGTGGCTCGAGCGGCTCGGCGTCGAGGACGTCGCCGAGCACCGGGTGGGGGAGATGTCGGGCGGGCAGGCCCAGCGCGTAGCGGTGGCGCGCGCCCTCGTCACCGAACCGCGCGTCGTGTTCGCCGACGAGCCCACGGGCTCGCTCGACTCCACGAACGGGGAGCTGGTGATGGAGCTCCTCGTGTCCACGGCGCGAGCGCACGCGACGAGCGTCGTGCTCGTCACGCACGAGCCCCAGGTGGCCGCCTACGCCGACCGCGAGGTCGTGGTACGCGACGGGCGGGTCGCCCACATGGCGGTCCTCGCGTGAAGGGGGTTCGGCTCGTGGGGCTGGGCGCGCGCCTCGCCACCGCGGGCGGACGTCCTGCGTGGATCCGGCTCGGCCTGATGGCGCTCGGGTTCGCGGTCGGGTCGGGGCTCCTGCTGTCGGCGATGAGCATCGTGCCGGCACTGGGTGCGCGCGACGAGCGGGAGTCCGCGCGGTACGGCGACCAGGTGAACCCGAAGCGTGCCGACGACGCGCTGCTCCTGTGGGCCGTGAATCATCGGTACGGCGATCTGACGTTCGACCTGTGGGCGGTGGATGCGATCGGCGATGCGCCGGTGCCGCTCGGCCTCGAACGCGTGCCGCTTCCCGGCGAGATCGTGGTGACGCCGGCGCTCGCCGAACGCTGGCACGGAGCGACGGCCGCCGCGCTCGAACGACGGCTGCACGGGCGGGTCGTCGGGACGATCGGTCCCGAGGGCGTCGTCGGCCCCGATGAGCTTGCCGCGTGGATGGGCATGCCTCCCGAGGTCGTCCTTCCACGTCGCGAGGCGGGAGCGATCGCCTCGTTCGAGGCTCCCGGAACGATCTCCGCCCCGTTGGACCTCGGCGCGCTGATCACCCTCGTGGGGATCGCGTCCGCGGTCCTGCTCCCGATCTGGCTGTTCGTCGCCACGGCGACGAGGCTCTCGGCGGCCACGAGGGAGACCCGATTGGCCGCCGTCCGGCTCGCCGGGGGGACCGAGGCGCAGGTGCGGCTGCTCGCCGGCGTCGAGGCCGGCGTCGCGGCGACGATCGGGACGTTGGCGGGGATCCCCGTGTTCCTCGCCCTCCGCCCGGTGCTTGCCGGCGGCCTGATCCTCGACCTCGACTTCTATCCGACCGACTTCGCCCCGCCGCTCGCGTTCGCCGTCACGATGCTGCTTGCGCTGCCGGCGCTGGCGGTCGTGATGTCGCTCGCCACGATGCGTCGTCTCATCGTGTCGCCGCTCGGGATCGTCCGGCGCACGCGGCGCTCGCACGCCGGACGCCGGTGGGTGGTGGTCCTCGCCGTGGGGCTCGCGATCCTCGCCTACACCGCGAGCCGGCACGAGGAGCTCGCGGGACGGAACGCGGCGGAGACCGGCCTGCTGATCGGAGCCGGCCTGGCGCTCACGGCGTTCGGCCTGACCGGAACCGCGACGTGGACGGCATGGATCCTGGCGCGACGGTTCGCGGGCCGGGCGCGATCGGTCTCGGCGCTGCTCGGCATGCGGCGTATCGAAGCCGACCCGGGCTCGGTCGGCCGTGTGGTCGGTGGCGTCGCGTTGATGATCGCGCTCGCCGGCGTCGTGCAGTCCGGGCTCATCGCCGTGGAGGGTGAGGACAATGCGTCGTTCGCCCCCGGATGGGTGCGTGCGCTCGATCCCGACGCCGTCCTCGCGTACGCGAACCAGATCTCGGGATCGGAGGCGCTGTCTGCGCTCGCGGACGTCGACGGCGTTCGGTCGATGGAGCTCACGACGCAGCACCCGTACGGGGGTGAACGGATGAAACCGACGACGGCGATCCTCGAGACCGACGGCCGCCCTGAAACCCTCGAGGCGCTGCGAGACGAGATCGGCTGGCGAGCCGAGGTCCTGACCGTCGCCCAGTTCCGTGCCCAGGACGATTGGTACGCCGACGAATACGGTGCCCTCCGGCGCGGCGTGAGAACCCTCACCCTGTTCCTCCTGCTGGTGAACGGCCTGACGTTGCTCGTGGCCATGGTCGACTGGGTCATGGAGCGGCGCCGCGCGCTGGCCGTGCTCTCGGCGGTGGGCGTACCGAGCGGCGTGCTCCGCCGGTCGATCCTCGCGCAGGTCGCGTTGCCGCTTGCGACGTCGGTGGTGCTCGGCGTCGCGGGTGCGCTCGTGGTGGTCGCGCTCCTCTACACCGCCGTCGAGACCGAGGTCGCGCTGCCCGTCCGAGAGCTCGCGGTGCTATCCGCGGGGACGGTCCTCGTCGTCGCGATCGTCACGGGGTTGGTGACGCCGTGGATCCGGGTGGCGCGCCGGCCGGAGCTGCTCCGCACCGGATGAGCCCGAGGGCGCTGGCGCCCGTTGCCCGGCCGCCGCGCTCCTCCTAGCTCCGTAGACTCGGGTCGATGACGTCGCGGTCCGACCTCGAGGCCCTCCTCGCCTCCGTGGCCGAGCGCGAGCTCGATCCCGCCGACGCAGCTCGGCAACTTGCGGGGATGCCCTTCCGCGATCTCGGGTTCGCTCGGGTCGATACCCATCGCGAGCTCCGGCAGGGCGCGCCCGAGGTCGTGCTCGGCGAGGGCAAGACCCCCGCGCAGGCGGCGGCGATCGCGAAGGCCCTCGACGAGGCGGGCGCGTCGAGCGTGCTCGTCACGCGCGCCGACGAGGCGATGCGCGACGCCGTGCTCGAGGCGCTGCCCGGCGCCCGGCAGCACGACCTCGCGCGGGCGGTGTGGGCCGAGCGCCGTCCGCTCGAGCGCCGTGGCCGGGTCCTGATCGTGTCCGCCGGCACCTCCGACGGCCCGGTGGTGCACGAGGCGAGGATCCGGGCGGAGCTCCTCGGCACCATCGTCACGGTCCACGAGGACGTCGGGGTCGCCGGGATCCACCGGCTCGCGCCCGTGCTCCCCGAGCTCGAGCGCGCCGACGTCGTGGTCGTCGTGGCCGGGATGGACGGGGCCCTCGCGAGCGTCGTGGGCGGCCTCGCCGCCTGTCCCGTGATCGGGGTGCCGACGAGCGTCGGGTACGGCTCGGCCCACGGCGGGCAGACCGCGCTCAACGCGATGTTGTGCTCGTGCGCCGACGGACTCGCGGTCGTGGGGATCGACGACGGTCTGGGGGCGGGGAGCGTGGCCGCGCGCATCGCACGGAGGGCCGCGGCGACGTGAGCACGCGCGTCGCGTACCTCGATTGCGTCGCCGGCGTGGCGGGCGACATGGTCCTGGCCGCGCTGCTCGACGCCGGCGCCCCGCAGGACCGGCTGCATGCGACGGTCGAGGCGCTGCAGCTCGCCGAGGTCAAGGTCGAGGTGGACCGGGTCCGTCGTCACGGGATCGACGCGGCGCACGTCCGGATCGTGGGTGCCGAGCCCGCGACGCCGTTCGCGGTCGCGGAGCTGCGGGAGCGCCTCCTCGCCGCGCGGAACGCGCTCGGCGAGGTCGTGCAGCCGGCGATCACCGCGTTCGAGCGACTCGTCGGAGCCGAGGCGCGGGTGCACGGGGTGGCGCCCGAGGACGTGGTCTTCCACGAGCTCGGCGGTGCGGACACGATCGTGGACCTGTGCGGTGCGTTCGTCCTGCTCGACGCGCTCGGGATCGAGCGCGTCGTGTGCTCGCCGCTTCCGTTCGCCCGGGGGCTCGCCCGCGGCGAGCACGGGCGGATGCCGACGCCGGGACCCGCGGTGCTCGAGCTGCTCGTCGGCGCGCCGTTCGTCGGCGTCGAGGCCGAAGCCGAGCTCGTGACGCCGACCGGAGCGGCGATCGTGGCGACGGCGTCCTCGTCGTTCGGCGAGCTCCCGCCGATGCGCATCGAGGCCGTCGGCCACGGCGCCGGAACGACCGACCTCGCGAGCCGTCCGAACGTCGTGCGCGTGATTCTCGGTGCCCCGGAGGACGCCCACGCCTCGAGCCCGGGCCTCGGCGACGTGGTGCTCCTCGAGGCGAACCTCGATGACCTGTCGCCGGAGCTGGTCCCCGATGCGCTCGCGGCGTGCGTCGCTGCCGGCGCGCTCGACGTGTGGACGGCGCCGGCGCAGATGAAGAAGGGCCGACCGGGCATGATCGTCTCGGCGCTCGCTCGACCGGAGGCCGAGCGAGCGGTGGCCGTCTCGCTGATGGAGCACACCTCGACGCTCGGCGTGCGCGTGTCGCGACTGCAGCGCTACGAGCTCGAGCGCGAGATCCGCGAGGTGCGTGTCGAAGGGCACGCGGTCCGCGTGAAGCTCGGCCATCTCGATGGTCGCGTGGTGAACGTGGCGCCCGAGCACGACGACTGCGCGGCGGTCGCCGCCGTAGTCGGGAAGCCGGTCAAGACCGTGTGGACGGCGGCGCTCGCGGCGGCCGCCGAGCTGACGTCGGAGACGGCCGGACCGTGACGACGGACGCCGATCCCGTGCGGGCGCTCGCGACCCTCGAGCGCGTCGTCGGTTCCGTCGACGGCGCGGTCGTCGCGTTCTCGGGCGGGGTCGACTCCTCGGTCGTGGCCGCCGCGGCCCACCGCGTGCTCGGGGCGAACGCGCTCGCCGTCACCGCGGTCTCGCCCGCCCTCGCGAGCGGCGAGCTCGACGGCGCCCGCGTCGTCGCGCGTGCGATCGGGATCGTCCACGAGGTCGTTCGTACCGACGAGCTGGCGCGCGATGGGTACCGGCGCAACGGCCCGGATCGCTGTTATCACTGCAAGACCGAGCTGTACGAGCAGCTCGGCATCCTCGCCCGATCACGCGGCGTCGCCGCGATGTTCTCCGGCGCCAACGCCGACGACCTCGGCGACTGGCGGCCCGGCCTGCGGGCGGCGGCGGACCACGGCGTGCGGCATCCGCTCGTCGAAGCGGGCCTCGGCAAGGACGCGGTCAGGGCGATCGCCCACGAGCTCGAGCTTCCGAGCGCGGACAAGCCGGCGTCGCCGTGTCTGGCGTCGCGAGTGCCGTTCGGGACCGAGGTCGACCCCGCCATCCTCGCGCAGGTCGATCGGGCCGAGCGAGCCGTCAAGGCGCTGGGGTTCCGAGAGCTGCGGGTTCGCCACCTGGGCCAGACCGGCCGCGTCGAGCTCGCCGGCGACGAGCTACCGGCGGCGCTCACCACGTCGGGCAGGGCCGCGATCGAGCACGCGGTCCGCTCGGCCGGCTTCACCCGCGTCGAGATCGACCCCGAGCCGTTCCGTTCGGGAACGCTCACGCGGGGAGCTTCGCCGACCCTTGCCGATCACGCCACGTACGAAGGAGGTTCGCAGGGCATGAAGCCGGCTCGGCTCGACAACCTGGTGCTGGACTCGGTGGATCCCGAGGCGATCGCGCCGTTCTGGTGTTCCCTGCTCGGCGTCGAGGTCGTGGACCGCTTGAACGATGGGCAGTTCGTCGAGCTCGGAGCTTCCGAGCGCGGTGGCGTCGCGATCATCCTGCAGCGCGTCCCCGAGGCGAAGGACGGCAAGAACCGGATGCACGTCGACCTGGAGATCGAGGATCTCGATGAGGCCACGGCCGAGATCGAACGGCTGGGAGGGCGGTGGCGCGACGGCCACACCCACGATTCCTTCGGGTTCCGCTGGCGGAACATGGCCGATCCTCAGGGCAACGAGTTCTGCATCTTCCCGCGCCGGGCGTAGCGTCGGAGGTTCTCCTCGTCGTTGATGCCGTGCCACACGAACTCGACCCGGTCGGGCAGATCGCGTTCCGGCGCGAGGCTGCGGAGGCGCTGGAGGGAGCGCACCAGGTGGACGGCTCCCGGCGGAACTCCGGGCACGTGAGCGTCAACGTGGTTCCGGCTCGCATCTATGGTCGCGAGCCGGAACCATGTTGACGGTCGGCCGGCGGCAGAGGGTGCCGATAGCCGTCCACCTGTTGCCCTGCCCAGGGGAATGTCCACCCGCCGACGGCGCGTTACCGTTCACGAGGAAAGGGGAACACCACATGCCGGCCATCACCGTTGACGACCTCACGACCTTGCCGCGCGTACCTGAGGTGGGCAGCGCCGTCCAGCGGCCGGTGCGTTCCGTGACCACCGCGCCGAGCGCCCTCGAAGGGGAGGGCTTCCCGGTGCGGCGCGCGTTCGCCGGGGTCGACCTCGCCGACCTCGATCCGTTCATCCACATGGACCAGATGGGCGAGGTCGAATACGCGCCCGGCGAGCCCAAGGGAACCCCCTGGCACCCGCACCGCGGGTTCGAGACGGTCACCTACATCATCGACGGGACGTTCGAGCACGAGGACTCGAACGGTGGCGGCGGCGTCATCACGAACGGCGACACCCAATGGATGACGGCCGGCGCCGGCATCCTGCACATCGAGAAGCCACCGGAGCGCCTCGTCGTCAGCGGCGGATTGTTCCACGGCTCCCAGCTCTGGGTGAACCTTCCGAAAGCGCAGAAGTGGGCGCCTCCCCGTTACCAGGACCTGCGCGCGAACGAGGTCGGTCTGCTCGCCTCGTCCGACGCCGGCGCGCTGGTGCGGATGATCGCCGGCGAGCTCGCCGGGTACCAAGGTCCCGGCGACACCTACACGCCGATCACGTACGCACACGCGACGGTCGCGCCCGGCGCGAAGCTCGATCTACCGTGGAACCCCGGGTTCAACGCGCTCGTCTATGTGCTTGCCGGCGAAGGGACGGTCGGCGCCGAGCGGCGACCCGTCCGGACCGGTCAGCTCGCGGTCTTCGGTCCGGGAGGCGCGTTGCGCATCGAAGCCGCCACGGGCCAGGAGAGCCGCTCCTCATCGCTCGAGGTGCTGTTGTTGGGCGGCCGACCGATCGGTGAGCCGGTCGCCTGGTACGGACCGTTCGTCATGAACACCCGCGACGAGCTGGTCGAAGCGTTCGAGGATTTCCAGGCGGGCAAGCTCGGCACGGTCCCCGCCGCGCACCACACCCCCGACGAGATCGTCGAGAGCGAGGGCTCGGAGGGGTAGCGTCTGCCCCGATGGGCTTCACCTTCCATCTCGTCATCCCGGACCCGTCGGGCGCACGCGTACTGCTCGTCGAGGACGCTCACGGGTGGGCGCTTCCGCGGGTGAGCACCGGGGAGGACTTCGGCGAGCGTTTCGTCGTGGCCGGCGTTCCCGAGGAGATCCGTCAGCGCTTCGGTCTCGACATCGCCCTCCTGCGGACCGGGCTCGTCGTCCACGAGCCCGCCGACGCAGCACCGCTCGTGCCCGACGGTTCGTTCCACGGCCTCACACCGTCGGGCGACGCCTTCTTCTTCGCCGAGAACCTCACGGGCAACCCTCGCTTCGCGGGCGAATGGTGCAGCGAAGAGGCACTCGGCGCCCCCGCCATGTCGGACGAGCGAGACCGAGACGTGATCCAGACGTGGTTCACCGAGCGCAGGGAGGGGGCCCCCGCCCGCCTGCAGGCCTGGCAGCGCGAGGGCTGGTTCGATCAGGCGAGCTCGTGGATCCGCGCGAACCTGCCGAACGTCACCCGCGTCGAGCAATACATCACGTGGAGCAGCTCCTGTCTCCTCCGGATCGAGGCCGACGCCCGTGACTACTTCTTCAAGGCGACCCCCGACTTCTTCGGCCATGGGGTGGGCGTGACGGCGCGACTCGCAGAGCGGTTCCCCGAGGTCGTGCCGCGACCGGTCGCGATCGACGAAGACCGAGGGTGGATGGTGCTCGAGGACTTCGGGGACTCGTTCGTGGGCGGGATGGGCATCGATCATTGGGAGCGCGTGCTGGACGTACTCGTCTCGATGCAGCGCGGCAGTATCCCCTCCGTGGACGCGCTCTTGCGCGAGGGATGTGTCGACCGCCGGCCCTCGGTCCTGCAGGAACAGATCGAGGACCTGGCGGCGGGCACGCTGGGCGCGCTCCCGGACCAGCTGAATGAACGGCTGCGGGTTGCCGCGCCTCGTTTGCACGCGCTGTGTGCCGAGCTCGCGGCCTCTCCCATCCCGAACACACTCGTCCACGGAGACCTCCACGCCGACAACGTCGTGTTCAGGGACGGGCGCTACCTGATCTTCGACTGGGACGATCCCTCGATCGCCCATCCGTTCGTCGACCTCGCACCGTTCCTGTACGTCTCTGACCTTCCTTCGTCCGATCCTGCCGCTCACACCCGGCTGAGGGACCGTTTCCTCGCAGGCTGGAGCGACGTGATGCCACACCGCGATGCCGTGCAGCTGTTCGAGCGCACGGAACCGGTCGTGGCGCTGCACCATGCGCTCAGCTACCTCGCGATCGTCGAGGCGCTCGACCCGTCCCAGCAGGGCGAATGGGCGTCCCACGTGCCGTGGTGGTTCGAACGAGCCCTAGCGCTTCCGTCACCTCCGGTTCCATGAGCCTCCCGGCCGACCGCAGGGTGCTCGCGGCGTTCGCCGCGGTCGTGCTCCTCGGCGGCACGAATCTCGTCCTCGTCGTCCTCACGACCCGCGAGCTCGATCCGTTCTGGAGCGCGGGGCTGCGCTTCTCGTTCGGCGCGCTCATCACGATCGCCGCCGCCAGGGCCTTCGCGCGATCGATGCCGTCCGGTCGCGTCGTCCGGATCGCGGCCTTGTACGGATCCCTCGCGTTCTTCATGAGCTTCGCGCTCTTCTACTGGGGAACCCAGCGCGTCCCCGCCGGCATCGCCTCGGTCATCCTCGGATCGGTGCCGTTGCTGACGCTGCTTCTGGCCACGGTCCAGCGGCTGGAGCGGTTCCGGGTGCGCGGCCTCGTCGGCGCGTGCCTGTCGATCGGCGGGATCGCGCTGATCTCGGCGCGCGCCGAGGGCGGCTCCATCCCGCTCGTCCCCTTGCTGGCGGTGGTCGGCGCCGCGGTCACCGCGGCGCAGAGCTCGATCACCGTGCGGCGGATCCGCGACGCCCATCCGCTCCTCGTCAACGCAGTGGGGATGTCCGTCGGCGCGGTGCTCCTGATCGCGACGTCGTTCGTGGCCGATGAGTCGCACGTCGTGCCCACGTCGGCGTCGACGTCGGTTGCGCTCGTCTTCCTGGTGCTGACGACCCCGCTCCTGTTCATGCTCTTCGTGTTCGTGCTCCAGCAGTGGACGGCCTCGGCGGGCTCCTACGCGCTGGTGCTGTTCCCTCTCGTCTCGATCCCGCTCGCGGCGCTCCTGCTCGACGAACGACCGTCGACGTCGCTCTTCGTGGGCGCGCCCCTCGTGATCCTCGGCGTGTACCTGGGGGCGCTGGCCCCCGATCGCGTCCGGCGCGAGGTTTGAGCCCGCATCAGACGTTGCCTGGGACTCTCGACCGGCCCAGGAACCTCGAGCGGCTCTATCCTCTGGGGTCGAAAGATCGTCCATCGAGGAGCGTGCGCGAGATGGCCCATCCGTTCGAGACCAGGGCATGAACGAGGGGCTGTCTGGGTCGGGCGAGGGAGGCTCACCGACCGACGAGCGAGCTCGCCACGCCGACCTCGTCGAGGCCCATGCACCGCCGGACTGGCGCGGGCGGTTCGACTCGGAGCCACTGCTCGACGCGATCGTGCGCGGCGAGCCGATCCAGATGTTCGTCATGGCGGCCGACATCCGCGGATCCACCATGCTCATGAAGGAGGCCATCAGGTTCGAGCGGTTCGCGTTCGTGATGGACAAGTTCGTGACGGCGGTCCGCCAGGGGATCGGCACGTATGGAGGCTGGTTCGACAAGTTCACCGGCGACGGCTTCTTGGCCTACTGGATCGTGCAGAGCGGTCCCGACGACGAATACGACGAGCGTTTCGTCGAAGCGGCCGGCAACATCGTGCACACCGCCAGGACGTTGATCGACCTCTTCCATCGACGGGTGCTGGAGGACTTCAGGAGCAACTCCCGGAACCTCTCGGGCAACATCGGGCTCTCGATGGGGCTCGATGCCGGGCCGGGCTACCTCGTCCAGATCGCCGGCGAGCTGACGGTGGTCGGCCCGCCGGTCGTCGGCGCCGTCCGCATGGTCACGGCCGCGGCCCTGCCCCGCGAGATCGTCGCGAACGTCTTCCTCGGCGAGCGCCTGCGCGAGGAACAAGACGGTGTCTACAAGAAGCTCGGCGTGGCCGTGACCCGCGAGCAGCGCCCCACGAAGGAGTACCCGCAGGGCCAGGAGGTGTACGCCCTCGTCTTCGACGGCGAAGAGGGAACCGAGGCTTCGGCTGACGATCCGCACGCGCCCGACGACAGCTCGTCGTGAGACTACGATGCTGACGTGCGTGGGGACCGCGTCGAGGTGACCGTAGACGTCGGCAACGGCGTCCAGACATTCGAGATTCTGGCGCGGCGCGCCGGTCGTCGGATCGAAGTGACGACCGGGCGCACCGTCGTCGAGGTCGCCGAGGTGACGCGAGGCGGCACAACGGTGCGGACGGCCCGGTTCATGGCGTCGAGAGTCGTCGCGCTCATCGAGCATCCGGCCGATCTGGCCGGCCGTTGACCGGTGTGCCGCACGTGAAGAGGCCGTTGGATCGACGTCTCCTGAAGCCTCGAACGGAGGACGAGTCACCTCGCCGACCACCATCCACCCCGTGAATGAGCACGAGGAACCGCTCGCCGGGGGGATCGCGCACGAGGGGGCCGTCGTGCGCGTCGGGGACACGGTGCGACGGCCGTCGAGCCCGTTCACCGATTCGATCTTCGCGTTGCTCGAGCACTTGCGCGGATCAGGGTTCGAGCACGTGCCGCGCCCGCTCGGTATCGACGAGCGAGGGCGCGAGGTGCTCTCCTTCGTGGAGGGCGACGTGCCGATCCCGCCCTTCCCGCCGTGGTCGATGAGCGACGAGGCGCTCGCGAGCGTGGGGCGCCTGCAGCGGCGGTTCCACGACGCGGTCGCCTCCTTCGATCCGGCGCCTCTCGCGTGGAGCGACGAGCTGGCTGACCCACATGGCGGAACCGTCGTGGGACACAACGACATCTGCCCGGAGAACGTCGTGTTCCGCGAGGGCGACGCCGTCGCGTTCCTCGACTGGGACTTCGCCGCGCCGGGGCGAGCGTTGTGGGACGTGGCCGCCCTGATGGCGATGTGGGGACCGGTGCACGATCCGTCGGACCCCGTTCCCGGGACGGAGGGGCTCGATCCGTTCCGACGGGCCCGGCTGATCGCCGACGCGTACGGACTCGACGGGGTGCAGCGTGCGCAGGTCCCCGGCATTTTCGTGGATCGGCTGTCGATCTCGCTCGTCGAGAACCGCGCGGCGGCGGGGGAGCAGGCGTTCATCGAGATGCTCGCGCGGCAAGGAGGCGAAGGGCGAGCCCGGCGGCGCCGCGAGTGGCTCGAGGCGAACATGGCCGCCCTCGAGGCGGCGCTCTCGTAGGCCCCTCCTTGCCGGCCGCCTATCGGCCGTTGATGTGCAGGATGTTGCCGTCGGGGTCCTTGAACCACACGCCCTTGAAGTTCTCTGCGACGTGCACGTCGCCCTCGCGCGTGAGGCCCGGCAGGTCGTAGTGCTCGAACGTCACGCCCTTCGCTCGGATGTCGCCCACGATCGCATCGAACCGGTCGCCGACCGACCACGCCAGCGCGTTCGCCTTGTTGGTGCCCGCGTACTCGGACTCGTACACCAGGATCGACGCGCTACCGCTCTCGTAGCGGACCATCCCCTCGATGCCGATCTCGATGGGTTCGAACCCGAGGGCCTCTTCATAGAACTTCTTCGCGGTCCCGACGTCCTTCACCGCCAGCATCGCGGTCGCGTCGATGTCCCTCAGCATCCGGCGTCCCTCCTCCTCGTTCGCCCCCGTGGATCCATCTCCACCTCGGCTCCAACCTACCCGGCCTCGTTTCAGCCCTCAGGGCTACGCCGTGGGGAGCAGGCTCGATCCCTCGAGGTTGGCGACGATCGTCGAGAGGGTGCGCATGAAGTCCTTCACCTCGTCGCGGGCGATGCCACGGGTCGCGGATCGGTTCACCGCACGGGCCGCAGCTACAAGAGGGTCCTCGAGCTCGCGCGCTCGCTCGGTGAGCAGGACGCGCGCCCGGCGGGCGTCGTCGGGCAAGCTATGGAGCTGTCAAGCCCTCCAGCTGCGCCGCCGAGCCCCACGCCGGGAGGGTCTCGTGATCGGGTGACCCGACGACCTGCGTTTCTTCACCCGTCGTGAGATCGACCGTCCAGATGTCGCCGTCACGGATGAACGCGATCGCGGTGCCGTCGGGCGACCACGTGGGCTCGGGCTCGCGCCAGTGCAGACCCTCGGCAACGAGGCGGGGGTCGCTCCCGTCGGTGCCCGCCACCCAGAGCTCTTCGCCCCGCTCGAAGTCGATCGGCTGCGTGAACAAGAGGTTCGTCCCGTCCGGGGACACGGCGAACAGGCTCAGGCCCTGGGGATCCATCCCCGACAGGACCGACCGCACGTCGCCACCCACGACGTCGACCGCTTGCACCGCCCCGTGCGCGGCGAAGTAGATCTCGGATCCGTCGGGGGACCACGTCGGCTGGTTCAGGTAGTCGCGGACCAGCACCTGCTCGTTCGAGCCGTCGGCGTCCGTCACCGCGAGCCAGAGGGGGTTGCCCTCCCTGCTGCGCGAGTACTCATCTCGAACCGTGAGGATCCGCGAGCCGTCGGGCGACCAGGCCGCTGTGAAGAACGCCTGTTCGCCGGAGCCCGCGATCGGGTGGGCACCGCTGCCGTCGGCGTCCATGACCATCAGCGACGGCGTCCCGCCGGTTCCGTTGCGGAAGAAGAGGATGCGTGTTCCGTCGGGCGACCAGCGCGGCCCGTAGTCGCCGCCCTCCCCATCGGTCAGTTGCTGGAGGTCGGTGCCATCGCTCCGCGCCGTCCAGATGCTCATGTCACCGGCCGGACCCCCGACCGGGTCACGAACGAACACGAGTCGTGAGCCGTCAGCCGTCCACGCTCCCGCGTTCAGGAAGCCGTCGAGTGTCGCCGACTCGCCGCTCCTCGGGTCGACGATGCCGATCCCGAATCCCTCCGCCGTACCGCCTTGTGGCCCCCCGGTCGAGAAGGCGATCGGCCCGTTCTCGATGCCCGGCACCCCTCCCGACCCGACGAGGGCAGGACCGTCGCCGTCGAACGCTCGCACGAGGAACACCCCCGAGATCATCACGATCCCGGCGGCGGTGATGCCCGCGGAAACGCGACGCCTGAGCGCGCGACGCTCGGCGCGCCGTACGACCGTCGTGAGCTCGACCTCCGGTGCGCCGAAGTCTCCGACGATCCCGCGCAGTTCTTCCTTCACCTCATGCATCGTCATCACCTGTCATGCGTCGGAGCCGGGCGCGCGCCCGCGAGGCTTGCGTGCGGACCGCGCCGGGGCTCATCTTGAGGAGGTCGCCCGCGTCGTCGGACGACAGGTCGAGGAGATCGAGCAGCACGAGCGCCGCGCGCTCCTTCGTGGTGAGGCGACCGAGCCGGTGCATCAGATCGGCGTGCCGTTCGACGCCTGCCATCTCGTCGGCGCGTTGCCGCGGCGGCAGCTGGCGCCGCATCGCCATCACCGATCGTCGGTAATGGCTCCGGAAGCCGTTCATCGCCGTGCGGTAGAGGTAGCCCACGGGGTCATCGAGCGAACCGACGTGGCTCCAGCGCTCGTACACACGGACGAACGCGTCCTGGACGAGATCCTCGGCCTCGTGCCGATCGCCCGTGAGCAGGCAAAGGGCCCCGAACAGCCGGATGCGCTCGCCGTGGAAGAGCTCCTCGAAGGTCGCCGGCCTCCGGTCGGCCGGTCCTTCGAGCACATCGCGCGTCACGACCTCGCCTTCGATCACCATCGCAGCATGAACGAAGGACGGGCGGGGTTCGTTACGTCCCCCCGCAGCTGGATCGTTGCCGCGTTAGGCCGGCTTCTCCTGGATGGTCCATCCGTTGCCGTCGGGGTCGTTGAAGAACACGAACGAGTTCCACGGGCCGCCGGGTCCGTCGACCCACTCGCCCTTCTCGGTGTCGACGTGGCGGACCGGGCTGACGTCGACGCCGCGCTCGGTGAGCTCGGTGCGGGCTTTCTCGACGTCGTCGACGGTGAGCTGCAAGCCGTTGAGCGACCCGGGCTCCATGTGAGCGAGCCCGGTGCCGATCGTGACCGAACAGCCCGACCCCGGCGGGGTCAGCTGCACGATCCGGAACGCCGGGTTCGGCGTGTCGTCGACGTCCACGTTGAAGCCGCACTTCTCGGCGTAGAACTCCTTCGCCCGGTCCACGTCGGACACGGGAACCACCACCACCTCGAGCTTCATGTCCATCGGTCCATCGCTCCTCTCGGTCTGGGTCAGCTGTTCGCGATCTGCTTCGCGAGCAGCTCCTCGAGACGCTCGAAGCCCTCGTTCACGCCCGACTCCATGCCCGACTCGAGCATGCCGTCGCGGTCCGCCACCGACTGGAAGACGGAGGTCATGTGCACCACCGTCTTGCCGCCTCGCTCCTCGAAGCTGGCCGTGTCGAGCGACACGTGACCGGGATAGCCCTCGAACTCGAAGGTCTGCACCATGCCGTCGGCGGTCGGCGTGCCGTGGAACACACCATGGAACCCGAACTCGTTGCCGGCGTCGTCGCGGTGGACGTAGCGCCATGAGCCGCCGTCGCGAACCTCGTAGCGGTCGATCTCCATCACGTACTTGCGCGGCCCGAGCCATTGCACCAAGAGCTCCGGATCGGTGAACGCCTTGAAGAGGAGGTCGCGCGGCGCTTCGAACTCCCTCGTCATCTCGACCGAGTGGCTGCCGGGCTCTGCGTTGACCTTCGTCGTGCTCATGACGTGCTCCCTTCGTGTTCGTCGGTGCCGGATCGGTCGGTGTCGCGTGCTTGGAGCGCGGCCAGTAATCCGTCGAGCCGCTCGTAGCTCTCCTCCCAATAGTCGCGGTAGCTGGCGAGCCACGTGACCGCCTCCTTGAGCGGCTCGGCCTCGAGGTGGCTGAGGCGGGCGGTTCCCCGGCGACTGCGGGAGACGAGCCCGGCTCGCTCGAGGACCCGCAGGTGCCGCGAGATCGCCGGCTGGGAGATCGTGAACGGCGCCACGAGCTCGGCGACCGACGCCTCCCCCTGCGTGAGCCGCGTCAGGATCGCCCGGCGCGTGGGGTCGGCCAGCGCCCCGAACACGGCATCGAGCTGAGCGAGCTGCATGGATAACCGAACCTTTCTAGAATGGATTGGTTATACAGGCGCCGCCGACGATCCGTCAAGGCCCTTCGCTGGGATTTTCCGGCTCGGAGTAACTCAGGCCAGCCGCGAGGTGCCGCTATCGCGGTTTGCCGTAGTCGGCGCTCTCCTGGGAGAAGTCGACCGTGATCCACGGTTCGTCGCTGGTCACCCATGCCTCGTGGCCAGGCTCGATCACGTAGACGTCGCCGGACGAGACCGTCGTCTCCGAGCCGTCGTCGGCCTGGATGATCGCCGACCCCGAGATGCAGTAGCCCTGGTGGAGGAACATGCACTTGTCGGTCTGGGCGATCGGCTTGACGTCGTTCGCCCACCGCCACCCCGGCTCGAACCTCGTTCGCGTGACCATGGTCCCCGCAACGGTGATCATCTCGACCATGCCGTTGGGGAACGTGCGGGTCTCGTCGGGCTTGTCGATGCTTCGCGCTTCCACCTTGCCCATAGCGTGTTTCCCCCTTCTGTTCGAAAGGTCAGGGTAATCCCGCCTCCTTCGCCGCGCAAAGTCGGCGTCCTGGACCGATGAGTTGCGTGGCTCCCGCACGTCGTACCGTTGAACGCTCACCGAGGAGGACGACATGCGGACGATCGTGGCGGAGCTCTTCATCCCGGCGGGGGCGTAGCGATGGATCTCACCGACGAGATCGCGAAGCTGCGATCCGACCTCGACGGTCGGGTCATCGTTCCGGGTGATCCCGACTACGACGAGGCACGCAGCGTCTTCGTCGGCGACGTCGACCGGCACCCGGCGGCCGTCGCACGGGTCGCCCACGCCGCCGACGTCGCCTCGGTCGTGTCCTTCGCCCGTGACACCGGCGTCGAGCTCGCCGTGCGGAGCGGCGGCCACAGCGGCGCGGGCCACTGCACGTCCGAGGGCGGGATCGTGCTCGATCTCCGCGACATGCGCGAGCTGGAGATCGACGTCGCGGGTCGGACGGCCTGGGCCGAGACGGGCCTCACCGCTGCCGAGTACACGACCGCGGCCGGCGCCCACGGCCTGGCGACCGGATTCGGCGACACCGGCTCGGTCGGGATCGGCGGGATCACGCTCGGCGGCGGCGTCGGGTTCCTGGCGCGCAAGCACGGCATGACGATCGACGATCTGCTCGCCGCCGAGGTCGTCACGGCGGACGGCCGGATCCGGCTGGTCGACGAGGCGCACGAGCCGGACCTGTTCTGGGCGATCCGCGGCGGCGGCGGCAACTTCGGCGTGGCGACGCGGTTCCGGTTCCGGCTGCACGAGGTCGGCACGGTGGTCGGCGGCATGCTGTTCCTCCCGGCGACGCCCGACGTGGTCGCCGGGTTCATCGCCGAGGCCGAGGCCGCGCCCGAGGAGCTCTCGACGATCGCGAACGTGATGGTCGCGCCACCCATGCCGTTCCTTCCCGACGAGGCGCAAGGCGCCCCGATGGTGATGGCGATGATGGTCTACGCGGGCGACGTCGAGGCCGGCGAGCGCGCGGTGGCGCCGTTCCGGGCGCTCGCGACGCCACTCGCCGACATGCTGCGTCCGATGCCGTATCCGGAGATGTACCCGCCCGACGAGGAGGAGTATCACCCGGTGGCCGCGAGCCACACGGGGTTCGTCGACACGATCGGGCGCGCCGAAGCCGAGACGATCCTCGAGCACCTCGAGTCCTCGACGGCGTCACTCCGGGTCGCGCAGTTCCGGGTGCTCGGCGGGGCGATGGCGCGGGTGCCCGTCGAGGCCACCGCGTTCGCGCACCGGAACCAGCGGATCATGGTCAACGTCGCCGCGTTCATCGACGACGAGGGGCAGCGCCCGGCGACCGAGGTGTGGGTCGCGGAGCTCGCCGCCGCTCTCGGCCAGGGCGATCCGGCCGCCTACGTGAACTTCCTCGTCGACGAGGGCGAGGGGCGCGTGCGCGATGCGTATCCGGCGGCGACCTTCGAGCGGCTCGCGCGGATCAAGGCCGAGTACGACCCGACGAACCTGTTCCGGCTGAACCAGAACATCCCTCCCTCGACAGAAGCCGGAGCCGGCGCGCGAACGCAGGGCAGGTCGGCGTGACTCCATAAGGAAGAGCTGATCGTTCTTCTTGTCATCCATGGGAGGAAGGGCCGGCCGCCGGCAGCCTGATCGAGTCGTCAGCTCCGAGGGGGAACCCGGGGTTGTACGCGACCTCCCAGGGGTGGCCGTCGGGGTCGACGAAGACGCCGGTGTAGCCGCCCCACGACGTCTCGCCGGGCTCGCGGCCGATGCGGGCGCCGGCGGCGCGTGCCTCCTCGATCACGCGGTCGACGTCGGCGGTCGAGCCCACGTTGTGCGCCAGGGTGACGCCACCCCAACCGCCGGGGTCGGTGAGGCCGCCGTCCTCGGCGAGCTTCGCCCTGCTCCAGAGCGACACGACCATGCACCCGGCCTGGAAGAACACGGTCTCCTCGACGTCGAGGCCAACGTGCCAGCCGAGATGTTCGTAGAAGCTGCGCGCCCGCCCGACGTCGGCGACGCCGAGCGTGACGAGCGTGAGTCGTTGGTCCACGGGATCCTCCTCGCCGATCGAAGGTCGCTCGAGAAGCGGTGCTCGGGAACGAGCGTACGGGGTGCGGGCGAGTTGGTACCTGCCGAAATGACGTCCTCGAACACCTGTGGGAGCGTGGAGCGGTGACCGCCCCAGCCGTGCTCGTCGAGGGCCTGCGCAAGCGCTACGGAGAGGTGGCGGCGCTCGACGGCGTCGACTTCGAGGTTCCCGAGGGCTCGGTGTTCGGCTTGCTCGGCCCCAACGGTGCCGGCAAGACCACCGCCGTCCGCATCCTCGCCACCGTGCTCCACGCCGATGGTGGCCGCGCCGAGGTGCTCGGCCACGACGTGGCCACCGAGCCTGACGCGGTGCGGCGCCGGATCGGCCTGGCCGGGCAGTACGCGGCGATCGATCCGAACCTCACCGGCCACGAGAACCTGCGGCTGATCGGCCTGCTGGCGCAGTTGCCGCGCGCGCGGATCTCGCCGCGCGCCGACGAGCTGCTCGAGCGGTTCCAGCTGGGCGACGCGGCCCACCGTACGGCGCGCACCTACTCGGGCGGCATGCGCCGCCGCCTCGACGTCGCCGCGTCGCTCGTGCAGACCCCACCGGTCCTGTTCCTCGACGAGCCCACGACGGGGCTCGACCTGCCGAGCCGAGGCGAGCTGTGGGACATGATCCGCGAGCTGGTCCGCGACGGCACGACCGTGCTGCTCACGACGCAATACCTCGAGGAGGCCGACCTGCTCGCGCAGCGCATCGCCGTGATCGATCACGGGCGCGTGATCGCGAACGACACGCCGGGCAACCTCAAGGGGCGGCTGGGGAGCACGGTGATCGAGATGGGCTTCGGGAGCGACGAGCTCGCGACCCGGGCGCTCGGCCTGCTCGACGGGCTTGCGTCCGGGCGCGTGGAGCGCGAGCAGGCCCTGCTCAGGATCACCTCGGACCGAGGCACCCACGTGCTCGTCGAGGTCCTGCGCAGCCTCGACACCGAGCGGATCGAACCCGCCACCTTGACGGTTCGCGAGCCGAGCATGGACGACGTCTTCCTCTCCCTCACCGGGCACCGCGCCGAGGTGGCAACCGAGGGAGCCACCGAGCCGGTAGGTGGCCGATGACCTCGACAACAACGAGCGTCGACGACGACCGCGACCGAAGGATCCCGTTCGGCGTGGTTCGCGACACGAAGGCCGTCGCCTGGCGGAACCTGATCGCGTACATGCGCGTGCCCCAGCTGCTCGTGTTCTCGACGATCCAGCCCGTGATCTTCGTGCTGATGTTCCGCTACGTGTTCGGCGGAGCGATCGGTGATCGGGGAGGCGTTCCCTACGTCGACTACCTGATGCCCGGCATCTTCGTGCAGACCGTGGTGTTCGGGGCGATCGCCACGGCGATCGGGTTGGCCGCCGACATGAAGAGCGGACTGATGGAGCGGTTCCACGCGCTGCCGATGGCGCGCTCGGCGGTCCTCACTGGCAGGACGCTCGCGGATCTGTCTCGCAACGTCCTCGTCGTGATCCTGATGATGGTGGTCGGCTTCCTCGTCGGGTGGCGGATCCACACCGACATGCTCGGGCTGCTCGGCGGCGCCCTCCTCGTGCTCGTGTTCGGCTACGCCTTGTCGTGGATCTTCGCCACGGTCGGCCTGGCGGTGGGCGATCCCGAGACGGCGCAGGCCGCGGCCTTCCCCGTGCTCGCGCCCCTCGTGTTCGCCTCGACGGCGTTCGTGCCGCTCGAGACAATGCCGAGCTGGCTCCAGGTGTTCGCCGAGCACCAGCCGGTGTCACTCACCGCCACGGCGGTTCGGGCGCTCACCATCGGCGGTCCGGCGTCCAGCTACGTCCTGCAGGCGCTCGCCTGGGACGTCGGGATCCTCGCGGTGTTCGGCGTGCTGGCGGTTCGCCTCTACCGCCGCGCCGTCTGAGGGTGCCTCGGCGCGAGCCAGAGGTTCGGAGGGCTCGAGGCTTCCTGCAGGCCCTCGGTGGGCATAGGCTGCGGACAGCAACCGGTGAGGGGGAGTGCCATGGAGTACATCAGCGTCGGGCGCCGCGCGATCGCGATCATCGTCGACACCATCATCTTGTTCTTCGTCTCCTTCGTGATCGTCGCCATCACCGGCGACGGCACCACCACCACGACCGAGAACTCGATCGAGTTCAACAGCGGAGGACTGAGCACCGTCCTGATGGTGGTGGTCGCGTTCGCCTACTTCATCGTGCTGGAGAAGCTGATGGGAGCCACGCTCGGGAAGCTGCTCGTCGGGATCCGCGTGGTGATGGCCGACGGGTCCGAGGTGACGTGGGGCGCGGCGGTGATCCGGAACCTCCTCCGGGTCATCGACGGATTCTTCGTCTACCTCGTCGCCGCGATCGTCGTGTGGAACTCGTCGACGCGTCAGCGACTCGGTGACATGGCGGCGAAAACCGTGGTCGTGTCGAAGCAGTCGGTCGGTCGGGCGCCGTCGGCAGCGGTCGCGCCGGGGTCGGCGCCTCCCCCGCCTCCGCCCCCACCCCCGGCACCCATGAACTGACCTGAGGCGGAGGCTCAGCGCCGCCGCGTTCGGCCGACGGCATCGACGACGCTGAGTCGTCGGCTCCCGATCTACGTCGCGAGCATGCGTCCTGTCGCCTCGATACCCTGAGGGCAAACAGCGGGATCGGCGTGTGTCGAGCTTCCAGCTCCGAGCGATTACGAGCCAGATGGCGTCGTGTTGACCTCGGACGTGCTTGCTCGCTCCCCGCGTATCTCTTCCACTCGTAGGCGCCACTCATCGAGCAGAGGTTGTACATCGACCACTGAACGTACCGCCGCCTTGATTGTCCGCAGCTGAGGCCGCAGAGCCCGACTAATCTTAGCCGTCTCATCGAGCTGAGATACCATCTGCCTCATAGTCGAGGTCGTCTCTGTACCAGCTGCTGTCATCTCGTCGAGGCTATTGAGGAGGGTTTCAACCTCCGGGCGGGTGGCGATTTCCGCCGAGACTTCACCAAGAAAGTTCCTCACAGCTGCGATTGCGGCGTCGATCTCACGGCGCCACTCATCTCCCCACTGGAGTGACTCCGTATCGGTGAACATCTGAAACTCGTCACCAGCTAGCAGCGAGTACTCAGCAGCCAATGACTGCGACAAGCCAACGATACGCCCAAGTTCGCGATTATCGTCAGCGTGAGCGTAGCTCCAGAACCCACCTGCACCAGCCATCCACGCAACTTAGCCTGCCCCGAGTAGATGGTCGACCCTTCGGTACACTCCTTCGGTCCGTCATCCCTGGTGAGAGGCTAGATACCGTATGGCACGAGTGATCCTGATCGCGTGGGACGGCGCCGACTGGCGCATCCTCGACCCCCTCCTGGAGCAGGGCGCGCTCCCGAACCTGCAGGCACTGATCGACCGCGGACAGAAGGATGTCCTGCGGTCGACGGTTCCGACGCACAGCTGGAGCGCGTGGCCGAGCTTTTTGACCGGGGTCGACCCGGTGGACCACGGTGTCTACGACATCCTCGAGACGGTGCCGGGGACGCACAAGCAGTATCCGGTCACTTACAAGTCGATCAAGGCGCGAACGTTCCTCGATGACCTGACCGCGGCCGGCAAGAACCAGCTGTTGCTCGACGTTCCGCTGACGTTTCCGCCGCCTGCGATCAGCGGGAGCCTCGCCGCCGGCGGGGTGCTTCCCAAGGGCCGCACCTTCACGCATCCCGCCGACCTCCCCGACACCCTCGGGAAAGCGGGGCTCGAGTGGCCGATCAACGGGATGAGCTGGACCACCTACCGCAACCGGCCCGATGCCTACCTCGACGAGGCGTTCGAGGTCACCGGCAAGCGGATCGCGGCGAGCGAGTGGCTGATGGACAACACCGACTGGGACATGATGGCGTCGGTCTGGGTCTCGATCGACCGCACGCAGCATTGCCTGTCGAACTACATCGCGCCGGACCATCCCGACTACGCCGAGAACAAGGACACGCGGATCGGCAAGAAGGTCGCCGACATCTTCCGGCAGACCGACGAGGCGATCGGCTCCTTCGTCTCTCGCGCGCGCGACGACGACATCATCCTGTTCATCAGCGACCACGGGTTCCAGTCGTGCACGCGGGCGCTGCACATGGACCATCTGCTGAAGAAGTTCGGCTACCTCGAGTTCTCAGCGTCGAACGTCCTGTTCGGGCCGATGCAGTGGGGGCCGGTGCGCAACATGGCGCGCAAGGCCTACGACCTGCTCGGCCTGCACGGCAAGGTGTCGCTCCCGCAGTCGGTGAACTGGTCGAAGACGAAGGCCTACACGACGATCCGTTCCACGGGCGAGGGCGTCTCGATCAACCTCGCCGGGCGCGAGATCGACGGCATCGTCGACCCCGGCGACTACGACCGCGTGCGCGGCGAGATCATGGATCGCCTCGCGAGCTTCGTGGACCCGAAGACGGGCAACAAGCCCGTGAAGGAGATCCACAAGCGGGAGGACGTCTTCAAGGGCCGTTTCGTCAACGAGGCTCCCGACATCTTGATGGTGCCGGCCGAGGGGTACTCGCTCACGCACGCGAAGAGCGCGATCGAAGACGCCGACTGGGTGAGTGGCGATCACCGCATGGAGGGCACGATCGTCGCGGTCGGCCCGAAGGTGAAGCCGTTCGAGTCCACGCCGGCGCTGGTCGACATGGCGCCGACGCTCGTCGCGGCGCTCGGCGCCCCGACGGCCTCGAAGCCGACCGGCCGGGTGCTCCACGAGATCGTGGGTTCGGAGGCCGGGCTCGTCGCACGTGACGCGAGCGAGACGTCGACGGCCGGCGCCGGGATCCCCGGCATGGGCAACGAGGCGGGCGTGAGCGACACCGAGGCCGACGAGATGGAGGAGCACCTCCGGGGGCTCGGCTACATCGAGTAGGTCACGCGCGCCGTCGCCCGGGCGCGGGTCGGGTCACCAGTGGCCGCGGCGTACGACGTCGCCCAGCGGACGGCGATCGGGGACGGCGATCGGTGCGAGCGGACGGTCGGCCGGGTAGCCCAGCGACACGAGCCATTCGCACCGCTGGTCCTCCGGCAGGTGGAGCACCTCGCGGGCGCGCACCTGGTCGCCGACCGCCGCGTGGCAGCTCCCGATCCCTCGATCGGCGGCCGCGAGCATGATGCTCATCGTCGCCTGCCCGAGGTCGTACTGGTAGACCTCGCGCGTCTCGAGGTCGTCGCTCGCCGGGGCGACGAACGCGATCGTGGCCGCCGAACCGGCGACGTGCTCCGCGTACTGCCAGACCTCCGAGAGCTCCTTGAGCTGGTCGCGCTCGGTCACCGCGATGAACGTCCAGGCCTGCTGGTTCATCGAGGAGGGCGAACGCCAGGCGGCCTCGAGGATCACGTCGAGGTCGGCGGGGGCGATGGCTCGATCCTGTGCGAACGCCCGTACGTTGCGGCGTGCTCGGATGGCGTCCCACGTCTCCATGCGGCCGTTACACCTACCACGCGGAGGACGTGAGGCCCTGGAGCGTGATCGAGCCCACAGACCCGCGAGCGGGCTGATGCTACGCTCGCCGATCATGGAGGCCGCCAGGTGGACGGCGATCGGCGTCGTCGCCGCAACGTCGCTCGGTACGCTCTTCTACCTCGGGGCTCGCATCGACTCGCTCGCGGGGAGGATGGATTCCTTCGGGGGTCGCATCGACTCGCTCGGCGGGCGGATGGATTCGCTCGCGGGGCGGATGGACGCGCGTTTCGACGCGATGGACGCGCGATTCGCCCATGTCGATGACCGGTTCGACGCGATGGACGCGCGATTCGCCCACTTCGATGATCGGTTCGACGCCGTCGAATCGCGGATCGACGGCCTCAACGGTCGCCTCGATACCCACCTGGACCGGCACGCCGGCTGACCCTCCCGGCTCCGCCGGCTTGTCCTCGCGCAACGGCTCGGGGCATGCTCACCACCTCATGACCAGCGACGGGGTGGCGCGCGAGGCGCGCCCACGCTCGACGCCCGCGAAGGATCCGGGGGATCTGCAGGTCGGACTCCTCGGCGGCTTCGACGTGACCGTCGGCGAGACGCGGGTTCCCGAAGGCTCGTGGCGCCTCCGGCGGGCGCGGGACGTGGTAAAGCTCCTCGCGCTCGCCTCCGGCCACCACCTGCACCGCGAGCAGGTGATGGAGCTGCTCTGGCCCGAGCGCACGCCCGAAGCCGCGGCGAACAACCTCCATCAGGCGCTGCACGTCGGGCGGCGGGCGCTCGAGCACGCCGGGGGTCGCGGGGCGATGCTGCAGCTCCGCGACGGGGTCGTCCACCTGTGTCCCGACGACGATCTCCGCGTCGACGTCGAGTCCTACGAGATCGCGGCGCACCGGGCGCGCGGGACGGGGTCCCTCGAGGACTTCGTCGCGGCGCGGGACCTCTACGGCGGGGAGCTGCTTCCCGACGATCGGTACGAGGAGTGGGCGACCGACCGGCGAGAGGCGCTCGCGCAAGATCACCTGTCGCTGCTGTGGGACCTCGCCGGTCTCCAGGCGGCGGCGGGCGATCGTTCCGGTGCCGCCGAGACCCTGCGGCAACTCGTCTCGATCGACCCGGTGCACGAGGCCGCGCACCGGGAGCTGATGCGCATCTACGCGTTCGACGGCCACCACCGGCTCGCGATGCGGCAGTTCGAGCTCGTGCGGTCGGCGCTCGATCGCGACCTCGACGTGGAGCCGGACGAGGAGACCGAGAACCTGCGCCGTGACATCCTCGCCGGTCGGGTCGGAGCGCACGCCGAACGCCCGATCGGGCCTTCCGTGGAGCCGCCACGCGCCGACGTGCACGAGCTGGTGGGCGCCACGCCTGCCGTATCGCGACCGCCGCACAACCTGCCCGTCCAGCTCAGCAGCTTCATCGGACGGGAACGCGAGCGAGAAGACATCGGCCGGCTGCTCACCTCGACGCGCGTGCTCACGCTGACGGGCGTCGGCGGCTGCGGCAAGACGCGCCTCGCGATCGAGGCGGCAAGCGCGCTGCGATCCGAGTTCCCCGACGGCGTCTGGTACGTGCCGCTCGCCGCGCTGGGTCGGCCCTCGCTCGTGATCCAGGCGGTCGCCGAGGTCTTCGAGGTCCGCGAGGATCAAGGGCAACCGCCGCTCGAGACGCTCGCGGCGCACATCGGCGCAGGGCGGGTGCTCCTCGTGCTCGACAACTGCGAGCACCTCGTCGACGCCTGCGCGGAGGTGATCGAGGCGCTGCTCGTCGCCTGCCCGAACCTGCGCGTGCTGACGACGAGCCGGCAGCCGATCCGGATCGCGGGCGAGGTGGTCTTCAGGGTGTCTTCGCTCGACCTGCCCGATCCCGACGCTCCCATCGATCTCGATGCGATGGCCGGGGTCGCCTCGGTGGCGCTGTTCGCCGAGCGGGCGAGCGCGATCGCGCCCGGGTTCGCCCTGTCGCTCGACAACGCCGCCGACGTCGCGCGTCTGTGCTTCCATCTCGACGGGCTGCCGCTCGCGATCGAGCTCGCGGCCTCGCGTGCGGCGGCGCTGCCGATCGCGGCGATCGTGGACCGGCTCGACGGTCGCTTCCAGCTGCTCGTCGGCGGGAGCCGGACGGCCATCAGCCGGCAACAGACGCTGAAGGCGACGCTCGACTGGAGCTACCACCTGCTGAGCGACGCCGAACGCGCGGTGCTCCGCCGGCTCGCCGTGTTCGTCGGCGGGATCCCTCTCGACGCCGCGGAAGACGTGAGCGCGGGCGCGGACGTCGAGCCGACCGAGGTGCTCGGCATCCTCACCGAGTTGGTCGACAAGTCCCTCGTCGTGCCGGAGGGAGGAGGAACCGAGCCGCGGTTCCGGCTGCTCGAGACGGTGAGGGAGTACGGGCTCGAGCAGCTCGACGATGAGGGCGAGCGGGCCGAGGTCGAGGCCCGGCACGCCCGCTGGTACCTCGGGCTGGCCGTCCGCATGCGCGACGCGCTGCCGCGGCCCGAGCGAGGCGCGTTCCTCGACCGGATGGAGCGAGAGCACGACAACGTCCGGGCGGCGTTCGATCGCAGCCTCGCCGACGACCCGACGCTCGCGGTCCGCCTCTCCGCGTGCATGGGGAACTTCTGGCTCTGGCGCGCGTACCTGACCGAGGGCCGTCGCCGGATCGGGCTCGCGCTGGATCGTTCGGATGCGCCTTCGACCGACCGGGCCGAGGCGATGCTGGCGCTCTCGTACCTCGGGGTGCGTTCCGGTGATGTCGCCCATGGTCTGGCCGAGGCGTTCGCGTGCGCGGCCCTCGCCGAGGAGCTGGGAGAGGCCACGATCGTCTGCCGGGCACTGCAGGTGGCCGGCTGCGCGTTGTGGTCGCAGGACCAGCTCGACGAGGCCCGCGCGGCGTTCGAGCGTGGACTCGCGGCCGCCGCCGACGCAGGGTTCGAGCCGGGCGTGGCGACCTCGACGCACAACCTGGGCCTGGTCGAGCTCGTCGGGGACCCGGCGCGGGCGAGCAGCTTGCTCGAGGGGAGCCTCGAGGCCTTCCGCGCGCTCGCGGACACACCACAGGTGGCGCCGGCGCTGATGGACGTCGGCGAGTTCGTCGTGCCGCAGCCGGCCACGGATGGGTTCCGCCTCGTGTGGGAAGAGACGTTCTCGCCGTTCCAGGACGTGCCCTGCGCGACGGCCTTCGGCTTCGCCCTGGCGAACCAGGCGATGTTCGCGCGGACCGAAGGTGATCTCGACCGGGCACGCGGCCTCATGGAGGAGAGCCTCGCGCTGTTCGAAGCGCTCGGCGACGATCGCGCGATCGGCCAGGCGCTCGGACGCCTCGGGAACCTGGCGATCGCCGAGAAGGATCTGTCACGGGCGCGGGAGCTGCTCGAAGCGGGCTTCGAGCTGCGACGCCGGATCGGCGACTGGCGCGGCATGATGATGGCCCAGCGCTCCCTCGGGAACCTCGCGGTCGCCGAGGGAGCGTTCGACGCCGCGAGCCGCCTGTTCGAAGAGGCCGCGGCCACGTTCCGCCGGCGGGGCGACCTGTGGGGGTACGGGGGAGCGGTCGCCGACCTCGCGAGCCTGGCGATCGCGCGAGGCGATCCGCTCGACGAGTCAAGGCGCCGGCTCGACGAGAGCATCGAGACGATCCGTCGCGTCGGTCGCACCCGCTGGCTCGCGTGGGCCATGGTGCAGTCGGCCGAGCTGCGGCGCGCCGCCGGCGACGTGGAGGCCGCACGGACCGAGCTCGCCGAGACGCTCGGATCGTTCGAGCGCCTCGGCGACCGGCTCGGCATCGCGCGGTGCCGCAAGCTGCTCGCGGCCCCGTGACGGCGTTTACGTGATCTCGCAGCTCGCCGGCTGCGGGTGGTCGATGCGGGGGCTCCCGCCCATCGGCACGCCGAAGAACACGACGCCGAGCTCGACGGTACCGCCCGTCTCGTTCCGACCGACGTGGACGCTCGACGGCAGCTCCACGAAGGCGTCGCCCGGCTCGTACACGATCGGCTCGCAGCCCTTCGCGTGATAGACGGTGAACGTGCCGGACTTCACCGCGACGAACGTCTTGCCGGGGTGCGAGTGCCACCCGGTGGACGAGTTCGCGCCGAGCGTGAAGTCCGCGACGACGGTGTTCGTGCCCGGCGTCGCGGCGAAGCCGACCCCGTTCGGCATCGTCCCTGCCCCGATCACCTCTGCCACCACCGAGTTGGTCGAGGGCGTCGCGATCGCCACCCCCGCGAGACCGATCGACGCCGCGATCAGCGAGACGCCGAGGCCTCGTCTGGTGCGTCCGTTCATGGTCCTCTCCTTCCCTCTCCGGGAGGCCAGTCGACCGGACATCCCTTAGCGGGGCGTGACAGGAGCCCCTCTCGCGCCGGGCCCTGGGCCGAGAGGGTGCTAAGGCGCAGCTAAGGTCCTGCTCGCATCCTTCGACCTTTGTCTGGGCACGACGCCGAGAGGGGATGGGACGATGGCAGGCATCGTGGGTGAAGCGACGGTGCAGGAGCTCCGAGAGCAGCTTCGCGGTGAGGTGCTCGCTCCCGGCGACGAGAGCTACGACGACGCCAGGGCGCTTTGGAACGCGATGATCGACCGGCATCCGGCGCTGATCCTCCGCGCTGCGGGGACCGCCGACGTGATCGTCGGCGTGGAGTTCGCTCGCGGGCAGGGACTCGAGCTCGCCGTTCGAGGGGGCGGGCACAGCCTCCCCGGGCTCTCCTCGACCGACGGCGGCATCGTGCTCGACCTGTCCGCGATGAAGGGGATACGGGTCGATCCCGACGGTCGCCGGGCGACGGTGCAGCCCGGCGTCACCTGGCGCGACTTCGACCACGAGACGCAGGCTTTCGGGCTCGGGAGCACCGGCGGGCTCGTGTCGACCACCGGCGTCGCGGGCCTGACCCTCGGCGGTGGCATCGGATGGCTGATGCGCCGCGACGGACTCGCGTGCGACAGCCTCGTGGCGGCCGACGTGGTGACGGCCGACGGACGGCTCGTGCGTGCGAGCTCGGACACGGAACCCGATCTCCTCTGGGGCCTGCGGGGCGGCGGCGGCAACCTGGGGATCGTCGTGTCGTTCGAGTTCGAGCTGCATCCGGTCGGGCCGACGATCCTTGGCGGGCCGGTCGTCTTCGCGGGGAGCGAGGCCGGCGACGTCGTGCGTCGGTATCGCGACTACACATCGGACCTTCCGGAGGAGATGACGACGGCCCTCAACGTCACGACCGCGCCGCCGTTGCCGTTCCTGCCGCCCGAGGTGCACGGGACCCCGATCGTCGTGGCGCTCGGGTGCTACGCGGGGCCGATCGAAGACGGGGAGAAAGCGGCCATGGGCCTGCGGGAGCTCGGGACGCCGATCGGCGACGTCCTGGGGCCTATGCCGTACGTTGCGCTGCAGGGCCTGCTGGATCCTCTCTACGCACCGGGCGAGCGGAACTACTTCAAGGCCGGCTACCTGCGTGCACTCGATGACCACACGATCCAGGCGATCCTCGACGCCCGCGAGGCGAAGCCGTCGCCGACGTCGGAGGTTCACATCCAGCACCTCGAGGGCGCGGTCGCCCGTGAGCCGGCGGGAGGCTCCGCGTTCCCGGGCCGCGACGGCGCGTACGTGCTCAACATCGTCGCGCGCTGGCACGAGGCCGCCGACGACGACGCGCATCTCGCATGGGCCCAGGATCTCTACGCAGCGATCGAGCCGGCCACGACCGGTCGTTCGTACGTGAACTTCGTGTCGGAGGGTGAGCAACGGGTGCGCGAGGCATACGGTGACGATCGCTACGAGCGCCTCGCCGAGCTCAAGCGCGCCTGGGACCCCACGAACCTGTTCCATCTGAACCAGAACGTGGCGCCCGCCTGACGCCCGGATCTGCTCGTCGCTCGCGGCGCCTCGGAGATCCGGCCGTTCACGCAGGTGGCGCATGGAGTACGGTGCGGTTGGGTAAAGAGGACATAGGCGCTGATCGCGCATGTGTCGAGCGCGCCAACCGGCGAGCCGCGAACACGAGGGGGAACCGATGTCCGTTACGAACACGGTGAAGCAGGCAGGACAGAAGGTCCTGGCGACCGACACGGCCCAGGGCGTGATCGAAGTGGTCGTCGACAAGGTCGAAGAGATCGCCGTCGACAAGGCCGACGACATGGCCGAGACCGTCAAGGACAAGGCTGCGGAGGCCGGCGGCCGCTCGGCGTCGACCCCGAAGAAGGCCGCAGCCCGCAGGAAGCCCGCGCGGAGGAAGACCACGGCGAAGAAGGCCGCCGCACGCAAGAAGACCGCCGCGAAGAAGACCACCGCACGCAAGAAGACCGGCGCGAAGAAGACCGCCGCACGCAAGAAGACCGGCGCGAAGAAGACCACCGGCGCGAAGAAGACCGCCGCACGCAAGAAGACCGGCGCGAAGAAGACCGCCGCACGCAAGAAGACCGCCGCACGCAAGAAGACCGGCGCAAAGAAGACCACGGCACGCAAGAAGAGCAGCGCCAGGAAGACCACCGCTCGGAAGCGGACGGCAAAGAAGGCCACCGCCAAGCGCGCGGCAGCCCGACGATAAGCCGGGAGGTCCCTAGGCCATCGCGGCGATCACGATCGCGGCGGCGACGTTGCCCACGAGGTGGTAGCCGCCGTTGATCGCGCCCCAGCGCGTGGCGTTCGGCTTCGTCGACTCGAAGGTGGCCGTGATCGTCGTGATCGCGAGCCCGAAGCCGACGCCCGCGACGAGGCCGAGCACGAAGCCCTCCCCGATCGTGTCGGTTCCGGTGGCGAGGGCGAGCATGCCGAGCGCGATCGCCGACATGAGGCTGCCGAGCAGCGGCACCACGTAGACCGCGGGTCCCGGGCCCTGTCCGTCGGCTGGCGGCTCCGTACCGCCGGCCTCCATCCACAGGTTGCCGAAGATCGGCGGCGCGTACCAGATCGCGCCGATCACGAAATAGACCAGGGCTGCCAGCGCGACGGCGAGCCAGTCAAGGTCGCCGAGCAGGTCGAAGCTCACGGCTCTCGCTCCTCTCCCGCGGGCACGGGTCCGACGGCGGGGAGCCTAGCTCATCGACGGCCAGCGCCTCGACTCAGTACTTGTCGTAGGCGCCGCCGTCGTCGTCGGTGACGGCCTGGCCGACGTCTTCGATCGCCTTGCCATCGGGCCCCACGACGTACCACACGTCGCCCACGCCCTGGCCGTTCGTGTCGCCGGGCGCCTCGTCCGGCGCATAGGTGTACAGCGGCTGGTCGTCGTAGGTCACCTGCGTCGTGCCGTCATCGCGCTCGGTCGTGCCGAGGAGTCCGTCGTCGGCGCCGTCACCGGCGACCGGGTCGCCCTCGACGGTCAGGGCCGGCCACGTCGTCGCGCAGTCGTCGTAGCACGTGCTCGTGCCGTCGGTGTCGGCGAAGAAGACGTAGAGCGTGAAGCCCTCGGCGTCGACGAGGATGTCGCCGAGATCGGAGCTCGCCACCGCAAGGGTGGCGTCGCCCGACGGCTCCTCGGTACCGGTGTCGGCCGGCTGCTCGGTGGTCGTATCGTCGCCGGTCGCGCCGGGCTCCTCGTCGTTCGAGCACGACGCCAGGGCCAGGACCAGGACCGCGCCGATGGCCAGGAACCGGATCCACGAGGACCGGCCGATCGAAGAACCATCGCTCGAGGGTCGTCCCGTTGCTCGCATGCTTCGTCTCCTTCGCTCGTCGTGGCTGTTCGCGCCGGTCGTATGGAGACCGTAGCGCGTCACCCGGGGTCTACGCGGCGCGGGCGGCAAGGGTTCAGCGGGTTGCCGCCCCGGTGCCGCCCGTGTTGGATGTGCGCCGACCGCGCGAAGGAGGAGCCCCGGATGATCCCCGACGACATCGCCGACCTGCACCGGCGATCCGTGGCCGTGTTCGACGGCTACGTCCGGCGCGTCGCCGCCGATCGCTGGAGCGACCCGACGCCGTGCTCCGAATGGGACGTCCGCGCGCTCGTGAACCACGTCGTGAACGAGAACCTTTGGGCCGACGCCCTGTTCGCGGGCAAGACGATCGAGGAGGTCGGAAGCGCGTTCGACGGCGACGTCGTCGGTGACGACCCGGTGGCCATCTGGGATCGCGCGTCGTCGTCGGCGGTGGCGCGGATGGGTGAGCCCGATGCGATGGATCGCCCGGTGCATCTCTCGCGCGGGAGGGTGCCCGGCCGCGACTACGCCGTGGAGTTGTTCGCCGACCACGTGATGCACGCCTGGGACCTCGCGAAGGCGATCGGCGCGGACGACACGCTGGACCCCGAGCTGGTGGCGCCCGCGCGCTCCTGGTTCGCCACCGTCGAGGACGCGTACCGGAGCTGGGGGTCGATCGCCGAACGCCCACCGATCCCCGAGGACGCCGACGAGCAGACGTTGTTCCTGGCGATGACCGGTCGTCGCCGCGACTGGTCGGCCTGAGTCCCGACCGTGGAACCTGATCCCGCCAAGGCGGCGCCGAGCGACCAGCGCCTGATCGTCGGGCAGACCGGGCAGAACGTCCTCGGCCTCGCGATCGGCGCCGCCGCCACGTTCGCCGCCCAGATCGTGATGTCGAACCGCCTCGGCGAAGAGGCCTACGGCATCGTCACGGTCACGACCCAGTTCGCGTTCGTGGCGGCGGCCGCGACGCGGTTCGGCATGGACGTCGCGAACGTCCGGCTCGTGTCGATCCTGCTCGGCCGCGGCGAGGCGGGCCGCGTCGGCGGTCTCGTCCACCGGAGCGTCGGGATCGCCCTGGCGGTCTCGTTGCCGTTCGCCGCGTCGTCGTTCCTGGCCTCACCGTGGCTCGCCGGGCGAACGGGCCTGCCCGACGTGGCGGAACCCGCCTTCCGATGGGCCGCGGTGACGGTGCCGTTCGCCGCTCTCGCGTTCACCTACATGGGCGCGACCCGCGGCATGAAGATCATGCGCTACACGCTGTTCGCCCAGTGGATCACGCAGCCGATCGGATGGATCGCGCTCACCCTCGCGTTCTGGGCCGCGACGAGCGCCACCGCGGGCGCCGCGAGCGCAGCGTTCGGGGCGTCGTGGGTCGCGGCGCTGGTGATCGCCTACGTCGGGTGGCGCCGGGAGTCGACGAGGCTTCCGCACGACGTGACGGGCGAGGGCATCGCCGAGGAGCACACCGCCGCCCTGTGGCGCTTCGGGGCGCTGCGGGCACCCGGAACCCTCTTCTCCCAGCTGATCTTCTGGACCGACCTGTTCGTCGTGACCTGGCTCTTCTCGGGTCGGGGCGCCGCCGGCGCGACCGAGGTCGGCGTGTACAGCGGCGTGCTCCGGGCCGGGCAGTCGCTCTTCCTGTTCCTCACCAGCGTCTCGCTCACGTTCAGCCCCTTCGTCGCCGACCTGCACCATCGCGGCGAGCGCGGCCGCCTCGACGAGCTCTACAAGCAGGTCACCCGCTGGACGCTCGCGGCCACGATCCCCGTCCTGCTCGTGCTCGCCGTGCTCCCCGCCGAGGCCCTCCGCCTGTTCGGCCCGGGGTTCGCCGCCGGCGACGAGGCCCTGCGCATCCTGATCGTCGGGATGATCGTGCCGGTGATGGTCGGCACGGTCGGGTTCGTCCTCATCATGGCCGGGCGCACCGGCTGGGACCTCGTCGTGTACCTCGGAAGCTTCGCGATCGACGTCGGCCTCGCGCTCGCCCTCGCGCGCCCCGACGTGCTCGGCATCCGTGGCGCCGCGATCGCGCAGGCGACGACGCTCACGGTGAGCGCCCTCGCGAGGTTGCTGCTCGTTCGACGGTTCCTCGGGATCTGGCCGTTCGACCGGACCTACGTGCGCCTCGTCGTGCCCACCGTCATCGGCATGCTCGTGATGCTGGGCGTGCACGAGGCGGTCCCCGACGACCTGTGGTTGGTCGACCTCGCCGCGTCGGCGCTCGGTGGGGCGATCGCCTACGCGGCTGCGATGTTCGCGGTGGGACTCACGCTTCAGGAGCGGCGAGCGCTGCAGGGCCTCGCCGGCAAGCTCCGAGGCGGTCGGGCCTCGGCCTAACGGGTCGTCACGGGTCGGTCTTCGTCGCTCGCCGAACCGCCAGCTCGTCAGGCTGCTCGTCGTCGGGCAGCACGACGAGGCGTTCGGCGCCCGTCTCGAGCTCGCGGGCCATCGCGTCGACGGCTCGCACGGTCCGGGCGGTCACCGTCCGGATCTCTTGAGCCCGGCGCCGCTCGGCCTCGACCGCGCGCTCCACCCGGTCGCGCTCGCGCGCCAGGGCCTCGGTCCGCCGGTGGAGCTCGGCGACGCGTTCGGCGACGGCCTCGCGGCGCTTCCGGAGCTCGGCCTCGCGCTCGGCCAGCTGGTCGAACCTGCCATCGAGGTCGCGTGCCATCCGACGCTCGAGGTGCCGGCCCCGCGCGGCTCCGACCGCGATCGCCATCGCGAGGGACGCCGACGCGGCGAGGCCGGCCACGATCCAGAACGTGGCGGGGCGACCGGGATCGGCGAGGGCCACACCGAAGACGGCGATACCGTCGCGACCCTGCCCCGTCTCGAAGATCAGCTCGCCCACAGCGATGGCCCAGAGGCCGGCGAGACCGATCCATATCGAGCCCATCGGGGGTCAGGCCGGGGACGTCTCGTCGCTCGTATCGGAGACGATCACGACGTCGTCGGGCGCTCGCTCGGGCGGATGCAGTGCCCCCTCCAGCGCACGCCGGGCGTCGGCGAGCTCCTGATGGCGCTCGTGGATCCGCCCCTCGAGCTCCTCCTCGCGCGTGCGCAGCTGCTCGACCACGGTGAGCAGGTCATCACGCCTGCCGAGCAGCTCGTCGTGGTTGCGCTGGAGCTCGTCGAGCCGGCTCTCGATCATCTGCCGCCGGGACTCGAGCCCGGCCTCGCGCTGCGATACCTCCTCCGAACGCGCCGTCAGTCGACGGTGCTTGCGGCGTCGCGCGATCCGGCCGACCGTCCAGGCGAGGAGAAGGCCCGCCGACGCCGCGGCCGCCGCGACGATCAAGAGCGGAAGGCCGGCATCCAGACCCGTGACCAGATCGGTGCCGCCCGCGACGAGGCGCGTGCCGTCGGCGTCCGCCGTCTCGACCGCGAGGTCAACGACCGCGGCGGTCCAGGCGAGGGAGAGGAGGAGGAGGGGGCCATGCGCAGGGGCATCCTTCCTGTCAGGTCGGTCCTAGGGGCGGCCCCGTGAGGCCGTGACAGGTCAGCATAGGCCGGAGCGCCCGCTGCGGGTCAAGAGCCGAAGGTCGGCAGAACGCGCCGGAGGGACTCGAGGGCCTGCTCCGGCGACTCGGCGCGCACGATCGGGTCCCGCTCGAGGTCGTCGCGGCCCAGCTCCCAGGTCCCGACCCCGATCACCGGCGTTCCCATCTTGAGCGCGAGCGCGATCTCGGACAGCGTCCCGAACTCGCCGCCGACGGCGATCACCGCGTCGGCGCTCCTGGCGACGATCGCGTTGCGTGCCTCGCCGAACCCGGTCGCGATCGCCACGGTCAGGTGGCGGCTCGCGAGCACCCGGTCATCGCCCGGCAGGATGCCGATCGAGACCCCTCCGGCCACCTCGCAGCCTCGGGCGACGGCGTTCATGACCCCGCCGAGGCCGCCGCACACGAGCACGCAGCCGGCCTCGGCGAGCAGGTGACCCAGCCGCTCGGCGGTGTCGAGCTCCCACTCGGTGGCGTTGGTCGCCCCGATCACGGCCACGTACGGCGCGTCGGGTCGTGCGCTCATCCCCATGCCCGTCCGAGTATGGCAGCGAGCAGGGACGCGGCCGCACCCTTGTCGAGCGGCTCGTTGCCGTTGCCGCACTTCGGGGACTGCACGCACGAGGGGCAGCCGCTCGGACATGGACACTCCCGGAGGCGCTCGGCCGTCGCCTCGAGCCATCGGCGGGCCGATCCGAACCCGCGCTCCGTGACGCCGGCCCCACCGGGATAGCCGTCGTAGACGAAGATCGTCGTCAGGCCGGTGTCCTCGTGCAGGGGCGTCGACACACCGCCGATGTCCCAGCGGTCGCACGTCGCCACGAGGGGGAGGAGCCCGATCGCGCAATGTTCCGCCGCGTGGATCGCGCCCGGGAGCTCCCGCGGACCGACCGCGGCACGCTCGAGGAGCGCCGGCGGAAGCGTCCACCACACGGCCTTCGTCTCGAGGGTGACCGGCGGCAGCGGCAGCGGCACCTCGTCGATCGTCTCGTTCGTCGAGACGAGCTTCTTCACGTAGCTCGTGACCCGGTTCGTGACGCGCACGTCGCCGAACGCCATCGCCGCCGCACCGAACTCCTCAGAATGGTCAAGTACCTTGACGATCTCGATGTCGGTCACATCCCGCGCCTGGGTGTAGAAGTCCGGGTCGGCCGCGTCCACGAGGGCGACACGGTCGACGAGATCGAGCTGGCGCACGACGAACTGCTCGCCCTGATGGAGGTACACGGCGCCCGGATGCAGCGTGCCGAATGCCCGGTGCTCGTCGGCCGTGCCGAGCAGCTCACCGGCGTCGGCGAGCACGATGCGGTAGACATGGCCGGCTCCGGCCCGCACGTCGACGGCGCGATGTGGGGCCTCGCGTCCCGCGTCGTGGAAGACGTCGTTCGCTCGCCGACGGAGTTGGCCGCCGGCCTCGAGCCGCATGAGCGCGTCGCCGGCGCCCTCGCCGAAGAAGCGCAACGCCTCGTCGAGCGGCAGCGGCTGTTCGCGGGCGGCACATCGTAGATGCGGCCCGAGGACGTAGGGGTTCGTCGGATCGATCACCGCCGCCTCGGCCGGCTCGTCGAACAGCGCGTGCGGATGCTGGACGAGGAACTGATCGAGCGGATCGTCCTGCGCGACGAGCACGGCGAGCGACCCCTCCGATCGCCGACCCGCGCGACCGGCCTGCTGCCACATCGAGGCGCGGGTGCCCGGGTAACCGGTGAGGACGGCCGCGTCGAGCGTGCCGATGTCGATCCCGAGCTCGAGCGCGTTCGTCGCCGCGATCGCGAGCAGGTCGCCGCCCGCGAGCTCTCGTTCGAGCCGACGACGGTCCTCGGCGAGGTAGCCGGCGCGGTAGGCCTTGACGCGCGTCCGCGCCTGGGCCTCGCCGACGCCGCGGCGCGTGAACTCCGCGAGGAGCTCGGCCGCGCGCCTGGAGCGGGTGAACCCGATCGTGCGGACGCCGCCGTCGACCAGCTTCGCCATCAACCACGACGCCTCCGACAGGGCGGAGCGTCGCTGGCCCGTCTCCTCGTCGACGATCGGCGGGTTCCACAGGACGAAGTGCTTCTCACCTCGCGGCGAAGCGTCCTCGACGATCGCGTCGATCTCGAGACCGGTCAGGCGGGAGGCGAGCTCCGCGGGGTTCCCGACGGTCGCGCTCGCGAGGCACCAGCGAGGGTCGCCACCATGGTGCGCGACGAGGCGCCGGAGACGCCGCAGGACCATCGAGACGTGCGAGCCGAACACCCCGCGGAGCACGTGCGCCTCGTCGACGACGACGAGATCGAGCCGGTGCAGGAAGTCGGCCCATCTGCCGTGATCGGCAAGGAGCGAAAGGTGCAGCATGTCGGGGTTCGTGAGGACGAGGTTCGCGTTCTTGCGGATCAGCGGCCGCTCGGCCTGCGGGGTATCGCCGTCGTAGACGGCCGCCTTGATCTGCGGAAGCTTCAGCGCCCGGATCTGCCGGAGCTGGTCGCGAGCGAGCGCCTTCGTCGGGAACAGGAACAGCGCCGTGGCCGTGGGCGCGGCGAGCGCTCGCTCGGCGAAGGCCAGGTCGTAGACGAGGGTCTTGCCGCTCGCCGTGCCGGTGGCCAGGACCACGTCGCCACCTCCACGGAGCCGCGTCAGCCCTTCGGCCTGATGCGGATAGAGGCCCTCGATCCCAAGCAGGGCGAGGCGTTGGGTCAGCAGGTCCGGGAAGCCCTCGGGGAAGGGGCGGAGCTGCGGCAGGCTCGCCGGGATCTCGCGCTCGTGCACGATGCATGACGCGACGTCGGGATCCGACGCGAGGGTGGCGAGGAAGGCGCGGGGGTCCATGGAGCGGTCGACGCCCGCTCGGGTCAGTCGGCGTCGTGGGCGCGGGGACCCGCACCGGCCGCCTGGGGCGGCTCCTCCACGAGCTGGGCGTACGGGGTTCGGAACCCGTCGCGCAGCAGCTTGGGCACGAGGCGGCGGTTCCCCGCGAGCAGCCACGTGCCCAGCAACAGGTAGACGATGCCGACGCCGATCCGCTCGACCGCATGGAGGCTCTCGGGCACGATCGCACCCAGCACGAACTGCACCCAGAAGAGCGCGAAGAGGAACCCCGCCTCCCGCAATGACATCGAGAGGTTCAGCAGCACCGCGATCGCGAAGAACGACTGCGCGGCCGTCAGGAAGAGCTCCTCGCGCTGGATGTCGTCGATCGGGAGCCCGTGCAAGCTTCCCGAGGAGATCGCGAACACGATCGGAAGCGTGCCGACGAGCAGCGTCCACTGGTTCACCTTCGACGACACGAGGGTGCCGAGGGCGGCGTTCGTGTTCAGGCGCCACGCGTAGAGGCCCGCGACGAGCAGTTCCGGCGCCTCGCTCGCGAGCGGCGCGAGCCACTGGACGAGCACGAACTCGCTGATCCCGATCGACTTGCCGCTCGCCACGAGCGCCTCGGCGAAGTGCTCGGCGACGAGGAGGATCACGGCCGCGGCGAAGATCAACATCCCGATCACGGTCGTGCGGCGGCCGACGGTGCTGAAGGTGCCGACGTACCGGGCCGGACCGACCAGGTGGGGTTCCTCGGCCGGTGCCCTCGAGACCCGGATCGTGTAGAGGACGAAGATCGTCACGAGGATCGCCGCGTCGATCAGCGTGATCGATCCCTTCAACGGCAGGGTGAGCGAATACAAGGTGGCGACGCTCAGGTAGGAGAGCTCGATCGAATGCTCGCGGTCGAGGGTCACCCCGGCCCACCGCCGCCCGGTCGGGATCGATCCTTTGCCGCGCAGCCGGTAGAAGGCGATGAAGACGACCATCGTCCACCCGACGCCGATCAGGAGCCGGTTCGCGCCGGTCATGTTCGCCAGGGCCAACGAGCAGGGCGACTCGTCGCCGCCGCCGAGCGCCGGACAGGTCGGGTCGAGGGCGAAGGACTCGCCGCCCTTCCACGCGAACACGAAGTCCACCGCGTATTCGGGCAGCACCGCGATCAGGGCCAGGATCGCGATCGCGAGCCCGGCCGAGATGTCGAGCTGCGCGGTCTCGGCGGCCCACGACAGGAGGAAGGCCGCCCCGACGATCGCGACGCCGAAGATGAGGGCTTCGAGGGGGTGCGGCAGGTCCGGGTGAGCGAATCGCAAGGCGATCCCGGGGACCGTCACGAGGACCGCGGCGACCATCCCGAGCCGCTGCCGGCTCGGATGGACGTTCTCGAGGTCGTCGTGGAGGGTCGTCACCGGGTCGCGTGGCCGCCTCGGAGGCGGCGACATCCTATCGGCCCTCTCCGCCTGCGGCCCTCCTTCGCCCGCCGGCCCCTCAGCAGTCGCGCTCCTCGAGGACGAGTGGTTCGAGCGGCTCCTGGGTGAAGTCGAAGGCGCCCATGAGATCGTTCGCCTCTCGATCGCGCCTCGTGAGCCACGGCAAATCGTGGATCTGCTCGATGAAGCGAAGCACGCTCGAGAAATCGCTCACCTCGCTGAAGACGGTGCGTGGGCGCGCGTACGGGCTGATCACGAGCAGCGGAACCCGCGGGCCGTAGCCGTAGATGTCGACGTGGGGCGGGGGCACGTGATCGTAGAACCCGCCGAAGTCGTCCCAGGTGAGGAAGATCGCGGTGTGCTTCCATTCGGGACTCCGCATGATCGCGTTGATCATGCGGACGCTCCAGTTCTCGCCGTCGCACAGCGCCCCGTAGCCGGGGTGGTCGCTCTCGGGGGTGGGCGGCAAGAGCCACGACACGTCGGGCATCTCGCCGCCCGCCATGTCGTCGAGGAACTCGCTCGAATCGACGACCTTCTTGACCATCGGGCCGTAGTGGATGTGCGGGATCGCGGGGAAGATCTGGAAGTACGGAGAATCCGACGTGTAGTACTTCCACGAGATCCCTCGCTCCTCGAGGAGGTCGGGAACCGTGAGGATGTCGTGGCACGGCCAGCGCTCGATGAAGTACCGCCGTTCGAGCGTCTCGACGTCGGCGGTCTCCTCGAGCTCGTACACGTGGTCTCGACCGCGCGGGTCGAGCCTCGGGAACGACCACACGCGTTCGGTCGGGTCGTCGCAGTAGCCGCCGAGCACGCCGTCGTCACCCGCCTGCCCCTGCAGGGGGCGCTGGTTGTCGACGTAGCGGTCGGTTTGCGACGACACGAGCCAGAAGTGCTCGACGAACGTCGGACCGTAGACGCTCGAGAAGAAGGCGTCGCTGAGCACGAACTCCTCGGCGTAGGTCCAGTAGTTCGGGATCTGCGAGCGTTCGTACTGCACGTAGGCCTGCTGGGCGCCCCCGTGGGGGATCCGGTCGAAGCAGTTCATCAGACCGCCGTTGATCGCGGTGATCGCGGCGGTGAACGAATGCGAGGCGCCCGGCGAGTCGTCGCGAGCGGGACGCAGCGGCACCGTCGTCCCGTCGCAGAGCTGCCCCTCGATCGCACCGTCGGCCCCCGGGAACCGCCCGAACAGATGGTCGAACGTGCGGTTCTCCTTCACGAGGAAGACGATCTTGTCGATCTTGCGTCGAGCCAGCTGGATCGTCGCGGGGTCGGTCGCCGGGACCTGCCCGGCCGAGGGCAGCACGGGGCTCGCGTTCGGCGACGGTGCGCCGGTCTCGGTGTCGATCGGGCCCGTGCTCACGGTCCCCGCGCCGTCGTCACCGGGCGACGAGGTGCACGCCCCCGCCACCGAGGCGCAGGTGAGCACGACGACCAGGAACGAGAACGAGGAGCGGCGTCGACGTGACCTACGCCAGCCGCGCGGCGGCCTTGGCGAGGATGTACCCATCGGCCTCGAGGTCACGGTAGAGCTGCGTGGCCGACGACGAGATGTTCACGATCGACATGCTGCCGGCCGACCCGATCGTTCCCGGAACGACGATGTTCGTGACCCCCTTGGGGCTCAGGTTCATCGCGGTGAAGGCGAGCTGCGACAGCTCCTGGATCGACAGCGTCGTCTCGACGTTCCGCAACCCCGCGCCGAGCCAGACGAACATCCGGCTCGGGTCCTTCGCGAACTCCTTGCGGAACTGCTCGAGGGCCGAGACCATGAGGAGTCCCTGGTTCGCGCTCCGGCCGAAGTCGCCGCTCGAGATCGACTTGCGGGTGCGCGCGATCTGCAACGCGTCGCGGCCGGGGACGCGCTGCACGCCCGCCGGGAACGTCTTGTCGAAGCCCACGATCGGCGCCGGAAGATCGACCGTCAGCCCGCCGATCTGGTCGACCGCGTGCGACAGACCCCCGAAGCCGGTGAGCGCGAAGTAGTCCATCTCGATGCCGGTGAGGTTCTCGACGGTCGTGACCATCGCCTGCGGACCTCCTTGCGGCATGGCGGCGTTGATCTTGTTCGTGCCGCCCGTCGACAGCGGCACGTAGGAATCGCGCGGGAAGCCGAGCAGCGTCGCCTTCTGCTTCGCGGGGTTGATCCCCAGGATGTGGATCGAGTCGGCGAGCCCGCGATCGACGGGGGTACCCGGGCGTGCGTCGCTCCCCAGGACGAGCACGAAGATCGGCTCGCTGCCGTCGAGGGCGGGCGCGAACTCGGCGTGGGCGCGGCCGACCTGCAGCAGCATGGTGCCGCGGGCGGGTGGCGCCGCACCGATCGAGCCGATGATCGTGCCGCCGACCCAGGACGACAGCGCCAGCGTGACCGCGAGGACCTTCCTGGTGAGGGCGGTCACGGCGTCGCCTCGTCGGTCGGGGCGCCCGAGGTGGAGGCGCTCTCGCTCCCGGGTGTGTCGGTCTGCTTGTCGCTGCGTTCGACGTCGTAGGCGTAGATCTTCCAGTCGCCGTCGATCCGGTGAAGGAAGTACGAGCCGGTGCTCATGACCTTGGTGAACGTGCCGTCGTCGGCCTCGGCGGTCGCGACGAACAACGCGGAGGCCAGGGCCTGGACGGGCTTGTCGCCCTGGTCGGTCAGCACGTCGATCACGAGGACGCCCTTGTCGGGCTGTACGAAGCTGTACGTGTCACCGGCGGTCTCGCCGAGCGTAAGGGTGTCGAAGTCGGCCTCGGCCCGATCGAGCGCCTCCTTGTCGAACAGCTCATCGATCGCGCCGAAGTCGCCCCAGCTGTCGGGCTCGACGAAGCCGCCGACGTAGAGCGCGTCGAGCGTGGCCTTGACGTCGTCGCCGGCGTCCGCGGCGTCCTTCTTCAGTCTCGAGGCCGGCGTCTCGGTCGTCGCCTCCGGGATGATCTTCCTGACCTCGAACGCGAAATCGGGAGTCTCGGGCCCCTCGTCGACGCCGGGGATCGGAAGGTCGCCCAAGATGCCGTCGTCGCCGCCGGAGAGCAACGCGACCGCCCCCCCGGCCACGACGAGGGCGAGGACGCCGCCCACGACCGCCCGGCGCCTGGCCGTGGCCGACCGCTTCGTCGCGGTGGAGGCTCGGCGGGTGGCGGGGCGGTTCGGGCCGTCGGGCCCGTCGGTCTGATGGTCGCTCGCCAAATCGCAAGGAGGGTACCGGCGGGAGGAGAGCCCTACAACGATCCGCGCGGGGCGATGTCCGTCAGGACCCCAGCGCCGGCCGGCGGTCGCCCGTTGCCTCGATGCGCGGGGCAGGTTGCGCGGGAGCGCGTTGTGAGGATGAAAGGGGGTCATGGATCCGAGCGCGCGGTAGGATTAGCCTTCGTATCGCAGGCGCGCCGGGAAGACTGGTCGGCACGGAGGTCCCGACGTGACCGAACGCCACGATCCCGAACCGCTCGAACCTGCTGCGACGAACCCCGATCCGCCGTCCGAGCTGCGCCCGACCTGGGCGGCGTCGGATCGCTTCGTGCCCCGCACCGTCCTGCGGCCGCTCCAGGACTTCCTCAACACCTCGACGGCGAGCGCCACGCTGCTGCTGGCCGCCGCGGTCGTCGCGCTCGTGTGGGCCAACTCGCCCTGGCGCGAGGCCTACGCGAGCCTGTGGCACACCGAGATCTCGCTCGGCGTGGGGTCCTGGGCGATCGCCGACGACCTTCGAACGTGGGTGAACGACGGGCTGATGGCGCTGTTCTTCTTGGTCGTCGGCCTCGAGATCAAGCGCGAGGTCCTGCAAGGAGAGCTACGCGATCCGAAGGCCGCCGCGCTTCCGGCGATCGCCGCCCTCGGCGGCATGATGGTGCCGGCGCTCCTTTTCCTGCTGGTGAACGCGGGCGGTGAAGGAGCGCGGGGCTGGGGCATCCCGATGGCCACCGACATCGCCTTCGCGCTCGGGGTCCTCACGCTCGCCGCGCGGAACGCCCCGACGACGATCAAGCCGTTCGTGCTGACGCTCGCGATCGTCGACGACATCGCGGCGATCCTCGTGATCGCGATCTTCTACTCGGGCGGGGTCGAGGTCGTCCCGCTACTGGCCGCTGTCGCGTTCGCGGTGGGGATCGCGGGGCTCCGGCGGATCCACGTTCGCGCGAACGCGGCGTACGTGGTCATGGCCGTGGGCCTGTGGCTCGCGATGCATGAAGCGGGACTCCATCCCACGCTCGCGGGCGTCGTGACGGGGCTGCTCACGCCGATCCACCCGTTCCAGCGGCCGGCGCTCGTGTCCCGAGAGGCCATCCGGACGGCCGACGAGACCGACGACGATCCCGATCCCGAGGACGAGGGGGCGCATCTATGGCTCCGCCTCGCGACACTGTCACGGGAGGCGGTCTCGCCGCTCGCCCGCGTCGAACACGCGCTGCTCCCCTGGACGAGCTTCGTGATCGTGCCGATCTTCGCCCTCGCCAACGCGGGGGTCGCGCTGTCCGGTGACACGATCCGGGCGGCGCGCAGTTCGCCGGTGACGATCGGCGTCGTGATGGGGCTCGTCGTGGGCAAGACCGTGGGGATCTGGCTCGCGAGCCTCGTCGCCGTGCGCCTGCGGGTTGCCAGATTGCCTCGCGCCATGACGATGCGGCACGTGCTCGGGGCCGGGGCGGTGGCCGGCGTCGGCTTCACGGTCGCGCTGTTCATCACGGAGCTCGCATTCGACGACGCCCTGCTGCGCGACGAGGCGAAGATCGGCATCCTCGCTGCCTCGGTCGCCGCCGGCGCGCTCGGATGGGTGCTGCTCACGCTGGCGCCGGCCGCTCCACCAGACGATCCCGTGCCGACGACGGTCGTGGGCGGGAACCGATAGAAGCTTCCGCGCAGGTCACGGGCCGAGTAGCCCGGTCACGCGCCGAGCGGCTCCGGTATCCTGCTGCGGTCCCGGCCGCGGGCATCGCGCCACCGGGCCGGCAGGTTCGCGTTCGCCGGCTCCGGTTGGGCCGGATCTCGATAACAGGTAGGAGGTTCGATGGTCGGCTGGCTCGCCCAGGAGGGCGGACCGATCGAGGCGCAGTTCGGGTCGGGGGAGAACCTCGCACTCTGGCTCATCCTCGGCGTCTCGCTCGTAGCCCTGGCGTTCGCGTATTACCTCGCCCGCGAGGTGCTGAGCGCCTCCGAGGGCTCGAAGAAGATGAAGGAGATCGCCCTGGCGATCCAGGAGGGCGCGAAGGCCTACCTGAGCCGGCAGTTCCGGACGCTGGGGGTCTTCCTCGGCGTCCTCACCGTCGCCCTCTTCTTCATCCTCCCGGTCGCCGACGGCGTCGAGGCGTCGGTCCTCGGCCTGTCGCCGGAACTCTCGGTCCGTCTCGGAAGATCGATCGCGTTCATCCTCGGCGCCGGCGCGTCGATGGTGACGGGCTACGTCGGCATGTGGCTGGCCGTCCGGGCGAACGTTCGAACGGCGAACGCCGCGAAGGAGTCGGGCCTGCGGCGGGCGCTGAAGATCGCGTTCCGCGCGGGCGGCGTCGCCGGGATGTTCACGGTCGGCCTCGGCCTGTTCGGTGCGACGCTGATCCTGCTGATCTACAAGGGCGACGCGACGAGCGTGCTGGTCGGGTTCGGGTTCGGGGGCGCCCTCCTCGCGATGTTCATGCGCGTGGGCGGCGGCATCTTCACGAAGGCGGCCGACGTCGGCGCCGACCTCGTCGGCAAGATCGAACAGGGGATCCCCGAGGACGATCCGCGGAACGCCGCCACGATCGCCGACAACGTGGGCGACAACGTCGGCGACTGCGCCGGCATGGCGGCCGACCTGTTCGAGTCCTACGAGGTCACGCTCGTGGCGGCGTTGATCCTCGGCGCCGCCGCGTTCGAGGGATCCGCCGTGGGCGCGATCGCCGGGGTGATGTTCCCATTGTGGGTGCGTGCGATCGGCGTGATCACCTCGATCGTCGGCATCTTGATGGTGTCGCCGCGCTCCGAGGAAGAACACGGTATGAAGGCGATCAACCGGGGCTTCTTCGCCTCGGCGGCCTTGTCGGCCGGCACCGTGTTCGTCGCCTCGACGCTCGTGACCGACAGCTACAAGCCCGCGATCGCCGTGTCGATCGGCCTGATCCTCGCGTCGGTGATCCAGGTGCTCACGCAGTACTTCACCGACACGAAGCACAAGCCGGTGCGGGAGATCGCCGAGGCCACCGTCACCGGCCCCGCCACGACGATCCTGTCGGGTTTCTCCGTCGGTCTCGAGTCGACGGTGTGGTCGGCGCTCGTCATCGGCGCCGCCGTGATCTCCGCGTTCTACCTCGGCGACGGCCTGGCAGAGCAGCTCTACTTCATCTCGCTGTCGGGCATGGGCATGCTGACGACCGTCGGGGTGATCGTCTCGATGGACACCTACGGCCCGATCTCGGACAACGCGCAGGGCATCGCCGAGATGTCGGGCGAGTTCGAGGGGCGCCCGGCCGAGATCCTGGGTGGCCTCGACGCCGTCGGCAACTCGACGAAGGCGATCACGAAGGGCATGGCGATCGCGACCGCCGTGATCGCGGCGACCTCGCTGTTCGGCTCGTTCGAGGAGGCGCTCAAGGAGGCCGGCGCGACGGTGCTCGACATCCGGCTGAACCAGCCGGACGTGCTCGTCGGGCTGCTGATCGGCGGCTGTGTCGCGTTCCTGTTCTCCTCGCTCGCGATCCGAGCCGTCGGCCGCGCCGCGATGCAGGTCGTGGTCGAGGTGCGCAAGCAGTTCCGCGAGCACCCGGGGATCATGGATTACACCGAGAAGCCCGATTACGGCAGCGTCGTCGACATCTGCACGCGGACGTCGCTCCGCGAGCTGCTCACCCCGGGCCTGCTCGCGGTCATGAGCCCGGTCATCGCCGGGTTCTTCCTCGGGGCCGAGGCGCTCGGCGCATTCCTGGCGGGCGCGATCCTCACCGGGCAGCTGCTCGCCGTCATGCTGTCGAACGCCGGTGGCGCATGGGACAACTCCAAGAAGTACATCGAAGAGGGCCATTTCGGCGGCAAGGGCAGCGACGCCCACAAGGCCGCGGTGATCGGCGACACGGTCGGCGATCCGTTCAAGGACACGGCCGGTCCGGCGCTCAATCCGCTCATCAAGGTCATGAACCTCGTGGCCCTGCTGATCGCGCCGCTCGTGGTCGAGATGGCGGACGACGACGCGCTCCGCTACGGCATCGCGATCGTGGCCGCGGTCGTGCTCGCCGTCGCGATCTGGGTGTCGAAGTCACGCAAGTCCGAGCTCGAGGAAGAACTGCAGGCCGCCGACTCGATGTCCGGCGCGCCCGCCTGAGCGCGGGCGGGCGGCGCGGACCGGCCGAGAGGAGGTCGAACGGCGATGGGAGCGCTCCGCCGCCTGATCGACCGGCTGACCGAAAGCGACGAGCAACGGCTCGACGACGAGACCCGGGATTGGGCCGCGACGATCCCGGGGGCGATCCGGATCGCCGATGCACCGCTGCGCGAGCGGGTCAAGATCGCCGGAGTCATCCGCCGGCTGACCGTGCTGCCGATGGAGGACAACGAGGCTCTCGAGGCCGTGGTGAGCGACGGCACCGCCGAGGTGGTCGTCCAGTTCATGGGACGCCGGTCGATCAGAGGTCTCGGCCTCGGCACCCGGGTGATCGTCGAAGGGGTGCTCGGCGAGCAGCGCGGCACCGTCAAGATGATGAACCCGCACCTCGAACTGTCGCGCTGAGCGGCGCTCAGCCGGCGAGCAGTTCGCGGAGCGGTTGTTCCGACTCGGTGTTCGCGATCGCGACGACCTCGTCGCCGGCGACGAGGACCGTCTCGGGCTGCGGGATCACGACGTGGCCTTCGCGGAGCACGGCAACGATCGCCGAGTCCGTGGGGAGCCGCAGCTCGTACAGCGGCATCCCGAGCGACGGCGAGCCCTCGGCGAGCTTCATCTCGACGATCGAGACCTGACCACCCTCGAGGCGGAGCAGCCGGATGAGGTCACCGCTCGTCACGGCCTCCTCGACCATCGCCGTGAGGATGTGGGGGGGCGAGACGGACTGGTCGACGCCCCACTGCTCGCTGAACAGCCACTCGTTCTTCGGATGGTTCACGCGCGCGAGCACCCGCGGCACCGCGAACTCGGTCTTCGCCAGCAGCGACGTCACGAGGTTGTCCTCGTCGTCGCCGGTGGCGGCCACCACGACCTCGGCGCTCGCGAGGTCCGCCTCGTCGAGGACCCACGGCTCACACGCGTCGCCGAGCAGGAGGTTCACCGAGCCGATCTCGCGGCGGAGCTGTTCGACGGTCTCGCGATCTTGTTCGATCAGCGTGACCTCGTGGCCGCGCGCCGCGAGATCCGCGGCGAGGTGGCGGCCGACCGCGCCGGCTCCCGTGACGACGACGCGCATCAGTGATGCCCCTCGGCGTCGACCAAGAGCTCGTCGAGCAGATCCATCGAGTCCTTCTGCACCATGACGATGAGGTAGTCACCGTCCTGCAACGTGCTCGACGCCGTCGGTACGAACCCCGAGCCGCCGCGCGAGACGCCGGCCACGAGGACCTTGCCGTCGACGTTGACGCCCTCGACGGGCTTGCCCACGAGGTGGCCCGGCACCGGGACCCGCACGCGCAGCAGGCTGCCCCCACCGAGCGCCTCACGAACCTCCTGGCGATCGTGGAAGAGCATCAGCTGGATCTGCTTGATGCCCCATGTCGTCGTCGCGACCGTGGGGATGTTCAGTCGTTCGTAGATCTCGGCTCGCCGCGGGTCATAGATCCGCGCGATGACCTTGGGCACGTGGAAATGCTCCAGGGCGACCCGGGCCGACACGATGTTCGAGTTGTCACCGGAGCTCACCGCGATGAACGCGTCGGCCTCGCGGATGCCGGCGTCCTCGAGCACGTCCCGGTCGAAGCCCAGCCCCACGATCTGTCGCGCGTGTTCGCCGGGCGGGTACTTGTAGAACGCCGACGCCTTCTTGTCGATCACCACGACGTCGTGACCGCCGCTGCCGAGGGCGTGGGAGAGCTCGGAGCCGACGCGGCCACAGCCCATGATCACGACATGCATACGGAGCGTGATGCTACGAGAAGGGCCCCAGAAATGTCCCGAGGCCGGTGGCTGGAGGGAGCCACCGGCCCCGCGGACGGGCTCGGAGGAAAGCGAGTGAGACACAGAAGCCTCGTTCCGCCTGGTCCGCCCCGTTCGGGGGTGACGACCGTTCGTGACGTTCCGCGCGGAAACCCTTTCCTTGCTCCATAGGTTGGGGCCGATGCCGTGAGGGAGGCGTGAAGGAACCTCGGGCGGCCGTGAAGAAGTCGTGAAGAGCCCCGTGCCGTGAACCCGGCTCGGGGCCGGGGTAGCGTGGCGCCGTGCTCGTGAACGACGGACGCCGGCGGACCGGCCCGACCTTCAGGGCGATCATCGTGGGTCTCGTCGCCACGCTGGTCGCGGCGCTCCTCGCGGCGGCGTCGGAGGCGCTCGGCGAAGCGAGCGCCGTGGCGATCTTCATGCTCGCCGTCACGATCGCCGCCGTGTCGGGCGGCCTGTGGGGCGGCGTCGTCGCGGCGGTCGTCTCCAGCGTCGTGCTGCCGGTGGTCGGCGACCGGGGCGGTGCCGCCGGGGGTCTCCGGTTCGACGAGCCGCGCGACCTGATCGCCGCTGTGGTCTTCCTCGCGATCGCGGTCGTCGTGGGGCTCATGGTCGGCACCGCGGCCGACGAACGTGACCGGGCCTCACGACGGGAGCGCGAGGCGAGGCTGCTGGGCTATTTGTCGACGAAGATGCTCTCGGGCGAGCTGCCGGATCGGATCATGGACGAGTTCGTGCAGGTGTTGCTCGAACCGTTCGGGCTCGCATCGTGTCAGGTCGACGTGACGCTCGACGGCACCGACGTCCATGCGAGAGCCGAACGGGAGGGCGAGCGGCCGGGAGGACCGAGCGAGATCGTGCCGATCGTGGTGGCCACGATCCCCCTCGGCGCGTTGATCGCCGAACGACCGGCGGGTCGCCGGCCGATGACCCGCGACGAACGCCTCCTGCTCGAGGCCGCGACGCGCCAGGCGGCGATCGCGCTCGACCGGGCCCGTCTCGATGCGCGCGCCCGCCTCGCTCAGCTCGACGCCGAGACGAACCAGCTCCGTGCCTCGATGTTCTCCTCGGTGACCCATGACCTCCGCACACCGCTCGCTTCGATCAAGGCGGGGGTGACGAGCCTGCTCGACGAGGCCGCCCACCACGACGCGGTGCAGCAGCGTGAACTGCTCACGACGGTCCTCGAGGAGACCGACCGGCTGAACCGGCTCGTGGGCAACATCCTCGACCTCGCGAAGATCCGTGCGGGAGCGCTGATCCCGAGGCGGAGCCGCGCCGCGGTGGACGAGATCGCCGAGGCCGTCGTCGCGCGCGTCCGCGCCCGGGCCGGCGACGTCGGGATCGAGCTCGGGTTCGCGCCGACGCTGCCGGAGGCCGCGGTCGATCCGATGCAGATCGACCAGGTGCTCACGAACCTCATCGAGAACGCGCTGCGCCACTCACCGAGCGGTGGCACGATCCGGATCCACCTGACGCAGGCGGGTCGCGCCGTTCGCGCGCGCGTCTCCGACGAAGGACCCGGCATCCCTCGCGAGGAGCGTGAGAAGGTGTTCGAGGCGTTCTATCGGGGCAAGGAGGCGCCGGAGTCCGCGGGCAGCGGCCTCGGGCTCGCGATCGCGAGAGCGATCGTGATCGCACACGGCGGTCGCATCTGGATCGAGGAAACGACCGGCGGCGGCACCGCGTTCGTGTTCGACGTGCCGCTCGAGGAGGCCGTGCTGTGAAGGTGCTGGTGGTCGACGACGAGCCGCAGATCCGTCGGGCCCTGCGGACGAGCCTCGAGGCGCACGACTACGAGGTCGCGACGGTCGGCACCGGCGGCGAGGGGGTCGTCGGCGTCGCCGACCTCTCGCCGGACCTCGTGTTGCTCGACCTCGGGCTCCCCGACATGGACGGCACCGAGGTGATCCGGCGCGTGCGCGGGTTCTCCGAGGTGCCGATCATCGTCCTGTCGGTTCGCGAGGCGCAGGCCGACAAGGTGGCGGCGCTCGACGCGGGGGCCGACGACTACGTGACGAAGCCGTTCGCGATGGAGGAGCTGCTCGCGCGCACCCGCGCGGCGCTCCGCCGGGTCCAGACCGAAGAGCCCACCCCGCCCGCCATGCGGTTCGGCTCGCTCGATGTCGACCTCGCGCGACGGCTCGTGACCCGCGAGGACGAAGCGGTCCACCTCACGCCCACCGAGTACGCGCTGCTCGAGGCGCTGGTCTCGAACCCGGGCAAGCTGCTGACGCACCAGTGGCTCCTGCGGAAGATCTGGGGCCAGGGCTACGGCACCGAGACGACCTACCTGCGCACCTATGTCCGCGCGCTGCGGAAGAAGCTCGGCGACGATGCCTCGGCGCCCGCCCTCATCATCACCGAGCCTGGCGTCGGCTACCGCTGGGTGGGCGAGCCGAGCGGCCAGTCGGCCATCGACGCCTCCGATATTGACGTCGGCAGCGCCGCACCCGACGCGGATCCGATCCGCCCCGGCGCGTCGGATCCGGGCCGACCGTAGGATTGCCCTCCGTGTCCTCCGGAACCCGCAGCGGCTCGTCGTCGACCGGCTTCGTGAAGCGGCTGCTCCTCGGGCGCGCGCTCGCGAGCAACAAGGCCGAGCACCAGCTGCTGCCGAAGTTCCTCGCGCTCCCGGTCTTCTCCTCGGACCCGCTCTCGTCGAACGCGTACGCCACCGAGGAGATGATGCTCGTCCTCGTCGCGGCGGGTGCGGGCGCGTTGTCGCTTCGCATGCCGATCGCGATCGCGATCGCGCTCCTGCTGGTGATCGTGATCACGTCGTACCGCCAGACCGTGAAGGCCTATCCGCGCGGCGGCGGCTCCTACATCGTCGCGCGCGAGAACCTCGGCACCGTACCGGGGCTCCTGGCCGGGGCGGCGATCCTCACCGATTACGTGCTCACGGTCGCGGTGAGCATCACGGCCGGTACGACGGCGATCGCCTCGATCGCACCGGAAACGCTCGTGCCGATCCGCGTGCCGATCGCCGTGGCCCTCGTGGGGTTCGTCACCCTCATCAACCTCCGCGGGGTGAAAGAGGCGGGCACGTTCTTCGCGGTCCCGACCTATGGGTTCGTCGCGATGGTGGCGCTCACGCTCGTGATGGGGTTCGTCAAGTGTCTCGGAGGGTGTCCGGTGGCCGAGACCGCCGATCTCGAGATCCACGTCGAGCACACGCTCTCGCTGTTCCTGATCGCGCGCGCGTTCTCGTCGGGCGCGACCGCGCTCACGGGCGTCGAGGCGATCGCCGACGGGGTGCAGGCCTTCCGACGCCCGCAGGCGAAGAACGCGGCGGCGACGCTCGCGATCATGGGCGCGATGTCGATCACCATGTTCCTCGGCATCACGGCGCTCTCGCAGCTCCTGCAGGTTCGCGTCAGCGAGACGATCGCGCAGGAGAAGCCGGTGCTGGCGCAGATCGGTGACACGGTGTTCGGCGGCGGCGTTCTGTTCCTGTTGCTGCAGGCGTTCACGGCGGGGATCCTCGTCCTGGCGGCGAACACGGCTTTCCAGGATTTCCCACGGCTCGCGTCGATCCTGGCCCGCGACCGCTTCCTTCCCTCGCAGTTCCGCAACCGCGGCGACCGCCTCGTTCATTCGAACGGCGTCGTGGTCCTCGCCGCCATGGCCGCGCTCTTGATCTGGGTGTTCGACGCGAACCTCACCCGCTTGATCCAGCTCTACGTCGTGGGCGTGTTCACGGCGTTCACGCTGTCGCAGTCCGGGATGGTCCGCCGGTGGCTGCGGCTGAGGGAGGGCCGGTGGCAGCGCGGCGCGGCGATCAACGGCGTTGGCGCGATCACGACCGGCGTGGTGCTGGTGATCGTGACGATCACGAAGTTCGCGAAGGGTGCGTGGATCGTGGTCGTCGCGATGCCGGTGATCGTCGTGCTTTTCTTGTCGATCCATCGCCACTACGAGCGGATCGGACGTGCGCTCCGGGCCGCGCGGCTGACCGGGCGTTCCCTCGCGCGGAACCGCTTCGTGCTGCTCGTTCCCGATATCGGCCCCGCGACCGACGAGGCGATCGCGTACCTGCGAGCGATCCGACCCGAGGAGCCCGAGGCGTTCTGGATCGGCGACCCGGCCGCCTTCGACGACGCGAGGACCGCGTGGAGCGTGCGGGCGCCACGACTCGGCGAGCTCCAGGTGCTGACCGGTGCCGATCGACACGTCGTCCGGGCCGTGCGCGGCGTCGTGCGCGAGCGGCGGGGCGCGCCCGAAGATTTCGTCACGATCGTGATCCCCGAGCGGGTCGAAGGGTCCGCGCTCCGGCAAGCGCTCACGCTCCGGGGCCGGGCAGCGTTCCTCCTGAAGACGGCGCTGCTGTTCGAGCCCGGCGTCGTCGTCACCGATGTGCCCTTCCTGCCCGAGGAGCATGGCGCTACGCTGATGGCGGGCGACCGTCCGCTCGAACCCGAGCGCAGCGTCGTCCTCGTGCCGGTCTCCGCGGTCCACGATCCCACGGTCCGCGCTGTTCTGTACGCGAAGGCGCTCAAGCCGACGCACGTCGAGGCGCTGTTCATGTCGATGGACCCCGAAGACGAGGAGGGGATCGTCGAGCAGTGGCACGCGCGCGAGATGGACGTGCCCCTGGTGATGGTCGAGGCACCGTTCCGCGACATCACGGATCCGCTGCTGACCGAGGTCCGGCGTCACACGTCGCGCGGCGACACGATCGTGACGGTGGTCCTGCCTGAGCTGATCCCCCGGCACTGGTGGGAGAGCATCCTGCACAACCAGACCGGACTGTTCATCAAGCGGCTGCTCTTGACCGAGCCTCGGGTCGTGCTCACGAGCGTGCCCTTCCACCTCCGCCATCCCGAGGTGGCCGACGAGGGGGCTCCTGCGTCGACGGACGCCTGAGCATGCGGTCGGCCCGCAGCGTCGCGGAGAGCTCGGCGCCATACAGGAACGCCGCGGCCATCAGCCGGATGAACAGGAGCAACCCGAAGACGGCGCCGATCGTGCCGTAGAGGGCCGTGGCCCTCGACACGACTCGATCGACGGCGAGCTGCCCGATCGCGATCAGCGCGATCCAGGCCACGGTCGTCACGATCGCGCCGGGCAGGTGGTCTCGCCAAGGGACCCCCTCCGGCGTGAGCACCGCATAGGAGACCGCGGCAACCACACCGAGCAGGACACCGGCGAGCGCCCGAGCGGCGAGCTCCACCGGCAGCTCGAGCACCCCACCCAGGTCCACGCGAGCGAGCGCGCCGCCCGCGGCCACCGCCGCGAGGACGAGCACGCCGAGCACGATCGTCCCGACGAGCGATCGAACGCGCACGACGACCGAACGCGTCCGGAGCCCGAAGACGGTCGCCATGCTGCGCAGCACGCGGCCAGCGATCGCCGAGGCCGACCACAAAGCGCCGATGAGGCCAACGATCCCGATGCCGACGCGGCTCCTCGTGAGCAGGTCGACCGTCTCGCGGACGACGTCTTCGAGACCCGGAACGGCCTCCACCAGCTGCGCCACGAGCTCCCCGCGCTCCGCGACGAAACCGGCCACCGACAGCGTGAGCAGGAGCAGGGGGAAGAGCGAGAGGAAGGCCGCGAACGCCAGGGCGCCGGCGTGGGCGGCGAGGTCGTCGTGCTCGGCGCGGCGACGCACGTCGGCGGCGACGTCGATCCAACGCCTCGCTCGGGGCGGCAGCCGTTCCACGAGCCCTTCGAGGGTCGCGTTCACGCCGACAACCCGCCTTGACGTCGGCCGGGACCGACGACGCGCCGCTGCGGTACGGTTCCCATGTTCGAGCCTTCCATATCCTGAGAGGTCGAGGACGACGCGACCGACGCAAGGTTCCCCAAGGAGCGGTTCCCCAAGGAAAGGTCGATCCGTATGCACATCCGTCCGGTGACGAAGGACGACGTTCCGTTCCTGAAGAAGATGCTCTACGAGGCAGCCCGTTGGAACCCGGATTGGCCCCGGGAGCCGATCGAAGAGGTGCTCGCCGACCCGGTGCTCGTGCGGTACCACGCGGGCTGGGGGCGCGAGGGCGACGGCGGCGTGCTCGCGGAGGTCGACGGGCTGCCGGTGGGGGCGTGCTGGTACCGGGTGTTCGCCGACGACGAGCAGGGCTACGGGTTCATCGACGAGAAGACCCCGGAACTGAGCCTGGCCGTGCTGCCCCTGCACCGCCGGAAGGGCTTCGGTCACGCCCTCCTGCATTCGGCGATGGTGCAGGCACGCGAGGAAGGGTTCCAGGCCCTGTCGCTCTCGGTGGCCGCGCACAACCGGTCGCGGATGATGTACCAGCGTGCCGGCTTCAACAAGGTCGAGGACCGCGACGACAACTGGGTGATGGTCGCCAACCTCTGATCCCGCGGCCCCCTGCAGTTGGCCTCGCCTCGAGGCCCCTTCTGAAAGCCGCGGGAATGCGCGGCGACCCCGCGGCGTTCAGCGTCCACGGTACGGCGCGGGAACCCCGCTGAGCTGCGGCGACGGGGGTTCCGCCCGTCGATCCGGGCCGACCGTCCTCCCCGAGGCTTCGCCGGTCTCCGCGGTGACCGGTGGTACCGTCCGCCGCGAGGAGGCCCCGGGGCCACCCGCCGGCGGGACCCGGCGGCACCGGTCCCGGCCCGTACCCACGGACCATCAGGAAGCGAAGGAACCCACCGAATGGCGAAGACCCTTGTCGTGGTCGAGTCACCGACGAAGGCCAAGACGATCGAGAAGTACCTTGGCGGCGATTACGCCGTTCGGGCTTCGGTCGGGCACATCCGCGACCTCTCCCGGGAACACGACGGCCTCGGTGTCGACGTCGAGCATGACTTCGAGCCACATTTCATCGTCACGGAGGACTCCGAGCGCAACGTCGCCGAGCTGCGGAAGGCCTTCCGCGGTTCGGACGGAGTGGTGCTCGCCACCGACTTCGACCGCGAGGGGGAGGCGATCGCCTTCGACGTCGCCGAGGTCCTGGGGGTCGACGCGAACGATGCTCAGCGGGTGACCTTCACCGAGATCACGAGGGACTCGATCCTCGAGGCCTTCAGGCACCCGCGGCGGATCGACATGCAGCTCGTCGACGCGCAGCGTGCCCGTCGGATCCTCGACAAGCTCGTGGGCTTCGGGATCTCGCCGATCCTGTGGCGGAAGGTGCGCCCGGGCCTGTCGGCCGGCCGCGTGCAGTCCCCGGCGCTCCGGCTCATCGTCGAGCGCGAGCGTGAGATCAAGGCGTTCGTGCCGGTCGAGTACTGGAGCATCGACGTCCGGCTCACCCCCGACGGTGACGAGCGCGCGTTCGTCGCACGGGTCGTCGAGGTGCCGGGCGGCAAGGTCGCCGCCGCACCCGACAAGAAGGGGATCCTGCTCGGCACCGAAGGAGATTCCGCGACCCACGTGGCGCGCCTGGAACGGGCGACCTACCGCGTCACGAAGATCGAGCGGAAGGAGCGCAAGCGCTCGCCCGCGCCCCCGTTCACGACCTCGACCCTGCAGCAGGAGGCCGCGCGCAAGCTCGGCTTCGGCGCGCGCAAGACGATGCAGACGGCCCAGCGCCTCTACGAGGGGATCGACCTGCCGGGTGAAGGCAGCGTCGGCCTCATCACCTACATGCGGACCGACTCCGTCAACATCGCCGATGCGGCGCTGCGCGAGATCGCCGAGCTCGTGAAGACCGACTTCGGGGAGCGGTACGCGCTCGCCGAGCCCCGCCGCTACAAGACCCGCTCCCGCAACGCGCAGGAGGCGCACGAGGCCGTGCGACCGACGAGCGTGCTGCGTTCGCCCCAGCGGGTCGCGTCGGCGCTGAGCCCCGACCAGCTCAAGCTCTACACGATGATCTGGCAGCGCACCGTGGCCACGCAGATGGCCGAGGCCCGTTTCAACCGCGTCGGCGTCGACGTCGAGGCAGGCGTCTCGCCGGACGCCGCGGGCGAGGGATCGGATGGAGAGCTCCGCTACGGCCTGCGCGCGACCGGGCAGACGCTCGTGTTCGACGGGTTCATCCGCGTGTACAAGGAGGGGCGCGACGAGGGGCCCGACGAAGACGCCGAGGCCGCGTTGCCCGACCTGACCGAGGAACAGCTCCTGCGGCTCCTCGGGGTCGAGCCCGAGCAGCACTTCACGCAGCCGCCGCCGCGGTTCACCGAGGCGTCGCTCGTGAAGGCGCTCGAGGAACTCGGGATCGGCCGGCCCTCGACCTACGCCTCGATCATCTCGACGCTCCGCGACCGCGGATACGTTCGCCTCGAGGACAAGCGCTTCTATCCCGAAGACGTCGGCGAGGTCGTGACCGACGGCCTGGTGAAGCACTTCGCCGACATCGTCGACGTGAACTTCACCGCCCGCCTCGAGGAAGAGCTCGACGAGATCGCCGAGGGCCAGATGGGCCGGGTCCAGGTCCTGCGCGACTTCTACGGTCCGTTCGAAGGCGCGTTGGAGCGGGCCAAGGAGAAGTGGGAGCGCTTCGTGGCCGAGACCGGAGAGGAATGCCCGAGGTGCATCCAGGAGGGGCGTACGCCCGCCGGCCGGCTCCAGCAGCGCCTCGGACGCTTCGGGTTCTTCGTGGGCTGCAGCCGGTTCGCCGACGAGGACGGCGGCTGCAAGTACATCCGGAACCTCGACGGCTCCGAGCGGCCCGAGCCCGAGCTCCTCGACGAGACATGTCCGGAATGCGGCCGGCAGCTCCAGCAGCGGTTCGGCCGCTACGGGCCGTTCGTCGGCTGCAGCGGCTACCCCGACTGCTCATACATCAAGAAGGATCCGCCCGTCTCGCTCGGCATCACGTGTCCTCAATGCACGCAGGGCGAGATCGTCGAGAAGAAGACGCGGTTCGGCCTCTTCTACGGGTGTGCGCGGTATCCGGACTGCGACTTCGCCGTCGGGAACCCTCCCGAGAAGGACCACCCGTGCCCCGAGTGCGGCTCGCTCCTCGTGCGGCGGCCGAAGTCCCTGCGCTGCTGGAACTGCGGCGCCGAGCTCGATCTCGAGTTCAACGTCACGAAGTCGGGTGACCCCGAGGCCGAGGCCGAGGCCCGCCGGATCAAGGCCGAGATACGAACGGCGCGCGCGGCGGCCAAGAAGAAGGCCACGTCGAAGAAGAAGACGACGGCGAAGAAGAAGACCACCGCGGCGGCGAAGACGAAGAAGACCACCACGGCGAAGAAGAAGACGACGGCGAAGAAGAAGACCACCGCGGCGACCAAGACGGAGAAGGCCGCGGCGACGGAGGCGGCCGCCGGACCCGCGGCCGAGCCGACCGAGGGATAGGGTCCGCCGCTCGTGTCCGCGTTCGCCGACGAGGTCGCCGCGCTCCGCGGGACCCGCTCGGCGACGCTGAAGGACCTCCTGCGCCAACCGTCGTTCTCCCGGCTGCTCGCGGCGATGAGCGTCTCGTCGCTCGGGGACTGGGTCGGCTTCGTCGCGGTGACCTCGCTCGTCACCCGGCTCGGCGGTGGGTCGGCGGGTCTCGCGATCTCAGGCGTGATGATCGCGCGGACGCTGCCGGCGTTCGTCTTCGGGCCGATCGCCGGCGTGCTCGTCGATCGCACGAACCGCAAGCGACTGATGATCGCGGCGGATATCGGTCGCGGCACCCTGTACGCCTCGATGGTCGTCGTGAACGACCTCTGGGCGATCTACGTGTTGTCGTTCGCGATCGAGTGCCTCTCGCTCGTGTGGTCACCGGCGCGCGACGCCTCGCTGCCGAACCTCGTGTCGCGCCGCCAGCTCGCGAACGCGAACTCCCTCGGGCTCGTCAGCACCTACGGCACGCTGCCGCTCGGGGGCATCGTGTTCACGGTGCTCGTGGGTCTCTCGGAATGGGTCGGCGGGCGGATCCCACTCGTCGCCGACCGGCCCGAGGCGCTCGCGCTGGTCCTCGACGCCGGGACGTTCGCGTTCTCGGCGTTCATGGTCGCCGGCATCCCGATCAGAACACCGGTCGCGCAGATCCATCGTCGGTTCGACCTCTCCCGTGTGTGGCGCGACACGCTGGACGGCGTTCGCTTCCTGCGGGAGGACTCCGTGGCATCCGCCATGACCGGCGGCATCGTCGTCGCGTTCGCCGCGGTCGGGGCCGTCCTCGCGATCGGGCCGGTCTTCGTCGCGAACACGCTCCTCGCCGGCGCGTCGGGCTGGGGCATCGTCGTGACGGCGTTTGGCGTGGGCATGGGCATCGGCATGGCGAGCTCGAACCAGGCGGCGAAGGTCGTCGAGCGTGACCAGGTTTTCGTGTGGGCCCTCCTCGCGGCGGCGTTCGTGTTGTTCGTGCTCGCCGCGATGCCGAACCTCGCGTGGGCCGCGGTGATCACCGTGTGGCTCGGCGCGTTCTGCGGGATCGCCTGGGTGAGCGGCTATACGTTGCTGCAGGAGAACGTCGCGGATGAGTTCCGTGGGCGGACGTTCGGCTCGCTCACGGTGCTGTCCCGCGGGGTGCTCTTCTTGTCGCTCTCGATCTTCCCGGCCCTGGCCGATGTGCTCGAGCGGCTGGTGAACGGGGCGCTCGCCGGCAGCGACTTCTTCGTGGGGGGGCAGCGCTTCGACCTGTCGGGCACGCGGCTCGCCTTGTGGGTCGCCGGGGCCGGTGTCGTCGCGGCGGGCGTCACGACCCGCCGGCTCCTCACGCGGTACCGTCTGTCGCGACCCGTCGAGCTCACCCTCGTGCCCAAGCTCAAGCGACCTCCCGCCACCGGCCTGTTCATCGCCTTCGAAGGAGTCGAAGGCGCGGGCAAGGGCACGCAGATCGGGCTCGCCGAGGCGCACCTGCGAGGCGAGGGGCTCGATGTGCTCGTGACGCGGGAGCCCGGCGGGACGAGCGCGGGGGAGCGGATCCGCGACGTCCTCCTCGACCCCGCCACGGGCAAGCTCGATCCTCGCGCCGAGGCGCTGCTGTTCGCCGCGAGCCGCGCCCAGACCGTGGCGCAGGTGATCCGCCCCGCGCTCGCCGAGGGCAGGGTCGTGATCTGTGACCGCTACGTCGACTCCTCCCTCGCCTACCAAGGATCGGCGCGCGGGCTCGGTGAGCAAGACGTCCTCACGCTGAACGTCTGGGCGACGCAGGGGCTGTTCCCCGATCTCGTCGTGCTGCTCCACCTGGAGCCCGAGAAGGGCCTCCTCCGATCGACCGATGCGCCCGATCGCATGGAGATGGAGGGTGGTGACTTCCACGCGAAGGTCGCCGACGCCTACCTGAGGATCGCGGAGGAGCACCCCGAGCGTTTCGTCGTGATCGACGCCGACCGGCCCACCGAGGAGGTCGCCGGCGACGTTCGGGCTGCCCTCGACCACGCCGTCCGCGAGCACCACGAACACCACGAGGAGCCGTCGCCGTGACGGCTCGCGTCCGGTCGAGCGGTAGCCTGCATCCCGTGCTTCCACCGGTGCTCGCCCGGATCCCCGGCCAGGTGGGCGCGATCGCTTTCCTCGCGGGCGCCGCCGTCCGGCCGCATCACGCCTACGTGCTCGCCGGCCCCGAGGGGTCGGGCAAGTCCCTCGCCGCCCGCGCCTTCGCCGCCTCGCTCCTGTGCCCGGACGGCGGCTGTGGCGCATGCCGGGATTGCCGGCTCGCACTCGGCGATCGGCATCCGAACGAGTTCGTCGTGGAGCCCGAGGGCCGCGACATCCACGTCGACACGGTGCGCGAGGAGATCTGGCAGCCGGCTTTCCGCACGGCGCCGGAACCCGGCCGCAAGATCTTCGTCCTCCGCGAGGCCGACCGCCTCTCACCGGCCGCCGCCGACACGTTGCTGAAGGTGCTCGAGGAGCCGCCTGCCGACACGGTCTTCCTCTTGCTGTCGGCGCGAGCGCACGAGCTCCCCGAGACGATCTGGAGCCGGTGCCACGTCGTGACGTTCACCGCCTTGCCCGAGTCCTTCGTCGTGCGTCAGCTCCTCGACGAAGGCGTCGACGAGGTTCGCGCTCGCCTGGCGGCCCGCCTCACGGGCGGCAACCTCGGGCGCGCGCGGCGGCTCGCGACCGGCGACGACGGGCTCGCGTTCCGTGAGGCTGCCGAGCGGGCGGTCGAGCTTGCCGGCCGGGAACCGGCCGGCGCGCTCGAGGCCGCGACCGTCGTGCTCGAGGCCGCGGCCGGCTACAAGAAGGCGATGAAGGGTGAGCTCGATCGCGAGCTGGCGCCGTTCCTCGACGACAAGGGACGTCCGGAGGAGGCGTACCGCGGCGCGATCAAGCGCGTCGAGACGCGGTTCCACCGGCGGGAGCGGCGGGCCGAGCGCGACTACGTCGATTGGGTCCTCCTCGCCGTCTCCTCGCTGCTTCGCGACCGGATCGCGGTCGGCGTCGGCGTCGGCGCCGAGGTCGATCTCCTGCTGAACCCCGATCTGGCGCCGGTCGCCGGGTCGGTCCCCGCGGCGGCCGCGGGCCTCGCCGGCATCGAGGAGGCCCGGGCCGAGCTCGCGGAGGAGTTCAACCTCAACGTGCGGCTCGTCCTGGAGCGCGCGTTCCTGCGCCTCGCCCTGGCCGGCGGCCGATGATCGCGAGTGGATCCTCGGGCGGGGGAGCCGTGGGGCCGAGGCGGCCCGTTCGGCGGGGACACGAGGTCCTTCCGGCGGATGCGAGATGGCCGTTCGCAGTAGTACGGTCACGACTTCCGTGGGGTTCGGTTGGTCCCCGGGGAAAGCGGTCCGTCGGATGACCCGGGAGGGGTTCCACTGAACCTGTACGAGCGATTCACCAGGGACGAGGTCAGCTCCTGGATCTGGTGGCCCGTGACGATGCTCCTCGTCGTCCTCGTGGTCCTGAGCTTTCCGGGCGGATCTCGGGCGATCGAGGCGCGCCGGGACGACCTCGCGGCGACGTCGGCACGCCTCGCCTCGACCATCGTGGCGCCCGCCCTCGAAGGCGTCGGGCTGTCCACGCCCCTCGATCCCGCCGCGGCCGGTCGGTTGGCCGAACGGGTCGAGGCCGGGGTGACCGTCGATCCTCACATCGAGATCGTTCGCATCTGGGCTCCCGACAGCACGCTCCTGTGGTCAAGCGTCGACGGTGAGTCGATCGGGTCGGCGGCCGGACTGAACGACGAGGCCGTGACGACCTCGCTCGCGGACCTGTCGGCGGTGCACACGCAAACCGCCGAACGCGATCTCAACGGGCAACCCTCCGAAGCGACGTTCTCGGCCTACGCGCCCGTCTCGGTCGGCGGCGAGCTCGCCGCGGTGCAGTTCGAAGCCTCCGAGGCCACCGCCTTCGGCGATGTGCGCAGCGATTGGCTCCGCTATCGGTTGATCTTCGGCGTGGCCGTCCTGGTCGGGCTCGCGCTCGCGCTCGGCTCGATGCGCGAGCCCGTCGCCCGGATCGGTGCCGGCGTGCCGTTCTACTCGACCTCGGTGCCCCGTGCGATGGACGTGATCGACCTCGACCGCAAGATCGAGCTCGAACGCGCGGGGGTGCACGCGCGAGAACGTGTCGCGAACATGGAGGCGCGGATCCGCGAGAGCGAGGGAGCGCGGCTGAAGCTCGAGGGTGATCTCCAGCGAGCGCTGACGCAGATCGCGAACAAGGATGCCGGAAGGATGCGCTCGGTGATCGCCACCTCGAAGGCCACGCCGTCGGACGCGCCCACCGCGCCGGCTGTTCCCGCGCCTGCTCCCAGCGCACCGCCCGCTCCCACGCCCACCGCGCCGCCCACCCCACCCCCGGCTCCGGTCGCGCCGGCAGCGACCCCCCCGACCGCGCCCCCCGCGCCGCCCACCCCGGTCACGCCGGCCGCGAGCGCGCAAACCGCCTCCCCCGCCCCGGCGCCGCCGGCCCCCACGCCCGCGGCCGCCGACGCCGACCGAGCGTCGCGGCGGGCGAAGGTCTCGAAGACGCCTACCTCACCGACTCGAACGCGCACGCCGAGGGAGCCGCGCCGTCCGGCGCGCGCCGACGCCACCGGCGCCGATGCGCCGGTGGTCGTGCCCGACGCGGAACCGTCGACCGACGCTCGACCGGCCGACCTCACCCACGAGGAGCGCGTGGCCGCGCTCGCGTCCCTCGCGGCGTTCGAGGTCGACGACGACAGCGACGGCGGACTGGACCTCGGGGCGCCGGTGGTGCTCCCGCCGTCCGAGGTGGTTCGTCCCGCCGAGGACGAGCACGAGGCCACCTCGATGCTCGAGCGGCTCGTCGAACCGGTCGGAGCCCACCCCGTCGCCTCGGGAGAGGAGGCGAGCGTGATGCGAGCCAAGCTGGCCCGCACCGCGGCCCGCAAGAAGCAGGCCCCCCGCCAGGACGATCGCGTCCGCGACGGCGAGGAGAACCCGGGGCGCTGATCCACCGAACCACAGCGCCGCCGCCGTCGCGCATCGGTCCCCCGCACGCCTTCGAGCGGCCCATGCCGAATGTGGTGCTGGCACCACTGTCGCTCGCCTCCGTCGCTGTCACGCTTGCGGTGGAGGAGCATGCAGATGACCGTACGGGTGGTGATCGTCGACGACCAGGAGCCCTTCCGCTTGGCCGCGAGGATGGTGGTCGAGGCGACCGACGGCTTCGAGGTCGCCGGCGAGGCCGAGACCGGTGAGGACGGCGTCGCGATGGCCGCCGACCTCGCTCCCGATCTCGTCCTGATGGACGTGAACCTTCCGGGGATCGACGGGCTCGAGTCCACCCGCCGGATCTTGGCGGCGACCGATCCTCCGGTCGTGTTCCTGCTCTCGACCTACGAAGAAGAGGAATACGCACCGCGTGCCGCGGAATGCGGCGCCGCCGTGTACATCCCCAAGGCGATGTTCGGTCCCGATCGGCTCGAGGATGCCTGGACGGCCCACGGCTGAAACGGAAGCGTCGGTTCGGCGCTACCGCGCCTGCGCCACCACCGGAACCCGGCCCTCCAACGTCGTCCCCTCGCCGACCCGGCTCGCGACGTTGAGCTCGCCGCCGATCGCATCGAGCCGGTCGGCGATGCCTTGCAGGCCCGTGCCGTATCCCGTCGAGGTCGGATCGAATCCGCCGCCGTCGTCGGTGACCGCGAACCCGAGGACGCCGTCTCGGTCGGTGAGCGAGATCGTGACGCGCGAGGCCTCGGCGTACTTCGCGACGTTGTTCAGCGCCTCGAGGCACGAGAAGTACACGGCGGCCTCGACCGCCTGCGGGTAGCGGTTCACCCCCTCGGCGTCGACGACGACGGGGACGGGCGATCGTCGTCCCTGGGCCTCGAGCGCGGTCGGCAGCCCCTTGTCCGCGAGCAGCGGTGGGTAGATGCCCCGCGCGAGGTCTCGGAGGTCCTCGAGGGCTTCCGTCGACCGTCCCTGCAGCTCGGCGAGCACCGACCGCGCCTTCGCCGGGTCACGCTCGCTGAGCTGTTCGGCGAGTCGGAGCTGCACCGTGAGGGCGACGAGCTGTTGCTGCACGCCGTCGTGGAGGTTCCGCTCGAGCTTGCGACGCTCCGCGTCCTGGGCGGCGACGAGCCGCTGACGCGATGCGCGCAGCTCCTCGATCAACCCGACGTTTCGGAGCACGAGCCCCGCCTGCGACGCGAGGTCTCGCACGAGGACCTCCTTGGACGGATCCATAGGGTCGTCGGGAGACGGCTCGAGCGTGATCGCGCCGAGCAGCTCACCCTGGTGGCGAACCTCGGCGACGTGCTCGTCGTCATCCAGCGTCACAGCGTCGTGATCGAGCGGTCGAACGGCAGGTCGCCCGGCGCCGGCCGGCCACGAGGCCTCGGCGCGGAGCTCGGATCCGACGCGGAGCCAGACGTCGGCGCGACGCGCCCCCGTGGCGTCGACGACGAGCTGCGCCATCCGCGGGAGCACGTCGTCGGTCGAATACGTTTCGCCCACCCGCTCGGAGAACGCCGAGAGCACCTCGTACGGGGTCGCGCGCCTGCCGTAGACGATCCGGTTCGCCAGGCGGGCCGCCCTCGGCCTGAGCCAGATGAAGGCGGCGGCGAGGATCGCGGCGAGGATCAGCACCGGGAGCGTCGAGGTCTCCTCGCCGAACCCGATCAACGCCGCGGGCACCGCGGCGACCACGAGGATGCCGATACCGAGGAACAGCGCCAGCAACAGCCCGAACTGCACCGTCTTCTTGACCACGAGGTCGAGGTCGTACAGGCCGTGTCGGAAGATCGCGATCACGTACGCGGCCGGCAGCCCGACGATCAACGTGAAGGCGGTCAGGGCGAACAGCCAGTCGAAGATGTCGGTCTCGTCCTCGCTCACCCCCACGGCCTCGAAGATGGGGACGGCGATGAACATCAGGGCGAACGCGGCGCCCGCGAGCGAGGCGACGAGCACGAGCCAGCGCATCTGCTGGCGCTCCTCCCCGCGCGATCGCTTGTACCGCTGCCGCACGGCGATCACCGTGGAACCCGACGCGACGAGGGCCACGATCGCCCCCACGGCGATCACGCCACCCGAGACACCGCCGAGCCCGCCGATGCCGATCGGGTTCACGTACAGCACGCCGAGCTCGACCCAGTTGTTGAGTGGTCCCGGGCGAAGGGTGAAGCCCAGGAACGCCACGCCGGTCCCGGCGAGCAGCGCCCGCACCGCCCACCGCCATCGCGGGCTCGGCGGCCGTCCATCCGGATAGAGCAGGAACAACAGCGGCAGCAGGGCGAAGGGGTAGAGCACGAACTCGCCGGCCAGTGCCCAGGCGTCGAGGAATGGGATCGAACCCGGCTCGATCCGAACGCCGTAGCGGATCACCGCCTCCACGAACGCCAGCAGCGGAAGCGGCGCCCCGACCGTAACGAAGATCCATCCCGCCCAGTTCGTCGGCTGGCGGGACACGATGAGGGAGCCGACGCCGACCCACAGCAGACACAGCAGCACGAGAGCGAACACGCCGGGGATCGAGGTGTCGTCGCCGGCGGAGAAGTCCCGTGGATCCTGCTCCTCGATCTCGGCCCGAACCTCCTCGACGCGCTCGGCGGCGGCGTCGCCGATCACATAGATCGCTCGTGGGCTCGGGTCGTCACGGGAGGCGAGGTAGAGAGGGATGCTCGCGGCGAGCGCTCCGATGCACAAGGCGAGCACCGACAACGAGATCGTGCGAGCGGCCCGCCGCGTCATCCGCCGCTTTCGATCCTGGCCCGTCATGCCGGCTCGCTAGGTCGGCACTCGGCCGAGGATCGTGGTTCCACGACCGGCGGCCGAGGTGATCTCGACGTTGCCGCCCAGCGCCGAGAGCCGGTCCTCGATGCCCTGCAGGCCCGTGCCGTGGCCGGCCGTGGTCGGATCGAAACCGCGCCCGTCGTCGGTCACCTCGAAGCGGAGCTCGTGGTCGGTCGCGCCCAGCCGCACCGTGGTCATCGTCGCCTCCGCGTACTTCGCCACGTTCTGCAGAGCCTCCAGGACGCAGAAGTAGACGGTTGCCTCGACATCGGGCGCGAACCGCCCGACACCGTCGGGCTCGATCCTCACCGGGGTCGGCACCTTTCGCGCTTGGGCGGTGAGCGCCGCGGCGAGTCCCTGGTCGGCGAGGAGCGGGGGGTAGACGCCGCGCGCCAGATCCCGCAGGTTCTCGATCGCGTCGGCCAGGTCCCCTTGCAGCTCGTCGAGGATCGCCTGGGTGCGTGCCGGAGCCCGCGTGGCGAACGTGCCGGCGAGCCTCGCCTTGACCGAGAGCGCGACGAGCTGCTGCTGCGCGCCGTCGTGGATGTCGCGTTCGAGCTTCTTCGCCCGGTCGTCCTGGGCGGCGACGATCCGCCGCCGAGACGCTCGGAGCTCCTCGATGAGCCGGACGTTGCGCAAGACGAGCCCGGCCTGGGCCGCGAGGTCGAGGACGATGCGCTCCTTCGACGGGTTCATCGGATCGCTCGCCGGCGTGCGGATCGACAGCGCCCCCAGCATCTCCCCCTGGTGGCGCACCTCGACGGCGTGCTCGCCGAGGGCAGAACCGAGATCGGGGACCGCGTCGGCCGATGCCCGAACGGTTTCGGCGGCGGTGGCGTCGACGGGCCAGCTCGCCGCCGGGCGGAACCGGTCTCCGACCCGGAGCCAGACCCGGGCGACCCGCGCCCCCGTGGCTTCGCCGAGGAGCTGCGCCATGCGCGGCAAGACGTCCTCGGTCGAATACGTCTCGCCGACACGTTCGGAGAACTCGCTCAGGACCTCGTACGGGGTGGCCCGGCCGCCGTAGACGATGCGATCGGCGATCCGTCGCGCGAGACGCCACAGCGGCCACACCGAGAGCCCGACGACGAACATCGCGATCCCGACGGCCTGGGTCTCGTCGGCGAACAGGTCGGTGAACGGTGAGCTCAAGGCAAGAAGGGTGAACAAAGACGCGCCCATGACGAGCACGACGAGGGTCCCGAACACGACGGTCTTCTTGACCACGATGTCGAGGTCGTACAGGCGATATCGGAGGACGGCCACGCCCATCGCGGCGGGGATGCCGATCCCGACGAGCGCGAACGACGCGAGGAAGAGCACGGACTCGAGGAACGATCCCTCCACGTAGGCGTCGCTGATCGCGAACGCGGCGATCTGCAGCAGCACGAGCGCGACGAGCGTGCCGATCACGTAGGCAAGCCAACGGAGCTGCTGCCGCTCCTCACCGCGCGACCGCCGGTAGCGGACCACGAGTCCGGCCAGCGACGGCAGGATGCACAAGATCGCCACCGTCTCGCTGATCGCGACCGCCCCTCTGGCGACGGCGCCCAGCGCCTCGATGCCGAAGGGGTTCTCGATCACGACGTCGAGGCCGATGTCCTCGAAGGGGCCGGGTACGAACGTCGAACCGATCAGGTACACCGCCATCGCGCCCACGATGCTCCACGCGAGCGGCCGCCATCTCGGGCCCGGCACCGCGCCGCTGGGGAACAGCAGGATCAGGAGCGAAACGGTCCCCAGCATCGGGAGCCACACGACCGACGAGATGAACGCGGCCACCGGCCCGAGCGGTTCCCCCCCGCGGTCGCCCGAATAGACGTACTGCATGTACTCGTCGCTCAGACCGGTGAGGAGGAACAACGTGCCCACGGCCATGAGCAGCCAGCCGATCGGGTTGCGGGGGTTCCGCGAGGCGAGGACCGCCCCCACCGTGGCGTAGCCGAGGATCATCATGATCGCGACCGGGATGAAGAAGGGGTCCTCGGAGAAGCTCGCGTTGCGAACCGTGAGGACGAGCACCGGGCCCAGGCCGGCGACCACGAGCCCCCACAGGAACCAGGGCCACCGGGATCGACGGTCGGGCCCTCCCGCGAGGCGAACGTTTGGACGTTCCGTCATGCCGAGATAGTGCCGCGAACGGCCCCCGCGAGGAAGGGGGCCCGCCTGCGAACCCGAGGTCGCGGAACCACCCACGGGGCGGCGTGGTGGCACCCCCACCGATCCGCATGCCGGCCGGGTCGTGGAAGGACCTCGGGCGGACCTACGCTCGCGGCGAACGATCCGAAGGAGGCACACGATGACGACGATCCTGGTGGGAACCGACACATCGGCGGCGGCGGACCTCGCGGTCGACGGCGCCGCCCGGCTCGCGAGAGACCGGAACGCGGAGTTGCTCGTGCTCTACGTCCGCGCCGAGGGAGACCTGCGAGCCGCGGTCGATCCGACGCTCGCCCCCGATCCGAAGCGGCACCTGCATCGCCTCGCCGAACGGTACCCGGAGGTCGTGACGCGCACGCGGGTCGAGGCCGGCGACCCGGCGGAACGCATCGTCGCGATCGCGGCCGAGGAACGAGCCGACACGATCGTGGTGGGCAACCGCGGCGCTCAGGGCTCGTGGTGGCGGGTGCGGGACAGCATCCCGAACCTCGTGCTCCGGCACGCTCCCTGCAGCGTGTTCATCGTCGATACGAGAAGAGCGCAGTGAGGGGTCGAGCCGTGATCCCGGCCGCCCGGTGGTGGCACGTCCTACGCCAGCTCGGACTCCCGCAGGAAGGCGAGGACGGCCATCACCCGACGGTGCACATCAGGCTCCTCCGACAGGGCGAGCTTGTGGAAGAGCGAGTTGATGTGTTTCTCGACGGCGCGCTCGGTGAGGAACAGCGACTTCGCGATCGCGGCGTTGTTCTGCCCCTGCGCCATGTGGGAGAGCACCTCGCGCTCGCGCTCGGTGAGCGAGGCGAGGGGCGAATGCGCCATGCGATCCTTCGCCGCGACGAGCGCCTCGACGACCTTGGGGTCCAGCACGCTGCCGCCGCGGGCGACCTCGCCGAGCGCCCGGACGACCTCCTCGACGTCGGCGACGCGCTCCTTCAACAGATAGCCGAGACCCTCGGCGCCGTCCTTCAACAGGTCGTAGGCGTACTCCTCGTCGGCGAACTGGCTGAGCACGACGACGCCGACCTGGGGGTGGTCGGCGCGGATCTGCTTCGCCGCTCGGATGCCCTCGTCGGTGCCGGTGGGGGGCATGCGGATGTCGGTCAGGACCGCGTCCGGCGCGTGCTCGACGACGGCGGCCAGGAGCCCGTCGAGGTCCTCGGCCGTGCCGACGATCTCGACGTCGCCCAGCTCGGTGAGCAATGCGGCCGTGCCCTCGCGAACCAGGTAGTTGTCCTCTGCGAACACGACCCGGAGCATGAGCGGATGGTACACAGCACCCGAGAGACGAACGGGGAGGCCGCGGCCGCATGACGATCAAGGTGGTGCTCGGGGAGGACAACGTGCTCGTCCGCGAGGGCGTGCGCGCGCTCCTGGATTCCTACGACGACATCGAGGTCGTCGACGTGGCGGCGGACGCGCCCTCGCTGCTCGTGGCCGCCGCGACGCACGTGCCCGACGTCGTGGTGACCGACATCAAGATGCCCCCGTCGTTCCAGCTCGAGGGGATCGACTGCGCGCACGCGATCCGCGATCGTCACCCCGACACCGGGGTCGTCGTGCTGTCGGCCCACGACGACGAGGAGTACGCGATCGCGCTGCTCGGCAAGGGCCAGGGTGGTCTCGCCTACCTGTTGAAGGACCGCATCGCCCAGGGCGACGAGCTCGCGCGCGCGATCCGCGAGGTGCACGCCGGCGGGACATCCGTCGATCCCTCGATCGCCGAGCGCCTGTCGGGCCGCGCCGACGCCGAAGACCGCGAGCGGGGGCTCCTCGACATGATGGCGAAGGGGCTCGGGTACGCCGAGATCGCCGACTCGCTCGGCACCACGCAGGAGGCGGTCGATCGGCAGGTGACGGAGCTGTTCGGCCGCATGGCCGGCGACGGTGGCAGCTCGGGTTTGGTCGATGAGTTCAAGCGACTCCATGCGGCCGTCGTCGAGCAAACGACCTCACGGGCCACGCTCGCGTCGTTCGTGCCGCAGCAGGTGGCCGACCGGCTCGCCGCCCAGCCCGACGAACCTATCGAGCCCCAGGAGGTCGAGGTCTCCGTGCTGTTCAGCGACATCCGCGGGTTCTCCACGATCGCGGAACGCTTGTCAGCGCGCGACGTGGCGACGGTGGTCGGCCGACACCTGTCCGCGATGGCCGAGGTCGTGGTCGCGCACGGCGGCACGATCGACAAGTTCCAGGGCGACGCCGTCATGGCGGTGTTCGGCGCCCCGGAGCCGCTGTCCGGTCACGCCGAGCGCGCGTTGCGATGCGCGATCGAGATGCAGGCCCGCCAGGCCGAGCTGAACGCGCAAGGCTGGGGGATCGACGATCTTCCCGAGCTCGGCGTGGGCATCGGCGTCAACACCGGGCAGGTGATCGCCGGCACGATCGGCGGCGGCGGGCGGCTCGAGTACACGGTCGTGGGCGACGCGGTGAACGTCGCGTCGCGCCTGCAGGCCGAGGCGGCGTCCGGTGAGGTCGTCGCGTCGGTGACCACCGTCGCCGCGGCGCCCACCGTCACGTGCGAGTCGATCGGATCTCGGCGCGTGAAGGGTCGCGAGGAGCCGGTGGAGGTGTTCCGTGTCGTCGTCTGAGACTGTCCACGAAGGTGCGCTCGTATGACGCTCAGCGATCGCGCGCTCCGGCGGCTCACGTGGCTCGCCGCCGCCTCCATCGCGGTCGGCTCGACCGTCACGATCATCCTCGAGCTGCTGTCTTCGCCGAGCGAGGCGCTGTTCTCCGCCTTGCTCCTCACGTTCCCGGTCGTGGGGTTCGTGGTGATCCGTCAACGGCCGCGGGCGACGCTGGGGTGGTTGATGGTCTCCATGGGGTTCGTGATCGCGGTGCCGCTGACGGCCTACGCCACGTACTCGCTCGACGTCCGCGGTGGCGAGCTTCCGTTCACGACGCTGGCGCTCGCGCTCGGAGGCCCGAGCTGGCTCCCGTTCATCGCGATCTCGGGCTACTTGCTGCTGCTCTTCCCCGACGGCCACCTGCCGTCGCCGCGATGGCGATGGTTCGCGTGGGCGTGCGGCGTCTCGTTCGCCGTGATCACCGTCGTGATCTGGTTCTATCCGGGCGACTTCTCCGATTCCGGGTACCCCGAGATCCAGAACCCCATCGGCGTCGATGCCCTGAGGCCGGTCGCCGATGCGATCGGGTTCTTGCTGATCGCCGTGCCGCTCCTGGTGCTCGGCGGGGCCATCGGCCTCTTCGTCCGGCTGCGGAGGACGACCGACGACGTCCGTCGGCACCAGATCCGCTGGCTCGCGTATTCGGCCGCGGTGATCGCCTTCCTGTTCACCCTCGGCTTCATCCCCGGCTTGGGGAACGAGCGATGGGACTCGTTCGTCCAGTGGGTGGGGCCGGTCAGCTTCATCCTGATCCCGATCACGATCGGCATCGCGGTGCTGCGGTACCGGCTCTATGACATCGACTTCGTGATCAAGAAGACGGTCGTGTTCGCGATCCTCGCCGTGTTCATCGCGCTCGTGTACGTCGGCATCGTCGTCGGGCTGGGGACGCTCGTGGGATCCGAAGACAACCCGGTCCTGACCGTGATCGCGGCGGGCGTCGTCGCATTCGTCTTCCAGCCACTGCGGACCCGGGCGCGCCGGATCGCCGACCGCCTCGTGTACGGGAAGCGAGCGACCCCGTACGAGGTCCTCGGCACCTTCGGCGACCAGCTCGCGGGCACCTACGCCGCCGACGATGTCCTGCCTCGGATCGCGCGGGTGCTCGCCGAGGGCGTCGGCGCCGATCGCGCGCGGGTGTGGCTCCGCGTCGACGGCGAGATCAGGCAGGTCGCGAGCTGGCCTCCCGAGGCAGACGAGGCCGCGGCCGACGACCATCGGACCGTCGTGCGGAACAAGGGCGAGGAGCTCGGCGCCCTGTCCGTGGCGATGCCGGCGAACGATCCGTTGGATCCGACGAAGGAGCGACTGATCGCCGACCTCGCGAGCCAGGCGGGGCTCGTGCTGAGCAACGTGCGCCTCACCGAAGAGCTTCGCGCGCGGCTTGCCGACCTCCGCGCGGCGCAGAAGCGGCTCGTGTCGGCCCAAGACGGAGAGCGGAAACGCCTGGAGCGGAACATCCACGACGGCGCGCAGCAGCAGCTCGTCGCCCTGGCCGTGAAGCTGAAGCTCGCCGACACGCTCGTGGATCGCGATCGCGCGAAGGCGCACGACGCCCTCGCGCAGCTGCAAGCCGACACGACGCAGACCCTGGAGGACCTCCGCGACCTCGCCCGCGGGATCTACCCGCCGCTGCTCGCGGACGAGGGCCTCGGGGCGGCGCTGCGAGCACAGGCGCGTCGTGCCGCGATCCCCGTCGACGTCGTCGTGGGGCTCGACGGTCGGCTCGCGCCCGAGCTCGAGGCCGCCGTCTACTTCTCGTGTCTCGAAGGCATGCAGAACGTGGCGAAGTATGCCGAGGCGTCACGGGCGTGGGTGCGCGTCCGTCGTGAGGGTGACGACGTCGTGTTCGAGGTCAACGACGACGGGCGTGGCTTCGAACCGTCGTCGAACGGCTACGGGACCGGTCTGCAAGGGATCGCCGATCGCCTCGGCGCGCTCGACGGGCGGCTCGAGGTCCGCAGCGCCCCCGGCGAAGGAACCCAGCTCGTCGGGAGGATCCGTGTCGCCGACGCGACGGCTGCGGATGCGATCGCCGAGGAGCAGCCGGCCGCCGGACCAGAGGTGGCGATCTCGTGAGCGCGCCGGCGACCCTTCCGGCGCATGCCGAGCGACCCGCTCGCTGGCCGTGGATCGTCGTCGGCGGATTCGTCCTGTGCGCCGCGCTCGCCCTTCGATTCGTCGTCGTCCACGAGGAGTCGCTCTCCGAGCAAGTGCCGTTCGTGATCGCGTTTGGCATGTTCGGCGTCGTGGGGGCGCTGATCGTCAGTCGCGACCGGCGCAACGCGATCGGTCTCTTGTTGCTGTACGGGTCGGGGATCACAGCCCTGGCATTCCTCTGCTCGGAGGTCGTGACGGCCCTCGTCCGATCGGGCAACACCGACGGGGTGCTGCTCGCGTCGCTCCTGCTCGCGGGCAACGTCGGATGGATCATCGGGATCCTGCCGGCGCTGATCTTCGTGTTGGTCCTGTTCCCGGACGGGCGGCTGCCGTCACCGCGTTGGCGTCCGTTCGCGTGGTTCGTCGTGTCGACGACCGGCGTGCTCCTCGTGACCACGCTCTTCGCGTCGGAGCGTCTGACCGGATCGACCGACGAGGTCGCGGTCGAGAACCCGCTCTTCATCCCTGCCGTCGGCGACACCATCGGATGGCTGGAGGACGCGAGCTGGCTGTTCCTCATCGCCGTCGCCGGTGCGATCGCCGCGGTGGTCGTGCGGTTCGTGCGGTCCCGGGGCATCGAACGCCAGCAGATGAAGTGGTTCGCGTTCGCCGCGGCGCTCCTGCTCGCCACGGCGATCCTCGAGGAGGTCATCATCGCGTCGGCGCCCGATCTCGAGCTCCTGGCGAGCGTCTTGTCGGCATCGGCGTTCCTCGCGCTCCCGGTGGCGATCGGGGTCGCGGTGCTCAGGTACCGGCTCTACGACCTCGACGTGGTCGTACGGAAGGCGATCGTCTACGCGGCGCTCGCGATCTTCGCGACGTTCGTGTATCTCACCCTGGTGATCGTGGCGGGGGCGTGGATCGGCCGCGACAGCTCGTTCCTCACGATGGTGTCGGCCGTCGTGGTGGCGCTGACGTTCCAGCCGCTCCGGGAGCGGCTCATGCGGTTCGCGAACAGGATCGTCTACGGTCATCGCGCGACGCCCTACGAGGTGCTCTCCGATTTCGCGGCGCGCGTCGGCGCGACGTACGGCGACGAAGACGTGCTCCCGCGGATGGCCCGCGTGCTCGGCGAAGGCGTGGGCGCCGACCGCGCCGACGTGTGGCTCAAGGTCGACGATGACCTCCGTGACGTCGCGGTGTGGCCCGCCGATGCGGCGCGCAAGGAGCCCGTCGCGCTCCCGAACGGGCACCTGCCCGAGATCGCCGAGGCCGATCGCGTCCTCGCCGTGGAGCACGCGGGCGAGCTCCTCGGCGCCCTCGCGGTGCGCAAGCCCGCGAGCGATCCGGTTTCGCCGACCGACGAGAAGCTCGTCGCAGACCTGGCGGCCCAGGCCGGTCTCGTGCTGCGCAACGTCCGGCTCGCGGAGGAGCTCCGGGCTCGCCTCGACGATCTCCGCGCGACGCAGAAGCGGCTCGTGACGGCGCAGGACGCCGAGCGACGACGCCTGGAGCGCAACATCCACGACGGGGCGCAGCAGCAGCTCGTGGCGCTCGCCGTCAAGGCCCGACTCGCTCGCACGCTCACCGATCGCGATCCGGCGAAGGCCGGCGAGATGCTCGCCCAGATCGAAGCCGAGACGCAGACCGCGCTCGAGGACCTCCGCGACCTCGCGCGCGGCATCTACCCGCCGCTGCTCGCCGACCAGGGGCTCGTCGCGGCCCTCTCGGCCCAGGCTCGCAAGGCGCCGGTGCCGGTCGAGGTTCGTGGCGACGGGGTCGGTCGGTACCCGTCGGAGATCGAGGCGGCGGTGTACTTCTCGTGTCTGGAGGCGCTGCAGAACGCCGCGAAATACGCCGACCCGACCTGCGCCTGGGTCACGCTCGCGGTGACCGATCGCGTGCTCAGCTTCGAGGTGCGCGACGACGGCCGCGGCTTCGACCCGGCGACGACCGGGCACGGGACGGGCCTGCAGGGCATCGTCGATCGCCTCGCCGTCCTCGACGGCGCGCTCGATGTCGTGAGCGCCCCTGGCGCCGGCACCGTCGTCACCGGTAGCGTTCCGATCCATGCCGCCGACGCGGCACTCGCTCCGTCCTCGGACCATGGAGGTGCTCGATGAGTCGCCGACTGGATGCCACGCCGACCGGGTCGCGAGGTCGATCGATCGCGTTCCGCGTGCTCGCGGGGCTCGGCGCGTTCGCGCTGCTCGGGTTCGGCGTGCTGTTCCTCGTCCTCACGTTCGTCGACGACGAGCAGGACATCCACGCGCTCCACAACGTCGCCGGGTTCGCCTACACGGTGCCGCTCATGGCGATCCCCCTGATCCTGGCGGGGAAGGATCCGCTCGGCACGGTCGCGTCGTTCCGCGTGGTGCTGGCGGCGTCCGTCGCGACGGGCGTCGCCGGCGTGATCGGCGGCACGATGGAGTCCGCGGTGTTCACGCTCGTCGATCGCGATGGTGCTCCTCGCGTTGCATCCGCGCCCGCGGCGAGGTGCTGCGCCTCGGCGCCCTCGACGTGCCGCTGCTCGCGCTGCCGTTCGTCGCCGCGATCCCGGCCGTGATGTACGGGCTCGAGCAGGCCGACCTCCAGGCCACGCGTCCCACGAGCGATCCGCATGCCGAGTTCGAGCACTACGGGGGCATGGCCGCCGCCGCCTTCTCGTTCGTGGCGGCGGGCGCGATCGCGGCGTTCCGCGGGCAGGGCGTTCGCATCGCGCGCTGGCTCGTCGGGATCGGCGCCGCGTTCATCGGGGCGGCCTTCCTCGCGTATCCCGACCACACGAGCGCGATCGCGAGCGGGTGGGCCGTCGCCTTGCTCGTGCTCGGGGTGGTGTACACGGCGGTGGGCGAGCTCTTGGCTCGGCGGGCGATGTGAGTCGAACGGGGACCCACGGCTCGCGGTCGCCGCGCCCCCGCGGGATCCGCCGTGTCGAGCGGTGGCTGGTCGGCGTCGCCATGGGCGTCGTGGCGTTCGTGCTCGAGAAGGTCGTGATGCGCTCGGTCCGCCGTGAGGGCAAGACGCCGAAGGTCGCCGAGCCCGGACCCAGAACGTTCACGTCGCGCGGCGGCGAGGTCGACGTCGACTAGTCTCGGGACGACCCGCGCCCGCGGGTCGACCTACCGGCGGCCTCGGAGCAGATCGACGAGCAGGCCGAGCGTGAAGAGGCCGCCGACGATCCCGAGCGCGACCGGCACCCACGACGGCACCCGCTGCGCGGTGGCGACGATCGCCGTGCCGAGCAGCGCCGCCGCCGCCACCACGCCGAGCGCGAGCCGCCGGCCGGCGCGGCGTGCACCGTCTCCTCGAGCGAGGACGGCGCGGAAGTTCACCTCGAGCTTCTGCCCGGGCCGCGCACCGATCAGCCGCTCGATCGCCTCGACGACGCGCATCGCGCGCACCTTGATCTTCTGCGCCTTGATAGAAGAGCGCCTTCGGGTCGAGCTTGCCCCCATGCCCGTGAACACGTTGCGCATCAGGAACTTCCCGGCGACGTCGAAGGGGTCGAGCTCGGGGTCGAGTTGCGCGGCGGCCAGCTGCATCTGCGCCAGCGCCTTGCCGGTGAGCGTGAGCGACGCCGGCAGCGGCACGCCGTGGCGGAGCGAGATCTCGGTCATCTCCTGCAGCACGGGACCGAGCTGGATGTCCTTCAGCGAGGCCGCTGCGGTACGTCGCCATCAACGGCGCCGATCTCCCCGCTGAACGCGTCGACGTCGAGGTCGGTGCGGTCGATCGCACCGGCGAGCATCAGCGAGACGTCGGTGAGGAACCCCATGTCCTCCTGCCAGAACGCCATCAGCAGCAGCATCATCTGCTCGCGCATCTCGGGGCCGACCTCGCCGACCATGCCGAGATCGAGGAAGTACAGGCGCTCCTCGCCCGGCTGCCACATCAGGTTGCCCGGATGCGGGTCGGCGTGGAAGAAGCCGTCGACCATGATCTGCTTGTAGAAGATCTCGAGGAGCTGTCGAGCGGCGGCCTTCCGCGACGTGCCCTCCGGGGCGTCGCCGATCGCCGGCCACCGCACGTCCTGCATCACCAGGAGCCGCGACGTGGAGTAGTCCCCGTAGACGTCGGGTACCGCCAGCCGAGCGAACTGCTCGATCACCTCGCGCAGCCGCGCCATGTTCCGGGCCTCCTGGCGGAAGTCGAGCTCGCGGTGCAGCGAATCGGACAGGTGCTCGAAGACCGCCGGCATGTCGATCACGGCCTTGAGGCCCGGCCGGTCGCCGACCTTCTCGGCGAACACCTCCAGCAGGGCGAGGTCCTGCTCGATCTGCTCCTTCGCGTCGGGGCGCTGGACCTTGATCACGACGGCCTCGCCGTTCGCGAGCGTCGCGCGATGGACCTCGGCGATCGTGCCGGCGGCGAGGGGTTCGGCGTCGAGGTGATCGAAGACGTCCTCCCACGGGACGCCGAGCTCCTGCTCCATCACCCGCACGACCTGCTCCTCGGCGAGCGGCGGCACGTTGTCCTGGAGCGTCGCGAGCTCCTCGATGAACTCCGGCGGCGAGCAGATCGGGGCGCGTCGACAGGATCTGGCCGAGCTTGCAAAAGGTCGGACCGAGCTCCTCGAGCGCGTTGCGCATCCGCTTGGCCTGGCGTCGCCGTCCGACGGCGCCTTCCTCGTCGGACCGGCCGAACAGCTCCTTCAGGCCGTGCTTGGCGAAGACCGAGGCGATCTTCGTGCCTCGGGCCGTCGAGGTGCGGCTGGGTGTCCTCCTCGACGTGGCGAGCTCCGGAGCGTGGTGACGCTCCGCGGGTCGCGCACGGCGGTCACCGGATCGGTCCCTGATCCGTTCGTCGTGTTCACGATGATCACCGTGCACCGGGCGTTGTGGCTGATCCGGTTCGGGACGTTGCCGAGCAGGAATTCCTTGCGTCCCGCCATGCCGGCGTTGCCCACGACGAGCACGTCGACGCGCTGCTCTTCGGCCGCATGGACGATCGCCATCGCCGGATCGTCGTCGATCACGACATGCGCTCGGCCGCGGTCGCCGGCGATCTGGCCCGCGTAGTGCTGGAGGTCGTCGGCGGCCGACCGCGCACGGGTGCCCTCGGCGGCCCCGAACTGGGTGTCGGCGGGGTTGCGCGGCAAGACGACCTGGACGACGTGGAGCTCGGCGCCGAACCGCTCGGCGAACGCCGCCGCCCAGTCGACCGCCCGCGACGCCGTCGCGGACCGGTCCGTCCCGACCATCACTCGCCGGATCGGTCCCGTCGGAAGCTCCGTAGAAGGGCTCGCCATGCCAGGCATCTTGCCGCGTCGGCGCGCTCGCGACCAGGGTGGCCGCCCTGCGGACCCCGGGTGGTGGTGGCACCCTCCTCTCGCGCCCATCTTGGCCGCCGGGCATTTCGCCGCCACGACCACCCCGATACTCGGCCGCCCGGCCGCCGGAGTAGCTCAGTGGCAGAGCAACCGCCTCGTAAGTGGTAGGTCATGGGTTCGAATCCCATCTCCGGCTCTCCCACGACCGAAGGTCACGCCGAGATCGGCTCGACGCCGGTTGCCGCAGGACCCTCCGATTGCGAGAATCGCCCGCGATGCCAGAGCCCATGCCGACCACGAAGCGACGGACGATCACCCGGCTGCTCGCGACGGCGCTCGGCTCGCTCGCCTTCGTGCTCGTGAGCGCGGGCGCCGCGTTCGCGCAGATGAGCGCGCACCCGACCGTCACGCCCGAGGAGAACCGCAGCGCGCTCGGCCCGTTGTTCGGACCGGTGTCCTTCGCGGTGATCTTCGCGGTCGGCGCGGGGCTCCTCATCGTGTTCATCGTGCTGCTCTACATGCGCTACGCGCCGCGCTTCGCCCGTGACGAGGAGTCGGCCAAGGTCGTGCGCAGCCGATCGGGTGCTCCCGGGCCGCGAGCCCCCTCGCCGAGCGGTCGACCTGTCGCAGGCGATGCCGGTGGTCGTGCAGCCGCCCCAGGTGCCCGCCCTCGCCGCGGCGGCTTCTGCAGCTCCGGCCGCCGCCCCCGCTCCTTCCGCGCCGGCCGCCGCCCCCGCGCAGGCCGCGCCCGCGCCGGCAGCACCCGCGCCGGCAGCCCCCGCGCCGGCAGCCGCGGCGTCCCCGGCTGCGCCCGTGGCCACGCCCGCCGAGGCAGCACCCGCGTCCGAGGCCGCCGCGCCGGCCGAGGCTCCGTCGCCGTCCCCGCCGGCGTCCACCGAGCACGTCGAGGTCACCATGGACCAAGAGGTCTACGAGTCGACGCTCGCCGAGCTCCTCGCGCAGGGCACCGACGGCCGGATCGCCGAGGGCAAGGCCCGGCGGGCCGGCATGATCGCAGCGAAGAAGAAGGCGGCGGGCGGGGGCTGAGGCCCCGGCTGCCCATGGGCGCGTCGGACGTCGACTGGTCCATGGGGCTCCAGGCCGCGCGCCTGGCCGATTGGGACACCGCCCTCGACGTCGGAAGGCGGGTCGCAGGACCCGGACCGCACGTCGCGCCGCCCGACCGAGCGCGGATGAGCGAGGAGCTGAACGAGCTCGTCGCGTTCGCGGGAGCGCTCGTCGTCGACTTCACCGGGCTCGAGGCCGAGAGCTTCCGGTCGCGGGCGTGGGCGATGGGCCGCGGGGACTGGATCCGGCAGAACCTCGGCGGGCTCCAGCGCCTCCTCGAACCCCTCGCTGCGCGGCTCCTCGAGAAGAAGCCCGACCGCGGGATCGTCTCGCGGAAGGCGCTCGGCGCGCAGATGGGTGGCCTCCTCGGCTACATCTCCCGCCGGGTCCTCGGCCAATACGACGCGTTCCTGCCCCCCGACGACGACGGCCTCCTCTACTTCGTCGGTCCCAACCTGCTCGAGGTCGAGCGACGCTACGGGCTGCCCTCGCGCGACTTCCGCCTGTGGGTCGCGATCCACGAGGTGACGCACCGCGTGCAGTTCGCCGCGGCGCCGTGGCTCCGGGTCCAGCTCTCCGGACTCGTCGAGGAATACCTCGGCTCGATCTCGCTCGAGTCGCGCGACCTGTCCGACCAGCTCAAGCAGGCGCTCGAGCAGATCGTGAAGGGAGCGGACATCCGGGGGATGAACGCGCTGCTGTTGATCCTCACGCCCGAGCAGCGGGAGATCGTCGAGCGCACCCAGGCGATGATGTCCGTGCTCGAGGGGCACGCGAGCTGGGTGATGAACGAGGTGGCGAAGGACCACGTGGCGGATCTTCCGCGGATGCGGGCGGCGCTCGCGGCTCGCCGCCGCGCGAACGCGCCGGAGCGAGCCTTCCAGAAGGCGATCGGCTTCGACCAGAAGGTGCGGCAGTACGACATCGGCGAACGGTTCATCCGCGAGGTCGCGGAACGCGCCGGTGTCGAGGGCGTGAATCTCGTGTGGCGCGGGAGCGGGAACCTCCCCTCGACCGACGAGGTGGGCGATCCGGCCCGTTGGCTCGCCCGCGTCGGGGGTTGAGCTCCGATGGCGGCGCCGCGCCGCGCACTTCCACGACCGCCCGCCGTCGCGCGCGTCCTCGAGCGCGTCACGAAGACCGTGCGCGCGCACGACCTGTTCGACCCGGGCGATACCGTGCTCGCCTGCGTGTCGGGGGGACCTGATTCGGTCTGTCTGCTGGAGTCGCTGGTGCGGTTGCGGCGCCTGCATCGGATCGGCGTCGAGGCCTTCCACTTCGATCACGGCCTCCGTCCGGATTCGCGCGAGGACGCCGGCTACGTCCGACGCCTGTGCGAGCGGCACGCCGTGCCGTTCCATATCCGGGTTGCGACCGACGGACCGCCGAAGGGTTCCTCGATCGAGGCGTGGGCTTCGTCGGTCCGTCTCGAAGCGGCGAACGAGGTCGCGCGGGAGCTCGACGCACAGGACATCGCCGAAGGCCACACGCTCGACGACCAGGCCGAAACGGTGCTCCTCAACATCGTTCGCGGCACCGGTCTCGAGGGGGTCGCGGGGATCCTTCCGCGCGGCGGCGACCGGCCGGTCCGGATCGTGCAACCGCTCCTCGAGGTGAGGCGAGACGAGGTCGAGGCCTTCTGCCGGGCGCTGCATCTGCGGCCGCGCCGCGACCCCATGAACGACGACCGTCGTCTGCTGCGCGCGGCGATCCGTCACGACGTGCTGCCCGCCATCGAGCTTGCGGTCGGTCGCGACGTGAAGGGTCCCATCGCGCGGACGGCTGAGAACCTGCGCGCCGATCGCCACGAGCTCGATCGGATGACGGTGCTCGCCCTGGGGGGGTCGTCGAAGGTGAGCGTGGCCGGAGCGTCCGTTTCGACGTCGAAGGCTTGCTCGCCCTCTCGCCCGTCCTCGCGGCGCGCGTGATCCGGATGGGCGTCCACAACCTGTTGTCGAGCGATGAAGCCGCCCCCTGGACGAAGGATGCGATCGACGCCGTGCTCGATCTCGCCCGAGGTCGCCCCGGGCGCCGCCGAGACCTGCCGAACGGCTCGACGGCGGTGCGGGAGCGAGGGTATGTTCGCGTCCTCCCCGCACCGCCTTCTCCCGAGGGTTGACGCCGAAGGACACGACCCGGGGACGCGGCCCGAAGAACGACCAGACGACGGCATCGAGCACGGAGGGAAGGGCGCGACGTGCCGACGGAAGCACGACAGGGCGTGGGTACACTCCCCGACGACGTGCAGGCGTACGAGCCCGACATCGAGAAGGTCCTGATCTCGGCCGACGAGATCCAGGCGAAGCTCGCCGAGATGGGCGAGCGCATCACGCAGGACTACGTGGGGCGGTCGCTCCTGTTGGTGGGCGTCCTGAAGGGCGCGTTCGTCGTGATGGCCGATCTCTCGAGGTACATCCGGCTTCCACTGGAATTCGATTTCATGGCCGTCTCGTCCTACGGCGCGGCCACGAAGACGAGCGGCGTCGTGCGGATCCTGAAGGACCTCGATCACGACGTCGAGGGGCGCGACGTCTTGATCGTGGAGGACATCGTCGACTCTGGCCTGACGCTCAACTACCTGCTGAAGAACCTCCGGGCGCGCCGCCCGGCGTCGCTCGAGGTCGCGGCCCTCCTCCACAAGAGCGGCCTCCAGAAGGTCGCCATCGAGATGCGCTACGTCGGCTTCGAGATCTCCCCGGAGTTCGTGGTCGGCTACGGGCTGGACTTCGGCGAGCGCTATCGGAACCTCCCGTATGTCGCCACGCTCAAGCCCTCGGCCTACGGCGCCTGAGGAACCCCACCGCGTCGCCGGCCGTCCAACCCCGATGAGCAGACGGTGCCGGCCTCGACCCACGCATCGGTGGCCATGGCGGCGGTGCCTCGCCGCCGCGTTGCTCCTGGGCGCGTTCGCGTGCGGCTCCGACCAACCGATGGGGACCGTGACCGGAATGGTCCTCGCGGGACCGACGTGTCCGGTCGGGGTCGCGGGGTCGCCGTGTCCGCCCGCCACGTGGACCGGGACCGTCATCGCGACCGCGACCGACGGAGCGCGACGGGAGGTGCGCACGGACGAAGCCGGCCGATTCATGATCGAGCTGCCCGCCGGCACGTACGAGTTCGTCGCGGCGATCGAGGCGGGCATCGGGGCGGCGACGCCGCGCACGGTCGTGGTCGAGGCGGGCGCCACGTCGACCGTGGACCTCGACGTCGACACCGGGATCCGCGCTCCGTCGGCTGCGTAGCCCTGGGCCGAAAGGCCGTTCCGGTGCGTCGGGGGGCGGTGCTACCATCGGCCATAAGGCCCGGGGATCGTGCTCCGGGCCTGCGCCGTTCACATGACAACCGGGAGTCTCCGCCCTGGCCAAGCCCACCCCGACCCTGCAACAGGTGCTCCGGACCCCGACCGTATGGGTCCTGCTCGGCGTCGTCCTCCTCCTCGGGGTGCTCACGCTGCTCGGCGGTCCGGCTGAGACCCGCGAGCTGACGTTCAGCGAGTTCCAAGCCGAGCTCATGGCCGGCCGGGTCGCCGACGCGACCCTGAACTCGGGGAGCGAAACGGTGACGGGCGTCCTCGTCGACGGGGCGGCCTACCGCACCGCGTACGCCGAGGAGCTCACCGACGAGATCGTGAAGCGGCTCGCGAGCGCGGGGGTGCCGACCGAGATCGAGCCGCCGGCGTCGAACGCGTTCCTCAACTTCGCGCAGGTCATGCTGCCGACGCTGCTCATCATCGGCGTCTTGATCTGGTTGATGAACCGCACGCAGGGAGCCGGCGGGCGCGTGATGCAGTTCGGGCGCAGCAAGCACAAGACCGTCGCGAAGGACCAGCCGAAGACCACGTTCGCCGACGTCGCCGGCCTCGACGAGGCGATCGAGGAGCTCGATGAGGTCAAGGAGTACCTCCAGCACCCGGGCAAGTTCCAGGCGATGGGGGCGAAGATCCCGCGCGGCGTGTTGCTGTTCGGCCCGCCGGGAACCGGCAAGACGCTCCTCGCACGGGCGGTGGCGGGCGAGGCGGGCGCGCCGTTCTTCTCGATCAGCGGCTCCGACTTCGTCGAGATGTTCGTCGGGGTTGGCGCGGCGCGGGTGCGCGACCTGTTCGAGCAGGCGAAGGCGGCCGCGCCCGCGATCGTGTTCATCGACGAGATCGACGCCGTGGGACGCCAGCGGGGCACCGGTCTCGGGGGCGGCCACGACGAACGCGAGCAGACGCTGAACCAGCTCCTCGTCGAGATGGACGGTTTCGATCAACGCTCGACCGTGATCCTCATGGCGGCGACGAACCGGCCGGACATCCTCGACCCCGCGCTCCTTCGCCCCGGGCGTTTCGACCGGCAGGTCGTCGTCGACCGTCCCGACCTCGAGGGCCGCAAGGCGATCCTGCGGGTGCACGCGCGCGGCAAGCCACTGGGCAAGAACGTCGACCTCTCCGTCCTCGCGCGCCGCACGCCGGGATTCACCGGGGCCGATCTCGCGAACGTGATCAACGAGGCTGCGCTCCTGGCGGCCCGGCGCTCGAAGAAATCGATCACGATGAGCGAGGTCGAGGAGGCCGTCGATCGCGTGATGGCGGGCCCCGAGCGCAAGAGTCGCATCATGGACGAGCAGGAGCGCAGGCTGATCGCCTACCACGAGGGTGGGCATGCGCTCGTCGCCCACGTCCTTCCGAACACCGACGAGGTGCACAAGATCACGGTGATCCCACGAGGCCGCGCGCTCGGCTACACCCTCACGCTCCCCGAGCAGGACCGGTTCCTGATGACGCGCGAGCAGATGCGGGACGAGCTGGCGATGTTGATGGGCGGACGGGTCGCCGAGGAGCTCACCGCCGGCGATATCACGACCGGCGCCGCCAACGACATCGAGCGCGCGACGAAGGTGGCCAGACAGATGGTCACCGAATACGGCATGAGCGACACCATCGGACCGAGGACGCTCGGACAGAAGCAGGGCGAGGTCTTCCTCGGCCGCGACTTCAGCTCGCAACCCGACTACTCCGACGCCGTCGCCTTCGAGATCGATCAGGAGGTCCGCGCGTTGATCGACGAGGCGCACGATGTCGCGCTCGAGATCTTGACCGAGCATCGCAGCAAGCTCGACCAGCTCGCGCATCTGCTGCTCGAACGCGAGACGCTCGATCGCCACGAGGTCGAGCGGTTCTTCGCCGAGGTCGAGCGGCGCCAGCCTCGGACGCATGAGGTCCGGAGCGTCGGGCTCGCGGTGTCGCGCCAGGCGAGCCGCCGCGACCAAGAACCGCCGCCCAACCGGATCGGCTGAGCCGGGCCGCTCGCTCGGGCGGATCGCGAGCGCCGTCCTACACTTCGTCGATGGTCGCCGATCCGCGCTCCGCGCCTCCCTTCGATGCCTATGTCGTGCTCGGCCTGGACCAGACGGCATCGACCGACGACGTGCGGCGCGCGTACCGGCGACTCGCTCGCACGCTGCATCCCGACGCGAACCCGGCCGACGCAGCGGCCGAGGCGAGGTTCCGAGAGGTCGTCGAGGCCTACGCGGTGCTCGGCGACCCGATGCGGCGGCTCCGCTACGATCGCTCTCGTCGCGGCGCGGCAGCGGGACCGCGCGCCGTCCGCTACGGCCCCCCACCGTCGGGGAACACCGCGGTCCGCGGCCCCGCGGCTCGATCCCCGCACCGGCCCCGGCCGCAGGACGAGGCACCCGAGCGGCCCCCGCGTGAGACCGACGAGTGGCGATCCTTGGGGTCCTTCGTTCGCTGGTCGACCATCTTGGTCCTCACCGCCGTCATCGGCCTCGCGATCGCGGCGGCCGTGTTCGCCGGCGACGCCTCAGGGCCGCCGAGCGTCATCCCCGCCGCAAGCCCGGGCGGCGAGGGCTTCTGCCGCACCCCCGACGGGTGGATCTCCTGCCGGCTCGTGGAGGTTCGCGAGCCCTGAGGCCGGCCCCCGAGGCTCCCGCGCCATGCGGCAGGCCCGGTAGCATGCCCGAACCATGGCCTTCGACCACGCGAAGATCGAGCAGGGGGTCCGGATGATCCTCGAGGGCATCGGCGAGGACCCTGCGCGCGGTGGCCTCAAGGACACCCCGTCGCGGGTCGCGCGGATGTACGAAGAGGTCTTCGCGGGCATCGGCAAGGACGCGAGCCAGCTCGTGACCGTCGTCGACGGCGCGGACTTCGACGAGATGATCATGGTCCGCGACATCCCGCTCACGTCGTTCTGCGAGCACCATCTCGTTCCCTTCAGCGGCCGCGCCCACGTCGCGTACATCCCGAACAAGTCCCAGCAGATCACCGGCCTGTCGAAGATCGCGCGGGTGGTCGACGTGTTGTCGAAGAAGCCCCAGGTACAGGAGCGGCTGACCACCGAGATCGCCGACGCGATCGTCGTGGCGCTCAGCCCTCGCGGCGTCTTCGTCGCGATCGAGGCCGAGCACCTGTGCATGACGATGCGCGGGGTCAAGAAGCCCGGCAGCGTGACGGTCACGTCGGCGGTGCGCGGGCTGTTCCGAACCGACGCCCGTACCCGCCAGGAGGCGATGGACCACATCGGCATGAGCCGGTAGCGGCTCGGATCGCTCGCTGCACGCTCGGTGGGAGCTCGCCTCCGCCATCCGGCCGCCGGGGCTACGATGCGTCCATGACCGACGACCTCGTGTGGCGCTGCCGTGAGCGCGAGATCGTCTGCGGCGAACGCACGCTGCTGATGGGCATCGTGAACGTGACGCCGGACTCGTTCAGCGACGGCGGCGCGTTCCTCAACACCGACTCGGCCGTTGCGCACGCGATGCAGCTCGCAGGCGAGGGGGCCGACCTGCTCGACGTCGGCGGCGAGTCGACCCGGCCCGGTTCCGAGGAGGTGCCGGCAGACGAGGAGCTCGCGCGGGTCGTGCCGGTCGTGGAGCGGCTGGTGCACGAGGTCGACCTGCCGATCGGGGTGGATACCCGCAAGGTGGCCGTCGCGCGCGCGGGCCTCGAAGCCGGTGCGGCCATCGTGAACGACGTGACCGCCGGGGCCGATCCCGAGATGCTCGCGCTCGTCCGCGACGCCGGCGCCGGCATGGTGCTCATGCACATGCGCGGCGAGCCGAAGACGATGCAGGCCGATCCGCACTACGACGACGTGGTCACCGAGATCCGCGACTTCCTCGCGGGCCGCGTCGGCGCCGCCGTCGCCGCCGGCGTGCCGCGCTCGCACCTCTGCGTCGACCCGGGGATCGGCTTCGGCAAGAACCTCGACCACAACCTCGAGATCCTGCGCGCGATCGGTTCGTTCCGAGAGTTGCGGACGCCCGTGCTGGTCGGGGCATCGCGCAAACGCTTCATCGGGCAGCTCACCGGCGTCGAGGATCCGGCCGACCGGATGGAGGGCACGGCCGGGGCCGTCGCGTGGTGCGCCGCGCAAGGGGTGGACATCGTCAGGGTGCACGACGTCCTGCAGATGCGGCGGGTCGTGAACGTCGTCGATGCGATCGTGCGAGGTGCGTCGTGAGCGTCGCGAAACGAAGGATGTTCCCCTCGAGCGGAGGGCTCGTCGCCTACGTCGATGTCGGCGAGGGCGAGCCGGTCGTGCTGCTCCACGGGTTCCCCCTCTCGTCGTTCACCTGGCGTGACGTCATTCCGGCGCTCGCCCGGCGGTTCCGGGTGATCGCACCCGACCTGCTCGGGCACGGCTCGTCGGACAAGCCTGCGAACGCCCGCCTCGACATCGCCGCGCAGGCGACCTACGTCCGTGAGCTCCTCACGGAGCTCGGCGTCGGGCGCTACGCGGTCGTCGGCCACGCCTCGGGTGGTGGCGTCGCGCAGCTCCTCGCGCTCGACGACGCCGACGTCGGCGCGCTCGTCCTCCTCGACTCGATCGCGTTCGACGCCTGGCCCGTGGCGTCGACCCGCGAGCTGCAGGCGATCGATCCGGATCGGTTCCCTCCCGACCTCGTCGAGGCCGGCCTGCGCACCGCCCTCCTCACGGGCGTGGCCGATCCCGCGAGCGTCGACGACGCGTTGCTCGACGGGTACCTGGAGCCGTGGCTGCGCCCCGGCGGTTCGGCGGCGTTCGTTCGGGCCGCGCAGAGCACCAACGGTCTCGGGTTGACCGGCCACGAAGACGCGTTCGCGGTGTGGGAGCTTCCGGTGCTGCTGCTCTGGGGAGAGGAGGATCCGTTCCTGCCGACCGAGCTCGCGGAACGGCTGCACGACGCCATGCCCACTTCGACGCTCGGCCTCCTGCCCGGGGTGGGGCACTACATCGTGGACGAGGCCACCGAGACGGTGACGACGACGATCGCGGAGTGGCTCCGCGTGCGCTACCTCGAGCTGCCCCACGGTCACGACGATCCGAACGCGGGGCTCGTCCGCCTGCAGCTCGAGCGCCGCCCGCCATGGGCGGACCTCGCCGAGTACGAGGAGCCGGAGGATCGCCCGGTGGCGTATGACCCCGACGACCAGGAGGTGGGACGGAACCGATGAGCGCGCGACTCTTCCTGTCCGGGATCCGCACGAGCGGACATCACGGCGCCCGCGCGGGCGAGAAGGACGACATGCAGCCGTTCGTGATCGACCTCGACCTCGAGGTGGGCGCCGAGGAGGACCGGATCGAGGCGACCGCCGACTACCGTGATCTCGTCGATCGCGTGCGGGAGATCGTCGAGCGCGAGTCCTTCGATCTGATCGAGGCCATGGCGCGCCGGATCGCGTCGGAGCTGCTCGTGTTCGACCACGTCACCCGCGCGACCGTCGTCGTTCACAAGCCGAACGCCGCCCGCCGGCTCGGCATCGACGGCGCCGCCGCCGCGGTGACCCTCGAGGAGTGACGCGTGGCCGTCACGGCGTACCTCGGGCTCGGATCGAACCTGGGGGACCGCCTCGGGAACCTGCAGCGCGCGGTCGATCTGCTCGACGCCGAGGCGGGGATCCATATCGTCGCGACGTCGAGGGTCTGGGAGACCGACCCGGTCGGCGGCCCCGACCAGCCCGACTACCTGAACGTCGTGGCGCTCCTCGAAACCGAGCTGACGCCCCACGCGTTGTTGTCGGCGGCCGGCCGCGTCGAGACCGCCCTCGGCCGGGTGCGCGAGGTTCGCTGGGGGCCGAGGACGATCGACGTCGACCTCTTGCTCGTCGGCGACGCGGTCGTCGATGACGCCGATCTCGTCGTGCCCCACCCCCGGATGCTCGATCGCGCGTTCGTGCTGCTCCCGCTCCTGGAGCTCGATCCCGATCCGGTCCTTCCCGACGGGACCCGGGTCCTCGACGTCCGGCTCGGCCGTGACGCCGCCGACGGCGCCCGGCCGTTCGCGCCCCCGATCCGGGTGCTTGAGGGGTGAAGCTCTCGTCCGAGACGCCGATCCCCGGCACGCCGGCGAGCCGCGGCCTCGCGGCCGGCTCTGTCGCCTTCGCCTTCGTGATCGTCACCGTCGTGGGGTTCCTGTCGACGAGGGGTGGCGAACCGGCGGCCGATGGCGGCCGCGCGCCCGGGTCGACGCGCGGGCCCACCTCGCCGGGTGCGGCCGGCCCGCTCTCGGGCACGTTGGTCTTCGCGCGCGCGGGGACCTCTGACCGCGCGGAGCTGTGGCGGTGGGATCTCGCGTCCGGGTCGATCGAGGAGGGTCCGACCGTGCCGCGTCCGCTCGAGATCGTGAACGCCTCTGCGGCGGGCGAGGGGTGGGTCGGCCTCACATGGCGCCGCCGCGACGGCCGACTGCAGTCCGGCGTGCTCTCGTCGATGGAGGTCGGCACCGTTCCCACCCCGCTGCTCGCCGGCGACCTCGTCAGCTGGGGCGCGCGCGGCGGCCGGGTGAGCGCGGCCGTCCGCGGGGCGGCCGCCGGTTGTGAGCGCCGGATCACGGTGCGCGGCCTCCAGCTCGTGCCCCGCTTGCGAGAGCCGACGTTCCGCACGACCCTCTGCGGCGACGTCATGTCGCTCGGGCGAGCCGGGACCGTCACCTACCTCACCCTGCGCGAGCGGGAACGGATCGCGGTCGCGTACGCGGGCGGCGAGGAGCCGAGGATCGTCCTGGCCGATCACGCCCTCGCCTCGATCTCATGGGCTCGCGACATGCTGGTGCAACCCGCGACCTATGCGGCCTCGGTCGCGCCGTTCGGGCGGGAACCTGCGCTCCCCGACGGGTCCTCGGTCGTGCTCGGAACGGGTCTCGGCTATCTCTCGGGGGCCTCCACCGACCGCGATGCGCCACCGGCGCCGTACGTGGTCGGGGACGAGCCGTTCACCCTCGATCGGGTGCTCGCGTGGGCGCCGGATGCCTTCGAGGCGCTCGTCGTGGGGTGGGTCGACGGGCGTCCTGGCCTGTACGTGCTGGACACGCTCCCCGGCAACGGCATCGCGGCTCCGGTGCGGGTGGGACGCGCCGCCGGGCCGACGTGGGCAACCTACACGGGCGACGCCATCGCGATCGTCGTGACCCGTGGCGACGTGCTCGCGATCGACGACGACGGCGTCGTTCGTGAGCTCGAGGTGCCGCCCGGCTCCCCCACGGCCGACGGCCCGGTCGCCTGGCTGCCCTGAGGGATACTCGCCGGCATGGATGTCGCGGTCGTGGGCGCCGGTCGTGTCGGGACGGCCCTCGCCGTGCTGCTCGCCCGGGCCGGGTATCGGATCACCGCGGTTGCGGGGCTGGCCGCGACGCCGGCCCGAGCGGCGCGGTACCTCCCGGAGGTGCCGGTGCTCGACCTCGCCGGGACCGCACGTTCGGCCCAGCTCGTGCTCGTCGCCGTCCCCGACGACGCCATCGCCGGTGTGGTCGCCGACCTCGCGTCGGCTGCGGCGTTCCGCGAGGGCGCCTGGGTGGCGCACGTGTCCGGCGCCAGGGGCCTGGCCGACCTCGATCCGGCTCGCGGCGCCGGTGCGCGCCGGCTGGGGCTGCATCCCCTCCAGGCGGTCGCCGACGTCGAGGGAGCGATCAAGGGGCTGCGGGGCTGCTCCTACGCCGTCGCGGCCGACGACGCCGAGGGATGGGCGCTGGGCGAGACGCTCGCCCGGGACCTCGGTGGCACGCCCTTCCGGCTCGACGAGGAGCGTCGCGCCATCTATCACGCCGCCGCGGTGTTCGCCTCCAACCACGTCGTCGCCACGTCGGCGGTCGCCGCGCGGCTGTTCAGGGCCGCGGGCGTGCCAGACCCTCCCGCGGCGATGCGTCCCCTCCAGCGGACGACGCTCGAGAACCTGGAACGGCTCGGGCCTGGTGACGCGCTCACCGGCCCCGCTGTCCGCGGCGACGCCGGAACGGTCGCACGGAACCTCGAGGCGCTCGCCGCGGACGCGCCCGACGCGGTGGCCGTCTACATCGCGATGGCCCGCGTCGCGCTCGACGTCGCCGTCGGCGCCGGGCGGCTCGACGCCGACCGACGGGCCGCGGTGGACGAGGTGCTCGATCGGTGGACGTGATCCGCGAGGCGGCGCGGTTCCGCGAGGCGACCGACGCGTGGCGGGCTGCGGGCGAGACGGTCGGGTTCGTACCGACGATGGGCGCGCTCCACGCAGGGCACGCGTCGTTGTTCCGTGCGGCGCGCACCGCGAGTGATCGCCTCGCCGTCTCGATCTTCGTCAACCCGCTCCAGTTCGGCGCGACCGACGATCTCGACCGGTACCCGCAGGATGAGGCGGCGGACCTGGCCATGGCCGAGCGGGAGGCGGTTGATCTCGTCTGGGCGCCACCGGTCGACGAGGTCTACCCTCCCAGCGTGGCGTTGCCGAGGCCGGATCCGGGCCCCGTCGGAGCGACCTTCGAGGGCGCGGCACGTCCGGGTCATTTCGAGGGTGTCCTGACCGTCGTCGCCCGGCTCCTCGAGGTGGCCGGGCCGAGCCGTGTCTACTTCGGGGAGAAGGACGCGCAGCAACTGTTCTTGATCCGGCGGATGGTCGCCGAGCTCGAACTTCCGGTCGAGGTGATCGCCTGCCCGACCGTGCGCGAGCCCGACGGGCTCGCCGTGTCCTCCCGCAACGTCTTCCTGTCGCCCGCCGAACGCGATCACGCCGGGTGCCTGTTCCTCGCGCTCACCGAAGCCGCGTCGCTCGCCCGCGGCGGGGAGCGCAACGCTCGCGTGCTCGTGGCAGCCATGGCTCGCGAGATCGGGGCCACACCGCTCGCCGCGCTCGACTACGCAGCCATCGTCGACGAGCGCACGTTCGAACCCCTGGCCGTCGTCGACCGGCCCGCGCGCGCCGTGGTCGCGGCACGGTTCCCCGGTGCGCGGCTCATCGACAACCTCCATCTGCCGGATCCGTCGTGAGGTTGTCGGGCTCGGGCCCGGTCGAGGACGATGGCCTCGTTCTTTTGGTCGCTCCGTCTGAGATCCGAGGGGTACCGTGCTACTCGCCGCCGACGTCGGCAACACCGAGATCGTCCTGGGGGTGTTCGGCGACCCCTCGTCCGGGGGCGATCTCGCCGGTGATCTGACCGCAGACGTCCCGGGCGACGCCGCTCGCGGTCCCCTCCTGCAGACCTGGCGCCTTTCGACCCAACCCGAGCGCACGGCCGACGAGCTGGCCCTGCATCTGTCCGGCTTCCTCGCGAGCCGCGACATCGACTTCGCGAAAGACCTCACCGGTTTCGTGGTCGCCTCGGTCGTACCCGACGTGACCGGCGCGCTCCGTGAGATGACCGAGCGCTACCTTCCGTTCGAGCTGGTGATCGTCGGGCCGGGCACGAGGACCGGGGTGCCGGTGCTCACGGACAATCCCCGTGAGGTCGGCGCCGATCGGGTCGTGAACACGCTTGCCGCGTTCTCGAAGCACGGCGGCCCCACGATCGTCGTCGACTTCGGCACCGGTACGAACTTCGACGTCGTATCCGACAAGGGCGAGTTCCTGGGCGGGGTGATCGCGCCCGGCCTGCAGATCAGCGCCGCATCGCTGTTCGCGCGAACCGCCCGCCTCACGAGGGTCGATCTCGCGGCACCCAGATCCCCGATCGGCAAGAGCACCGTGGAGGCGATCCAGTCCGGCTTGATCTACGGCACGGCCGGCGAGGTCGACGGCATCGTCGAACGGATCCGCGCGGAGCTCGGGGCTCCCGACGCGACGGTGATCGCCACTGGCGGTCTCGCACCGGTCGTGATCCCGCACTGTCGAACGGTCGACCATCACGAGCCGTTCCTCACGCTCGAAGGACTCAAGCTCGTGTACGAGCGCAACGGAACCGATGGCTGAGGACCCGGGACCAGATCGCGGACGCGAGGCCGCCGTCCTCGCAGCGCGGCGTGAGAGCCTCGACCGGCTCCGGGCCGCCGGCATGGCGCCGTTCGCGCGCAGCCTTCGGGAGGCGCTCGACGTCGACGATCCCTCGCCGACCACGGCGGTTCGCGCTGAGTTCCCCGACCTCCGGGCCGACGAGATCACCACGACACGGCGCACCGTCGCCGGACGCGTCGTCTTGAAGCGCGACCTCGGCAAGCTCAAGTTCCTCGTGCTGCGCGACCGATGGGGCGACCTCCAGCTCGTCGGCAACGAGGACACGGCGCGTCTCGACCTCCTCGACGAGGTCGACCTCGGTGACATCGTCGGCGCGACCGGCCGGGTCGGCACGACGCGCCGAGGCGAGCTGTCGATATTCATCGAGAACTGGGCGATGCTCACGAAGGCGCTCCGGCCGCTGCCCGAGAAGTGGCACGGCCTGAAGGATCCCGATCTCCAGCAGCGCCGGCGCTACCTCCACCTGATCACGGACGCGCAGCCTCGCCGCTACGCGCTCGCGCGCGCCGCGGTGCTCAAGACGATCCGCCGCGTGCTCGACACGCAGGGCTACGTGGAGTTCGAAGGCCCGATGCTGCAGGCGGTGGCGGGCGGCGCGATGGCGAAGCCGTTCACGACCTTCCACGAGGCGCTCGACGTCGAGATGAAGCTCCGCATCTCGATGGAGCTCTACCTGAAGCGGATGCTCGTCGGCGGTCTCGAGCGCGTCTACGAGATGGGTCGGAACTTCCGCAACGAAGGGATCGACCGCGATCACAACCCCGACTTCACGATGCTCGAGGCGTACCGCGCCTACGCCGACTACGGAGCCATGATGGAGCTGTCCGAGACGCTGGTCGTGGAGTCGGCGCGCGCCGTGAGCTCGGTCCTCGGCCGCAACCCCGGGGACCTGACGGTCTCGGTTCGAGGCGCCGACGTCGACCTGACGCCGCCGTTCCGCCGGCTCACCATCCTCGATGCTGTCTCGGAGGCGACCGGACAGGAGATCACGCTCGAACGGACCGACCTCCGCGAGATCGCCGCGAGCCGTGACGTCCCCGTGGAGGACGCATGGGGGTCGGGCAAGATCGTGCAGGAGCTCTTCGAGAAGCTCGTCGAGGACACGATCGTGCAGCCGACCTTCGTCTGCGACTTCCCGCGCGAGGTGTCGCCACTCGCGCGACCGCATCGATCGAACCCGAGCCTCACCGAGCACTTCGATCTCGTCGCCGGCGGGCTCGAGCTCGTCACCGCGTTCTCGGAGCTGACCGATCCGATCGAGCAGCGCGCGAAGTTCGAGCTCCAGCAAGAGATGCGAGATGTCTTCGGCGACGAGGCCCATCCGCTCGACGAGGACTTCCTCCGCGCGCTCGAGCACGGGATGCCGCCGGCGGGCGGCCTCGGCCTCGGCATCGACCGCCTCCTGATGCTGCTCACCGACGCGCCGAGCCTGCGCGACCTCATCATGTTCCCCGCGCACCGGCCGGAGGACGGAACCCAGCCCGAAGGTTGACCGTCCGGGCCGGGCGAACCGCTCAGCTGGCGACGGGCTCGGCGACCTCGTGCAGGACGATCACGAGGTCCTGCAACCCGGTGCCCTTCGCGAGGAATCCGCGAGCTCCGGCCTCGATCGCCTCCCGCTCGACCCCTTCGTCGGCGTGCGCCGTGAGGATCACCACCGGGAGGCCGGGACGGGTCTCGTGGATGCGCTTCATGGCGTCGATGCCGGACAGGTCGGGCATCGACAGGTCCATCACGATGACGTCGGGCGCGAGCTGCTCGGCCTCGAGGCACGCGGCGACGCCGCCCCCGGCCTCACCGGCCACCTCGATGTCGGCGACGAGTCGCAGGGCGGAGGTCAGCGCCCGACGGAACGCCGGATGATCGTCGACGACGAGGACTCGCACGTGCATGGCTCCTTCGTGGGGGCGAGGCGCAGCCTCTCCTCCAGCGTACGGGTATCCCCACGGTTCCGGTGAGCCGGGGGCGGGGCAACGGGGCGCATCCATGTTCCCGCGAGTGCCCCGATGAGGACAAGCTTCTAACTGGGGGACTTTCGCCCCCCCAGATGGGGGATGGAACGGATCCACCGAAAGTCGGTACCACCGAACACTCATCCCGAGTACCTCGACGTCCGAAGGTACGGAGACGGGTCGGCGTTGCGGTTCTGCCGGCTTCAGGGGCTATCGGAGGCCACGGGTATACTCGGGTCCGAGGGCGCTGGGGCCGACTCGACCGTGGTGCCACACGTACCTCGAGGGGAGGACGGGGTCCACTGATCCTCGAGGTCCGATACAGGAACGGTCCCCCGCGGGGCCGGAGGACGTGACATGTTCGAGCGATTCACCGACCGCGCCCGCCGCGTCGTGGTCCTCGCCCAAGAAGAGGCGAGGATGCTCAACCACAACTACATCGGCACCGAGCACATCCTGCTCGGTTTGATCCACGAGGGCGAGGGCGTCGCTGCGAAGGCGCTCGAGTCGATGAACATCTCCCTGGAGGCGGTCCGCCAGCAGGTCGAAGAGATCATCGGCCAGGGCCAGGCGGCGCCGACGGGCCACATCCCGTTCACGCCTCGAGCCAAGAAGGTCCTCGAGCTGTCCCTGCGCGAGGCGCTCCAACTCGGCCACAACTACATCGGCACCGAACACATCCTGCTCGGCTTGATCCGCGAAGGCGAAGGCGTCGCCGCCCAGGTGCTCCAGAAGCTCGGTGCCGACCTGAACCGCGTCCGCCAGACGGTGATCCAGCTCCTGTCCGGCTACACGGGGGGCAAGGGCGAGACGACACCCGGAGGCGCGCCCGGCGAGGGCCAGGGTGGCCAGGGCTCGATGGTGCTCGATCAGTTCGGCCGCAACCTCACGCAGCTCGCCCGTGACCAGAAGCTCGACCCGGTCATCGGCCGCGAGCGCGAGATCGAGCGGGTGATGCAGGTGCTCTCCCGCCGCACGAAGAACAACCCGGTCCTGATCGGTGAGCCCGGCGTCGGCAAGACCGCCGTCGTCGAGGGCCTGTCGCAGGCCATCGTGAAGGGCGAGGTGCCCGAGACGCTCAAAGGCAAGCAGATCTACACGCTCGACCTCGGTGCGCTCGTCGCCGGATCTCGCTACCGCGGCGACTTCGAGGAACGTCTCAAGAAGGTTCTGAAGGAGATCAAGACCCGAGGCGACATCGTGCTGTTCATCGACGAACTGCACACGCTCGTCGGAGCCGGCGCTGCCGAGGGGGCGATCGACGCAGCGAGCATCCTGAAGCCGATGCTCGCTCGCGGCGAGCTCCAGACGATCGGCGCCACGACGCGCGACGAGTACCGCAAGCACCTCGAGAAGGATGCCGCCCTCGAGCGGCGGTTCCAGCCGATCGAGGTCAAGGAGCCGAGCGTCGTCCACACGATCGAGATCCTCAAGGGCCTGCGTGACCGCTACGAGGCACACCACCGCGTCACGTACACCGACGATGCGATCGTGGCGGCCGCGAACCTCGCCGACCGCTACATCAGCGACAGGTTCCTGCCCGACAAGGCGATCGACCTGATCGACGAGGCGGGCTCGCGGATGCGCATCCGTCGCATGACCGCGCCGCCCGACGTGCGCGAGCTCGACGAGAAGATCGCCGACGTGCGCTTGCGCAAGGAGTCCGCGATCGACGGCCAGGACTTCGAGCTCGCCGCACGCCTCCGCGACGAGGAGCGGCAGTTCCAAGAAGAGCGTCAGCGCCGCGAACAGAACTGGAAGAACGGCGAGATGGACGTCTTGTCCGAGGTCGACGAAGAAGAGATCGCCGAGGTTCTGTCGATCTGGACCGGCATCCCGGTCTTCAAGCTCACCGAGGAGGAGACCGAGAAGCTGCTCCGCATGGAGGAAGAGCTCCACAAGCGGATCATCAGCCAGCAGGAGGCGATCGGCGCGGTGTCGCGCGCGATGCGCCGCACCCGGAGCGGTCTCAAGGATCCGCGCCGGCCGAGCGGTTCGTTCATCTTCCTCGGGCCCTCGGGGGTCGGCAAGACCGAGCTGTCGAAGGCGCTCGCGGAGTTCCTGTTCGGCGACGAAGACGCGCTGATCCAGCTCGACATGTCCGAATACATGGAGAAGCACACGGTGTCGCGGCTGATCGGCTCGCCTCCCGGCTACGTGGGCTACGAAGAGGGCGGGCAGCTCACCGAGGCCGTCCGTCGGAAACCCTTCAGCGTGATCCTGTTCGACGAGATCGAGAAGGCCCACCCCGACGTGTTCAACACGCTCCTGCAGATCCTCGAGGACGGTCGATTGACCGATTCGCAGGGCCGCACGGTCGACTTCAAGAACACGATCATCATCATGACCTCGAACCTCGGCACCCGCGACATCGCCAAGGGCGTGGGGATCGGCTTCGCGGCGGCGCGCGACGAGGCCGGCGACTACGACCGGATGCGCGAGAAGGTGCACGAGGAGCTCAAGAAGTCGTTCAGGCCTGAGTTCCTGAACCGGATCGACGAGGTCATCGTGTTCCACTCGCTCACGCAGCTCGACGTCAAGGAGATCGTCGACCTGCTGATGAAGCGGGTCGTGGAGCAGCTCAAGGCGAAGGACCTCGACATCGAGCTGACCGACGCCGCCAAGGTGCTGCTCGCGGAGAAGGGCTACGACCAGGCCCTCGGCGCACGGCCGCTCAGACGGACGATCCAGCGCCTCGTCGAGGACCCGCTCTCCGAGAAGCTGCTCTACAAGGAGTTCCGTGCGGGCGAGACCGTCATCGTCGACGTGCGCGACGGCGAGATCTTTTTCGAGGGGAGCCACGCAGTGGTCCCCCCCGACGTCCCGCCCGTGGAGCTCGCGGGCCAGCCCGAGGGCTGACCCGCGTCCCGCCCCCGCGAGGGGGCATCAAGGCCGAAGCCCGGCCCCGCAGGGGGACCGGGCTTCTCGGCATCCGGGGCCCGATCTAGCCGGTGACCGAGCGCTCGTACTCGTCGAGATAGCCCGCCAGCAGGTCGAGCGCATCCGGGGTCAAGATGAGGATCAGCTCCTGGCCCACTGTCCGAACGAGCTCGCCGTCGTCGGCGGGGCTGCCGGCCTCGGGATGTTCGGCCTGGAGCCACTCCATGAATCGCCAGCCCTCGGCGGGCCTGTTCCCCGGGAAGCCGACGTTCAGCCAGGGGAAGCTCAGGTGATCGATGCGACCATCCCGGAACCCGAGACGGAACGATGATTCGATCGGCGGAAGCCCGTCGATCTGCCTCAGCCTGTTGTCCATCAGATAGGAGCAGATGATCGGTGCTCGGCTCACACCGACCGGATCCGGGTCCGGCCGACATCCGAAGGACTCGTACCGAACCTCGTAGATCCGCTCCGCTTCGAACGCCAGTGCGAGCTCCTCGGGGTCCAGCCGGATCGAGCCCATGTTCGGATCCATCGCGTTGTCGTGCATCAACCGGACCGTCGCTCCGTCGTCGGCGAGCAGCGATATGGCCGTCTCGACGTCGTAGGCGTTACGAGCCTGCATGAAACGCTCGGCGACCTCCACCAGCTCGGCGAGCTTCGCGTAGACGTACTCGCGGGTCCGACGCTCCCAGAGCTCGATCGACGCCTCCGTGAGGCGCGCCCCGCTGTGGGACTCGTCTTCGTACATCACCACGGCGTCTTCGGGGTACCTCGTGGAGACCCAGCTCGCGAACGGCTCCCACATCTGAGGTGAGAACTCGTCCAGCCCCCAGGTCTTCGAGGCTCGAACGATCTCCCCGTCACGCACGGTGAGATCGAACGAGCTGCCGGTGTACGGACCCAATCCGATCTCATCGGACCCGAGGTCGTGGAAATCGAACGTGCAACGAAGGGTGGCGCCGGCGGCCGAGCTGCCCAACTCCTCACACGGGTGGACCATCTGTTCGTAGCCTTGGGCTTCGAGCAAAGAGATGAGGAGCCGCAGCTCTTCGGTGGAACCCTCCACGCCCGCTGTCCCCATCGACGTCATCAGCGACGAGATGTCGGCGTCGTCGGCCAGGTACGTGATCGCCCGATCCGCGTCGAAGGCGCCGTAGGCATCGAGGAAGCTCGTGGCCACGTCCTCCGCTGTCGTCTCCGGCGCCACCGTCGGGGGCTCGTCGACCAGCTCGGCGCCGTCTCGCGGGCGTGTCCCGAGGAACAGGGCGAGCGCCGCCACGCCGATCGTCGCCGCCACGGCGAACGCACCGACCTTCCGACTCCGCGCAGCTCGGCGTTGTCGTGCCTCCTGCTGCCGCCAGGCGTCGACATCGGGTTCGGTCTGCTTCGTGACCATCTCGAAGATCTCCCTCGTGCTAGGCATGCGGGCCTCCCTGCCGGAGCACGGCTCGACCCTGCGTGGCCAGCGCGCGGACGGTCGATGGGCGGATGCCCATGATCCCTGCGGCCTCCTCGGAGCCGTAGCCGTACAGGTCGAGCAGGACGAGGGCGGCCCGCTGGCGAGGCGCCAGCGCCAGCAGCATCGTGCGGACGTCTTCGCGTAGCTCGATCTCGCCGAAGGGATCGGGCTCGGCGCCCACGGGTGCGAGCCTGCGGGTCGCCCGGCGAGCGGCGCGCGTTCGCATCCGCCAGCCGTTCAGCGCCACCCGGAACAGGTACGCCGTGAGGTCGTCGATCCGATCGACGGTGTCCCACCGCTCCCAGAGCTTCAAGCAGGCGTCCTGCATCAGATCCGCGGCATCGGACCGGTCCCCCGTGACGAAGTACAGGGCCTTGAAGAGTCGCCGGTTCTCCTCGGCGAAGAACACGCCGAAATCCGCGGTCCCTGCCTCCCGCTCCGGGAGCCGAACGATGTCGCCCTCTGCCTGCATCGCCCACCTGGATGCCGTCGCGGGCGCGAACGCTTAGTTCGATCGGAACGCTCAGGGTGTCACGTCGGGACGCGAGGTGCGACCGAGGCTAAGTCGCGAGCTGGTGCCCTAGATCTCAGCCGGCGACCGGCGACTCGGACGAACCCTCGCCCTGGGTGAGCTCGACGAGGCGCTCGACGATCGCGAGTGGGATGTGGGTCACCGCGCGGAACCCGTCGTCGTCGGGCAGGACCTCTTGGGCGAGGGACACGAAGGTGGGGCCGTCGGCGAGCATGAAGCCGACCGTGTGGACCAGGTAGTCGGAACGGGGCTCCTCGTCCGGCTTGCGGTCGAAGTCGAAGAAGGCGTCGCGCCACACCACCAGCACCAAGGGGAACTCGGGGGCCTCGGGCTCGCCGTACGCGATCGGCTCGGGAGCAGGGAGCGCCGCCACGGTGTCGTGTTCGACTCTGAGTGCCCGCATGGCGCGTCTCCCGCTCTTGGGCCGGTGTTGTCCGGCATCTGTCCGAGGTATCGGCATCTCAAGCCTTCGGGCGAGTCGTCCCCTCGGATCATTCCTGCTCACCCGCCCACCCTCGCCGGTACCGCCCTCCGGTACCTGGCTGGGGGCGGGAGGCTACCCCCGAGGTCCGACATCTGCCGACGTCCTCACACGATGGGTTGCAGCGCAGTGCTTCTCACGAGAGGCCTCGCAGCTCGATCGGAACGAGGTCGGCGAACTCCCACGCGGTCCACATGTCGGCGGCGAGCCGCTCCCAGGGCCGCTCTACACCGAGTCGCTCGAAGTGGTCGCCTACCCGCCGGAGATCGCGCTCGAGAAGGGCCGGGGCGTGCCGGTTCTTCTTGGGATCGACCGCCTGGGGGAAGTCGATCACGATGAGCCGGCCCTCCCAGACGAGCAGGTTGTAGGCAGACAGGTCGCCATGGACGACGTCCCGGTAGAGCATGCGCTCGACCGCGGCGAGGAGCTGGTCCAAGAGGTCTTCGACCTCGGCCCGGTCGGCGGGACGGTGCTCGTGGAGCCGGGGCGCGGCGTCGGCCTCGTCGCCGATGTAGGTCATCAAGATCGCCTCGCCGGTGGCTTCGAGCGGCCGGGGGACGGGCGCGCCGGCGTCCGAGAGCGCCCTCAGCGTCTCCCATTCCCGATCGACCCAGAGCCCTCCCTGGACCTCCCGTCCGAACTTCGTCTTCTTCTCGAGGGCGACGCGTATCCGCCGCTCCTTGATCCACTCGCCGTCGCGGTAGATCGCGTCGTCGCGGAAGTCGCGTCGGTCGAGAGGGTGGTAGACCTTGAGCGCCGCCAGATCCTCGCCGGTCGTGCGCGGGTTCGCGCGGCACAGGTGCACGCTCGCTTCTTTCCCGTGTTTCAAGGGCCGGATGACCCGTTCGATGAGCCCTTCGTCGAGGAAGTGTTCGATGACGTCGTCACGCAACGTGGTGCTCCTCTCACGAGAACGTGGACATGCGGATGCCACGTCCCGTGGGGGCGGTTCGTCGCGGAGGTGCTACGGACGGCGCGAAAGCGGCGAGACGCACCCGGTGGGACGCGGCGTGATGAGGCCCGAGGCAATGGTCGTCGTCATCGTGCGTCCCCCTTTCGGACGTCGTGGCGCTCGAGATCGGCGCGCGCAGCCGAAGCACCATAACAGCTCGGAGGAAACGTTGTGCGGAAGTGGGCCTCCCGGATCGCCTCGGGAGCCCTCGATCGGGGCGCTTCGCGACCGATCCCTGCCGCTCGTGTCAGACGGCTTGGCTAGCGTGCCGGCGTGACCCGGACGAAGACGAACCGCACGAAGTCGAGCTACGCGTGTCGCGAATGCGGGCAGCACGCCGCCCAGTGGGCCGGGCGATGTGCCGGGTGCGGCGGGTGGGGCACGCTCGATGAGCGGCAACCGATGACGACGGGCGGCACGGCGACGCCGTCGGTGGCGCCGGTGCCGCTGATCGCGAGCGACCACGCCGCGGAGCCCGACGCCCGCATCGGCACCGGATTCGCCGGCGTCGATCGCGTCCTCGGCGGCGGTCTCGTGCCCGCGTCCGTGGCCCTGTTGGCGGGGGAGCCCGGCATCGGCAAGTCCACCCTGCTCCTCCACGTGCTGGCGCACCTGTCGGGCGCCGGGCACCCCTGCTCCTCGTCTCCGGCGAGGAGTCCCTTGCACCTCAAGTCGCGTCTCGGTCGCGGCGCCTCGGGGTCGAGGCCGGCGCCCTCTCGTTCGCCCCCGGGCGCGATCTCGCGTCGGTGATCGACGCCGCCGTCGCGACGCGACCCACCGTCCTCGCTGTCGATTCGATCCAGACGCTCCGCGACGTCGACGCGTCGCAGATGCCCGGCGGCGTCTCGCAGGTTCGCACCTGCGCCGACGCCTTGGTCGGCCTCGCGAAACAGCACGGCATCGCGGTGCTCCTCACCGGCCACGTCACGAAAGACGGTGACCTCGCGGGCCCTCGGGCCCTCGAGC
>CAVSLX010000012.1:0-227418 GCA_963728735.1 uncultured Actinomycetes bacterium | reverse complement strand
AACTTTGCCGTAGAGCTTGTTGTCGGCGTTCTCACGGATCGCGCAGGTGTTCAGCACGACCACTCCCGCGTCCGCCACATCGCCGGTCGGGGCCATGCCGTCGGCCATCAGCAGGCCGCCGATGCGCTCGGAGTCGTGCTCGTTCATCTGACACCCGAAGGTGCGGATCAGGTACGTGCGCCGCTCCATCGCCGTCAAGGCTACTCGGTCGGTGACCGCTACCTCGCGACCTCGGTCGCGCGCATCTCCCGGACGACGGTGATCTTGATCTGACCGGGATATTGGAGCTCTTCCTCGACCTGCTTCGCGATGTCGCGGGCGATCACCTGGGCGGCCAGATCGTCGACCTGCTCGGGCTGCACCATCACGCGCACCTCCCGACCCGCCTGCATCGCGAAGACCTTTTCGACCCCCTCGAAGGACGTGCAGATCTCTTCGAGGCGCTCCAGACGCTTCACGTAGGTCTCGAGGGACTCCCGCCGGGCTCCGGGACGCCCGCCGCTGATGTGGTCGGCGATCTGTGCGAGGACCGCATGGATCGTTCGCTGTTCCACCTCGCCGTGGTGGGACTCGATGCAGTGGACCACCTCGGGGTCCTCCTTCATCCGCCGAGCGATCTCGGCCCCGATGATCGCGTGCGATCCCTCGACCTCGTGGGTGACGGCCTTGCCCACGTCGTGGAGGAAGGCACCCCGCTTCGCGATCGTCGGATCGAGCCCGAGCTCGGCGGCGAGGGCGCTCGCGATGTGCGCCGACTCCACGAGGTGCTTCAAGACGTTCTGCCCGTAGGAGGTGCGGTACTGCAGGCGCCCGAGCAGCCGGATCATCTCGGGATGGACGTCGGTGATCCCCACCTCCGCGACGGCATCTTCACCCGCGCGCCGGATCCGGTCCTCGAGCTCGCGCATCGATCGCTCGTGGATCTCCTCGATCCGTGCGGGATGGATCCGCCCGTCCTCCACCAGCTTCTCGAGGGTCATCCTCGCCGCCTCGCGGCGGACGGGGTCGAAGCACGACAGGACCACGGCCTCGGGGGTGTCGTCGATGATCACGTTCACCCCCGTCGTGGCCTCGAAGGCCCGGATGTTGCGTCCCTCGCGGCCGATGATCCGACCCTTCATGTCCTCGCTCGGGAGCGCGAAGACGCTGACGGTCGACTCCGCCGTCTGTTCTGAGGCCACTCGTTGGATCGCGATCGTCACGATCTTGCGCGCGCGCTCCTCACCGTCCTCCCGGGCGCGCTGCTCGATCTCGCGGACCTGCGTCATGGCCGCCCGCTTCGCGTCGTCGACCATGTCGGCGACCAGCTCTTCGCGCGCCTCGTGCGTGGTCATCCCCGCGATCCGCTCGAGATGCGCACGGTGGCTCTCGGTCGCGTGCTCGAGACGTTCCCGCACGAAGGACAGCTTCTCGTCGCGCTCCTCGAGCTCGGCCGCGCGGAGGTCGAGCTTCTCGGTTCGGGTCCGCAGCTCGTCCTCCGCGGTCGAGATCCTGCGCTCCAGCCTGGCCACCTCGTCCCGGCGAGCCGGACGTCCTCTTCGGCCTCGCGCCGGGTCCGAACCGCCTCCTCCTTCGACACCTGCAGGGATTGCTTCAGCGTGGCCGCGGCCTCTTGCTCGGCCTCGACGAGCCGCTTCTCCGCCCGGGCCTGCGCCTGCGCCTCGACGGTCTGCGCGTTCGATCGCGCAAGGCCGCGCGGATCAGGAATCCGATGGCGAGGCCTGCCGCGAGGGCGGCGATGCCGACGATGACCGGGGTCATGGTGCCTCCCACTCGTTCGAGAACGATCGGGAGAGGGACCTGCCGGTCCCGCCGTTCATGGTGCGGCGATTCGCGAGGTGGGGCGTACCGACGCGCCGGTCAGCGCAGGCTTCGCGCCCCTCGTCGGTGTGGTTCGTCCGTGGTGCGGGTCAGCTCGCGCATGTGGCCGTCGGGTGAACGTCGGGTGTCCGTTGGGTTGCCTCTCAGGTTTTCCACAGCCTACGGCCGAGGACACCCGAGGGCAAGATGCGCTGGTCAGTCGCCGTCTGCGTCCAGCGCCAGCGCCCGCTTCGCGGCCGCTCGAGCCACGCCCGGGGCGTGCCCTCGTCGCATCAGGAACGCCGACAGGCGGGCGAAGGCCTTCTCAGGAGGCAGCCCCCCGAGTCGTGTCACGCGCTGCGTAGCCAGCTCGTCGGCCCGCCCCTGCTCGTCGTCGCCGCCGAGCTCGTCGATCACGGCGGCCGCTGTCGCTGGTGCCACGCCCTTCGCCGCGAGCGCGACCGATACCGCCCGGCGCCCCGCCTTCTTCGTGCCGAACGCGTGCTCGGCGACCTGACGGGCGAAGGCCTCGTCATCGATCAGGCCCACCCCTTCAAGCCGATCCAGGACCTCGATGACCTCACCGGGATCGAAGCCGGCCCGCACGAGCCGGCTCTCGAGCTCCCGGCGGCTTCGGGGGCGAACCGCCAGGAGCCCGAGAGCACGTTCATGGCAATCCTTGCGAGCGGGCGTGCGTCCGGCCTCGCGTGATGCCCGGGAAGGCCGCGCAGGGGTCACGGCGTCAGGCGCCGCTCTTGGCCTTCGCTCGGCCGCGCTCGGCCTCGGCGGCCGGTCCGGGATCGTCGTCGAGCACCACGTCGGGCGCGATCTCGATCGGCCGATCGTCGTCGTCGGAGAAGCCGGTCAAGCCCACCGCCTCGCGGACGCGCCGCTCGATCTCGTCGCGGATGTCGGTGTGCTCGGCCAGGAACGAGCGCGCGTTCTCGCGGCCCTGCCCCAGCTGCTCACCCTCGTAGGTGAACCACGCCCCCGACTTCTTGATCATCTCGAGGTCGACCCCGACGTCGATCAGCGAGCCCTCTTTCGAGATGCCCTTGCCGTACATGATGTCGAACTCGGCCTGGCGGAACGGCGGCGCCACCTTGTTCTTGACCACCTTGACGCGGGTTCGCGAACCGACGACCTCGGTGCCGTCCTTGAGGTTCTCGATCTTGCGAACGTCGAGGCGCACCGACGAGTAGAACTTGAGCGCGCGACCGCCGGGGGTCGTTTCGGGCGAGTTGTGTACGACGGTGCCGTCGACGAGGTAGTTGTGAGTGCTCTCGACCTCGAGGTCGAAGCGGTGCATCGACCGTGTCGGTGGCTTCTCGTGGATGTCGATGATCGGCATCGGCACCAGCTCTCGCCTGGCCGACACGAACTCGGGGGTCACCTCGAACCGTCCGCGGAAGCGTGGCAGCAGCTTGTACTGCATCGACGGATGCACGTAGGGAGCCACCAGCGCGTGCAGCTTGGCGGTCTCGTCCTTGGGGAACTGCAGGACGGCCTGGCCGGCGCGCTCGATCAGCGTGGGGCGAACCCCCCACGTGTGTGCGAGGAGGTCCGCCAACCGCCGACGCGTGCCCTCGTGCATCGCCGTGACGCAGATCTCGGAACGACCGCTCCCGTCGCGGGTGCGTGCTTGCAGACCCTTGGCGCGGAGCGCGAAGGTTCCGTCGTCCATGTACCAGAGCGCCAGCGCGAACGGGGTCAGGGCCTTGAGGAACTCCTCGTTGAAGACCTTCTTGCCGCCGATGTACACGGCCTCGCGAAGTTCCGCCAGCTCCACGAGAGGCGGGAGGTCGTGGAACACGACCCCTCGGTCGTTCGTGCTCCTCGAGGTACCGATGTTGGCGAACAGGGAGGCCTTCCAGTCGGCGTATTCGGCCTGTCGCTCGCCGTGCCCGAAGCGGAATCGCGCCGCGTGGCCGCTCCGGGAAGGTGACACCGCGCCGTCACCCATCAGACCGCCCATCACGACCTGCCACTGCAGGTCGGACAGCCGGATCGACGCCGACTGCAGGACCCGATCGCCGACCCGAAGCTCCTGTGCCTCGCGCCAACCGGCAGGGGTGAGGACCTCGTGGTTCGACGTACACGCGAACTGGGAACGCCCGTTGCCGCTGGGCTTCGCCACCTTGAACTGCAAGAACCGTTCGGCGGGCCCGTTGTCGAACCAATCCACGACGCGCCGCGGAACCACGTCGCCCGTCTCGGGATCGTAGGAGAGCACCTGGACGGGTAGGCGCTGGTTCACGATCTTGCCGATCTTCTCCTGGGTGCCGTCGGCGAGGGTGACGCGGGTGCCATACGAGAAACAGCCGAACATCACGCCGATCTTTTCGCGCAGCTGGTTGATGAACAGGCACGTCGTGTCGAACTTGCTGAGGGAGCCGGCGAGCTTGCGCATCGCTTGGGACATCAGGCGCGCCTGGAGGCCGACGTGCGTGTCGCCCATCTCGCCTTCGATCTCGGCGCGCGGCACCAGTGCGGCCACCGAGTCGATCACCACGAGCGTCAGCGCGCCGGATCGCACGAGCATGTCGGCGATCTCGAGCGCCTGCTCGCCGGAATCGGGCTGGGAGACGAGGAGCTCGTCGATGTTGACCCCGAGCGCCTGGGCGTAGGTCGGGTCGAGCGCGTGCTCGGCGTCGATGAAGGCGGTGATACCGCCCTGACGCTGCGCCTCGGCGATGACGTGCAGGGAGACGGTCGTCTTGCCCGAGCCCTCGGGACCGAAGACCTCGACGATGCGGCCCCGGGGGATGCCACCGACGCCGAGCGCGATGTCGAGCGCGAGCGACCCCGTCGGGATCGTCGCGATGCCGGCGCCCATCGGGTGCTCGCCGAGCTTCATGACGGCGCCCTTGCCGTGCTGCTTCTCGATCTGCTGGAGGGTGACGTCCAGCATCTTGTCTCGGTCCACGCGGTCCTCCTTCGGATCCCGGCCCCACCCGGAGGGAGCACGGGCGAGCACGTCGTTCGTGTGCGAAAGGACCCTAGCCGTCGTCTCCGACATAAGTTACACCCCTGTCATTCGGGCCCGCCATCCCCCATCGGTCGGGGACACCGAGCGTGTCGCGCGAAGGCTACCCGAACAGATGTTCGACCACAAGCAGCCCGCTCGTCAGGCGCTGAGCGGGAACGACGCGAGCGGCTCGTAGCGGGGCGCCGGTCGTCGCAGGTGGCTCCGGAACACCACCACGTGGTCGATCCGGAAACGCACCGGTCGAACCGGCGTGGCGACGAACGCTGCCGGAAGCTCGAGCGGCGGGTCGCTCCGCGCGACCGTCAGGTGGGGCGTGAAGGCTCGGGTCTCGGGACGGAACTCCGAGGCGAGGGCGGCGTCGAGCGCAAGGGCGATCTCTGCCATGCGGCCCAGGCGCGTCGTCGAGGCCGACCCAGAGCACCCGAGCTCGTCGCGACGAGGGGAACGCCCCGAGCTGCGTGAGGGTCGTCTCGAAGGGCGCGACCGACGCGGCGGCCGTCGCGACGCGTTCCTCCACCCAGCCCCGCAGGCGCGGCCAGGTCCGGCCGAGGAACTTCAGGTGACGTGGCGGTTCTCCGGTGGCACCCAACGGGCCTGCGGGAACGACTCGCGCCACGGCGCCAGCGCGTCGTCCACGGCCGCGAGGGCATCCGGCGAGCTCGACCGCGACGAACAGACGGAGCGCGTCGGCCTCCGGGCGAGCCTTCCGGTCGCGGGCCACGGGTCCTTTCTCTCTCTCTCTCGAGCCTGTCTCGGGCCGGCCTCGAGGCGGTTGGGTTCCGCGGGTCAGATCAGATGCTCCGAGGCCGGGAGCGGGCGACCCGTCGAGGTAGCGGCGGACGAGGTCGAGGCCCGTTTGCTCGGCCCACCGCGACGACGCTCTCCCGCTCCCCGGTGACGCGAACGCCGCGCGCGTGGGTGACGTCCGTCGGCGTCGAGGGCGATCCACACCGTCCCCGGCTCGCGCGCCGCCGTGCGGCTCGGGACCGGCCGCGCCCGTGAACGAGAGCGCCGACGTCGACGCCGAAGAGCCGCCGAGCGCCCGCCGCCATCTCGCGCGCGCATGCCTCGCTCACGACCCCAGGCCCGTCGATCGTCTGCTCGCGAGACCCCCAGGACGTCGCGCTTCGCCTCGGGCGTGTACACGACGGCCGATCCGACGAAGGACGCCGACGCGCCGGGCGGCCGCGTGAGCCTGGCGCCGACGCCGCCCCCCGTCAGCGACTCCGCGCACGCGATCGTGCGCTCCGACGCGCGCAGCAACCGGAGCACCGCCTCCTCCAGCGCCTCGTCCTCGGCTCGTGAACACGGCTTCGCCCAGTCGGCGCCGCACCTCGTCGACGAGCGGCGCCAGCATGCGTCCGGCCTCGTCTCGCGTCCGCGGCCTTCGCGGTGAGCCGCACCTTCACCTCGCCCGCCGACGCGAGGAACGCGACCGATCGGGTTCGTCGACGCGTCGTAGAGGTCGGCGAGCATCTCCGCCACCCGCGACTCGCCGATGCCCGCACAGCGGAGGACCCGCGAGACGATCGCGCCGCCGGACCGGAGCGCCGAGCTCCGGGAGGATCGTGCCCTCCATCATCTCGACCATCTCGCCCGGAACGCCGGGCACCGCGTAGATCGCCGCCGCCGTCCGGGACCTCGGCGATCAGCCCGGGCGCGGTGCCGCGCGTCCGGCATGATCGTCCGCACGCCGATCGGGCACGTCGGCCTGCCGTAGGTTGTTCGCGCGGCATCGTCCGCGTACCGGAACTCGGCGAACCGGTCCCGGAGGAAGCCGCTCGATCCCGGCATCGCGGCGCATGCCGACGCCGAGCAGCGCCGCGATCGCGTCGCGGGTGAGGTCGTCCTGCGGTCGGACCGAGCCCACCGGTCACGAGCACCGCGTCCGCGCGCGACGACGCGAGCCTGAGGGAGTCGACGATCCGATCGAGGTTGTCGCCGACGGCCTGGTCGATGCAGCACGTCGACGCCGATCGCGGCGAGCTGCTCGCACGAGCCACGCTGCGTTCGTGTTCACGATCTGCCCGAGCAGCAGCTCGGTGCCGACCGCGACGATCTCGGCTCTCACGGCGTCGGCGCTCGGCCGACGGCGATGCGCTCGTCGACGCGGCCGCAGCCGTGAGCGCGTCGACATCTCCGGCGTGAACGTCGCTTCCCAGACCTCGCCGTCGTCGGCGGGGATGCCCGAGATCGAGGCCGCCGACCGAGCCGCGACCGCTCCACCGTCGCTCACGACGACGACGAGCTGCTCGGCCGCGGAGAAGGAGACGCGTCTCGCCCGCCTCAGCGTCGACCCGCTCCGCCTCGCCGTCGACCTCGACCGTCGACGGTCACCGCGCCCGGGCCTCGAGGACGAGCGTGAACAGCGCGGCGTCCGTCGCGACCGCGGTCACGGTGGCCGTGGCCGACGGCAGGTCCGCCACGGCCGGCGCACCGTCGCGCGAGACGAGACCGACGGCGACGAGGACCATGAGCACCACCGCCGCGGCGATCAGGAAGAACTTCTGGCTGTCGCGGATCCTGGCCGCCGCGAGCGCCTGCTCGACGCGTCCGGCCTTGGCGGGCGGCGGAGGCGGCTCGGGGTCCTCGGCATGGCGAGCGTACGCGGCGAGGACCTTGGCGCGGCGACGAGGCCGAGGTACTGGGCGTAGGTCCGCAGGCCCGCCGCGGATGTAGACCTCGCCGGGCAGCGCTCGAACTCTTCCTCCTCGAGGGCGCGCAGTCGCTCGACGGGAAGCTTCGTGTCGCGGGCCGCCGCCTCGAGGGGCAGCCCGCGGATCTCGCGCGCCCGCCGGAGCGCCGAGCCCGACGCCGATCAACGCCGGCCGCACGGTGTTCCCGGCCATGGTGCTCGATGGTACCGCCCGGCCGCCGGCTCCATGGGAGACCCGGCCTCCCACCTGGCGAGACTCGCCCCGGATCGAGCACCGCGGGATGCTGACTCGTCGTCGTCGAGATCCCCAAGGGCTCGCGGAACAAGTACGAGATGGACCACGCGACCGGCGAGATCTTCCTGGACCGCATGCTGTTCACGTCGATGCAGTACCCGGCCGACTACGGGTTCATCGAGGGGACCCTCGGCGGCGACGGCGACCCGCTCGACGCGCTCGTGTTCATCGGCGAGCCCACGTTCCCGGGGTGCCAGATCCGCGTGCGGCCGATCGGGCTGTTCCGGATGACCGACGAGAAGGGCGAGGACGAGAAGATCCTGTGCGTGCCGCTCCGCGACCCGCTGTGGTCGCACGTCAGGGACCTCGACGGGCTGCCGCTCACGCTGCTGAACGAGATCGAGCACTTCTTCCAGGTCTACAAGGACCTCGAAGGGCACAAGGTCTCGACCGACGGGTTCGAGGATCGCGCCAGCGCCGAGCGGGTGATCGGCGAGGCACGCGCCCGGGCCGCCGCCGGATCGTGACGGCGGCGCCGCTCGCCCGGGGCCGGCGCGTGCACCTGCGCCACCCCCGCGCACCAGACCGCGAGGCGTTCCTGACGGCCGTCCGGGCGAGCAGCACGCTCCATCGACCGTGGGTCTCACCCCCGTCGACGTCCGAGGCCTTCGCCGAGCTCGTCCGGTCGGCCCGGGCCGACACCACCCGCCGGCTCCTGATCGTTCGCAACGACGACGGCTCCTTCACCGGCGTCATCAACGTCACGCAGATCTTCTACGGGCCCTTCCGCAGTGCGAACCTCGGCTACTACGCCCTGCGGCCGCACGCAGGGCAGGGACTCATGCGCGAAGGCATGCGCCTCGCGCTCCGGTACGCCTTCGACGAGCTGGGGCTCCATCGCGTCCAGGCCGCCGTCCAGCCCGACAACGAACGGTCGCTCGCACTCCTGCGCGCATGCGGGTTCACCCACGAGGGGTACGCGCGTCGATACCTCAAGATCGGCGGCCGCTGGCGCGACCACGAACTGTGGGCGATCCTCGCCGAGGACCCTCGAGCCCGCGGGCTGAACGCCGCGGGCGCCGCGGCGACGGCCCTAGGTCCGAGGGACCAAACGAAGTAGCCCTCCGCCCGCAGCGTCGCCGCACGTGGGGGACTACAGTGCCCTCGAGGAGGCGAGGACACACGATGGAGAGCAGCAAGCACATCCGCACCGGAGAACCGCTCGCCGTTGTCGACGAGGCGTGACCCGCTCACCGCGCCCGACGCGTTGTCGGAGGGGCCGGTGCGCTTCCTGCTGGTCTCGGGCTATCTCGACGACGACTCGTGGGGCCTGGTCGGCGCGTTCTGGCTCTCGATCGACGCGGACCGCGGTGGCTTCCTCGTCGCGCCCGAGGCGATCTGGCCCGGCGCCGAGATGGTGCGCAGCTACAAGAGCGCGCTCGCGCGCGGATGGGCCGCCGAAGACATCTACCACTACTGGCAGGGGCAGGTCGGGCTGAGCGGTCGCGTGGCGATCGACCCGCAGCAACACGCCGACACGCTGTTCCAGGTCGCTCGCCGCGTCGGCGCCTCTAGCGCTCGCTCGACTACGCGGTCCGGCGCTCTTCCCATTCCTCGGCGGTGACGAGCACGTCGCGCGCCTTGGACCCCTGCGACGGGCCGACGATCCCCTTGCTCCTCGAGGAGGTCCATCAGCCGACCCGCGCGGGCGAAGCCGACCTTGAGCTTTCGCTGCAGCATCGACGTCGAGCCGAGCTGCGAGCGGATCACGAGCTCGGCGGCCTGCTCGAGCAGGTCGTCGTCGTCACCCAGCCCCGAACCCCCTCCCCTCCCCGACCCCTCGGCCGGCGGAAGCCCGAGCCCCTCGACGCTCTGCTCGTAGATCACCTCGCGCTGCGTTCCGGATGAACTGCGAGATCTCGTGGATCTCCTGCTGCGTGACCCACGCGCCCTGGAGGCGGACGGGCTTGGACTGGTTCGCCGGCGCGAACAGCATGTCGCCGTGGCCGACGAGCTTCTCGGCGCCGTTCATGTCGAGCACGACGCGGCTGTCGGCCTGCGACGACGTCATCAGCGCGATCCGGCTCGGGATGTTGGCCTTGATCAGTCCCGTCACGACGTCCACCGACGGCCGCTGGGTCGCCACGACGAGGTGGATCCCGACCGCCCTCGCCATCTGGGCGATCCGGCAGATCGCGTCCTCGACGTCGCGCGGGGCCACCATCATGAGGTCGGCGAGCTCGTCGATCACGACGACGATGAACGGCATGTGGTCGTAGTCGTCCTCGTGGCCCGGCGGGATCCTGAGCGTGCCTCCGGCGAGTCCCTCCTCGTAGCCGTCGATGTCGCGCACCCCCACCGTCGCGAGCATCTCGTAGCGCATCTCCATCTCGCGAACGATCCATTGCAACGCCTCGGCGGCGCGCTTCGGATGCACGATCACCGGGCTGAGCAGGTGGGGCACCTCGGCGAAGTGGCTGAGCTCCACGCGTTTCGGGTCGACGAGCACGAGCCGGACGTCGTCGGGGGTGGTCCGCATCAGGAGCGACGTGATGAAGCAGTTCACGAGCGAGGACTTGCCGGCACCGGTCGCGCCGGCGATCAGCACGTGCGGCATCGTCGCCAGGTTCACCATGCGGGCCCGGCCGTGGATGTCCTTGCCGAGCGCTACCTCGAGTGGATGCGTCGCCTCCTTCGCGGCCTTCGACCGAAGGATGTCACCGAGCATCACGAAGTCGCGGTGCTTGTTCGGCACCTCGATGCCGATCGCGCTCTTGCCGGGGATCGGTGCCTGGATCCGCACGTCGGGCGTGGCGAGCGCGTAGGCGATGTCGCTCGAGAGGTTCAGCACCTTGTTCACCTTCGTGCCGGCGGCGACCTCGACCTCGTACATCGTCACCGTCGGGCCGCGGTGCGCGCCGCTCACCCGCGCGTCGACGCCGAAGGTGCGGAGCGTCCGTTCAAGCGCTTCGAGCGTCACCGCTTCGTCGACGCCGTCGGCGGCCGAGGGCGGAGCGACGCGGAGCATGCCGATCGGTGGGAGCTGGTAAGGCCCCGAGGTCGTCGTGACGGTGCGCCCGCGGGGACGGCGCCGCGCCGGGGTCGCCGGACCCCCGATCGTCTCCTCGCCGGGCTCCTCGCCGTCGTCGTCGAGGTCGTCCTCAACAGCCTCGTCGAGGATCTCGGTCTCCGGCAGGACGACGAGGGGGGACGCCGGCTCGGCGAGCGGATCCACGAGGCCCAGGAACTGGCGCAGCCGGGCGAGCCGGTCCCCCCAGGGTGACGGTCCCGCCGCGGCGGGGAGCGCGAGCACCGGCTCGAAGGGCTCGACCGCGTCGTCCTCGTCCTCGTCCCAGTCCTCCTCGTCCTCGTCGGAGACGTCGGCCGCGGTGAAGTAGCCGTGCACCCGTGACCACGCCGTCGCGACGGGGGTGCCGGTGAAGATCAGGAAGCCGAGCATGGTGAGTCCGGCGCAGACGATGCCGGCACCGATCGACGACAGGACCCTCGACATCGGCGTGGCGACGACCGCACCGGCGAGGCCCGCCGCCTCGGCGAGCCCGACCTGGTGGCCGCCGTCGTAGCCGTCGAAGGGACCGGGGCTGCCACCGGCGAGCGAGAGCATCCCGAGCATCCCGAAGGAGAACGCCATGAAGCCGATGAACATTCGGACCCGGTCCTCACGCGCGATGTCGCGCAGGAGCACGATCCCCCAGTAGACGCCGATCACGGGGAACGTGAGCGCGGCGACGCCGAACGCGCCGCGCAGGAGCCACGTGAGACCCCGACCGACGATGCCGCCCGCCTGGAACCACAAGGAGAGCACGGCGAGGAGCGCCAGGACGACGAGCGCGATGCCGATCGCATCACGCGCCCAGGGCGAGAGGATCTGCCGGACCGGCGTCTTCGGCGGCCGCTTCTTCGCGCTCGCCGATCGCCTCGACGCGGTCTTGGTGGCCGGCCGCCGACCCTGCGAGCGACGTTTCGTGTTCGAAGCTCGCGACGCGCTGGCGCGCCGCGAAGGGGAAGTCTTCGTGGCCACTGTGCTCCTCCGGGTCTCGTCACACCTCCATGATCACCGGCAGGATCACCGGCTTCCGCTGGGTGACCTCGACGAAGTACCGCTTCAGCACCCTGCGGACGTTCTGTTGCAACACGGAAGGGTCGGTGACCTGGGCTTCCGCGCTCTCTTCGATGGTCAGCATGACGCGTCGACGGGCCTCTTCAAGGATGTCGCCGGAGGTTTCCTCGTGCACGAAACCCCGGTTCAAGATCTCCGGGCCCCCCAGGAGCTCCCCCGACCGGCCGTCGACCGTGAGCACGACCACGACGACGCCGTCACCGGCCAGCTTTCGACGGTCGCGGAGCACCTCGCCGCCGACGTCGCCGATCCCGAGGCCGTCCACGAAGGTCATGCCGGCGGGCACCCGATCGACGACGCGGACCTGTTCGCCGACCTCCACGAGATCGCCGTCCTCGCAGATCAGCACCCGGTCCCGTGGGATGCCGACCTCCTCGGCCAGGCGCGCGTGATGCTGGAGGTGCCGGCGCTCGCCGTGGATCGGGATGAACCAGCGGGGACGCACGAGCGAGAGCATCAGCCGGAGCTCTTCCTGTGCCGCGTGGCCGCTCGCGTGCACGGGGTCCGACGGCGCGTGGTAGACGTCGGCGCCGCTTCGGTAGAGCGAGTCGACCACCCGGTGGATCGCGGGCTCGTTGCCGGGGATCAGGCTCGAGGAGAGCACCACCGTGTCCCCCTCGGCGAGCTTGACCCATTTGTGCTCCCGAGCGGCCATCAAGCTGAGCGCGCTGAACGGCTCGCCCTGAGAGCCGGTGCAGATCACCACGACCCGGCCCGGATCGAGCCGGTCGACCTCGGCGATGTCGACGACGTCGTGATCGTCGACCTTCAGGATGCCGAGCCGCCGGGCGGCCGCCACGCTGTTCTGCATCGAGCGACCGAGGAACGCGACCACGCGCTCGTTCGCGAGGGCCGCGTCGACGACCTGTTGGACCCGATGGATGTGGCTGGAGAAACATGCGACGACGACGATCGCGGGCGCGTCGCGCACGATCCGATCGATCACCGGCCCGACGGTCCGTTCGCTCGAGGTGTTTCCCGGCTCCTCGGCGTTCGTCGAGTCCGACAGCAGCAGGTGGACCCCCCTTGCGGCCTCGCCCGCGAGCCCGTGGAGGTCGGTGGGCAGACCGTCGATCGGGGTTTGGTCGATCTTGAAGTCCCCCGTGTGCAGGATCGTGCCGAAGGGGGTGTCGATCGCGACGGCCGCGCCGTCGGGGATCGAGTGGGTCACGTGGAGGAACCGCATGGTGAACCCCCCGACCTCGACCGGAGCTCCTCCCGGCTCGACGACCTGCAGAAGCGCAAGCTCGGTGACGCGATGCTCTTCGAGCTTGCCCTTCAGGAGCTCGAGCGTGAATGCGGTGCCGAGCACGGGCAGGGGGCGGTCGAGATCGCGCAACAGGTACGGCAACGCGCCGACGTGGTCCTCGTGCCCGTGGGTGAGGACGACCGCCTCGATGTCGTCGGCCCGGCGTCGGATCCATTCGAAGTCCGGGAGCACGAGATCGATGCCCGGCATCTCGGCCGAGGGGAACGACAGGCCGACGTCGACGATCAGCAGGCGGCCGTCGAGCTCGACGGCGGCCATGTTGCGACCGACCTCCCCGACGCCCCCGAGGAAGACGAGCCGGCAGCGAGCCTCAGGGGAGGAGACCGGCATCCTCCAGGGCTCGGCGGACCCGGTCGCGCTCCTCGGCGGTCGCCGGCACGAGCGGGAGTCGCGGATCGCCGCAGGACCGGCCCACCATCTCGAGGGCGGCCTTGAGCGGGATCGGGTTCGAAGTGACGAACAAGGCGTTGAAGAGCGGCGAGAGCGACTCGTGGATCTTGCGGGCAGTCGGGACGTCGCCCGTCTCGATCAGGTCGACGAGCTGGCGTATCTGCGGGCCGACGAGGTGCGAGGCGACGCTGATCACCCCGACCGCCCCGAGGCAGACGTAGCCGAACGTCGCCCAGTCGTCGCCGGAGTAGACCTCGAAACCGTCGGGCGCCTCGGCGACGAGGCGAGAGATCGCCTGGAAGTCGCCCGTCGAGTCCTTCACGGCCACGATGTTGGGTCGCTCGGCCAGCCGCAACAGCGTCTCGTGCTCGATCCGCGTCGCCGTGCGCCCGGGGATGTTGTAGAGGAGCAGCGGCAGCTCGGTGGCGTCGGCCACGTGCTCGAAGTGGGCGACCAAACCGCGCTGGGGAGGCTTGTTGTAGTAGGGCGTGACGACGAGCACGCCGTCGGCGCCGGCGTCCTCGGCGGCCTGCGTGAGCTCGAGCGTCTCGGCGGTGGAGTACGTGCCGGTGCCGCAGATCAGCTTGCCCCGGCCGCGGACCGCCTCGCCCACGGCGCGGAAGAGCTCCGCCTTCTCCTTATAGCTCAGCGTCGGAGACTCACCGGTCGAACCCGCGGCCACCACGGCGTCGGAACCGTTGTCGACGAGCCACGAGGCGAGCTCCTGGGCCCGGTCGAGGTCGATGCCGTGATCCTCACGGAACGGCGTCACCATCGCGGTGATCACCGACCCGAACCTTCCGGTCATCGGTGGCCTCCCTTCGTTGCATCTCCTTGGGGCTATCGCTTCGCTGCTTGAGCCCCCTTGCGGGGCTCTTGCTTCGTTGCTGGCCCCCCCTGCGGGGCTCTTGCTTCGTTGCTGGCCCCCCCTGCGGGGCTATGTTCGCTGCTTGAGCCCTCCTGCGGGTGCACCCTTCTCTCGGGGAGCGGCCCACCTATGCTAGTCGCCCATGCCACGCATCTACACGAAGACCGGCGATGACGGCACGACGGGCCTGCTCTACGGGGGCCGGGTTCCCAAGGACGACCTGGTCACGGAGGCCTACGGCACGACCGACGAGGCGGTGGCGGTCCTCGGACTCGCCCGCAGCTCCGGCCGCGACGACGTCGTTCTCGATGAGGTGCTCGCGCTGCAGCGGGAGCTGTTCGTCGTCGGCGCCGACCTCGCCACGAACCCCGGGGAGCGCGCCAAGCTGGAGCCGGGGGTGTCGCTCGTCACCGCCGACATGACGGCGCGCCTCGAACACCGGATCGACGCGCTCGTGGCCGAGCGAGCGCTCCCCCAGGTCTTCATCGTGCCGGGGGCGAGCGCGGCGAGCGCGGCGATCGATCTCGCCCGGACGGTCGTCCGGCGCGCGGAGCGGCGGGTGGTCGGCCTCGAGCGGCAGGACCGCGACGTCAACCCCGAGATCCGCCGCTACCTGAACCGATTGTCGGACCTGCTGTTCGTCCTGGCCCGGCGCGAGGCGGGCGAGGACGAGCCGGCGAGCCGCTGACGTTCGGCGTTCGTCTCCCCGGCGACGTCGGTCTCGATCAGGCGGCGGTCTCGATCAGGCGGCGACTGGGACCGGGGCGAACGCCCCCCAGTTCTCATCGCCGAACAGCAGCACGATGATCCCCATGCGCTCGTAGGTGAGTGCGTCGGGGAACGAGATCGTGAACTCGGAGGACTCGCCCGGCGGGATCGTGGCCGTGTCGACGACCTTGCCGGTCACCTGCGCCTGGTCGTTCGTCACCGCGTAGAGGCCCGGCTCACCGAGCTCGCGGTCCGAACCGTTGTCGATCGAGAGCGAGCCCTCACCGCCCTCCCAGCTGAGCGAGGCGGTTACCGAATCGAACTCGTAGATGAAAGCGCCTCGCTCGAACTCGACGTCGCCCGCGTCAACCGTCGGCAGCGCGCTCGTCGTCGAGTTCGACGGCCCCTCACCGTCGCCGGGCGGCGGGTCGTCACCGGTGCACGCCGCGGCGGTTGTCGCGAGGACGAGGACGAGCGCGATCGTGCACCGGCGAGCCGACATGGATGGGGCATGATACGCGAACCGATGAAGCATCTGGAGCTCCGCCGCCACGCCGTCAGGGACCCCGCCCGCGACGCGCTCTCGGCCGCCGGGCGCGCCCAGGCCCAGGCGTTGGGAGCGGCGTCGGCCGCCACCTACGATCGGGTCTTCGTTTCACCGGCGTCGCGTGCGGCCGAGACGGCCGCCTGGGTGCTGCGTGGGGCGGGCACCCAGCTGCCCGAGCATGCCGTCGTGCCCGGCCTCGGCGGGCAAGGCCCCGATGGCGGCTCGGCCGTGGGGATGGCCGCCGGCGTGCGCGCGTTGCTGGACCGCCTGCCGGTGGGCGGTAGGGCGCTCGCGATCAGCCATACCCCCCTCGTCGAGCGGGCGGCCGAAGGTCTCGGCCACACGATCGAGCCCGTCAGCGAGTGCGAGGGCATCCTCGTGACCCAGCACGACGACGGACGGCTCGAGGTCGTGGAGCTCCGGGACGTCCCGAGCTGATCCCGGTCCGTTCAGATGTCGATCCAGCACCACGGGACGGGCAGGGACGCGAACAACGCATCGCCCGCCGCGATCGACTCGGGGGTTCCCCGAACCCGCAGCGCGGCGGCGAGCTGGGCGAACGTCACGTCGCCCAGATAGGTCGACGCCAGGTCGGTCGCCGACAGCGTGAGCTCCGGCTCGGCGTCGGTTCGCCGGCAGGTCGACGCGCCGGCGTCGACGCGGAGCTCCCAGGTCCCGGTGTTCCACGAGCAGAACGGGTCGTCGACGGCGATCGTGAGGCGTCCCTCTGCGGCATATCCGCGAGCCTCGAGCCCCTCACGAAGGTCGACGAAGGCGAGATAGAGGCCGTCGCGGATGCGCATCTGCAGGCATCGAGGCTCGCGCACGAGACGGAAGAGCGGATCGTCCACCGGGACGTTCCACGACGCCACCGTCGCGACGAGATCGAGGTCGAGGAGGAATCGCCACAGGTCGGCGTGGGCTTGCGGATCCGCGGCGGCGAGCTCGTGCGCGGTCACCTCGAGCCGCGGCATCCCTTCTGGCCACCGGTGCGTGACGCGGTAGATCGCGACGCCGTCAGGCGAGCCGTTCTCACCCTCGTGCACGGCGACGAACGGGGGGCTGTCCTTGGCGTCGGGAACGTCGTGATCGAGCTCGATGTCCCGAAGCTCCCAGGGGGCGAGCCGCGTCGCGGGACCCACCCAACCGGGCCGATCGGCGAGCGCCTCCCGCGCGGCGATCAGGACGCGGAGTCCTTCGTCGCGGTCGGTGAGTCGCACCCGTCCGCGCGGCTCGTAACCGCGCACGAAGGCCGACTTGGCGCGGTCGACATCGACCCTCGCGCTCCGCGTCGCCATGCCGAAGCCGTACCGCCCGTAGATCGCGGCCTCGGACGCGTGCAACACGGCGAGCGGCTCGCCGCGCTCCTTCGCGTCGTCGAGTTGGCGGCGCATCAGCCGGGTGGCGATGCCTTGGCGCGTCGCGCCCGGCACGACGCCCACCCCGCTGACGGCGCAGGTCGGGACGCGCGCGCCTCCGGGCACGGTCAGCTCGACCCCGATCGATGCATTGCCGCCGACGATCCGATCGCCCTCGAAGGCCGCGAGGTACCGCTCCGGTTTCGCGACCATCCGCTCGACCTCGACGTACTCGTCGCGGAACGTCCCTCCGAAGGCCGAGTCGACGGCCCGAGACCACGCCGCAAGCTCCTCGGCCTCGATCGGCCGGATCTCGTCGCCGCTCATCGCACGAGCCTACCGAGAAGAGGAACCGGCGCTTGCGACACTCAGCGAGCGTCGAGCAGGGACTCGAGCCCGACCGTGAGACCCGGGCGGCTCGCGACGGCGCGCACCGCCATCAGGATCCCCGGCACGAAGGCCGCACGGTCGGTCGTGTCGTGGCGGATCGAGAGCGTTTGACCTGGACCGCCGAACAGGACCTCCTGGTGGGCGAGCAGGCCCGGAAGGCGAACAGCGTGGACGCGGACCCCGTCGACGTCGGCGCCTCGAGCGCCGGGGTGGTCGCGGTCGCCTCCGGGCGCTCGGCGGGCACCCTCGCGCGCCGCCGCGATGCGCCGGGCGGTCGTGAGCGCGGTGCCGCTCGGCGCGTCGACCTTGCGGTCGTGATGGAACTCGAGGACCTCTGCATCGGGGAGGTATCGCGCCGCCTGCTCGGCGAAGCGCATCATCAAGACGGCGCCGATCGCGAAGTTCGGCGCCACGAACGCGTTCGGCCCGCCCGCGTCGGCGAGCGCGGCGAGATCCTCGAGATCGTCCTGCGTGAGCCCGGTCGTGCCGATCACCGCATGCACGCCATGGCCGAGGCACCACCGGGCGTCGTCCATCACGGCCGCCGGCTGCGTGAAATCGACAGCGACGTCGGCCCGGACCTCGGTGAGCGCGGAGATGCCCCCGACGATCGTCATCCCCTCGACCCTGTCGCCCTCGTGATGCGGATCGACGGCCGCGGCGAGCTCGAGGTCTGGAGCCTCCGCGAGCGCCCCGCACACCTGGCGCCCCATGCGGCCGGCGGCCCCGAGGACGCCGACGCGGATCATCCGAGCGCTCCTGCGAAGGCGGTCTTGCCGAATGGTCCGAGGACCGTCAGGGTCATCGGCTGGGACAGTACCCGCTCGGCGACGGACCGGGCGTCCTCGAGCGTCACCGAGTCGATCCGCCGAAGGGACTCGTTCACGGTGAGGATCTCGCCGTGCGCGATCTCGGACTTGCCGAGGCGGGACATCCTGCCACCGGGGTCCTCGAGTGACAGCACGGTGGACCCCTTCACGTGACCCTTCGCCCGCTCAAACTCCTCGAGCCCGAGCCCGCCGTCGCGGAGGTCGTCGAGCTCGCGCTTGAGCAGCCCGACGACGTCACGAGCCTTGCCGGGCGTCGTGCCCGCGTAGCAGGTGAACAGGCCCGTCTCGGTGAATTGGGAGTGATAGCTGTAGACCGAATACGCGAGCCCGCGCTTCTCGCGAACCTCTTGGAACAACCTCGACGACATGCCGCCACCCAGCGCGGCGTTGACCACGAGCAGCGCGAATCGATCGGGATCGGTGCGCGCGAGTCCGTTCGTGCCGACGCAGATGTGGGCCTGTTCGGTCTTGCGCCGTTGCACGCGATCGGCGCCGGACGGGCTAGGAGGCCGCGCGTGCGTTCGGAGGTTCCAGACCGAAGGCTTGCCGGCACGAAGCTTCGGCCCCGTCTCCATGCGGTCGGTGAGCATCCGCACCACGTCATCGTGGCGGACGTTGCCGGCCGTCGCGACGACGAGATGCCCGGGCACGTAGTGACGCCGGTAGAACCGACGGACCGAGTCGCGCGTCGCCGCGGCGATCGTTGCCTGCGTCCCGAGGATCGGTCGACCCAGCGGGTGGTCGGGCCACACCGTCTCGGTGAACAGGTCGTGCACGACGTCCTCGGGTGCGTCCTCGTGCATGTTGATCTCTTCGAGGATCACCTGGCGTTCGGCGTCGAGGTCGGCCTGCCGGATCACGCTGTGCTCGACCATGTCGGCGAGATGGTCGACCGCGAGCTCGAGGTCGCGATCCCGGACCCGCGCGTAATAGCACGTGAACTCCTTGGCCGTGAACGCGTTCACGTCGCCGCCCACCGCATCGAACGCTTCGGCGATGTCGCGCGCCGAACGCCGCTCGGTGCCCTTGAACAGGAGATGCTCGAGGAAATGGCTCGCGCCGCTGATCCGCGGGCGCTCGTCGCGGGAGCCGGCCAGGACCCAGAAGCCGATCGAGACGGAGCGGACGCCGGGCATCCGCTCCGTCACGACGCGAAGACCCGACGTGAACTCCGTCCGCTCGATCGGCATCGGGTTCGGTAGGAACGGTTCGGGCTATTCGGCCGGGGCGCCGCCGTCGCGGTCGCGGAAGCGCTTCCCCGAACGGTCCCGGTCCCGCCGGGCGCCGCCACCGCCTTCACGTCGGGGGCGCTCCCCGCCGTTGCCGCCTCCCGATGACTGCTGCTCCCCTTCGGGGACCTCCCAATCGGGCCCGATGGGCTTCAGGCTGATCTTGCCCTGGGGGTCGATGTCCTCGACCAGGACGGTCAGCTTGTCGCCTTCCCTGACCGCTTCTTCGACCGATTGCAGGCGCTTGCCCCGCCCGAGCTTCGAGATGTGAACGAGACCGTCGCGTCCCGGCACGAGGTTCACGAATGCGCCGAACGTCGTCGTCTTCACGACCGTGCCCTCGTAGGTCTCGCCGACGAGCACCGGCCGCGGGTTCGCGATCTCATCGATCATGCGAGCGGCCTCGTCGGCGCCCTCGCCCGCGCTCGAGCCGATGAACACCGTGCCGTCGTCTTGGATATCGATGTCGGCGCCGGTCATCGCGATGATCTCGTTGATGCGCTTGCCCTTGGGACCGATCACCTCGCCGATCTTGTCGACGGGGATCTGGATCGAGAGGATCCGCGGGGCCTTGGGGTTGACCTGCTCGCGCGGTGACGGCAGCGCCGCCTCCATCACGTCGAGGATCTTGAAGCGTGCTTCGCGGGCCTGCTTCAGCGCGTCGGCGAGCACCTCGCCCGGCAAGCCGGTGACCTTCATGTCGAGCTGGATCGCCGTGACGAACTCACGGGTGCCGGCGACCTTGAAGTCCATGTCGCCGAGCGCATCTTCGGCACCCAGGATGTCGGTGAGGGTCACGAATCGGTTCCCGTCGGCGATCATGCCCATCGCGATCCCCGCGACCGGCGCCTTGATCGGCACCCCAGCGTCCATCAACGAGAGCGTCGAGCCACAGACCGACGCCATCGACGTCGAGCCGTTCGAGCTCAGCACGTCGGAGACGAGCCGGAGCGCGTAGGGGAACTCGTCCTCGGACGGCACGACCGGCACGAGCGCCCGCTCGGCGAGCGCCCCGTGGCCGATCTCGCGACGACGAGGCGACCCGACGCGGCCCGTCTCGCCGGTCGAGGAAGGCGGGAAGTTGTAGTGGTGCATGTAGCGCTTCGTGTCCTCGAGATCGAGCGTGTCGATCATCTGGGTCATCCGGAGCATCCCGAGGGTCGAGACGTTGAGGACCTGGGTGTCGCCCCGGCTGAACAGCGCGGAGCCGTGGGCGCGCTTCAGGACCCCGACCTCGGCCGACAGCGGGCGGATGTCGGTGGGCCCTCTCCCGTCGAGGCGTACGCCTTCGTCCAACACGCGCGCACGCATCACCTTCTTCTGCAGCTGTTTCCAGGCGGGCCCGAACTCGGCCGCGCGTGCCGCGGCGTCATCGCCCAGCGTCGCCGCCACGTGCTCTTTCGCCTCGGCCTTCAGCGCGTCGAGCTTCGCCTCGCGCTCGGCCTTGTCCGCCACGATCGAGGCCTCGAGCCTGGTCTTCGCGAAGCTCTCGAGCGAGTCGTAGATGTCCTGGCCGTACAGCGGCTTCGGCTCCCATGCGCGCGCGGTGACCCCGGCGGCGTCGATGAACGCCTGCTGGAAGTCGATCACCTCGGTGATCGCGCGCTTCGCGGCCTCGAGCCCCTCGGCGACGACCTCCTCGGTGGGTGCGACGGCCCCGCCGGCGAGCAGCGACCACGTCGCGTCGGGCGCTTCGCCTTCGATCATCAGCACGTCGATCTCGCCGGCCTCGTTCCGGCGTCCGGCGACGACGACGTCGAACGTTGCTTCCTCGACCTGCTGGAAGGTCGGGTTCACGACCCAGTCGCCGTCGATCAGGCCCATCCGCACCGAGCCGACCGGCCCGTCGAACGGCAGGCCGGCGAGACACGTCGCGAGCGACGAGCCGTTCATCGCCGGGACGTCGTACGGATTCTCGCCGTCGACGCCCAGGATCGTGTTGATGACCTGCACCTCGTCGCGGTATCCGTCCTTGAACGTGGGCCGGAGCGGGCGGTCGATCAGGCGACAGGTCAAGATCGCCGTCTCGGAGGGCCTGCCCTCGCGGCGGAAGAACGAGCCGGGGATCTTGCCGACCGCGTACATCCGCTCTTCGACGTCGATCGTGAGCGGGAAGAAGTCGATCCCCTCACGGGGGTTGGAGCTGACACAGGTGGTGAGTACCTGGGTCTCGCCGTACGTGACGAGTACGGCGCCGTGCGCGAGCCGGGCCAACGTGCCCGACTCGAAGGTGAGCGTGGATCCGCCGATCTGGCGGGAAAGGGTCGTGACCATTCCGGTCGAGTCCTCCTCGTGCAGGGAACGCGCGGGCGCGGTTGCTGCCCGCGCGACGTACGGGTGGAGGGGCCTCACCGGGGGGCCGGTTGTCAGTGGTGAACCTCCGCTCGCATCCGGACCAGCGGTCCGGTCGCTCTCTCGGGGGCTCGCGACTGAGAACCGACCGCGGTGCGGGACGTTCCCCTCCGCGTCGGGTGTCGCTCTTGGCGCATCACTTCCTTCGGGACGAGGGCGCCGGGTCGGCGCCCTCGCGGTTCATCGGCGAAGACCCAGCTTCGCGACGATGTCGCGGTACCGATCGATGTCCTCGCGCCTGAGGTACTCGAGCAAGCGTCGGCGACGACCGACGAGCATCAAGAGTCCTCGGCGTCCGTGGTGGTCCTGGGTGTGATCCTTGAGGTGCTCGGTGAGATCGACGATGCGCTTCGTGAGGACGGCGATCTGGACCTCGGCGGAACCGGTGTCGCCGGTGGTACGGGCGTGTTCCTCGATGATCTGGGTCTTCTGGTCTTTGGTGAGCGTCATGGTCGGTGGGCCAGCCTACCAGCGGGAACGCAGGCCCGTCCCGATCAGGCGGCCCCGAGGGCCTCGACGGGAACGAGCTCGCGCGTCCGCGCAACGTCGCGCGCCATCTGGTCCACGAGCGCCTCCACGTCCTCGAAACGCTCCTCGGCCCGGAGCCTCGCCCAGAACTCGATCGAGAGGGGCTCGCCCGGAAGCTCGCCCTCGTAGTCGAGCAGGAACGCCTCGACGTGAAGCGGTTCGACCCCGAAGGTCGGGTTGGTGCCCACGTCGATCGCCGCCCGGTAGCGAGCGCCTCGGTGCTCGGCGACACCCGAGTAGATGCCCTGGCCGGGGAGCAACAGGCGTGGCCACGTGCGGAGGTTGGCCGTGGGGAACCCGAGCTCACGCCCCCGACCGTGCCCGGTGACGACCTCGCCGTCGAGGACGAACCGCCGGTCGAGCGCGCGATGGGGCCATCCGAGGTCACCCTCGCCGAGCGCCTCCCGGATCGACGACGACGAGACGGTGCGCCCATCGAGCTCGACGAGCGGCACGGCCTCGGCCGTCAGCCCGTGGCGGCGTCCGAGCGCAGGCAACGTGTCCATCGTGCCGAGCGCCTTGAACCCGAACGTGAAGTTGGTCCCCATCGCCGCATGCTCGGCGTGGACGCCGCCGACGAGGACGTCGCGAACGAAGTCCTCGGCCGGCACCAGCGAGAAGTCCCGATCGAACTCGAGCACGACGAGCACGTCGACGCCGGTGGCGGCGATCAGCTCGGCCTTCCGCTCGACCGTCGTGAGGAGGCGCGGCTCACGTCCCGGCGTGAGGACCTCCCGGGGGTGGCGGTCGAAGGTCAACGCGACCGAGCGGACCCCTCGCTCCCGAGCCCGTTCGACCGTGCGACCGAGCACCGCTCGATGCCCTAGATGGACCCCGTCGAAGAACCCGACCGTCACCACCGCGGGCGCCGCGCGGATCGGAAGCGCGCTCCGACCCCTCAGCACGTCCATCGCCGGGAGCGTAGCAACGCGCGTAGGCTCATACGGCCGCGCACCGGGTGCGGTCATCGATCGGGGCAGGAGAGCCATTGATCCGGCGGGGATGGCGGCGAACGCTGTCGGTGGTCGTGGTGGTCCTCGGGCTCACCGGGTGCGGATCGGATGCGAACGCACCCCTCGTCGACATCAGCGGCGACGACGCCGTCACCATCGCCTCGTTCGACTTCCCTGAGAGCGAGGTCCTCGCCGAGCTCTACGCCCAGGCGCTCGAGGCGCGAGGGATCACCGTCGAGCGCCAGCTCAACGCCGGGCCTCGAGAGCTCCTGATGCCGGCCCTCGAGAGCGGATTGATCGAGCTGATCCCCGAATACACGGGGAGCGCACTCGATTTCCTCGGTGGGGTTCCCTCGGCCGACCCGGAACGCACGGCGGCGCGCCTGGCCGACGCGCTCGAGAGCCGGGGCCTTCGCCTGCTTCGGCCCGCGCCGGCGCAGGACCGCAACGCGTTCGCCGTCACGGCCGTAACGGCGCACCAGTTCCATGTCGACACCTTGTCGTCCCTTCGGCCGTTCGCGAACGGCCTCGTGATCGGGGGCCCGCACGAGTGCCTGGAACGGCGGTTCTGCCTACCCGGGCTCGAACGACGCTACGGCCTCGAGTTCGAACGGTTCGTGGCGCTCGACGCCGGCGGGCCCGTGAGCCTCGAGGCGCTGACGCAGGGATTCGTCGACGTCGTGCTCCTCTTCACGAGCGACCCCGCCGTCCACGCGCCGGATATCGTCGTCCTGCGCGACGATCGGGAGCTCCAGCCCACCGAGAACGTCGTCCCGATCGTGGACGGGGAGGTCGCTGCCTGGTTCGGGGTCGAGACGATCGCCGCGCTCGACCGGGTGTCCGACGCGCTCACGACCGAGGATCTGCGAGACCTGAACGAGGCGGTCGGGGGCGGCACGTCTCCCGCCGATGCCGCGGGCGCCTGGCTCCTCGCGGAGCGGCTCGTGGAGGGCGGTACCCCGGCCCCGGGCGGGAGCTCGGCGTGAGCACCGAGGCCGGTCGCGCCGTCGGGCGAGGCGAGCTCGACTTCGGCCGGGGTGCCCGTCGGCGCCGGCCGTCGGGAGAGCCGCCCCCGCTGCCTCGAGAGCTCGGGCGGAGCGGGCGGCTCTGGCTGATCGCTGCCCTCGTGTACTTCGGCGTGGCCCTGATCGGGGTCCTGCTCTTCGAACAGCTCGGAGGGATCGTCGAGGCCGTCGACGTCGCGATCCTCCGCGCCTTCGCCAAGATCCGCACGCCTTTCACCGTCGACGCGTCGGAGATCGTCAACCTGCTGGCTTCACGCTGGACGATCCGGATCCTGCGCTGGGGCACGTTGCTCCTGCTCATGGTCTTCCGGCGCTGGCGACACCTGATCGTGTACGTGGGCGCGCTGATCGTGCTCGAGGCGGTCTCGTATCAGATCGCGCTGTTCATCAGCCGGCCTCGGCCGCTCGACGTCACCATCCTGGGGCCGTGGCAGGGCTTCGCGATGCCCTCGAGACCGCTCGCGTCCCTCGCCGTGTCGCTCATGGGCGTCCTGTACACCTTGGTGCCGCACGGTCGTTGGCGCGACCGGGGGAAATGGGCCGTCGGGGTGATCCTCGGTGTCCTCGTGCTCGTCCGCATCGTCCTCGCCGTGGACCATCCGACGTCGGCGGTTGCCGGCGCGATGCTCGGCGTGACCGTCGGGCTCGCGATGTTCCGCCTCCTCACGCCGAGCGACGTGTTCCCGGTGACCTATCAGCGAGGCAAGTCGGCGCACCTCGACGTAGGGGGCCGGCGCGGCGAGGCGATCGAGAAAGCCGTCGCGGACCAGGTGGGCGAGCACGTTCTGGAGGTCGAGCCGATCGGGCTCGAGGGCTCGGGAGGCTCCATGCCGATCCGGCTCACGATCGAGCGCGACGACGGCGAGCGCCGGTACGTCTTCGGCAAGGTCTACGCGATGAGCCACGTTCGTGCGGATCGCTGGTACAAGCTCGGGCGCACGATCTTGTACGGCGCCCTCGAGGACGAGACGCCGTTCGGCTCCGTCCGGCGCTTCGTCGAGTACGAGGACTACGCGCTCCGCCTCCTCTACGACGAGCAGTTGCCGACGCCAGCGCCGTACGGCGTCGTCGAGCTCTCCCCCGAACGCGAATACATGATCCTGATGCAGTTCTTCGACGGCGCCGTCGAGATCGGTGAGGCCGACGTCGACGAGGGCATCATCGACGAAGGGCTCGAACTCGTGCGCCGACTCTGGGACCTTGGCCTCGCGCACCGTGACATCAAGCCCGCGAACCTGATGGTGGACGGCGAGCACCTTCGCCTCATCGACGTCTTCTTCGTACAGGTCCGGCCATCACCGTGGCGCCAGGCGGTGGATCTGGCCAACATGATGCTCGTGCTCGCGCTCCGCACCGACGCCGCGACGGTCTACGAGCGCGCCCTCGAGTACTTCACGCCCGACGACGTCGCGGAGGCCTTCGCCGCCGCCCGTGGCGTGGCCATGCCGACGCAGCTCCGCACGATGATGAAGGACGACGGCCGCGACCTCGTCGAGGAGTTCCGAAAACTCGCGCCCACGCGGCAGCCGATCCGGATCCAGCGGTGGACCTTCCGGCGCATGGTGCTCACGGCGTGGGTGGCGTTGCTGGCGCTGATCGGCTCGTTGATCGTCGCCTCGAACTGGGCGGTGTTCGCATGACCCGGCACGTTCGATCGCTGCTGCTGTGTCTCGTCGTGATCGCCGCGGTGCCCGCTTGCAAGTCGAGCTCGTCGCTGCCCCCGGAATGTCGAGATGACCCTGAACCGATCCTGATCCTCATGGCGCAGGCGGTGCCGCAGGCGACACGGGTCCCGTGCATCGCCGGGCTTCCGCTCGGCTGGCGCTACGATGGCAGCCTCGTGGAGCGAGATTCCGCGCGGTTCTGGCTCTCCTCCGACGTCGCGGGAGCGCCGGCCGTTGAGGTCGTCTTCGCTGGAACGTGTTCGCCGGGCGACGCCCCGCGCGTGCCGCCGGCGGGCGATGAGGCCGGCGCCACGGTGCACCAGCAGCTGACGAGCCTCGACCCCTTCCGAGGGGCCCGGTACGTGGTCTTCGAGGGCGGCTGCACCATCTACCGGTACACCTTCGCCCCGGACGCGCCGGCGACCCTCGCCGTGCAGGTCACCGAGGCGATGTCGTTCGTCCCTCGCGAGGTCCTGGTCCGAACCGTCGAGGACGCCGTCGACGCGAGCCTGTGCGGCGCCGAGGCGCCGCCGTGCGACGGATAGGCCGGCGGGGGAACGCACGACGTGCTCCTCGAGCGACATCGTCGCGCACTGGTGATCTCCGTCGCGATGCTCGTGGCGGCGGTCGGCCTGCTCTTCGCGGTCGGCCGGCACCCGCCCGAGTCTGCCCCGCTCGCGACGATCGAGGCGATCGGCGACTTCGACCAGCGGGTCTGGACGTGGTTCGACGGCCGCCGCGGGGATCCCCTCGGCGTCTTCCACCTCCTGAACCTGCTCGGCAGCGGATTCGTGACGATCCCGCTCCGGATCGGCGTCACCTCGTGGCTCGGGTGGCGACGCCGATGGGTGGCCTTCAGCGCCTTCGTCCTCACGTGGCTCACCTCCGAGGTCACGCTCACGGCCCTCAAGGTCTACTTCCACCGTGGACGGCCCCCCGGGCGGGTGGTCGACGTCGTCGGGTTCTCGTTCCCATCCGGCCATGCCGTGGCCGGTGCCGCCGTCGCGGTCTCGCTCGTGCTGTGTCTGATGCACGCGGGGCCGACCCGGCGCCGACTCGAATGGGTGGCCGTGGGCTTCGCGTTCATCATGGCGTTCTCGCGCGTGTACCTGGCCGCCCATTGGTTCTCCGACGTGGTGGCCGGGACGTTCCTCGGCGCGGGGATCGCGATCTTCTGGGGAGCCGCGGTGATGGGAGCCCTCGACATGGCACGAGCGCGTGGCCTCGCCGTGCCGGTCGAGCCCGCGCAGGACACGAGCCCCGGCGCCGACGAGGTCGGGTCGAAGGCGGGATGAAGGTGACCCGGGCGTTCGACCTCAGCTCGAGGCGGCCGACGGCTGCGCGGTCCGTCGCCAGGCGAGGTACGTGAGGCCGCCGATCGGGATCTGGATCCCGTAGGTCAACACCCGGAACAGCAACACCGCCGCCACCACCTGCGCGGCCAGCTCCTCACCCGCCGCCGCCCGGAGCCCCCCGATGTAGCCGAGCTCGATCACCCCGAGTCCGCCCGGGGTGATCGGCAGTGCCGTGATCAGGCGACCGAAGGCGAACACCGCCAATGCCTCGGCGGTCGACACGTCGTCGGCCGAGACGCCGGTATGGCGGAGGGCGAGGAGCAACACGAAGAACAAGGCGAGGTGGCTCACCGCCGTCGTGACCGTGAGCGGGAGCCAGCGCCGGCGCACGAGCCCGATCGTGTCTTTGCGGAACGTCGCCAGCCGATCGTCGAGATCGGTCACGGCCGGCTTGCGGAACACCTTTCGGAACCACGACAGCGCGCGCCCTGCCGCCCCACCGATCCGGCGGGCGAGCCGCTCGCTCGAGAACAGGGCGGCGAGCAGGACCACCGCGATCACCAAGACGGCGATCCCGATCCCGGCGGCCACCAAGAAGGCCCCCGTGCTCCTTCCGGTCACGACGAGCGCGACCACCGAGACGATCGGGAGCGCGAGCTTCGCGAAGATGTTCCATAAGCCCGTGACCGCGACGTAGAGCGCGATATCGGTATTGGAGAATCCCCACGAGCGCAGCATCTGGTAGGTCACACCGACCGCGATCGCCCCGCCCGCCGGCAGCGTGTTCGCCACGGAGGTGGTCGTCTGCGTGACGATCGCGGCGCGACCGAAGCTGAGTCCCGGGAGGGCCGCCATGTTCGCGAGCCAATAGCTGCACAGGTTGAACACCGTCGCGGCGACGAGGGACCAGAGCTCGATCGGCGTCAGCTGCGTCGTCGTGGTCCAGACCTCGCTGTAGTCGGCGAACCGGGGGATCGCGACGACGAAGATCCCGACGACGATCACGACCGACACGACGGCCGAGGCGACGCGGCGCCAAGTCGGTGTCCGCCTCCGACCCGACGCGCCCTCGGGCGCGCTCGACGGTGGAGGCGTGTCGGTCACGGGGCGGAGCTTACCCCTCGGACCTCGGTCATGCGGGGGCGAGGACCATCTCCGGACGGGCCTTGGCCCCGTCGTCTCGGTAGATCCCGAGCAACGTGCCGCCGTGGTCCACCACGGCATAGGGCCCCTCGATACCTGCGGGCCCGAGCGGCCGGCCATGGCCGGCGGCGATCGCCTCGTCGGGCTCGAGCACGACCCGAGGCAGGTGCGCGACCGCTCGCTCGAGCGGCTGCGGCTGTCCCGGATCATCGGGGGGACGAGCGTGGTCGACGACCAGCGGCCCGATCGCGGTCCGACGGAGGCTCGTGAGGTGGGCGCCGCAGCCGAGCGACCGTCCGACGTCGGCCGCGAGGACGCGGACGTACGTGCCTGCGCTACACACCACCCGGAACCACACGTCGGGCAGCTCCACCCGAACAAGCTCGAATTCCTCGACGCGGATCGGGCGAGGCGGCGCCTCGAGCTCCTGTCCCGCCCTGGCCGCCTCGTACAGCTTTCGCCCGCCCACCTTCACGGCGCTGTAGGCGGGGGGGCGCTGCATCGACTCCCCCACGAGCGCGTGCATCGCCGTACGGAGCTCGTCGGTGGTCGCCACGACCCGCTGCTCGCGGACGACGCTTCCCTCGGCATCGAGCGTGTCGGTCTCGACCCCCAGGTGGAACCGCCCCTCATAGGTCTTCGGCAGGTCGCCGAGGAAGCGCAGCAGACGGGTCGCCCTTCCGACGCCGACCGCGAGAAGACCGGTCGCCATGGGATCGAGCGTGCCGGCGTGCCCGACCCTGCGGGTCCCCAGCGCGCGACGCACGGCTGCCACGGCATCGTGCGACGTGATCCCGGCCGGCTTGTCCACGAGGACGAGCCCCTCGGGACCCGAGCCGCTCACGACCGAGGGTGCTCGCCCAGGGCCGCGATGATGCGGTCGATCGTGGACGCTGGCCCGTGTGCGCTCGTGAAGCCCGCCGCGAGCCGGTGACCGCCGCCGCCGAACGACGCGGCCACCGCGCTCAGGTCGTGCGCGCCCCTGGAGCGCATGCTGACCTTGAAGCGTCCGTCCTTCTGTTGCTTCACGAGGACCGCGACGTCTGCCTCGCGGTCCGTGCGGATCACGTCGATCAGATCGTCGGTCTCCGAAGGATGCACCCCCGCGGCCGTGAGGTCGGCCTGCGTGAGATAGGTCCAGATCAGGTCGGCGCCGGGCACGAACGCCAACCGACCGAGCGCGATGCCGACGAGGGCGAGGTAGGCGCGACCGTTGTCCTCGTACAGCGCCTGCACGAGCCCCGCGTGATCGAAATCGTGCTCGCGCAGCGCAGCCCCGACGCGCAAGGTCGCGGCCGTCGTGGCCTCGTACTGGAAGCGCCCCGTGTCGGTCACGAGTCCCGCGTACAGGCAGATCGCCGACGCGGTCGGGATCTCACCACCGATCGTCTCGAGCAATCGGAAGACGAGCTCGCAGGTCGATGAGACATCGGGGTCGACGATGCGGATCGTCCCGTAGCCGTCGTTCGAGCGATGATGGTCGATCCAGATCAGCTCACGCGCCTTCAGGGCCGGCTCGCCGAGCCGGACGAGCCGATCGAACGAGGCGCAGTCGCACGTCACCATCACGTCGGGAGCAAGGGGGAAGTCCTTCGCCTCGACGAGGTGCTCGACGCCCGGCAGCAACGACGCCCACCTCGGAAGCTCGAGCGGCTCGTTCGGGAAGGAGCACGTCGTCGCCGTTCCGCGTTCGCGCAAAAACGCCGCGAGCCCGAGCATCGATCCGAGCGCGTCGGCGTCGGGATTCACGTGACAGGCGAGCGCCACGTCGCTCGCGTCGCGAAGCACCCCTGCTGCCCGCTCGAGTTCGACGGTCGTCGGCTCGGTTCTCATGGTTCGTCACCCTCCGGCCCGAGGGCAGGGCCGAGATCAGCCCCCAGATCAGCCCCGAGATCAGCCCCCAGATCAGCCAGGATCAGGTCGACCCGCTCGCCGATCGCGATCGACGGATCCTCCTCGAAGGCGAGCTCGGGGATGAGCTTCAGGCGGACCTGCGCGCCGAGCGTGCGCCGGAGGTAGGAGGTCGCCGATCGAAGGGCGGCGCGGGAAGCGGCACGGGCCTTCCCATCGCCGAGCGCCGTGTAGAAGACACGCGCGTGCCGGAGGTCTGGGCTCACGGACACCCCGGTGACCGTCACGAAACCGATCCGGGGGTCTTTCAGTCGCTGGATCTCCTCGGCGAGGATCTCGCGGAACTCCTCGCCGACACGTTCGGCACGGGCACCTTGGGGCATGCGTCCAGCCTAGCCGTCATCCGGCCAGAGCACCTGGAGCTCGCGGTCGATCACGTCGACCTCGACCCAGCCGTCGACCGCCTTCTCGACCTCGTGGAGCACGCGGCGCAGGTGATGTTGCTCGGCGCCGACCGCGGCGACGGCGATCGACGATCGTTGCCAGAGGTCGTGATGTTCCACCTCGGCGACCGAAACACCGAAGCGCGTACGCAGCGCGTTCGTCAGGGTCTTCACGACGTGGCGCTTCTCCTTGAGCGACCGGCAGCCGGGGATCCGGAGGTCGAACCGCTCGAGCGCCACCAGCACGGGGTGTCCTACGAGATCTGGCGGGCGATCTCTTCGATCTCGAAGGTCTCGATCACGTCGCCCTCTTTCATGTCCTGGAAGTTCTCGAGGCCGATACCGCACTCGAAGCCGTCGCGCACCTCGGTGACGTCGTCCTTGAATCGACGGAGCGACGCGATGCGGCCCTCGTAGACCACGATCCCGTCGCGCACGAGCCTCGCGCGGCCGTTGCGGCGCATGACGCCGCTCCGCACGTAGGATCCCGCGATCACGCCGAGCTTCGGCACCCGGAACATCTGCCGCACCTCGGCGTCGCCGAGGATCCGCTCGCGCTCCTCGGGCTTGAGGAGTCCCGACAGCGCGGCCTTCACGTCGTCGATCGCGTCGTAGATCACCCGGTACAGCCGGACGTCCACCATCTCGTTGTCGGCGAGCTCACGGGCCTTGGGCTCGGGACGGACGTTGAAACCGATCACGATGGCGTTCGACGTTTGCGCAAGCTGTACGTCGCTCTCGGTGATCGCACCGACGGCGCTCCGCACGATGTTGACCTTCACCTCGTCCTGAGGGAGCTTGAGGAACGAGTCCTCGAGGGCCCCCAGCGACCCCTGCACGTCGGCCTTCACGACCAGGTTCAGCTCGCTGATCTCGCCCTGCTCCGCGCGACGCATGAAGTCCGCGAGCGATGGCGGGCGGCTGACGACCAGTTCGGCCGCCCGGACCCGAGCCTCGCGTTCCTCGGCGACGTGCCGCGCCTCCCGCTCGTCCGCGACCTCGCGGAAGTCCTCTCCCGAGGCCGGCACGTGGCTCCAGCCGAGGATCTGCACCGGCTTGGAAGGTCCGGCAACCTTGACCGTCCCACCGTTCTCGTCGAGCATCGCGCGGATCCGCGCGTAGGCCGTGCCGGACACGAGCGCGTCGCCGACCTCGAGCGTCCCCTTCTGGACGAGCACCGTGGCGACCGGGCCTCTGCCCTTGTCGAGGTGCGCCTCGATCACCGTGCCACGGGCCCTGCCGGTCGGATCGCCTTTCAACTCCTCCAGCTCGGCGACGACGAGGATCGTGTCGAGCAGGCCGTCGAGGTTGACGGCGTTCTTCGCCGACACGTCGACGAACTCGACCTCGCCACCCCATTCCGACGGCACGATGCCGTGCTCCACCATCTGGGTACGGACGCGGTTCGGATCGGCTTCGTCGAGGTCGATCTTGTTGACCGCGACGACGATCGGTACCCCCGCCGCCTTCGCGTGGTCGAGCGCCTCGAGGGTCTGCGGCATGACGCCGTCGTTCGCCGCCACGACGAGGACCACGATGTCGGTCACCTTGGCGCCCCGGGCGCGCATCGCGGTGAAGGCCTCGTGGCCGGGCGTGTCGATGAACGCGATGTCCTTGTTGCCGACATGGGCCTGATAGGCACCGATGTGCTGCGTGATGCCCCCGAACTCGCCGGCCACCACGTTCGTGCTCCGGATCGTGTCGAGGAGCTTGGTCTTGCCGTGGTCGACATGACCCATGATCGTGACGACCGGCGCTCGCGGCACCAGCGCGGACTCGTCGACCTCATCGCCCGGCTCGTCGGCCTCGACCTCGTCCTCGAGCCCCACGATCTCGGGGGTGTGGCCGAGCTCGGAGGCCACGACGCCGATCGCCTCGTCGGGGAGCGATGTCGTGGCGGTCACCATGTCACCGGCCATGAAGAGGATCTTCACGATCTCGGCGGGCGATCTCCCGGTCTTCTCGGCGATCGTCTGCGGCGTCGCGCCCCGTACGACGCGCAGGATCGGCCCGCTGGGCGCGGCCGGTTCCGGCTGCTTCGCCGTGGTACGCCGTGACGGCTTCGAAGCCGGCGCGGGCGCCGGAGCGACGGGCACCTCGGGGGCGGCCGGCGCCGCCGGCGCACCGCTCGCGATCGAGGCCGTTTCAGCTTTCGGCGTGGACTTCGGTTTCGGCTTCGGTTTGGGCTTGCGCGGCTTCGGGGGCGGCTCGAGGACCTCGCGCGGCTTCGCGGCGGCCGTCGCCTTCCCACCGGATGCGCGCAAGCGGGGCACCATGTCGTCGGGCACGCTTGAGGACGCCGACTTGCCGCCGACCCCCATCTGCTCGAGCGCTGCCAGCAGTTCCTTGCTGGAAACGCCCAGCTCCTTCGCCAGTTCGTGGACCCTCACGCCGTACCCAACTCTCCCTCGATGTGTTCCCGTAGCCTACCGACTTCGTCAGGGCCGAGGCCCGTTCGAAGCGCCCGCGCGAGCGCGCCGCGGGACAGCGCGGCGTCGACGCACGCCTGATCGCGATGCACGTAGGCGCCTCGGCCCGGCACCGTTCCCAGCGCGTCCACGACGACGTCGGCGCTCCCCGCGACGCGAACGATCCGGAGCAGCTCGTGCTTCGGGGCCTGTCCCCGACAGCCGACGCATGATCGCGTGGGCGGTGAAGGGCGGCCTGCCAGGCTCACGCCTCGGGCGGAGCCTCCGAGACGGCTGGTGCCGGCTCGGGGACGGCGGGCTCGGGGACGGCCTGCGCTGCGTCGGCCACGACGACCGTCTCCTCTGCCGCCGGCGCGTCGGCCTCCTCGGCGGATGCCGGCTCACTGCCTCCCGGTACCGACTCGGGCTCGGCAACCGCCGGCTCCGGCTCGGCAGCGGCCTCGGGTTGCGCCTCGACGGGTGCCGGGGCGGGCTCGGCTGCCTGCGACTCGGACTTGATGTCGATCCGCCACCCGGTCAGGCGTGCGGCGAGGCGAGCGTTCTGCCCCTCCTTGCCGATCGCGAGCGAGAGCTGATAGTCAGGGACGATCACCTGCGCGGTCTGGGAGTCCGGGTCGGTGAGGACCTGTTTGACCTTCGCCGGCTGCAGCGCATTGGCGACGAACTCGGCGGCGTCGGGTGACCAGGGCACGACGTCGATTTTCTCGCCGCGGAGCTCGGTGACGACGTTGCGCACACGCGAGCCCTTCGGCCCCACGCACGCCCCGACCGGGTCGACCCCCGGTTCGTTCGAGACGACCCCGATCTTCGAGCGGTGCCCCGGCTCGCGGGCGACGGCCTTCATCTCGACGATCCCGTCCTCGATCTCGGGGACCTCGAGCTCGAACAGCTTCCGCAGCAAGCCGGGATGGGTGCGCGACACGACGATCTGGGGGCCTTTCGCGCCCTTCCGGACCTCGGTGATGTAGGCCTTGAGGCGCTCGCCGTTGCGATACGGCTCGCTGGGCACCTGCTCGGCCTGCGGCAGCAACGCTTCGACCTTGCCGAGGTCGAGCAACGTGTAGCGCCGTTCGGACTGCTGGACGATACCGGTGACGATGTCGCCCTCTCGCCCGGCGAACTCCTCGTAGGTCATCTCCCGCTCGGCGTCCCGGAGCTTTTGGAAGATCACCTGTTTCGCCGTCTGCGCGCCGATCCTGCCCTTGAAGTCGTCGGTGACCTCGACCTCCTCCTCGGACCGAACCTCCATGACGAGCGTTTCGCCATCCTCGGCCTCGACCTCGTCGAGGTCTTGCTTCCAGATGCGGAGGTCGCCCGTTTCGGGATCGATCTCGGCGCGGAACCCCACGAACTCGTCATCGCCCTGTGGGTTCTCCTGCTTCCAGTGCGCCTTGTACGCCGAGGCCATGGCCTCCTCGAGGCCATGGAGGATCGTCTCGAAGGCGATGCCCTTCTCGCGCTCCAACTCACGGAGCGCCGCGATCATCTCGGCGTTCATGCGTTGCTCCCCTTCAGCTCGGCTTCCCAGTTGACGACCGTGCGAGCCGATCGCACGTCGGCGAGCGGGATGCGCCGCTCGGCGCCGCCGACCTCGACCGTCACGGTCGCGTCGTCGGCCCCGACCAGCGCACCCTCGTGTACCTTTGCCCCGTCCACGGGCACGGCCGTCTTGACTCGCACCCTCGCGCCCACCACCCGCCGGAACTGCCCCGGCGTGCGGAGCGGGCGCTCGATCCCGGGCGAGCTCACCTCGAGCTCGTAGGGACCTCGGTCGAATCCCTCGAGATCGAGCCTGCGAGAGACCATCTCCGACACCCGCGCGATCGTCTCGAGGTCGACGCCGCCGTCACGGTCGACCGTGACGCGCAGGATCCGCCTGCCCGCCTCGCGCCGAAACGCGATCTCGACGACCTCGAGCCCGAGGTGCTCGACGACGGGCCGGACCAGCGTTTCCGCTTCCACCGACCCACCCCCTCGAAACGAAAGGTGGGCGCGAGCCCACCTTGCGGACGTGCAACGGGTTCGTTCGTACCCGCAGAGTATAGCCGCCCCGCGTGGGTTCGCCGTCGTTGCGATGCTCGCAACCAGAGCTCGGCAGGAGCACGCCCGAGGGTTCGCGAGCTCGACGGGGACTCCCAGGGCTGTTCGGTCGCGCAACCCTAACGGCCGACCCGAGGCCCGTCTACGGGCTCGACGCGAGCAGAGCCTCCACGGCCTCGACCGCGTCGGCCAGGGGGGCGGAGGTGCGCTCCCCGCTCGCCCGGACCTTGAGGTCGACCGTCCCCGCGGCGACACCTTTCGAGCCGATCACGACCTGCACGGGGTAGCCGATCAGATCGGCGTCCGCGAATTTGACGCCGGCGCGCGCGTCGCGATCGTCGAGAAGGACGTCGACCCCGCGCTCGCGAAGCTCGCCGTGGATACGCTCGGCTTCGTCGATCGTGGTCTCATCGGTCGTGGCCCGAACGATCACCGCCTCGAAAGGCGCGAGCGCCTTCGGCCACCTCAGCCCCGCGTCATCGTGATACTGCTCCGCCGCGGCCGCGACGATGCGCGTGATGCCGATGCCGTAGCTGCCCATCTGCACGGACCGACGCGACCCGTCCTCGTCGATGAAGGTCGCCTCGAGCGGCCCGGAATAGTGGGATCCGAGCTGGTAGATGTGGCCGACGACGATCCCACGGCCGATCCGCAACGATCCCCCGTCGACCGGGCAGCGGTCCCCGTCGCGCAGCTCCACGAGATCTTCGTACCGATCGACCTGGAAGTCCCGGCCCACGTTGGCACCCCGCACGTGCCGATCCGCCTCGCCCGCCCCGGTGATCCAGTCCCGGCCGCCGCGGACCGTATGGTCCGCGAGGACGAGCACGTCGTCGGCGAAGCCCTGAGGCCCGATGTAGCCCTTCACCAACCCACGTTCGGCGAAGTCATCATCGTCGAAGCGCCGAACCGGCGTCGGGAACAGCGCCCGTTCGAGCTTGGCCTCGTTGACCTCGCGATCGCCGGGGACAAGGGCGGCGACCGACGAGCCTGCGGCGTCGAACATCACGACCTTGAGCGTTTCGTCGGCCCGGCATCCGAGGAGCTCGCAGAGCGACTCGATCGTCGGGGTCCCCGGCGTGTCGAGGACCATGAGGGCCTCTCGCCCCTCGCCCGCGGGCTCCGGCGGCATCGGTCGTGCGGCTTTCACGTCGGACAGGTAGTCCCCGTGCTCGCATGCAACGAACAGGTCCTCGCCGACCGTGGCCCTCGCCATGAACTCGTGATTCACGCCGCCACCGATCTGACCGGGCTCGGCCTCCACGACCACCCAGTCCATGCCGCAGCGATCGAACACCCGCTCGTAGGCCTCGTACATGAGCTGATAGGAGCGGCGCATCCCCTCGTCATCCCGGTCCACCGAATACGCGTCCTTCATCAGGAACTCACGGGCGCGCAGGAGGCCGAACCGAGGTCGGAACTCGTCCCGATACTTCCACTCCACCTGGTAGACGTGGAGAGGGAGGTCGCGATACGAGGGCTGGTCCATCTTGACGAGCTCGGCCACGACCTCCTCTTGGGTGGGGCCGAGGAGCATCTCGCGGTCGTGGCGGTCGTGGAGCCGGAAGATCTGATCGCCGTAGAGCTCCCATCGGCCCGTCGCCTTCCAGGGGTCGGCAGGGAGCGTGATCGGCATCCGCAGCTCGGAGGCGCCGGTGGCGTCCATCTCCTCGCGCACGATCCGCTCGATCTTTCGCATCACCCGCAGGCCCAGCGGAAGCGCCGTGTACACCCCCGCGGCGACCTGACGGATGAAGCCGCCCCGGAGCAACAGCCGATGAGAGGCGATCTCGGCGTCGGCCGGATCCTCCCGGAGCGTCGGCGCGTAGAGGGCGGAAGCGCGCATAGAGGGTTCAGGATACCGGCAGGGCACGGCTCCTCGGCTGCGCGAGGGCCCGAGGGATGGTTCCCTCGTCCCGGGCGCGTTGACGTCCGTCGGGGCGGCGTGCGACCATCCGCGCACGATGTCGATCTGCCGAGCGACCTGGGTGTGGCGCGAGGGCTCGTGGAGCCCGTCGCTGTTCGGCGTCTGACGCACGCACCGTCGCGACATCCACGAGCCCCGGGCCGGATCGGTCCGGGGTTCCGCGTTTTCCGGCCTCCGCCACGAAACATCCGATGAAGGGCACGAACTGATGAAGTGCACGAACTGATGAAGGGAAGAACGTGAAGGGGAACCTCGAGATCCGGCCCGACCGCGAAACGTTCGAGCGGCTCGCGACGACCTGGCCGCTCGTCCCGGTCTGGGCGGAACTGCTCGCCGACGTCGCGACGCCCGTCGGGCTGTTCCCGGCGCTCGCGGGTGACGGACCCGGGATCCTCCTGGAGTCGGTCGAGCGCTCGGAGCGCTGGGGCCGCTACTCGTTCGTCGCGGGCGACCCCGCCGCCGTGATCGTGGCGGACGCCGACGGCGTGCGGTTCACCGATGTGGTCCGCCCGTTGCCGATCGGCGCGCCCCAGGGCGACCCTCGCCATGCGCTGATCGAGCTCGCGAGGCAACTCCGGGCACCTCGGCTTCCGGACCTGCCGCCGCTCACCGGAGGATTGATGGGCTCACTCGCCTACGAAGCGGCCGCGCTCCTCGACGGCCATCCCGCCCCACATCCCGACGAGGCGCCGTGCCCTCCTATCGGGCTCCTCGTCGTTGATCGAGCGGTCGTGTTCGACCACTGGCGCCAACGGCTCGTGCTCGTCGCGCACGTCCCGGCGGGGGGCTACGACGCTGGTATGGGGGCGCTGCATCAGCTCGTCGACACGATCTCGAATGCTGACCCGGTCCCGCTCGCGCGACTGTCGCCGGCATCCGATGAGCCGGGCGAGACGAACATGCCCGACGAACGTTACCGCGAGATCGTGTCGTCGTTCCGCGAGCACATCATGGCCGGCGACATCTTCCAGGGGGTACCGTCGCGCCGGGTGTCGTTCGCCGCGCCCGACGGCGGCTTCCCGATCTACCGTCGACTTCGGGTGACGAATCCCGCTCCCTACATGTTCTTCCTCCGGATGCTCGACATGGAGCTCGCCGGCTCCTCGCCCGAGCCGCTCGTGCGCGTGGAGGGTCGGCGGGTCTGGACGCGGCCGATCGCGGGAACACGTCCGAGGGGGCGGACCGAGGTCCGCGACCGGCTGCTCGAGCACGAGCTGCTCGCCGACCCGAAGGAGCAGGCCGAGCACGCGATGCTCGTCGATCTCGCCCGTAACGATCTCGGGCGCGTGTGCGTGCCCGGCAGCGTCCGCCCGACCGAGCTGATGGAGGTCGAGCGCTTCACGAAGGTGATGCACATCGTGTCGACCGTCGAAGGCGAGCTCCGCGAGGACGTGCATCCGCTCGACGCGCTCGCCGTGACGTTCCCGGCCGGCACGGTGACCGGAGCCCCGAAGCGCCGGGCGATGGAGCTGATCGCCGAGCACGAGCCCACCGCGCGGGGGCCCTACGCCGGCGCCGTCGGCTACCTCACGTTCGCCGGCGACCTCGACTTCTGCATCACGATCCGCACCGCGCTCGTCGAGCACGGGCGGGCGAGCGTCCAGACGGGCGCGGGCGTGGTGGCCGACAGCGATCCCGAGTTCGAACTGCAGGAAACGAAAGCCAAGGCCGCGGCCCTGATACCCGCGGTCGCGACGGACGGTGCCGCACCGGGTCTGGGGGTCGCGGGATGATCCTCGTCGTCGATCATTACGACTCGTTCACCTACAACCTCGTCCAGCTCATCGAGGGGCTCGGGCGCGACACCGTGGTCGTGAAGAGCGATGAGCGGCCCGCGCGCGAGCTGGTGGCGATGCGACCGGAGGCCGTCGTGCTCTCGCCGGGCCCGGGACATCCCCGCGACGCCGGGTGCTTCACCGAGCTCCTCAAGACGCTCCCCGGCGAGACGCCGGTGCTCGGCGTCTGCCTCGGCCACCAGGCGATCGGTCTGGAGGCCGGCGGGACCGTCGATCGGGCGGCACCGGTGCACGGGAAGGCCTCGCTCGTCCATCACGACGGGGCGGGCATCCTCGAGGGCATCAGCTCCCCGTTCGAAGCCGGCCGCTATCACTCCCTCGTGGTCGAACGCGACGACCTGCCGCCCGAGCTCGCCTTGACGGCCTGGACCGAGGACGGGCTCGTGATGGCGACCGAGCATCGGGAGCTTCCGCGGTTCGGTGTGCAGTTCCACCCCGAGAGCATCCTCACGCCCGAAGGGCCGCGGATCGTGGAGAACTTTCTGCAGCGGGCACCGCGCTGAGCGGTTCCGGCACCGCCGATCAGGCGGGCGCCGGGCAGGCCGGACCGTACGCGAACGCGGCCGAGTCCGGGTCCACCATGCAGCCCCGCGCGTCCACGGCCTGGAACGCCCTCCCAGGTACCTGTTTGAGCTGGTCGAGGAGCCGGTTCGTCCACCGATCGTCGACGGTCCCTTGCACGTACCAGTCGCTCCCGTTGTCCGCCACGATGAGCCCGAAGGTCTGCATCGCTCGCAGCACCACCACGGCGTCGTGGGAGAACGCCGACAGGTCGAATCCGGCCCGGAGCCGGAACCGAGCCCCCATCGGTGGGCAGGACGGGCCGCCGGTCGCGGCGGCGTGACGCGCCGGCCACAAGAAGTGATCCGACGTGCACGACACCGTGAACCGGAGGGCGTGGTCGATCAGGCCGGCCTCGACCTCGTCGGCGCGCACGAGCCCTGGCAGGATCGGGAGCCCCGCCGCGTCCGCGCTCGTCCAGCCCGCCGGGCGCAGCTCGTTGGCCTCCGGCCCCTCGAGCCGGAACACGGCTCCGCTCCCGGCGCCGGGATCCCCACCGTTCCAGCGGGCGTCGAAGAGCTCATAGAGGATGCAGTCGCTCCGGTCGACGATCAGCGCGTGCCGATCGGAGCCGCCTTCGATCGCGATGTCCGGCCCGAACGGATACCGCCCGCCGTCGCTCTCGCTCGCGTAACGGAAGTCGATCCTGACGCGGCGGTGACCCGACCCGACCACGTCGTAGGGGATCCCATAGGTGGGCGGCCCGAAATCAGGGTGCAGCAGCGTCCGCCGCGCGTGGGTCGCCCTCATCCAGGCGTCGTGCTTCGGATGGATCGGCAATGCCGACACATCGAGATGCCAGGCATTGTCAGACGGGAAGACCTCACAGGAGGTCTCCGGCAGCTCGCCGGCACTCGACGGGGCCGCGCCGACGGTCGTGAGGGCGCCGAGGAGCACGACCGAGACGAGGACGCGGCGCATGCCCTCGTCATCGGCACGCCGGACGGCTACGGTTGAGCGCCATGGCGACGAGGGACCGGGTTCGGAGCGCGGCCCTCGACGTGTCGGCACAGTGGATCCTCGGGGCACTCATCGCCGTCCGACTGCTGGTCGTGGCCCTCGTGTTGATCGATCCGCCGCCTGACGATCCGTGGATCGTGCGGGCCGAGACCATCGCCACCTCGCCGGCAACCCCCTACCGAGACTTCGCGATCGCCCTCATGCCCCTAGAGACCGCGGCGATCGACCTCATCGGTGGCGATGGGGTCACCGGGACGGCCCGCCGCGTCGCCGTGATCGCGGTGGTCGCCGACCTGACGGCGGCCGCGGCGCTCGCGCACGGGTGGGGTCGGCGCGCCGCGGGCGGGTACCTGCTCCTCGGCCTTCCGCTCCTGGGGATCGCGTACCTCCGGCTCGATTTCGTGTCGGTCGCCCTCGCCGCCTGGGCGGCGGCGTTGCTGCGCAGCCGGCGGGACGGCTCGGCGGGCACGCTCATGGCGCTCGCGATCCTCTGCAAGCTCTGGCCGGTCGCCCTGATCCCGGCGATGTGGATCGGCCGCCGCACGCGGGCGCTCGCGGCCACCGCCATCGTCGCCGGGGTGGCAGGCGTCGCCTGGTTCGCATGGGGAGGCCGGGACGGCCCGTTCCACGTGCTCGGCTCTCGCGGCGCCCTCGGGTGGGCGGTGGACAGCACCGTGGGCAACGTCGCGTGGATCGTCTCGAACGGTCAGACGATCCTCGAAGCGGGGGTCCTCCGCCTGGGGGTGATCCCCGCGTGGGCGAAGGCGCTGCTCCTCGTCGGCCTCGCCCTGACCCTGCTCGTCCTCTGGTACGAGGCCGCCCGCGACCGCGCGCGCGACCCGTTCGGCGGCACGGCGCTCGCCGTGACCGCGTCGCTCCTGGTCTTCGCCCCCGTCTCGCCGGTCCTGCACGGCACCTGGCTGGTGCCGTGGGCGGCGATCGCGCTCCAGGGCGATCGCGAGGCGCGGCGGGTCGCGAGCGTCGCCGCGGTCTCGATCGCGCTGTCCGGGATCCTCGCGCTCCGCTCGCCCGAGGACCTCGATGTCGCCCTCCGGTGGCTCGCGTTCGCCCGGAACGCCTGCCTCGTCGGCACCGTCGTGCTCTGGGTGACGCGGCCCGAAGAACGCCTCAGTCCTGCGATCGGGGCCCCGTAGACGACCCCGTCGACCCGGTCAGACGCCGGCGGCTTCCTTCTCGGCGGCGACCTTTCGCGCCTCGACCAGAAGGGCGTCGACGAGTTCTTCCTCGGTCACCTTGGCGACGACTTCGCCCTGCCGAACGATGAATCCGAGCCCGTTGCCGGCTGCGATGCCCACGTCGGCCTCCCTTGCCTCCCCCGGCCCGTTCACCACGCACCCCATCACCGCGACGCGTATCGGTACCGAGAACTCCTCGCGCTCGATCGCCTCGCTCACCCGCTTCGTGAGCTCGAGCACGTTCACCTCGGCCCGGCCGCACGACGGACAGGCGACGAGGTCGAGGCCCCGCTCCCTGAGCCCGAGCGATTGCAGGATCGCCGTGCCGACCTTGACCTCCTCGACCGGGTCGTCGGTGAGCGAGACGCGGATCGTGTCACCGATGCCTTCGGCGAGGAGGGTCCCGATACCCACCGCCGACTTCACGCCCCCGATCGGCATCGGACCGGCCTCGGTAACGCCGAGGTGGAGCGGGTAGTCGCACTTCTCGGCGAGCTGTCGGTAGGCCTCGATCATCACCCGGGGGCTCGAGTGCTTCACCGAGATCTTCACGTCGACGAAGTCCTCGTCCTCGAGGATCCTCGCCTCGTGTAGGGCCGATTCGACGAGCGCCTCCGGCGTCGGGGACCCGTACCGCTCGAGGAGCTCCTTCTCGAGGGAGCCGGCGTTCACGCCGATCCGGATCGGCACACCACGCGCCTTCGCCTCGCGGGCGATCAGGCGAACCTTGTCCTGGTACTTGATGTTGCCCGGGTTGATGCGGAGCCCCTGCACGCCGGCCTCGAGGGCGGCCATCGCGTACTTCCATTGGAAGTGGATGTCGGCGACGACCGGTACCGTCGACTTCGCGGCGATCGCCGCGAGGGCCTCTGCGTCCTCCCGATGCGGGACCGCCACCCGCACGATGTCGACGCCGGCCGCCACGAGCGACGCGATCTGCTGGAGGGTCGCGTTGATGTCGGCGGTCTTCGTCGTCGTCATCGACTGGATCGAGACCGGGGCGTCGCCGCCGATCGCCACCCCGCCGAGCTGGATCTGTCGCGTGTGCCTGCGGGACTCGAGCATCGCGCCCCCCAGTCTACGGAGAGGGCTCGAGATCGGGGCGACGCCGCTACGCACCGAAGACATGGAACGAGACCGTGCGCTCTTTCGGCTCGTCCATCTCGAAGAAGATCAGGCGCTGCCAGGTCCCGAAGCCGGGCTCGCCGGCCACCACCGGGATCGCATGCGACGTCGCCGACAGCAACATCGCCTTCACGTGCGCGTGACCGTTCTTCCGCTCGTCGCGATGGAGGTTCTGCGTCCGGATGTCGAAGTCGTCGTGGGCGTAGTAGACGCCGTCGTGCGGCACGAGCTCGGTCACGTGGCGACGGAAGTCCTCCAAGGCGCCGTTTTCCCATTCGTTGATCAGGAGCGCACATGTCGTGTGGGCACAGAACGCGATCGCGGCCCCGTCGGTCACGCCCGCATCCTTGATCGCGCGGCAAAGGTCGTCGGTGAGGTCGAGGTAGGCGTAGCGCTCGGGCGCGGCGACGCTCACGGTGATCGTCGTGGACTTCACGGGCGAGTCATCCTTTCGCTCGGCTCGGGGCGTGGGTGTCGTGCTCGGCCGAGACGGTGGTCGCCGCCTCGTCGCGAGGTTCGGCTCCTCCCGCGGGGCCGCGCGCAGGCGTTCGGCCGTCCTCGGTCGACGCCACCGGAAGATCGAACGAGAAGACGCTGCCGATCCCCGGTTCGCTCTCAGCGCGGATGTGCCCGCCGTGTGCCTCGACGACCGAGCGCGCGATCGCGAGCCCGATGCCGGTGCCACCTTCGTCCCGGGAGCGCGCGGTGTCGGCTCGGTAGAAGCGCTCGAACAGCCGGGGGAGGTGCTCGCGGGGGATGCCGATGCCGTTGTCCGCGACGCTGATCTCGACGGACCCGTTGTGGCGATGCGCCGCGATCGTGACCTCGCCGCCGTCCGGGACGAATCGCACCGCGTTGTCGACGAGGTTGAAAAGGACTTGGTGCACGCGCTCCGGGTCGGCGTCGAGCGGCGGCAGATCGGCTGGGATCTGCCGGTTGATCCGCACATCCTTGCTCGGCCGGGCGACCTCGATCTCCGAGACGACCCGTCGCACCAGGGGCTCCAGCGCCACGTCGGCGCGTTGCAGCGGCACCTCGCCCGACTCGAGCTTCGACAGGTCGAGCAGCTGCTCGACGAGGCGACCGAGGCGCTCGGTCTGCGCGAGCATCACTTGGATCGTCTCGGGGTCCGGCTCTTCGACGCCGTCGAGGAGGTTCTCGAGGTGCGCCCGGATCGCGGCGATCGGGGTCTTCAGTTCATGGGAGACGTTGGCCACGAGGTCACGACGGGTCTGCTCGAGGTGTTCGAGCTCCCCGGCCATCCGGTTGAAGGCGAGGGCGAGCTGGCCGACCTCGTCGCGTGAGCGCGACGTGACCCGACCCGTGTAGTCGCCGATCTCCATCCGGCGAGCTGCCCCGACCATGTCTCGGAGCGGCTGGGTCATGCCACGTGCGAGCCAGCGGGCCATGACGAGCGCCACCCCCGCCGCCAAAGCGCCCGCCGCGAGGAACTGCCACCAGAACCGGGCGAGGAACTCGAAGGTGGCGCCGATGCGGGTGAGCACGTCGCCGGCAGGCACCTCGCGCACGGCGAAGAGCACCTCAACGACCTCACCGTCTTCGATCACCGGCTCGACCGCGAACTCCACGAGCTGCGTCGCCTCGACCCCCTCGGGGACCAACCCGCTGGTGTAGGTCGGGAGGGGCCACGGTGGCGGATCGCCGATCAGCTGGCCGTCGGGCGTGTACCGGACGATCGTGATCTCGGTCGGCACCTGCAGGAGCGTGCCGGAGCCCGCCCGTCGAGCGACCCGGACGAGTTGGAGGCGTTCGGTGTCCCGCGACGTCTCGCGAAGCGCGTAGCCGAGCAGCAAGAAACTCAACAGCACCGTGACCGTGACCGCGATCACGATCACGGAGCCGAGCTTGGCTCGGATCGTGGGCAGCTTCTCGAGCGGGCGCATCGCCACGCGCTACTCCTTGAACGCGTAGCCGACGCCGTGGACCGTGCGGATGAAGCGCGGCTCGTTCCCGTCCTCCCCGAGCTTGCGGCGGATCCGCGCGACGTGGGAGTCGACGACCCTGCCGCCGGCGTAGTCCCGATATCCCCAGACCCGGTCCATCAGCAGATCTCGGGAGAACACGACGCCTGGCTCGCGGACGAGGACGTGGAGGATGTCGAACTCGAGCGGGGTGAGCGCGATCTCGCCGCCGTCGACATCGACCCGGCGGCGGAGCGGATCGAGCGCCAGCCCGTGCAGGTCGACGGGTCCCTCGTCGTCGGGACGGGTTCCCATGCGTTCGACCCGCCGAAGGATCGCCTTCACGCGGGCGGCGAGCTCCCGCAGGCTGAACGGCTTCGTCAGGTAGTCGTCCGCCCCCACCGCGAAGCCGGCGACCTTGTCTGCTTCTTCGGTGCGGGCGGTCAGCATCAACACCGGGGTCCACCGATCGTGCTGGATCGCCTTGCAGACCTCGATGCCGTCCATCCCCGGCAACATGAGGTCGAGGACGACGAGGTCCGGCTGGTGCTCGGCGTGCAGACGGATCGCCTCGGGGCCGTCGGACGCAACGATCACCCGGTACCCCTCGCTCTCGAGCCGTTTGCGGACCGCCTCGGCGATGGCCTCTTCGTCGTCGACGACCAAGATCTGCTCGCTCACAGCGCCAATCGTACGCCCAGGGTGTTGCGCAGAGCGGCTCGCGCTATGGAGAAATCGTGGTGGCGATCCACCGTCACCGCAGGTCAGGCTCCGGGTCGTCGGCGCCCCGGCATCGGTGTCGTCACGGTAGCGGGATGGGTTTCGTGATGTCGAGGATGACCGCCGCGGTGACGAACATCACCATGAACACGAGCACCACGGCCGACACGGGGATCACCTTGCGCAGATCGACCGGACGGCCTCGGATCCGTTCGATCACCAAGATCGCGAGGTGACCCCCGTCGAAGCGGCGGCAGCGGCACGAGGTTGATCAGGCCGATGAAGAGGGTCACGTAGCCGAAGATCCAGCCGACGTACTCCCAATCGCCGTCGCTTCCGATGGCGCCCACCTGCTGACCGATGCCGACGACCGACGCCGGATCGCGTTGGGTCCGTTCCTCGTCGGTGAACAGCAGCCTGACCATCCGGCCGATCCCCTCCGGCCCGAAGACTCGGCCGATCTCACCGATGGAGACCTTGGTGAACTCCCAGACGTCGACGTAGCCAGCCACCACCGCGCTCGGCACCGAGATGGGCGCGGGCTCGAGGAGGACCCCGATCCGCGGGATCTCGGCGCCGTCGATCTCGTCGAGCACCGGCGTCAACGTCAGCTCGATCGGCCGGCCGTCCCGCTCGATCGTGAACGGGATCGACTCGCCGACGTGGTCGGCCTGGTAGGTCCCGAGCTCCTCCGGTGTCGGATCCTCGATGTCGCCGATCCGCACGATCTCATCGCCCGGCAGCAGACCCGGCGTCAGCGGCCGGCGACGGCTCGGCCTGCGATGGTGGGCGTGACCTCACCGACCCGGGTGATGCTCCGGTCGCCGACGAAGACGTAGAGCGACGAGAAGATGAGGCCGGCGACGACGAGATGCGACAGCGGCCCGGCGAGGATCACGATCGCCCGCTGCCAGATCGGCTTCGCGAAGTACGCGCGATCCTCGTCCCCCGGCGGAACGTCGTTCTCCAATGGATTCATGCCGGCGATCTTCACGTAGCCCCCGGCGGGGATCGCCTTGACCCCGTATTCGATCTCGCCGCGCCGGAACGACCACAGGCGCGGCCCGAAACCGACGAAGTACTCGAGCACGCGGAACCCGAACGTGCCGCGCCGCGAGGTAATGGCCGCCCTCGTGGATCAAGATGATCAGCAGCAGGCCGACGAAGAACGCAACGATCGCGAAGGTGCCGTTCACCGGACGGGGCTCAGCGCTCCTCGATGATCTCGGCGGCTCGTTGTCGCGCCCAGCCGTCGGCGCGTTCGATGTTGCACGACCGAGACGATCGAGGCGGGCTCGTGCTCGTCGACGATCGTCTGGACGATCTCGACGATCCGCGTCAGGGGGATCTTTCCCTCGAGGAAGGCCATCACGGCGACCTCGTTCGCCGCGTTCATCACGGCCGGGAACGTGAACCCGAGGCCACCCACTCGATACGCGAGATCGACGGCCGGAAACGCCTCACGATCCACCGGCTCGAACGTCAGTGGGCGATCCATAACGGGACCGGCTCGATGCCGGGGCTCAGCCGCTCGGGCCACGCCAGCGCGAGCTGGATCGGCAGGCGCATGTCGGCCGTCGCCATCTCGGCCCGCAGCGACCCGTCACGGAACTCCGCGAGCGCGTGGACGACGCTCTCGGGATGGATCAAGACGTGGATCTGCGAGTAGTCGAGATCGAACAGGTAATGCGCCTCGATCACCTCGAGCCCCTTGTTCATCAACGTCGCGGAATCGATCGTGATCTTCGGCCCCATCGACCAGGTCGGGTGCTGCAGCGCCTCCTTGACGGACGCCCGCGCCAGCTCGCTGCGCGTCCACCCACGGAAGGGCCTCCGCTCGCCGTGATCACGACCCGCTTCAGGTCCTCACGGCGTTCGCCGCGCGATCGCCATCGCGAGCGCCGCGTGCTCGGAATCGACCGGAAGCAGCCGCTCCGGCTCGCCCTTGACGAGATCCGTCACGAGCTCGCCGCCGACGACGAGGCTCTCCTTGTTCGCGAGGGCGACGGTCTTGCCGGCCTGGAGCGAGCCAAGCGTCGGCGCGAGCCCGGCCGAACCCACGAGCGCGTTCAGGACGACGTCGGCCTCGGTCTCGACCGCGAGCCGCTCGGCCGCGTCGTGCCCCGTCACGAATTCGACGCCCTTCACGGGCCCGAGCTTGGCGCGGATGTCGTCGGCCGCCTCTTCGTCGGCGATCGCCACGACCGGCGGAAGGAACTCGCGGATCTGCCCGGCGAGGAGCTCCTGGTTCATGCCCGCCGCCGACAGCCCGACGGCGCTTGAACCGCTCCGGATGACGACGCACGACGTCGAGAGCCTGGGTCCCGATCGACCCCGTGGATCCGAGGATCGTGACCGATCTTCATGCGCACCAGCCTACCCCTACCCCTACGCGTACGCAGGCAAATCCTGCGGCTCGCTAGGACACGAAGACGACGCGGAACAAGCAAGTAGGCGGCGGGAGCCACGAAGAGCAGCGAGTCGATCCGGTCCAGGACCCCACCGTGCCCGGGCAGCACGCTCCCCATGTCCTTCACGCCGAGGTCGCGCTTGACCAGCGATTCTGCGAGGTCCCCGAGCGTCGCCGCGCGGCGATCGCGAGCCCGAGGAGCACCGCCTCGAACCGAGCGCCGTCGAGCGTTTCGATGAAGCCGGCCGGCACGATGGCCGCCGACACCACGACGACCACGGCGCGACCCGCCGATCAGCCCCTCGATCGACTTCTTCGGAGAGATCGAGCCGGCGAGCGGATACGGGAAGAACGAGCCGCCCCACACCGATCCCAGGAAGAACGCCGCGTGTCGTACACGAACGTCAGCGCGATCACCGCGATCACGAGCTCGCGACCGTCGGGCAGATCGAGCGTGGCGAGCAGATACGCCGCGAGCAGCGCGATCCAGGTCACGTTGAGCATCGTGAGTCCAACGTTCTGCATGATCTGCTTGCGATGAGCGGCCGGCACCGTCATGAACCACAGGAACGTCGCGATCATGCCCGAGCGCCATCATCGCCGGGATCGACGGCTCGCCGCGGAAGTACGTGCCCCAGATCACCAGCTGGCCGACCACGAGGCCGACGAAGGTCGCGGGCTGCTGATGGTGCTTCGTCATCACGCCGAACAGCTCGCCTTGCGCGGCGAGCACGCCGAGCGCCGCGATGATCGCGAATGCCGTCTCGCCGACGAGGAGTGAGGCGAGCGCGACCCCGGCGAGGACCACGCCGGTCATGAACGCGGCGGGCACGTCGCGTTCGCCCGATCCGGCCCACGCCGCTCGAGGTCGGCTCCCACCTCGACCGCGGCCGGCTCCTGCCAGCTCGGCCCGCCGAGGCCCTCGGTGCCCACCATGACGGTGTGCGCAGGTTCGGGCTCGAGATCGGCGAGGATGTCGGCTTCGACCGCCTCGGCGCCGAGATCCGAAAGCAGATCAGCGCCGGGGGCAGGTCCCGCATCGTCGTCGAACCCCTCGTCGACCGCTCCCTCGGCCCCCGCATAGGGATCGACCGCGGCGCTCGCGAGGTCGCCCTCGAGCGGGGTCGTGTCGTAGCGCTCCTCCCTGATCGAGCCGGCGAAGTGTTCCGCCGCCGCCTCGAGGTCGTCCTCGCTCGGCGCGCCCGAGGCAACCGTGGGATCACGCTCGCCGGCCTCGTCGAACAGACCGGCTTGATCATCGGCCGGTGCATCGGCCGGTTCATCGGCTGAGTCATCGACGGGGGTGCGTCGTCAACGATCCTCACCGTGTCGTCGGCGAACACGGGGTCGTCATCGTCATCGATGGAGAGCTCCGCGACGGTCTCGAGCACACCGGTGTCGTACCAGGACTCGTCGTCATCGTCGCCGGGTTCGACCCGTTCATCGACGGCATCCTCGAGGGCGTCGGAGCGGGATGCGGCCGCGGGGCTCGTCGCCGACTCGGCCGGGAGCGCACCCTCGTGTCCGGCCGGCACCCCCGTCCCCTCATGCCGGACGGCGACGTGCTCCTCCTGCGGCGTCGTGCCAGCCTGCTCGCCTCCGGGCTCGTCCCAATCGACGTCCTTGATGGGCGCGAAGAACTTGTCCAGGTCCTCGAACAGGTCGTCGCCGCTGCGCTCGTCGTTCGCCACCGGATCCTCCCTCGGCTTCACGGCCTCAGACCTCCATGAGCTCCTGCTCCTTGTGGCCCTGGATCTCGTCGATCTCGGCCACGAACCGGTCGGTCAGCTTCTGCAGCTCCTTCTCGGCTCTGAACAGCTCATCTTCGGAGATGCCGCCGTCGCGCTCAAGCTTCTCCATCTCTTCCTTCGCGTGTCGGCGGACGTTGCGGACGGCGACCCGGCCTTCCTCGGCGCGGTGGTGCACCTGTTTCACAAGCTCCTTGCGGCGCTCTTCGGTGAGCGGCGGGAAGCCGAGCCGGATCACGTTGCCGTCGTTGCTCGGCGTGATCCCGAGATCGCTCGTTCGGATCGCCTTCTCGATCGCGACGACGGCGTTCTTGTCGAACGGCGTCACCTGCAGGAGGCGGGGCTCCGGCACGTTGATCGAGGCGAGTTGGTTCAGCGGGACGCGGCGTGCCGTAGTACTCGACGGTCACCCGGTTCAGCACCGCGGGCGATGCGCGCCCCGTGCGGACGGCGCCGAAGTCCTCCTTGAGGTGCGACGACGGCCTGTTCCATCTTGTGGTCGCGTCCTTCATCGCGCTCTCGATCGTCATCGTCGCTCCCCGCCCGTCCCGGAATGCACGAGCGTGCCGATCGGCTCGCCGGTCGACGACGCGACGGATGTTGCCCTTCCTCGCGGAGGTCGAACACGATGATCGGCAGATCGTTCTCCATGCAGAGCGAGATCGCCGTGGCGTCCATCACCTGGTATCCCTCGCGCAGCACCTCCACGTAGCGGATCGCGTCGAACCGTGTCGCGCGCCGGATCGACATGCGGGTCGGCCGTGTAGACGCCGTCGACCTTCGTGCCCTTCAGGAGTGCCTCGCGCCTCGATCTCGAGCGCCCGCTGGGCGGCGCACGTGTCGGTGGAGAAGAACGGCACGCCGAGGCCGGCGGCGAAGATCACGACGCGGCCCTTCTCGAGGTGCCGGACCGCTCGCAGCGGCACGAACGGCTCGGCGATCTGGCTCATCGCGATCGCGGTCTGCACGCGGCTCGGCACATGGATCTTCTCCAGGGCGTCCTGCAGGGCGAGCGCGTTCATCACCGTCGCGAGCATCCCCATGTAGTCGGCGCGGTTGCGGTCGATGTCGGGCGCCTGCCGGCCGCGGAAGATGTTCCCGCCCCCGACGACGACCGCGCATCTGGATCCCCAGGTCGACGACGTCGGCGAGCTGGCGCGCCACCAGCGCGCGTGGCTTCGGAGGAGATGCCGTATTCGGCGTCGGCGGGCGCGAAGGCCTCGCCGGAGAGCTTCAGCAGGACCCGGTGGTACTGGGGCCGTGCCGTGCCGGTTCGCTCATCCGCTCCTTCAGATCCCCTCGTCGGTCGGCGCGACCGGCGGTCAGCTCGACTCACCTTACGCCCGGCAGGCTCTCCCCGAGCTTGTACCGGACGAACCGTCGCACGGCAACCTTCTCTCCGAGCTTGGCCGACGCCTCGTCGAGCATCTGACGAACCGTCTTGAGTCGTCCTTCACGAAGGGCTGGTCGAGCAGGCAGTGATCTTTGAAGTACGTCTCGATCTTTCCCTCGACGATCCGAGGGATGACGTTCTCGGGCTTGCCCTGCTCTTTCGCCTGCGCTTCGGCGATGCGCCGTTCGGTCTCGAGCACTCCGGTCGGTACGTCGTCCCGCGACGAGGTAGTCGCGGCGCCGCGGGGCTCGCGATGTGCAGCGCGACGTCCTTCACGAGGCGCCTGAACTCGTCGGTGTTGGCGACGAAGTCCGTCTCGCAGTTCACCTCGATGAGCACACCCACCGTGTTGTTGAAGTGGATGTAGGCGTCGATCAGCGCCCTGGTTCGCGGCGCGGTCCGGCGCGCTTCGCGGCGCTCGCGAGCCCCTTCTCTCGCAGGAGCTCCGCGGCCCGATCGAGGTCGCCGTCGGCCTCGATCAGCGCCTTCTTGCAGTCCATCATCCCTGCGCCCGTCGCGTCGCGGAGCTGCTTGACGAGCGCGGCGGAGATCTCGGTCATCTCAGGCTCTGCCCCTCGGCCGCGGGCGTGGCTCGGCTGGGCTCCACGCTCGGCCGTGTCGGGTCGTGTGGCCGCGACGTCTCCGGCCTGCGGGTTCGCCGTCCGAGCGCCGCCTCGGGCACGATCTCGGGCGGAGACGTCGGCGTCCTCGGCCGAAGGCGTCGGATCGGGCTCGAACACCATGCTCGCCGCGATCTTCGCGGCCTCCTCGGCGCGACGGTGTCTCGTCGACGGCCGCCGGCGCCGCGGTCGGCTTCGGCCCGGCCGGGCGGCGCGGGGGCGCCTGGGCTGCGGCGATGCCCGCGGTGGCCTTCTCGACCGCCTCGTCCTTGGCCATGCCGTAGCCCTCGGCGAGCCCGTCGGCGATCGACGCGCGTGACGAGGGTCACGGCCCGGATCGCGTCGTCGTTGCCCGGGATCACGTAGTCGACCTCGTCGGGGTCGCAGTTCGTGTCGACGATCGCGATCACCGGGATGCCGAGCTTGCGCGCCTCGGTGACGGCGATGTGCTCCTTCTTCGTGTCGACGACGAAGACGGCGTCGGGCAGCCGGTCGAGGTCCTGGATGCCGCCGAGGTTCCGCTCGAGCTTCTCGCGCTCGTGGCGGAGCCGGATCGCTTCCTTCTTCGGGAGGAACCCCATCGCGCCCGAGTGTCTCCATCTCGCGCAGCTCGCGGAGCCGGAGCAGTCGGGTTCGGATCGTCGCGAAGTTCGTGAGCATGCCGCCGAGCCACCGGTTGTTCACGTAGGGCATGCCCACGCGGGCCGCGTGTTCGGCGACGACCTCCTGCCCCTGCTTCTTCGTCCCGATGAACAGGACGATGCCCCGGCGACGACCGAGATCGCGGACGAACGCGTACGCCTCTTCGAGGCCGCCGAGGGACTTCTCGAGGTCGATGATGTAGATGCCGGACCGCTCCCCGAACAGGTAGCGATGCATCTTCGGGTTCCACCGGCGGGTCTGGTGGCCGAAGTGCACCCCTGCTTCGAGGAGCTCCCGGCGCGTGACGACGCCACGGTCGGCTCGCCCCTTTCGGTTTCGCTCCTCCGCCCGGATCTTCCCGCGCCGGCCCGAGCCTTCGCGGCTGCGGGACCCCGGTCGGCGGTCCCCTCGGCGTGTGTGCTCGGCGCCATCGGCGCCGGCGGAGGGCAGTCTAGCAGCGGGACGCATGCCGGCCGCGGCCGGCGGGCTCAGCGACGCCCGCGACCGCCGGCCGGCGGCGTCGGAGGCTTCGGGCACGACGCTCGGCCACGGAGAGGTAGCGGAACGCATAGGTCGCCGTGATGGCGACGTGCAGGAGGTTCACGCCGATCGCGAGGACCCAGGCCCCGATCGAGGGGTTGACCCCGATCAGGCCACCGGGCTTGCCGGGCGCCACGAGGATCGCGAACGACGGGACCACGTACAGCGCCGCGAGCGTGAGATTCCCCGGCCCCGGGCATCCGGGCGGCCCGGAAGGACCGGCCCAGGGCGTCGGCGAGGCGGCGCTGCTCGGCGGCGGCGATCGGCGTGCGCGAACCCGAGATAGGTACACGCCCACGCACGAATGCCGCCGAACAAGACGATGAGGCCGAGCGCTCCGACCAGCCCCTCCGAGCAGCGAGCCCGAGGAGCTCGTGCGATGAACAGCACGCAGCACGGAGGCACGTTCACGGCGAGGGCGACGGGCAGGGCCCGGATCGCGGCGAACCACGACCCAGCGGGTGGCGGCGCCGGTTGCGGACGTCTGGACGGCCACGGCGGTCACGAACGCGAGCACAGGGTCCGCAGGACGATCGCGACGGCGATGACGAGCGAGCGCCAGGAAGCCGGGGAACGCCCGCGCGGTGATCGACACGTCGGTCGAACGTGCCGACGCGGTGGCACCGCGAAGGCGTTCACGAGGAGCGCGAACGGCCCCTGATAGCCCGACGGCGACGAGCCCGAGCCAGCAGGCCAGGACGCAGCGGGATCGCGATCACGACCAGCCGGGCGTCGCGAGCGCGGTCACGAACCCCGCACGAGGCGAGTGAGCGCATCGGACGGCATCGGCGAGTCGACCGGCGGGACGGGGCGCGAGGAACGTGTCGAACAGCCCCGCGCCGCTCGCGGCCGGGCCATTCGAGGCGGGACGGATTCGATCGCCGCTCGCGTGCGCTCACCGCGTGGTCCCGTCGTCGTCGTGCCATTCGTCGAGGGCTGTCTTCGATCGGATCGATCGGGTCGGCGTCGCCCGAGCTCCGCCTGGACCGAGCCGCGCCGCGAGAAGGCGGCCGAGGAGCGGCCAACGCGACCACGACGAGCGGGATCGCCGCGACCGCCAGCGCAGCGCGGCGAACGCGCCCAGGACGTCGAAGAGCTCGTCGGCGAGCACGATCGCGGACGAGCGAGCCTCCGGGATCGTCATGCACGAGCGCGACGAGCCCCGGCCGGCTGCCGCCGCGCACGCGCGATCACGCGATCACTCGGTGACGGCGAGCGCTCGGAGCGGAGCCGTCGGCCAGTCGGCGCTCCACACGAGGTCGCCGGTCTCGAGCTCGAGCGCGAACAGCTCGCCGCGGTCGTCGCCACGAGCACGTGGTCCCCGGCGCGATCGGCGCGGCTCCGGACGCAGGGCGCCCGCGTTCAGCGCGAGATCCCAGCGGCCGCTCGCCCGGTCGCGCCGTCGAGGCGTAGACCTGCCCGCCGACGTCGATGACGCAGACGACGTCGTCCTCGGCTCACCGACGCGGCGGTGTGGCTCGCGGCGAGGTCGTTGAGACGGGCCAGCCTTGCGCACCGTCGACCCCGTCGCGAGGTCGAACGCCCGCACGGTCGCGATCCGTCGAACGCCGACGAACGACCGTCGCCGTCCGGCGACCGCCGGCGCGTCGACCCGACGATCACGGCCGCACCACCCGGCTCGTACGCGCCACGCCTGTCGCCGTCGGTGCGTCCGAGCGCGACCACGGCGCAGGACGCCGCCGGCGTCGCCCGGAGCGCCGACGCGACGCACGGGTCGTCGTCGCGTGACCGGACGGTAGATCGACGTCGCCGGCGGGCTCGGTCCATCGGATCTTCCCCTTCGCGGCGTCGACGCGCGTGACGGTCCCGTCGTTGCGCCCCGACGTAGACCAGCGTCGCCGCGGCGGTCACGCCGGCTCGGCTCGGCGGCTCGAGGCGGGTCCGCCAGACCTCGCGCTCCGTCCGGAGCGACGACGGCGACGAGATCGACACCCGTTCGTCGTCGCCGGCAGCGTCGCTCGCGCGACGGGCTCGCTCGCGGCTGGAGGGGCGTGTCGCGTCGGCGACGCGCCGGTCGGCGGGTTGCGGACCGTAGCCCTTCGGTGAAGACGACGACCGCGTCCCGGCCGCCGATCGCTGATCGCCGGCTGGACCGGCGGTCCCGCACGTCGCGCTCGATCCGCCAACGCTCGGCGCCCGCTCGACGCCTCGACCGCGATCACCGCGTCCGGACCGACGGTCACGACCAGGCCGCCGGCGATCACCGGTGCGGAGAGCCCCATCGGTCGCCGGGTCCGCCGAGGGGCTCCTCGAGCGACCAGCTCTCGACGATAGCCGGGCGCGGGCCGTCGGGCGCCGTGCCGGCGTGGTCGGGGCCTCCCTGGAACTGCGACCAGCCGTCGCTCGGGCTGGGCTCGACCGGCCGCCGCTGGGCCGCACGAGGACGCCGATCGCGAGCAGCGCCACCGAGCGATCGCAGCGGGTCGGACGCGCGACGCGCCGATGCGGGCGGGAGCGGCTGAACGTGGAGAGACGGGATGCAAGGCCGCGGCATCCTATGCGCGCGGTCGCCGGATGCTCAGGTGCGGCCTACGGTGGGAGGGCAGCAGGGCGCGAGCCGGATGAACCCGCTCACCGTCAGCGGCGCCAGGTAGGCGAGCGGATCGACGTAGACGTCGTCCAGCCGCACGCCGATGTGCACGTGCTGGGACCCCAGGTCGGCATGGCCCGCTCCCGCTCGGGCGACGCCTGCCCCGCCGCTGACGCATCACCCTTCGCGGACGAGGACGACCTCGAGGAAGGACAGGTCGACACCACCCCTCCGCCGTGGTCGATCGTGACGAAGAGCCGGCCGCCGACCGGGCCCGCGAAGTCACCGTGCCCGATCGGCAGGCGCGAGCACGTCGGTCGCCGATCGGCGGCGGCGATGTCGATGCCCCGGTGCCCGGAACCGAACGGCGAATCGGGCGGATCGAACCCGTTCGATCACCGGCCCCTCGACGGGCCAGACCCACGTGACCGGCCGCGCGCGCCGAGGCGGCGGGGACGACCGGCGATCGCCACGACGAGCGCGGATGAACAGGACCGATGCGACGCGCATGCGCCGACGCTACGCCGCGGCGTCCGCCCCGCCGTGACGGCCGTCACGCTCGAGACCGGATCGAGGGTCAGTCGACCTCGGTGAGCTGGCCCCGGAGGACCCCGACCGCCTTCGTGTGGATCTGGCAGACGCGCGATTCCGTGACCCCGAGGATCCCGCCGATCTCGGCGAGGGTGAGGCCCTCGAAGTAGTAGAGCGTCACGACGATCTTCTCGCGCTCCGAGAGCCCGTTGATCGCGGCGGCGAGCAGCCCGCGCGTCTCCTGCGACTCGACGCCGTGCGTCGGGTCGAGGCCTTTGTCGGCGAGCGTGTCGATCAGCGACACCTGCTCGCCGCGATCGGCCGCCGACCGACACCGTCTCGTCGAGCGCGAGCACCGAGACGAACGAGATCTGCGTGATCGACCTCGTGCAGCTCCGGCAGCGACATGCCGAGGCGCTCGGCGAGCTCCTTCTCGGTGGGCTGGCGCTTCAGCATCGCCTCGAGGTCGGCGTAGCGCCTTCTCGATCTCGCGCTGCTTGAACCGGACGGAACGAGGCACCCAGTCCATCGCCCGAAGCTCGTCGATGATCGCGCCCTTGATCCGCGGGATCGCGTAGGTCTCGAACTTGTTGCCACGGCCGGGCTCGAACTTCTTCGAGCGCGTCCATCAACCCGAACATCCCGTAGCTGACGAGGTCGGCCTGCTCGACGCTCGACGGGCAAGCCCGTCGCGACGCGGCTGGCGACGTACTTCACGAGCGGGGCGTAATGCAGGATCAGCTGTTCGCGCGCCGTCGTCGTCGCCGAGACTCTTGAACGCGTGCCAGATCGCGCCGAGCGCGCTCGTCGACCTGCGGCGGGACCGTCGATGACGCGGTCGGCCGTCGACGGTCGCCGCGTCGGCCTTCGCCCGGTCTTCGCCTTGGCGGCTTCGGCGCGGGCTTCGGGCGGCTTCGTGGCGGTCTTCTTCGCGGTCGCCACGTCAGGCCCTCGGATGGGATCGCTCGTAGGCCTCGAAGAGGCGGGCACGGGACACATGCGTGTACCGCTGCGTCGTGGCCGACGCTCGCGTGCCCCAGCAGCTCTTGAACGGCCCGGATGTCCGCTCCTCCTTCCAGCAGATGCGTCGCGAACGAATGCCGGAGGGTGTGCGGGCGTGACGCGGCGCCCCGGCAGACAACTGTCACCATATCGTTCCATGAACCGCCGGATGTCGCGCTGCGCCGACCGCGTCGGCCGCGACGATTGACGAACAACGACTGGTCAGCCGCGCTTCGGGCGAGCATGGCCAGTACCACGCGCCTCGTGCGAGCCAGGCCCCAGCGGCGTCGACCGCGTCGTCCGACAACGGAACCTCGCGCTCCTTGACGCCCTTCCCGTACCAGCACCCGGCCACGGTCGAGGTCGACCGCTCGACCGTCAGGCCTGCGACCTCCCCGACCCGCAGGCCCGACCCGTAGAGGAGCTCCAGGACGGCGGCGTCGCGGAGCGCGACCGCGCGATCGACCGGATCGCCGTGCATCGTCGGCATCCGTGTCGCCCACCACCGTGCGGGCGGCCGGCGCCTCGACGAGGGCCGCCGCCTCGTCCGGCCGCAGCACGGTCGGCAGCCGGTTCACGACCTTGGGCCGGCCCAGCAGGAGCGATGGGTCGCGTCGACGGTGACCCTTCGGCGACGGCCCACCGGTAGAAGCGTGTGGATCGCCGCGACGCGTCGCGCGACCGACGCTCGAGCTGCGACCCAGCGCGTGCTGCTGCGCCAGGACCGGCGAAGCAGCGGGTACGTCGCGTCCGTCAGCGACGAACCACCACGCGCGAGGAAGGTCGGCGATCTGCGCGAGTCGCGCCCGTACGCCGTGACCGTGTTCGCCGAGAGCCGGCGTTCGAGACGCAGATGGGTCGCGAACGAATCGATCAGCCGTGCGTCGGACGGGGGAAGTCGTCCAGGGGGGCCAAGGAACTCCTCTCGGATGCGGGGGGCGCCCGTATCCTCCCAGCGGGGCGAGGGCCGTTCAAGCACCCGTCCGGGGGTCACCCGACAACGGCCATGACCTGGCCCACGCGGCCGACGGATGGTTTCTCGGGGGAGGTCATCTGGTCCCCGAACGCTCGGCCGGCGCGTCCGGCGCGTCCGGCGGGTCGGCGGCGGCGCGGTCGGGTGCGCTCGTACCGGCCGCTCACGGCACGCACGAGGCCGCGGAGCTCGAGCGCCAGTCAGGACGGCCACGCCTCGGGCGATCGCCATCGCCGACCCGCCGCGCCGACGACGTCGGGCAGCGTGGCGGTTTCGAGCGCTTCCCACGCCGCGGCGCTCGTCGTCGCTCGAGATCCGGAGGGGGGCGTTCGGCGAGGAGCCTCGCGATGCCGAGGCCGTCGAAGAGGTCGTCGAGCCCCCGCATCAGGATCGCCCCGTCGCGGATGAGCGCATGCGGCGTCGCCGTGAGAGGGCTCGTGATCGGGCCGGGCACGGCGAAGACGTCGCGGCCGAGATCGAGCGCGTGGTCGGCCGTGATCCGGGAGCCGCTCCGCTCGACGCCCTCGACGACCACGACGGCGACGAGAGCGCCGCGATCACCGGTTGCGCGCGGGGAAGTGGCGGGCGTGAGGCTCCACGCCGGGCGGGTACTCGGACGACGAGCGGTGCCTCGCGCCTCGACGATCCGGGTCAGCAGCCCGCGCCTGGCTCGCGGGTAGGGCGGTCGATCCCGGCGCCGAGCACGGCGAGCGTGCGACCGCCGCGGCGAGCGCGCCGACGTGGGCTGCCTCGTCGATGCCCCGCGCGGCCCCGCTGACGACGCACAGCCCGACGCCGGCGAGGTTCCGGCCGAGATCGAGGGCGATCTCACGGCCGAGCGCGGAACCGTGGCGAGAGCCGACCACCGCCACGCATCGCAGGCTGCTCGTGGATCGCGACGCCACGAGACGAACAGCGCCGGCGGTGGATCATGCAGGTCCAACAGTCGCTCGGCGTACTCGACGTCGTTCGGCGCCGCGATCGCGCGCGCCGAGCCTCGTCGGTCGCTCGACGGATCGCGTCGGGATCGGCGCCGGAGAGCTAGCCGCGATCGCCGTCGGTGCCCGCCCGGCCGCGCGACGAACCGCCACGACGCAGCCCGACGCCGACCCCTCGCGCCATGCGAGGCGATGGACCTCGCGCGGCAACGTCCCGCGCAGCGTCGCAACTGACGAGGTCGGAGAGGTCGGATCCGCGCCCGAACCCGTCGGGCCAGCCGCGCGGCACGGGACGTCGTCTTCTGCGCCGTCATCCGGCACGGGCTCGCACCTCCTCGATGCCGTCGGTACCGTGCCGGTACGACAGCGCCTCGGCGACGTGGTCGCACCGACCCGATCGGCGCCGACGAGGTCGGCGACCGTCCGCGCCACCTTCAGCGCGCGATCGAACCCACGCCCGGTGAGCGCATCGCGTCGACGGCGTTGCCGAGCACGCGTTCGGCATCGGCCGTGAGCCGCACCTCACGCCGCGCAACGGGGCCTGGGAGCTGCGCGTTCGAGCCGACCTCGATCGTGGCGACGCGCGCACGTTGCCGTTCGCGCGCCTCGAGGACCCGGTCGCGCACCACCGCGCTCCGCTTGGCTTCGGCGGCGTCGAGCAGCTCGTGTTTGGTGAGACGCGGCACGCGGAGCCGGAGATCGATGCGGTCGAGGAGCGGTCCCGAGAGCTTCTGCCTGTACGCATCGACGCGGTCGACTCGGCACCGGCATGCGCGGCGTGGATCGCCCTCGTACCCGCAGGGACACGGGTTGGCGGCCGCAACGAGCATGAACCGAGCGGGGAACACCACGGACCCGACCGCGCGGGTGATGATCACGCGCCCGTCCTCGAGCGGTTGGCGCAGACCCTCGATCGCGTCGCGTCGGAACTCCGTCAACTCGTCGAGGAACAGCACGCCGTGGTTCGCGAGCGACACCTCGCCCGGCCGCAGGTACGCGGCGCCGCCGCCGAGGAGGCCGGTCGTCGAGACCGAATGATGGGGCGCCCGGAACGGCCGTCGGCGGAGGATGCCCGCACCGTGGAGCAGACCCGCGACGGAGTGGAGCTGCGACGCCTCGAGCGCCTCGTCGCGCGTCAGGTCCGGCAGGATCGAGGGCAACCGTCGTGCCAGCATCGTCTTGCCCGCGCCGGGAGGCCCGACCATCAGGAGGTTGTGGCCGCCTGCCGCCGCGACCTCGAGCGCGCGACGCGCCTGCGCCTGGCCCCGCACCTAGCCGAGGTCGACGTCGTCGGGTCGGCTCGCCGTCGCCCTCGTCGTCCATCGGTGCCGCCGGCTGCCACGTGCCGCGAAGGAACCCGACGACGTCGCCGAGCGTCGGCGCACCGACGACCTGCAGCCCGTCGACCTGCCCCGCCTCGACCGCGTTGGCCGCCGGAACGACGACGCCGTCGATGCCCGCGCGAGCGGTGGCGATCGCCACGGACAGGACGCCGGGGGTCGGGATCAGCTCACCCTTCAGCGAAAGCTCGCCCACGAACGCGAGGTCGCGAACACGATCCTGCGGAACCTGACCGGTTGCGACGAGCACCCCCATCGCGATCGGGAGGTCCAGTCCCGGGTCCATCCTTGCGGAGGTTCGCCGGCGCGAGGTTGACCACCACGCGGCGAAGCGGCCACTCGAGCCCGGCCTGCTCGACGGCGGGACGGACACGATCGCGCGCGTCGTTGACCGCGGCGCCGGGAAGCCCGGTGATCGTGAGCGACGGAAGCCCGCGCCCGATGTGCGCTTCGACGACGACGGGGTGCCCACCCACCCCGAGGATCGATACGCCCGTCACCCGTCCCGTACATGTGGACGCGACCGTAGTGCGACGACCACCGGCATGCAGCGCCCTGTTAGCATCGGCCGCCGTGGCTCGCCCGACGATGGAACGTGCCACCGGACGCGACGTCCTCGATCCCGAGCTCGCTCGACTTCCGCGACCCGCGCGGTCGCGTGCGTCGCTCGAAGCCCTCGGTGAAGCCACGTGGCGCGAGGCGCTCGACTGGCTCTACGGCGAGGCCTTCCGCCGCCCGATCGCCGGTGACACGTACCCCGAGGCGCGGCGCCGCTTCTTCGGTCCGTCGGCACAGCCCGTCGGCGGCGCCGAGCGTCCCACGTCGTGGGCGTCGTCCTCGCGGCGTTCCGTGAGCGGGTCGCGCCGGGCACCTACAACGCGCACCACACGGGCTCGTTCAGCTACTTCACGCCGCCGCCGCTGCCCATGTCGATCGCCGGCGAGGTGTTGTCCCAATGGCTCCAACAGGGCGTCGACGTCTGGCACGCGGGACCCGTCGGCGCGTTCGTCGAGGAGGAGGTCATCGGGTGGCTCCGCGACCCTCGTCGGGGATGCCGGATGGCTCGTGGGGGATCCTGACCTCCGGCGGCGTGATGGCGAACGTCATGGCGCTGACGGTCGCTCGCGACATCCACCTTGCGGCGCTCCGAGGGCTCGGGTCGGCGCCGCGCGGACGCGATCTCGAGGGGTTCGCGTCTACGTGAGCGATCAGGCGCATTTCTCGATCGCTCGTGGTCTCGACATGCTGGGCTTCCCGCCGGAGACCCTGCGGGTGGTGCCGAGCGACGAACGGTTCCGCCTGCACCCCGAGCCGGTCGCGTCGGCGATCGCCGAGGATCGATGCGGCCGGGATCACGCCCCTCTGCATCGCGGCGGTCGCCGGCTCGACGAACACGGGCTCGGTCGACCTCGTTCCCGAGCTCGAGGCGCTCGCCCGCCGGGAGGAGCTGTGGCTCCACGTCGACGCCGCCTACGGCGGGGCGGCGCGATTGTCGTCGCGTGACGGCGACCGGGTGCCGGGCTCGAGCTCGCCGACTCGGTGACGGTCGACCCGCACAAGTGGTTCTTCCAGGCCTACGACATCGGCGCGCTCGTCGTGCGGCGACGCGACGACCTGCTTGCGGACGTTCCATCGATCCCCCGAGTACTACGCGTCGAACAGGCCGGAGGACGAGCCGCTCGACTGGTACCGCTACTCCGTTCGAGGGAACCCGCCGGTTCCGCGCCCTGAAGCTCTGGATGAGCTGGATGCACCTCGGCACGTCGGGGCTCGGCGCGCTCGTCGAGCGGAACGACGACCTCGCCGCCTCGCTCGCGCGACGGCTGCGCGAGGCGCCCGACTTCGAGCCTCGCTCCCGACCCACCGGAACTGTCGATCGTGTGTTTCCGTCACCTCCCGGAGGACCGACGACCGATGCCATCCGCACGGCTCGACGCCTACCAGACCGCGCTCAACGCGCGTTCGAGCTCGACGGCGCGGCGTGGGTCAGCGTCACGACGCTTGCGGGCGGACCTGGCTCCGCGCCGGGGTCGTGAACTACCTGTCGACGGAGGCGGACGTCGAGCGGCTGCTCGCGGCGATCCGGCGCCTCTCCCCGGCGCGCTCCTCGAGGTCGGCGACGTCGGCCCGGCCGCGACCGGCTGACCACGGCCCGAGCAGCGGCTCGTCAGAACGCGTCCTCGTAGACGGCCACCTGCGCCTCGCGGCCTCGCGGGCGGCCGCGGAGCGCGACGCTCGCGACGTCGAACCGAACCGCCGAGGGTCTGGCGCCGCTCGCGATCAGGAACGTCTGCGCGACCGCCCGGAGCTTCGCCTGCTTCCGCGCGTCGACGGCTTGCCAGCCCTCGCCGAACCGTCGCGACACGCCGGGTCTTGACCTCGCACACGACGAGCGTGCCTGCCGCGCGAGAAGACGAGGTCGAGCTCACCGAGCCGGCATCGCCAGTTGCGGGCGACGACCCGGTACCCGCGGCGCGACGTACGCGGTCTCGGCGGCGCGCTCTCCGATGCGTCCGGTCGATCTCGCGGTTCCGACGTCGTCACGGCTCGACGCCACGCCGAGCCACCGACACGGTACGGTTCAGATCTCGGGGGCGTCGGGGATCCGCGTCTCGTCGCGGCGGAGCTCCTCGACGTTCACGTCGCGACGCGTCATGACGCGCACGCTCGACACGAACCTCGCCGGGCGGAACATGTCCCACACCCACGCATCGCCGAGGTCGACCTGCAGCCAGCCGTCGGTCTGGGGCACGAGATCGACCCTGTTCGCGAGATAGAAGCGGCGCTCGGTCTCGATCACGTAGGCGAACATCGGGAGGACGTCGCGGTACTCCCGATAGAGCTCGAGCTCGCGCTCCTCCTCGAACCGTTCGATGTCGTCGTCCATCACGGCCCCCATGCTCTCACGCGAGCTCTGTCACCTCCTGGTCGAGTGCCTCCACGGCGACGCGCCCGAACCCCGGGAGTGATGCCTGCCCGACCCCCGGGAACGACAGTCGATGCACGGGCGAGGGTCCGAGCACCTCGAGGGCGGCCCAGTGCTCGGCCGTGCCGTAGCCCTTGTTCTCGGTGAAGCTGAATTCAGGGTAGTGCCGGTGCAGCCGGCGCATCTCCCGGTCCCGCGTCACCTTCGCCACGATCGACGCTGCGGCGATACTCGCGGCGACGACATCTCCCTTCTTCACGCCGAGCGAAGGACAGGGCATCCGCGACACCGGGAAGCCGTCGGTGAGTGCGTAGTCCGGCGCGGGATCGAGCGCCCGGACGCACCGCCGGAGGAGCGCGAGGTTCGAGCGGTGCAGGCCTCGTTCGTCGATCACGTGCGGCTCGATCCGCCGGACCACCCATGCACCCGAGGCGGCGATCCGTTCGTACGCTCGCTCGCGTTGTGCGGGGGTGAGGAGTTTCGAATCCCGGATCCCGTCGAGGTCGAAGTCCTCGGGCAGGACCACCGCCGCGGCCACGAGAGGCCCCGCCAGCGCTCCCCGTCCCGGCCTCGTCGGCGCCGGCGACGCGCGCGAAGCCCTGGGCGCGAAGCGCCTGTTCGTATCGGGAGAGGTCGGCGGTCAGATCCATCCCCATCGCGAAGGGGGCCACACGCGCACGAAGGCGACGCCGATCACCCGGTCCTCCGGAACGAGGCCCGACGCCGGTCGGCGGCTCGAACCGCGAGTCCCCCGACACGAGGCGATTGTCCCCCATCACGAACAGCATGCCATCGGGGATGGTCCGGGCCGGGAAGCTGCGGGTGTCTTCGCCAGGATCGAGGTAGGGCTCCTCGAGGCGTTCCCCGTTCACGAACACGCGCCCGCGCGCGATCTCCACGACGTCGCCGGGGAGCCCGATCACTCGCTTGATGAAGTCCGTCGTCCTCGGGCTGCGCGACGCCGACCCCTTCCGCGAGCCAACGGGCCAGGTCGCGGACCAAGCCGTCGTCGTCGTGCGGATCGGGGTCCGGATCGGCGAAGACGATCACGTCGCCTCGACCGACGTCCCCGAACGCGCAGACAGATGCGACACACGAGCACGCGGTCGCCCTGCTCGAGCGTCGGTTCCATCGACGGCGAGGGGATGTAGAAGGCCTGGATCAGGAACGTCTTGATCAGGATCGCGATCAGCAGCGCGACGGCGACCAGCACCGGGAGCTCACGCCAGAACGCGCGGTCTTTGGAGCCGCCGCCGTCGTCGCCCTCGGGTCGCTCCGTCACGCCCGAGGCTCGCTCAGTGCTCCTCGGCCTCGTCGACCGGCTCGGCGTCGCCATCGGCGCCCTTCGGTCGGCGTCGGCGTCGCCGTCGGACCCGGTGGCGACGGCGTCGTCGACGATCCCGGTCGCGACGGCGTCGTCCTCGGCGGCAAGCTCCTCGCTCGACCCGTCCTCGTCGTCGGGCTCGAACACCGCGTTCGCCTGCGCGGCCTCGAGCGCCGCGAGCTTCGTCTCGTCGATCGCGCCGCTCCTTGATCCGCGCCTTCTTGCCCCTGCAGGTCGCGGAGGTAGTAGAGCTTGGCGCGACGCACGCGACCGCGCTGCACGATCTCGAGCTTCGCGATCGAGGGCGAGTGCACCGGGAACGTCCGCTCCACGCCGACGCCGAACGAGATCTTGCGGACCGTGAAGGTTTCTCGAACACCGCCACCCTGCCGACGGATCACGACGCCCTGGAAGACCTGGACGCGCTCACGGTTCCCCTCAACGACGCGGACGTGCACCTTGACGGTGTCGCCGGGCCGGAAAACGGGGATGTCCGTGCGCAGGAAGGACTGCTCGATCAGCTGCGTCTCATTCATGGCAACGGTGCTGGAGTGTACCAGTGGTGCCGCTGCCGCCCGCCGACCATCACCCGCGTGCGCCCTGGTCGGAGCCCTGGTCGGGGTCCTGGCGCTTCTGGGTCGCCTGAGGTCGGGCCGGTTGCGCCTCGTCTTCTCGAGGGCCGATGCGCGCCGCCATCGCGTCGATCGCGGCATGGTCCCCCGACAGCAGCACGTCGGGGACCGCCATGCCGCTGGAACTCCGCGGCCGGGTGTAGTGGGGTGATCGAGGAGCCCCGCCTCGGAGAACGAGTCTCGTGCATGGCTCTCCTCCTTGCCGATCACGCCGGGGACCAGCCGGGTCACCGCCTCGATCAGCACGAGCGAAGGCAACTCTCCGCCGGACACGACGTAGTCGCCGATCGAGACCTCCTCGGCGGGCAGCCCGTCCACGACGCGCTCGTCGACCCCCTCGTATCGTCCGGCGATCAACGTGAGGTGCGGCTCGGCGGCGAGCTCGCGCACGAACGCCTGGTCGAGCCGGCGCCCCGCCGGGCTGAGGAGGAGCACCCGCCCACGATCCGGATCGAGCGATCCGACCGCCGCGAAGACGGGCTCGGGCGCCATCACCATGCCGGGGCCACCGCCGAAGGCCTCGTCGTCGACCGAGCGGTGGCGATCCGTCGCGAAGTCCCGAAGGTCGTGCACGCGGACCTCGACGATACCCCGGCCGATCGCCCGTCCGAGGAGGCTCTCCGCCAGCGGCGCCTCGACCATCGCTGGGAAGATCGTGATCACGTCGATCCGCACGCAGCGAGGCTACAGCCCGCGTGCGCGAGGAAGGTCGTGCTCGATGGTCCAGCGCGTCAATCGTCGGGCGCGGTGAGGCCGGGGATATCGCGAACGACGATGCGTCGTGCGTCGGTGTCGACCTCGACGACGACATCCCCGATGGCGGGCACGAGGGTCTCGTTGCCCTCCTCGTCGGTCGCCACCCACAGATCGTTCGCGGGGTTCGCGACCACGTCGGTGAGGGTTCCGAGCGCGTCGCCCCGATCCGGTGAGTGACCTCGCATCCCTCGAGCTCGTGGGGCCAGTACTCGCCTTCGGGCAGCGGCGGGCAGCCAGGTGACGGGCACGACGAGCGTGCGGCCGCGCAGGCGCCTCGGCCGAGGTGCGGTCGGCGACCTCCTCGAACGCGAACGAGCAGACGGGCTCCCTGCCCTCGCGCGGACGCGATCGTCAGGCGGTCGCCTCCTCGTCGTCGAACACGGCGCCACCAGGCGCGAATCGCTCGGGGTTGTCCGAGCGCGACCTGCACCGCCACCTCGCCGCGAAGGCCGTGCGCCCTGGTGACGATGCCGACGACGACGGTCGGCTCGTCCACCTCAGTCGTCGAAGTCGACGAGCCGCGTGGATCCCCTGGCGGGTCGCGGCCGCCCGCACCACGGTGCGGATCGGCCTTGGCGGTCCGGCCGCCGCGGCCGATCACCTTGCCGAGCTCGCCGTCGGCGACCCGAACGCGCACCAGGACGCCGCGGTCGTCGCGGGTCTCGGTGACCTCGACGGCGTCGGGGTCGTCCACGAGCTCGCGGCACAGGAACGCGACGAGCTCGCGCACGGTCTCAGCCTCTCGTCGGCCTCGGTGCTCGGCGTCCTCGGCGCGTCTGCCTCCGCGGCCTCGGGCTGGCCTCGGACGGCGCGGCCGGTGGTGCTCGCCTCGGCATCCGTCGGTCGGGCGCGCCTCGCCGGCACCTTCGGGCGTCGTCGGCTCTTCGGGCGCCTCGGCGGCCGGCCTCGGGCACTCGGGACGGCTGCAGCCTCGGCGGCCTTCGCCTGCGCCTTCTTCGACAGCTTCGGCTTCTCGGGACGCTCCTTCGCCGGCTTCACGCCTTGCAGCGCGTTCGGCCGCTCGGCCACGAACTCTCCCAGATGCCGACCTTGCTCATCAGGTTGCGCACCTGGTTCGACGGCTGGGCGCCGACGCGGAGCCAATGGAGCGCGCGCTCCTCGTCGATCTCGATCAGCGAAGGGTCGCTCGAGCGGGTGGTACTTGCCGATCGCCTCGATGAACCGGCCGTCGCGCGGCGCCCGCTGGTCGGCGACCACGACGCGATAGAAGGGTCGCTTGTTCGCGCCCATCCGCCGCAGCCGGATCCGTCGTCGACATGCCGTTCGCGCTCCTGCTTCCTCTTCTTCTTCGCCTTCGGAGCCTTCGCGGATCGGCTCCGCCGTCATCGCCGGGATCTCGCCACCCAGCTCCCGGCCGAGCTGGCGTCCCATCGGGCCGCCCATCATCGTCCGCATCATCTTGCGCGCGCCCTCGAAGTCCTTCAACAGCGTGTTGACGTCGGCGGTCGTGACCCCGGAACCGTTCGCGATCCGCAGGCGGCGGGACCCGGAGATGATACCGGGATTCCGCCGCTCCTCGGGGGTCATGCTCAGGATCATCGCCTCGGCCCGGCCCAGCTCGCCCTCGTCGACGGCCTCGGCGATCTCCTTCATGGCGTTCTTGCCCCCCGGGGATGCCCGGCAGCATCTTCAGCAGGTCCCCGATCGGGCCCAGCTTCCGCATCTCGCGGAGCTGACTCGAGGAAGTCCTCGAGCGTGAACCGCCCGCTCATCAGGTTCTCGGCCGCCGCTGCGCCTTCTCGGCGTCGACCGTGTCCTGGGCCTTCTCGATCAGGGTGAGGACGTCGCCCATGCCGAGGATCCGGCTCGCCATGCGGTCCGGGATGGAACGGCTCGAGGTCGTCGACCTTCTCCCCCGTCCCGACGAAGTACACGGGCCTCCCGGTGACGTGCGTCATCGACAGCGCCGCGCCTCCGCGAGCGTCACCGTCGAGCTTCGTCAGGATGAAGCCGGTGGTGTCGACCTCGCGCATGAACGCGCGCGCCTGGACCACGGCGTCTTGACCGGTCATCGCGTCGCACGCCATCAGGACGTGATGCGGGCTTCGTCACGTCCTTGATCCGACGCGCCTGCTTCATCATCTCGGGGTCGACGTGGAGGCGGCCGGCCGTGTCGATGATCGCCACGTCGGCGCCGGACCGCTGCGCCTCCTTCACGCCGTTCTTCGCGACCTTCATCGGGTCGCGGCCCTCGGACCACACGGGAACGCCGATCTCGCGGCCGAGCGTCCGGAGCTGCTCCGATCGGCGGCGGGCCGCTCGAGGTCGGCGGCGATCAGAAGCGGCCGCCGTCCCTTCGCCTTCAGGTGCTTCGCCAGCTTCGCGCACGCGGTCGTCTTGCCGGAGCCCTGGACGCCGGCCATCAGCACGACCGCCGGGCTCGCGCTCGGCACCGTGAAGGGTCGATGCTCGCCGCCGAGCGTGACGGTGAGCTCCTCGTCGACGACCTTCACGACCTGCTGGGCCGGGGTGAGGCTCTTCATGACCTCCGCGGAGAGCGCCCGGGCACGGACCCGCCCGATCAGGTCGTCGGCCGACCTCGACGGCGACGTCGGCCTCGAGAAGGCGGTGCGGATGTCGCCCAGCGCGTTGTCCACCTGCTTGGGTGGAGCTTGCCCCTGGACCGGAGCTTCTTGAAGACGCCATCAAGGCGATCGGTGAGCGCGTCGAACATAGAGAGAGAGGGATACCGGCCCTCCCGGCCGCCGGAGGGCCGACGATCCGGCTATCCTCGCCGGGCGCGGCCGCCGCTCGCGCTATCGGCCTGATCCTCGGCCGGACCGGCATGCCCGCCGCTGGGGGTTGGTCTGACCGGACGGGAACTGCAAGAGGTCCGTCGGCGCGAGCTCGGGCTCGTCGGGCTCAGCTGGCTTCTGGTCGTCTACGCCTGCGCGCAGGTGTGGGCGGCCCTCCGCGACGTCGGCGAGCCGCGAGTACGTCACGCCGCTCGCGATCACGCTCGCGATCGGGCTCGCCGTCGGGAACCTCGCGATCGCGAGCGGCGCGATCAGGGCTCAGCGCGTCGAGCAGCTCCGCGCGATCGGCGCCGCGCGTTCCTGCTCGACGCCGCCGTGATCCTGGGGCTCCTGTGGACCACGACCGCGTATCCGTCCGACCCGGTGTGGGTCATCGGGTTCTTGCTGCCGCTCGAAGGCGCCGCCCGCTACGGCCTCGTCGGTGCGCTGCTGGGCGCGGCCGTGTTCGCGCGGCTCCGAGGGCGCTGCGCGAGCAGTACCTGCCGGAGCGGTTCCCGCCATACATCTTCGACGGTCTGCGCTCGCGCTATCGCACCGGGATGGCGTTCGTCGTCGCGATCGTGGCGGGCGGCTTCGCTCGCTCGCTCCGGCGCGAGACGCGGCGCGCGAACGAGCGCGCCGACGAGGCGGAACGCCTCGCGCGCCGCGAGGCCGACGCGCGCGAGCGGCTCGAGGAACTGGACGTGATGAAGACCGACTTCATCGCGATCACGAGCCATGAGCTCCGCACGCCGCTCGTCGTCGATCCGTGGCTTCGTCGACACGCTCCGCCGCCGCCGACATTCGCTCCCGGACGAGCAGGTCGACGAGTTCCTCGCGATCGTCCAGCTCCAGGGCGAACGGCTCGCTCGGCTCGTCGAGGACCTGCTGACCGTGTCCAGGCTCGAAGCCGGCGTGCTGACGTTGTCGCCGCAGACGACGGACGTCGGCACCCTGCTGCACGAGGTCGTGCGCGGTCTCGGCGACGACGCGAAGCCGGATCGACTGGCACGCCGAGCCCGACATGCGGCCGATCGTGGTCGACCCCCAGCGGCTCGCCCAGGTCCTGACCAACCTGCTGACGAACGCGCTCAAGTTCTCGCCGGCCACGCGCCGCGCATCGTCCTGCGCGCCGATCCGATCACCCGACGGCGGCGTCGCGCTTCAGCGTGACGGACCACGGGGGCGGGATCCCGCCGGATCAGCTCGACCGCATCTTCGAGCGGTTCCACCAGGCTCAGAACGTGCAGCGACGGGAGGCCGAAGGGGTCGGCCTCGGCCTCTACATCACGAAGGAGCTCGCCGAGCCGGATGGAGGGCGAGGTCCGCGTGACGTCGATGGTCGGCGAAGGCATCGACCTTCCTGGTCACGATCCCGCGCCGGGAGCCGAAGGACCTCTGCCGGGCACCCGACGCAACCGTCTCGAGCAGCGCGACAGGGCTGAACGGCTTCGTGAAGTAGCCGTCGGCGCCGAGCGCGAGCGCCTCGCGCACGCCCTCCTCGCCCGTCGCCGTCACGACGATCACGCGGATCGATGCGTCGTCGGGCTGGCCCCGCACCGCCGGCAACACGTCCGGTCCACTCGACGCCCGGGATGTGCAGGTCGAGGAACACGAGATCGGGGCGAGCTCGCCGGATCGACTCGAGCGCCGCGTCCCCGTCGCCCGCCTCGGCGATCGTCGAAGCCCTCTCCCTCGAGGACCAGGCGCATCGCCTCGCGCATCGTCGGGATGGTCCTCGACGACCAGGATCCGGGTGGCCATGGCGATCGCTCTCACGCGAGCAGGCGCTCGACGAACGCCTCGGGCTCGAACGGGCGGAGATCGTCGGCACCCTCGCCCACCCCGACGTAGCGGACGGGGACGCCGAGCTCCTCCCGCACCGCCAGCACGACGCCACCCTTCGCCGACCCGTCCGTCTTCGTGAGCACCACGCCCGTCACCTCCACCGCCTCGGTGAAAGCCCTGGCCTGCGCGATCCCGTTCTGCCCGGTCTGCGCGTCGAGGACGAGCAGCGTCTCGTCGACCCGTGCGCCGGCCTTCTCGATCACCCGCTTCACCTTCGCCAGCTCGTCCATCAGCGGCTGCTTCGTGTGGAGGCGTCCGGCCGTGTCGACGATCAGGACGTCGGACCCGCGCGCCATCGCCGCCTTGACCGCGTCGAAGGCGACCGCGCCGGGATCGGCCCCCCGCTGCTGCGCCACGAGATGCGCGTCGGCTCGCGCCGCCCACACCTCGAGCTGCTCCCCCGCCGCCGCACGGAAGGTGTCGGACGCCGCGAGGCTCACCCTCTTGCCCTGATCGGCGAGCCGGCGTGCGAGCTTGCCGATCGTCGTCGTCTTGCCCGAACCGTTCACCCCGACGACCAGCACGACGCCGAGCCGATCCGTCGGGAGGTGCAGCGCCTCGTCCGTGCCGAGCACCGAGAGCACCTCGTCGTGGAGCAGCGCGGCCGGATCCTCGCCGGGTCGGTAGCGAGCCTTCACCCGATCGACGAGATCACGCGTGCCGGTCGGTCCGACGTCGGCCCGGAGCAGCACGTCCTCGAGGTCCTTCCAGACGTCACCGCCCCCCCGGCTGAAGACCGCCCGGACCTTCGTCCCGAGCCCCTCGGCGCGGAACCCGCCATCGGCGGACGGGGGAGGTGGTGGTTCGGCGACCGGCGCGGGGGTTCCCGCGCGCCCGACCGGCGGGCCATCGCGGGTCGGCCCCGCGGGGCGCGACACGCGGGCGGTCCGGTCCCGCGTCGAACGCGTGAGCACGAACGCGACGCCCCCGGCGACGAGGACGACGACGACCGCCAGGACGACCAGGAGCTCCATCGAGCGCGAGGCTAGCCCACCGGTTCGCTCTGCGGCACCTCGACGACCGATCCGTCCTGGGGGGTCGTGTGGGTCGGCTGTTCGAGCCGCTGGGCGACGACCTTGGTCGTGCCGTCCTTGTTGAGCGAGATGCCGTACAACATGCCCGCGATCTCCATCGTGCGCTTCTGGTGCGTGACGATGAGCACCTGCGCGTCGGATGCGAAGCCCTCGACGAGGCGGAGGAACCGGTGGAGGTTCACGTCGTCGAGCGCCGGCTCGACCTCGTCCATCAGATAGAAGGGGGAGGGACGCGCCTTGAAGATCGCGAACAGGAACGCCATCGCCGTGAGCGATCGCTCACCACCGGACAGCAACGAGATGCGCTTCACGCGCTTGCGGCCCGGGCTCGCCTCGATCTCGATACCGGACTCGAGCGGGTTGGCGGGGTCGGTGAGCGCGAGCCTGCCCTCCCCTCCCGGGAACAGCTCGGCGACCAGTTGCTCGAACTGCATGGCCACGTCGCGATAGGCGGTGGTGAACGTGTCGGTGATCTCTCGATCGACCTGCACGATCACCTCGAGCAGGTCCCGGCGGGCCTTCTTCACGTCGTCCAGCTCGCGATGCATGAAGTCGTGGCGCTCCTGCAGCGCCTCGAACTCGCCGGTGGCCAGCAGATTGACGCGTCCCAGCAGCGCGAGGCGTCGCTGGACGAGCTCGGACCGCTTCTCGATCGTCTCGACGGAGTCCTCGTCGGCGAGCGAGGCGACGAGCGCCTCGGGCTCGGCCCCGAAGCCTTCGCGGATCAGTCGCTCGGCCTCACCGATGCGACGCACGATGTCGCCGCGCAGCCGATCCTCGTCCTCGTAGGTCCCACGGAGACGGTCGAGCTCGGTCGACGCCTCACGCCAGGCCCTGTTGACGGCGGCTTCGCGCTCGGCCGCCTCGCGCTCGGCGACAGCCGCCGCATCGCGTCCCTCGCTCGCTCCGGCGAAGTGTTCGTCGGCAACGCGAACCGCATCCTCGGCCGAGGTCCGTGCCGTCTCGGCCGCCTCGAGATCGGCGCGGAGCTGCGCGGGATCGTGCGCGAGGAGCTCGTCGCGTTCCGCCCGGAGCTGCACGAGCCGGTGGTCGTGGGCATCGCGATCGCGACGGAGCGTCTCGACGGCGACGCGGGCCTGGATCGGCGGCTGCGGGATCGGCGGAAGCTCCGGAAGGTCGGCCTGGACCAGCGGCCCGAGCGAGGCGAGCCGCTCGCGAGACGCGGCGGCGCCCTCGTCGATCGTCGCGAGGCGGCCATCCAGCAGCTCCGTCTCCTTCGTGATGCCGGCCAGATCTCGCTCGAGGAGTGCCAGCCGCTCGGCCGCTGCCGTGATGTCCGCGTCGGCGGCCTCGATCTGCTGTCCGAGGAACGAGGTCTCCTCGCCGATCTCGACGAGGCGTTCTCGGCGGGGCCGAAGCTGCTGCTCGGTGACCGTCAGATCGTGGGCGACGACCTGGAGCTCCGCCTTGATCTCGCGCACGCGGGCGTCGACCTCCCGGGCTGTGAGGATCACGGCCGGGCCGACGAGCACGCCTTCGGGGGTCACGAAGGAGGCCTGCGGGTGTTCCACCTGTTTCGCCGCCGCCTTCTCCACCGTCTCCGCGAGGTAGACGTGGCGCAGGACGGTGCTCACGATCCCGCGCGCCGCGGGATCGGCGTCGACCGCGGAGAGCAGGGTGCGCTCGCCGGCGAGGCCGAGCGGCACCGGACCGCCCGAGGCGATCGCGATGATCGCGCCGTCGCCACCGACCGCGTCGGCGAGGGCGCGCTCGCCGTCTTCATAGACGACGGCGTCGGCGAGCGGACCGAGCGCCGCCTCGAGGGCGCGCTCGAGGCCGGGCTCGGCCCGGACGAGCTCGCGGAGCAGCCCGACCGCGCGCCCCTGGTGGCTCTCGAGGAATCGCGATCCCGCGGTCTCCTCGATGTCGAGCCGGCGGGCCTCGAGCAGATCGCGCCTGGCCTCCATCCGGCGGCGCCCGTCGTCGAGCTCCCCGATGCGTTCGGCGACCTTGCGACGTTCGTCCTCGAGCTCGGCGCGTCGCTCGGCCAGCGGTGAGGACTGCGCGTCGAGCGCCTCGATGTCGTGCTCGAGCGTCGTGCGCTCGGCCTCGACGGCCGCGGCACGGTCTCGTGAGGCGTCGAGGTCGGCGGCGACGCGATCGCGCTCGCGCTCGGCGCCCGCGAGGGCCCGTTGCAGGGCGTCGACCTCTGCCCTTCGCGAGGCAGACTCCTCGCCGGCACGGCGGCGCTGATCGTCGATGTCCCTGCGTCGCTGGTCGGCCTCTCGGAACGCACCTTCGGCACGGTCGAGCTCTTCCTCCCTCGCGGAGAGCTCCTCCACCGCGCGGGCGAGATGTTGTTCCACGCGGTGCAGCTCGGCGTCGACGCCGTCGAGCCGCGCGGCCCTGGTCGCCTGCCCGGCCAACGCCTCCCGCGAGGCGGCCTCGCGGTCGACGGCCTCACGGTAATCGCGCTCGCCCGTCTCGCGGTCGGCCTGGGCCCCCCGGAACGCCTGCTCGGCGTCGGTGAGCGCCCGCGCCGCGAGCGCCCGGGCGTCGGCCGCGGCGAGGACGTCGTTATCGAGGGCGTCGAGTCGCTCCCGGGCAACGCGCCGCGCCTCGATCCCACGATCCCAACCGTCCTTGCGGCGCTCGCGCTCGCGCAGCAGCGCGCGGAGTCGCGCGGCGGCGACCTTCCGGGACAGCTCCTCGGCCTGCGTCGTGAGCTGCTCGTGCTTCGTCGCCATCTCGGCCTGCTGCTGGAGCGGTTTCAGCTGGCGACGGAGCTCGGCAAGCACGTCGGACAGCCGCAGGAGATCCTGGTCGAGGCCGGCGAGCTTGCGTTCGGCTCGTTCCTTCCGCCGGCGATGCTTCGCGACGCCGGCGGCCTCCTCGACGTACTTGCGCCGGTCCTCGGGCTTGGCGAGCAGGACCTCCTCGAGTTGGCCCTGCCCCACGACGGTGTGGAGCGCCCGACCGATCCCGGTCTCGGAAAGGAGCTCCTGGACGTCCATGAGCCGCACGACCTGCCCACCGATCCGATACTCGGACTCGCCGGACCTGAAGATCGTCCGGGAGATCTCGATCTCCGACATCGGAACCGGGATCTTGCCCTCGGTGTTGTCGATCACGAGCTTGACCTCGGCCATGCCGAGGGCCGGGCGCGAGGGCGTGCCGGCGAAGATCACGTCGGCCATGTGGCCGCCGCGAAGCGCCCGAGCGCCCTGCTCGCCGAGGGCCCAGCTGATCGCGTCGACGAGGTTCGACTTGCCCGAGCCGTTCGGACCCACGATCACCGAGACACCCGGAGCGAACTCGAGAACCGTCTTGTCCGCGAACGACTTGAACCCGCGGATCGTGATCTGGCGCAGGAACATGCGGGCTGGATGCTAACAGGCTTGTGATTCCCGGCCGCGGAAGCAACGCGCTCCCGCCGTCAGCCCCGCACCCGGAACCCGACGTCCCCGATCGGCTCCTCCCAGCGCAGGTCGACCCGTTCGATGCGGGCGAGCCGCGGGCCTTCCCGGCACCACGCGACGATGGTGTCGACCGCGCCGGCGTCGCCCTCGGCGATGACCTCGACCCGCCCGTCGGGGAGGTTACGGACCCAGCCCGCAAGGCCGAGGGCACGCGCACGTTCCGCGCATGAGGCGCGGAAGAACACCCCCTGCACCGCCCCCGCGATCCATAGATGCGCCCGTCGCACCCGTGGAGTCTGGCATCGAGGTCGACAAAATCCTTCGGATGCGCTTGCGCGGAGCCTGTTGATGGTATGTGCTCCGACCATGGGGAGGCGGCCCGTCGTCTGGTTCTTGTTTGGGCTCAGTTGTCTGCTTCCCCTGACGCGGCTCACCGCGTCGGCCGCGCCCCCCGACGGCTCCCACCCCCCGGGCAACAACGGCACCGTCAAGGTGGACGGCCTCGCCTTCGACGACCATCCGAACAACGAGCCACACGTCGGGTGCATCTTCCAGATCGACTTCTACAACTACGACGAGGGCGACCTTCAGGCTGAGTACACGTTCACCCTGTGGTCGCCGACCGGCTCCGGCGTTCTCAAGGACGGGACCGTCGACATCGGCGAGGACCCGAACGGCGGCGGCACCGACCTGGACGCGTCGGTGACGGTGGATCTCACCAGCGCGTTGCTCGCCTCGGGCGGCACGCCGCACCCGCAGCAAGGGTGGCACGTGCGCCTCACGGTGCACGCCGAGGGCTCGATCGGCGCCGACGTCAAGTACAAGATGTTCTGGGTCAAGTGCGCGATACCCAGCCCGTCACCCTCGCCCAGCCCGTCACCCTCGCCCAGCCCGTCACCCTCGCCCAGCCCGTCACCCTCGCCCAGCCCGTCACCCTCGCCCAGCCCGTCACCCTCGCCCAGCCCGTCACCCTCGCCCAGCCCGAGCCCGACGACGAGCATCAGCCCGTCCCAGAGCCCCAGCCCCACGACGAGCATCAGCCCGTCCCAGAGCCCGAGCCCCACGACGAGCATCAGCCCGTCCCAGAGCCCCAGCCCCACGACGAGCATCAGCCCGAGCCAGAGCCCCAGCCCGTCGACCTCGGTGGAATCGTCGAGCGCGACGCCGTCAACGAGCGTCCTGTCGAACAGTCCGGGCGGCCCTCCCACGGCCTTCACCGGGAGCGACGCCGCGGGCATGCTCGTCGCGACGTGGACCCTCCTGGTGGTCGGCGCCGCCGCCCTCCGCGTGGGCTCGCGCCGAGCTGACCGCCGCTAGGCGCGAGTGACCGACCGAACTCCTCGGTAGCATCCCGGATCGTGGCGGCTGGATACGACGCCTCGAGCGCGCTCGTCGTCGTGGACGTGCAGAACGACTTCGCCGATCCAGGCGGCAGTCTCTACGTGCGCGACGGCGAACGAACCGTGCGACGGATCGACCTGGAGATCGACGCGGCGCTGTCGGCAGGCTCCTCGGTCGTCTACACGCAGGACTGGCATCCCCCGAACACGCCGCACTTCGCGAAGGACGGTGGCATCTGGCCGGTGCACTGCGTCCGCGATACCTGGGGCGCAGCGTTCCATCCGGATCTCCTCGTCGAGGGCGACATCGTCCGCAAGGGCGCGGACGGGGGCGACGGCTACTCGGGTTTCAGTGTTCGCGACCTCAAGAGCGGCGAGACGTCGTCGACCCTCCTCGCAGGGCTCCTGCGTCGCCGGGGGGTTCGCCACCTCGTCGTGGTCGGGCTGGCGACCGATTACTGTGTGGTCGAGACGGTCCTCGACGGTCGCGGGTTGGGGTTCGAGGTCGCGGTGGTGCGGGAGGCGATCCGCGCGGTCGACCTCGAGCCGGGCGACGGGGAGCGAGCGATCGAGCGGATGGCTTCGAGCGGCGCGATGATCATCTGATCATCGGCCCCGACGCTCGACGCCGACGGTCAGCTCTGGCACTGGGGGCAGTAGAAGCTCGTTCGTTGCGACAAGCGGACCGTCTCGATCGGTGTTCGACAGCGCCTGCACGGAAGCCCGGCCCGACCGTAGACCTTCAGCTCGTGCTGGTATTCGCCGGGCTTGCCGAACAGATCCACATAGGCCTCGTCGTCGAGCGTCGTCCCCCGGAGCTTGATCGCCTCCTGCAAGGTCTCTTGCATCGCCCGGTAGAGACGCCGGACCTCCTGGGACGACAACGTGTCGCTCAGCCGATCGAAGCGGAGCCCGGCCGCGAACAGGACCTCGTCGGAGTAGATGTTGCCGAGCCCGCTGATGAACTTCTGATCCATCAGGAGTTGCTTCATCTTCGCCGCGCGCTCGGCGAGCAGGTACTGGAACGTCGGCCAGGTGAACACCTGATCGAGCGGATCGATCGCGAGATGCTGCAGCTCCTTGACCTTGCCGAGCTCGTCGGGCGTGACGACGAAGAGCTCGCCGAAGGTGCGCGGGTCGATGAAGCGGAGGTCGCCGCCCTGCTGGAACGTCATGACGACGTGGGTGTGCGCCGGCATCGCGACCCGCCCGGTCCCCCGCTGGAACTGCCCGCTCATGCCGAAGTGCACGACGACCACGTCGCCGGAGTCGAGCGTGATCGAAAGGTACTTCCCTCGTCGTTCGACCTTCGCGATCTTGTGCCCCGCCAACCGTGAGGTGAACTCCTTACGGGTCTTGTGCCGCCGGATCGCCCGCATCGCGTTCTTCGACTGTTTGACCTCGGCGCTCTTGATCTTCTTGCCGACCACGTCGCGCTCGAGGTCGCGTCGCATGACCTCGACCTCGGGTAGCTCCACGCCCTAGCCCCCCTCCGCTCCTGCCGAGCGCGCGGTCAAGCGGTTGAACGCCTCGCGCGCGGCTTGCTGCTCGGCCTCCTTCTTCGACCGCCCCGTGCCAGCGCCCAGCTCCTCTCCGGCCACATGGACCGTGGCGGTGAACTCCTTCTCGTGATCGGGCCCTCGTTCCTCGAGCCGGTATTCGGGCATCGCGTGGAGCTCCTGGGATGCGAGCTCCTGCAAGATCGTCTTGTGATCGCGGTCACCCTCACCGCGTACGTAGGCGTCCATGCGCGGGCGGAAGAGCCGCTCGATCAGGGTTCGGGTGACGTCGAGTCCCAGATCGAGGTACACCGCGCCGAACACGGCCTCGAGGGTGTCGGCCAGGATGCTGGCCTTGTCACGCCCGCCCGATCGTTCCTCGCCCTTGCCGAGGAGGATCACCGAGCCAAGATCCAGGGACCGTGCGACGTCGGCGAGCGCCGTCATGTTGACGACCGCGGCGCGGAGCTTGGCGAGCTGGCCCTCGGGCAGCTCCGGGAAGGCGAGGTAGGCCATGTCGGTCACGACGAGTCCCAGCACCGAGTCGCCGAGGAACTCGAGGCGCTCGTTCGTTACGGTGAGCCCACGCTCGAACGCGAAGGATCGGTGCGTCAGCGCGGTCTCGCGCAGTTCCGGATCTCGAAGCGCAACCCCGAGCGCGCGGTCGAGCGTCTCGGGGGGCGTCACGGCAGGAGCCTGAGGCACGCGGCTATTCGACCTCCACCGCCTGCCGGCCGGCGTAGTAGCCGCAGTTGCCACATACGCGATGAGGGAGCTTGGGCTGGCGGCACTGTGGGCACTCGCTGTAGGTGGGGGCCTCGGCCTTCCACGTCGCGCGCCGCTTGGCGGTCCTTGACTTGCTCTGCTTCTTCTTGGGAACGGCCATCGGATCCCTTTCTTCGGTTCGTGCGCTCGGTCGGTCGTCGTGTCGTTAGTTCGGGTCGTCGGGGAACTCGAGCAAGAGGTCGCTCAGCACGGTGAAACGCGGATCGACCTGCTCGTGTCCCGGGCACTCATCGAGGTTCCGGTTCCCGCCGCAGACCTCGCACAGCCCGCGGCAGTCGGGACGACACAGCGGCGAGAACGGGAGCTCGACACCGACGGTGTCGCGCACCATCTGGTCGGGATCGATCCCGGCACCCGCGTCGAGCGGGTACGCGTCGTCGTCGTCGCCCGGTCGCTCGACGAACAGCTCATGCACGTCGACCGAGAAGGGCTGCTCGAACCCGATCAGGCAGCGTGCGCATCGCAGTTGCCACGTCCCACGCAGGCGACCCGAGACGAGGATCCCCTCGACGACCGACTCGAGCAGCAGGGCTCCTTCGATCGGCGTGTCGTCGGGGACGCGCGCGAGTTCGGAGCCGAGACCTTCGAGGGTGCCGAGGATCGAGAGCTCGCGGGACGCTCCCGGATGCCCCACCAGGTCGTGCACGTCGATCGTGGCCAGGCTCATGCTCGGTCGGCGTCCTGTTCGTCGTCGTAGAAGGGCGTCTCGGGCACCGACTCGGTCTCGGGCTCGGCATCGATCCCGAGTCGCTGCTCGGCGGTGGTGGTGGGCGCGCCACGGAGCCGTTCGCGGCCGACCTCCACCTGATCGAGGGTCTTCGCGAGGGCGCGGCTCGTGTGCTGCGAGTCCTCGAGGATCTTCCGCAACGCGATCTCGAACTGCGCGAGCTTCGCGTCGACGTAGTCCTCGGCCTCCTCGCGCATCGAGCGAGCCTTTTCCTCGGACTCGGTCACGATGCGATCGGCCTCGTCGCCAGCGCGCTTCGCGATCTCCTCCTTGCGCGCCAGGCGCAGCTGCTCGTCGTGGGCCTGCGCCACGATCTTGTCCCCTTCGGCCCGGGCCTTGGCGAGGAGCTCCTCGCGATCCTTCACGATCCAGCGGGCCTGCTTGATCTCCTCGGGCAGGTCTTCCTGCATCTGTCGAAGCATCTCGAGCACCTCGTCGCGGTTGATCAAGACCGATGAGGACAGGGGCATCGACTTCGCCTCGTGGACGAGCTCCTCGAGCTGCTGTAGCCGACCGGCGATATCCATCTACGCGTCTCCGTTCAGGCGGTCGACGAGCGCCTTGCGCACGTGGTCGGGAACGAGCCCTTCGACATCGCCACCGAAGCGGGCGACCTCCCTGACGAGCGAAGACGACAGGAACGACCACCGCGGATTCGTCGGCATGAACAGGGTCTCGACCTCGCCGATCCTGAGGTTCATCTGTGCCATCTGGATCTCGTATTCGTAGTCCGATACGGCCCGAAGGCCCTTCACGATCACGCTGGCACCCTGGGACTTCGCATGGTCAACGAGCAGGCCGTGGAACGATCCGACCCGGACGTTGCCCCGGAAGCCGGGCAGCGCCTGGACGGCCTCACCGAGGAGCGCCACCCGCTCCTCGACCGTGAACAGTGGCTGCTTGGACGGGTTCTCCAAGACCCCCACGACGACGTCATCGAAGGCTTGGCTGGTGCGCCCGATGATGTCCAGGTGCCCGTTCGTCACGGGGTCGAAAGTGCCCGGACACAGGGCGGTCAGGCCCATCCAACCTCCTGGTACGCGATCACGAGGCTGTCTCCGTAGCGGAGCTGCCTCCGGGCGGCCCAGTGTACCGGAACCGCAGGCAGCGAACCTTTGTGACCGCGGGTCACGACCACTGTCCAGCCTTCGGCCGGCAGCCAGGTCCGATCGAGGCGGGCCAGCACGTCGTCCAGTGCCGCGCCTTCCAACTCGTAGGGCGGATCGACGAACGCCAGATCGACCACCTCGTGCCCGCGCGGACGTTCCTGCAGGTAGGTACCGACGTCGCGGGTCACCAGGATCCCCCGGTCCGCCAGGTGGGTGCGCTCGAGGTTGCCGTGGATCGTCGCGATCGCCCGGTGCGAACGATCGACGAAGGTGCAGCGAGCCGCGCCTCTCGAGAGGGCTTCGATCCCGAGGGCGCCGGTACCGGCGAACAGGTCCAGACAGGCGGCGCCGACCACCCGCTCACCGAGGCTCGAGAAGAGCCCCTCGCGGGCGCGGTCGGCCACCGGCCGCGTCCCCGGCGCCGGCGGCAACAGCTTCATGCCGCGCGCCGACCCGGCGATCACCCGCATCCGTCGAGATTAGCCCGGCGACGAGGAGCTATGAGGCGAAGAGCCACTCGATCGAACGGGAGAACCTCGCCCGAAGCTCGTCACCGAGCGCCGGATGGTCGGCGAGCGTTGGATCGTCGACGAGCAGCGAGAACGCCCGGTCCCGGGCTCGCCGGACGAGATCGAGGTCGTCGGCGAGGCGCGCCAGCTTGAGATCGGGCATGCCCGACTGCCGAGTGTCGAAGAGCGTGCCCTCACCGCGGAGGCGGAGATCGTCGTCGGCGAGCTCGAACCCGTCGGTCGTGCGGACCATGGCCTGGAGGCGCGCGCGTGCCTCGAGGTTCGTCTCGTCGGATTCGTCGAAGAGCACGCAGAAGGACTCATGGGCGCCGCGACCGATCCGGCCGCGGAGCTGATGGAGCTGGGCGAGGCCGAACCGCTCGGCGTTCTCTACGAGCATCACGCTCGCGTTCGGCACGTCGACCCCGACCTCGATCACCGTCGTCGAGATGAGGAGATGCGCCTCGCCGGAACGGAACGTGTCCATGATCCGCTGCTTCTCCTTCGGTCGCATGCGGCCGTGGAGGAGCTCGACCCGCAGTTCCGGGAAGACCTCGGTCGCAAGGTGCACGGCCTCTGCCTCGGCCGCCTTCACCTGCGTGCGATTCCCCTCGTCGATGGCCGCACAGACCACGAACGCCTGCCGCCCCTGTGCGACCTGTGCCCGGACGAGGTCGTAGGCGGCGGCGCGCTCGAGCTCGGTACGCACGGCTCTGGTTTCGATCGGCCGCCGACCTGCCGGCAGCTCGTCGAGCACGACCACGTCGAGGTCGCCGTAGTAGGTCAGCGCGAGCGTTCGAGGTATCGGCGTCGCGGTCATGATCAGGACGTCGATGTCGCGTCCCTTGCCCTTGAGCGCCATGCGCTGATGCAATCCGAACCGGTGCTGTTCGTCGACGATCGCGAGCGAGAGGTCGGCGAACGCGACCGACTCCTGCACGAGCGCGTGCGTACCGACCAGCAGATCGACCGATCCGTCGGCGACCCCGGCCAGCACCCGCTCGCGATCTCGGCCCGTCACCGACCCGGTGAGCAGCGCGTACGTGAGGCCCGGCGCGGACTCAGCCGCTTCGACGGCAACGTCAGGCGCCGAAGGCGCCTCGAAGAGCGACACCTGATCGCGCTCGCGCTTCGCGTCGCCACCCCGATCGAGGTACGGGACTGCGCCGACCCCTTCGAGGAGAGCGGCGACCGAGCGTTCGTGCTGACCGGCGAGCACCTCGGTCGGCGCCATGATCGCGGCCTGATGCCCGCTGCCGATCGCGACGAGGCACGCGTGCAGCGCGACCAAGGTCTTGCCGGAGCCGACGTCGCCTTGCAGCAGCACGTTCATGGGCGTGGGCGCCGCCATCGCCGTCGACACCTCGTCGATCGCGCGCAGCTGCGCCTTCGTCGGCTCGAAGGGCACCGTCGCGAGGAGTCGTTCCGGGAGCGGGGTTGCGGCGTCGTGGGCGATCCCTCTCGCGTCGGCCGCCACGCGGTGCTTCCGGAACCCCACCCCGAGCTCCAGGGTGAACAGCTCGTCGAACTTCAGCCGCTCCCGAGCCGCGGCGAGCTCCGCGTCGTCAGACGGGAAATGCACGTGGCGGAGCGCCGTGTCGCGATCGACGAGGCCCTCGGCGGCCACGATCTCCGCCGGCATCGGATCCGGGATCGTCGGGAGGCGCTCGATCGCCCGGTGCACGAGCTCGCGAATCGTCCGCGGCGACAATCCCTCGCTCGCGGGATGGACCGGTGTGATCCGGCCGGTGTGCACGAGATCGCGCTCGTCGCCGCGCAGCACCTCGACCTCTTGGTTCTGGAACTGGAGACGGCCCTTGTAGCGAGACGCCACGCCCGAGACGGCCACCTCGGTGGCTTCGTGGTACTGCGCTGCCGCCCACGGTTGGTTGAAGAAGGTGAGGTCGAGGAAACCGGTGCCGTCGGCGAGCGTAACCGTCACCATCGACTGGCGTCGGCGGGTGAGCCGCTTCGTCACCTTGCGCACGGTGCCGATGACCGTCGCGTACTGGCCGAGGCGCAGTGAGCGGATCGGGGAGACCTTCGACCGATCGATGTAGCGCCTGGGGTAATGATGCAGCAGCTCGTCGACCGTGTGGATGCCGAGCCCGTCGGCCAACACGACGTGGGCCCCGACCGATCGCTGGCGCACGCCCGTGCGACGGGTGGCGAGACGGCGGTCGATCTCGAGGATCGAGGCGTCGAGGGTCAGCGGCATCGGGGGCACCTCACGCTGTCACGGGTTCTACCATGCCCTCGTGACCCTGCCGGAACCACCCCGCCGCCGCGCGCGTCGGCTGCTCGCCGTCGTGGCACTGAGCGCCCTCGTGTCGTGCGGCAACGAAGGAGCCGTGTCGTCGGTCGGGACGACCCCCGCGGCCAACGCCGTCCGGGCCACCTCGCTGCCCACGACGACCGATGCGCTCCCGACGATCGACGTCGACGGGTACCGCGCGCTGCTCGGCCAGCTCAGGGGGACACCGGTCGTCGTCAACTTCTGGGCGTCGTGGTGCGAGCCGTGCAAGCGCGAGGCCCCGTTGCTCCGGGATGCACACGGCGCCTACGGGGCAGACGTGCAGTTCGTCGGCGTCGACATCCTCGACGCGCGCGCGGACGCGGAGGGGTTCGTTCGGGACTTCGCCCTTCCGTACCCGAGCTTCTTCGACCCTTCCGGGGCCACGCGCGACGCGATCGGAGCTCTCGGACAACCCGTGACCGCCTTCTACGATCGCGAGGGAACCCTCGTGGGCAAGGTCACGGGTGAGATCGGCGCGGACGAGCTCGATGCCAACCTCCGCGCGATCGCTGCCTGATCGGCGCCCCGGGACCGGGATCGGGCGTCTGGTACCGTGGTCGGCCGTATGGCAGCCGTGTGCGAGATCTGTGGCAAGAAGCCGTGGTTCGGGAAGTCCGTGACGTTCTCCCACAAGCGGAACAACCGCCGCTGGGACCCGAACATCCAGCGCGTGCGGGCGATCGTCGACGGTTCCCCGCGCCGGATCAACGTGTGCACGAGCTGCATCAAGGCCGACAAGGTCCTGCGGCCCTCGCACGGCTGAGCGCCCACCCTCAGGACCGTCCGACGGACCAGAGATGGTCGACCGGACCGATCCCCCTCCCCATCGGAACCGCGGCCCGGATGGCTTCGGTGACGAACGCCTTCGCGCCCCGGGCGGCCTCGAGGAGCGGCATCCCCGCCCCGAGATGCACGGCGATCGCCGCCGAGAGGGTGCACCCCGTCCCGTGGGTATGGGGGGTGTCGATCCGTTCGGCCACGAGCCACTCCTCGGCCTCGGCCGTCACGAACAGGTCCGCCGCGTCGGATGCACCGTCGAGGTGGCCACCCTTCACGAGGACCGCGGCCGGCCCGAGCTCGAGGATGACGCCGGCCGCACGCCGCATGTCGTCGCGCGTCACGACGGCAAGGTCGGCCAGCCCGGCGGCCTCCCGCAGGTTCGGGGTCACGATCGTCGCGAGCGGCAGGAGCTGTCCCCGCAGCGCGGCGACCGCGTCGGCGGCGAGCAGCGGGTGGCCGTGTTTGGACACGAAGACCGGGTCGATCACGAGGTTCGGCACGCCGGTGTCCGCGATCGAGCCGGCGGTCGCGCCGACGATCTCGGCGTTCGCCAGCATGCCCGTCTTCGCGGCGTCGACCCCGATGTCGGTCACCACGGCGTGGATCTGATCGCGCACGAGCGACGCCGAGAGCGCCTCGAACCCCTGCACGCCTTCTGAGTTCTGCACCGTGACGGCCGTGATCGCCGTCATGCCGAACGCGCCGAGGGCGCTGAAGGTCTTGAGGTCGGCCTGGATCCCCGCGCCCCCGCCCGAGTCGCTTCCCGCGATGGTGAGGATCCGTGGTCGGGTGCCGACCCGCCGGTCACCGGTCACGGTCTTGCTCCCGATCACCGGAAATGCCTCCAGCCGCTGGGGGGCAACGGAGCCTCGTTGCCCTCGGCGTCGACGGCACCGAGACCGGTTCCCTCGACGATCCGGCCGATGCTGGTGAGCGCCACCCCCAGCTGCTCGTGGAGTTCGCGACGTCCCGGCGTGACCCGCTCGGGCGGGATCGTCGCCACCAGCTCGTAGTCCTCACCGCCGCCGAGGACCTCCTCGAGCGTCGCGCACGGCCCTTTCGGCAGATCCTCGAGCACCAGCCGCGCGCCGACGCCGCTCGCGTCGCACAGGCGCGACAGATCGAGCGCGAGCCCGTCGGAGATGTCCATCATCGACGTCGCGCCGTGCCGGGCGAGGACCTGCCCCTCGGCGACGCGCGCGATCGGCCGCTCGGCACGACGGATCGCCCCGAGCTCCTGGTCGTCCCACGCCGGACCTCGCTCGCGGAGCCGCCGGCCCGCCGCCGCCGAACCGAGATCGCCCGTCACCACGATCGCGTCGCCGGGGCGAGCACCGCGACGCGTCACGGCCCGACCGGGCGCGACCTCTCCCGTCACCGTGACGGCGATCGAGATCTCGGTCCCACGCGCGAGGTTGCCGCCGACGAGCAGGCCCCCGTGCTCGGCGCACGCGTCGCGCATGCCGCCGAGGAGCTCGATCACCCACGCCGCGTCGGTCTCGGGCGAGAGAGCAAGCGCCGCGAGCGCGTAGCGGGGTGCCGCGCCCATGGCGGCGACATCGCTCAGGTTCACCGCGATCGCTCGGTATCCGAGGTCGCGCGGCGCCGACGATCGCCGGACGAAATGCGTCCCTTCGACGAGCGAGTCGGTCGTGAGGACCAGGTCGCCTCGGCCGGGGCGAAGGACCGCGGCGTCGTCGCCGACGCCGACCACCAGGTCCTCGGCCTCATCGGAGAGCACACGGGCGATCGCTGCGAGCAGCTCGTCCTCAGCGACCTCCATCGGCCGTTCCCTCCGATCACGCGGCGCGGATACACGCCCCGGGGCGACCGAGGTACGCTGCACCGTTTCGCTAGACTCTAGGCCTTCGACGAACGACCGAGATGCCCGCAGGCACGTTTGCCGCCGCGGGACCCACCGCCGAGGAGGCCCCACGTTGGCAGAGGTGTACGTCAATCCCACGCCCGAACAGCTCCGGGCATTCACCGAAGAGATGCCTGAGACGAGCATCTCCGAGTTCGGCAGCACCAACACCCACACGACCGTCCTGTCCCGTTCGGCCGGCAGCACCTACGTCGTCGATCGCGAGTCGAGCGGCAAGACCATGACACGCGAGCAGTACGACGAGATCGCGGCGCTGCAGGATGCCTACATCGCCGAGCACGACATGATCCAGATCGACGGTTACATCGGGAACGATCCCGAGATGCGGACGGCCGCGCGCCTGCTGATGGAGAAGCGCTACGCGAACATCGCGGGCATGCAGCAGAAGCTCTACTTCGAACGGAGCGATGATGCCGAGCCGGCCGTCCAGGTGATCTACACGCCTGGGCTCGCCGCGAAGGGGTTCCCGGGGGATCGCGTGATCGCCGTGGACCTCGACCATTACGTGACGCGCGTCCTGCATTCCGACTACTTCGGCGAGTCGAAGAAGGGCGGCCTCCGCATGTGGAACGACATCGTCTACGGCAAAGGAGGACTCGCGCTGCACGCCGGCCTGAAGGTCATCCCGACCCCCCGCGGCGACAAGGTCTTCATGATCATCGGTCTCTCGGGAACCGGCAAGACGACGACGACCTTCACGACGCAGAACGGTTCGAACCCGATCCAAGACGACTTCGTCGGCCTGATGCCCGGCGGCAAGGCCTACGGGACCGAGAACGGCTGCTTCGCCAAGACGTTCGCGCTCGACCCCGACTTCGAGCCCTCGATCCACGGCGCGGTCGTCAAGCCGAACACGTACCTCGAGAACGTTTACCAAGACGGCGAGGGTCGCGTCGATTTCTCCAACGAGCACTACACGAAGAACGGGCGAGCGGTCTTCGAGATGGCCGACCTGCTCTCGCACGAGGACGCACGGAACGTCGGCCCGGTCGATTACCTCTTGATCCTCAACCGGAACGAGAACATCATCCCGGCCGTTGCCCGCCTGTCGCAGGAACAAGCCGCGGCGTACTTCATGCTCGGCGAAACGACGGGCACCGCGGCAGGCGGCGCCGCCGAGGAAGGGAAGTTCCTGCGGGTCCCCGGCACCAATCCGTTCTTCCCGCTCCCCCACGGCCTGCAGGGCAACCGGCTCCTCGAGCTGCTCGAGACCCACCCGATCGACACCTACCTGCTCAACACGGGCAGGGTCGGTGGCAAGGACGACGACGAGCGGTCGAAGAAGGTGAAGATCCCGCACACCTCCGCGTGTGTGAAGGGGATCGCCGAGCAGACGATCGTGTTCGAGCGCGACCCCGACTTCGGCTACGAGGTCGCGACCGACGTGCCCGGCCTCGAGGATCCAGAACTGCTCCAGCCTCGGAAGCTCTACGAGCGCCAGGGCCGCGGCGAGGAGTACGCCGGCTTCGTCGAACGTCTGAAGGCCGATCGGGTGGCGCACCTCCAGCAGTTCACCCAGCTGTCCGAGGAGATCATCAAGGCCGTCGGCTGAGCTCGGCGGCCGGGCATGCGTAGTTGATATATACCCCTAGGGGGTATCATCACTGGCGTGGAGCACCCCGAGACGACCAGCGACCACGACGACAGGGCTGGCAGCGGTCCGCACGGCGGGCACGACGCGCACGCGGGTCACGACGGGCACGAGGGCCATGGCGGTCACGGCGGGCATGGCGGTCACGATGAACACGCGGGACACAGCGTCGCGATGTTCCGCGATCGGTTCTGGCTGAGCCTGCTGCTCAGCGTTCCGGTGCTCGCCTGGTCATCCATGATCCAGGAATGGCTCGGCTACTCGGCGCCGAGCTTCGCCGGCAGCGACCGGATCCCGATGGTCTTCGGCGTCGTCGTGTTCGTCTACGGGGGCGCGCCGTTCCTGCGAGGCGGCTGGCAGGAGCTGCGCGATCGGCAGCCCGGCATGATGCTGCTCATCACGCTCGCGATCGTCGTCGCGTTCGCCTCGAGCCTCGCGAGCGAGCTCGGCTGGCTCGACATCGAGTTCTGGTGGGAGCTCGCGCTCCTGATCGACGTGATGCTCCTCGGTCATTGGCAGGAGATGAAGGCGCTCGGACAGGCCTCGAGCGCCCTCGACGCCCTCGCGGCGCTCCTGCCGGATACCGCCGAGCGGGTCGAGGGCGAGATGGCCCGGCAGGTTCCGCTCGCGGCGCTCCGGCTGGGCGACCTGGTGCTCGTGCGACCCGGGGGGCGGGTGCCGGCCGACGGGATGATCGAGAGCGGCGAAGCCGAGCTCGACGAGTCGATGATCACCGGCGAATCCCGGTCCGTGCCGAAGGGCCCCGGTGATCGAGTGGTCGCCGGCACCGTCGCCACCGATTCGGCGATCCGCGTCCGGGTCGAGGCGGTGGGGGACGACACGGCGCTCGCGGGCATCCGCCGTCTCGTCGCCGACGCCCAGGCCTCACGTTCACGGGCCCAAGCCCTGGCCGATCGTGCCGCCGCGCTCCTGTTCTACGCCGCGGTCGCCGCCGGCCTGGTCACCGCCGCCGTCTGGCTCGGCATCGGAAGGACCGACGATGCGATCGAGCGCACGGTGACCGTGCTCGTCATCGCCTGCCCCCACGCGCTCGGGCTCGCGATCCCCCTCGTGATCGCGATCTCGACCGCGATCTCGGCCCGCGCCGGCATCCTCGTGAAGGACCGCCTCGCGCTCGAACGGATGCGCACGGTGAACGCGGTGCTGTTCGACAAGACCGGCACCCTCACGAAGGGCGAGCCCGAGGTGACCGACGTGATCGCGCTCGACGGCGATCGAGACGCGCTCTTGCGGCTGGCGGCCGCGGTCGAGGCCGACAGCGAGCACCCGGTCGCGAAGGCGATCGTCGCGGCCGCCGGTGATCTGAGCGAGCGGGCCGTCGGCACGGACTTCCGATCGATGACCGGACGCGGCGCTCGAGCTCGCGTCGGCGGTGTCGAGGTGGCCGTCGGCGGCCCTGCGCTCCTGCGCGATCTCAGCATCTCACCGCCCGTGGAACTCCTCGACGCGACCGAGAAGTGGCGTGCTCGAGGCGCCGCGATCCTGACGGTCGTGCGTGACGGGCGGGTCGTCGGTGCGTTGGCGCTCGAAGATGCGATCCGTCCCGAGTCCGCGGAGGCGATCCGCGCCCTCCACGACGAAGGCGTCCGGGTCGTGATGATCACCGGTGACGCTCGCGAGGTCGCCGAGGCGGTCGGCCGCGAGCTCGGCGTCGACGAGGTGAAGGCCGAGGTCTTGCCACAGGACAAGGAGGCGGCCGTCGCGGAGCTCATCGAGCGGGGGCTCCACGTCGCCATGGTGGGTGACGGGGTGAACGACGCGCCCGCGCTCGCGCGCGCCGACGTGGGCATCGCGATCGGCGCGGGCACCGACGTCGCCATCGAATCGGCCGGCATCGTCTTGGTGAGCGACGATCCCCGCGGCGTGGTCGCCGTCCGCCGCCTGTCGAAGGCGAGCTACCGGAAGATGGTCCAGAACCTCTGGTGGGCGGCGGGCTACAACCTCGCGGCGATCCCACTCGCCGCCGGCGTGCTCGCATGGGCCGGCATCGTCCTCGTGCCCGCCGTCGGGGCGGTCCTGATGAGCCTGTCGACGATCGTGGTCGCCTTCAACGCGCAGCTCCTGCGACGGGTGGATCTCCGCCCCGCGTGACCCCGGCGCCCGCACTCGGCGGATCGCCGGTTCCTCCTCAACTCGGGCCCGGACCGGGCACGTCGGCCTCGGACGTCCCGGGCCGCCGGCCGAGGAACCAACCGGCGAGGAATCGGGCGACGGCGAAGCCCACAGGCACCAGGACGTACCAACGGTAGCGCTCGACAGCATCGACGAACGCCCTCCCTTGGGACGCGACGCGCTCTCCCGTGACCGGGTCGGTGGTGCCGGCGAAGGCGAACAGCAGGAACATCCCGGCGAAGGCGAACCACAGACCTGCGCGGCCGGTGACGTAGAGCGCGAACAGGGCGTGGTCGCGGGCTTCCTCCGAGGCGAACGGCCTGCGGAGCCAATACACGAGCGAGCGCACGCCGAGGCATGCAAGGACGATCGCGATCGCGAGCTCGACCCTCCTCACGTGGGAACCGCCGCGAGGGCCGCGCGCACCTCGTCATCGGTGGTCTGGTCGAACCGCTCGTACCACTCCCCCACCGCATGGAACGCCGTCGGCGCGTGGAGCAACACGACCTCGTCGGCCTCTCGCGATAGCCTGGACCGGACGGCCGCGGGACCGACGGGTGCGGCGAACACGACGCGGGCAGCGCCGGCCTCTCGCGCCCAGCGCAGGGCAGCGACCGCGGTGCCGCCGGTCGCCACGCCGTCGTCGACCACGATCGCGATCCGGCCTTCGAGCGCGGCCGGCGGGCGACCGCCTCGGTAGGCGTCGGTTCGTCGTGCGACCTCCTCGTGTTGGATCGCGACCTCGCGCTCGAGATAGGGCTCGTCGACCCGCAACCTCCGAACGAGGTCCTCATCCAGTACCCGGACGCCGGGCGCGACGGCGCCGATGCCGAGCTCGGGGTTCCCCGGAGCGCGCAGCTTCCGCGGCACGACCACGTCGAGCGGGGCCTGCAGGGCGAGCGCAACGGGCGCGGCGACGAGCACGCCTCCCCTCGGCACGCCGAGGATCACCGCGGGTTCGAGCACCGACGCGACGAGCGCCTCCGCGAGCCGGTCGCCCGCCTCGGCTCGGTCCCGGAACATGGATCGATGATGGCAGCAGACGCCGCCCTCGACATGGGCCGGGAGCCCGCGACCGGATGCCGGAACCGTAGGACCGGCGGCCGCGTTGCGGCGCCCGCGAGCGCCCGACTAGCATGGCGCCCCACCGTCGACGCATCCAGGAGGAGCCCGTGGTCAACGCCTACATCTTGATCCAGACCGAGGTCGGGAAGGCGGCGTCGGTGGCGAACGACGTCCGCACGATCGGCGGCGTCGCCGAGGCCGAAGACGTGACCGGCCCCTACGACGTGATCGTTCGAGCCGAGGCGAAGACCGTCGACGAGCTCGGGCGGCTCGTCGTCGCGAGGATCCAGGCGGTCGAAGGCATCACCCGGACGCTCACCTGTCCGGTCGTCCACCTCTAGGCGGGGGTCATGGACGGAGCTCGCGAACGACGCTCTGCTTCTCGCCCTCGGCCGCATGTCGCGCAACCGCGAGATCGAGGAGACGTTCGACGAGCTCGGCGTAGGAGAGCCCCGAGGCCTCCCAGAGCTTCGGATACATCGAGATCGATGTGAAACCCGGGATCGTGTTGATCTCGTTCAGCCATAGCTCGTCGCCGAGCAAGAAGAAGTCGACCCGCGCCATGCCGGCCCCTTCGCCGGCCCGGAACGCCTCGATGGCCATGCGCTGGACCCGCTCGGCGACGAACGGCTCGAGCGGGGCCGGGATCAACAGGCGCGCGCCGTCCTCGTCCAGATACTTCGCGTCGTAGTCGTAGAACTCGTGGCCCTGGGGGACGATCTCCCCCGGCACGGCGGCCACCGGATCGTCGTTGCCGAGCACCGCGCATTCGATCTCCCGCACGCCCACGAGCCCGCGTTCGATCACCGCTTTCCGCGCGTAGCGGAAGGCCTCCGCCATCGCCGGGTCGAGCTCCGACGCATCGTGAACCTTCGTGATGCCGACGCTCGAGCCGAGCGTCGCGGGCTTCGTGAAGACCGGGAATCCCAACGCCGTGACCTTCGCGGCAACACCCTCGGCGTCATCCCGCCACTCGGGCTCGCGGACGACCTCGTGCGCCACCACCGGAAGTCCTGCCGCTGCGAACAGGACCTTCTGCACCGCCTTGTCCATCCCGATCGCGGAGCCCAGCACGCCGGCGCCGACGAACGGGACCCCGGCGAGCTCGAGCAGACCCTGGGTCGCGCCGTCTTCGCCATGCGGGCCATGCAGCACCGGGAACACGACGTCGATCTCGGTGCGGGTGCCGTCGGCCACGACGAGCTCGCGTGCGGAGCCGGTGCCCTCGACGAGACCCGCGGGCGCCCCTGAAGCCTCGGTCACCTCGGGCATGCGCCCGGTCTCGACGGGAAGCGCCGGCGGGCCAGGCAGGACGTGCCACCGCCCCTCGCGCGTGATGCCGACCGCGACGACCTCGTTGCGATCGGGATCGAGCGCGTCGATCACGGAGCGAGCGGAGATGCACGAGATCTCGTGTTCGGCCGATCGTCCACCGAACAGCACGACCACGCGCCGTTTCGTCACGGCGGCAGCCTATCGTCGTCCAGCCAGCCCTTCGGGTATCGCTCGCGGAGGTCGACCACCAGCTCGGTGAGCGTCTGCATCATCTCGGCGGTCATCGTCCGAACCGCTTCGGGATCGTCGCTGTCACCCCGTCGATGCGAGAGGTCGATCGGCGGGCCGGCCTTCACCCACACCGGCCGGCCGAACCGCAAGGACCCCCTGCCGGATTTCTGCCACACGGGGTGCGATCCCCAGCTCGCGAGCGGGACGATCGGCGCACCCGTCGCGAGCGCGAGCCGTACCGTTCCCGTCTTCGCCTGCATCGGAAGGTGGTCCGGCCGGTTCGTGACGGTTCCCTCCGGATAGATCACGACGATCTCGCCGTCGTTGAGCGCGCGTTCGGCCGCCATCAAGGGAGCTCGGTCACGACCTCCCCGCCGGACGGGGATCTGGCCCGCACCGCGCAACGCTCGACCCACGATCGGGATCTCGAACAGCTCGGACTTCGCCAGGAACCGCGGTCGCCGGCCGGCTCCGATCACGGCGTACGCGTTCGCGAACGGATCCAGGTACGACGCGTGGTTGGCTGCGACGATCGCGGATCCCTCGCGCGGTATGTGCTCGAGCCCCTCGACGTGCCATCGGAACCACACCTTCATCGGCGTGAGGCCGACGGCCACGCAGACGTGGTACCACGGTTCGGCCAGCGCTCAGTCCTCCTCGGGGCGGAACCGCTCCAGCAGACGCCAGGCACCCGGGAGGAATGCGGCCGCCGCCAACATCTTGATCGTGTCGCCGATCACGAACGGATAGAGACCGGCGGCGAGCGTGTCCTCGAGCGTCGCCGGCGCCCCGAGTCCTTCGAGCGCCCTCGAGAGCCACGGAAGCGCGACGGCGAACAGCAGGATCTCGCCCAGCAACATCGCGCCGATGGCCGAGCGGAACGAGCGGTCCCAGCCTCGGCGGGCGAGCCAGCCGACGAGGGCCGACGCGAGCACGAAGCCCCAAAGGTAGCCGCCCGTGGCCGACGCCGCCTGCAAGACCGCGAGGCCCGTGTCGTGGCTGCCATCGGCGTTCGGAGCGAGCACCGGGAGCCCGATCACCGCCCACACGAGGTAGAGCACGACGGTGCCGGCGCCGAGTCCCGAACCGTAGGCGGCCCCTACGAGCAGGACGCCGAGGGTCTGCCCGGTGATCGGGACCGGCGTGAACGGCAGCGGGATCGCGACCTGCGCGAGCAGCGCGAGCAGGATCGAGCCGGTGAGCGCGCACGCGACCTGGAACCCGACGCGGGCGGCGGCGCGCGTTCGCGGTGGCGCAAGCGTGAGGGCCAGCGTGGTCACGGCATCATCCTCCTGGTCGGTCGAAGACCGGGTCTTCCGAGAGCGGATCGCTCGCGAGCAGCCGTGAGCCTACCGTGCGGCTAGGCTGGCGATCCGTGCGCGCGATCGCCCTCCCCGTGAAGTCGCTCGCCGAGTCCAAGACCCGGCTGGAGCCGCTGCTCGACCCGTTGGAGCGCGCCGCGCTCACGCTTGCGATGCTCGAGGACGTGATGGATGCAACGCTCGCGCTCCCCGGGTGGGAGACCTGGGTGATCTCCCCCGACGAGTCCGTGCTCGAGGTCGCCGCGCGCCGCGGGGCCCGCGCCGTGACCGAGGCGACCCCGACGCTCGCCGCCGCGATCTCGCAGGTGGAAGCCGACGCGGTGGGTCTCGGAGCGGACGCGTTCGCGGTCCTGTTGCCCGACACGCCGCTCGTCACGCCCTCGTCGCTCACGCGCGCGCTCCACACGCTGGGGCCGGTGGTCCTCGCGCCCTCCCTCGACGAATCGGGCACGAACCTATTGCTCCGACGACCGCCCACCGTGCTGCCGGCTCGTTTCGGGCCCGATTCGTACCGCCGGCACCTCGAGGTCGCCGCGGAACGTGACGTCCCGCTCTCGGTCGTGGAAACGTCCGAGCTCGGGTTCGACCTCGACCTGCCGGACGATATCCTCATCGTGCTCGACGCCCCGCAGCGCGGCCGGACGCGCGAGGTCTGCGAGGACCTCGACCTTCGCTCCCGGTCGGCCGGCGGCGCCGCAACCGTGAGGAGGAACCGATGAGCGAGCCGGAGCGCCGACGACAGAACCCGCAACCCGACCAGGGAACGATCCGCGACTACGACGAGACGACACACGCCGGGTCGCTCGTCACCGACGACCGCACCGAGATCCGGATCGACGACCGTTCGCTGGGTGACGAGGCGATCCGGATGCTCCGGATCGGGCAGCGGGTGCGGTTCCGCGTGGAGGACGCCGAGGCTGGGCCGGTCGCGCGCGATCTCCGGCTCGTGACGTTCGACTGAGGAAACTCCCGGGCCGGCCGCGGGTCAGCGCCGGCGCTTCGACACGACGTGCTCGCGGAACTCCTTGCCGGGCGTGAACGACGGCAGGTCCCTTGCGGGCACGGTGATCGGCACGTCGGGCTTGCGGGGGTTCCGCGCGACCCGCTGGTTCCGATGCTTGCGCTCGAAGGTGCCGAAGTCGGCGAGGGTCACGCGGTCACCGCGCACGACGGTCTCGCGGATCGCATCGATCGCCGCGTCGACGACTCGGCCAACGTCGGCCTTGCTCAGACCCGTGCGCTTCGCGACCTCTGCGACCAGGCCACCCTTGTTCACGGCGTTCCCTCCACCGGTTGCTCGACACCCGTCTCTCGGTCCACCCCAACCTATCCGCAGCACACGATCTCGGTCAAACGCCTCGTGGTCGCGCGAAGGCCCCTTGGTAGCATCGTGACTCGAAGCTGATGGGGATTGGGGTAATCGGCAGCCCGCCAGATTCTGGCTCTGGTAGTCCAGGTTCGAGTCCTGGATCCCCAGCTCAGACCTCGCCCGGTCCTGGCTTGCCGACCGGCCACAGCGGCAGCACGAGCGGCGGCAGCGGATCTTGGCTCCAGTCGAAGTCATCGGCGAGGTCGCCGAGGATCGGCACCTCCTCCCGCACGGTCGGCCGTGCATCGCGCCACCCGTCGGTGTCCGGGTCGAGCCGCTGCCCCTCCATGAAGCGATCCTCGATCAGCTTCAGGTAGGCATCGTAGGAGAGCGTCTGCGAGTCGATGAATCCCGGCTTCGCGAACGGCGAGATCATCAAGCTCGGCACCCGGAGCCCCCAGCCGTTCTCGTCGACGATCGGCGGCTTCGCGTGGTCGTAGAAGCCGCCCCAGTCGTCCCACACGATGAACATCGCGGTGTGCAGCCACTGCTCCTCGGGCCCCTCCATCACCGCGTTCACGAGACGAGTGACGAGCGCCTGGCCCCGCAGCACGTTGTCCGGCGGGTGATCGCCCCAGTTCTTCACCGGCATCACCCAAGACACCATCGGCAGGTCCCCCGCCTTGGCGAGGTCGTAGAAGTCCGCGTGGGGCCGGATGTTGTCGAGCTGTCCGGTCGCGTGCACGGACGCGAAGCCGGGAAGGGGGTTCTGCACGGGGGCGGTCTCGACGCCCTGGTACTGGGCGCACGGTCGGGCCACGCACGACCCCTCGCCGACGAAGTATCCCCAGCTCACCCCGAACTGGTAGAGGAGCCACGTCACGTCGGCCCAGACGTAGGGCGGCGGCGAGGGGTCGGCCGGGTCCCAGGTGTTGCCCGACCACTGCGCCGCGTACTTCGGATCGCCGTGGAAGGTCACGTCGGATTCGCAGCTCATCGGATCCTCGAGGTCCGGGCAGAAGGCCGACCATCCCGACACGAGGAACAGATGCGCCGGCAGGGTCCATGAGTCGACGGGCGCGAACATGCGATCGTGCAGCACGAACTCATCGGCGTAGCGCCAGTAGTTCGGAAGCTCCTCGTCGGTGTGGTAGCCCATGATGTCGGGCTGCCCCTGCGGCCCCATCGAGGCCGCCGGACATGGAGGTTCGTCGGGGTGCTGCATGCAGCCGTTGCCCTGGGAGCGGAGCGCGTCGACGAACCCGTCCATCCGACCCTCGTTGTAGGAGATCGTGTGCGCGACGTTGCCGTGTGGTCCGCCTTGGTCGACGGGCGTCGTGTCGTGATAGGGACGGTGGCACACACCCGGCCGATCCGGGTCGGGGTTGCACACCGTCGGGACGCCCTGCGCGTTCATCGGGATGCCGTCGGCGCCCGGATAGGTTCCGAAGTAGTGGTCGAAGGACCGGTTCTCGAGCACGACGACCACGATGTGGTTGATGTTGTCGATACCCGCTGCCGGATCGATCGGCGCGGAGTCGTCGATCGTCTGCCGCTCGGGCACGCCCTCAAGGACCGACCGGTCGATGTCGCCCTGCTCCGGCACGGCTCGCGGATCGAGACCGAAGACGTCCTCGGGCCACGCGCTCACGCCGGATGAGGGCGAGGGCTCCGACGTCGGTCCGGGCGAGCCGTCCGCGGAGGTCGAGGACGCGGCACCGTCGGTGCCGGCGCCCGTGCACGCAGCCGCCACGATCGCGGCCAGGGCGAACAGGGCGATCAGCGGGCGGAGCGTCCCAGCTCGCATCGGCCGCACACCCTAGCAGGGGCGATGTCGAGCCACGCCGGCAGAGCGCTTCAGTCGCGGAAGGGCCAAGGATCGAGGATCGTCGGCGGGAGCGGATCCTGCGCGAAGTCGAACTCCTCTGAGAGGTCGCCCAAGATCTTGACCTCCTCACGCACCGTCGGACGCGGGTCCCACCAGCCGTCGGTCTTCGGATCGAGCCGCGCGCCCTGCATGAAGCGGTCCTCGATCAACTTCAGGTACGCATCGAACGACAACGTCTGGTGGTCGATCAACCCCTGCTTGGCCCACGGGCTGATCATGAACGCCGGCACGCGGATGCCCCAGCCGCCCTTGTCGACCACCGGCGGTTCCACGTGATCGTAGAAGCCTCCCCAGTCGTCCCACACGACGAAGATCGCCGTACGGAGCCACTGCTCCTCGGGCCCCTCCATGATGGCGTTCACGACGTTCGTCACCCATGCCTGCCCGACCTCGACGGAGTTGGGGGGGTGTTCGCTCGTCTCCTTGTACGGGACGATCCACGAGACCGACGGGAGCGTCCCCGTCCGCGCGGCCTTGTGGTACTCGCGGTAGGTCTGGATCCGGTCGAGCTGCCCTGTCTTTTCGACGGTCGTGAAGCCCGCCAGGGGGTTCTTGCCGAACGCGGTCGCCTTCCCCGACGACCCCTTGCACGGATCGGCCCGAGTGTGTTCGATGCAGGTGTCGGGCGCGACGTAGTAAGCCCAGCTCACGCCGTGGTTATAGAGCAGCCACGTGATGTCGGCCCAAAGGTACGGCCGTGGCTTGTCTTCGAAGTCGCGGATCCCGAGCCCCTGATGGGGGCTCTCGATATCGGTGACGCAGCTCCGTACGTCGTGCAGGTCCGGGCAGCGTGCCGACCACGCCGAGACGAGGTAGAGGTGCGCGGGGATCGTCCACGAGTCGGTGGGCGCGAACATCCGGTCCTGGAGCACGTAGTTCTGCGCGTACGCCCAGTAGTTCGGGATCGTCGAATCGTCGTGATACGACATCACATCGGGCTGCCCCTCCGGGCCCCGGCTCGTCTTCTGGCACTTCGGGTTGTCGGGGCGCTTCACGCACACGCTGAAGTACTCCCCGAGCACGTCGATGAAGCCGTTCATCTTGCCGCCGTTGATCGCCGTGTTCGAAGCCTCGTGGTTGTGCGCGGCGCCGGCGTTCACGAACGAGGTCGTGTGGTACGGGTACTGGCATCGCCCGGCCTCACGATCGGGGTTGCAGCGCGCGAAGTCCCCGTTCGGCTTCGTCGGGATTCCGTCGGCCCCCGGGTACGTGCCGAAGTAATGGTCGAACGACCGGTTCTCCATCACGACGAACACGAGGTGATCGAGGTTCTGGATACCGAGCGACGGTTCGATGTCGATGGGGAGCGGCGGCGAGGACGAGGCCGTCGGCGCCGTCGTCGGATCGAGCGTGCCGGCTTGGGTCGGCACCGGCCGCGGGTCGCCTCCGCCAACGCACGCGCCGGTGATCGCGACGATGAGTACCACCACGCTGAACCGACGGACCCGCACTCGCACGCGACGGATGCTAGCGCAGGTTCATCGGCGAGCAACCGAAGGTCCTCGTACCATGGGCCGACGACCACAAGAGGAGACCACTCGTGAGCCCCGACGTCGCACCCATCCCGGTCACCCTGATCCCCGGCGACGGCATCGGCCCCGAGGTGGTGACGGCCGCTCGCCGGATCGTCGAGGCCGCCGGCGCGCCGATCGAGTGGGAACGGTGTGAGGCCGGGGCCGAGGTCTTCAAGGCAGGGTTGCCCTCGGGTGTCCCCGAGGAGACGATCGCCTCGGTGGCCCGCACACGGGTCGCACTCAAGGGCCCGCTCGAGACGCCGGTCGGGTTCGGCGAGAAGAGCGCGAACGTCACCCTCCGCAAGCTCTTCGAGACCTACGCGAACGTCCGGCCCGTGCGCGAACTCCCCGGCGTCACCACTCCCTATTCCGGCCGAGGCATCGATCTCGTCGTGGTGCGGGAGAACGTCGAAGACCTGTACGCGGGCATCGAATACATGCAGACGCCGGGCACGGCGCAGGCGCTCAAGCTGATCAGCGAGAAGGGCTGCGAGAAGATCGCGCGGTTCGCGTTCGAATACGCACGGAGCGAGGGCAGATCCAGCGTCGCGTGCGCCACCAAGGCCAACATCTTGAAGTTCTCAGAGGGAACGCTCAAGCGCGTCTTCGAGCGGGTGGCGCCCGACTACCCCGACGTCGAGGGCTGGCACGTGATCGTCGACAACGCCGCCCATCAGCTCGTGAAGCGCCCCGAGCAGTTCGACGTGCTCGTCACGACGAACATGAACGGTGACATCCTGTCGGATCTCACCTCGGCCCTCGTCGGTGGTCTGGGCTTCGCGCCGAGCGCGAACGTCGGCAACGAGGTCGCGATCTTCGAGGCGGTGCACGGCAGCGCGCCGAAGTACGCCGGCAAGGACGTGATCAACCCGACCGCCGTGATCTTGAGCTCGGTCCTGATGCTCCGTTACCTCGGGCTGTTCGAGCAGGCGGCCGCGATCGAGCACGCGGTGTTCGTGACGCTCGAATCGGGTGTGCTGACCGGCGACGTCGTCGGCTACGACCGAGGTACGTCGACCACCGCGTACACCGACGCGATCATCTCCAACCTCGGCACGAAGACCGAGCGCTGGGTGATCCGCGACGTGAAGCCCCTGCAGCTCCCGCAGCTGTCATCGGATCCCGACTACGTACGTCCGGCATCTCGAGCCGTCGTCGGTCTCGACGTGTTCGTCGAGTCGCCGCTGTCGGCAGCGGAGCTCGGGGCGTCCCTGATGGAGGTCACGCGAGACACGCGGATGTCGCTCAAGATGATCTCCTCGCGGGGGACGAAGGTCTTCCCCCCGACCGGGGCGATGACCGAGACGGGCGATCACTTCCGCTGCCGATTCATCATCCGGGAGAACCCCGGCGATCTGCCAGACGAGGACGTGCACCAGCTCCTCGCACGGATCTCACGACACCACCGGTGGATGCACACCGAGAAGCTGCAGGAGTTCGACGGCGAGCTCGGCTTCACCCGGGACCAGGGCGAGAACTGACCCCGACTCAGGCCTCGTCGGGCCCGAGCTTGGCCCCGGCTGGAGGCGGGAGGTACTCGACCGTAGCGACCTTGCCGTCCACGACCTCGAGTACCCAGGTCGAACCCTTCTTGAACGCCACCGCATCGCCCCGAAGCTCCGCCCCGCGCGCGAGCAGATCCTCGACGAGGAGCTGCTGGACGTCGCCGTGGGTGCTGCCCGCGGCGGGACCGTCGGCGGCCGCGGCGAGCAGCAGCGCTTCGGCGCCCGCAGGTGGGGCGCCCTCTCCGAGCTCGCGGCTCAACTCGATCTCGATGCCACGGGCCTCGGCGAGCGGTTCGAGGGTCTGCATGCACCGCAGGAAGGGGCTCGAGAACAGCCGGGAGATCGGTCGGCCCTCGAAGACCTCGACGAGGTGCTGGGACTGCCGTCGACCGGCCTTGCTCACCGGTCGCAGCTCGTCGAACTCGCGCCAGCGCGCCCGCTCCCCCGCCTTCGCGTGACGGAGCAGGTACATCGGCACCCGCGAGCTCGGCGTCGCCTCTCCCGAAAGCCGCGCGAGCAGCTCGCGGTCGTGGGGGTAGGTGAGTCGGGCGGCCGCGTCATCGAGCGGAACCCACTCGGCGCGGTCGATCTCGTGGGTCGGCGCGAGGGACGCGTCCCCCGGCGCCGACATCCGCCAGTACCTGACCACCTTCGGTCGTCCGCGGGCGTCGACGTAGGTCACCACCCCGAGGTCGTCCTCGACCGCCGGCGCGAGCCCCGTCTCCTCCTCGACCTCGCGCCGCGATGCCGCGAGCTCGTCCTCGCCCTTCTCGAGCTTGCCTTTCGGGAACGACCAGTCGTCGTAGGCGGGCCGATGGACGAGGGCCACCTCGGTGCCGTCCGGTCCCTCGCGGAGGACGACGCCGCCCGCGGCGCGGATCAGCGTCACATCCAGCTCCGCGGCCGCCCTCGGTCGAGTCGCCGCCACGCCCTCCTCCACCGGGCTCGCGTTCCGTTCGCGGCGGCTTCCTCGAGCCCGGCCAGCATGCCCGCGGCGAAAGCGCCGTCGACCGAGCCGATCGACGCCGCCCATCGGCGGAGCCAGGTCCGCGCGACGACGGCGTCCTGGTGTTCGCCGAGGATCTCCTGGAGGCGAGCCGCGTCCCTCGCGGAACGCCGAGCGGCTTCCCCGACGACGGGCGCCACGGCGTCGGCCGCGTACCGGACCCGTTTCGCGCGGATCCGGATGCCGTGCAGCACCTCGTCGCTCGGCTCGTCGCCGGCTCGCTCGGCCGCGCGGGCGAGCGACCGCCACGGTCCGCGGACGAGCGCGGGCAGGGCCTCGTCGGCCGCCGCGTCCGTGCCGGGACGCAGCGCCGGCGCGTTGGCCGCCTCGACGAGGACGTCCAGCAAGGTGGCGTAGCGCGGTTCCGCGATCGCATCGATCAGGGCCGCGTGCGCCTCCTTGTCGCGTCGCTCGAGCGCCTCGACCACGTGCGCGGCCGCGGGCGCCTCGGTGGGAGCGAGGCCGGCGACCCGACCTCGGATCCGATCGAGCAGCACGTCGGCATCGCGCGCCCCGCCGAGGGCGTCGGCAAGCCACGCGAGCTCCTCGCGGATCGCCGCGGTCCAGACGGGGTCCAGGAGGGGTCCGAAGGTCCGTAGGTCCGAGCGGAGGCGGCGGGTGGCGACCCTGGCTTGATGCACGCCCTCGGGATCCGAGTCAAGCCGGACCACCGGATCGTGGCGCACAAGATGCACCACCGACGACGCGATCGCTCGGCGAACGACCTGGCCGGCCGTCGGTCGAGGTGGCAGCTCCCCCACCTCGACGTCGGCCGGCGCCATGGCGGCGGGGCCGAGGGCGCGCACGGGTTTCGGGGTCGGGTCGGGCGCGCCGGCGCCCGCGGCCCGGAGCCGCGCCACGACCGCCGCACGGAGCGGGCCGGCGCCCGGATCCCGTTCCTCGACTTCGAGCTCGCGGAAGCGCGTCCGGAACGGATCGCCGCGGACCACCTCGACGGCGTCGTCGGTCACCTCGACGAGGACGCGGTCGCCGGCGTCGCGCAGCTCCCAGAGCCGGCGCTCGGCTCGCAACCGGAGCACGGGCTGGACGTCGGCGTTCCGAAGGAAGCCACGCAGCAGGTCCAACGCTTCGGCGGGCACGACGCCGCCGTCGCCGGGGAACCCGATCTCTTCCCTGCGGAGCACGTCGTCACGACCGGGCGGAGGGAGCTTCACCGTCCAGCCTTGACCCTCGCGGTAGCGAAGGCTCGCGCCCCAGCGCAAGAGCCGCAGGTCGGGCGTGTCGACGTAGACCGTGTGCAGCGTCGCGTCCGGGCGACGCACCGACCGAAAGCCATGCAGGACACCAGCGAGCTCCGGCATGCGGAACGCCGGTGACGCCGCGAGCTTCGCCTCGCGCTCGGCCGTCACGCCCGTGCCCGTTCCTCCGCGAGCCGCTGGAACTCGAGATGCGACTCGATGTGCCGCTCCGCCGGCACCTTCACCCATCCGTCGGGACGGAGCTCCCAGGCCAGGACATCGTCCTCGAGGCTCAAGCGCACGATCTCGTCCAGCCGTTCCTTGAGGGCGGGGTCGAGCACCTCGACGATGCACTCGACGCGATGATCGAGGTTCCGGGGCATGAGGTCGGCCGAGCCGATGAAGTGTCGGGCGTCGGCGCCCTCGCCGAACCGGAAGATCCTCGAGTGTTCGAGGTAGCGGCCGACGATCGAGCGAACGCGGATCCGATCGGAGAGGCCCGGCACGCCCGGACGCAGGCAGCAGATGCCTCGGACGATGAGGTCGATCTCGCAGCCCGCCTGCGACGCTGCGTAGAGCGCGTCGATGGTCGACGCGTCGACGAGGGCGTTCATCTTGATCGCGATCCGGCCACCGGGCCGCGCCTGCTCGGCGACCAGCTCCTCGAACCGACCGCGCATCGTGATCGGTGCCACGAGGATCCGCCGGTAGGACTCCTGGTTGCTGTAGCCGGTGAGCAGGTTGAACAGATCGGCCACGTCGGCGGTCACGTCCGGATCGGCGGTGAGGAGCCCGAGGTCCTCGTACAGGCGGGCGGTCCCGGAGTGGTAGTTCCCCGTGCCGACATGGCAGTACCGTCGGATCGTGTCGACCTCGTCGCGAACGACGAGCGAGACCTTGGCGTGCGTCTTGAGGCCGACGACGCCGTAGACCACGTGCACGCCCGCCTGCTCGAGGACGCGGGCCCAGGAGATGTTGGCCTCCTCGTCGAATCGGGCGGTCAGCTCGACGAGCGCGACGACCTGTTTCCCTGCTTCGGCCGCCCGCACGAGCGAGCGGACGATCGCGGAGCTCTTCCCCGACGTCCGGTACAGCGTCTGCTTGATCGCGAGCGTGCGCGGATCGCGCGATGCCTGCTCGACGAAGAGCTCCACCGACGTGTCGAACGCGTCGTAGGGGTGCTGCACGAGCACGTCGCCCTCGCGGAGCACGCTGAACACGTCGTTGCGACCGTCGACGACGGGCTGCAGGCGCGATTGGGTCTTGCCCGACCACGCCTCGTACTTCAGGTCGGGAAGGTCGAGCGCGGCGAGCTGCATCACGTCGTCGAGTCCCAGCGTGGAGTTCGTGACGTAGACGTCGGTGTCGCCGATCTCGAGCTCTTGCTTGAGGAGCTCGCGGAACGCCTTGGGCATCGAGCGATGGACCTCGAGCCGCACGACCTCGGGCGAACGCTCGCGCTGGCGCAGGACCGATTCGATCGCCGCGAGCAGATCCTCGGCCTCGTCGATCTCGAGCTCGAGGTCGGCGTCGCGCGTCACCCGGAACGGATGTGCCGCGATCACCTGCATGCCCGGGAACAAGGTGTCGATCGACGCCGCGATCACCTGCTCGATGGGCACGAACCGCTCGTCGTCCGGAAGGGCCAAGAACCGCGGCAGCGACGGCGGCACCTTGACCCGCGCGAACCGGACGTCGCCCGTCTTCGGCTGGCGCACGCCGACGGCGAGGTTCAACGACAGGTTCGAGATGTAGGGGAACGGGTGCGCCGGGTCGACGGAGAGCGGGGTCAGCACCGGGTAGATCCGCTCTTCGTAGCGTTCGCGGCAGAACAGGCGCGCCGGGTCGTCGAGCTGGTCCCAATCGACGACCTTCACGCCGGCGTTCGCGAGGCGCGGCCGGATGCTCCGGACCCACACCCGATGCTGGCGGGCCATCAGGGTGCGGACGCGTTCGCTGATGCGCTCGAGCTGCTCGGTCGGCGACATGCCGTCGGGCGACGTCGAGGCGAGCCCTGCCTGGATCTGCTCCTTGAGGCCTGCGACACGGATCTGGAAGAACTCGTCGAGGTTCGCGTTGAAGATGCCGAGGAACTTCACGCGCTCGAGGAGCGGCACGTCGGATCGCTCCGCCAGGGCGAGGACCCTGGCATCGAACTCCAGCCACGACAGCTCGCGGTTGTCGAAGCGCTCGTGGGGTGGCACGTCGGCCGGCAGGAGAACTGCGGGCTCAGGTCTCGCCGTCATGCGGGAAGCGGCGCCCTTTCCTTGTCGTGTCCTTGTTCTGGTGAGGGCTGGGAACGGATTGCGATGGTAGCCGAGCCGCGTGAACGCCGGAAGAACCCATACCGCCTACGAGGGTCCTCACCTGGAAGGAACGGGAGGAGGGGTTGTCCGAATCGAACGTATGTTCTAAATTGCCCCGCATGACCGCCGAGTCGCTCTTCGAGGTCGCCCGCCGGACCTTCAACACGCCGGAGTTCCGGGGGATCGAGTGCATCGAGGTCGAGGCGAAGTCGGTGATCAACCGCGTCCCGGGCGGCGGCCTCCCCTTCGACTGGACCATCAACCCGTACCGAGGATGCACCCATGCGTGTACCTACTGCCTATCGGGAGACACCCCGGTGCTCATGGCAGATGGTCGGACGAAACCGATCGCGAAGGTCGACGTCGGGGATCGGATCTATGGCACGGTACGGCGTGGCCGTTACCGCCGGTACGTCCTCACGGACGTGACGGCTCATTGGTCGAGCGTGAAACCGGCGTACCGCGTCACTCTCGAGGACGGAACCGAGCTGATCGCGAGCGGCGACCACCGCTTCCTCACCGAGCGCGGCTGGAAACATGTCACGGGGACCGAGCACGGCCACACGCGCAGGCCTTTCCTGACCACGAACAATGCGCTGGTCGGCGTTGGCGGTTTCGCCGTCGCTCCGGTCGAGGATGACGCATACCGCCGTGGCTACCTCACGGGCATGATCAGAGGCGACGGCCACGTCGGCTCGTACGAGTACCCGAAACCCAGTGGGCGCTCGGGGACCGTGCACCGTTTCCGTCTTGCGCTCGTCGATGAAGACGGACTCGACCGAACCCGGCAGTACCTGTCTCTCGAAGGCATCGAGGCGACGCGGTTCGACTTCCAGACCGCCACCGAGGTGCGCAAGTCGATCCGTGCCATCAGGACCCAACGCAGGGAGAACGTGGAGCGGATCCGCGCGATCGTCGCGTGGCCGCGCACGCCGAGCACATCCTGGCGGAAGGGCTTCCTCGCGGGAATCTTCGACGCGGAGGGAACGTCTGCTCGCGAGACTATCCGCATCAGCAACACCGATCCGGCGATCATCAAGATGGTCACGTCCAGCCTCGACGTCCTCGAGTTCACGCATGTCGTCGAGGACCGCCGCCTCGAGAACGGGCTGAAGTGCGTCCGTCTGTTAGGTGGGCTCCGCGAGCGACTCGCGTTCGTGCACACCGTCGATCCTGCGATCGAGCGAAAGCGGTCGATCGAGGGGCTCGCGGTGAAGGGCGATACTCCCCTCGGGGTCGTCTCGGTCGAATCCCTCGGCGTCGACCTGCCGATGTTCGACGTCACGACGGGCACCGGCGACTTCATCGCCGACGGTGTGGTCAGCCACAACTGCTTCGCTCGGCCGACGCATACGTTCCTCGACATGAACGCGGGACGCGACTTCGAGACCAAGATCGTGGTGAAGGTGAACGCACCCCAGGTCCTGCGCCGCGAGCTCGCGGCGCCGCGCTGGAAGGGCGAGCACATCGCGATGGGGACCGGCACCGATCCCTACCAACGTGTCGAGGGCCGCTACCGGCTGATGCGCGGCATCGTCGACGCAATGATCGACACGCGGAACCCCTTCTCGATCCTGACGAAAGGCACGCTGATCCTGCGCGATATCGATCTCCTGCAACGCGCCGCCGAGCATGCGCCGGTAAGCGCGGCCTTCTCGATCGGCACGCTCGACGAGCAGGTGTGGCGCGAGACCGAGCCGGGCACGCCCCACCCGAAAGCCCGGATCGAGGCGGTGCGCACTTTGACCGAAGCCGGCATCCCGACCGGTGTGCTGATGGCACCGGTGCTTCCCGGGCTGAGCGACGCACCTCAGCAGCTCCGAGCGGTCGTCGAGGCGGCGCTCGAGGCCGGCGCCACCCACGTGTCGCCGATCCTGCTGCACCTTCGCCCCGGCGTGCGCGAGGAGTTCATGCCATGGCTCCAGGAGCACCATCCCGATCTCGTGGATCGGTACCGCGCCCTGTACCCACGGCCCTACGCGTCGAAAGGAGAGGGGGAGCGGCTGGGCCGACAGGTCGGGGGTTTGATGCGGGCGGCGCGCCGCCGCTGGCCGGCCCGCGAAGGCAACGGCGTGCCGGAGGCACATCGGTTCCGTCGGGGTCGTCTGCGTGGCCGCCAGGAGCCCGAACCCCCTCCCGTGCAACCAACCTTGTGGTGAGCGCTCCCGTGGATGAGCCAACGCGGCCTTCGGTAGACTCGGAACCACGGTCCCATCGTCTAGAGGCCTAGGACATCACCCTCTCAAGGTGGAGACACGGGTTCAAATCCCGTTGGGACTACCAACTCGTTAGATGGTGATGACGATCTTCCCCAGAACCGCTCCCGATTCGAGGTAACGGATCGCCTCGGGAACTTGCCGCAGCGGGAACGTCCGGTCGATGACTGGCGTGATCTTGCCGGCCTCGATGAGCTCCTTCAAGACGACCAAGCGGTCTCCGGGGTCCTTGGCGCCGCGGAAGGGATGCAGCTGGCGCGCGAACGGTGAGATCACCATGAGCTTGGAGAAGCGGCCCAGGCTTCCGAACCAACGATGGCCCGACCTGCCGTACTGATCGTGCCCGACGAGGACGTATGTGCCGTCCGGCATGAGCGCCTGCTTGCTGGCCGACCACGCGCGGGTTCCCGCGATATCGAGGATCAGGTCGTAGCGCTCGCCGCTGCGGGTGAAATCCTCCTGCGTGTAGTCGACGACCCTATCTGCGCCGATCGACCGGAGCATGTCGAGCTTGCCCGGGGCATCCACCGCGGTCACGTCCGCTCGGTACGCCTTGGCGACCTGCAGCGCGAAGGTCCCCACGGCCCCACCCGCGCCGTTGATCAGGACCCTCTGGCCCGACTCGAGTCGCCCTTCATCGCGCACACCCTGGACCGCGAGCGATCCCGACGTCGGGACGGCCGCCGCCTGCTCGAACGTGAGATCTGCCGGCTTCCGCTCGACCCTGGCCTGCGGCACGGCCGCGTACTCGGCGTAGGCGCCGCCGTTGCGCCAGAGGTTGGCAACGAGGCTCTGCCCGAAGACCTCGTCGCCCGGTCGGAACCGCGTCACGTTCCTGCCGACCGACTCGACGTGCCCGGACAGATCCGTGCCCGGCACGCGGCTCTTCGGTTTGCGCACCCCGGACCCCATGCACCGCAGGACGTAGGGCACCCCTTTCACGGCGTGCCAGACGTCCGCATGGACGGAGGCCGCGCGGACCCGCACGAGCACGTCATCGTCGCCGGCCACCGGCTTGTCGATCTCCCGGAGCTCCAGGACGTCGGCCGGGCCATAGCGGTCTTGGACGATCGCCTTCATCGCGTGCTCACCCGTCCGTGCCGGCGAGAGCGGCTCGTTGACCGCTCTCGCCGACGACGGGGATCGGGTCCCTATTCGTTGTCGCAGGTGTTCTCGATGTAGAAGTTCGATCCGATCGAGATGTTCGCGTCGTCGGTCTCGCGAAGCGTGACGGTCTGATCGGTGCTCAGGATCTCGACCACGCCGGTCGCGGTTGCGTCGCGATAGGTCCGGCGACCGTTGTACTGGTACGAGAAGCAGCCCGACCGCACCGAATACGACTCACGGCTCGTCGTGAGGTCCCCGGTACCGACGAGATCCACGGAGATCCGCATCTGCCCGATGTCGCGCTCGTCCTCGCCGGGGACGTACTTCTCCATCGGGTAGGTGGCGCGAAACGTCCCCGTCGAGAGCTTGCGGTCGAGGGTGAACTCGCCGGTCCCCAGACGGTTGATGACCCCGATCAGATAGCTGTCCGAGCGGCACCGATCGCGCCCCTCGCGCTTCTCGCAACGGTCGACCGACTTGTAGAGATCGGACCAGAACCCGTCGCCGTAGTCGTAGACACCCGCGTACCAGGTGGTCTTGAGGTACGTGTCCTGATCGACCCTCCGCCTGATGTGCCAGAAGGCGTTGTAGCTCTGCGCCGTGCTGCGCTCGGGCGCAGCCTCGACCTGTACGGTCCACAGCGGCACCAAGAGCGCTGCGCACACGAGCACGGTTCCGAACCTTCTCATGGTTCCTCCTCCCGGCGGGCTCCCGGCAGATCGCCAATCTACGCCCATCCTCAGACGCCGCGCGTCGGCCGAAGGTTCCTTTCTGCGCATGTCAGACTCCGCCTGATGACCCGTTCGGACGATCGTGGGCGCTACCTGGAGCTTGCGCAGGACGCCTGGAGTGACCTCGAGGCCCGGAGCATCGGGCGACGGTGGTTCCGCTTCGATGTGACGGAGGGCGGGGGGAGCCGAGCCTCCCTGTGGACGCTCATCCATGTGATGGCTGCGGCGAACGACCTCGCGGCCCTGGGAGACGACGCGGGGCTCACGAGGCTCGAGCGGCTCCTCCCCCGCTACCGCGCGGGCGGCGCCTACCTGGCCTCGCCGGGCGAACGACTCCGGTACTTCGACGACAACGCCTGGCTCGGTCTGCTCTCGCTGCGGATCGCCGATCGGACCGGCGACGACAGCCACCGCCGCCGCGCGGCTCGGATCGCCGAGTTCCTCCGTCTCGGCGAGCACCCCGAGGGGGGGATCCGCTGGCGCGAGGCGCATGAGAGCCGGAACGCCTGCAGCACGGCGCCGGCGGGCGAGCTCTTCCTGGCGCTCGGCGCCATCGATGCCGTTCCCATCGCCGAACGGCTCGCCGCCTGGATCGAGGTCGCCCTGGCTCTGGGCGACGGCCTGATCGCCGACCGGATCGAGGAGGCGCCCTCGAGCCCACGGTGTGGTCCTACAACCAGGGCGCGACGATCGGGCTCCTTCGGCTCCTCGCCGAACAGGGCGAGGTGGGCTCACGCACGCCCGCCGAGCGTCTCGCACGAGCCTCGCTCGGGCACTTCACGCCGGCCCGCATCTGGACCGAGCCGCCGCCGTTCGTCACGATCTGGTTCCGCGAGTTGCTCGCGTTCCCGACGTCGCCGACGTCGCCCGGGAGCGGCTGCTCGCACACGTCGCCAGGCTCGACGCGGATGGTCGCGATCCCGCGACCGGGCTCTACACGGCCGGCGGCGTCGGGTCCTACGACGGCAGGTCGACGATCGATCAGGCGGCGACGGTGCAGCTGTTCGCCCTCGCGGCGGGCGCGCCGGCGGCCCCTGCCGGTGACGCCTGAGCGATGCCCTGCCCTTTCCGGGCTTCCGCTACTCGCGCCGTTCGCCGATCACGGGCGTCGTGTGACACTCGCACACATCGTCGATGCAGCCGCGCAGGCGGATCTTGCCGGGCTCCCACACGAGATCGTGATCGTCCTCGGCGACGAGGTAGGCGCAGCCGCACCAGTAGCAGACGTCCTTCATGACCTGATGCCAGGATCCGTGCACGTCCTGGCGCTCGGGGAGGGTCTGCACCTTGGCCATCGGAACCCCCAGGGCCGACGTTTCCTCATCCTCGCCCCGTTCCCGGCCGCACGCAAGCATGCTGCACCGTGAGCATCTCCGGCCCACCGATCAGCAGCCGCTTGTCTCCCAGACCGGCCCCGGTCCGCCCGGGACCCCCTTCGAGACGGCGAGCTCCCGCAGTCGCGCCCGGTACTCGTTCATGGCCGCGTGGGGGAAGTCCTCGTGCACGAGGCAACGCCAGCTCGGGTCGAGCTCATGGTGCAACGGGTGCTCGAGGGCCTCGGCATGACCGATCACATCGCCGACGTTGACGCCGTACTTCGCCATCAGCCAGACGGTGAGTCTGAGCGACGAACGCATCTGCTGCGGATCGTCGAGCACCATGCGGTCGCTCGTGCCGACGTGCTCGATACCGATCGAGACATGGTTCATGCCGACGACGTGGCGACAGCGCGTGCCGAGCGCGACGAGTCGGTAGATCGTGCCGTCCCGATCGATGATGAAATGCGTGCAGGTGCCGGGGTACTCGCCGTTCCACCGGTCGTTGCTCGCGAAATGGCGCCATGCGCTGAGGAACGAGGTGCCGGCCGTGTAGTGCTGCACGATCACCGGGGGGTCGTCGAGCTGCCACGAACGCACGCCGTAATGGCGCTTCGAATAGGCGGCCATCTGGTCCTTGCGTTTCGCGCCGTACGGGATCGCCTTCACGACGATCTCGGGCTTCAGAGAGGTGACGCTCGCGCGAGCCGGCGCCTACGGCCGCGACGGGTGCACGCACGGTGGGCAGAAGCACGATCGAGGCGACGACCGTCGCCGCGGCGATCACGTGGAGGCGCGCAGCCGGGCGATCGTGCGCTCGCGACCGAGGAGGGCGAGCGATTCCGGGAGCGGGGGCGAGACGTTCGAACCGGTCACGGCCGCGCGGATCGGCTGCCAGCCCTTCGTCCGGTTCAGACCCGCATCCGCGGCGAGGGCGTCCAACGCATGCGTGATCTGATCGGCGTCCCATGTCTCAAGTCCATCGAGCGCGTCGGCGGCGGCCTTGAGGTAGCCCTCAGGAGCCTTCGCGATCAGGCTCGCCGCTTTGTCGTTCGGCCGAACGTCGTCGGTGAACAGGAACCGCAGGAGATCCGGCGCCTCGCCGAGCGTCTTCATCCGCTCCTTCACGAGCGGCATCGCCTCCCGCAGGAGCGCAGGATCGACCGAGAGGCCGGCGCCCGTGAGGAAGTGCACACAGCGAGCGGCGAGGTCGTCGTCGTCCTGCTGCTGCACGTAGTGGGTGTTCATCCACGTGAGCTTGTCGGTGTCGAACACGGCCGGGTTGCTCGATACCCGCTCCAGGTCGAACGCCTCGAGGAGCTCGTCGCGGCTCATGAACGTCGTATGGTCGTCCTTCGACCACCCGAGCAGCGCGAGATAGTTCACCATGGCCTCGGGCAGGTAGCCCTGCTCCCGGAACGCCTCGACGCTCGTGGACCCGTGGCGCTTCGACAGGGGCTTGCCGTCGGGGCCGAGCACCATCGGCAGATGCGCGTAGACGGGCGCCTCGCCCCCCAGGGCCTCGATCACGGCGGCGTTCCGCGGGGCGCTCGCGAGGAGGTCGTCGCCACGCACGACATGGGTGATGCCCATCGACATGTCATCGACCGCGACGGCGAGCAAGAACACGGGCGAGCCGTCGCTGCGCACGAGCACGAAGTCGCGCAGCTGACCGGGAGCGAACCGGACCTCGCCCTTGACGAGATCCTCGACGATCCACTCGCGTTCGGGCATGTGGAAGCGAACGACCGACGGGCGGTCCTGGGCCGCCATGGCCTCGAGCTCTGCCTGCGGCCGCATGCGGCACAGCCCGTCGTAGCCGGGCGGCTCGCCGCGGGAGAGCGCGGCCTGGCGCCGTTCCTCGAGCTCCTCGGGCGTGCAGTAGCAGCGGTACGCGTGGCCCCCCTCGAGGAGGCGCCGCGTGGCGTCGCGGTAGATCTCGGCGCGTTCGGACTGCCGGTACGGTCCGCGGGGCCCCCCGACCTCGGGGCCCTCGTCCCAGGCCAACCCCAGCCACCGGAGGTCCTCGAGCACCCCTCGGAAGGCCTCCTCGGTCACGCGGCTCGCGTCGGTGTCCTCGACCCGCAGGACGAACGTGCCGCCTCGACCCTTCGCGTAGAGCCACGAGAACAGGGCGCTGCGAGCGTTGCCCACGTGGATCGAGCCGCTCGGCGCCGGCGCGAAGCGGCACCGGACCTCGGCGTTCACGACCCCATCACCGGGTTCCGCAGGGTGCCGACGCCTTCGACCTCGACCTCGACGACGTCACCGTGCGCGAGCGGTCCGACGCCCTCGGGCGTGCCGGCGAGCAGCACGTCACCCGGCAAGAGGGTCATGAAGGTGGTCACGTATTCGATCAAGGTGGCGACCCCGAACGTCAGGTCGGTCGTGCTGGCGCGTTGGACGACCTCGCCGTTCAGTCGGGTCTCGAGCCATGCGTCGTTCGGGTCGAGCTCGGTCTCAATCCACGGGCCGAGTGGGCACGAGCCGTCGAATCCCTTGGCCCGCGCCCATTGGTCCTTCGTGTGCTGGAGGTCTCGGAGGGTTACGTCGTTCGCGCACGTGTAGCCGAGCACGTAGCGGAAGACGTCCTCGGCGCGAACGTTCCGGGCGAGCCTGCCGATCACCACCGCCAGCTCGCCCTCGTAGTCGACGCGCGTCGAGATCGGAAGCAGGCGGATCGGCTCGTCGGGGCCGAGCACCGCGGTGGAGGGCTTCAGGAAGAGCAGCGGCTCCTCCGGCACCTTCATGCCGAACTCCTCGGCGTGGGCGGCGTAGTTCCGCCCGGCGCAGATGGCCTTCGACGGCAGGACGGGCGCGAGGAGCCGCACGTCGTCGAGCGGGATCTCCTCCCCGGTCGGCAGCGGGTCCTCGAAGAAGGTGCCGGCGAGGACCCGGACGACGTCGGTGCCGGCCTCGATCGCACCCGTGGCGATCCGATCGCGATGACGGAAACGGACGAGTCGCATCGGGCGCGAGGCTACCGCACGCGCGCCCGGGCGCGGTGGACGGGTCGCGATACGCGCCGCGCCGAGTGGCTCCGATCGGTTCGGCGTGCTTGCATACCGGGGTGGACCTCGTCGCTCCCGGAGCCGATCCGCTCGACGTCACCCGCTTCGACATCGAGGAGGCGGCCGACCGTATCCGCGGGCGGGTCCGCGAGACGCCGGTGCTCGCGGCGGGTCGCGGCGCCTTCGGGGTCGACGCCGACCTCACCCTGAAGCTCGAGCTCCTCCAGCACACGGGCTCGTTCAAACCACGAGGCGCGTTCAACCGCATGCTGACGGCCGAGATCGACGGCAGCGGCGTGCTCGCGGCGAGCGGAGGCAACTTCGGCCTCGCGGTCGCCTATGCCGCCCGCGACCTCGGCCACCGCGCCGAGATCTTCGTGCCCGAGACCTCGCCGGCCGTCAAGATCGAGCGGATCCGCGACTACGGGGCCGAGGTCCATGTCGTCCCCGGCTACTACGCCGACGCGTACGCGGCATGCGAGGAGCGGGCCTTCGAGACGGGCGCGGCGTTCATGCATCCCTACGACCAGCCGGCGGTGGTCGCCGGCCAGGGCACGCTCGGGCGGGAGCTCGAGGAACAGGCCCCATACCTCGACACGGTGCTCGTCGCGGTGGGGGGCGGGGGGCTGATCGGCGGGGTCGCCGCCTGGTACGCGACCGACGCCCGCGTGGTCGGAGTGGAGCCCGAGCGCTGTCCGACGCTCACGACCGCCCTCGCCGCCGGGGAACCCGTCGACGTCGAGGTCGGGGGCGTCGCGGCCGACGCCCTCGGCGCCGCTCGCGCGGGCCTCATCGGGTTCCAGATCGCGCGTGCCTACGTCGATCGGGTCGTCCTCGTCCCCGACGACGCGATCGAGGACGCCCGTCGCGCGATGTGGGACGAGATGCGTCTCGCGCCCGAGCCGGGCGCCGCCGCACCGCTCGCGGCCCTGCGTTCCCGGGCCTACGTGGCCGAGCCGGACGAAAGGGTCGGCGTGATCGTGTGCGGGGCGAACGCCGATCCGAGCGACCTCGCAAGGCTCGCCCTCGGCTGACGATCCGCCGATCAGCCCCCGAAACGAGCCGCGAGCTCGGGCACGGCGCGCTCGCGGAGCGCCGCGGCGACCCGCTGGCGCTCGAGGAACTGGAGCAACATCAGATGGTTCTGCGGGATGTCGTGGGTCTCGAAGAAGGTTTGGACGTCCTCGACCGTCGTCGGATCCGTCAGGTATCGCACGCCGGCGGCGAGCGCGATGACATTGGTCGGGGCGAGCCGCTCGTTCAGCTCGTCCCAATGGTCCCGCACGAAGGCCCAGGCCCGGGGACCGAGCTCGCGGTGGACGATCCCCCGGGCGAGCACGAACGGCGCGTCCTGGGGCCTGATCTCGCTCCCCAACGCGTCCGCAAGGGTTCGGTCGAACAGCTCGAGGTCACGGAACCGTGGCAGCGCGAAGAGGTATCGGTTCTCCAGCTGGGGGGTCGTGGCCGTGCGCACCGCCCCGCGGAACCGCTCGTAGTCCTCCGGTCCGCCCGACGCGGCGACCACCTCGACCGCCGCCGCCGCGAGCTGCGCGTCGACCGGCTCGCCGGCGCTCGCTTCGTGCTCGAGCTCGCGGGCCATCGCCTGGGTCTCGGGGTCGTTGCCGAGCACACCCATCGCCGTCACCAGCTGGCCACGGAGCGCCTTCACGAGATCGGGCTCCTCGTCGGTGGCCTCCCACCCGAGTCGCTCGAACGCCGGTCGCACGAGGTCGCGCACGAAGTCGCGGAACCGCTCCCGAGCCTCACCTTCGACGAAGCGGTCGCACCACGCGAGGCCGTGAAGGATCGCCTGCCACACGGCGAGCTCGTCCTCACCCGGGAACCCCTCGACGAGGTCGAGAAACGCGAGCACCGACACTTGCCCTGCCGCCACGGCCGCCCACGTGTCATCGACGATGTCTTGGCGCTCGGCCGGCGAGAGCAGGTTCCGGCCCTCGGTGAGGCGGCCGCGAAGTTCATCGTCGTAGACGACCCGCACGAAGCTCGCGCCCCCCGCGTTCGCGGTCACGACCGCGTCGGGGGCGGCGAGCGGCACGACGAGCCCGTCGGCCTCGACGAGCACCGATTCGCGCCGTTCACCGTCGCCCCAGACCTGACGCACGATCAGGGGCACCGGCCAGGTCGTGTCGTCGCCGGGATCGGAGGGGATGAACCGGCGTTGCGTGAGTCGCACGCCGTCGGGGTCGAGCCGTGCCGTGATCGCCGGATAGCCGGGCTGGAAGATCCATGCATCCATGATCCGCCGCACGGGCTCGCCGCTCTCGGTCTCGAGGCTGTCCCACAGATCGTGGGTCTCGGTGTTCCCGTAGGCGTGCGTCCGCAGGTACCGCCGGATCCCGCCGCGGAACCGGTCGGGCCCGAGCCACTGCTCCAGCATGCGGAGCACCGCGCCACCCTTCGTGTAGGTGAGCGTGTCGAACATGCCGCTCGCGTCGTCGGGTGAGAGCACGGGGTATTCGATCGGCCGGGTGCTCGCGAGGCTGTCGACCTCGAGCGCGTTCGCGCGGATCCGCGCGAACGTGGGCCAGATCGCCCAGTCGGGCCGCCACGCATCGACCGCCAGGTACGCCATGAACGTCGCGAACGCCTCGTTCAGCCAGATGCCGTTCCACCAGCGCATCGTGACGAGGTCACCGAACCACATGTGCGCGAGCTCGTGGGCCACGGTTTCGGCGACGTCGAGGAGTTCCTCCTGGGTCGCCTGCGCGGGATCGGCGAGCAGGAGCGTCTCGCGGTAGGTGATGCACCCGAGGTTCTCCATCGCGCCCTGCGCGAAGTCGGGCAGGGCGACGTGGTCGACCTTGCGGTCTGGATACGCGATGGCGTAGTAGTCCGCGAAGAACCGGAGGGCGTACGAGCCGGCCTCGAGCGCATACGCGGCGAGGTGCTCCTTGCCCGGAACGCAGGCGATGCGGGTCGGCACACCGCCGGCATCGACCGTCTCGGTGAGCTGCAACCGGCCGAGCACGAAGGCCACGAGATACGTCGACATCGTCATCGTGTCGGCGAAGCGAACCTCCGACCGGCCGTCTCCGAGCGGCGTGCGCCCGGTCTCCGGACCGTTCGATAGCGCCGTGTGACCGTCCGGCACGACGAGCGTGACGCCGAAGACGGCTTTGAGGTCCGGCTCGTCCCAGCACGGGAAGGCGCGGCGGGCGTCGGTCGCCTCGAAATGGGTGACGGCGATCGTGTGGCGCGTGCCGTTCCCGTCGGCGTACGTCGAGCGGTAGAAACCGACCATCTTGTCGCTCAACGCTCCCGCGAACGACAGCTCGAGGGTCCACGCACCCGGATCGGCCGTCGAGGCCAGCTCGACGTGGATGCGCTCGGCCTCTTCGTCCGCGCGGATCTTCGAGATCTCGATCTCGCGACCGTCGGCCGACGACAGGCGCGCCGCCGAGACCTCGAGCTCCTTCGCGTTGAGCACGATCTCGGTCGCGGCCTCGTGCACGACGACCGCAACGACCTCGGTGCCGGCGAACGTCTCGACGCCGAGGTCCGCTTCGATCCTGAGGTCGTAGCGGGAAGGAGTGACCGACCTCGGGAGCCGGTACTTCGCCTCGGAATCCGTCACGCGCCGCGCCTCAGTCCTTCACGTGGGTGAGCCATTGGGCGTAGCGCGGGTTGTCGCCCTTCGTCGCCGTGAAGAACGCCGACTGCAACTCCTTCGTCACGGGCCCTCGGTGGCCCTCGCCGACCGTGCGGTCGTCGACCTCCCGGATCGGCGTGAGCTCGGCGGCCGTGCCCGAGAAGAAGCACTCGTCGGCGTTGTAAAGGTCGGTGCGCACGAGGTTCTCCTCGCGCACCTCGTAGCCGAGGTCGCGGGCGAGCTGGATCACGGTGTTCCGGGTGATGCCGTCGAGGCAACCGGAAGCCGTGGGCGGGGTCGTGAGCGCACCGTCGCGGACGATGAAGACGTTCTCGCCCGAACCGTCGGTGATCAGGCCGGCCTCGTTCAGCATGATCGCCTCGTCGTAGCCGGCCTTCAGGCTCTCCACCTTCGCGAGGACGCTGTTGATGTACTGACCCGTGGCCTTCGCGCCTGCCGGAAGGGCATTCTGGGAGTTCCGCCGCCAACTCGAGATCTTGATCCGGACCCCCTGCTCGAGCGCGTCCTCGCCGAGGTAGGTTCCCCACGGCCAGACCGCCACGATCACGTTCACGGGAGCGTGCAGCGGGTTGACGCCCATCTCGCCGTACCCGCGGAACGCGAGCGGCCGGATGTAGCAGGCGTGCAGGCCGTTCGCGCGGATCACGTCCTTCGTGGCCTCCACGAGGGCCTCGTGGGAATACGGGATGTCCATGTGGTACAGCTTCGCGCTGCGGAACAGGCGCTTGAGGTGCTCGTCGAGGTGCCAGACGGCGGCGCCACGGGCGGTCTCGTACGCGCGGATGCCCTCGAAGACACCGCTGCCGTAGTGCAGGGCGTGGCTGAGCACGTGAACCTGGGCGTCCTTCCAGTCCACGAGCTCGCCGTCCATCCAGATCTTCTCGACCTGCGTGATCGGCACCCGAGGAACCTCCTTCGGTGCGGCGTGGAACCCCTGCTCAGGGGTGCCGACGAGGATACCGGACGTCGCCCTTCACGGCAGCGGTGCCTCACCTGTCGCCGCCGGTCCCTCGGGGTCATCCGGAAACTCGATCAGCGTGATGATGCGACGCCCAGCAGCACGACCGCGGCCAGGATGGTCGACCCCAACGCCCTTGCGACGACACTGACCGCCAGCAAGCTGAGGAGACACGCCAGCTTCCAGCGCGGTCGCAGGACCCCCACGAGCGCTTCCCGCTCTGGATCGTTCACGGCAGGTCGTAGATCCGCCACACCATCTGCATCTGGTTCCCGATGGCATCGAGGTCGTCGCCGTAGCGCTCGTGCGCCCACGCCTCGACCGCGTCCAGGCCCGCGCGCAGCACGTCGGGCTCGATGCGCCACGTCCACGAGTACGACCGATCGCGCGCCTGCTCGAAGAAGGCACCGAGCGTGTCCACGGAACGCACGTCGATCCTCGGCGCGCCGCGCGGGGTCGCGCCGTGGTCCGCGAACACGTGGTCGAGCTCGGCGAAGTCCCCCTCGTGGACGTCCAGGCCGATGTGCCGCACCGCCGGACCGAGCTCGGCCTCGATCCGTTGCCAAACGTCGAGCCAATCGCCTCGGTACCCGCCGGGCTCGATCACGATCACGCCGCCAGGCCCGACGACGCGTGCAAGCTGGCCGACGACGTCGCGCCAGGCGGGGATCAGGTGCAGGACCCACCGGGCGTAAGCGCCGCCGAACGCAGCGTCGGGGAACGGCAGGGCCGTCGCGTCGGCAGCCACGACCGGCAACGTGATGGACTTCCTCCGGAGCTGGGCGAGCATGGCCGTCGACAGATCGGCGCCGACCACCTCCACCCCGCGCTCCTGGAGTGGGACCGCGAGGGCGCCCGTGCCGACGCCGATCTCCAGCAGCCGGCCACGTCCGCCCAGCTCGCGCTCGATCAGCCCGATCGTCTCGGCCAGCGCTTCGGGGTCCGTCACGCGCGTACGGTCGTAGTACTCGGCCGCCCGATCGAAGCTGACGGAGCCCGCGCTCATCGCCTCACGCCGCCGGGATCCTCTTCTCCGGGTCGACGAACGGAAGCGCGACCACCGCCGCCGGCCGTTCCCCCGCCGACGAGTCGATCGCGAGCTCGGTGCCGGCCTCCATGTGCGTCGCGGGGACCCAGGCGTAGCCGATGTTCCGTTCGAGGCGCGGCGACCACGCGCCCGCGGTGACCTTGCCGATCCGCTCACCGGAACCCCCGGCGGCGAGGACCGGCCAGAAGTCATTCAGGGCTCCCTCGTCGGTCATCGGCGCGCCGCCGATGTCGACGCCGACGAGCTTGCGGTCGACACCGTGCTCGGCGATCCGCGCGAGCGCGGCCCTTCCCATGAACTCCCCGTCCTGGTCGAGCTCGACGTACTTCTCGAGACCGCTGATGTGGAACGGCGTGTCCTCGACGCGCATGTCGCTTCCGTAGTTGAAGATGCCGGCTTCGATCCGGCGAGCTTCGCTCGGCGCGATCACCCGGACGCCGTAAGGCTCGCCGGCCTCTATCACGCGCTCGAAGAGGTCGTCGCCCCGCGACGGGTCCTGGAGGTAGAGCTCGTAGCCGACCTCCCCGGTCCAGCCGGTGCGCGACACCACGAGCGGGATGCCGTCGACCTCGGCCTCCGCGCACCAGTAGTAGCGCAGGTCGGCGACGGCGTCGCCGAGGAGGTCGCGAACGAGGTCGCGCGACTTCGGGCCCTGCACCTGCATCGGCGCAACGTCGGCCTCGCGGATCTCGACGTCCATGCCGCGGCCGGCCGCCACCCCCGCCACGTACAGGAGGGCGTCGGAGTCGGCGAGCGCCAGCCAGAAGCGATCCTCGGCGAGGCGCAGCAACACCGGGTCGTTGACGATGCCGCCCTGATGGGTCGTCAGGAGCACGTAGCGCGCCTGCATCACATCCACCTTCGTGAGGTCGCGGCAGGTGATGAGGTTCGTGAGATCGAAGGCGTCGGGACCCGAGATCTCGACGCACCGCTCGACGCTGACGTCCCAGAGCGTGACATCCTCGAGCAAGGCCCGGTACTCGGTCACGGGGTCGTCGTACAACGTGGGCAGGAGCATGTGGTTGTACAGGCCCCAGCTCCTGCACCCGTGGCGCTTCGTGGCCTCGAAATACGGAGACTTGCGGTACCACGGTTGGACATAGAAGGTGAAGGTCTCGGATGCCACGGTCTGGTTGCCTCCTGTCGCTCGGCTCACGAACGCGCCGGATCGGTGGCCGTCGTGGCGGGGAGCCTATCCGTGTGGCAGATGGGCCGCCAGCGGCGAGCCACCGGCCGGGCTCAGCCCGGGGCCTCGCCGTGTCGATGCCTCCAGCGGACCGGACCCAGACCTCGTGAGCCATCCCGAAGAACGCGCCGTGCACGACGCCGCCTCTCCCGCGGCTACCTTCGGCACGCCCGAGCGGTACCGCTGGCTGGTCGAACGGATCCCCGCGGCGATCTACGTCCAGGTGGATGCCGAGCCCTACCTGACCACCTACCTGAGCCCGCGGATCGAACAGCTCCTCGGCTATACCGTCCAGGAGCTCGACCGTCCCATGTGGATCTCGTTGATGCACGACGACGACCGCGATCGGGTCCTCGAGGCCGAGCACCGGGCCGACGGGTCGAAGGAGCCGTTCTTCGAGGAGTTCCGGATGCGCGCGGCCGACGGCCGGTGGGTGTGGATCCGTGATCAGGCCGAGTGGGTGGCGGCGTCGGGCGACGAGCCCGCGCACTGGTTCGGAAGCCTGAGCGACGTCTCGGCCAACAAGCACATGGAGGAGGAGCTCCGCGAGACAGCCACGCGGTACCGGACGCTCGTCGAACAGCTTCCCGCCGTGACGTACGTCGACCTGCCCGACGGGGGCATGACGAATCTCTACACGAGCCCGCAGGCTCGCCAGATGTTCGGGCTCCCCGAGCACGAGGAAGAAGGTGCACGAACCTGGAGCGAGGCGCTGCATCCCGACGACCTGCAGCGGGCCGCCCGGGAGACGAAGGCAGGGATCGCATCGGGAGAGCCGTATTCGCTCGAGTACCGGATGCGCCGCCGTGACGGCAAGACCCTGTGGATCCGCGACGTCGCGACCGTGATCCATAACGACCGCGGCGAACCAACCGCGGTGCAGGGGGTGCTGTTCGACGTCACCGAGCAGAAAGAGCTCGAGCAGGAGCTCCGGGAGACGGCGGCGCGGTTCCGGACGCTCGTCGAGCAGATCCCGGCGGTCGTCTACATCGATCCGCTCGAGCCGGAGCCCGTGCGATCCCTCTACGTGAGCCCCTACATCGAGACGATGCTGGGCGTGAGCGCCGATGACGCGATGAGCCACGGTGAGTGGTGGCCCCGCCTCGTGCATCTCGAAGATCGCGACCGTGCGATGGCGGCTTCAGACGAAGCCGATCGCGAGGGCACCCCCTACCGCAACGAGTACCGGATGGTCCGTCCCGACGGACGGATCGTGTGGGTCCGCGACGAGGCCGTGCTCGTTCGCGACGATCGGGGTGAGCCGCTGTTCTGGCAGGGCGTGATGTATGACATCACGGACCGCAAGCGCGCCGAACAGGATCTGACCCAGGCACTCGACCTCGAGCGCGGCGCGGTCGAGCGCCTCCGCGAGGCCGACGAGCTGAAGGACACGTTCCTCACGGCCGTGTCCCACGACCTGCGGACGCCGTTGTCCACGATCCTCGGTATCGCGGTGACGCTCGAGAACGAGGAGCACATGCCCCTCGATCCCGTCGATCGGCGCGACCTGCTGCGGAGCCTGAACGCGAAGGCCAGGCAGCTCACCGACCTGGTCACAGACCTGCTCGACCTCGACCGGCTCCGACGCGGCGCGAGCGAGCCCGGCATGAGCGAGGAACCCCTCGACGAGCTCATCGGCGAGCTCGTCGACGCGGCCGATGTGGGCGAGAACCATCCGATCGATCTCGAACTCTCGCCCGTGCGGCTCGCCGTCGATCGCACGATGATCGCCAGGATCGTCGAGAACCTCGTCACGAACGCCGCCCGGCACACGCCGGCAGGAACCCACATCTGGGTGCGCCTGACGACCGATGCGCAGGGCGGCGCCCTCCTCGTCGTCGAGGACGACGGCCCGGGCGTGCCCACCGAGCTCCGCGAGACGTTGTTCCATCCGTTCGAACGGGGACCGAGCGCGAATCCGCAGTCGCCGGGTGCAGGCGTTGGTCTGTCGCTCGTCTCGCGGTTCGCGGAACTCCACGGCGGCCGGGCATGGGTCGAGGAACGCGCCGGGGGTGGGGCGTCGTTCCGCGTCTGGCTGCCGGCCGGTCGGCCCGTTCGGACCGGCTGAAGCTCGAGGACGGCGCGTCGGCCCAGATCCGTCAGTTGAGCGAGGGATCGACCGGCATCGCGCGGAGCACCTGGTGCTGCGGCCCGAGGCGCCGCACGACGTCATCCCAGAGGCGCTCGGGCTCGGCGTGGAACACGTCGTCGGCGGTCGCCGGCACGACCAGCCAGGCCTGCTCGGTGAGCTCGCTTTCCAGCTGGCCCGGTCCCCACCCCGCGTACCCGGCGAACACCCGGGCGCGGCGCATGCCGGTCAGATCCTCGTGATCGGCATCCTCCGGCAGGAACCCGACGTCTCCGAACGCGAGCACCCCGGCCTTCGAGGGGTCCTCGAACTCGGCGACCACGACCGCCGCATCCGGATGGACCGGCCCCCCGACGAAGAGCGGCTCCCCCGGCGTGACGAGTTCCGCCAGTGGCGGCACCGCTTCATCGACAGCTACCTCCAGGACGCGGTTCAGCACCACCCCGACGGCGCCCTCCTCGTCGTGATGCCCGATCAGCACGACCGTCTTGCGGAAGTTCGGATCGAACAGCGAGGCGTTCGAGATCAGCAGCTTCCCTGCAAGCTCACCCACGGCTCCATGATGGCGCCCGGCGGCCGGCGATGCCCGATCAGCCCTTCGGGACGTCCTTCTTCGGATCCCAGAACGGCAGCGTCCCCACTTCGGCGCTGAGCGGTCCCGTCGGCGAAGTGACCGTGAGCCGGGTCCCCTGCTCGGCAGCCTCGATCGGCACCCACGCATACCCCATGTTGATCTCGAGGCGCGGGGAATACGACGCGCTCGTCAGCTTTCCTATCTCCTGGCCGATCTCCTGGCCGATCTGCTGGCCGATCTCCTGGCCGTCGATCGAGACCGGCCAGAAGTCCTCGAGCCACATGCCGAGGGGCTGGCCCTCGATCTCCACCCCGACGAGCTTGCGCTTCACGCCCTCGGCGGCGATCCGCTCGAGCGCCGCACGTGCCACGACCTCGTGATCGTTCTCGAGTTCGACGAGCCGCTCGAGACCGGTCACCTCGAACGGATTGTTCGTCACGTCCATGTCGTTGCCGTAGTTGAAGATGCCGGCCTCCATGCGCCGCTGGTCGCTCGGGGCGATCGCACGGATCTCGAACTCCTCACCGGCCCTCATGATCGCGTCCCAAAGATCGATGCCTCTCGCGGCGTCGCGCAGGTACACCTCGTAGCCGACTTCGCCCGTCCATCCGGTGCGCGACACGACGACCGGGATGCCGTCGATCTCGGTCTCGACGCACCGGTAGTACCTCAGGTCCGCGACCTCGTCCCCGAACAGCTTGCGGACGAGCGGCTTCGACTTCGGACCCTGGACCTGGAGCGGCGACACGTCGGGCTCCCGGATCTGCACGTCGAGCCCCGCGAACGCCTGGACCCCCAGGGCGAACAGCAGGGCGTCCGAATCGGCCAGCGACAGCCAGAAATGATCGTCGGCGAGCTTCAGCAGTATCGGGTCGTTCACGATGCCGCCGTCTGGAGCGCAGAGCAGGACGTACTTGCACTGGCCCGGCACCGTCTGCGAGAGATCACGAGGCGTCAGGAGCTGAACGAACCGCGCGGCGTCGGGACCCGTGATCTCGACCTGGCGCTCGACCGCGACGTCCCAGAGCGTCACATGCTCGAGCAGGTGCCAGTACTCCTTGACGTCATCGTCGTAGAGCGTCGGGATCAACATGTGGTTGTAGAGGTCCCAGCTCGTGCAGCCCGCCTCGACCGTGCGCTTGAAGTACGGCGACTTCTTGTACCAACTCGCGAAGTAGAACTTGAATCCATCGTTCTCGTGGTCGTTGTCGTGCTGGGTGGTGTCTTGCGACACGCGCTTCACCTCCGGAAACGTTGCCTTCGGGTCATCGCCTTGACGTCCTTCACGATCTCTCGCACGCAGTTCCACGCGGGGATGCCGCAGACGCCTCCGCCCCCGTGGGTGGCGCTCGAGGCCTGGTAGAGGCCGCGCACCGGCGTGCGGTAGTCGGCGTATCCGGGCGCGGGGCGAAGGTGGAAGAGCTGCTCGGCCGAGAGCTCCCCGTGGAAGATGTTGCCGCCGACGAGCCCCCACTCCGTCTGCATCTCGTGGGGACCGATCACCTGTCGGTGCAGCACGGAGTCCTTGAACCCCGGCGCGAGCTCGTCGTAGCCGTCGATCACGCGGTCGGCATAGGCGTCGAGCTCCTCGTCGTGCGGCTCGTCCGCCCACTCGGTCGGGCACCACTGCGTGAAGAGCGAGACCACATGCTTGCCCTCGGGCGCGAGTGAGGGGTCGACGTAGGTCGGCATGCACCCGTCGCTGAACGGCCTCGTCGCAGGCTCGCCGCGGCGCGCCTGCTCGAAGGCCTCCTCGAGGTAGGCGATCGAATGCGCGAGCTCGAACCCGCCGGTGAGGTCCTCGACCTCGGGCGCGGCCGTGAAGACCGGGGCCCGGTCGAGCGCGAGGTTGATCTTCACGACCCCAGAGCGCGTCCGCCAGTTCCGGATGTCTTCGACGAAGTCCGCCGGGAGCTCATCGGGATCGAGCTGGTGCAGGAACGTCAGCTGTGGATGCGTCGCCGCCACCACGACCGGCGCCAGGAGCTCCTCCCCATCCTCGAGGGCGACGCCCCGAACGGCACCGCCGGTCGTCAGGATCCGCGCCACGCGGGCCTCGGTACGGACCTCGGCGCCGAACGATCGAGCGCTCGACTCGATCGCGGCGCTCACAGCACCCATGCCGCCGATCGGCGTCGCCCATGCACCGAGGTGCCCGTCGCCGACGTCGCCGATCGAGTGATGAGCCATGACGTAGCCGGTCCCCGGCTCGTGCGGGCCGGCCCACGTGCCGATCAGCCCGTTCAGCGCCATCACGGTCTTGACCTGGTCGGACTCGAAGAACCGGTCGAGGATGTCGACGATCGACATCGTCATCAGCCGGGTCACGTCGGCCACGCCCCGCACGTCGAGCCCGCGGAACCGCCACGCCAACCGGAGCTGCTCGTTGAGGTCGGCGGGACGGGTCGAACCGAGACGGGGCGGGGTCGTCATCAGGAGCGGGCCCAGCACATCGGCGAGCCCCCCGATCCACGCGTCCCAACGCTCGATCGCATCGGCGTCCTGCTTGGAGAACTGCGCGAACGAGTCGTAGTTGGCTCGCGCGTCGTCGTCGTACAGCACGACGGAACGCCCGTCGGGGAACGGCACGAGGTACGGACCGGTCGGGATCGCGCGGTACCCGTGACGCTCGAGGTCGAGCTCGCGCAGGATCGTGTCGGGCATCAGGCTCATCACGTAGCTGAGCGTCGTGACCTTGAACCCCGGCGCCTCGGGCCAGGGACTCATCGTGTCGGCCGCACCGCCCGTCGTGTGCCGGGCCTCGAGGACCACCGTGCGCGCGCCTCGTTTCGCGAGCAGCGCGCCGGCGACGAGCCCGTTGTGGCCTCCCCCGACCACGATCGCGTCGTACGGGTTCACGGTTGTCCCTGTGTCCACGGGGCAGAGCCTATGCCTGAACGGGCGTTCAGCGCAAAACAGACGCTGAACGGCACGCAGGCGCATGGATCGGCGACCGGTGTTGAACGAACGATCAGCCGGCCGAAGCCGGGGACCGCGCACGCTCCGACGACGCCGAGCTCGGCACCGCGACGGGCGTTTCGGCCCCGACCGGCGCGGCCTCGAGGTCCTCGGCCGACGTGAAGCTCGGCGATGCCGGCGCCTCCCGTCGCCACAGGGGCAGCAGGATCGCCGTGCCGACGAGCGCGCCCGCACCGGCCGCCACGTAGAGCGTCCGCGGCCCCAGCAACGCGACGAGCGGCCCGGCGACCACGTAACCGAACGCCACCCCGAGGTTCCAGAGCGCGTCGGTGCTCGCCATCACGCGACTGCGCACCGCGTCGGGCGCCCGCCGCTGCTGGATCCCACGGATCGCGACGACCGACATCGCGTCGAACGAGCCGTTCAAGAACGTGAAGGCCAGCACCGGCCAGAACACCGGCGAGACCCCGACGAGGGCCATCATGAGCGCGAAGCCCGTGTTCGTCGCGATGAGCCAGCGAAGTTCGGTCCTTCCGTTGATCAGCCGGCCGGCGAGCGCGCCGATCGTGGATCCGAGCCCCCACGCGGCGATCAGGAACCCGTAGAAGCGACCGATCTCCGATCCGCTCGAGGCGAAGAGCTGGACGAGCGGAAGGTCCGACACCATCACGAGGCCGATGAACCCAACCATGATCGTGAAGGCCACGGTGATCCGCGCGAGCACGGGTTCCCGACGGATGAACCGTAGCCCGGCGAAGACGCCACGATGCTCGCCCTGTCCCTCGCCGGTCTGCGGTTGGGAGAACGGCCGGCGCACCGACCACACGAGCAGCGCCGAGACCGCGAACGTGATCGCGTTCGCGGTGAAGACCGTGCCGGGGCCGACGGCGTCCACGAGGAACCCACCGATCGCCGGACCGATGAAGATGCCGGCGCTCGTGCCGACCGATACCCAGCTGTTCGCCTTGTCGACGTCCTCGGGACGGTCCACGAGCGCCGGTACCGCGGCACCCGAAGCCGACAGGAACGGCGCCTCGGCGACGGCCGCGAGGAACCCGAACACGAGCAGCCCCCCGGCGTCGACGACCGGCGCCATCGCCAGGTACACGACGACCCCTGCGAGGTCGGAGACGATGAGGACCTTCTTGCGGTCGAATCGGTCGCCGAGAGCCCCGGCGAACCAGCCGAGGACCCCGTGCATCCCGAACGTGACGAGCAGCGCGGCCGACAGCCAGATCGTCGAGCGGCCGGTGCGCTCGTAGACGGCGAACATGAGCGCGGTGAACGCGGCGGCGCCGCCGGTGATCGAGATCGCCCGCGCGACGGCCAGACGCGCGATCGCGCTGCGTGCGGATTGCGTTCGACGTTCCATGGAGCGGCTCCTCGAGGGGACGTGCGGGTGAACCGGTGACGACGGGGCTGCGCGTTGGGGCGCGGGCGCGTCAGAACGCGCCGAGAGATCCCGTCTTGCTGTTCACCGTCCGCTCCATGACCCGGCGATGGTAGCACGGACGGGTCCGGCGCTCCGGCCAGAACGACGAGAAAGATGTGGGGGAATCGTTGCGGGCCGATCGACGTGCTGGAAGCTACGACGGAAGCGAGAACGCGCGGAGCTGCTTCGCCTCGATCTCGCGAGCGATGTCGACGAGGACCTCCGACGGCACAGCCGTGTCGACGGTGAGGCCCATCAGCGCCTCCATCGGGCCGTCGTGCTCGGGGTCGACGCGCCGGCGACCGACGTCCATCGTCGCGATGTTGATGCCGTGCTGGCCGAGGACGGTCCCGACGGTGCCGATCACGCCGGGTCGGTCCTCGTAGTTGAAGAAGACCATGTTGGGCGACGGCGACACCTCGATGTCGTAGTCGTTCACCTTGACCACGCGCTCGGCATGGCGCCCGATGATGGTGCCTTCGACGCTCACGGGGCCCACGTCGGTCTCGGCTCGAACCGCGATCAGCGACACGTAGTCCTGGGACACGGTCGAACGCATCTCGCTCACCGACAGGCCGCGGTCCCGGGCGAGCATCGGCGCGTTCACGAACGACACCGGCTCGTGCACCGAGCGGCCCAGGATCCCCTTCAGGATCGCGAGCGTAAGGACCCGGGTGTCGGATTCCGCGATCCTGCCGAGGTAGCTCGCCACGACCGAGCGGACGCCGCCCTCGGCGAGGCCGGCCGTCATCGCCCCGAGACGCTCGGCGAACCCCACGAACGGCCGGACGACCTCGCCGACCTCGGCTCCTGCCGATACGTTGACCGCGTACGGCACGAACTCTCCCTTGAGCGCGAGACGGACCATCTCGGCGACGGTCGTCCCGGCCTTGTCCTGGGCCTCGCGGGTCGACGCGCCGAGGTGCGGCGTCACGACCACGTTCGCGAGACCGAACAGGGGCGACTCGGTCGTCGGTTCCTCGGCGAAGACATCGAGGGCGGCGCCTCCGAGGTGGCCGGACTCGACCGCTTTGGCGAGCGCCCGTTCATCGACGATGCCGCCGCGGGCCGTGTTCACGAGCCGCGCGCCCGGCTTCATCATGCCGAGCTCCTTCTCCCCGAGCAGGCCTTCGGTCTCGCGGCTGCGTGGCAGGTGGACGGTCACGAAATCGGCCTGGACGAGCAGGGCCTCGAGCGTCGGCATCGTCTCGACACCGAGCTCCTTGGCGCGGTCGGCGGACACGAACGGATCGAACGCGATGACGCGCATCCCGAACCCAGCGGCTCGCTGGGCGACCAGGGTGCCGACGCGCCCGAGCCCCACCAGGCCGATCGTCTTGCCGGCGAGCTCGACGCCCTCCCACTTCGAGCGTTCCCACGCGCCCGCGACGAGACCCGCGTGGGCCTGGGGGACGTTGCGCGCCTGGGCGAGCATCAGCGCCACCGTGTGCTCGGCCGCCGAGATCACGTTCGACTGCGGAGCGTTCACGACCATCACGCCCCGGCGGGTCGCGGCGTCGACGTCGACGTTGTCGAGCCCGATCCCGGCCCGGGCGATGACCTTCAGATCCGGCGCCGCCTCGAGGACGTCGGCCGTGACCTGCGTGGCGCTCCGGATGATCAGGGCGTCGTAGCCGCCGATCGCCGCCGCGAGATCCCCGGTCGCGAGGTCGGTGCGTACGTCGACCTGGAACTCGGCACGCAGGAGCTCGAGCCCCTGCTCGGAGAGCTGCTCCGTGACGAGGATCCGCACGGTCTCACGCTTCCTGGAAGACCGACTCGGCCGCGGCGACCGCGGCTCCCCGCTTCACCGGGTAGCCGAGCCGCTCGAGCGTCATCTCGAGCGCGGCGAGTCCGCGGATGATGTCGAGCTCGCTGACATACCCGAAGTGCCCGATCCTGAAGACCTTGCCCTTGAGCGGGCCCTGACCCGGCGCGATCACGCATCCGTGATCGGATCGGATCCGATCGCTGATCGTGTCGGCATCGATGCCCTCGGGCGCCCGGATCGCGGTGACGGTCCAGTTCCGCTCGAAGCCCTCGCCGAACAGATCGAGACCAAGCGCCTTCACGCCCTCCTTCACCGCGCGCGAGAGCATCTCGTGTCGCCCGTACGCGGCCTCGACGCCGTCTTGGAAATACAGATCGAGTGCGGCCTTCAAGCCCTGCATCACGCTGATGGCCGGCGTCCAGGGGTTCTCGGGGTCCGGGAGCTCGCCGAAGGTCTTGTAGATCGCCCAGTCGAAGTAGAACCGCGGCAGGGACGCCTCGGCCTGGGCGGCCCACGCGCGCTCGCTGATGGCCGCGAAGGCGATGCCCGGGCTCGCCGAGAGCGCCTTCTGCGAGCCCCCGATCGCGACGTCGACGCCCCAGCCGTCGAAGTCGAACGGGACGGCCCCCAAGCTGCTCACGACATCGACGATCACGAGCAGGCCGGCGTCGGTCGCGACGCGCGCGAGCTCCTCGATGGGCTGGATCACCCCGGTGGAGGTCTCGGACTGCGTGAGCAGGACGGCTTTGACGGACGCGTTGGCGGCCAGCGCGTCGGCGACCTTGGCCGGATCGATGCGGCTGCCCCACGCGTCCTCGGTCGAGCGGACGGTGAGGCCGTGGGCCTCCGAGAGCTTCTTCCAACGCTCGGAGAAGAAGCCGGCGAGCGGCACGAACACCTCGTCGCCCGGTGAGAAGCAGTTCTGGATCGCGGACTCCAGCCCCCCGGTGCCCGAGGACGTCATCAGCAGCACGTCGGCGTGGTCCGTCCGGTAGAGCTCCTTCAGGCGGCCCGTGACCTCGCGCATCAGATCTCCGAACCCAGGGCCGCGGTGATAGACGAGCGGGCTCCCCTGCGCGAGCAGCACCTCGGGCGGGATCGGGGTCGGCCCGGGCGCCAGGATGATCTCTGGCCTGTCCACGCGTCTCACTCCTCGAACGGGTATCGATCGTCGGGATCGAGCCGCCAGCGTAGCAACCGTCGGGCGCGGGACCGGGACCTGCGCATCCCCAGGTCGACGCCGGTCCCGGCGACGAGGTAGGAAGGCCGGTGGAACGCGACGACGAAGGGGGCGGCCATGATCGGCTGGGTCGGCGACATCGAGCGCACGACGCTCGAGAACGAGAACTTCCGGACGGTGCTCTTCACGGGTGCGCACATGCAGCTCACCGTGATGCGGCTGGCGCCCGGCGAGGAGATCGGCCTCGAGGTGCATCCCGACCGTGACCAGTTCCTTCGGGTCGAGCGGGGGCGAGTCAGGGTGGAGTTCGGCACGGGCGAGGGAACGATCGACGAGACGCACGAGATCGCCGACGATGGGGCGGTCATCGTGCCGGGCGGAACCTGGCACAACGTCGTGAACATCGGCGAGTTCGACGTGCACCTCTATTCGCTCTACGCCCCGCCGGAGCATGCCGACGGCACGGTTCATCGGACGAAAGCCGAGGCCGACGCCGCGGAACACTAGGCCGGCACGAACGGTCGCCCGGCGCCGACGCTCGAGATCATGCGGGCCCCGTCTGGAGCTCGCGGAGGTCGACGTCGGGGTCGGCGAGCGCGGCCCGCGGCGGCGCGGCCTGGGCTCGGATCAGCTTCAGGGACCGGCGGCAGTCCCGTGGCCGGTCCAGGCTGACGCTCCCGCGCAGCACCCCTTTGTCGTCGAGCAGGAACGCACAGAAGTGGCGGTCCTCGAGGGACCCTCGGACCACCATCTCCAGGTCGTCGACCTGCGGCACCACGCCTGCCATCTGGAGCTCGTGGTCGTACTGCTCGGACCAGAACCAATGGGGATCGTCGAAGACCGCGCCCGCGCCGAGGAGGTTCCGCGCGGCATGCTCCCCCATCTTGATCGCGTTGTCGTAATGCTCCACCCGGATCGGGCCGAAGATCGGATGTTCGTGGGTGGCGACGTCGCCGGCGGCGAACACGCCCGTGAACGCCGTCTCGAGCGTGGGACCCACCTCGATCCCGCCGCCTGGCGCGGTCCCCTCGCCGGGCATGAGCTCACCGTTGGGTTCGGTGCCGATCCCCACCACGACCATGTCACACTCCATCGTGTGGCCGCTGCGGGTGACGACCCGTTCGACCCGCGCGTCACCTTCGAAACGCTCGACCTCGTCGTCGAAGCGGAACCCAACCCCCTCGTCACGGTGGATCGACTCGAGCACGCTCCCGAGCCGGTGCCCGAGCACGCGTCGGAGCGCCGTCGAGAAGATCTCGACCACCTCGACCTCGACGCCGAGCCGGCGGAGCGACGCGCTCACCTCGGCGCCGATGAAGCCGAACCCGACGACGACCGCCTTCGATGCGCTCGCGGCCGCCTCGCGGATCGCATCCGAGTCGGGCACAGTACGCAGCTCGAAGATCCCCTCGAGCCGGGCGCCGGGCACGTCGAGCCTGCGGTTCCGGACCCCGGTGGCGAGGAGTGCCCGATCGAACGCGATCGTGTCGCGGCCCGCGAGGGTGACCGTCCTCGCCCTCGGGTCGAACGCGGTGGCGCGTTCCCCGAACCGCGTCTCGACCTCGTTCGTCGCCCAGAAGTCGGGCGACCTGACGAGGAACTCCTCGACCGTCTCCTCCCCGCGGAGGTACCCCTTCGAAAGCGCGGGCCGCTCGTAGGGCGGAGCCGGCTCATCCCCGGCCAGCACGAGCCTGCCGTCGAAACCCTGGCCTCGGAGCGTCGCGGCCGCTGTCGCCCCGGTGAGCGATGCGCCCACCACGACGATCGTGCGGCCCGCGGGCACGCCGGTCAGACCTCGACCTGGAGCTCGCCATCCTGCTCGCGGACCGGGAAGGTCGCGATCGGCCGCGTCGCCGGCGGCGAGACCACCTCGCCGGACGCCATCGAGAAGCCGCTGCCGTGACACTCGCAGAAGATGTCGGTGCCCTCGATCTCACCGCCGAGCGCGAGGTTGCACCCCTGATGCGTGCAGATGTCGCTGAACCCGTAGAGCGAACCGCCGGCGCGGGCGATCGCGACCTTGGCCCCGTTCGCGTCGAACGCCTTCGCCTCACCTTCGCCGATCTCCCCCGCCTGACCGACCGTCACGAACTCCGCCATCGCCGTCCTTTCCTTTCTCCTGGGCCTTTCTCCTGGGCCTTTCTCCTGGGCCTTTCTCCTGGGCTTTTCCGGGCCTCTGGCTTTCTCCTGGCCCGTTGGTCTTTCCCTTGGCCCTTCCCTTGCCCATCCGTTGGTCGGCAAGCTTACGGTTCGGCAGCGGAACGGTCCTGCTTGCGCCGCTGCCGGAAGCGCCAGGCGTAGGCGGCGCCGAGCACGCCGTAGAAGATCGCCAGCAGGAAGATCCCGAACCGGAACTCGATCGGAAGCAGCGCCGGGAGGAACGCGCCGCCGACCCACGCGAGCTGGAAGAAGACCTCGTAGCGCACGAAGACCCTCCCGAGCGCGCCGGCGGGCGCGGCGCGCTGCATCAGGCTCTGAAACGCGAGACGTCCGAACTCCGTGGCGGCGCCCGCGAGGAGCGCGTACGCGGTCACGAGCGGGACGCCGAAGAGCCGCGCCGCGAGGAGCGCTCCGACACATGCCGCGCTCACGCACGCGATCACGACCGCCTCCTCGCGGGTGTCGGTCGGCAGGCGCGGGGCAACGAGGTCCGCGACCAGACCGCCGAGGATGGCGGCGCCCGCAACGATCGCGAACCCCCGAGGGCGACACGTCGGCGGTCCGCAGCGCGAAGGCGAGCAGGAAGAGCAGGAACCCACTCGCCGCGCGGAGCCCGACCGCGCCGATGGCCGGGCCCGTGAGCGACGGCACCCGACCCCTCGGCCCGAGCGGCTGCGACGATGCGCCCTTCGCCTGCGGAAGCGGCAGCCTGAGCGTCAGCAGCGCGGCGGCGCCCCATGCGACGGCCGCCAGGTAGATCGGACCCGGCCCGGCCCACACGGACAAGGCCGCGTAGCCGAACGGGGCCGCGACGACCGCACCGGCGACGGCCACCCGGCCGAGGCGGGCGTTCGCCCGCATCAGCCCCTCCTCGCGCGAGCCGTAGGCCATCGTCAGGCCGTTCTTCGTGATCGCATGCACCTTCGACAGCACGAGGATGCCGAGCGCCACGGGGAACAGCAGGGCGGAGCCGATCCGTGGCGCGAGGTACAGCGCCAGCAGCCCGCGGCCGGCCGCAGCCGCGATCGTCACGGCGCGGCGCGGGCCCGCGCGGTCCAGCAGCGGAACGAGGATCGGGCCCGCGAGCGCCAGCGGGAGCATCGTGAACGCGAGGTAGGCGGCGACCTTGAGCCGGGACTCGTCGACGGGGATCGAGAAGAACACCGAATCGGCGAGCGCGATCGCGAGCAACGCGTCGCCGGCGACGCTCGCGAAGTGCACGAGGGCGTACCCGTCGATCGCCTCGCGCGATCGCCACATCCGCTGGAACGGGAAGACGGCGCCCTGGACGGCGCGCCAGACGCCGAGGAGCACGAGTTGCCAGACGGGGACACGGGGCGGACGTGGACGGGAGGCGGGTTGCTCGCGGCGCACGTGCGCCTACCCGAGGCGCTCCCGCAGGAGCTCCTGGACGACCTTCGGGTTCGCGCTGCCGCCACTCGCCTTCATCACGCGGCCGACGAGGAACCCCAGCACCCCTTCGTTGCCGCCACGGAACCTCTCGACGGCGTCGGGGTTCGCGGCGATCGCCTCGTCGACCGCCACGCCGAGCGCACCGGCGTCGGATACCTGCGTGAGGCCCTTCCGCTGGACGATCTCGGCGATCGGCGCGCCGGTCGTGAAGGCTTCGTCGAGGGCCTGCTTCGCCCCTGCGCCGGACACCGTTCCGTCCTCCACGAGCCGGATCAGCTCGACGAGATGTTCGGGACCGACCTTGCCTTCGCTGGCCTCCTTCTCGAGCGACGCGAGATCCTGCGTGATCCAGTTCACGACCTTGTCCGCCGGGGCGCCGAGCGCGATCGTGCGCTCGAACAGATCGGTCTGGCTCCGACTGGCGACGAGGACCCGGGCGACCTCCGGTTTCAGGCCGAGCGCCGAGGCGTACCGCTCGCGGCGGGCCCTCGGAAGCTCCGGCAACGACGCGCGTATCTCGTCGATCCAGGCCGGCGCGGGCTCGATGGGTGGGATGTCTGGCTCCGGGAAGTACCGGTAGTCGAACGCCTCTTCCTTCGAGCGCATCGATCGGGTCGCGCCGGCGTCCTCGTCCCAGTGGCGCGTCTCCTGGACGATCGACTCGCCGTTCTCGAGCGCCTTCGTCTGCCGCTCGACCTCGTAGCCGAGCGCGCGCTCGAGCGACCGTACCGAGTTCATGTTCTTGATCTCGACCTTCGTGCCGAACGCGTCTGAACCCGCCGGTCGCAGGCTGACGTTCGCGTCACAGCGGAGCGATCCCTCCTCCATCTTCACATCGCTCACGTCGAGCGCCTCGAGCGTCGCGCGCAGCTCGCGGAGGTACGCGGCGGCCTCCTCGGGGGAGCGCATGTCGGGCTCGCTGACGCACTCCACGAGCGGCACGCCCGCGCGGTTGTAGTCCACGAGCGCGTGGGCGGCGTCGTGGATCCGCCCGCTGGCGCTCCCGTGCGCGGTCTTGCCCGTGTCCTCCTCCATATGGACCCGCGTGATGCCGATGCGGCTCGTCGAGCCTTCGGGGAGGTCGACGTCGAGGCGGCCCCCCACGCAGGCGGGAAGGTCGTACTGGCTGATCTGATAGTTCTTGGGCATGTCCGGATAGAAGTAGTTCTTCCGATGGAAGAGGGAATGCGGCGCGATCTCGCAGCCGAGCGCGAGGCCGATCTTCACGATCCGGGCGATCGCCTCGCGGTTGGGCACCGGGAGCGACCCGGGGTGGCCGAGGCAAACCGGACAGGTGTTGCTGTTCGGCTCGGCGCCGAAGACGTTCAGGCACGAGCAGAACATCTTCGTCCGCGTGCTGAGCTCGACGTGGCATTCGAGCCCGATCACGGTCTCCCAATCGGTCATCCGACGGCCAGCCTACCGGACCGTTTCGCGCGATCGGCGGTCAATTCGGGCACCGCGGCGGACGCCGACGGATCAGGCGCCCGCGAGGAGCGGCGGGCGGAGCTCGAGCCCGAGATCGGCCTCGAGGGCAGACGCGGCGCGGAGCAGGGTCGCCTCACCCAACACGGGCGCGGTGAGCTGCAGGCCGATCGGCAGACCGTCGCCGTCGAGGCCGCACGGCACACTGACGGCCGGGACGCCGGCGAGGTTCGCCGGGATCGTGAACACGTCGTTCAGGTACATCGCGAACGGATCGTCGGCCTTCTCACCGATGCGGAACGCCGTCGTCGGCGAGGTGGGTGACACGAGCACGTCGAACCGCTCGAACGCCGCCGCGTAGTCGCGGATGACGAGCGTGCGGACCTTCTGCGCTTGCCCGTAGTACGCCTCGTAGTACCCGGCGGAGAGCGCGTACGTGCCGAGCATGATCCGACGCTTCACCTCGGGGCCGAAACCCGCGCCCCGCGTGCGGAACATCATCTGGATCGAGTCGGCATGGTCGCCGTCGGCGCGCAGGCCGTATCGGACGCCGTCGTAGCGGGCGAGGTTGGACGACGCCTCGCTCGGCGCGATCAGGTAGTAGGCGCTGAGGGCGTGGCCCGCGTTCGCCAACGCCACCTCCCCCACCTCGGCCCCGAGAACCTGCAGGCGATCGAGCGAGGAGCGAACCGCGTCGCGCACGGCCGGCTCGACCCCCTCACCGAGGGCATCCGCGACGACCCCGATGCGGAGGCCCCGCACCCCGGCGTCCAACCCGTCGGTGTAGTCCTCGACCGGCGCGTCGAGGCTCGTCGCGTCCCGCGGGTCGTGGCCGGCGAGCACCCCGAGCAAGGTCGCGGCGTCGCGGGCGGTCCGGGTGAAGGTGCCGACGGTGTCGAGCGAGGACGCGAACGCGATCAATCCGTACCGGCTGATCCGCCCGTACGTGGGCTTGAGCCCCACGACGCCGCAGAGGGAGGCCGGCTGCCGCACGCTTCCGCCGGTGTCGGTGCCGAGGGCCCAGACCACCTCACCGGCCGCGACGGCGGCCGCGCTCCCGCCGCTCGAGCCCCCGGGCACCCGCTCGAGATCCCACGGGTTGCGGACCGGCCCGAACGCCGAGTTCTCGTTGGATGAGCCCATCGCGAACTCGTCGCAGTTCGTCTTGCCCACGAGCACCGCGCCGGCGCCCGACAGACGAGCCCATGAGGTGGCGTCGTAGGGGGGGACATACGGCTCGAGGATCCGAGAGCCGCAGGTCGTTCGGATCCCGTTCGTCGCCAGGACATCCTTCAGCGCGGTCGGGATGCCGGCGGCGCGGGTCTGGGGGGCGCCGGTCGACAGGTAGACGTCGAGCTCGGCGGCGCGCTCCCGGGCGAGCTCGGGCGTGCGCGTGAGGAACGCCCCGATCCGGTCGTCCACGGCGTCGATGCGAGCGAGGCTCGACTCCCCGAGCTCAACCGCCGTGATCTCGCCGGCCGCGAGCTGCGCCGAGAGCTCGGTCGCGGAACGGTCGCACGGTTCCGTCACGTGCCGGCCTCCACGATCCGCGGCACCCGGAATCGGTCCCCATCGCGGTCCGGTGCGTTTCGGAGGGACTCCTCGACCGGCAGCGACGGCTCCGGCTCGTCCTCGCGGAACACGTTCACGAGCGGGATCGGCGACGCCGTCGGGGCCACATCGTCGGCGGCCACCTCGCTCACCTTGGCCGCGTGCTCGAGGATCTGCCCGAGCTGGGCGCGTAGCTGGTCCTTCTCGTCGTCGGTCAGATCGAGCCGGGCGAGCCGCGCCACGTGCTCGATGTCGATCTCGACCGGCATGGCGGGAGTGTAGCGGGGGGCCCGCCGCGGATGCCCGTGGTCCCGATCAGCCCGAGGCGCCGAAGCGGGGCTCGACCTGGCGGGCGATCGCGGCCGCGGCCAGCGCGTTGCCGACGAGCCACACGTCGGTGATCGGTCCGATCCCTCCCGGCACCGGCGTGATGGCTTCGGCGACCTCGGCGACCCCTGGGTCGACGTCGCCGACGATCCGCCCGTCGTCGAGCTGATGGAACCCGACATCGAGCACGATGGCGCCGGGCTTCACCATGTCGGCGGTCACGAGGCCGGGCACCCCGGCGGCGACGAGCACGACATCGGCGAGGCACGAGAGCTCGCCGAGGCGCCCGGCGGCATGGGTACGGCTGTGGGTCGCGATCACCGTGGCGTTGCGCTGGAGGGCGAGCCACTGCGCCGGCTTGCCGACGCTGCTCGACCGCCCCACCACGCAGATCACGGCGCCTGGGTAGAACGCCGCCGGGTCCCGGCCCGACGCCCGCAGGTACGCGTCGAGCGCATAGAAGCACGACGCCGGTGTCGATGGGAGGAACCGCGGCTTGCCGAGCGCGAGCAGACCGGCGTTGAGGGGGTGGGCGGCCTCGATGTCCTTCCGCGGGTCGACGGTGGCGTCGAGGTCGGCCTCGTCGAGATGCGCCGGCAGCGGGCGGAGCACGAGGATGCCCGTCACGCGCGGATCGGCGTTGAGCTTGCCGATCGTGGCGAGCGCGTCGGCGGTCTCGACGCCGCCCGTCAGCCGCTCGCAGACGTAGTGATAGCCGAGCCCCTCGGCGAGCTTCCGGAGGTGGCGCTCGTAGGCCGCGGCGGCGGGGTCACCGCCGACGAGCACCGTCGCGAGGCCGGGGTCGATCTCGGACATCCGGAGCACCTGCAGCTCCTCGTCGATCGTCGCGCGCAGCCGCGCCGCCAGGGCCTTGCCGTCGATCGGGGTCGCGGTCACGACCGGCCCACCCGTCGGAGGAACTCGTTCTCGTCCACGACCTCGACACCGAGTTCGATCGCCTTGTCGTACTTCGACCCCGGGTTCTCGCCCGCCACGACGAAATCGGTCTTCTTCGACACGCTCGAGGCGACCCGGGCGCCCGCCTGCTTCGCGAGGTCCGTCGCCTCGTCGCGAGACACGCTCGACAGCCCCCCGGTGAGCACGATCGTGGAACCGCGCAGGGCGCCGTCGGTCGGGCGCGCCACGCGGTCGTCGGCCATGCGCACGCCCGCTGCCCGCAGCCGATCGATCAGCTCGCGGTTGCGTTCGTCGCCGAACCACGCCGCGACGCTGCGCGCGATCTCGGGTCCGATCTCGGGGACGTCGTCGATCTCGTCGGCCGTCGCGGCGGCGATCGCCTCGATCGACCCGAAGGCGTCGGCGAGCACCTCGGCGACGTGTCCCCCCACGTGCCGGATGTTGAGACCGACGAGCAGACGCCAGATCGGCCGATCCCTCGACCCGTCGATCGCTCCGAGGAGCTTCGTGATCGACCGCTCCGCGAAGCCTTCGAGCTCGGCGAGCTGCTCGGCGGTAAGCCCGAAGACGTCGGCGGGGTCGCGCACGATGCCACGGTCGAGGAGTTGCATCCCGGTCACGTAGCCGAGGCCCTCGATGTCCATCGCGCCGCGTCCGGCGAAGTGGAACAGCCACTCGACGTTCTGCGAAGGACACCCGCCCCGGTTCGGGCAGCGCCAGTCGGCCTCGCCCTCCGGCCGGACGAGCGCCGTCCCGCACGACGAGCACTCCCTCGGGAACTTCCAGCGGCGTGAGCCCTTCGGGCGCAGGGACAGGACCGGTCCGACGATCTCGGGTATCACGTCGCCGGCGCGCCGAACGATCACCGTGTCGCGCCGACGCACGTCCTTGCGGCGGACCTCGTCCTCGTTGTGCAAGGTCGCGTACGTCACGGTCACGCCCCCCACGAACACCGGCTCGAGCACCCCGAACGGCGTGACCTTGCCGGTCCGCCCCGTGTGGACGTCGATGTCTCGCAGGAGCGTCGTGCGCTCCTCGGGCGGGAACTTGTAGGCGATCGCCCAGCGCGGCGCCTTCGAGGTGTACCCGAGTTCGTCCTGCAGCGCTGTCTGGTCGACCTTGACGACGGCGCCGTCGATCTCCCAATCGACGCTGTGACGCTGCTCGTGCCAGCGGGTCAGGTAGTCCTCGACGCCCTCGATCGTCTCGCGCGCCTCGGTCGTCGGCGCCACCGGCAGCCCCGCCTTCGCCGCCCAATCGAGGAGCCCGAGGTGGGAATCGAAGCGGACGCCCTCGGCATGGCCGAACGAATGCACCCACATCCGGAGGGGTCGAGAGGCCGTCACCCTCGCATCTTTCTGCCGCAGGGAGCCGGCGGCAGCGTTCCGTGGGTTGGCGAAGGGACGCTGGCCGGCCTCGGTGAGCTGGCGGTTGAGCTCTTCGAACGCCTGCACGGGGAGGTACATCTCACCGCGGACCTCGATCACGGCCGGCGGATCGTCGAGCTGGAGGCTCCTCGGCACACCCTTCACCGTGCGCACGTTCGCCGTGATGTCCTCGCCGATCACGCCGTCGCCTCGCGTGGCCGCCCGCACGAGGACACCCCGCTCGTACGTGAGCGCGCACGCCACCCCGTCGATCTTGAGCTCGCACGCGAACCGGGCGGCGTCGCCGACCGCCTTCGTGACGCGCGTATGCCATGCCTCGAGCTCCTCGAAGGAGAAGGCGTTGTCGAGCGAGCGCATCGGCGCGAGGTGGCGGACGGGAGCGAACAACGTCGCCGCGGCCCCACCGACCGTCTGTGTGGGCGAATCCGGCGTCTGGAGCTCGGGGAACTCGGCCTCGAGCGCCTCGAGCTCGCGCATCAACGCGTCGTATTCGGCGTCGGCGACCTCGGGCTCGTCCAGGACGTGGTAGCGGTACCGGTGGTGATCGATCAGCGAGCGGAGCTCTTCGACGCGGAGCTTCGCCTCGGCGCGGCGACGCTCGTCGTCGGACACGGTCGCGGCGGGCGCCTTCGCTCGAGGACTCATCCGGCGATCTCCACGGCGCCGGCCACGCCGATCCGATCCTCGATCACCACGACGCCCCCCACGACGCCGGGGACGCGGCGGAGGTAGTGCAGCGCCATCCCGAACCCGTCGGGCTTCGGCAAGATCGCCTGGACCCCGGCGGCCGCGGCGTCGGCGAGCATGCACGACGACGCCATGATCGCAAGGCCGTCCGGTCCTTCGCCGCCTCGCCCACGGCCGAGCGTGGTGGACACGCCGATGCCGGCGGCCGACGGCTCGAGCGCCACCGTGATCGGCGGACCGCCGTGGCGCTTCACCGCGAGCTTCACCCGCTTGCGGGCCTTGATGAAGTAGTCGCCGTCGCACGAGACCGTGACCTCACCGAGCGAGGACCCGAGGAACCGTCCGACCTGATCGACGACCGCGCCCCGGAAGGTGAACATCGGGCCGACCGCGGCCGAGGTCGCCGAGGCGATCATCTCCCGGACGACCGGCGGCGCGTCGACCGCCGGTCCCTCGATCGGCCGCTTGCTCTGCCGGAACTCCGGGTAGCGCAGGGCATAGCTCTGGAGCTGCTCCCAGAAGCCGAGCGCCGCCGCGCGCGATTCCTCGGCGTAGTCCTCGGGGGCGGTGATCCGCAACGTGAGGTCCTGCACCTGGATGTCGAAGGCCTTCGGTCGGCGGCGGAGGAGCTTCACGGGCTCGATCCCGACGTGGCCTCGACGATCCGGCCGCCGCCGAGCAGCTCCTCTCCCCGGTACACGACGAGGCTCTGCCCCGTGGCGACCCCTCGCTGCGGGGCACCGAAGGTCACCCGGAGGCGCTCGCCCGACGGATCGATCACGGCCGGCACGTCGTCACCCCGATACCGGAGACGGACGTCGGCCTCGAACCGACCGCCGATCGGTGGACGACCGGCCACCCACGACACGCGATCGGCGACCGCCGCTCGGCGCGCGAGCAGCTCCCCTGGGCCGACGACGACGCGGTTGCGCGCGGCGTCGAGCTCGAGCACGTAGGTCGGTTCGCCGGTCGCGACCCCGAGCCCCCGACGCTGCCCCACCGTGAATGCGAAGGTCCCGTCGTGTTCGCCGAGCGTGCGCCCGTCGACGTGCGCGATCTCGCCCCCCGGACGGACGAGCTCGGGCACCTGCGCACGCACGAAGCCGCCGGCGTCGCCGGCCGGCGCGAAGCAGAGCTCTTGGGAGTCGGGCTTCGTCGCGACCGGCAGACCGAACATCGCCGCTAGCTGTCGGGTCCCGGTCTTCGGAAGCCCGCCCACGGGGAACAGGGCCCGGCCGAGCGCTCGCTGCCCCAGCATGTGGAGCATGTAGCTCTGGTCCTTGGCCCGATCGAGCCCGCGCAGGAGCCGCCACGTGCCGCCGGCGCCTCGCTCGCTCCTCACGTAGTGGCCCGTGGCGATGTGGTCGACGCCGCGCTCCTCGGCCAGACGGAGGAACGCTCCGAACTTGATCTCGCCGTTGCAACGCGCGCACGGGTTGGGGGTGCGGCCGGCCCCGTGCTCCGCCACGAAATCCTCGACGACCGCGGCCTCGAATGGGTCGGACAGATCCACCACGTCGAACGGAACGCCGGCGATCGCGGCCGAGACCTCGGCGTCGGCTCGCGCGGTCGGGCCGCAGCACCCGTGGTCGACGCCCTCGGCGAGCTGGACGAGCCGCAGGTGCACGCCCGTCACGCGGTAGCCATCGCGGACGAGCATGCAGGCCGCGACGGACGAGTCGACCCCGCCCGACATCGCCACGAGCACCGATGGCTTCGACGTCATCGCCCCAGGCTACCGGTCGCGACCGACGGAGCGGTGCGTATCGTGAGGTCATGCTCGAAGCAAGGTTCGACGACCTGACGGTCGGCGCCGCGGGACCTTCCGATGGGGCAGGGATGAGCTTCCGCCTCGTCGAACCGGTCGGGGTGCTCGAGGCGACCCGGCCCGCCGAGGTGCGCCCGGCGATCGAGGCGGCCGAGGCCGCCGCCGCCAGGGGTCTGTGGGTCGCGGGGTTCGTCGCCTACGAGGCCGCGCCTGGGCTCGATCCGGCGCTTCGCGTGCGTGCCCGCGAGCCCGAGGATCCGTTCGCGCGCCTGCCGCTCGTGTGGTTCGCGATGTTCGAGCGCCGGGAGGAGACGCTCCTGCCTGCACCGCCGGGCGACGCCCCCGAGGCCGACGGCAGCGCGTGGCAACCATCGGTGTCGCGCGAACGATACGACGCCGCGATCGAGGCGATCCACGAGCGGATCGCGGCCGGCGACACGTACCAGGTCAACCACACGCTCCGGCTCCGTTCGCTCGTCCGGGGCGACGCGCGCGGGCTCTACCGCGACCTCTGCTACGCCCAGCGGGGCGCGTACGCCGCCTACGTCGACACGGGGAGGTTCCGGGTGTTGTCGGCGTCACCCGAGCTGTTCTTCCGGATCGACGGCGGCGGCGGCGGCGGGCGGCGGCTCACGACGCGACCGATGAAGGGAACCGCGCCGCGGGGACGCTGGCTGGACGAGGACGAGGCGATCAGGACGCGCCTACAGGGGTCCGTGAAGGACCGCGCTGAGAACGCGATGATCGTCGACCTGCTCCGCAACGACCTCGGCCGGGTCGCCCGACGAGGGACCGTCACGTGGAGCGATGTGTTCGAGGCCGAGCGCTACGAGACGGTCTGGCAGCTGACGTCGACGGTCGCCGCCCAGCTGGAGCCTGCGGCCGGCCTCGGGGAGGTGTTCGAGGCGCTGTTCCCGTGCGGTTCGGTGACGGGGGCGCCCAAGGTGTCGACGATGGGGATCATCGCCGAGCTCGAGGACTCGCCGAGGGGCGTGTACTGCGGGACCGTCGGCTACCTCGCGCCGCCCGGCACCGACGGACCGAGCGCCCGCTTCAACGTCGCGATCCGTACGGTGGTCGTCGACGCCGAAACGGGGGCGGCCGGATACGGCGTGGGCGGCGGCATCACCTGGGACTCGCTCGCGCGATCCGAATACGACGAGACCGTCGCGAAGGCACGGGTGCTGACCGCGCGACGGCCACGGTTCGAGCTGCTCGAGACCCTTCGTCACGATCCCGCCGGTGACGATCCTTCCCACCATGGCCCTGGGCGCTTCCGACGGCTGGACGAGCACCTCGCCCGGCTGCGCTCATCGGCCGAGTACTTCGGGTTCGTCTACGACGAGGAGGCGGTCCGGCGGGAGCTCGCGTCGGCGGCATCCCGCATCCCCGACCGCCCGGCGAGGGTACGGCTGCTCCTGGACCGACGCGGCGCGATCACGACGGGTGCGGTCGCGATGCCGAGCTCGCCCGAACCGGTGCGGCTCGCGATCGACGAGGGACACCCGGTCGACCCCTGGGACGTCCTGCTGTTCCACAAGACGAGCCTGCGTGGACGCTACGACGACGCGCGCGCCCGTCACCCGGGTGTCGACGACGTGGTGCTCGTGAACACCCGCGGCGAGGCGACCGAGACGTCGACGGCCAACCTGGCCGTGCGGGTCGACGACCGCTGGTGGACCCCGTCGCTCGACTCGGGTCTGCTCCCCGGCACCGAACGCGCGGCGCTCCTCGCGGACGGCACGCTCGTGGAACGACCGATCCCGCTGGCGCTGCTGCGAACCGCCGACGAGCTCGCGGTGCTGAACGCGAGCAGGGGCTGGCGCCGAGCCGAACTCGCCCGGCCCGGAACCGACGATGCGCGCGGGGATCGGCAGCGGAGCCAAACCGGGGGGTGATCGGCCGCCGGCGCCGCGCCGACTACTCGTCGGTGGCTCGCTCGGACGGGAACACGAAGGGCTGCATCGTCGCCTCGTCGAGGGGACACGCGCAGATCGGACAGCGTGGCGGCTCTTCGTAAACGAGGACCGTGCGCTCGCAGTACGGGCACGCGCCCATGCGCATCGGCTGCGCCGGTTCGGCGGTCTCTTTCGGCATCCTCGTTCCGCTGTCGGGGGGAGCGGTCCACATGAACCATCGGTCGGTCCCCCGGGTCCCTTGAATCGCGCGGGCTCCGGGCGAGGCGCCGCGTCGTTGCGGCGGATGCCTCGGAGCGAGTCGGCGTACGGAGTCTGGACGCAGCGAGGCCCTCCCGTCGGGAGGGCCTCGGCCTTCGGTGTCGGAGCGGTCGCCGATCAGGCAGCCTGCTTCTTGCTGCGCCGCTTCCCTCTTGGGATGTACGCGTGGACGGGTTCGTGCTGCCAGCAGTACTCCCATTTGTTGTATCGCGACAGCTTCGTCTCGCATCCGGGGTCCGCGCAGACACGGCCCCCGTCGTACTGGCGGTTCGGCCTCGGGAGTGACCGGACCGACGCGCCCCGGAACCTCTCCTCTGCCATGTGGCTCACATCCTTTCGCGACGGAACGGCGCTGGCGGACTTCGGGGTGCCGATCCTTCGTGAGGTGTTCGAACCGTCTTCGGGACCGGTTCATTCCATCTTGGGCCGTCGGCGCCGTCCGTTCAGGCGCCGTCCGTTCAGGCGCCGAACCGTGGCTCGCGCTTCTCGAGGAACGCCCGCATGCCTTCCCGCTGGTCGGGCGTGCCGAACAGGCGCACGAAGAGCTCACGCTCGGTCGCCAGGCCGGTCCGACCAGGTGTCATCACGGCCGCGCGGATCGCGCGCTTCGCCGCGGCGAGCGCCTCGCGGGGACCGCTCGCGAGGTCGTGGGCGTCGGCCACCGCCGCGTCGAGGAGCTCACCGGCCGGCAGGACCCGCTCGACGAGCCCGATCCGGAGCGCCTCCTCCGCGCCCACGCGGCGCCCCGTATAGACGAGCTCGCGCGTGCGCCCCACCCCGACGAGCGGCACGAGCCGTTGGGTACCGCCGGCCCCGGGGATCACGCCGATCCCGACCTCCGGCTGGCCGAGCTGCGCGTCCTCGGCGACGTAGCGGAGATCGCACGCGAGCGCGAGCTCGAGGCCACCGCCGAGGGCGTACCCGTGCACGGCCGCGATCGCGGGCTTCGGCAGCTCCTCGAGGAGGTCACACGCCGTGCCCAGGGCGTCGACCGACGGGCGAACCTCCTCGGGCCCCCATCCGGCCATCGCCTTGATGTCGGCGCCGGCGGCGAAAAGCTTCGGCCCGCCCCAGACGACCACCGCGCCCACGTCGTCGCGCTTGCCGGCCTCGCGGATCGCCGCCTGCAAGGCGAGGCCCATCGACAGGTCGATCGCGTTGGCCGGCGGCTGGTCGAGGCGGATCACGCCGACGCCGCCGTCCACCTCGAGACGAGCGGGCTCCCCCACGGCGCGGAGCTTACCCGGCGCCCGCTCGCTCGAGGGTGCGCCGGAGCCCTTCGGCGAGCGGGGTCCGGCGGAACCCGAAGTCTGCCGCTGCGTCGGGCGCGTCCTGCGCGCGCCCGGCGGAAGCGAGATACGCGGTCGCGGCCGCCGACAGGGGGATCTCGAGCAAGCCCTCCAGGCGCGCCGTCGCCGCCTCCCCGGTGGCGTGGTCCGGCGGACCGCCGTCGTCGCGGAGCATGCCGACCAGACCGTCGGCCGTGAGGACGTCGGGGCCCTCGAGCGTCCAGGTGCCGGCGACCGGCTCGGGCCGATCGTCGACCGCGCCGACGAACGCGGCCAGATCGTCGGCGAACAGCGGAGCGACCTCGCGTTCGCCCTCACCGGCCACGAACGGCGGCTCGGCGAGCGCCCCCTGGACCACCGCGGTGAACCACAGCCCACCGAGCCCGTACACGGGCGCCGCCCGCAGGATCGCGTGCTCGAGCCCGCTCTCCGCGACGGCCTCCTCGGCGAGCCCTTTCGCCCGCAGGAACGGGTCGGGGGCCTCGACGCCTGCCCCCGGCACGGACACGAACACGAACCTCGCGACGCCGGCCTCGCGGGCGGCTCGCACGGCCGCGAGGGTGGATCCGTGGTTCGCGGCGAGGAGCTCGTCGCCGTCGGGTTGGTTCGGACCGCCGATCAGGTGCACGAGGGTATGCACGCGCGGGAGGATCTCGATGAGGTCATCGGGTTGCTCGACCGATCGCACCGCGACCTTGGCGCCCAGCGCGCGGAGCGCCTCGGCCACCTCGGGCCTCCGGACGGTGGCGCGCACCTCGTCCCGCCCCACGAGGACGCGTACCACCGCCTCCCCGACGACGCCGCTCGCGCCCGTCACCATGATCGTCACGGCACGAGGCTATCGTCCGGGCGTCACTCGCCGGTCCTCGCACCTGCATCATCCGTTGCACCTGCAAGGCGCTGCTACACTCGCCCGACCATGGAACGCAGCGGCCACGACTTCGCCGACGTGATGGAGCTGTTGAAGCACCGCGGGCTCCGCATGACGCCGCAACGCCGCGCGATCGTGTCCGAGGTGATGCGCACCCAGGGGCACATCTCCCCGGCGCACATCGCTCGCAAGGTGCAGGGCGAGATGCCGGGCGTCAACGCATCGACGGTCTACCGCACCCTGACGCTGCTCGAGGAGGTCGGCGTCCTGCAGCACTCCCACCTTGAGACGGGTGCCGAGTACCACCGGGCAGAAGAGGCGCAGCACGTGCACCTCACGTGCCACAACTGCGGCCGCGACGACGCGCTCTCGATCGAGGAGGCATCCGAACTCGCGGCCCTGATCCACCGCCACGACGGCTTCGAGGCCGATCTCACGCACTTCGCGATCACCGGCGTATGCGCCGACTGCGCGGCGCTCGCGAGCTGATCGCGGGTCGTCCGAAACGCCTCTTTCCGCCAGGGTCCCCGGACCGGGCGGGTTCAGTGGAGGTCGAGCCTGGCCTCGAGCGGGAGGCGGCGGCGCGTGAGGCCCGACCATGCGAACGCGAGCACGAACAGGGTGGCCGCCATGAGGACGACCGTGCCGCCGGATGACCAGTCGAGGTAGTAGGAGCCATAGACCCCGGCGAAACCAGAGAACGTGCCGACCGCCACCGAGATCCAGAGCATCCGGCCGAAGCTGTCGGTGAGCAACCGGCCGACCACCGGCGGGATCACGAGCATCGCGGCGATCATCGTGACGCCGAGCACGCTCATCGTCGCGGCGATCGTGAGCGTGAGCATCAGCGCGAGGAGCAGGTCGTAGCGGCCGGTTCGCACGCCGGAGACCTCGGCGACCTCCGGGTCGAACGTCGAGAACAGCAGGGGCCGGTAGCCGACGAACACGAACGCGGCGGCGGCCAGCGCGACCGCGAGCACCACCCAGACGTCGATCGGCGCGGCCCCGAGCACGTTGCCCCACAGGAGCGCCTCGAAGTTCACGACGAACGACCGCTGTGACGAGATCAGGATGATGCCCACCGCGAAGCTCGCCGAGGTGATCACTCCGATCGCTGCGTCCGCGCCGATCGTTCGGCGGCGGGCCACCTGGTTGATGCACATCGCGGTCACGAGGCCCCCGATGCCCGCGCCGACGAACACGTTGATCGAGAGCACGAAGCTCACCACGGCGTAACCGAAGATCGCGTGCGACAGCCCGTGGCCGATGTAGCTCATCCCCCGCAGGACGACGTACGTGCCGACCATCCCGCAGAGCGCGCCCGTGAGGGTGGCGACGATCAATGCCCGCTGGAAGAACTCGTACTGGAACGGCTCAAGCAGGGTGTGCATGGTGGTCCTCCTGCAGCGAGACGACCCGCGCTCCGGCCTCCCGCTCGTGTTCCGCCTCGTGTTCCGGCTCGTCGAGCTCCGGGTACTGCTCGACGACCACGGGCATGCCGCCGTGGGAGAGCACTTCGAGGGGCGCGCCGTACGTGCGCTCGAGCACGTCCGGCGTGATGACCTTCCGTGGGGATCCGACGGCGATCACCTCCCGGTTCAGGCACACGAGCTGCGGAAGGTGCGTCGCGATGCCGTTCAGATCGTGCGTCGTGAGCACGATCGCGAGGCCGTCGTGGTGGAGCTCGTGGATCAGGTGCATCACGTCGTGGCGGGTCCTGACGTCGACGCCGCTCGTCGGCTCGTCGAGCAGCAGGAGCTTCGGTCGACGCAGGAGCGCCCGGGCAACGAACACGCGTTGCTGCTGGCCCCCCGACAGCTCGCGGATGTGACGGTCGCCGACCCCGCCGAGGCCCAGCCGCTCCAAGACGTCCTCAGCCTCGGCGATCTCGGCCTTCGACGCCCAGGGAAGGCGGATGCCGTCGACACGCGCCATCAGCACGGCCTCTCGAACCGTGACGGGGAAGAACCAGTTGACCGTCTCGACCTGAGGGACATAGCCGATCGCCGTGCCGGGGCGCCGCATGACGCGACCGGCGATCGGCTCGATCGAGCCGGCGATCGCACGGAGCAAGGTGCTTTTGCCCGACCCGCTCGGCCCGACGACGCCGATGAAATCCCCTTCGTGAACGGACAGGTCGATGTCGACGAGGACCGGGTCGCGCCCGTAGCGGCACGTGACGCCATCGAGGCGGATCAGCTCGTTCACGATCGGTACTCCACGTCGGTGTCCTCGAACAGGTTCGTGGTGTCGAGGTCCTCGAACGCCGTGGGATCGCCTCCGAGCGCCCCCATGAACGTGCGGTAGTCGAACACCATGAGGCCGAGGTAGCTGTGTTCCGGATCGCCCTGCTCTCCCGGGAGATCGTCGTCGCGGAGGTCATCGACGTAGGCGGCGCCGGTCTCGCGGGCGATCTGCTCGAGGACGGGACTCGGAAAGACCTCGGAGCCGAAGATCGCCGGCACCTGCAGCTCGCGGATCTGCTCGATCAGCCCCGCGAGCTCCTGCGGCGTGGGCTCGGAGAAGTCCGAGGGCTGCACCGCGCCGATGATCTCCCACCCGTATTCGCGCGCGAAGTACGGGAACGAGTCGTGGTAGGTGAGGAGCTTCCGGCTCTCGGGCGGCACGGTCTCCGTCACCTGTCTCGCCAGCGCGCCGAGCTCGTCGATCCGGGCCGCGAACGCCTCGTAGTTGGCCTCGTAGCCGGCGGCGTGAGCGGGATCGAGCACCGAGAGCTCCTCCTTCACGATCTCGGCGTAGCGCTTCGCGTACGGCGGGTTCGTCCACAGGTGGGGGTTCGGCAGCCCGTCTTCGGCCGGGAACGAGGCGTCGAAGATGTACTCGTCGGATCCGATCGTGCGGTCGCCCAACTGCACGAGCGGCACCTCGGGGCCGAGGTTGGCGTCCGCGAGCTCGCGGGTGGGCTCTTCGAGGTGGAGTCCATTGATGAAGACGATCTCGGCCTCCTCCATCACGGCGGCGTCGGACGGCGCCGGCTCGAAGGTATGGCTGTTCGTGCCCTCGGGGACGATCCCGGTGATCTGCACGTGCACGCCCCCGACGTTCTGCACGATGTTCGTGATGGGCGAGACGGTCGTGACGACGTTGATGCGGGGATCCGACGGATCGGCGCCGCCGCCGTTGCCGCCGCAGCCGGCGCCCAGCAGGGCCACGAGCACGATCATCACCAGCCTGCGCATCCGCTCCCTGCTCTCGTCCGCCCGCCGAGGCCCGGTGGGCGCCTCCCGTCCCGAGAGCCTATCGCCTTATCGCAATGTGTTGCAATAGAAACCCCATGCAGGAGGCGCGGCTGATCGCCCCGCCTGCAGGCGGGTTCAGAACGCAGGGGTTTCGCGCCAGGGGCCGAACACGCCGACGAGGTGGCGGACGATCTCGCCCTCGGTGCAGCGCGCCCGCGCGCAGTCCACCAGCGGGCCGAGCAGCTCGGCCGAGGGGTCGCGCGCCGCATCGACGAGCCGCTCGAGGGCCGCGTCCGCGACGCCGGGATCCCGATCGGCCCGGGTACGCTCGACGGACTCGCGCTGCGCGAGCTCGGTCGCGAACGGGATCTCGAGGACCTCGAGCGGCTCGTCGTCGTCATCGACGAATGCGTTCACCCCGACCTGCACGAGCTCGCCGGCTTCGGTGGCCCGCTGCTCTTCGAAGGCCGCCTCGGCGATCGCCCGCGTGAACCAGCCGCTCTCGACCCCGCGGAGCACCCCCTCGAGCATCGAGCCCTCCCCCATCCGGTCGAGCTCGCCGAAGATCGACTCGGCTCGCTCCTCGAGGGCGTCGGTGAGCGACTCCACGAGGGAGGCGCCGCCCAGCGGGTCGGCGACGTCGGGGAGCCCGGTCTCGTGGGCCAGGATCTGCTGGGTCCGCAGGGCGAGGGCGGCCGCCTCCTCGGTGGGCAGGGCGAGGACCTCGTCGAGCGCGTTCGTGTGGAGCGACTGCGTGCCCCCGAGCACCGCGGCGAGCGCCTCGATCGCCGTGCGCACCACGTTGAGCATCGGCTGCTGCGCGGTGAGCGAGACGCCGGCGGTCTGCGTGTGGAACCGGAGACGCTGCGCCGCCGGGTCCGCCACGCCGTAGCGCTCGCGGAGCCACCGCGCCCAGATCCTGCGGGCCGCCCGGAACTTCGCGATCTCCTCGAACAGATCGATGTGGGCGTCGAAGAAGAACGACAGCCCGGGGGCGAAGCGGTTGGGGTCGAGGCCCCGCTCGAGCCCGAGCTCCACGTAGGCGAACCCGTCGGCGAGCGTGAAGGCGAGCTCCTGCGCGGCGGTCGAGCCGGCCTCGCGGATGTGATAGCCGCTCACGCTTACGGGATGGAACCGCGGGGCGTCCTCGACGCAGAACGCCATGAGGTCCGCGATCAGCCGGAGGTGCGGTCGAGGCGGGAAGAGCCATTCCTTCTGCGCCGTGTACTCCTTGAAGATGTCGGTCTGCAGGGTCCCGTCGAGGCGCTCCCAGGCGACACCCTGGCGTTCGGCAGCCGCCAGGTAGAACGCGAACAGGACCGGCGCGGGTCCGTTGATCGTCATCGAGACCGACACGTCGGCGAGCGGGATGCCGGCGAAGAGCGTCTCGACGTCGTCGAGGGAGTCCGTCGCCACCCCGCAGCGACCGACCTCGCCGTCGGCTCGCGGATCGTCCGAATCGAGCCCCATCAGCGTCGGCATGTCGAAGGCGACCGACAGGCCCGTCTGGCCGCGGTCGAGCAAGAAGCGGTAGCGAGCGTTCGTCTCGGCCGGCGAGCCGTAGCCGGCGAACTGCCGCATCGTCCAGAGCCGGCCCCGGTACATCGATCCGTAGACGCCCCGCGTGAACGGGTACGTGCCAGGAAGGTCCTCGGATCCAGCGGCATTCCCGACGTCGTAGACCGGATCGAGCGGCTCCCCGGAACGGGTGGCGTCGCGCCGCACGGTCACGGCCCTGCCTCCTGCGGCCCCCTGTCGGATCCCACGCTGGCGAGCAGCTTCGAGGCGGCCCGGTAGGGGTCGATCCGCCGGTGCAGCAGGTCGTCGGCGAGGCCGCCGTCGCCCGCGAGGGCGGCGGCGGCCGTCACCCGGAAGCGTGCCGCGGCCAGACTCTCGACCTCGCGGAGCAGGCGCGCTCGACGCTTCGCGTCGAGCGCGCCGGACCCGGTGAGCCAGGCGCGGTGCGCCTCGACGGTGTCCCAGAGCTCACCGACCCCCCCGTCGGCGGGCGCGCCGGTCGCGGTCGTCGTGAGCACGGGCGGCTCCCACGCTCGCGCCTCCCCGAGATGCAGCATCTGCCGCAGGTCCCGCATGACGTCGTCGGCCCCGTCGCGGTCGGCCTTGTTCACCACGAAGACATCGGCGATCTCGAGGATGCCCGCCTTCGCGATCTGCACCGCGTCGCCCATGCCGGGCGCCAGCACGACGACGGCCGTGTCCGTTGCGGCGGCGACGTCGACCTCCGCCTGCCCGACGCCGACGGTCTCCACCATGACGCGGTCGTAGCCGGCCGCGTCGAGGATGCGCACCGCCTCCGGCGCGGCGAGCGCCATCCCGCCGAGGTGGCCCCGGGTGGCCATCGATCGGATGAACACACCCGGGTCGGTCGCGTGTTCCTGCATGCGGACGCGGTCGCCGAGCAGCGCCCCGCCCGTGTACGGCGACGTCGGATCGACGGCGAGGACGGCCGCGCGCAGCTCGCGCGCACGCGCGACGGCCACCAGACCGCCGGCGAGCGTCGACTTGCCCACGCCGGGCGCGCCGGTGATCCCGATCGTCGCCGCCCGGCCGGTGCGGTCGAAGATGCCCGCGGATAGGTGCTCGAGCTCGGGGCGCCCGTCCTCGACGAGGGAGATCGCACGGGCGACCGCCCTCGGGTCACCCGCGAGCACGCCTTCGACCAGCGAGTCCACGCCCGTGCTCACGGCGGCCAGCCTACCGGTCCGGGTCCTCGATCCCGACGCGCCGAGCCAAGCCCGCGTCCTCGTCGCGCGTCGCGGGCGCCGCACCCGGGATCGCGGCGAGGGCTGCCCGGAGGGAGCGACACCGCTCGCGCTGGGCCTCGAGACCGTCGGTGCCGGCGAGGTCGACGCGGGAGGCGACCATCGCGAGGTGCACCTGTTCCCGTTGCAGCCTCGCGAGGAGTCGTGCCGCGGCGGGGCCTGCACGACGGCGTATCGCTCGAACGGCCTCGCGACGAGCGCGCGGATCGGCGAGCGTCCGAAGCTCGGCCGGCGTGATGCCGTCGCCATCGGTCTCGAGGGTCAACGCGGCCTCGAGCCAGCGATGCTCGCGGCGATGGGCCAGACGGATCGCGAGCACCACGACGACGAGCAGCGGGAGCCCCTTGAGCGCGACGACCGCCACGAGGGCCACCCACTCCGAGCCCTCGATCGGCTCCGCCGGCAACAGGGATGAGAAGAGCGGGGCGTTCCAGAGCGCATGCCCCCCGATCCCCGTGAGGGCGAGGGCCGCCGCGACGCCGAGCCGGCGTCGGAGCGGCACCCGCTGCCGGCGCGTGACGACGTAGCCGATGCCCATGCCGACGAGACCCGTGTACAGCACGTGGCCGTAGAGGCCGCTCGCGATCACGCGAACGGCGAAGCCGCTCAGCACGTCGACCGACCCACCGCCGAACGCCGCCGAGAAGTACGCCACGTCCTCGACGATCGCGAAGCCGAGCCCGCACAGGGCGCCGTAGACGAAGCCGTCCATCAGGTCATCGAGCTCGTCGCGCGCGATCAGGTACAGGAGCACGACGCCGACCCCCTTCATGGTCTCCTCGACGATCGGCGCGACGATCGCCGGCGCCCAGCGCGAGGCGAGGTCCGTGCCGAGCAGGGCGACCACCACCTCGTCCCAGCCCGCCGCGTCGAGCGACAGCGCGGTCGCCGCGAAGGCGCCCCACGCGACGGCGCCGAGGGCGAGCGAGATCGGCTCGTGCTCGTAGAGGTCGAGTCCGTAGATCAGCACGAACGCGGGAAGCGCGTAGAGGCCGAGCAGGAGCCAGGCGAGCGCCCATCCCGAGGTCGAGAGACCGGCGAGTCCCGAGAGCGTCTCCACGATGCGCACGGCGCCGTAGATGACGAAGACGACGAACACCCAGAACGCGGGCTCCTGCAGCTGCACGATCGACCGGTGGTACAGCTGGCGTGAGGCTGCCCCTTCGGCCCTCCTCATGCGGTGCGCGCTCCCAAGACCGCGCCGTCGATCATGGCCTGGAGATCGTCCGCGACCCCGGCGAGATCGCCCTCGGCGGCGAACGCGTCGAAGACGGTGGCGGCGCCCTGCGGCGTGGTCGCCGCCGTGACGACGCCCTCGACTTGGACCCGGTCGGCGGTCAGCCCGACGTAGCCGAACCGAACCCCGGGCAGACCCATGCCGACGGTGACCGGCGCAGGGGTCCCGATCGTCACCTGGACGAACCGCGCCTCGAGCACACCGGCGGCGTACTCCGACGCGAGGACGTGGGGACCATCGCCGAACCCGTCGACCCCCGTCACGACGAGGGAGGCCGTGCCCCGCACGAGCACGAAGCGCGCCGCCCCGGCGTCGCCGTCCGTGCGGAGCGACGGTTCCTCATGCCACCCGGGGCGCGGCTCGATCTCGACGACGGCCTCGATCCCGACGGCGCCCCCCGGCTCGGACCGCAGGGCAGCGGCCACGACGCGTGCGCCACCCGTCACCCCGAGGATCACGAGGAGCACGGCCAGGACGGGCAGCCATCGCCGGCCTTGCACCGATCGTGCCGCGTGGGACGAGTCCGTGTTCATCGCGCCGACAGCAGCCTCATGAGGGTCGTGACCTCGGGGAGCCGCCGAACGAGCCCACGCACGCGGACCCTGCCGGCGAGCAGGTCTCGAACGACCGCCCGGCCCTCGCGGGTCGCGACATCCGGCATGCCGAACCGGAGCGGCGAGGCTGCCAGCGCGAACAGCCGCCCGGCATCGGCGCGGACCCGCACCCGGGCGCGAGGATCGTCGCCGTCGACGGCGCGCGCGCCGTCGGTCGTGACCCGAAGCGTCACGATCACCCCGGCGTCGGGAACCTCGAACACGACGATCATCGGTCGCAGCCGACGCCGGCGCGACGGATCACGAGCGAGGTTCTGGGCGACGAGCTCCTCCAGGAGCGCCGCGAGCCCGACGCGCTCGCTGATGGCCTGCCCTCCCCCCTCGAGATCCCCGGTAAACCGTCTCGCGCATGCTACGCGGGCATCTCTTCACCGCAGGAAGAGCACCTTGGTGGCCTCGCGCCGGTCGAACAGCTCGTAGCCACGCGGCGCCTCCTCGAGCGTGAGCCGGTGGCTCACGAGCGGCAGCGGATCGAGCCGGCCCGCCTCGAGCTCGGTCATCGTGCGGCCCCAATACGTGTGCACCGGACAGACGCCGGCGAATCGCACGTCGAGACCTCGGACCCAATAGGTGCCGAGCTGGAGGTCCACCGTCTCACCCGCGTACATGCCGGCGACGAGGACGACGCCGCCGCGACGCACGATGTCGACCGCCGTCGCGAAAGCCGCCGGGGAGCCCACGGCGTCGATCGCGATATCGGCACCCCGGTCCCCCGTCAGATCGGCGAGTGCCATCTGGGGATTGCGCTCGGCGACATGGACGGGCGTCGCGCCCGAGGCCTCGGCCAGGCCCAGACGTGTTGCGTCACGATCGAGGGCGACGACCGGGTGATCGGCCGGCCCGGCGAGCGCCTGGATCATGAGCAGGCCGAGCGGGCCCGCGCCGACGACCGCGACCGTATCGCCGGGCTTCGGCGCGGCGAGCGACGCCGCGTAGAGGGCCGTCGTCGCGACGTCGCCGGCGAACAACGCCAACTCGTCATCGACGCCCGACGGGATCGGAAGGAGGTTCACGTCGGCGTGGGGTACCCGGAGGCGCTCGGCCTGCGCGCCGGGAAGTTCGCCGCCGAACAACCCGGAGCCGAAGATCGCGGCTTCGTCGCACAGGGCGGTCTGGCCGCGCTCGCAGAACCAGCAGGCACCACAGGCGACCGTGAACGCGACGACGACCCGGTCCCCCGGGACGACCCTTGCCACCGCAGAGCCCACCGTCTCGACCACGCCTACGGCTTCGTGCCCCATCGGCTCACCCGGATCGAGTGGGGCCTTGCCGTGGAAGAAGTGCAGGTCTGACCCGCACACGGCGCTCGCCGTCACCCGGATGATGGCGTCGTCGCCGGCCTCGAGCTCCGGTTCAGGAAGATCGGCGACCCGCACGCGGCCCACGCCCGCGTAGACGACGCCGCGCATCGCCGTCAGCCCTCGTCGGGGAACTCGGTCTCGACCTCGCCCGTCAGGCGCACGAGCTCGTTCGCGGAACGCACCTGCCGCACGATCGTGGCGAGGTCGCCCCGGACCCGAAGTTTGCCTTGGACCATCGCACGGATCGGATCGAGGTCGCCGAGGACGACGTCTTTCCACCGGGTGTACGGCGCGGCGATCACGTAGCTCGCCGATTCGCCGCGCGCGCGTTCGATGGGGCCGCCCCCGCGGCACGCCCCGTGCCACAGGTCCAGGAGCGCCCAGACGTCGGCGGGCACCCCCTTGTCCGGCTCGGCCTCGATCAGCAGGGCCACGTCGCCCTCCCAGTCGGTCGCGGCGGTCCGGTACTCCGGCGACGCGTTGATCTCGGCGATGAACGCCTCGAACCATTCGTCGCTCAGGAACGCAGCCACGACCATCTCACGTTCACTCGCCGATCCCCGAGAAGATCAGCACGATCCCGATCGTGTTGAACACCATGTGCGCCGCCACGCACGCGACGATGTTGCGGCGGCGCGAGTAGATCCAGGCCAAGGCGAAGCCGGTGACCGTCATCACGATCGGCAGCACGAGGGCGTCGCCGAGCGCCTCCCCGAGCGGCCAGTGCACGAGGCCGAACACCACCGAGCTCACGATCGCCGCCGGCCAGAACCCACGGCGCTCGAGCATGCTCCGTAAGAGCACCCCCCGGAAGTACAGCTCCTCGACCACCGGCGCCACGAGGATCGCGTAGCCCGCGGCGAGCACGCGGCCGGCCAAGGAAAGGTCCGACGACAGCTGCGCCGGGGTCTCCACGGTCTCACCGGTCAACGCGCTCAGCACGATCACGACGATCGTGCCGGCTGCGAACGCGACGATCGGATACACGATCAAGCCCGCCACCGCACCCCATCGGAACTCCCGCGCCGCCTCGCGCCCGGCGGGAACCCCGACGATCCCGCGCCATGCGGGGTGGCGGATCCGGAACCAGACCACGATCGAGGCCGCGAACGTGATCGCGACCGCCGCGGAGATCGCGAGGATGTCGGTGCCGGCGCCGCCGGTCGGGATCTCCTCGATGCCGAGGAGCACGACGAGGATCCCGGCGACGAGGATCTGCCCGATCAATAGGTTGCCGACCAGGTAAACCAAGAGGGCCTCGCCGAGACCCCACGTCGCGGCCGCGCGCGGCGCGCCGTCCCCGACCGGGTCGAGGCCGACCGCGTCGATCAGCGATCCGGGCGCGTCGGGCCGCGGCGGGACCGGCAGGTTCACCAGGTCTCCGCGGGGTCGGGCACGAGCACCGCGCCGCCCTCGCGGCGGACCTCGGCGCCCAGGCCCGTCAGCTTCGCCTCGATGTCCTCGTACCCCCGGTCGACGTGGTGGGGCTCCGCGATCTCGCTGACACCGTCGGCACAGAGCGCGGCGATCACCATCGCGGCTCCCGCTCGGATGTCGAGGGCTCGCACGGGCGCCGCCGAGAGCCTCGGCACCCCGCGGATCACCGCGTGGTGGCCCTCTGTGCGGATGTCGGCGCCCATCCGACGGAGCTCATCGACGTAGAGGAACCGGCTCTCGAAGACGTTCTCGGTCGCGATGGCGGTTCCCTCGGCCACGGCGAGCATCGCGAGCAGGATCGGCTGGAAATCGGTGGCGACCCCCGGGTACGGGAGGGTGACGAAATCGATCGCGCGCGGCCTCCTGCCTTGCCGCACCCGGAGACCTTCGAACGTGACCGTCACCTCGGATCCCGCGTCCGAGAGCTTCGACAACAACAGCTCGAGGTGCTCGGGGCGTGCATCGAGGATCGTGACGTCGCCCTGGGTCGCGGCGGCCGCGACCACCCAGGTGCCGGCCTCGATGCGGTCGGGCATCGCGCGGTAGGTCGTCGGCACGAACCCGTCGACCCCCTCGATCTCGATCGTGCTCGACCCGGCCCCACCGATTTGGGCTCCCATCGCCACCAGGAACGCGGCGATGTCGGCGATCTCGGGTTCGCGCGCGGCGTTGTCGAGCACGGTCGTCCCGCGCGCGGCGACCGCCGCCATCATCAGGTTCTCGGTCGCGCCCACGCTCGGATAGTCGAGCGTCAGCGCGGCGCCGCGGAGTCCCCGCGACGGGGCGGCGGCGAGGATGAACCCGTGCTCGAGCGAGATCTCGGCTCCCATGCGTTCGAGCCCGGCGAGGTGGAGGTCGATCGGGCGCGACCCGATCTCGTCGCCGCCGGGCATCGCGACCTTCGCGCGGCCGCATCGAGCGAGCAGCGGACCCAGCACGACGATCGAGGCGCGCATCTGCCGGACGAGCTCATACGGCGCCTCGACCGAGGTGATGTCGCTCGCCTCGATCGCGACCTCGTCGCCGCTCCACGAGACCTCGACCCCCAGCCGTTCGAGCACGCGGCCCATCAAGCTGCAGTCGAGGATGCGCGGCACGTTGCCGAGGACCGTGCGCCCGGGTGCGAGCAGCGAGCCCGCCATCAGCTTCAACGCGGCGTTCTTGGCACCCGAGGCCCGAACGCTTCCCTCGAGTCTCGTGCCCCCGGTCACGAGGAGACGATCCATGCAGCTCCCATGGTAGGGCCTCGGAGGCACCTGGGCTCGATACGCCGACCGTTTCAGCCGGCCCGCTCCGCCTCGATGCCGCGAAGCGCGGACGGAGCTCAGCCGGCGAGGTCCACCCGGACGAGCGCCTTGCGGAGCTCGCGGCGCACGCGTGCGAGCTCGCTGTCGACGACATCGTCGTCGCGTCGGTCGAGACGCTCCCGGAGCTCGGTCGCACGACGCCTCGCGGCATCGACGTCGATGTCCTCGGCGAGCTCGGCGTGCGACGCCAGGACGTCGGCGCGGGTCACGCCGTCATGCGTCGAGACATGGAGGAACCCGCCGTCGACCACGGCCACGACCTCGCCCTGTTCCATGTGGGCCTTCAACGGTCCGACCGCGAGCTGCACGAGCAGCGGGGCGTGACCACCCATGACGCCCACCTCGCCGTCGACACCGCGCGCAACGAGCAGCTGGGCCTCGCCGGTCCACACCTCGCGCTCGGGCGTGACGACGTGGACCTCGACCGCCACCGGCTACGCCGCTTCCATCTGCTTCGCGTTCTCGACGGCCTCTTCGATGCCGCCGACGAGCAGGAAGGCCTGCTCGGGCAGGTGGTCGTATTCGCCTTCGCACAGGCCCTTGAACGACGCGATCGTCTCGTCGATCGGCACGTACTTCCCGGGGATGCCGGTGAACTGCTCGGCCACGAAGAACGGCTGTGACAGGAACCGCTGGATCCGCCGCGCGCGAGACACGATCACCTTGTCCTCTTCGGACAGCTCCTCGACGCCGAGGATCGCGATGATGTCCTGGAGGTCGCGGTTGCGCTGGAGGATCTCCTGGACGCGCCGCGCGACCGCGTAGTGGTCCTCACCGATGTACCGAGCGTCGAGGATCCGGCTCGTCGAGTCGAGAGGATCCACCGCTGGGTAGATGCCGAGGGACGCGATGTCGCGCGAGAGCACGGTGGTCGCGTCGAGGTGCGCGAACGCGGTGTGCGGCGCCGGGTCGGTGATGTCGTCGGCGGGCACGTAGATCGCCTGCAGCGACGTGATCGAGCGGCCCTTCGTCGACGTGATGCGCTCCTGGAGCTCGCCCATCTCATCGGCGAGGGTCGGCTGGTAGCCCACGGCGCTCGGCATGCGCCCGAGCAACGTCGAGACCTCGGAGCCCGCCTGGGTGAACCGGAAGATGTTGTCGACGAACAGCAACACGTCCTTGCGCTCGACGTCGCGGAAGTATTCCGCCATCGTGAGCGCCGACAAGGCCACGCGCAGACGCACCCCCGGGGGCTCGTCCATCTGGCCGAACACGAGGGCCGTCTTGTCGATGACGCCGGACTCCGTCATCTCGAGGAACAGGTCGTTGCCCTCGCGGGTGCGCTCCCCCACCCCGGCGAACACCGACACGCCGCCGTGCTGCTCGGCCTGCCGGCGGATCATCTCCTGGATGATGACGGTCTTACCGACGCCGGCACCGCCGAACATGCCGATCTTGCCGCCCTGCACGTAGGGCTCGAGCAGGTCGATCACCTTGATGCCGGTCTCGAGCATCACCGACTTCGGCTCCAGCTCGTCGAACGGCGGGCTGTCGCGATGGATCGGCCAGCGGTCCGACGCGTGGATCTGATCGGCCGTCGTGTCGAGCGGCTCGCCGAGCACGTTATAGACGTGGCCGAGCACACCCTCGCCTACCGGCACGCTGATCGGCGCGCCGGTGTTCTCGACGTGTGCCCCCCGCACGAGCCCATCGGTCGGCTTCAGGGCGATGGCCCGGATCTGGCCGCCGCCGATGTGCTGGGCGACCTCGCACGTGATCGTCGTGGTCTCACCACCCAGCTCGACGTCGATCGTGAGGGCCGTGTTGATCTCGGGCAGCTGCCCCGGCGGAAACTCCACGTCCACCACCGGGCCGGTCACCCGTACGACGCGGCCGCTCACGTGGCCGTGCTGCTCGCTCGTCTCGTTGGCCATCTCCGTCACTCCCCCGATGCCGCCGACAGGGCCTCGGACCCGCCGACGATCTCGCTGATCTCGGTCGTGATCTCGTCCTGGCGGGCGCGGTTCGCCTGCCGGGTCAAGACCTTGATGATCTCTTCCGCGTTGTCGGTGGCGGCCTTCATGGCCCGCCTACGCGAGGCGTTCTCGGACGCCGCCGACTCCAACAGCGCCGCGTACACCTTCGTGATCAGGTACTGCGGCAGCAGGTGACCGAGGATCTCCCCCGGCGCCGGCTCGAACAGGTACTCGGCGTGGGGCTTGCCCTCCCCTCGACCCGTGACCTCTTCGGGCGCGATCGGCAGGAACCGCTTCGAGGTCGCCCTGAGCGTGAACGCCGACCGGAAGTCCGTGTAGGCGCAATGCAGCTCGTCGATGCGTTCCTCGGCGAAGTCCTCGACGAGCTTCTCCCCGATCTCGACGGCGCTCTCGTACGGTGGCACCTCGCTGACCCCTTGCCAGCTCGCCTCGAGCGGCACCCCCCGGAACCGGAAGTACCCCACGCCCTTCTTGCCGATCACGTAGACGACCGGCTCGAGGCCGCGAGCCTTGGTCCTGCCGAGGATGTCCTCGGCGATCTTCAGCACGTTCGTGTTGTACGCGCCGGCGAGGCCCCGATCCGAGGTGACCACGAGGACGCCGACCCGGGACGGCTGTTCACGCTCCTCGAGCAGGGGGTGGTTCAGCGCGCCGCCTGCCTGGCGGGCGAGATCCTCCATCGCCGAGGTGAGCTGCACCGCATACGGCCTGGATGCCTCGACGCGCTGCTGCGCCTTGAGGATGCGCGATGACGCGATCAGCTCCATCGCTCGGGTGATCTTCTTCGTCGACTGGACCGATCGGATCCGTCTTCGGACGATGCGGAGCTTCGCACCCATCGGCGGCCTACTCGGCCTCGGGCCCGTCGGTGTCGGTCTGCTCGACCTCGGGTCCCTCGGGCTCGGGGCCCTCGTCCTCGTCGTCGTCCACGGAGGACATGCGATCCCAGCCGACGTCGGCCTTGACCTCGTCCGGCGCCGTGCCGCGGCCGAGGGCGGCATCCGAGCCGGGGACGCCGCCGGTCGGCACGAACGTCGCCTTGAAGTCATCGAGCGCACCCTTGATCGCGGCCTCGGTCTCGTCGGACAGGTCGCCCGAGTCCTTGATCGCCGCGAACACCTCGGCGCTCCGGGTCTCGACGTAGGCCAGGAAGTCCTCCATGAAGCGCTTCGCATCCTCGACCGGATATCCGTCGAGGTGACCGCCCGTGGCGGCGTAGACCGCGACGACCTGCCGTTCGACCGGCTGCGGCCGGTACTGGGGCTGCTTCAGGATCTCGACGACCCGAGCGCCGCGCGCGAGCTGTTGTTGCGACGCCTTGTCGAGCTCCGAGCCGAGCTGCGCGAACGCCTCGAGCGCCCGGTATTGGGCGAGGTCGATCCGCAGACGGCCCGCGACCTTCTTCATCGCCTTGATCTGGGCCGCGCCGCCGACGCGCGAAACCGAGATGCCGACGTTGATCGCCGGACGCACGCCCGAGAAGAAGAGCTCGGGCTCGAGATAGATCTGTCCGTCGGTGATGGAGATCACGTTCGTCGGGATGTAGGCCGAGACGTCGCCGCCCTTCGTCTCGATGATCGGAAGGGCCGTCATCGACCCGGCACCGAGCTCGTCGGACAGTTTCGCGGCGCGCTCGAGGAGCCGGGAGTGGAGGTAGAACACGTCGCCCGGGTAGGCTTCGCGGCCGGGTGGGCGCCGCAGCAGCAGCGACAGGGTGCGGTACGCCGTCGCCTGCTTCGACAGGTCGTCGTAGACGATGAGCGCGTGCTCGCCGCCGTACATCCAGTCGGCGCCGATCGCAGCGCCCGCGTACGGCGCGAGGTACTGGAACGCTGCCGGATCCGACGCGGCGGCGTTCACGATCACCGTGTATTCGAGCGAACCGTTCTCGCGCAGGGTCTCGACCACCTCGGCGACGGTCGATGCCTTCTGTCCGACGGCGACGTAGATGCACTTCACCGCTCGGTCGGTGCCCCAGTGCTCACGCTGGGCGATGATCGCGTCGATCGCGACGGCCGTCTTGCCCGTCTGCCGGTCCCCGATGATGAGCTGGCGCTGCCCGCGCCCGATCGCCGTCATCGCGTCGACGGCCGTGATGCCGGTGTAGAGCGGCTCCTTCACCGGCTGGCGCGAGACGACGTTCGGCGCCTGCACCTCGAGGTTCCGACTCTCGGTGCTCGGGATCGGGCCCTTGCCGTCGAGCGGGCGCCCGAGCGCGTCGACGACGCGTCCGAGGTAGCCGTCGCCGACCGGTACCGACAGGATGCGGCCCGTCTGCTTGACCGGATCAGCTTCTTGGATGTGGGACGACTCGCCGAGGATGATGCAGCCGATCTCGTCCTCGTCCAGGTTCAACGCCACACCGAGGATGCCGCCGGGGAACTCGAGCAGCTCGTTCGCCATCGCGCGTGGCAAGCCTGATACGCGGGCGATGCCGTCACCGGTCTCGATGACGCGGCCGACCTCCTCGCGGTCGACCGACGGCGTGAAGCTCTCGACGTTGCGCCGGAGCGCCTCGGCGATGTCCGCGGGATCCAGGTTCAGTGCCATCGCCTCATCAACCCCCGAGTACCTGCTTGGCGTCTTCGAGGCGTCTCGAAACCGAGCCGTCGAAGACCTCGTCGCCGACGCGGGCGACGACGCCGCCCACCACCGTCGGGTCGACCACGACCTTGACCTCGACCTGCCGTCCGGTCGCGCGTGACAACGCCTCCGCCAGCCGTGCACGCTGCGCATCGGACAGCGCCACGGCGCTGCGAACCTCGGCGACCTCGTGCTGACGCCGCTCGGCGGCGATCGCGACGACGGCCTCGGCGATCTTCGTCAGGTCTCGGGCCTGGCCGGCCTCGATCAGGAACGAGATCAACGAGATGGTCACCGGATGGGCGCGATCGCCCAGCACGTCGCGCACGAGCGCGACACGGTTGTCGACGGGCAGCGACCGGTCCGTGAGCGCTTCCCGGAGCGCAGGGGTCGCGTCGGCGGCCTTCGCGAACTGGTACAGCTCGTCCTCGACCTTGGGCAGGACGTCCTCGGCATCGCCGACGGCCACGATCGCGGTCGCGTAGCCGGCGGCCTTGTCGTCCTTGCCGAACAGCCGACCGAGCAGATCCATCATCGCCTCAACCCTGCCCGTTCCCGGAACCGCCGGACGCCACCTGGTCGATGTACTCGTCGATCAGGCGCTCGTGCGTGCCCCGATCGAGCGACTGACCCACGACGCGACCTGCGAGCTCGACGGCGATCTCACCGACCTGGCCACGCAGCTCCTGGAAGACACGGTCACGCTCGGCGCGGATCTCCTCCTGCGCGCGAGCCACGGTCGCCTGAGCCTCCTGCTCCGCTTTGGCCTGGACGTCGCGGCGGAGCTGTTCCGCGGTCTTGCGAGACTCCTCGATGATGCGGTTGGCCTCCTCGCGCGCCTCGGCGAGCTGCCGCCGGTACTCCGCGAGCACGCCGTCGGCCTCGACCCGCGTGGACTCGGCCTTCTCCATCTCGCCCTGGATCTTCGCGGCGCGCTCGGCGAGCATCGTGTTGAGGGCGGGGAAGGCGTACTTCGCGAGCACGCCGAAGACGATCAGGAACGCGAGACCGCCGAAGATGATCTCGGCGATATCGGGCAGGATCGGGTTCTCCGGTCCCGCCACCTCTTCGTGGACCTCCTGCGCGAGGACCGCGAGCGATGCGAGTGCAGGATGCATCCTCGGTCCTTCCTCAGATGATGAAGCTCAGGACGAAGCCCAGCAGCGCCAGCGCCTCGGTGAAGGCGATGCCCAGGAACATCGTCGTGCGGACCATTCCGGCCGCCTCGGGCTGCCGCGCCATGGCCTCGACGGCCTTGCCGACGAGGAACCCGATGCCGATGCCGGGGCCGATCGCGGCGAGACCGTAGACGAGCCCCTTGCCGATCGACGAGACGTCGGTCCCGGCGGCGGCCTCCTGCGCGAGGATCGCGAGATCTGGCATGTGCACTTCCTCCTATCGATGGATCACGGTCAGTGGTCGGCGTGCATCGCCTGCGAGATATAGACCGCCGCAAGCATCGTGAAGATGTACGCCTGGAGGAACCCGACGAGCACCTCGAACGCGGTCATCAGGACGAGGAGCACGAACGAGAAGACACCCCACGTGGCGACCCAGTCAGCGCCGGGCGTCCACAGATGCGACAGCAGGTAGTAGGTGCCGATGGCGAAGATCGCGAGGATCAGGTGGCCGGCGATCATGTTGGCGGCGAGTCGGACGGACAAGGTGAGCGGCCGGAGCAGGAACGTCGAGACGAATTCGATCAAGATCACGAGCGGCATGATGGCGACCGGCACGCCCGGCTGGCTCACCGAGTTCTTGAAATAGCTCCAACCCCCCTGCTGCGCGATGCCGACGATGTTGAACACGAGCCAGACCAGGACCGCGAGGAAGACCGGGATCCCCATGCGGGCCGTGGTCGGGAACTGGAGCAGCGGGATGATCCCGAACAGGTTGTTCACCCAGATGAACACGAACAACGAGGTCAGGAACGGAAGGAACGGAAGGCCCGAGGGACCCATCACCTCGAGCACGACGCCGTTGCGGACCAGGTCGACCATCCCCTCGGCGTAGCGCTGGACACCGACCGGCACGAGCCGTGCGTTACGGAACGCCACGAAGAAGAAGCCGCAGATGATGACCGCCGACAGCAGCATCAGCACCGAGACCTTCTGCACGCAGTAGTCGCCGGAGCCCAGCAGACACAGATCGGGGTTGCCCGCGTACTGGAAGATCTCGGGGCCGGGAGCGTGGAAGCCGTCGGGCGGCGTGGTCAGTTCAGCAAGGATGCCCAACATCAGCATGCCTCCATCAACGGGTCTCTCGGGCAAGGAGCGCGGCGTTCGCCCGTACCGCGGCTGGGTCGGCGGGGATCTCGAGCGTGCCGCCCAGCCCGCGACTCACGAGCTGCGCCTCGTAGGCGAGGAGCACGAGGGTCGCGGGAACGACCGCGAGCCCGAACGCGAGCGGTGAGAACCACGCCAGGGTGTTGAGCGCGAACATCGCGGCGACGACGAGCGCGAGCCGGAAGAAGAACCCTCCGAGGGCGACCGCGAACACGACCGGGATCGAGATCGTGGACGCCCACGCGAGCGAGGCTCCGTGTGCGGCGAAGTTGAGGGCCACGATCGCGACCCCGATCGCCGCCGAGCCTGCGGCTTCGGCGCCGCCGAGGACCGCCCCGACTGCCGCGGCGAGCGCGATGCCGAGGATCGCGGGCACGATCGCCCGCTTCACCATCTCGATCTCGGGTCGCTCAGGTTGTCGGGTCACGTCGGGGGTTCATGCCTCAGGTCGTCGGAGCGGCCGTGCTTCAGGTAGATCAGGTAGATCGCGAGCCCCATGCCGACGAGCATGCCGATCGGGACGAACACGTGGCGCTCGAAGCCGACGAGCCGGTCCAGGACCCAACCGAGTCCCCCGCACACCAGGATGCCTGACAACAGGAGGCCGATCACGTCCCAGGCCTGGTTCGCGGACCTCCATGCTTCCCCTTGGTCGCGTCCCTGCATGGGCGGAGGGAGTATAGGGGGCCTCGGATCGGGCCGTCAAAGTCGTTTCCGCAGGTCAGGGCGCAGATCCGCTGCGCTCGTGAAAAGTTTCACGAAGTCGGGCGCTGCCGGAACGCCGTCGACGCCGTGGAGATGGGCCCGCGAGACCGGGCAGGCGTACCGGAACTACGCGTAGAACTCGTCGAACGCCGCCGCCCACTGGGCGAGCTCCTCAGCGGTGGGGAGCTCCCGGTAGGAGCGGAGCCGGGCGCGATCGTCATCCGACACGAAGACGAGCGGGCTCTGGGCGACCGCCCGAAGGGCAGAGGCCTCGGCGGGATCCGAGGCTTCGTCGGCTCGTGCCAACAGGACCTCGCGGGCCTCGGGCACGGGCGTGATGTAGTTCACCCAGGCGGCGATCGTGGCCGCCGCCTCAGGGCGGAACACGTAGTCCATCAGCGCGATCGCGTCGGCGGGGTGCTCCGCGCCCTTCGGAACGACCATCGTATCGGTCCAGAGCAGGGCGCCGTCTTCGGGCACCACGAACTGCATGCCGTCGGGATCGCCTTCGACGTTCTGCTGGAACACGTCGCCCGACCACGCCATCGCGAGGGCGAGCTCGCCGTTCGCGAGGGCCCGCAGGTAGTTCTGCGCGTAGTAGCCGCGGAGCACGCCGTCGGCCCGCTGCTTGCGGAGAAGCTCGGCCGCCCGCTGCCAATCGTCGGGGGTCGAGGTCTCGGGGTCGACGCCGAGAGCGAGCAAAGCGATGTTCGGAAGGTCGACGTTGTCACCGAACATCCCGACCTTGCCCGCGAACTCATCGGAGAACAGGTCCTGCAGGCTCGTGATCGGCCGGCCGGTGAACGCCGGGTTGTACCCGATGCCGGTGATCCCTGACTGCCACGCCATCGTGTGACGGTTGCCGGGGTCGTAGATCGGGTCTTTGATCTCGGCGGCGGCGTAGCGATCGAATTCGGGGCGACGGTCGGCCGGCAGCTCCTCGAGGTAGCCGAGCTGGATCATCTTCGTGAGGGTCGGGCCGTTCGTGATCACCGCGATGTCCCACCCGGTCGGCTGGTTCGCGGCCAGGCGCGGCTCGATGTCCTTGAAGAAGGTCTCCGCGTCCGGGATCACTTCGCGGTAGTTCACGACGATGCCCGTCTCCTCGGTGAAGGCCTCGAGCGAGGGCCGGACGGGTCCCGGCCCACTCGTCTCGCCACCTTCGCGGTCGAGGTAGTAGGGCCAGTTCGCGAAGTTCACGAGCCCCGCGGGCGGACCGGCGAACCCCCCTTTGGCGGGCGGCTCCGAGCCACAGGCCGCGAGCAGCTGGCCGAGCGACAGGGCGCCCACGGCACCGCCCGCGGCGCGCAGGAACGCCCTCCGCGACCAGGGCGGAAGGCTGACGGATGGCTGGTCCATGGGTTCGTCCATCGGGCTCGAGGCCCGGTCGAAGAGGGCCTCTCGGGTTCTATCGGCGGGTGTTCGAAGGAACCTTACCGCGGCCGGCGCTCAGGCCTGCGCGGCCTTGCGGCGCGAGCCGATCAGCTGCGATCCGGCAAGCGTGATCCCCGCGAGGAACAGCACGGATCCCCAGACGTTCACCTGCGGGGGGACCCCGATCCTGGTGGTGGAGTACACGTAGGTCGGGAACGTATTGGTCTTGCCACTGACGAAGTTCGTGATCACGAAGTCATCGAGCGAGAGCACGAAAGCGAGGAGGAACCCCGCGAGGATCCCGGGCAGGATCATCGGCAGCGTCACCTTGAAGAACGTGGCGAGGGGCGTCGCGAACAGGTCCTGGGCGGCGTTCTCGAGCGACCGGTCGAACCCCTGGACGCGAGCACGCACGACGATCGCCACGAACGCGATCGAGAACCCGACATGCGAGAGCAGGATCGAGGACTTGCCCAGTGCGATGCTGATCCCGAGGGGCTTCGAAACGTTCACCTCGACGAACATCGTCAACAGCGCCGATCCGAGCACGATCTCGGGGATCGCGATCGCCAGGAAGATGATGAAGTTGACCACCGCCCTCCCGCTGAACCGATACCGACCGAGTACCAGTCCGATCATGGTCCCCAAGAGGGTCGCGATCGAGGCCGAGACGACGGCGACCTCGATCGACGTCACCAGGGCATCGTTGAGCGGATCGATCTCGAGGATCTGCCGCCACCATCGCAAGGTGCAGCACGTGAACCTCGGGATCTGCCGTTCTCCGGCCAGATCGTTGAAGCCGTAGAGCATCATCACGAAGACCGGGCTCGCCAGATAGAAGATCATCACGCCCGTGAACGTCGGCAGGATGAAGGAGGTCCATCGTCGGCGGCGCTTCCGAACGGGCGGCGGGGGCGACTCGTCCTGCGCCGTCAGGCCTTCCGCCACGGCGCTCATGCACCCGCTCCTGCGGCGAGCGCTTCGTCTTCGGTGCCAAGGACTTTCGCGTAGACGAGCGCGACGGCGAGCATGCCGACCATCAGGAGCACCGACAGCGTCGAGGCCTCCGGGTACCCGAACTCCCGCAGGAACTTCGACTGGATGATCTGTCCGATCATCGTCGTGCTCGTGGTGCCCAGCACCTCCGAGTTGATGTAGTCGCCCGTCGCCGGAACGAACGTCAGGACCACCGCAGCGAAGATCCCGGGGAACGACAGGGGGAGCACGACCTTGCGGAAGGCGTCGAACCTCGTGGCGTACAGGTCCTTGGCGGCTTCGACGAGGCTTCGGTCGATCCGCTCGAGCGACACGTAGAGCGGGAGCGCGGTGAACGGAAGGAAGTTGTAGGTGATGCCCGCGATGACGGCAACCGGCGTTGCCAGCACGCGGAAGTCGTCCGGCAGCAGACCGAGGTTCTTGAGCGGCTCGAAGATCAGCCCGTTGTCCCCGAGGATGAACCCCCACTGGATCGTCCTGATCACGAACGAGACGAAGAACGGGACGAGGATCAGGAAGAAGAGCGTGCCCTTCCACCTTCCCCCGTAGAACGCGATCCAGTAGGCCATCGGGTACGACAGGAGGATGCTCGCGATGGTCGCGAGGCCCGCGTAGAAGATGGAACGGAGGTAGATGTCGCCGTACTCGCTCAGCGCCTCGGTGTAGTTCGAGAACTCCCACGTGAACGTGAATCCGCCACCGGAGAACAGCCCTCCGCTCTTCAAGGACGTGTAGACGATGATCCCGACGGGGACGAGGAAGAAGATCAGCAGGTACAGGCCGCCCGGCGCGAGCATGCCGTAGGCGACCCTGCTCCTGCGTCGTTCGAGCGCGCGCCCACCCCGCGCGGGCGGGGGCCGGAGGTCCTCGGCCGCCGCCTCCGCGATCGCCGTGCGGTCGATCGCGTCGTCCAACGCGTCAGCCCTCCCAGATCGGGTTGAAGATCGAGTTCCACTCCTCGGACGCTTCGTTGGTCGTGATGTTGAAGCCGAGCGACGTGTTCTCGGCGATGAACTGCTCGTCGGGCCACAGCAGCGGGCTCTCGGCCGTGAAGGCCAGCGCATCCGCGTAGGCGCCAGACTCCTCTTTGGCGTGCTCGGCGATCAGGTCCTGGACCGCCGGAACGGGCGACATGTAGACCACCCACTCGGTCACCGCCTGGGCGACCTTCGGCTGGTAGTAGTAGTCCATGAGCTTGTAGGCGCCCTGAGGGTTGGCCGCGTTCGCCGGGATCAACATGTTGTCGAACCACAGCAGCGATCCGCCCTCCGGCACGATGAACTCGAAGGGGTAGTCCTCCCAGATCTTGTAGTACAAGACGTCTCCGGACCACGCGACCGTGGCCGCCAGGTTCCCGGCGGTGAAGTCGTCGATGTATCCCTGGTCGTAGGCCTTGCGGAAGGTCGGCGCGTCCCGGAGCATCGTGAGCCAGTCCGCGGCCTCCTGCCAGGCATCGGGGGACGACGACGGCGGATCGATCCCGAGCTGGATCATCGCCCAGTCCGGGGCGTCGTCCTTGAGCACGCCGACCGAGCCGGGCGGCACGAGCGACTCGTTCATGAGGTCGTCGGCCTTCGTGATCTCGCCGTTGACCTTGGTGGTGTCGTACCCGATGCCGGTGAGGCCCGACTGCCACGCCATCGAGAAGCGGTTGCCTTCGTCGAAGAACGGGTCCTTCGCGAACGAGGCTGCGTTCGCGTCGAAGTTCGGGCGGAGCGCGGGGTCGAGCTCCTCGACGAAGCCGCTGCCGGTGAGCACGTTGAACTCACGGCCGTTCGAGATCACGATGATGTCGCGCCCGGTGTCCTGGCCTGCCTGCAGCTGCGGCAGCAGCTCCGCGAAGAACTGCGGGTTGCTGTTGATCTCGACGTCGTAGTTGACCGTGACCCCGTACTGCTCTTCGAACCCCCTGAGCGAGGGCGAGTATCGCGACCCGGGGTTGTCGGGATCTGGGGCCTTGTCGATGTAGAGCTCCCAGTTCGAGAAGTTGATCGTGTCGCCCAGCGGGGCGGAGTAGTCGGGCATCGTCCCGGACGTCCCCGGGCTCGTGACGCCGTCACCGTCGCCGCCGTCGTCACCGCACGCGGCAAGGATCGACGCGAAGCTCAAGGTTCCGACCGAGACGCCGGCGTACTTGATCATGTCGCGGCGGGAGAACCTGCGGGACGTCATCCCCCGCATCCATGCTGCCTCGGCGCCGGGGGTACGTTGCATGCGTTTCTCCATCATCCTTCATCCTCCTCAAACGACAGGCCATCTTGCGGTGTAACCGCGAACGTGTGCTCGGGTTTCCAAGACAGCGTTACCTGCTCGCCCTGCTGTGGGGCCACCTCGCGCCCCAGGTTCTGCACGTAGACGGTGAGGAGGTGGCCACCGGCCGCCTCGACCTTGTACTCGTGGCTGACACCGATGTACGTCGACATCGCGACTTTGCCGGTCACGTGGTTCAGATCGGACGAGGGAGCTTCGTCGCCTCGACCGATACTGATCTTCTCGGGCCGAACGCCGACCTTCACTCGGACACCCGCGTCGGACGGGATACGTTCGCTCGGCACCTTCGCGGTTCCTCCGTTCTTGAGGACCACGGTGGACAGACCGTTCGTCGGTTCCTTCAGGTCGCCCTCGAGCAGGTTGGAAGCCCCGAGGAACCCGGCCACGAACTCGGTCGCCGGATTCTCGTACACGTACTCCGGTTTGCCGAGCTGTTCGATCTTGCCGAGCCGCATCACCGCGATGCGGTTCGACATCGTCATGGCCTCCTCCTGATCGTGCGTCACGTAGATGAACGTGATGCCGACCTCTTGCTGGATCCGCTTCAGTTCGAGCTGCATCTGCTTGCGCAGCTTCAGATCCAAGGCCCCGAGCGGCTCGTCGAGGAGGAGGACCTTGGGGCTGTTCACGAGCGCGCGGGCAAGGGCGACCCGCTGCTGCTGGCCCCCCGACATCTGGGGCGGCCTCCGATCCTCGAACCCCACCAGGTCGACGAGGCGCAGTGACTCCTTGACGCGGGGATCGACCTCTTCCTTCGGCACCTTCTTCCGGCGCAGACCGAAGGCGACGTTCTCGTAGACGTTCATGTGTGGGAACAGCGCGTAGGACTGGAATACGGTGTTGACCTCGCGCTTGTAGGGCGGGAGATCGGTGACGTCGCGTCCACCCAGGTAGACCGTGCCGAGCGTCGGGTCCTCGAAGCCACCGATCATCCGCAGGGTCGTCGTCTTGCCGCAGCCCGATGGGCCCAGCATGCTGAAGAACTCGCCTTCGGCGATGTCCAGGGACATATCGTCCACCGCGGCGACGTCACCGAACCGCTTGGTGACGCGTTCGAGGCGCACGTCGATCTCCGGCACGTCCACCCCCCTCGAGGAACCCCCGTCTGCGGCCGCATGATGCCACAGGGCCACGCATCTTCACCAGGTTTCCGCCGGGCCGGAACCCCCCGTGGGCGCCAGGACCGACCTCACCACGTTGTACGGAACGTCCAAGCAAGAAGTTTCCCGCTGCGCGAGGTCAGCCTCCGGGGGTGCCCAGCGGTGGCGCTTCGCCGGGATCGACGGCCGGTCGACCGCCGCCGCTTCCTCCGTCGTGCCCGTCGCCGTTCCCGTCGCCGTCGCGGCGGCGTTCGGCCACCCGGGGAAGGACCGTGGCCAAGAAGAGCAACAGGGCGCCCAGCAGGATCAGGCCGACCGTGACGCGACCGTCGATCAGACCGACCGCGAGCGCGCTCCCCGAGATCAAGGCGCTCCACAGGTACATCAGGAGCACGGCCTTGCGGTGGCTGTGGCCGATGTCCATCAGCCGGTGGTGCAGGTGCTCCTTGTCGGCGTTGCCGATGCCCTGACCGCGCCGGGTCCGCCGGACGATCGCGGCGACCACGTCGAGGAACGGGATGAACAACGCGAGCAGCGGCACGAGCAGCGGCCCGGCGATCGCCGCGAAGTCGCCCGGCGACGGCGGGTACGGGTTCCGGCCGATCCCGGAGATCGTCGCGATCGCGACGATGAGCCCGAGCAGCATCGACCCGGTGTCGCCCATGAAGATCTTCGCCGGGTGGAAGTTCCACGGGAGGAACCCGATGCAGATGCCGGCCGCGATCACCGCGAGCAGCGCGGCTTCGGACGCATCGCCGAAGACACTGTTGTCACTGTCGACCATGTAGACGAAGAAGGCTGCGCTCGCGATCGCGACCATGCCCGCCGCGAGACCGTCGAGCCCGTCGATCAGATTCACGGCGTTCGCGATGGCGACGACCCACAAGATCGTGAGCGGCACCGCGAGATCGGCGGAAAGGACAAGGATCTGACCGGTGAGGTCGACATCGCCGGAAACGAACGGGACCCACAGGTATGCAAGCTGCACGCCGAGCAGCACGAGCACGCCCGCGACGAAGATCTGCGCGGTGAGCTTGGTGAGCGCCCGCACACCCTTCACGTCGTCGACGATGCCGAGGCCGACGATCATGGTGCAGGTCACGAGCGTGGCGAGCGGCTCCGGGCTGGCTTCGTGCACGTCGGCGAAGAACGGCAACGCGAACGAGACACCGATGCCGGCGAGGAGCCCGACGTACATCGCCAGTCCGCCGATCGTCGGCGTTGCCTTCGGGTGGACCTTGCGATCTTCCGGCTGGTCGATCGCACCGGTGCGCACCGACAGCCAGCGCACGAGCGGGGTCGCGACGAACGTCGTCGAGACGGCGACCGCGAAGACGAGCAGGTAGGCGTCCACGGCCCGGGCGGTGCGCTACGGGTAGACCGGGAACCGCTGCATCAGGTCCCGGACCCGCGCCCTGGCCTTCTCCTTGATCCCGCTGTCGCCGGCGTGCGTCACGGTGTCGCCGATGATGCTCGCGATCTCGCGCATCTCCGGCTCGTCCATGCCGAGGGTCGACACGCCCGGTGTGCCGATGCGGATGCCGCTCGGGGCCGACGGCGGGTTCGGGTCATACGGGATCTGATTCTTGTTCAAGGCGATCCCCACCTCGTCGAGCACGGCCTCGGCCTGCTTGCCGTCGAGCCCGACGGGCCGAACGTCGGCGAGCAGGAGATGCGAGTCGGTACCGCCCGACACGATGCGCAACCCTTCGTCCGCAAGCGCGGCCGCGACGGCACGGGCGTCGCGGACCGTCCGCTCCGCGTAGGTCTTGAAATCGTCGCTCATCGCCTCTTTGAGGCACACGGCCTTGCCTGCGATGCAATGCTCGAGCGGTCCTCCCTGCATCATCGGGAAGACCGCCTTGTCGATCGCCTTCGCGTGCTCGGCCTTGCACACGATCATCGCCCCGCGCGGCCCACGGAGCGCCTTGTGGGTCGTGAAGGTGACGACGTCGGCGTAGGGCACGGGGCTCGGGTACGCGCCCCCGGCGACGAGCCCGATGAAGTGTGAGGCGTCGACCCAGAGCAGCGCCCCCACATCGTCGGCGATCGAGCGGAACCCTGCGAAGTCGATCTCGCGCGGATAGGCCGTGTACCCGGCGAGGATGATCTTCGGGCGCTCTTGCTTCGCGAGATCGCGCACGCGGTCCATGTCGATCTGCTCGGTGTCCCGGTCGACCTCGTAGCCGACGAAGTTGAACCACATCCCCGACACGTTCACCGGCGAGCCGTGCGTGAGGTGACCACCGTGGGCGAGCACCATGCCGAGCACCTTGTCGTTCGGGTTGCCGGGTTCGAGGAACGCGCCGAACACGGCCATGTTGGCCTGCGCGCCGGCATGCGGCTGGACGTTGGCGTGCTCGGCTCCGAAGAGTTGCTTGGCCCGTTCGATCGCGAGGTTCTCCGTCACGTCGACGAACTCGCAACCGCCGTAATAGCGGCGCCCCGGATAGCCCTCGGCGTACTTGTTGTTCATCGTCGAGCCGACCGCGGCGAGGACGGCGGGGCTCGCGTAGTTCTCCGACGCGATCAGGCGCAGGTTCGTGCGTTCACGCTCGAGCTCGTTCGCGATCGCGCCCGCGACCTCGGGGTCGGTGGCTTTCAGGGCGTCCCAGTCGGCGGCGTACTCCTTCATGGCTGCTCCCCTCGTTCGATGCGGGCGATCTGTTCGATCCGCCGCTCGTGGCGCCCGCCGTCGAACGACGTCGCGATCCATTCGCGGACGATCTCTTTGGCGTAGGGGGCGGCCACGATCCGGCCGCCCATGCTCAGCACGTTGGCGTCGTTATGGCGTCGCGCCATCCGGGCCATGTACAGGTCGTGACACAGCGCCGCGCGGATCCCGTCCACCTTGTTCGCGGCGATCTGCTCGCCTTGACCCGATCCCCCCAGCACGATCGCCCGATCGGCCTCGCCGTCGATGACCGCCCGGGCTGCGGCAGCGCAGAAGGCCGGATAGTCGACGGGCTCCTGCGAGTCGGTCCCGACGTCGAGCACCTCGTGCCCCTCGTCGACGAGGAAGGCGAGGAGCTCCTGCTTCAACGGGAAGCCGGCGTGATCGGCACCGATCGCGACGCGCACGCTCACGCCCCTCGCTCACGGGGCACCGGCACGGGGACGGGACCGGCGAGCCCTTCGGCGAGACGGTCGGACCATTCGTCCAGTTCCCATGCGATCGCGCGGTAGCTGTCGATCGGGAGGCCGAGCGGGTCGACGACGTCGTCGTCGAGCGGATTGCCCGGGAAGCCGGCCCTCCTGGCCTCGGCCGCCGCTTCGACGCGGGCACGGAGATCGGCGGCGCGGTCGACGGTGGGCAGCGATTCGAGCAGCCGGACGAGCTCCTTGAGCGTGAACGTGCGCTCCGTGACCTCCGGCGCGATGGCCACAACCAGCTCCCGATGCTCGGCGGCCATGCACACGAGTAGGTCCGCGGTCTCGGGCATGCCCGGCACGAGCCGGCTCGCGACGTGGGCGCCGATCTCGACGCCGCGCTCACGGGCAGCCTGCACCGACTCGGGCATCGCTCCCGAGCCCTCCCACCCTGCGGTGCCCGAGGACGACACGGTCGGCGCGTCGGCGCCGAGCCGACGTTCGAGTGCAGCCCGCAGGAAGCCCTCGGCCATCGGCGAACGGCACACGTTGCCGGTACACACGACGAGGATGGAGGTCATGGGAGAGGGCGGGAGTCTAGCAGTGGTCCTTGTCCCGCTATCCCTCCACCGGTCGGTCGATCACCGGTCGGTCGTTCACCCGGTCGTGCATCGGCGAGCAGTCGAGCGATGACCGAGGACGCCACCGCACCCTCTCGCGCGACGCGCGGCGGTCCGCTCGCGAGGTCGACCACGGTCGACGGCGTCCCGTCGAACGGCTCGTCGTGACAGAGGTAGACCTCGACGGCGTCCCCGAACGCGGCCACGAGCTCGTCACACGTCCGCCCAGGGCTCTCGCCCGACCGGTTCGCGCTCGTGACGGCGAGCGGGCCGGTGCGCGCGAGCAGCTCCAGCGCGAGCGGGTGCGCCGGGATCCGCAGCCCGACCGTCTGGGCCTGGCCACCCAGGTCCCATGGCAGGCTGGCCGCGGCTCTCGGCACGATCAGCGTGACCGGCCCCGGCCAGAGCGCCGCGGCGAGCCGATCCGCGCGGTCGTCGAGGACCCCCACCGTTCGAGCCTCCGCGACCGTCGCGACGAGCACGGGCAAGGTGAGCTCGGCCGGTCGAGCCTTCGCCTCGAACAGGAACCGCGTCGCCTCCGGAAGATCGGGCCGTGCCGAGATCCCGTAGACCGTGTCGGTCGGGAAGACCACGAGCGCACCGCCCCGGAGCGCGTCGGCCGCGTCCCGGATCGCGTCGGTGCTCACGGCGACGGCCCGGGCGCGCGGGCGGCCACCACCCGGTCCCGACCGGTCAGATCCGCCACGATCTCGACGTGGACGAAGCCGGCGCGGGCGGCGGCGTCGGCCACGTCGGCGGCGATCCTGGGGTCGACCTCGACGGCGACGCCGCCGCCGGCGCGGAGCCACGCGCGAGCCTCGCCCAGGAGCCGCTCGTAGCCGCCGATGTCACCGAACAGGGCGAGCGCCGGGTCGGCGCGCACCTCGATCGGGAGCGCGTCGGCCTCGGCCGGATCGACGTACGGGGGATTGCTCACGACGAGGTCCACCGCGCCGCGGAGGGAAGGGGGCAACGGGGAGAGCAGGTCGCCCTCGACGACGTCGACCTCGAGTCCGAGTGCGCCGGCGTTCTCGCGTGCGAGCGCGACGGCCTCCGGCGAGCGGTCCGTGGCGTGCACCCGCGCCTCCGGTCGCTCGTCGGCGATCGCGAGCGCGACGGCTCCCGTCCCCGTCCCGACGTCGACGACGACCGGCGACGGCGAGGCATAGAGCAGGTCGAGCGCGATTCCGACGAGGATCTCCGTCTCGGGACGAGGGATGAACACGCCCGGCCGGACGGCGAGGCGCAAGCGACGGAATCCCACCGACCCGGTGAGGTGCTGGGTCGGCACGCCCGTGCAGCGGCGGCAGAGCATCCGTCCGTACGTCTTCGCCTCGGCGGCACCAAGTCCCTCCCGGCGGGCGTAGAGCCCGGCTCGATCGATCCCGAGCGCCGCGATCATCAGCTGCTCCGCCGTCGCCAGCGGCGCCTCGACGTCGTGACGCTCGAGGTAGTCGGCACCCCGGCGCACGACCTCGGCCGGCCGCATCAGTCCGCTCCCTGGAGCTGCATCGCCCGCTCCTCGGCGAGCAGCCGATCGATGAACCCGTCGAGCTCGTCGCCCCCGGCAAGCACGTCGGCGAGCTGATGCGACGTGTGCTTGATCCGATGGTCGGTGACGCGGCCTTCGGCGAAGTTGTACGTCCTGATCTTCTCGGCGCGCTCACCGGAGCCGAGCTGCGCGCGGCGTTCGGCGGCCTCCTTCGCCTGGGCCTCGTCCTGCGCCCGCTGGAACAGCCTGGCGCGCAGGTAGCGCATCGCCTTCTCGCGGTTCTGGAGCTGCGAGCGCTCCTCCTGCATCTCGACCTTGATCCCCGTCGGCTTGTGCACGATGCGAACGGCCGAGTCGGTGGTGTTCACGGATTGCCCGCCCGGCCCGCTCGAGCGATAGACGTCGATCTGCAGGTCCTCCGGACGGAGATCGACCTCGAGCTCCTCGGCCTCGGGCATGACCGCCACGGTCGCCGTGGAGGTGTGGATCCTGCCCTGGGACTCGGTCGTCGGGACCCGCTGGACCCGGTGCACGCCCGCTTCGTGCTTCAGGCGGCCGTACGCGTCACGGCCGCGGACCTCGAGGCTCACCTCCTTGAACCCGCCGAGCTCCGACGGCGAGGAGGCCAGGACCTCGGTCTTCCACCGGTGTCGCTCGGCGAGACGCCGGAACATCTCGAAGAGGTCGCCCGCCCACAGCGCCGCCTCTTCACCGCCCGTCCCGGCGCGGATCTCGAGGATCAGGTTGCTTCCCTCGTTCGGGTCCTTCGGCGCCAGCGCCTTTTCGAGGTCGGCGCGCAGGGCCACCGCGCGCTCCTCGGCGCGCTCGGCCTCCTCGCGGAAGTACGCCGCCATCTCGGGATCGGCCTCGGTCGTCGCGAGCTGCGCGGCCTCTTCGGCCGCCTCCGCGCCGCCCGGAACGCGCGGAACGGCCGCACGACGTCGTCGAGCTCGGCGAAGCGCCGGCCGAGATCGCGGAGCCGTTCCGGGTCGGCGGCGGCCTCCTGGGTGCCCATCTCGGCCGCGACCGCGTCGTGCGCGGTCTCGAGTTCCTCGAGCCTGCGGTCCATACCCGACGCCATACGCAGATTGTCGCAGGCGAGCGATGCGCGGCCGACGCGGAGTCGGCGACCGAGCGCCGGCTCGTTTCAGTCGCGTCGCGTGTCGTCGTCGAGATCGAGGTCGATGGCCGCGAGGTCCGGAATATCGACCGTCGGGTCGCCGCCCTTGGCGCCCGGGTCGCTCCAGAGGTCCTCGTACCGAGGATCGACCGGATCGTCGTCTCCGCCGCGGGACGGAGCGGTGCCGAGCGAGGCCGAACTCGGGATCGAGCTCCCCCGCGTCGCGGGGGTCATCGCGCCTCCCGACTTTTCGGCCGACTTTTCGGCCGATCTTTCGGCCGACCGTTCGGTCCGCGCGGTCGCGTCCCCGGCATCGGGCGCCCCCTCGTCGGCCTCGTCCATCTCGGTCGCGAGCTCGTGGGCGACGTTCAGCAGCCTCGAGCGCATCTCGTGCATCTGCTCGACGAGGGATTCGCGGCGCTCGGACAGGCTCGACAGGAGACGGTCGGCCTCCTCACGCGCCCGCACGAGGGCATCGCTCCCCTGGTGGCGGGCTTCCTCAGCTCTCGCTTGCGCGTCGACGCGGATCCGATCGGCCTCCATGCGCGCCTCGGTGAGGGCGCGGGCAGCTTCGGCGCGAGCATCGTCGATGGTGCGCGTGGCCTCGCGATCGGCCGCTTCGATCAGCCCGGAGAAGCGTTTCCCGAGCACCTCGTAGGCATCGACGTCCGGCGGCGCCTCCGACTCGCGGTGCGCGCCGATCGCTTCGTTCGCGGACGCGGCGGTCGCGGCACCACCGAGCTTCAGGCGACGGGCCTCTTGCTCGAGCGTTTCCACCTGGGTGGCGACCTGGTGCAGGTAGTCCCTGACCTGATCCGGGTCGTAGCCCCGCCTGACGGTGGCGAACTCGCGACGTCGGATCTGCTCCGCGCTCGGAAGCAGGGGAAGGTCGAGATCGGTCATGGGGAATCCTCCCGGGGCGGCTTCAACGGTCGCCCCTATCATCCGCATCCGAAGCGATCGTTGCAACGACCCTTCATCGACCGTAGGACGCTGGGCCGGTCCGGTGGCTGACGTCAGGCCGGCCCGGCCGCCTCGGACTCGCGTCTGAGCACCTCGCGGAACGACGCGACCGCCACCTCGATCTGGTCGTCGTCGGGCTGCTGGGTCGTGATCTTCTGGAGCCAGATCCCAGGGGCCATGAGGCCCCGCATGACGAGGGAGTCCGGGAACCGAGCGCCGAGTCGCAGGGCCTCGTAGGCGATCGCGGCGATCACCGGGATCGCGACGATCCGCGAGGCGAGCCGCCAGAGCAGCCCCGGGGTCCCGAACAGCGTGAACACGAAGATCGTGATCACCATGACGATGATGAGGAAGTTCGTACCGCACCGGACGTGCTCCTTCGGCCACTTGTCGATGGTCGCCGGCTCGAGGGCCTCGCCGTGCTCGTAGGCGGCGATCGTCTTGTGCTCGGCGCCGTGGTACTCGAACACACGATGGATGTCCTTCGTCCGCCCGATCAGCCAGAGGTACGCGACGAACAGCACGACGCGGAACACGCCCTCGAGCACGTTCACCACCGGCCCTCCTCCGAGCCGGCCTTCGAGCCACGTGAACAGCGTCGTCGGACCGAGGATGAAGATGCCGATAAACAGCACCGCCGCGACGACGAGTGAGATCCCGACCTGACGATCGGTGAGCTGCTCCTCATCGTCGAGCGACTGGTTCGCGGCGATCATCAGGGCGCGCACGCCGATCGCGAGCGACTGACCGAGCACGATGATCCCTCGGAGTCCGGGCTTCTTCCAGATGGGGTGGCGCTGCGTGATCGAACGGATCTCGTGGGACTCGACGTGCAGGTCGCCGTCGGGCTTGCGGACGGCAACGGCCCAGTGGTCGGCCCCACGCATCATCACGCCTTCGACGACGGCTTGCCCGCCGTAAAGGTGGGTGAGCGTGGGGGCCTCGCCCACCGAGCGATCAGCCCTGCTGCTTCGCCGCAGCCTGCGCCTGCTTCGACTTCTCGTAGCGGCGTTGGAACCGCTCGACCCGGCCGCCGGTGTCGACCAGCTTCTGCTTGCCCGTGTAGAAGGGGTGGCAGTTCGAGCAGATGTCGGAGCGGATCTCGCTCACCGTCGAACGTGTCTGGAACGTGTTACCGCACGAACAGTGCACGTTCGCGATCTGGTAGTCGGGGTGGATGCCTTGCTTCATCGTCGTCTCTCCTCGGTGGGCGCCCGTCACAGGGTACCCGCTCACTCCATGGCAACGCCGCCGGTATTCCCGGCGCCCGCGGTCCTAGCCGCCCGCCGGCGCCTTCGCGATCTCCTTCAGGAACTGCTCGTTCGACTTCGTCGCCCGGAGCTTGTCGATCAGCAGCTCGAGCGCCGCGCCGGGCTCGAGCGCGTGCAGCACCCGGCGCAGCTTGATCACGAGGGCGAGCTCGTCGGGCGGCAAGAGCAGCTCCTCCTTGCGGGTTCCCGAGGCGTCGACGTTGATCGCGGGGAACAGGCGCTTCTCCGAGAGCTGCCGGTCCAGCCGAAGCTCCATGTTCCCCGTGCCCTTGAACTCCTCGAAGATCCCGTCGTCCATCCGGGAGCCCGTCTCGACCAGCGCGCTCGCGATGATCGTGACCGAGCCGCCCTCCTCGATGTTGCGCGCGGCGCCGAAGAACCGCCGAGGCGGATACAGCGCCGACGCGTCGATGCCGCCGGTGAGGATCTTGCCCGAGGCCGGCATGCCGAGGTTGTACGCGCGCGCCAGCCGCGTGAGCGAGTCGAGGATGATCGCGACGTCCTGCCCCTGCTCGGCGAGTCGCTTCGCTCGCTCGAGCACGAGCTCGGTCACCTGGATGTGCTGGTCGGTGGGCTTGTCGAAGGTCGAGTACACGACCTCGGCGGCCTTGACCGGTCCGCTGCCAGTCGGTGACCTCTTCGGGACGCTCGTCCACGAGCAGCACCATCACGTGCGTGTCCGGGCGCGAATTGATGATGCCGTTCGCGATCTGCTTGAGGATCGTCGTCTTGCCGGCCTTGGGCGGCGACACGACCATGCCGCGCTGGCCCTTGCCGATCGGCGCGACCATGTCGATGATCCGCTCGCTCACCGCCGTCGGGGCGTTCTCGAGCCGGAACCGCTCGTCGGGGAACAGCGGTGTGAGCTTGTCGAACTGCGCTCGCTGCGCGGCCTGCTCGGGATCGACGCCGTTGACCGTGTCGACGGCGAGCAGCGCCGCGTACTTCTCGTTGTCGCGGGCGCGGCGGGCCTTGCCGGCTGACGACGTCGCCCTTGCGGAGCGGGTGCTTGCGGACCTGGCCGACGTGAGACGTAGATGTCGTCGGGACCCGGCAGGTAGCCCCGAGGTCCGGAGGAACCCGTAGCCCTCGGGCAGCACGTCGAGGATGCCCTCTGCGGCGGGGCGTTCTCGACCTCCTCGGCGCGCTCGGCCTCCTCGCGGATGCCGACGCTCCTCGCGCTGCCGGCGACGATCCTCGCGGGAGGGGCGACGCCGCCGACCGCTGCGCGTCACCGCCGTCGGCCCCCGCGGTCGCGGCCGTCGGGCCCCGATCCCGGTCGTGTCCGCCACCGATCGCCACCGTCGGTCGCGTCGCCCGGTCGCCGCGGTCGAGCGTCCACCCTCGCCGCCGCCTTGGGAGCGGCGCGGCTGCGACGGACGTTCCTCGACGGCCGTCCCGGTGCCTGCGTGCGTCCTCGCGCCGGTGCGCGACGCCGCTCCATCGGTCGTCGCTCTCGCGGAGCCGCCGTCGCAGCCGCCGGGGCCGCGGTCGGCGGCGCCGTTGCCGGACGCTGCCGTCGTCGCCGCCCTTCTCGACGATCGCGTCGATCAAGCCGGCCTTGCGCAGCTTCTGCGCGCCCTCGACGCCGAGGGTCTGCGCGATCTGCTGCAGCTCGGGCAGCAGCTTCCCCCCGAGCGCGCTCGGTCGGTTGTGATGTCCCATGAGGGCTATGCCTCTTTCTTGTGCGTTCGTCCTGCGTGGTCATGCCGTTGGGCTCCTGAGGTCGCCATCGTCAGCCGTTCTCGTCAGCTCGTCCTGGAGCGTCTTTCCAGTCGGCCAGGAATCGCTCCAGGCCGAGGTCGGTCAGTGGGTGCTTCACGAGCTTCGTGAACACGTCGAACGGCATCGTCGCGATGTCCGCACCGGCGAGCGCGGCGTCGACGATGTGCATCGGATGGCGAAGCGACGCCGCGAGCACCTTGGTCTCGTAGCCCTGGACAGCGTAGATCTCGGTGATCTGTCGCAGCGCATGCATGCCGTCGGCAGCCGCATCGTCGATCCGACCGAGGAACGGCGAAACGATGTACGCGCCGATCTCGGCCGCGAGGATCGCCTGCGCGGGGGAGAACACGAGCGTGACGTTGATCCTGGTCCCGTCGGCCATGAGGCGTTTGCCGGCCGCGAGGCCGTTCGGCGTCATCGGCACCTTCACGATGGCGTTCGGGCCCATCTGGGCGAGCCCGAGCCCCTGCTCGTACATCGCGTCGGCCTCGAGTTCGGTGGTCTCGAGGGATACGTCGCCGTCGACCTCCTCGAGGATCTCCTTCCAGACCATCTCGGGGTCCTGCCCTCCTTGCCGACGAGCGTGGGGTTCGTGGTCACACCGCCGAGGACCCCCCAACGGTTGATCTCGCGGATCTCCTCGATGCTCGCGGTGTCGAGGAACAGCCTCATACGATCATCCCTTCCTTCTCGTCTCTCGTTGGCTCTCTGGTCGGTCGGGCCCGAAGGACCGTCCGGCGGATCCTGGCACTCCGCCCGCGCGAAGCTCGGCGGCCCGAGTGGTCGCCCGCTCCATGACCAGATCGATCACCGCGGCGATCGACTGATCGAAGCTGTAGTTCGGGATCACCGGCACCCCGTGGGACAGCGCCTGGTCTTCACCCAGCGCTGCAGCTTGCGGATGTTGTCGAACCCGTCCTCGTACCGCTGGGCGGGGCGGGATTCGACGGCGTCCTCGCGGGCCGCGAAGTGCGAACGGTGCCGCTCTTCGTCGTCGACCCCTACCACGAAGGGTACCGCGAGCAGGCGCTCCTCCGTGCGTCTCGACGTCGAAGAAGCCGGGAACGATGTGGGCGCCCTCGATCACGATGCTCGTGCCCTCGAGGGCGGCGCGCTCGATCAGCGCGTTGACCCCCACCGAAACCGCTGCGGTCTGCTCCCGGAACCCGAGCACCAGCGCGTCGGCCGACCGCGTGGGTGGCTCGCGGAGCGCCTGTCCGCCTGGAAAGACGACACGTGCAGCGTGGGCGCGAGCTCCTGCGACAGCATCGCCCGCATCACCTCGCGCACGGCGTCGGTCGCGACCACCCGGATGATGCCCAGTCGCGCGGCGAGCTGCGTGGCGATGGTGGACTTGCCCACACCGGTCGCCCCTCCGATCAAGATCAGCAGCGGAACGTCCAGCCGCTCCACCTCGCGCCACCGCTCGAAGTTCTTCGCGTAGCGGTACCCGACGATCTCGCGCGATCATCTCGTGGGCCTCGGTCCGCAGCTCGTCGCTCGTCACGCTCGAGCCGCCGGCGTCCCACGAGCCGGTCCTCGACCGCCTCGGCGATCTCGTAGGCGCGGAACGGGGACAGGCCGGTCACCATCACCTGCGACGCCATCAAGCCCTTGGAGAAGGGCAGGCCGGGCTCACGGTCGGAGATCCGGATCTGTGGGGTCTTGCGCTCTCGTCGTCGGCGTCATCGCTTCGTGTTGCCCTCGTGCGTGGCGGTGCGCTCCGCGGTCGGTGGCGCCTAGCGGCGCTGCGCTCGCTCCTCGGCAAGCTCGATCGTCTCGGCCAGCGCGGTGTCGAGCTCGCCGGACCCCTCCACGACCACGGCACGGTTGTCCACGAACACGACCTCGCGCCCCGCGGACGGCGCGCCCGGCCGCGCACGTCGACAGCCGCCGCCTTCAGCTCCGTCAGCAAGACGTCGTACCCGTCGGCCGCGTCGAGATCCTCCGCCAGGCCCGCCCGGTCGGCGAGCCTCGCACTCCACCCCACGACCCGGCATCCGTGCTCGGCCTCCAGACGCTCGACCTGTCGCGGCCGCCGACTCGCGGGGCCGTCGTGGCGAAGAACACCTCGCTCGCCCCGCACGTCTCGCGAGTGGTTCCGGAAGGAAGTCGGTGACGAGCATCCGGTATCGTCCAGGAAACGCAGGACGTGGGAGCTGAGTTCGGAGAGGTCGTCCCGGACCCGGTAAGCGGGCCGGTTGCCATAGTAACAACCACCAGGTCCGACAACAAGAGCCGGAACGGGACCGAGATAGCCCCGCAGGTATTCCAGGGGCACGTCGCGGGGACCACGAGGACCCCCGCGTCCCAGGCGACCGGGGGCACCGCCGCGCCGCTCCCTTCGAGGACGACGAGCGCCCGGACGCCGCGCGGCGGCGAGCGCGACGGCCTCGGGCACGTTCGTGACGTACGGCGCGCCCGCGAGGCCGCCGCCCGCCCGACGTGCGCCGACCGTCGTCACGCCCGTCATCAGGGCGTCCTCGAGGTAGTCGGACGCGGCGTGATGGCCCGGTCGCGCACCAGATCCAGCAGGTGCTCGAGCGACACGGTGCCCGCCTCGACGACCTGCGGCTCCGACGGCCCGCCCCTGCCCATCGCGACCACGACCGGATCGAGGCCCGCGGCCGGTCGGCCATGCGTGCGACCGCCCCCGCGATCGCCGTCTTGCCCGTCCGCTTGCCCGTCCCGATCACCGCCATCGTGGGGACCCCGGCGGGGGAGCGTCCGCGACCGGCGGGTCCAGCCGGAAGTCCGCACCGAGGTACGGGACGCCGCGCGCGAGCGCCACAGAGGCGAGCTCCATCCGCTCGCGGTAGCCGAGCACCGGCTCGTCGGACAGGTCGAGCACCACCTCCGGGCGCACACTCGTCGAGCGCCGTCGCCAGCGCGCCGCCGTCGTCGGACCCGGCGTCGCGGAGCGGCACGCCGAGGTCGAGCGGCGCGCCGGGCCGCACCTTCTCGGTCCCGCCGACGAGCAGCGCGCGCACCACATCGTGGCCCCGCTCGCGCGCGGCCATCGATCGCCCACCAGGTCACCGGCGGGTAGTGCTCACCGTCGACCAGACACCGACGGTCCGCATCGGCGTCGACGTCCTCCGTCAGCGCTCGTCGAGCGGCGTGGTTCACGGTCCCCGAGGACGGCGCCGGGCTCCTGCACGGGCGGCTCGCGGTGACGCTGAGCGCGTCTCGAACAGCGAGAAGTGCGCCATCAGCTGCCCTCCCCGAAGGGGAACTTCCGACAGATCTCGACACCTTCGCCGTCGAACTCCAGACGTTGTAGCACGGCTTCGTGTAGCCGCGGAGCGCGCAGCGAGGACACGGTCCCGGCGTTCGCGATGAACATGTCCTCGAGCCGCCACACGTACGGGACGTGCTTGTGGCCCGACAGCACGACGTGGACGCCCGCGTGGATGAGCACCTCGAGCAGGTCGCCCGCGTCCATGACGGTGCTGCGCTCCCGCCCGGTCCCCGGGATGGGGATCAGGTGATGGTGCAGGACGAACACCTTGAGGGCGGCCGGGCGGCGCGAACTGCTCTCGGATCCAGTCGTAGTTCGCCGCGGCCGACCTGCCCCTCGTTCAGGTCCGGCTCGCTCGAGTCGACGCCCACCATCCGGACGTCGCCGACCTCGACCGACCACTGCACGCGGCCCGATCAGGTCCTCGAAGTGCAGGTAGCCGACGTTGCGGGAGTCGTGGTTGCCCGGCACGGTGTGGATGGGCGCTTCGATCCGCTCGACGTAGGCGAGCCAGTTCTTGTACTCCTGCCGGAACCCCTCGGCCGTGAGATCGCCCGACACACGACGGCGTCGGGACGAAGCTCGTTCAGCTCCATGATGACGCGGTTCATCAGGTTCGGGACGAAGTACGGCGACCCGACGTGCGGGATCGGAGATGTGGGCGATCGTCACCACGGCCTCGAGTCTAGTGGCCGGACTCCGTCGCGGTCCGCATGCCGGCGCGCATGCCGCCGTCGACGAGGAGCGCGACCCCGTTCACGAACCGCGCCCGCATCGCTCATGAGGAACGCCGCGGCGTCGGCGACGTCGGCCGCCTGCCCGACGCGGCCGAGGGGCGGCAGGGGCCAGTCATCGACGACCTCCGGGCGTTCGGCCTCGCCCGGTTCGAGCATGTGCCGCATCCCGGGCGCTGTGTCGCCGGGACAGATCGCGTTCGACCGCACGCCTCGACGTCCTCCCTCGATCGCGAGCATGTTCGACAACATGATCAACGCGGCCTTCGAGACCGAATAGACCGCGATCTCGGCTTCGCCCGCGACGCCGGCGTCCGATGCGACGTGCAACATGCACCCGCCCGTCGCCTCCAGATGTGGGAACGCGGCCCTCGCGTAGCAGAAGGCACCTCGGACGTTCACGTCCATCACGAGGTCGTAGGCCTCGATGGGCGTGTCGAGCGCGCCGGCCACGACGCCGACCCCCGCATTGTTCACGAGCACGTCGAGCCGACCCAGGAACGCGACGGCTTCGGTCACGCTGCTCACGATCCGGTCGGCGTCGGCCGCGTCGGCCCGCAGGAACCGCGCGGGTCCGAGGGTTCCGAGCTCCTGCTCGGCGTCGGCCCCCAACGCCTCGTCGCGTCCGGTGACGATGACCGAGGCACCGTCGGTGAGCGCGCGGCGAGCCATCTCCAAGCCGAGACCAGAGGTGCCCCCCGTGATCAGCACCGCCTTCCCGTGAAGCGGCCTGCCGTCGAGCCCATGGTCGATCGTTCCCTCGAGCGCTCCCACCCTGTCCTCCCTACGCGGCGCTTCCCCGCGACCGTGGGACGATACCCTGGCGTGTCGTTCCTCGACGTCTTCCTCGTCCTGCTCATCGTCTGACCGCCATCGGCGGCTATCGGCGCGGGGCGCTCCAGCAGGTCTTCGGGCTGCTCGGCGTCGCGATCGGCGTGGCGCTCGGGGTGGCGGTCGCCCCTGAAGCGGGTGCCGCGGCGACGAGCCGCTGACTCGGGTCGCGATCGTCCTCGGTGTCGTCGTGATCGGCGCCTTCTCCGGCAACCTGCTCGGCTACCTCGTGGCCGTCCGGGTTCGCCGGCGGGTCCACCGCCCCACCGCCCCGGAGTTCCCCGCAGTCCGCGTGGTCGCCAGGAGGCGACGCGGTGGCCGGCGCCGGCGTCTCGGTCATCGCGATGCTCCTCGCGACGTGGTTCCTCGCGCTGAACCTCGCGAACGGCCCGTTCCCGACGTCGCGCGCGGCATCCGCGACTCCGCGGCTCCTGGCGGCGATGGCGGCTGCGCTCCCGCCGCCGCCACCCGCTGGTCCCCCAGCTCGAGCGGTTCGCCGACGTGCTCGGGTTCCCCGACGTGTTCATCGGCCTCCCGTCCGCCGGCGAGCCGGCCGACCCGCCGTCCGGCGCGGCGGTGCGCGCCGCGGCGGCCGCCGCCTCGGCGAGCACCGTGCCAGATCTTCGGGCCAGGGCTGCGCCGCGGGCTATCCTCAACGAGGGCTCGGGTTCGTCGCCGCCCCGGGCTCGTGGTGACGAACGCGCACGTGTCGCCGGGACGACCGACGCCGGGTGCGCACGAACGACGGCGCCGACCTCGACGGCACCGTCGTCACGTTCGAGCCGGACCTCGACCTCGCCGTCCTGCGCGTCGCGGAGCTCACGGCGCCGGCGCTCCCGCTCGCGACCGAAGACCTCGAGCGCGGCACGGGCGGCGCCGTCCTCGGCTATCCGGCCGCCGGCCGGTCACGGTCGAGCCCGGCGGCCGTCCGCCGGCTGTTCGAGCCCGTCGGCCGCGACATCTACGGCCGCGGCGAGGTCCGGCGCCGGCTCTACGAGCTGGACGCTCGGGTCCGGGGCGGCAACAGCGGCGGGCCTTTCGTGCTGCGCGACGGACGCGTCGCGGGCGTCGTGTTCGCGAACTCGGTCCTCGACGACCGACGTCGGCTACGCGATCGCGGCGTCGCAGGTCCGACCCGTCCTCGACGCCGCGCCTGCGCCTGACCGCGCCGACCGGGGTCGGCAGCTGCTCGCCCTGAACGGAGGCGCGTCTCAGCGGTCCACGACCTCGAACCCGCGGGCCCGAACCCCGGCGCGCAGGATCGTCCATCCCCGGCGACGCCAGGACCTCGGGCGTGAGGGCCTGGCCGCCGTCCAGCTCGAACGCGAGCAAGCGTCGGCCCGGCGCCGGAGACGCAGACCGGGACGTGCAGGCGCTGGAGGTGCTCGACGACGTCGGCCGCCTGCGGCACCAACGCGAGCCGCGCCCCCTCGTGCAGCCGATCCGCGAGCGCGACGCGCGAGCAGCGACGGATCGCGGGTGATGGCTTCGGGGCGAGGGCGGCGTGCGCGGCGTTGAACACGGCGTCGCTCCGCGCGAACCGTCGCGTCGAGCGCGGCGCGAGCCTCGTCCGTCGCAAGCGCGATCGGCGGCACGAGCGCCACCGGGCGGAGCGCCGGGTGCGGGTCGACCCGCCGGACGAGACCGCCCGGGCAGCGCGATCGTGAAGCCGCCGTAGACTGGCCGGCGCGCGTTGTCCGGGATGGCCCTCGATCTCGGCGGCGAGCGACGAAGACGGAGGACGGATCGTGGCCGGCACCGACGAGCACCGAGGTCCAGGACCCGCGAGGCGATCCCGGCGACGGCGGCGCCGCGGACGACGACCCGAGCCCGCGCTCGAGCGGGATGCGGTTCCGGCCGTGGAGCGCGATCGGCGGCACCGCGACCTGCATCCGGCTCGGCGACCGCCGCGATCGTCCGGCTCACCAGATCGGAGCCGTCGGTCGGCAGCTCGTCCGCCGCCCTCCCCCTCCCATGCCACGCCCGCGCGCCGCGCCGGCGTCGACGGTGACCTCGTTGCACAGGTCGAGCGCGAGGCCGAAGGCAGTCGAAACCCGGACCGAGGTTCGCGGAGCTGGCCGGAACGCGAGACCGTGAAGCGCATCGAGCTACAGACCGAGCTCGGCCGCGACGACCGACGGCGTCGGGCGGCACGGCCGCCGGTTGGGCGGCGCCCGCGATCGCCCATTCCGGATCCTTGAGCCCGTGGCCGGTGAGGATGCAGACGACGGTCGCCCCGCGCCGGCAGCGATCCCTCGGCGTGCAGGTGCAGGAGCCCCGCGACGCTCGCCGCGCTCGCGGGCTCGGCGAACAGCCCCTCGCGCGCGAGCCGCCGGTACGCGGCGAGGATCTCGCGGTCGGTCACCGCCGCGATCGCGCCCTCGGACTCGCTTGCCGCGGCGATGGCCTTGTCCCATGACGCGGGGTTCCCGATCCGGATCGCGGTGGCGATCGTCTGCGGGTCCGCGACCGGCTCCCGCCACGAGCGGCGCCGCGCCGGCGGCCTGGAAGCCGAAGAGCCGCGGCGGCTCGTGGATCATGCCGTCGGCGAGGTACTCGGAGTAGCCGAGCCAGTGGCTCGAGATGTTCCCGGCGTTGCCGACCGGCACGCAGTGGACGTCGGGCGCGCGGCCGAGCGCGTCGACGATCTCGAAGGCGCACGTCTTCTGGCCCTGGAGCCGGAACGGGTTCACGCTGTTGACGAGCGTCACCGGGTAGCGTCCGCGAGAGTTCGCGCGCCAGGTCGAACGACGCGTCGAAGTTGCCGTCGACCTCGAGCACGCGGGCGCCGTGCACGAGGGTCTGCGCCATCTTGCCGAGCGCGACCTTGCCCTTCGGAACGAGCACCGCGCAGGTGAGCCCGGCCTTGGCCGCGTACGCCGCCGCGGCCGCGCTCGTGTTCCCGGTCGATGCACAGACCACCGCCTTCGCGCCTTCCTCGACCGCCTTCGAGATCGCGAGGGTCATCCCGCGGTCCTTGAAGGAGCCGGTCGGGTTCGCGCCGTCGTACTTCAGCCAGACCTCGCATCCGGTCTCGGCGGACAGCGGCTCGCTGCGGACGAGCGGGGTCCCGCCCTCGCGGAGGGTGACGACCGGCGTCGCGTCGCTGACCGGCAGCCGCTCGCGGTACTCCTCGATCACCCCTCGCCACTGCGGGGCCCCCCTTGGCGCCGGCGGCATCGGCGGTTCCGCGCTCACCCTTCCTCGCCCTCGACGCGCAGCAGGCTCGCGACCGTCGCGCACCGCTTCGAGCTCGCGCAGCTCCTCGATCGTCTTCTGGAACGCTCCCTCCTGCGCCCGGTGCGTGATGAAGACGAGCGTCGCCTCCTCGCCGGCGCCCTCCTGCCACACGCGCTCGATCGACACGCCGTTGTGTCCGAAGCGCTCCGCGATCTCGGCGAGCACGCCGGGGCGGTCCTCGACGTGGAGGTTGAGGTAGTACTGGCCGCGCGTGTCGCCCATCGGGCGGATCCGCCGGTCGGCGCACGTCGGCACCGCCGATCGAGCGCCCGCCGAAGACCAGGTGGCGCGCGACCGCGATGACGTCGCCGACGACCGCCGTCGCCGTCGGGTCCCCGCCGGCGCCGCGTCCGTAGAACATCAGCTGGCCGACTCCGCGGCCCTCGACGAAGACCGCGTTGAAGGCGTCGCGCACCGACGCGAGCGGATGCGTCGGTCGGCACCATCGCGGGATGCACGCGGACCGAGATCGGCGTCGTCGTCGAGCTCGGCGATCGCGAGGAGCTTCACGACGTAGCCGAGGCGCTCGGCGTCGGCGATGTCCTGGGCCGTCACGCGGGTGATGCCCTCGCGGTAGACGTCGCCGACACGACACGTCGGTGTTGAACGCGATCGAGGCGAGGATCGCGCACTTCGCGGCGGCGTCGAACCCCTCGACGTCGGCGGTGGGATCGGCCTCGGCGTAGCCGAGCCGCTGCGCCTCCGCGAGCGCGTCGTCGAAGGACCACCCGTGCTCGGACATCTGCGTGAGGATGTAGTTCGTCGTGCCGTTCACGATGCCGAGCACGCGAGTCGACGCGCTCGCCCGCGAGCGACTCCTTCAGCGGTCGGATCAACGGGATCCCGCCGGCGACGGCCGCCTCGAAGGCGAGGTCGAGGCCCGCGGCGTCGGCCGCGTCGAACAGCTCGTCGCCGTGCGTTCGCGAGGAGCTCCTTGTTCGCGGTGACCACGGGCTTGCCGTTGGCGAGCGCCTGCAGGACGAGCTGCTCGCGGGCTCGATCCCGCCGATCACCTCGACGACGATGTCGGTCCCCGGGTCGTCGACGACGAGCCAGCGGTCGTCGACGAACGTGTCGGCGGCGAGCGGAACATCGCGTGTCTTCGACCGATCGCGGACCGCGACCCTCATGACCTCGAGGCGGACGCCGGACGCGAGCGCGATGTCGTCGCCGCGGTCGTGGAGGAGCCGGATCAGCGGCCGCGCCGACGTTCCCGGCAGCCGAGCAGCCCGACCCGATCATCGACCCGCGTGTCGCTCATCGCCGGTCCCCCACCCAGCGCGCCATCAGGATCTCGTCTTCGTAACCGTAGGGCTTCCGGGACTGACGCGACAGCCGGCCTTCCTCGACGAAGCCGAACTTCCGGTACAGCGCGATCGCGGCCGGTTCGAGGGTAGACCGAGAGCACGAGCTTCTCGACGCCGACCCCGCGCGCCCAGCGGACCGCGTCTGCGAGCAGCGCGATCCGACGCCTTGCGCCGCGACGGCCCTCCGCGATCGGCCAGCGCGAGCGTCGCGACGTGCCGGTGGCCGGATGCCGCTCGCGCGGTGAGGCCGAGTGGCCGATCACCCGCGACCGTCGGCGTCGGCGACGAGCTCGCAGGCCGTCGTCGCCGCCACGCGCACCGTGGAACCGTCGGCGCCACGCGCGGACGGGTTGCCCGGCGTCGTCGCTGCGGACCCACCGGCCCTCGGCGACCACGGCGCGCCAGAGCTCGAGCGCAGGACGGGGCGTCGCGCGGGGTCGCGCGGCGGACGGCGACGCCCTCGGGCGGCGCGGCCGCCTCGTCGGCGCCCGCGCCGAGGAGACCTCGAGCCGGTCGAGGTCCGCGGCGTCTTCGCGCCGGAGCCACCGCTCCACGGCGCCGTCGCGGACGGCGACGACGGCCGGCCGGCCGACCCGGTTGTAGCCGATGCGAGCGAATAGCCGTATGCGCCCGTCGCCGCGAACGCGAGGAGGTCTCCCGGCCCGAGCTCCGCCGGGATCTCGACGCCGCTCGGCGAGCACGTCGCCGGACTCGCAATGGCGACCGACGATCGTGACGTCGACCGATCGGCGCCCGCGACCCTCGCCCGGGCCGGACCGGCGCGACCGCGTACGCGGCGTCGTAGAGCATCGGGCGCAGGTTGTCCGACATCCCGCCGTCGACGGCGACGAGCTTCCGTCGCGTCGACCGACCGCTTGCGCGCGACGACGCGGTAGAGCGTGACGGCGGCGTTCGCGACGACGGCGCGCCCCGGCTCGACGACCAGGGTGGGGCAGCGGGATCCGCGCATCGCGCGCGAGCTCGTCGAGCCGCGTCCGCAGCGTCTGGGCGAGCGACGCCGGACCGATCGCGGGCTCGTCGACGTACGTCACGCCGAACCCGCCGCCGACGTCGACGTGAAGCGTGCGTCGACGCCGGTCTCATCGCGCACCGCCGCCGCCAGCGCCACGAGCGACGCCAGCACCGCACAGGTACGGCGCCGGGATCGAGCACCTGGGACCCCGCGTGCGCGTGCAACCCCTCGTAGACGCACGTTCGGCAGCGTCGTCGCCTCACGGAGGACCGCGGCCGACGGTCGCGCCGGGGCGTGCCGAACTTCGACAGCTCGTGGCCGGTCGCGATCGCTTCGTGGGTCTCGACGACGACCTCGGGGATCACCCGCAGGAGGAAGCGGCTGGACCGTGCCGCGGAGCCGCGCGCGATCGCGTCGAGCCTGCGGAGCTCGTCGACCCGTCGGCGATCACGAGTCCGACGCCTGCGTCGACGGCGAGCTCGAGCTCCGCGTCGGTCTTCGCGTTGCCGTGCAGGAGATGCGCGATCGCGCGGGGGCGCCGGCCCGCAGGCACGCCTCGACCTCGCCCGCCGCTCGCGCAGAGCAGGTCGAGCCCCTCGTCGAGCGCGAGGCGGATCACCGCGTGCGACGTGAACGCCTTGACCGCGTAGGCCGCACGCGGGTAACGCCCCGCGGACGGCCCGCATGCGTTCGGCGAGGTCGTCGGCGTCGACGACGAGAGCGGCGTGCCGAAGCCGGTCGGCCAGCTCGCCGGCGGGGATGCCGTCGATCGCCAGCCCCGTCCGTGAACGTGCCGCCGCGGTCCAGCGAGCCGTTGCGGCAGGCCGGCGCTCGTCCCGCGAGCGTCGTCGTCGACGCCGACCCGGGCGCGGGTTCAGCCATCGACGCGGTCCATGCGCTCCGGCGCCGACACGCCGAGCAGCGCCAGCAGGTTCGCGAGGACCTGCCTCGTCGCGCGGCAGAGCCACAGCCGCGCCTGCGTCAGCGCCTCGTCGTCGGAGACCACGCGGCAGTCGGTGTAGAAGCGGTGGAACCGCGCGGCGAGGTCCTGCGGCGCGTGGGCGAGCCGGTGCGGCGCGCGGAGATCGGCCGCGGCGTCGCGATCACGCTCGGCACCTCGGCGAGCGCCCGGAGCAGGTCGGTCTCGGCTCGTCGCGCGAGCAGCGCGAGATCGACGTCGTCGATCGGTCGAGGCTCGATGCCGCTCGCCTCGGACGCCTTGCGCAGGATCGACGCGATCCGCGCGTGGCCGTACTGGACGTAGTAGACGGGGTTCTCCATCGACTGGCGCTGCGACCGCCTCGATGTCGAAGTTGATCGTCGCGTCGGGGCTGAACATCAGCAGGTGGAACCGCGCGGCGTCGGTCCCCACCTCGTCGATCAGCTCGTCGAGGGTGACGAACGTGCCGGCGCGCTTGCTCATCTTCACGGGCTCGCCACGCCGCAGGAACGAGACGAACTGGTAGATCAGCAGCTCGACGCGCTCGGGTCGAAGCCCGAGCGCCTGCGCGGCGCCCGTCACGCGCACGACGTCGCCGTGGTGATCGGCCCCCCAGACGTAGATCAGGTGATCGAAGCCCGCGGGCGAACTTGTCGACCAGGTAGGCGCAGTCGGCGGCGAAGTACGTGTGCTGCCCGTTCGAGCGCACGAGGACCCGATCCTTGTCGTCGCCGAAGGCCGTGGAACGGAACCACACCGCGCCCTCGGCCTCGTAGGCGTACCCGGCCTCGCGCAGCCGCTCGATCGCCTCGTCGATCTCGCCCTTGCTCCGCGAGCGTTGCCTCCGACAGGATACGTGTCGAAGCGACGCCGAACCGCGCGAGCGTCGCCTGGATCGATGTCCATGGCGCGGCGCGCCGCCTTCCGCGCGCAGCCGCACGAAGCGATCCTCCGGGGCAGGTCGGCGAGGCCCGGCCCCTTCGCTCGCCAGGATGGTCGTCGGCGAGTCGGCGACGTAGTCGCCGTGGTAGCCGTCCTCGGGCACCTCCGCCTCGCGCCCGACGCAACTGGAGGTACCGCGCCTCCACCGAGGCGCCGAAGCGGTCCATCTGCCCGCCCGCGTCGTTGAAGTAGTACTCGCGCTCGACCTCCCACCCGGCGAAGACTTCGAGCGACCGCGCGACGCGCGTCGCCGATCGCGGCGTTCCGCGCGTGCCCGATCGTGAGCGGCCCCGTCGGGTTCGCGCTCACGAACTCCACCTGGACGCGCTCGCCGCGAGGGGGCGCCGCCCGTACGCCGTCCCCTCCGCCGCGATCCGCCGGAGCACGTCGTGGAGCCAGTCGTCGGTCACGAACACGTTGATGAAGCCCGGCCCCGCCGACCTCGATCTTCTCGACGAACGGCGCGCGCGGCATGCGTCGCACGATCGCCTGGGCGACCTCGCGGGGCGGCCGTGCCGACGCTGCCGGCGAGCGCGAGGGCCACGTTCGTCGCGAAGTCGCCGTGTTCCTTCTGCCGCGGCGCCAGCAGCTCGGGTTCCGGGAGCTCGCCGTCGAGACCGAGGTCGCTTGCGACCGCCTCGATCGCCGGCCGCGACAGGTCGCGGAGATCGTCCTCGATCACGTCGGCGCCTCGCCGCCCCCGGCGGCCCCGCCTTCGTCGGCGGCTCGGCCGCGCACCTGGCTCCGGACGAGCTGCACGAGGGCGATCGGATCGAACGGCTTCGTCACCCGCTGGACGTCACCGAGGTCGTAGTCGGCAGGCGCCGATCGTCGTCGCCCGTCGGCGCCGTCAGGAAGACGAGCCGATCGCCGGCGAGCCCGGCGTCGGCGCGGATCGCGCTTCGCCACCTCGTACCCGTCGAGACCCGGCATCATCACGTCGAGCACCATCGCGTCGGGCTGCCCTCGCGCGCCCGCGTGAGCGCTTCTTCCCGTGTGAGGCCGTGCTGACCTCGAACCCGTCCAGCCGGAAGTTCACCTCCAGCAGGCGCACGATCACCGGGTCGTCGTCGACGAGGAGCACGTGTGGAGCCACGCCCCGAGCATACCCACGGCCCCTCCGGCGCCCCTTACGCGCCGGCGCGCCGCGCCCCGTTGCTACGCTGTCCGGAGCTACGGCCCCCGTAGCTCAGGGGATAGAGCACCGGCCTCCGGAGCCGGTGGCGCAGGTTCGAATCCTGCCGGGGGCACCCTCGCGTGTGAGAAGCGCTGAGGGCGGGGATGCACCCCCGCCCTCACGTTGCGCAGCACCGACGGCTACTTGCCCGGCGGACGGTATGCGATCGACTTCTTCGTCGCCTCGTCGATCTCCTCCGGTGTGAGGAGCACGACGGTCTTCGTGGACACGGCGCCGCTCGCTCCGACCGTCATGCCGACCGCCGCCGCCGTCAGGTTGTCGGGGACCTCGACGATCACGTAGGCGTCCGTCTCCCCGAACGCGAAATGGAACGACTCGAGGGAACCCCCGAGATCGGCCAGGAGCTTGCCGATCGCGTCTCGCCGTCCACTCCCACCCTCCTTCAGCACGCCTTGCAGACCTTCGCGCGTGTAGGAGGCTTCGATCAGGTACCGAGCCATGGCATCCCCCATCCCGCGGGCATCAGCGAAGCGCCATCGTCCACCCGCGCCGATGGAAACGCAAACGCCGGTGGAGCCCCCCGCTCGGTGGCGATGGGTTGCCCATGGCCACGGTCGGCGGTAGCGTTGGTGGTCGGCGCCGTCCTGCGCCGAACCCCCGGTTCCGGCGCTCACGCCGCCGGCCGAAGCGGGGGCAAAGGGGGCCTCGAGCCGTCGGGACGCCGGTCGTCTGCTTGCCCTGTTCGGCGGGGCGTCGTGCGCGTGAGTCGCGAGGCCGCCGCCACGAGGGGAGCATCGATGACCAGGCAGAGATCGTTCAAGCGCCTCGTCCGCGCGCGCATGGAGAAGACGGGCGAGCGCTACGCGGCCGCGCGAAACGCGCTGCTCTCGCAGAGCCCGCAGGAGCCGAAGCCGGCCGGCAAGCGCGTCCTCGCGACGTCGGACGAGTCGATCCGACAGCGAACCGGGCATGGCTGGGAGGAATGGTTCGATCTTCTCGACGAGTGGGGCGCGGCCGAGCGGTCGCACCGCGAGATCGCGGTCTGGATCGCCGAGCGACAAGGGATCGTCCCGTTGGCCTGGAACGCCCAGGCGGTGGCCGGCAGCTACGAGCGCGCCCGCGGCCTGCGCGCCGCGGGCGAACACGCCGACGGCTTCCGCGTCAGCGCCACGAAAACCGTGGCGGTGCCCGTGGAGCGGCTGTACGCCGCGTTCGTCGACACCACGAAGCGCAAGCGCTGGCTGGTCGGCGGCGAGCTCCACGAGCGCACCGCGACGAAGCCCAGGTCGGCTCGGTTCGACTGGGGCGACGGCAGCACCAGGGTCCACGTCATCTTCACCCCGAAAGGCCCGGACAAGAGCACGGCGACGGTGTCGCACCAACGCCTCGCCGATGCGCACGAGGCCGAACGCATGAAGGCCTTCTGGCGAGACAGGATCACGACCCTGAAGCAGGAGTTGGAGCGATGAGCGAGACGGAGCACACGACACGCATCACCCGCGTGGGAACCGTGATCATTCCCGTCGGCGACCAGGACCGAGCACTCGCGTTCTACGTGGACGTGCTCGGATTCGAGACACGCCTCGACGGTTCGTTCGGCGACGGCCAGCCGTGGATCGAGGTGGCGCCGCCGGGGGCCGCGACGACGATCGCGCTGGTGCCGCGTGGATCGGTCGCCGGCATCGAGGTGAGCTTCGCGACCGAGGACGCCGGGTCGGATCACGCCACGATGACGGCGAAGCGGGTCGAGGCCGACGCGGCCTTGATCCGCATGGGCGAGGGCATACCGCCGATGTTCACGTTCCGCGACCCCGACGGGAACCGGTTCCGCGTGGTCGAGCGAGAGTGAGCGAGCAGAGCGAGCCGCCGCGGCGTGCGCGTCGCGGCGGCTCGTTCGCCATGCTGGGGTCATGACACGCTGGATCTTCCACGTCGACATGGACGAGTTCATCGCGGCGGTCGAGGTGCTGCGGCATCCCGACCTGCGAGGCTCGCCCGTGATCGTCGGCGGGGACGGTGACCCGACGAAGCGCGGGGTCGTCTCGACCGCGTCCTACGAGGCGCGCGAGTTCGGCGTGCGGTCGGGCATGCCGCTGCGCACCGCCTTGAAACGATGTCCCGAGGGCGTGTTCCTGGGCGTCGACGCGGACCACTACCTCGAGGCGAGCCACCGGGTGATGGAGACGCTGCGCGCCTTCCCCGCGATCGTGCAGACGCTCGGGTGGGACGAGGCATTCATGGCGGTCGACACCGACGCGCCGGAGGCGCTCGCGCGCGACGTGCAGCGCGCGATGCTCGAGCGCACCGATCTATGGTGCTCGATTGGCGTCGGTGACTCGAAGCACCGTGCCAAGCTCGCGAGCGCGTTCGCGAAGCCGCGGGGCGTGTTCCGGCTCACGCGGGAGGAGTGGCCCGCGCTCATGGGTCCGCGGCCGGTCGACGCGCTGTGGGGCGTCGGCAAGAAGACCGCCGCCAAGCTGGGCGAGCTCGGCATCCACTCGGTCGAGGAGCTCTCGAACACCGACGACGACGTGCTCGCCGCTCGCTTCGGGCCGAACACGGGGCCGTGGATCCGCAGCCTCGGCACCGGCGAAGACGACGGCGAGGTGACGGCCGAGCCGTACCTACCCCGCGGCCGCAGCCACGAGCGCACGTTCCAGCAGGACCTGACGGACCCAGGCGAGATACGCCGAGAGACGGAGCGCATCGCGCGCGAGCTGGTCGATGACGTCCCCGACGATCGAACGGTCATCAGGGTGGTCGTGAAGGTGCGGTTCGCCCCGTTCTTCACGTCCACCCACGCGATGAAGCTCGTCGAGCGGACCAGGGACCCCGACCGGATCGTGAACGCAGCGCTCGAGGTTCTCGGTCGGTTCGAGATGACCCGGCCGGTCCGCCTGCTCGGCGTCCGCGCCGAGTTCGCCGACCCCTGATCACCCAGGCCACCGCCCTTGGATCGGTCGGATCGCCGATGCGATGAACCGAACGATCCGTTCGGCGAAGGTTCGCCGGGGATCCATGTCGGGGTTGTAGATCGTGACGTCCCACCCGACCGGGCCGGCATCGACCGCGGTCGCGGCGACGGCATCGAGCTCCTCCCATCCGAGGCCGCCGTCCTGTGGGTAGTCGACCGCCGGGAGCGCCGCCGTCGACAGGACGTCGAGGTCGAGGTGGAACCACCAAGGATCGGCGAGCGAGGCACATGCCGCCTCGGTCTCTCGAGCGGGATCGGCCGCCAGACGCGTGCCGTCCAGCACGGGCAGGCGATCGGCGAGCGACGGCACGCCCTCGGCATCGAGGAGCCCGGCATCGCGCGCTCCGAGGACGCGGACGTCGGCCGGCGCGACGAGCGGAAGCATCGCGTCGAGTTCCGGCGACCAGGAGGCATCGACCATCCCGAGCGCGAACGCGAGCTCCATGTCCGCCGCCTCGCCCGTCGACGACTGCTCGGGGAGGTAGGCGTCTTCGTGCCCATCCACGAACAGGAGCCCGGCCGAGCCGCCGCTCCCGGCGGCGGCGAGACATCCCAGCAGGAGGGGGCAGTCGCCCCCGATGACGAGCGGGAAGCGACCGTCGTCGAGGATCGAAGCGACCTCGTGCTGCACGCCGGTCACCATGGTCACCAAGCCACGAGGCCCGATCAAGCGTGTCACGGCGTCGCGCTCCGACGAAGGATCCGGAACGCGCACGTCCCCGTAGTCGTGGACGTCGCCGCTCCGTCCGAGCGCGTCGACGAGTCCGGCCTCGCGGAGAGCCCTCGGCGCGCGAGCGACGCCATCCATCGTCCCCGCCGAGTTCGTCGGCACCCCGAGGAGTCCGATCGCAGCCATCGAGGCGACGCTACCAGTGCGACAGCGCCCGGCCGCTGCCCTCGGCCGTACGATGCAACCGATGGCCGACCCACGAGAGCTGCACGCGCCAACGGGGTTCCACGCCGCCGTCGGCCCGCTCGACCGTGCCGACCTCCTCGACGATCCGTTCGCGCAGTTCGGTCGGTGGTTCGACGACGCGGTCGCTGCCGGGGTCCCACTCCCCAACGCGATGGCGGTGGCCACGGCCGACGCCGAGGGGCGGCCGTCGGTGCGTCACGTCTTGCTGCGCGGGATCGACGAGCGAGGCTTCGCGTTCTTCACGAACCGCGACAGCCGGAAGGGCCGAGAGCTCGCGGTCAACCCCCACGCGGCCCTCGTGTTCCTGTGGAAACAGCTCGACCGTCAGGTGTGCGTCGCCGGCGACGTCGCGCCGACGAGCGATGCGGAATCCGACGCCTACTTCGCGGGTCGCCCGCGTGAAGCCCAGCTGGGCGCGTGGGGGTCGAACCAGAGCAGCGTGCTCGCCGACCGCGTCGATCTCGAGCGGCGGGTGGCCGAGGCCGACGCTCGGTTCGGCGAGGGCGAGATCGCGCGCCCGCCGTATTGGGGCGGCTACCGGGTCGAGCCGCGGGAGATCGAGTTCTGGCAGGGGCATGAGCATCGACTGCACGATCGGTTCCGCTACACCCGCGACGGCGACGGGTGGCTGATCGACCGGCTTTCTCCCTAGCGCCCGGCGCGAGCGCGTACGGACGGGTACCCTGCCGCGTCATGGACGCCTCCGAGATCGCATCGCGCATCCGCGACGACATGCCCCGCACGACGGCCGAGCTCGAGCGGCTCGTGCGGATCCCATCGATCGGCTACCCGGGCTACGACCCCGCGAACGTGCGGGCGAGCGCCGAGGCGACGAAGGACATCCTCGCCGGCGCAGGGTTCGGGGACGTCAGGCTGCTCGAGCTCGACGGCGGCCACCCGGCCGTGTTCGGCGAGCTGCCGGGGCCGGCCGGCTCCCCCACCGTGCTCCTGTATGCCCACCACGACGTGCAGCCCGAGGGGGACCCGGCCGAATGGTCCACCCCGCCGTTCGAGCCCGAGGTGCGCGACGGCCGTCTCTACGGACGTGGCGCGGCCGATGACAAGTCCGGCATCGCGATGCACGCGGCGGCCCTCCGTGCGCTCGGCGGCAAGCTCGGCTGCACCGTCAAGGTCGTGGTCGAGGGTGAGGAGGAATGCTCCACCGAGCATCTTCCCGAGCTCGTCCGAGGCACCGGTGATCTGCTGAAAGCCGACGTCGCGCTCGTCGCCGACGGCGGCAACTACCGGACCGGCGTCCCGACGATCGGCACGAGCGTCCGCGGCGTCACCGATTGCACGGTCCGTGTCGACGTGCTACCGATCGCGCAGCACAGCGGCTCGTTCGGCGGCCCGATCCCGGACGCGATCACCGCGCTCGCGAGGATGCTCGCGTCCCTGCACACCGACGAGGGAGACGTCGCGATCGACGGGCTCCTCGCGTTCCCGTGGGAAGGCACCGAGATCCCCGAGGACGAGCTCCGCGACGAATCCCGGGTGTTCCCCGAGGTCCGCATGATGGGCACGGGTGCCCTGACCGACCGGCTGCTCTCGAAGCCGGCCGTCGCCGTGCTCGGGCTCGATGCGCCCCCGGTCGCGGGATCGTCGAACCAGATCGTGCCCACCGCGCGCGCGCGCGTGAGCCTCCGCCTGGCGCCCGGGCAGGACCCGGAGGCGGCGAGGGATCTCTTGATCGAGCACCTCAGGGCGGCGGCCCCCTGGGGCGTGCGGGTGACGATCGATGCCGCCGAGGCGGGCAGCGGCTACCTCGTCGACACCACGACCCCGGCGTACCTCGCCGCGAAGGACGCGCTCGCCGAGGCGTTCGACGGAGCCGACGTGGTGGAGATGGGCAGCGGCGGCTCGATCCCGTTGATCCCGATGCTCGCCGAGACGTTCCCCGGCATCCAGGTGTTGATCGTGGGGGCCGGCGACGAACGCTCCAACTACCACTCGATCGACGAGAGCGTGGACCTCGCGGACCTCCGAAGGATGGCCTTGGCCGAGGCGCTGTTCCTGGCCCGGATGGGCCAACCCTGAGCGGCCGGATCGGCCGAACCTGAGCGACTGTTAGGTTGGGTCGATGAGCGACCCCGAGCAGCCCGCCCCGTCCCTCGATGTGCCCGACGTCCCGGTGGTGCCGGCCGTCCCCGTCGACGCCGAGGGCGAAGGGGGACCCGAGAAGCCGCCCCACGAGACGATCGCCGAGCCGGCGAAGCTGCTGCGGATCGCGACGATGGTTCGTGAGCTCCTCGACGAGACGCGGCAGGCGTCGATGGACGAGGCCGGCCGCAAACGCCTCGCCGGCATCTACGATCGCGCGATCGGCGAGCTCGGCGACGCGATCAGCGACGACCTCGAGAAGAGCTGCATCAGCTCGCGCCTCCGATGGAGGGGGTCCCGTCGGAATCGGAGCTCCGGATCGCGCAGGCGCAGCTCGTCGGCTGGCTCGAGGGCCTCTTCCACGGCATCCAGGCGGCGATGTTCGCCCAGCAGGCGGCCGCACGCGCCCAGTTCGAGGAGCTCCGCCGCCGGGGCCTGATGGCCCAGAACCCGCAGTCCGGCGAGCGATCAACAGCTGGCTCCTCGCGGCGGCCAGTACCTGTAGCGACTCGCCCCCGCTTCATCGGACGCGGCCGCTCTCCTCCCGCGTGAGGAGCTGCGCGACGAGGACGGGCAGGAACGTCATCGCGATGGCGATCAGGGCGACCACGTTCACGACCGGCTTCGACCTCGGCCGGAACAGCACCGAGAAGATGTAGATCGGCAGGGTCGGGTCCTGCCCCGCCACGAACGTCGTGACGATGATCTCGTCGAACGACAGCGCGAACGCCAGGATGCCCCCGGCGAGGAGCGCCGTGCGAGGTTCGGCATCACGATGTAGCGGAACGTCTGCCATCCGCTCGCGCCGAGGTCGCTCGAGGCCTCGATGAGGTTCGGCGACATCCGGCGCAGCCGCGCCACGACGTTGTTGTAGACGATCACGATGCAGAACGTGGCGTGACCGATCATGATCGTCCAGGTGCCGAACGAGACGTCGAACTGCGCGAACGTCGAGCGGAGCGCGATCCCGGTCACGATGCCGGGCAACGCGATCGGCAGCACGACGACGAACGCGAGCGCGTTCCGACCGAAGAAGCGGGCGCGGTAGACGGCGGCGGCGAGCAGACCGCCGATCACGATCGCCACGAGCGTCGCCACGGCCGCGACCGTCACCGAGAGCCGGAGCGCCGCCCACATCTCGAGCTGTCCCAACGCGCTCCCCCACCACCGGGTCGTGAGGCCCGGGCGGCGGGAACGTGAACGCCGAGGTCTGCGTCGTGAACGCGTACAGCGCCGTCACCGCGAGCGGCACGTAGAGGAACCCGATCGACGAACACGGTCGAGATGCGGAGCCCGAGGCCCGCGCGCGAGCTCGACGACGTCCTCATGCCTCACGATTCATAGGGCCTCGAACGCTCCGGCTCGCTTCGCCGCGCCGAGGTACAGAAGCATGATCGCCATCGCGACGAACGTGAACGCGGCTGCGAGCGGAAGGTTCCCGGCGACGCCGATCTGCGTGAAGACCATCTGACCCAGGAAGAACTCCGAGGTCCCGAAGATCTGCGGCAGGATGAAGTCCCCGAGCGTGAGCGAGAACGTGAAGATCGAGCCGGCGACGAGGCCCGGCTTCGCGAGCGGCACGATCGATCCGGCGGAACGTCATCCGCGGCCGCGCGCCCAGGTCGCTCGACGCCTCGAGCAGGCTTGCCCGGCACGCGCTCGAGCGAGGCGTGCAACGGCAGGATCATGAACGGCAGCCACAGGTACGTGAACACGATGAACAGGCTCAGCTTGGACTGCACGAGCGACGGCCCGCCGATCGGCCGGCGCCTCGAGCGAGAACCGGAGCACGCCGTCGAGCTGGAGCTTGCCGAGCACCCAGGGCAGCACTCCCTCGCCGGCGAGGATCGCTCGCCACGCGACCGCCCCCGCACGAGGTAGCTCGACCACAAGGGCATGATCACGGCCAGGTAGAGCAGGACAGCGCATCCGCGGCGAGGCGTAGCGCGCCATGTAGTAGGCGACCGGGAAGGCGAGCAACGGCGCACGCCGACCGTCACGGCGGCGGCCATCGCGACCGTTCGGAAGACGATCTCGCGGTTCGCCGGCTGCCACAGCTGTTCGTACGTCGTGGAGCCGAACTCCCGCACCAGCAGGCCGGTGAACTCCTCGAGCCTGAAGAAGCTGTACGTCAGCAGCACCCCGAGCGAGCCGAGGTAGAGGACGCCCAGCCAGACGAGCGCCGGCAGGAGCAGCAGCACCAGCTTCGGCCCACGGATGCCGGTAGAAGAACGACGAGACGGCCGCAGCACGCCGCGCCGCGGCGGCGGCGATCTCGGTCACCGCCACGCCGGCGGCTCCATGCCGATCACGCCGGGGTGGGGCCCCGCGCCGGGGCCCCACCGCGTGGTACGCGCCGCGGGGCAGCGGATCAACGCCCGCCGATCACCGCGACGTAGTTCGTCACCCACTCGAGGTACGGCACGCAATCGGCCGATCCGTCGCCCCGGAAGCAGTCCGCCTGCGGCGTCTTCCAGAACGAGATGTCGTCGAAGTTGTCGATGCCGTTGGTCGTGCACCCGTCGGCCCGAGCAGCTCGTTGTCCTCGCATGCGGCCGGCACCGACGGCACCGATCCGAACCACGCCGCGAGGTCCCCCTGGACCTTCGGGTCGAGCGAGTGCTCGAGCCAGAGGTAGGCGCAGTTCGGGTTGGGCGCGTCGGTGTGCAGCATCGTCGTGTCGGCCCAACCGGTCGCGCCCTCTTCGGGCACGACGCTCGCGTAGCCCTCGCCCAGGATGTTCACCTGGAACGGCCACGACGAGCTCGCGACGGCCTCACCGTTCGTGAAGTCCTCGATCTGGATGATAGGCGTCGTGCCAGTATCGGCCGACGAGCTCGCGCTGCTGGCGGAGCAGCTCGAGCGCCGCCTCGAACTGCTCGCGGTCGAGCGCGTACGGGTCCTCGATGCCGAGCTCGGGGTTGTGGGCCATGAGGTACAGACGCCGCGTCGGCGATGTAGATCGCGCCGTCGTAGGCCTGGACCCGCCCGGCGTTGGTTCGCCGTCGGGCAGCGTCTGCTCCTCGAACACGACGTCCCAGCTGGTCGGCGCCTTGTTGCCGAAGACCTCTTCGCTGTACATCAGCACGTTCGAGCCCCATTCGAACGGCGCGCCGTAATGCTCCATCGTGCCGTCACCGTCGGTGTCCACGGTGTGCCACGGGGCGTCCTGGAGCCGCTCGTCGACGTTCGGATAGCTCTCGAGCAGGTCGAGGTTCAGCGGCTGCACGGTGCCGCCCTGGATCAGTCGAGGCTCGCGTCACCGGAGGCCGTCACCAGGTCGAACTGCCCGCCACCTTCCTGCATGAGCGCGACCATCTCGTCGGAGGTGCCGGCGACCTTGACGTTGACCTCGCAGCCGGTCTCCTCTTCGTAGGTCGACACCCAGTCGTAGGCCTCATCGGTCGAGCCGTCCTCGATGTAGCCGGCCCACGCGATGATGTTCACCTCTCCCTCGCCCTCGCCGACCGAGGTCATCGGCGGATCGTCGGGATCGGACGACCGCGGCACCGTTCCGCTCTCCCCGGTGCCGCCCTCGCCGTCGCCGCCGTCATCGCTGCACGCGGCCGCGACGAGCGCGAGGATCGCCGACCAGCGCCCACAGGCGCACCCACTTCGTCATGCGTCCCCCTCTCTCCGGGATCCTTCGACCCCCTCGCTCCGCCCTTCCGACGGCTCCTGCCCCTGCGGCGGACCCGTCACCGGCGCCGCCGGCTCGACCGGCCGGCTGTGCTGACGATCCCAGCGCAGACGGACCCGACGGCCTTGCACCTGCAGGGCCTCCATCGAGGACGACCGCAGGTTCTGCTGCATCACCACGAGCTCGCCACCGGGATCGAGCGTCACGGTGTACCGCGTCACGGCACCCAGGTATACGACCTTCGTGACGGTCCCGGTTGCCGTGTGTTCATCGCCCTCGGCCTCGGCGTCGGGATCGAGCTCGAGATGGATCTTCTCGGGCCGGATCGTGACGGCGCGCGGGCGAGCCGGTGATCGCTGGCAGCGGTCGTGGCCGAGAGCACGTTCGACACCCCCACGAAGCCGGCGACGAACCCGCTCGCGGGACGCTCGTAGACCTCGGCCGGCGAGCCGACCTGTTCGACCCTCCCTGCGTTGAAGACCGCGAGGCGGTCGCTCATCGTGAGCGCCTCCTCCTGGTCGTGGGTGACGTAGATGAACGTGAGGCCGACCTGCTGCTGGATCTCTTTCAGCTCGACCTGCATCGCCTGGCGGAGCTTGAGGTCGAGCGCGCCGAGCGGCTCGTCCAGCAACAGCACCTTCGGCCGGAGCACGAGCGCGCGGGCGAGCGCCACCCGCTGCCGTTGACCGCCCGAGAGCTGCGCCGGCCGTCGATCGCCGTAGCCGCCGAGCTGCACCATCTCGAGCGCCTCGTCGATCCGCGCTCGGCGGTCGGCCGCGGGCGACCTTGCGCACCTTCAAGCCGTAGCCGACGTTGCCCGCGACCGTCATGTGCGGGAACAGGGCGTAGTCCTGGAAGACGGTGTTGACCTCGCGTTCGTACGGCGGGCTGCCCGCGACATCGTCGACCGGCGAGCAGGATCCGCCCGGCCGTCGGTTCCTCGAAGCCCGGCGATCATCCGGAGGCAGGTAGTCTTGCCCGAACCCGACGGGCCGAGCATCGAGAAGAACTCCCCTCGTTGACCTCGAGGTCGACGCCGTCGACGGCGAGGACGTCGCCGAAGCGTTTCGTGACTCCCTCGAACCGGACGGCGATCCCGCCCCCGCCGGATGCCGTGCGCTCGTCGTCGTCGGTCGCTGCGGCCGCGTCGGCCACCCTGCCCCCTCATCCGGTGATCGGACCCGGCATATCTTGCCCGCCCGGCGACGGGTGGGCAACGCGCGCCACGACCCTACGCCGCCGGACGGGACGTGCCGATCAGGTCGGATATGGCGACGTCGCGCTCGCGGAGCCGCGCGGCGAGGCCGCGGGCCAACGCAACCGGCAGTCCGGGGCCCTCGTAGACGAACGCGGTGTAGACCTGGACGGCGGTCGCCCCGGCTTCCATGCACACGAGCACGTCGTCGCCGCCGGCGACACCGCCGCACGCCACCACCGGAAGCCCCGTCGCGCTGCGCACCTCGGCGACGGCGGGGGCCGTCGCATCCCAGAGCGCACGGCCCGACAGCCCGCCGGACCCGGTCGCCAGGCGAGGATCCTCGACCGGCCGCGAGTTCGCGACGACCAGCCCCTCGGCGCCGGCTTCCGCCGCGATCTCGGCGAGCGCAAGCACGACCTCGCGCTCGGTACTCCCGTTGAACGGCGGAAGCTTCACGAACACGGGCTTCGATGTCCGCGCCCGGAATCCCTCGACCAGCTCACGCAGATGCGCTTCGTTGTCCCGGTCGCGACCCCACGACACGTTCGGACAGCTCGCGTTCAACTCGATCCCGTCGGCGTGGGGCTCGACGAGGCCGAGCGCGGCGAGCGCATCCTCGAGCGCCTCGTCGGCGAGGCTCACGACCCGCGGAACCGTTCGGCGACCCGCCGCGAGGTGCCGAGCGGCCGCCTCCGCGCCGGGATTCGGAAGCCCCATCGCGTTCGTCATCGAACGCCCGGCCCGGTCGCGGGCGATGCGGGGTTTCGAATTCCCACGCCGAGGGTGCCGGGTGATCGTTCCGCCCACCACGTAGCCGAACCCAAGAGCCCCGAGCGCGTCGAGATGGGCGCACGTCTTGTCGAACCCCGCCGCCAGGCCGATCGGGGTTCGGATCGGGATCCCCGCGAGGTCGACCGCGAGCGTCGGAAGGGCCCTCGCCCCACCGATGCGGCGCCACGGGAGCGGCAGCCCGAGGAGCGCCTGCGCGACGCGGTGAGCCGCCTCGGGCGGAAGCGCGAAGAACAGCGGGCGTCCCACTGCCGCGTACCAGCCCATCGACGTCCATCATCCCAGACGGCTCGGGAGCGGGGCCGGCGCCGACCTGGGACACTCCCCGCCGATGGACGACGACGAGCTCGTTGGCCGCCTCGTCGAGGCATCGGAGCTCCACGGCGACTTCGTCCTGTCGTCGGGAAGGCGCTCGACCGTGTACTTCGACAAGTTCCGGTTCCTCACGCGACCCGATCTGCTCCGCGACCTTGCCGTGCGGGTCGCGGGGATGCTCGCGCCCGGAACCACCCTCCTCGGCGCACCGGAGGGCGCGGCGATGTTGCTCGTCGCCGCGGTCGCGCTCGAGACCGGCCTTCCGGTCGCCGTGGTCCGCAAGGAGCCGAAGGCCTACGGGACCCGGGCGCAGGTCGAGGGCGAGGTGCCGCCGGGCGCGGTCGTGACCCTGCTCGAGGACGTGAGCTCGACCGGTCAGCAGGTGCGACGCGCGGCTGAGCTGCTGGTCGAGGCCGGCGCCCACGTGGCTCGGATCGTCCTCGCGATCGACCGTGGGGGCGCCGATCATCTCCGCGAGGCCGGCTACGACGTCGGCGCCGTCGCCGTGCTCCGGCCACCCGGCTGACGGGCCGTGCTCAGGCCACCGAGGCCGCGTCGATGCGGGCTTCGAGCCGTCGCTGGCGTTCGTCGTCGTGCCGCTTCCATGCGGCCGCGACGAGGAGCATCGCGGCGACGGTCACGAGGTTGCCGATGAGCCACATCTGGACGGCCGCGTCGCGTTGGGACGCGAGCGCCTCGAGGCCCCACGGATCCGGCGCGCCCGCGTACGCCGGATAGAGCGGCGCCTCGGCCGAGAAGAGCACGAGCGCGAGGAACGACACCGCCGGCATCGCGAGGAACAGCGCAAGCATCCGGGTGGGGTAGCTCCACGGGTGAGGAGTCGGATCCGCGCCGACGACGGGCCACCAGAAGACGAGCGCCGCCGCGACCCAGAGCGAGTGCTCCACGCCGTGCCACGCGGTCGATCGCAGGGCGAGATCGAACACCGGCGAGAGGTGGACCGCCCACGGGGTCACGACGAAGAGGGTCCACGCGACGACCGGGACCGTGGCGACAACGATCGGTCGGCTCCGCAGCGCAGCCGACAGTCGCCGGGCACCCGTCGGCCGGAGCGCGCGGAGCGCCACGCCGATCGGTGTGCCGAGCGCGAGGAGCGGCGGCGCGACGACCATGAGCAGGAGGTGCTGCGTCATGTGCACCGCGAACGAGACGTCGGCGTAGGCGTCGATCGGCGAGGCAAGCGCGATCGCGAGCACCGCGAGCCCGGCGTACCACGCGACGATCGAGGGGAACCGCACCGCGGCGCCGTGGCGCCGGACGCGCACGAGCCCGGCGGCATAGATGGACGCCGCCGCGAGCAGGGACCCGAGCGTGAGTGGCTCGACCGGCCACGCGAGCCACCACGGCCCCTCCGGCGGAACGGTCGCCGCGACCAGCATCGCGGACATGGTCCCATGTGCCGGAACGTCGCATCCCTCGGTGCCGGTTCCGCCCAGCGGCGTTGACCCGGGTTCCCGCGCGCGGGTACAACGGTGGGGTGGCCCAGGCTCCGGCGTCGGCGGAGACGTTCGAACGGCGGGTTCCACCGCTCCTGTTCGGGACCGTCCTGTTCCTCGCGTCGGAGATGCTGTTCTTCGGCGGGCTGTTCGCGGCCTACTTCTCGCTCCGATCGCAGACCTCGCCCTGGCCGCCGCCGGGCGTCGAGCTCGAGCTCCTCTTCCCCACGATCGCGACCGCGCTCCTCATCACCTCGTCCTTCACGCTCCGAGCCGGGGTCGCGGCCGCCGCGCGTGGTCGTCTCCGAGGGCTCCGCGCGTGGACGGTGGTCACCCTCGCGCTCGGATCGACGTTCCTGGGGGTCCAGCTCTGGGACTACGCCCACCTCGGCTTCGAGGTGTCGAGCCACGCCTACGGCACGCTGTTCTACGCGATGACGGGTGCCCACGGCCTCCACGTGGCGGCGGGACTCGTCCTCATGCTCGTGCTCTTGGGGCGCGCTGCTCAGGGCGCGTACCGCGAGGGCCGCGTCGACGGCCCACACGCGATCGGCTTGTACTGGCACTTCGTCGACGCGGTCTGGATCGCGCTGTACACGACGTTGTACGTGCTCCGATGAGGGATGTGGCTCCGATGGCGGCGACAGGACGGGTCCGGTGAGCGGCGCGCGACGCGAGGCTCGCCTGCTCGCCCGGGTGGTTCGGATCGGTCTGCTCGTCGCGATCCTCGGTCAGCTCGCGTGGTCGTTCCGACCGGGCCCGAGCCTCGCCCTCACCGACGAGGAGAACCTCGGTCGCTCGCTCTTCGAGGGCAACTGCACGACGTGTCATGGGATCGACGCGGCCGGCACGGCGAACGGGCCGAGCCTGCAGCGCGTGGGGCCGGCGTCGGTGGACTTCCAGCTCTCGAGCGGGCGGATGCCGCTCGGCAACCCCGCCGACCAGCCCGAGCGCCTGACGCCGGCGTTCTCGCCGGAGGAGATCTCGGCGATCGTCGCGTACCTGCGAGCGATCGCCCCCGGCGGACCCGAGATCCCGACCGTCGACGCCGAGGGCGGTGACCTCAGCAGGGGCTCGCAGCTGTTCCTCGACAACTGCGCCGCCTGCCACGGTGCCGGCGCGAGCGGCGCATCGGTCGGAGGCGGCCAGATCGCCCCGAGCCTCGACGAGGCGAGCCCGACGCAGATCGGCGAGGCGATCGTCGTGGGCCCGGGCGTGATGCCCGCGTTCGGGGAGCAGACGCTCACCGAGGACGACGTCGATGCGATCGCCACCTACCTGGTGTGGCTCCGGGATCACGGATCGGAGGGCGGGCTGCAGCTCGGACGGGTGGGTGCCGTGGCCGAAGGCCTCGTCGCGGTCGTGGTGGGCCTCGGGCTGATCGTGCTCGTGATCCGACTCACGGGAGCGAAGACGTGAGGCGGCCCGAGCGCCCGGTTGCTGCGGCGCTCCTCGTGTCGACCACCGGGGCGCTCGGCCTCACGATCGTCTACGCGACCGGTGGCCAGCCGCAGGCGGAGGGTGCGTTGCTGTTCCTCGCGCTCGGCGGGCTCGGCATCGCGCTGATGCTCTGGGCCAAGGGCTTGATGGCGGGGATCCGGGACGAGACGCAACCTCGGCATGGGTCGCGAACGGATACGGCCGCCGTCGATCCCGGCGAGGCCGAGCGTCGCCGTGAGGAGGCGCTCGCCGGCGCGACCGAGACCCTCGACGCGGGCGTCGAGGAGATCAGGCGGCGGCGGTTCCTGTCGCGGCTCCTGCTCGCCGCCGCCGGGGCGCTCGGGCTCGCAGCCCTGTTCCCGATCCGTTCGCTCGGGCAAGCGCCGGGCTCGCAGCTCGAGCGCACCTCGTGGCGAGCGGGCGCGCGGCTCACGACGATCGACGGGCTGCAGGTGACCGTCGACTCGCTCGAGGAGGATTCGTTCACCACGGTCTTCCCGGAGGGCGACGTCGGATCCGCCGACGCGCAGGCGGTGTTGATCCGCGTCGCGCCGGAGACGCTCCGGCTGTCCCCGGAGCGCCTGGCCGGCGCTCCTGCGGGCTTCGTCGCGTATTCGAAGCTCTGCACGCACGCCGGCTGCCCCCTCGGCCTGTACCTGGCCGCGACCCAGGAGCTCCGCTGCCCCTGCCACCAGTCAACGTTCGACGTCCTCGACGGCGCGAGGCCCGTCTACGGACCGGCTCCGAGACCGCTGCCGCAGCTCCCGATCGAGATCGGCGAGGACGGAGTGTTGCGCGCGACCGGCGACTTCACCGACCCGGTCGGCCCGAGCTGGTGGGACCTTCCCCGATGATGGCCTCGAAGATGGCCTCGATGATGGCGGCCTCGATGATCGGGCCCCGATGATCGTCGAGAGGCTGTTCCGCGGCGCCGACGAGCGCCTCGACGCCACCTCGTTCATCAACCGGAACCTCCGGAAGGTGTTCCCCGACCACTGGTCGTTCATGTTGGGTGAGGTCGCGCTGTACAGCTTCGTGCTGCTCGTGCTCACGGGCATCTTCCTGACCTTCTTCTACGTCGCGTCGCCCGAACCGGTCGTGTACGACGGCCCGTACGAACCGCTGCGCGGGCAGACGATCTCGACGGCGTACGACTCGGTGCTGCGGCTGTCGTTCGAGGTGCGCGCCGGCCTCGTGATGCGCCAGATCCACCACTGGTCGGCGTTGCTGTTCATGGCGTCGGTGGTCGCGCACCTGCTCCGGGTCTTCTTCACGGGGGCGTTCCGCAAGCCGCGCGAGCTCTCGTGGATGCTCGGGGTACTGCTGCTGTTCACCGGGATCGGCGCCGGGTTCACCGGCTACTCGCTTCCCGATGATCTGCTGTCGGGAACGGGGCTGCGCATCATCTATTCGGCGGTGCTGTCGATCCCGTTCGTCGGGTCGTGGGCCGCGTTCCTGTTCTTCGGCGGGGAGTTCCCCGCGCACGAGCTGCTGTCGCGGCTGTTCATCCTGCACGTGTTGTTGATCCCGCTCGGCATCTTCGGGTTGCTCGGCGGCCACCTCGCCCTCGTCTGGCACCAGACGCACACGCAGTTCCGAGCGCCCGGTCGGACCGAGGAGACCGTCACCGGTACGCCGGTGTGGCCGAGGTTCGCCGTCAAGTCGATCGGACTGATGCTCGTGACGTGGGCGGTCGCGGCCGGCCTCGGCGGGCTCGCGCAGATCAATCCGGTCTGGCTGTACGGGCCGTTCGTGCCGTACAGCGCGACGTCGCCGGCCCAGCCCGACTTCTACGCCGGATGGCTGGAGGGGCTCCTGCGCCTGTGGCCGAACTGGGAGCCCGTGCTCTTCGGGCACACGATCGGCGAGCTCTTCGTACCCGCGGTCGTTCTGCCGGGCGTGATCACGACCGTGCTGCTGCTGTGGCCGTTCCTCGAGGAGCGGGTCAGCGGCGATCACGACTGGCACCACTTCGCCCAGCGCCCGCGTGAAGCGCCGGTGCGGAGCGCGATCGGTGCGGCCGGCGTCGGCTTCTTCGCGGTGCTGCTGTTCGCCGGCTCGAACGACGTGCTCGCGACCTTCCTCGACGTCGAGGTGGACGCGCTGAACTCGATCTTGCGGGTCGCCGTCTTCGTCGTGCCTGCCGTCGTCGGTTGGGGGACGCTGCGGATCTGCCGGGACCTGCAGATGCGCGATCCACATCCGATCGCGCGCCCGCAACGCTCGCGCATCGTTCGGAATCCCGGCGGCGGCTACGACGCCGGGCATGAGGTCGCGGATGAGGCGCTGCCCGGCGCCCCACCCGGCGAGGACCCGGCGCGGCGAGGTCCGCCGTCATGAGACGTATCGCCACGGCGCTGGTGCTCGTCGTGTGCACCACGGCATGCTCGTCGTCCTTCGGGTTCCCCGACGGCGCGACCGAGCAGGGGCGGGACATCCGCGACCTCTGGATCGTGTTCGTGGTGGCCGCGATCGCCGTCGCGGGGCTCGTGTACGGGCTGATCGCGTGGTCGCTCGTCCGGTACCGGCGTCGCGCCGACGACGACCCCGACGCCCTCGGCCGGCAGATCCATGCGAACGTGCCGATCGAGGTCGTCTACACGGCGATCCCGGTGGCGATCGTCGTCGTGCTGTTCGCGATGTCGTTCCGGGCGGAACAGCGCGTCACGGATCTGGCGGACGATCCGGCGACGACGATCGAGGCGACCGCGTTCGCGTGGGGCTGGCGTTTCGAATATCCGGACGAGGACGTCACGATCGTGAGCCCGCCGTCCTCGCCCACCGAGCCCGGTCCCGAGATCGTCCTGCCGGTCGGCGCGACGACGCGGATCGTGCTGCGCGCGAACGACGTCGTCCACGCGTTCTGGGTGCCCGACTTCAACTTCAAGCGTGATGCCATCCCCGGCCGCACGACCGCCTTCGACCTCACCCCGCTCGAGACGGGAACGTTCCGCGGGGTGTGCTCGGAGTTCTGCGGACTGAACCACGCGTTCATGACGTTCTCGGTACGTGTCGTCGACCCCGGCGAGTTCGACGCCTGGGTCGCGTCGGCGGCCGACGAGGAGGAGGCCGGGGCGTGAGCGAGCACCCGGGCGTGGTCACGTGGCTCACCACGACGGACCACAAGAAGATCGGGATCTTCTACTGCGTCACGGCCTTCGCGTTCTTCCTGATCGGTGGCGCGCTCGCCGGCGTGATCCGCGCGGAGCTGGCGCAGCCCGGTCAGATCGTGTCGAGCCAGGCCTACAACGGGCTGTTCACGATCCACGGCACGATCATGATCTTCCTGTTCGTGGCCCCGTTCGGGGCGGGGCTCATGAACTACCTCGTGCCGCTGCAGATCGGGGCTCCCGACATGGCGTTCCCCCGCCTCAACGCGACGTCGTACTGGTTCTACGCGGCGGGCGGCCTGCTCGTGCTCGTGTCGGGGTTCGCCTCGGCCGGCGGCGGAGCCGCCATGGGCTGGTACGCCTACCCGCCGCTTTCGGGTCCGCGGATGTCTCCGGGCGTGGGGGTCGACCTGTGGATCCTCGGGATCGGGCTCGTCGCGATCTCGTCGCTGCTCGGCGGCGTGAACGTGATCACCACGGTGTTCCTGATGCGAGCGCCGGGGATGACGATGTGGCGGATGCCGGTGTTCACCTGGAACGCGACCGTGACGGCGCTCCTCGGACTCGTCGGGTTCCCGCCGGCGCTCGCGGCGTTCTCGCTGCTGCTGATCGACCGCCAGCTCGGGGGGCTCGCCTACGATCCGTCGGGCGGCGGCGATCCGATCGTCTACCAGCACCTGTTCTGGTTCCTCGGGCACCCCGAGGTCTACATCTTGATCCTGCCGTTCTTCGGGGTGATCACCGAGATCATCCCGGTGTTCTCGCGCAAACCGCTGTTCGGCTACACCGGCTTCGTGCTCGCCACCCTCGCGATCGGGGCGCTCTCGACCGGGGTGTGGGCCCACCACATGTTCACGACCGGCGCCGTCGAGAACCCCTTCTTCAGCGCGATGACGTTCGCGATCGCGGTGCCCACCGGCGTCAAGTTCTTCAACTGGATCGGCACGATGTGGGGAGGACGGATCCGCCTGAGCGCGACGGCGATGTTGTTCGCGATCGGCTTCATGCTGAACTTCCTGATCGGCGGGGTGACGGGGGTGATGCTCGCGTCGGCGCCGATCGACTTCCACGTCGCCGACTCGTACTTCCTCGTGTCGCACTTCCACTACACGATGGTGGGCGGCGCCGTGTTCGGGATCTTCGCGGCGATCTACTTCTGGTTCCCGAAGATGACCGGGCGGTTGCTCACGGAGCGCGTCGGACGCTGGGTGTTCGCGACGTTGTTCGCGGGGTTCAACCTGACGTTCTGGCCGCAGTTCATCGTCGGGCTCCGTGGGATGCCCCGGCGGGTGCCCGACTACCCCGAGGGCATCGGCTTCGACGGGCCGAACCTCGTCTCGTCGCTCGGGGTCGCCGTGATGAGCGTCGGCGTGCTGCTGTTCGTGTGGGACTGGCGGCGCTCGCTCCGGCGCGGCACCTCGTCGGGGGACGACCCGTGGGGCGGCGACTCCCTCGAATGGACGACGTCGTCGCCGCCGCCCGAGCACAACTTCGAGCGCCTCCCGCGCATCCGTTCGACGCGGCCGGCGTTCGACGAACGACATCCGGAGCTCGTTCGGTGAACCCCGGCGCCCGATACCTCGTGGCCTACGCCGTGTTCGGCGTGGTGCTCGGCACCGTCTACTACCTGCTCACCGAGGAGTGGATCGGCTCGATCCTTCTCTGGACGATGGGGCTGATGCCGGCGATCGTCCTCGTGTGGTCGGCGCGTCGGGGGATGTTCCGGGCGCGGCGGCCCGAGGACGACCCCGAGGCCGATCCATCCGCCTTCGCCGACGAGGAGCTCGGGACGTTCCCGGCCGCGTCGGCCTGGCCGCTGTTCCTCGTGCTCGCGGCCGTCGCGCTCGGCGCCTCGATCGTGTACGGGCTGATCCTGCTGCCGGTCGGCCTGGGGCTGCTCGCCTGGTCGGTGCTCGGCTTCATGCGCGAGAGCCAGGACTGAGCGCTACGGCGCGATGCAGCGCCAGATGCGGAGGCTCCAGAGCAGGCGACTCCCCCGCTGACGCAGGTTGAGGATGCCGTCCTTCATCATGCGGGCGACGACCCCGGCCTTCGCGACGAGCTCGGGCAACGGGAACTCGCGCTCGAGCACCGGCTCCATGTTGTCGCCGAAGATCTCGCGAGCGGCGGCGATGATCGCGCGCTCGTCCTGGATCGTGCCGGTGGGGAGGTAGAGCCGTCCGCCGGAGGCGAGCGTGCCGCCGATCGATCGCAGGAGCTTCATGGGGAGCTCCGCTCCGGTCGGGCCACCCGAGGGCACCCGGTCGAACCAGCCCGACACGGCGGCGATCTCGTCGGGGATGCCCGAGACGTCGCCGATCAGGACCGAGGCCCGCACGTCGCGGACGGGCTCCAACAGGTCGCCGTGGCGGAACTCGCAGACCCCGTCGAGCCCGAGGTTCACGGCGTTGCGCCGAGCCATCTCGACCGCGGGCTTGGACAGGTCACAACCGAACACCTTCTTCGCGCCGAGCTTCGCGGCCACGAACGCGAGGACCCCGCTGCCGCAGCCGACGTCGATCACGACGTCGTCGGGCGTGATCTCGATCGCGTCGGCGAGGGTCCGGCTCGTCGACGTGGGACTGAAGACGCCGGGGCCGAGGCCGAGCGCGAACGGGCCGCCCCGGCCCTTCCACTGGATCTCCGCCACGTCGCTCATCGTGTCTTCCTTGGGTGGGCTCGGAGCCCTCTGCGGTGCAAGGCTACACGTCGGGGGGTTCGAACGTCGCCCGCTCCCCCGGGACGAGCTCGCCGGTCTCGACGCGCACGGCCTCGGCCTCGAGACGCTCGGCGAGGGACGCGGTGGCGATCCCGAGATGGGGATCGGGGTAGGCGCCGATGCGGCGCGCGGCGCGGCGCATCAGGGTCTTCGTGCCGTGCGGGTTGCCGCGCAGCAGGTGCACGTAGCCGGCTCCCATCTGGGACAGGCCCTTGTAGAACTCCTCGTCGCCCGAGCCCCGAGCCTGCTTCCACGCGGTCTCCCACGCCTCGTGGGCCGGGAAGTAGCGGCCGTCGCGCATCGCCCTGCGCCCGAGCTCGTGGTTCTCCTCGACGGTCTTCGCATCGTAGTCCTCGAGCTCGAGCTCGTTCACGGCCCCCCACGCAAGCGGGCGACCGAGCCGGTCGCGGGGCCGCTCGGGCTTGTTCCGCGTCTCGGACGGGACGCCGGTCTTGCCGATCGCTTCGTCGGGCACGAGCCGATGGTACCCCGGGCGGGCGGGCGGCCGATCCGAACACCCCAGACGCCGGCGATCGTGCGTACGGACGGACGCTCTGCGAAGCGCGCGTTAGTGCGTACCGGCCGACGCGGCGTCGGGAACCATCCGATCGTGGCGGAACCGATGCGCGCCGAAGGGAGCGATCAGCTCCGGCATGCGGCCGGTCGCGATCTGCTCCGCCATGGCTTGCCCGAAGATCGGCGATCCCTTGAACCCCCAGGTGCCCATGCCCGCCATCAGCTGGAAGCCCTCGACCTCGGTGGGGCCGAGGATCGGCGAGGAGTCCGGCGTCATGTCGCAGATGCCGGCCCACTGCCGCATCGCACGCGCCTTCGCCATGAAGGGCAGGATCTGGATCGAGCGCTTCGCCGCCTCGGCGAGGAAGTCGAACGTCGAGCGGGTCGAGTAGGTGTTGTACGGGAGGATCTCGGCGCCCACGAGGAGCTCGCCGCGTGCCGTCTGCGAGATGTACACGGACAGGTCCATCGACGACACCAACCCGTCGAGCACGTGGCGGTAGGGCTCGGTCACGAACGCCTGCAGCGGATGCGTGCTGATCGGCAGCTGCAACCCCGCCATCGCCGCGAGCTCGCTGCTCCATCCGGCGACCGCGCCCACCACGACGCCGGCCGCCACGGTCGCGCCGGTGTCGGTCACGACGCCGTGGCACGCGCCGTCCTTGACATCGAGCGCCGCCACCCCGAGACCCTCGTGCACGTGGACGCCGCGCGACTGCGCCGCCGAGGCGTAGCCCCAGACGACCGAGTCGTGCCGTGCGAACGAGCCCGGCGGGTGGTAGGAGGCGCCGAGCACCGGCAGCCCGCCTCCCTCGAGGTCGACGAGCGGACACATCGCGGCGACCTCGTCGACCGACACGATGTCGGTGGCGACGCCGTAGGCGCGGTTCAGCAGCGACTTGTCGCGCTCGACGTCGAGGGCATCGTCGGTGTGGCACAGGTCGAGCTCGCCCTGCTTCGAGAACTGCAGGTTGAAGTCGAGCTCTCGCGACAGGGTCCGCCAGATCTCGAGGCTCCGTTTGTAGAGCGGCACGTTCTCGGGCGTGTTGTAGTTCGCGCGCACGACCTGGGTGTTGCGGCCCGAGCCTCCCGAGCCGATGTAGGCCCGCTCGAACACCGCGACGTCGCGGATCCCATGCCGCTCGGCCAGGTTGTAGGCGAGCGAGAGCCCGTTGACCCCGCCGCCGACGATCACGACGTCGTAGCGGGAACGCACGCCGCTCGGCCGCAGGAACGTCCGGCCTCGGAGCAGCCCGGTCACGCCGAGATCTCCGGACAGCGCTCGGCGGCCGTCCCGCGGAACCACGCCTCCCACATCGCGGGCACGAGGACGAGCACCTCGCGATCGCGCGCGATCACGCGCGCGGGCAGGCGAAGCAGGTCGCCCTGGAGGAACCCGTCGCCGCGCAGCTCGAGCGGTGAGAGCCGCGAGAACGCGATGCGCGCGTCGTCGCCGCGCAGGATCGTCGCCGACCACCCGTCGGTCGCGTCGATCGCGAGGCCGCCCGGGTCGGCCTCATCGAGCGCGGCCGACACGACCCCGAGGACGCGCTCGACGGCTTTCGGCTCCGTCACCAGCATCAGCTCGTCGGGCGCGACGCGGCACGACACCGCGCCGTCGATCGGCTCGAGGCCGTCGAGGGCCTCTGGCGTCGCGTGGCCGGTGACGACGCCGACCCGGGAGGCGACCAGCTCAGCCACGGAGCCGCTCCCCTGCCGGATCGTAGAAGGGGGTCCGCACGACCGTCGCGGTGGCGGCGCCGCTCCGAAGGTGGTCCGGGAAGACGCCGTCGACCGCCCGCAACCAGCCGAGCCCGATCTCCATGCCGAGGACGTCGGAACGCCCGCACGACGTCACGCGACCGACGACCCGTCCGTCGACCTCCAGCGGCGCTCCCCGCTGCGGTGTCGCGTCGAAACGCAGGCCGACGAGCTTCCGCTCCAACGGCTCTTGGGCCATGCGCCCGAGCGCCACCTTCCCGACGAACGCGGCCGGCTTGTCCATCGCGACGGCGAAGCCGAGCCCGAGCTTGGCCGGATGGTCGTCCGGCAACGTGTCCTGCCCGAGGTACAGGTGGCCCTTCTCCAAGCGCAGGAGGTCGAGCGCGTCGAGCCCGAACGGCCGCACATCGAGCTCCGCGCCTGCCGCGAGCAGCGCGTCCCACAGCTCCACGCCGCGTGAGCGCGGATGGTGCAGCTCGAACGCGAGCTCGCCCACGAAGCCCGTGCGGATCGCGCGGCACGCGACGCCGCCGACCGCGATCTCGGCGTGCGTCATGTGCGGGAGGGTTCCGTCGGCGACGGCGTCGCCCGCGAGCGCGGCGAGGAGCTCCCGCGAGCGCGGCCCGGCCACGAGGATCGCGCCGAGCATCGCGGTCTGGTTCACGACGTGCGCCCGGAGCTCCCAGCGGTCGGCCCGGTCGCGGAGCCACGCTTCCATCGCATCGGCGCCTCCCGAGGTCGACGTCACGAGGTAGCGGCCGCCCCCCAGGGCGCACAGGAGGCCGTCGTCCATCACGTAGCCGGCCTCGCCGAGCGCGACGAGGTAGCGGGATCGGCCCGCCGGCAGATCGTCGACCCGGCACGGGAACACACGGTCGAGGAGCTCGGTCGCGTCGGGACCGGCGATCAGGAACCTCGCGAGCGTGCCGACGTCCATCAGCCCCACCCGCTCCCGGACCGCGCGGTACTCCTCGCGCGCGTCGCCGTAGTGGTACGGGCGGATCCAGCTTCCGGAACGCTCGAGCTTCGCGCCGAGGCCGAGGTGGCGCCCGTGCAGGCTCGTGCGCTTGTCCATGACCTCATCGACCCCGGCGGCGAGGTCTTCGAGAGCGACCGGGCGAGCTGGTGGGCGCGCGGTCGTGCGGGCGCTCGCCGTCTCGCCGGGGCGACGTTCGGCGACGAAGCGGGCGAGCAGGCGTCCGCAGACCGACCCCTGGCACGGACCCATCGTCGCGGTCGTGTAGCGCTTGAGGATCTCGGAGGAACGCCAACCCTCTTCCCACGCGGCGGCGAGCTCCTTCGCTCCGACGTCTTCGCAGAGGCAGACGTAACCCTCGTCGCCGATCGGTTGCGGCTCGGCGCCGGCGGGTTCGCGCGTCCCGTGTCGCTCCGTCTTCGTGCCGTCGCCGTTCGCCCCGGCCCCACGGCCGCTCGCCTCGGCTTCGACCAGCGAACAGCCGGGGCGCGCCGCGTCGCCGGCCGCGACGACGGGTTCCTCGCCGGCCATGCGCAAGAGACCGTCGCGTGGAGCGAGATCGAGTGACATGACGAGGGCGTCGCAGGCCCATCGACGCCGCTGGCCCGCCACGTCGACGACGACGCCGGAAACCCTCCCGCGTCCGAGTGCCTCCACGATGACGCCTTCGACGCGCTCGACGCCCTCGGGCCCGGGGGGCACCGCGGCACCCGGCGCGACGACGACCGCCGCGATCTCGACGCCGGCCTCGCGAAGCACCCGGGTGTGCTCGGCGGCCTCGGTCGTCCCCGCCACGACGACCGCTCGCGCCGCCGGCGGCACCCCGTGCACGCCGGCGAGGCGTGCCGCCCCCCGCCCCAGCCACACCCCCGGAAGGTCGTTCCCGCGGAACACCGCATGCGTCTCGACCGCGCCCGTCGCCACGACGATCCGACCGGGTTCCACGTGGGTCGTCTCACCGCCGCCGACGAGCGGCACGAGCGGACCTTCGTAGATCCCGATCGCGGTGGTGCGCTCGCGGACGTCGACGCCGGCCGCACGCGCCTCGGCGGCAAGCACGTCGAGCCGGCTGCGAACCTCGCCGGGTGACACCTTGTCGCCCAGACGGCCTTCGTCGCAGACGAGCACCGTCGCGCCTCGGCGACGCGCCTCGACCGCGGCCGCGAGGCCCGCGACCCCGCCGCCCACGACGAGAACGTCCACGCGCAGGTGGCGGAGCGTCGTGGCCGCCGGCGGGGCGTCGATCGGGAGTCGCCCGACGCCGGTGGCGCGCCTGATCACCCGCTCCGCCACGGGCCATGCGAACCGCGGCCGGATGAACGTCTTCGAGTAGAACCCGACCGGCAGCAGGCGGTGGAGCCGATCGGTGATGGACAACAGGTCGCGGTCCGCCGAGGGCCATCCGGTCTCTCGCCGGACGCGCTGACCGTCGCGAGCCTCGGCGGTGCACGCGCGGACGCCGGGCGCGCCGTCGACGTGGAGGAGGCAGTTCGGGCAGTCCCCGGTCACGCAGTAGAGCCCGCGGCGGCGATGGTACTTGAGCGACCGCGTGAACGTGCGCACGCCGGCCCGGAACAGGGCCGCCCCGACCGTGTCGCCCTCGATGATCGGGACCGGACGGCCCTCGAAGTCAAGCGTCCCCATCGACGCCTCCGGCCGGCCCGGCCTCGCTCCCGGAGCTCGACCCCGGTCCGGCGACGAGGTTCCGTGCGATGTCGCGATCGAGCGTCAGCCAGCGGCGACAGCCGAGGGCGTGGAACCACCGCTCGCGCTGGACGCCCGGGGTGTTCGTCCGCAGGTACACGCGCCGGAAGTCCTCGTCGGGATCGGTGGCCTCGAGCTCGCGGAGCTCCCCGCCGAAGGTGAACTCGGTGTGCGGGCGGGACCCGCAGTGCGGACACGGGATCTTGAGCCCCACTGATCGACCTCCTCGGCCCGGCGGGGATGCCGAGCCACGCGAGCGGAGCCAAACGACGAGACAGCGTGCCACACGTGCGCCGGTGCCCGCGATGGCACGGATGAACGCGGGTCACCGCCTCGCGATCCTCCTCGGAACGCCCCTTCAGGCCACGTCTTCCTCGTCGGACAGCACGAGGAACTCGAGCGCGTCGCGCAAGCTTTCGTACCGCCGGTCACCGAGCTCCCGACGGGTCCGCTGCTCGATCTCGCGGACCGAGCGACGAACCTCGGCGACCACCCGGCGCCCGCTGGCGGTGAGGCGAACGAGCTTGGCGCGAGCGTCGTCTGGGTCGGGCACCCGGCGCAGGTACCCACGCCCCTCGAGGTCGTCCACGGTGAGCATCATGCCCTGTTTCGTCATGCGGGCCCGCCGGGCGAGCTCCGTGAGCCGCGTCCCCCCCGGCGATCCACGGACAGGAAGACGGCCGCGTGGCCGGGTCGCAGGTCGGGGTAGCCGCGCTCCTCCAACGCCCGATCGAGGTCGCCCGCGAGGGCGCGATGGGCTTCGAGGAGGAGCCGCGGGAGGTCGGATCCTTCCACCGAGCCATCGTGCCAGCGGCCCCGGAGACGGTCAATCAGCCTGACGACCTACCCGGTCCCGAACGCCTCCACACCGGCCCCACGACCCTCGAGAAGGCTCACGATCCACAGGCCGATATGCTCCCGGCCGTGCCCGAGCTCTCGCCCGACGACCAGCGGACCAAGGATCGGCTCCCCGAGATCCAGCGAGCCCGAAAGGGCCTGCGGCGCCACACCGGTCGCGATCTCGTTCCCCACCGAGGACCGGTCGACGGCGAGCAGGCGACGACCACGGGCAAGAGCGGCACCCTGCGCGCCGCGATCTTCGGGGTGAACGACGGCTTGGTGTCGAACGTGGCGCTGATCATGGGCTTCGCCGGTGCCTCGCAGGGGCGCGAGGTGATCCTGCTGGCCGGTATCAGCGGCCTCCTGGCCGGCGCGTTCTCGATGGGCGCCGGTGAATACATCTCGATGCGTGTCCAGCGGGAGTTGTTCGAACGGATGCTTCACCTCGAGGCCCACGAGCTCGGCAGCGACCCCGAGGGTGAGCGCCATGAGCTCGCCGAGCTCTACGAGCGTAAGGGCCTCGACCCCGCACTCGCGCTCGAGGTCGCCACCCAGCTCTCGGCCGATCCCGAGATCGCGCTCGATACGCATGCCCGCGAGGAGCTCGGCATCGACCCCGACGGCGGGCTGGGCTCGCCCTGGGGCGCGGCGATCTCCTCGTTCCTGATGTTCTCGGCCGGCGCGCTGGTGCCGATCCTGCCCTTCGTCGCCCTGTCGGGTACCGCCGGGACCCTCGCCTCGGCTGCCCTCACCGGTCTCGCGCTCGTCGGCGTCGGCGCCCTGACGTCACGCCTGACCGGACGCCCACCGGTGCGCTCGGCCCTTCGGATGTTCGCGATCGGCATGGGGGCGGCCGTCGTCACCTTCGCGATCGGCACGCTGGTCGGGGTCTCGGTCGTCGGCTGATCCGAGCGGGTGACGCGACGCTCAGGTGCCGCGCCGAGGTTGCCAGGACGGCTCGCCCATCAGGTTCGGCTCTTCCTCGTCGAACGGAACCGAAAGGACCGTGGTCACCGCGCCGACGTCTTGAGGTGTGATCACGAGCGTGGATGAGATCGGCTCGAACGCGCACGGGTCCTCGCTCCCGATCGAGGCGGTCACGAACGCCCCGCCCGCGGGCGACCAGTCGAAGCCGAGGTGCTGTTCGGGGCCTTTGCCCTTGGCGCCCGTTGCGGGGTTCACGTACCGCACGAAGGAGATCGGCGCGGAGCAGCCCGGCTGCGCTCGGACGTCCTCGAAGGCGAGCAGCCGGCCGTCGGGTGACCACGACGGATCGAGCAGGGCACGCGGCGCGTCCTCCGTGCCCGCGCTCCTCGCGACCCGTCGCAGATCCGAACCGTCGAGCGCCGCGATCCAGACGTCGCGATTCGCGAACCCGCCCCCGTCGATCGGGTCGCGCCCCCGCGTGAAGGCGATCGTGTCACCGTCGGGCGACCAGGCGGGCTGCGTCCCGCAGATCGGCAGGGTGTCGACGTCGCCGGCGAGGGTCGCCGTCGCCAGCCGCGCCCCCTGTCTGCACGACACGGGCGATTCGAACAGGAGATCCCCGTCGGGGCCCCACGTCGGGTTCGACCCCTCGGTGATGCGCATGCGTCCGGTCCCATCGGGATTCATCACGTAGACCCACGTGCCGTCGAGGCCCACGACGTGGAACGCGATGAGCTTGCCGTCGGGCGACCACGAGGGGCCGCTCTTGCGCGCGGTCGGCGTCATGGTGAGCCGCTGCAACCCCGTGCCGTCGGTTCGGATCGAGTAGATGTCGTCACGGTTCTGACCGTGGAACGACGCCATGAACGCGATCCGGCCGGGACGGCCGGGGAACTGGGCACTCACCTGCGGCGCGGCGGCCAGACCGGCGAGCAGCGCGAGGGCGAGGACGGACAGGACTGGGCGGATCCGGGGGGCGCTCATGCGGCGGACCGTACCCCGAGGAGGCCGATCGGGTCGATCGGCCGAAGGACCGGGATCGGCCCGCGTGCCCGTGGATCAGCGAACCTCGTCGGAGGCGGGGATGACCTCGCCGGTGGCGAGGAGCACACCGTCGGCGACCTCGGCCTGGACGGATCCCCCGCGGAACTGCTGCTCGTACAGCTCGCGCGTACAGGCCGCCGCGCGCCAGCAGCTCGCCATGCCTGCCCTGCTCGACGATCCGGCCCCGGTCGAGCACGAAGATCACGTCGGCGGCGAGGATCGTGGACAGCCGGTGCGCGATCGCGACCGTCGTGCGGCCCTTCATCAGCGGCTCGAGCGCCGCCTGGACCAAGCGCTCCGAGGTCGAGTCCAGCGACGAGGTGGCCTCGTCCAGGATCAGGATCCGGGGGTCCTTCAGGATCACACGCGCGATCGCGAGCCGTTGTTTCTCCCCGCCCGAGAGCTTGTAGCCGCGCTCACCCACGACCGTGTCGTAGCCCTCCGGGAGCTCCGCGATCCGTTCGTGGATGTTCGCCGCGCGACCCGCTGCCTCGAGCTCCTCCTGGGTCGCGTCGGGCCGGCCGTAGAGGAGATTCCGGCGGATCGTGTCGTGGAACAGATAGGTCTCCTGCGTCACGATGCCGATCAGTTCGCCGAGGGAGTCGAGCTTGACCTTCGCACGTCGCAGCCGTCGATCCGAACGGCGCCCTCCTGGACGTCGTACAGGCGCGGGACGAGGTAGGTGATCGTCGTCTTCCCGGCGCCCGACGGCCCGACGAGCGCGGCGAGCTGCCCCGGCTCGGACCCGCATCGTGACGTCTTCGAGCGTCCACCGGCGCGGCTGCTCGAGCTCGGCGGCGACATCGGTGGGCGAGACCGCGGTCGCGCGATCTTCGGGCGGAGTCTCGTAGCGGAACCGCACGTGGTCGAGCTCGACCTCGCCTTGGATCTCGGTGGCGCGAGCGCGACGCGTCCGGCGCATCCTCGATCTCGTGCGCGATGTCGAGGTACTCGAAGATCCGATCGAACAGCGCGAAGGAGGACTGCACCTCGGTCGAGACCTGCAGCATCGAGCCGATCGGGAAGAACAACCGCGACTGCAGGGTGGTGAACGCGACGAGGGTCCCTGCCGTCATGCTCGCGGACCCGTTCTGCAGCTCCCAGCCGGCCACGAGGTAGACGAGCGCCGGTGTGATCGAGAAGAACGTGCCGACGATCGCGAAGAACGAACGACCGATCATCGTCTGGCGGATCTGGAGACCCGGTCAGCCGCTCGTTCTCGCCGCGGAAGCGCCCGATCTCGTGGCGCTGACGCCCGAACGTCTTCGACAGCAGGATGCCGCTGACCGACAGTGTCTCCTCGGTCACCGCCGTCAGATCGGCGAGCGTCCTCTGGGTGTTCGTGGCCACCTCCGCCGCGCCTTCCCGACCTTCGCCGTGAGCCAGATGAAGAACGGCAGCATGAACAGGGACAGGACCGTGAGCGGGACGGACAGGATCAGCATCGCGACCAGCGTGCTCGCGATCACCACCACGTTCGACAGGATCGACGACGCCGTGTCGGTAACGACCGACTGGACGCCACCGATGTCGTTCGCCAGTCGCGACTGGATCTCACCGGTCCGGGTCTGGTGAAGAACCGCAGCGGCATCCGCTGCAGGTGCGCGTACAGCGAGTTGCGGAAGTCCTGCATGACCCGGAGGCCCACGAGGTTCGCCAGGTACGTCTGCCCGACCCCGATGATGCCGGTGACGATCGGCAGCACGATCATCAAGCCGCCGAGCAGGTAGAGCTTGCCCGTCTGGGGACAGGTGGCCCCACCGCAGCTGCCGGGAGGGTTACCGAACAGCGCTCGTCGAAGATCTCTTTGATCAGCAGCGGGTTCGACCACGCCGAGCGCCGACGTGAACACGATCGCGAGACCGACCAGCGTGACCCTGCCGCGATACGGCCGGAACGTTGCGACGACGCGGCGCACCGTCGAACGACGGATCGGTCGAGGGTCCTCGTCGACGAGGCGAGGGTTCAGGAAGCGGCCGTGACGACCCATGCAACGAGGATACGCGCGCCCCCCGTCACGTATTCCCCGCGTGGGTCGCGGCGACCGTCCGGTCGAGCCCGTCGGCGGCCGACCCGGCTCGGCGGAGCACCTCGTCGAGCATGTCGGGGGTGAGCTTGCCGGTGAAGGTGTTCTGCTGGCTCGGATGGAAGCAGCCGATCAGCCGGTACGGGCCACGCTCGTCTCGGCGCCGTGTCCGAACCGGGGCTTCGGACGCGCGGGGTGACCGAGCAGCCCCAGCGCCCGCAGCGTCCCGTCCCAGGCGTAGCTCCCGAGGGCGACGAGAACCCTGACCCGCTCGAGCGCCTCGAGTTCGCGGACGAAGTAGGGCAGGCAGGTGTCGCGCTCTTCGGGCGTCGGCTTGTTCGCCGGGGGGGCGCACCGGTTCACGGCCGTGACGTAAAGATCGCGCAGACGCAGGCCGTCCTGCCGATGGGTGGAGGCCGCCTGGTTCGAGAAGCCCGTCCGGTAGAGCGAGGCGAACAGGAAGTCCCCCGACCGATCGCCCGTGAACACCCTGCCCGTCCGGTTCCCGCCGTGCGCCGCCGGAGCCAGCCCGACGAGCACGACCCGAGCCCGCGGGTCACCGAACCCGGGACGGGCCGCCCCCAGTACGGCTCGTCGGCGAATCGGGCGACCTTCTCGACGGCCACCCGCTCCCTCCACTCGACGAGCCGCGGGCAGGCCGTGCACGCGACCACGTCGCGTTCGACGGCGACGAGCGCCCTCGACGCGCTCACCGCGGAGCATCCGAGGTGTCGAGACGGACCGTCATGAACGCGGAGGCTACACGCGCCAGGGCGGCGCCCTTCGGGCGCCGCCCTCATCGTCGTGCGCGCGATCCCTACGGGTTCCGACCGACCCGTAGTTCACGTAGTTGAAGTAGATCGCGTCGTGTCCGTTCCAGAGCACGAGCGGCTTCGCCTTCACGTAGATCGCGTCCGCGTAGTTGTTGATCAGCGTGGTCTTGGCGTTCTTCACGGGCCCGATCACTTGGGGATGTTCCACGTGGCCCCGTTGTCCTCCGACCGCCAACCAGCTGCTCCCGGGTCTTGTTGTTGAGCAGATCCGGTTCGTTGCAGATGTCCCCGGTCGAGAGCTCGTTGCACTCCGACAGGGCGATCCCCACGAGCTGTCCGGGTCCGAGGGCCACCATCGCGCCCTCACCGCCCTTGTTGTAGATCGAGCCGATCCCAGGGTCGGTGTCGGGGGAGGACACGAACTGCCGTACGGCCCCGAACGAGCCTGCTCCCGTGTTGTAGATCCGAAGGAACCCGCCCGCTGCCGTCGTCCAGGTCACGGCGATCCGCGTGTCGCGAGCATCGAGGTTCACGTACCCGTTGTTCGCGTTGCCCCCCGAAGCCGCGAGCTGGACCTGGGAACCGAAGCTCGCGCCGCTGTTCGCCGACACCACGGCGCCGACCCGCCCGGTCGGGTTCGTGACCCACGAGATGATCACGTGGGAGCCCGTCGCCGCGACCGAGGGCAGGCCGGAGAAGCCACCGACGTACCCGCTGACGTCGTCGACCGCGGTCGTGGTGCCGACCGACACGGGGTTGGCCCAGTTGGCACCCCGGTCGGTGCTCCGCCAGTACCAGATCGCGCCCGTCTGCGTGTTCGTTGACGACGTGCACCTTCGTGCCCGAGGCCCACGCGTTGATGTAGTCGCCCCGGCTCGAGTTCGTCTGGCCCGGAAGCAACTGCTGCTGCGTCCAGCTGCCGCTGCCATGGTTGGTGTTTCGCGTCACGTACAGGAAACGTGGATCGCTCGTGTTGAGCGTGGCGCCGCCCTGGTAGTACTCGTCTTGATCCATGTAGACGGCGATCAGGGTCTTGCCGGTCACCGCGAGGGTGGCGCGGTCGACGGGGGTCCGGTTCGGGGAGGGCAACAGGATGGGACGGTTCCAGGACTTCCCGCCGTTGGTGCTCCGGACGTAGTAGTTGCCGAACGATCGTTCTGGTTGGCGCACTTGGTGTCGTTCGTGAACGTGCCGTCGAGCGCGTAGTCGCTCTGGTAGACGTAATGCGTGTACGTCTTGTTGGGCGTCACGGTCGCGTCCACGGTGACGCCGACCTGGTGCACCCCGTTCATCCACGTGGCGAACTGGTTCGCACCGCCGACCACCGCCGGCGTGCTCCACGTGTAGATGATCGCGAACGCAACGCTCGCAACCACGATCGCGAGCGTGACGGCGATGCCGAGCGTCGATCTGAGCCGTCGTACCATCGACCTTCCCCTTCCCCTGTGAAGCGTCCCCTCGGAGCGGGAACAAGGCACGCGACGGGGGGCCTCCCGCCTGGGTGCAAGCCAACGCGCGGTTGAACCGCGGGTCAATGGGACGTTCCGGCGGACCCGCCCATCTGGACTAGTCCGGAAGGTCTAAACAGCTCGAGGATCGGCTGCTTCCTCGTGGGCCTAGGGGTCGCCCGAGCCGACGATCGCGAACACGTCGTAGCTGGCGTAGCTCGAGGTGTAGCCGTTGAACTGGATGTAGGTTGCGCCATCCGTCGCCACGATCGACGGCTCATCGTTCAGTCGCTGACCGCGCACGTCGGAGTCGGCGAGCCGCCGGCGCGCTGAACGTCGTGCCGTCTGCCGACGTCGATGCGAGCAGGTCGAACCTCGCCCTGTCCCTCCGGTAGTCACAGTCGTTCGTAAGCGCGACATCGCGGCACGCGCCCCACGCGGCCACGATGCCGCCACCCGGGTGCGGTTCGCGACGGTCGAGTAACCCCCCGTGTAGGTGCGCCCCTCGGTCGTGCCGTGCGGCCAGATGACCGTGCCGACGGTGTCGATCGCCCGGCCGTCGTAGGTCGTGTAGCGCTGGGCGGCTGCCGCGTTCCAGGCCATCGTCACCTTGTTCGTCACGAGCGGTGACGCGCCCGCGATCGGGAACCCGTCTGCGTCATCGACAGCCTCCCGATGGCCGTGACGTCGCTCCAGTTGGACAGGGTGCGGGCGGCGTCGTTCGTGCCACGCAGGTTGATCGCCCGCGACCTGAGCAGGCCCTCGTTGTTCGCGATCCACGCGACGAACACGAGGTTCCGGGTCGCGCCGATGTTCGCGTAGCCGAAGAAGCCCTCGCCGTCGTTCACGTTGGCGTTCGTCGTGCCGAGGACGATCGTCGGCGACCAGTCCCCCGCGCCGGTCTTCATCCGGAACCGCACCTTG
>CAVSLX010000011.1:0-25239 GCA_963728735.1 uncultured Actinomycetes bacterium | reverse complement strand
GGCGGCCGTCCGGAGCAGGGCATGGCGCTCAGCGACCAGGGCTTCGGGCGCTACCAGGACCTCACGACGCCGCCGGTGTTCTGGCCGCTGTTGCTCTCCGTTCGGGCGAGGGGGCTCGGCATGGCGGACCGGGCGGAGGAAGCGCTCGACCCCATCGACGAGGCGATCGAGCTCATGCGGGGTCGCGACAACGTGCTGTACCCGCAGCTCCCGTTGGTCAAGGGCGATCTCCTCGTCGAGGGCGCCTGGAAAGCGGCGATGCCGGGGGGTGGTTCCGCCACGCGTTCAACGCTGCGGACGCGGCGGGGGCTCGCATGTGGCAGCTCCGTGCCGCACGCGGCTCGCCGAGCTCCGTCGCGCGGCCGCGAACCGTCGGAGTCGGAGCACGAGGCGCTGCGTGCGGTGTTCGGCTCGGTCACCGGCGGATCCGACACGCCCGACGTCGTCGAGGCTCGCGGGATCCTTGAGGCGCTCCCGGGCGAACGAACCTCAATGACGAGCCACTGACCTCGAGTGTAGTCCGGCGCTTGGAGCGTCGACCTGGGTCGACGACTAATCGCGATCCCAGGCCACCGAGGCGACGCTCACTGGTTCGGTCACGCCCTTGAGTGGGATCTCCCGAGGTTCCGATGCGGCCACGCCATCGGCCTCTTCCAGGGTGCTGGCGGTGACGACGATCTCCCCTTCCCCGCCCAGCGCGGCCACCCTCGCTGCCACGTGCACGCCCATGCCGCTGTAGTCGTCGCCTCGGCGATTGGCATCGGCGGCGTGTATGCCGATCCGCACGGAGGGAGCGAACCCGCTCGTTCGGCGATGCTCTCCGAGGGCCGCTGGATCGCGATCGCGCAGTCGATCCCCCGCTGGGCGGAGTCGAACGCCACGAAGAACCCGTCGCCGGTGGAGCTCACGACCTCGCCGCCGCTGCGTGCGAAGAGGGTCCGCAGCGTGTCGTCGTGCCATCGAAGCAGGCGTTCCCACGACGCGTCGCCCAGGAGCTCAGCAAGGTTCGTCGATCCGACGATGTCGGTGAACAAGAGGGTCTTCCTGATCTGGGTGGGGGCGGCTCGCCGCTCGGCGGCCGTCCGTATCGCCCGCTCGGCATCCGCCGCGTCGAGCCGGGCGCCCAATCGGACGAACTCGTCGCGGGCAACGCCGAGCTCGAGGTCGGCTGCCTCTTCGTCGCGCATCGCTCGCAGCGCAGCAGAGAGCAGGACCCGCACCCTCGCGACCTCGTATGGGGCCGACACCTCCCGCCAATCGCGGATCGCGGTCCGCAGTTCCTGGGCGGCCGTGGCATGGTCGCCCTCGGCGTGGAGTACGCGTCCGAACGCTTCGTGCTTGTTGGCGTGCAGCGCGGGCGACTCGTAGGTCTGGACGAGCCGTGCCAGCTCCTCGGCCGCCGACCGCGCACGCGCCAGGTCACCGACGGCGACCGTGATCTGAATCTGAGCCGGAAGCAGTCGCGCCCTCGTCCACTGGTCCCACGTCTGCTGCTCCACCGCCGAGTTGATCGATGCGAGGGCCGCCCGGTCTTTGCCTTCGACCAGTCGGATCAGCGACATCACCGGCTCAGGAGATCGGCCGAGAGCGTGCGCTTCCCGGACAGCTTCCTCGGCACCCTGCAGGTCTCCCATGCGCAGCCTGATCTCCCCGATCGCGTAGAAGCCGTCGGCGAGGGGAGGGGTCGCATCGAATAGGGCGAGCTCGTCGGTCGCGCGCAGGAGCTCTCGTTCGGCACGCTCCCAGGCGCCGCTCAGCGCGACGATCTCGGCCCGATGCACGCGGCAGACGCCGGGGAAACCTGACACCGACTGGCGTTCACACCAACGCTCGGTGGCCTCGGTCCACTCGCTGGCGCGGCGATAGTCGGTGAGGTCCCGGCACGCCGAGATCATCGTGCAGTACGTGACGCCGGTGACCCAGGGGGAGAGCTCGCCGTTCACGGCGGCGATCGTGGCCTCTTCCATGAGCGCGAAGCCGTCGGACGTCTGACCTGTGGCGATCCGAAGGGAGCCGAGGGCGGTCAGCGCGTGTGCCTGCAGGTCGGCGTCACCGGTCCTGCCGCCGATCTGGACGGCCTCTTCGGCCAGACCGATCGCGGTGTCGACATCGCTGGCCTCCCTCGCTCCCTCGCTCCGACACAGCGCGAAGTAGCCGTGCGCGTAGCTCTCGGGCTCGCCCTCGAGGAGCCGCTCACCACGGCGCACCCACGCCGAGGCGATCGATGTCTTCCCCCGGTATGCGTACCACTGCGTGAGGTTGAGGGCGAGATAGGCGGCTCGGATCTTGTCGCCATCGGCGAGGTAGATCTTGAACGCCCGCTCTTTCGCTTCGGTGCCGATGTCGGCGTGCGCCGTGAACCAGGCAGTCTCCGCCAGGGATTCGAGATCGGGACCCGAGAGGTCTCCCAGACGATCTGCACGCGTGAAGAGCTCGAACGCTTCGTCCCACGCGTGCCGTTCCAGGGCGTCGCGAGCGGCATGCGTGAGGTCCGATGTCGCGGGGTCGACCGGCACTCCTGGCTCCTTCGTGTCGATCGAGGCTAACGCACTCCGGAGGAGATGGGAGCCCTGCATCCCGGATCGACACATACTGACAGGCCGAGCCACTCGGCTGACCCGGCGAGGAACAAGAAATCAGGACGGCCAGTCGGGCTTCTTCGGCGGCTCGGCGAGCAGGTCGTCGAGCGAAGGCTTGCTCCCGCTGCGGCGCTGGGCGTCCGCCACCTCGTCCTCCAGGCTGCGCGACCCCGGTTCGTCCGCCGCCTCGAGCAACGCGTCGAGCGAAGACAGGTCGCTTCCCTTCAGTCGGATGCGCAACGCGGCCAGCACGCTCGCATGACGTTCCGACAGCCCTTGGTTCACCTTGATCTCGGTCAGGGCTTGCTCCGCTAGGGCCAGCAGCTCCGCGTCGTCCATCGTCACAGTCTGCCCGTCCGGCGCCCGACGTGCACGGGTCATGACGATATCTGCGTGACCTCGCCCGTTGCCCCGTCGTCGGCCAACAGACGCACCACCTCGCGCGCGACGATGTCGACGCCGACGACGGGCTCCTCGCCGCGACGGAGCGCATCGACGACGTCGCCGGGCACGTATCGGTCGAGCCACGGCGTGTCCATCCATCCCGGCGCGACGGCGTTCACGCGCACCGGTGCGAGCGCGTCGGCGAGCACGCGGGTAAGGGCCACGACGCCGACCTTCGACACGACGTACGGGATCGAGGAGCCCTCGAGCAGGAAAGCTGCGTCCGAGGCCACATTCACGATCGCGCCCGTCCCCCGGGCACGCATACCGGCCGCGACCGCGCGCATGCATCGCCACGTGCCGACGAGGTTCACGTCGAGGATCGCGTGCCAGTCGTCGTCGGAGATCCCCTCGAGGTCCGAGGGTTCCACGTAGGTCGTGACGCCGGCGTTGTCGACGAGCAGCTCGACCGGCCCGTCGAGCGAGCGCTCGACCTCGGCGACCATCCAGCGAACCGCCTCGTCGTCGCGCACGTCCGCGCGAACGGCGACCGCGGGGGTCGGGAGACTCGCCGCCAGCTCACGAGCCGCGGCTTCCGAACGCGAGTAGTTGACACCCACATGCGCACCGGCGGCTGCGAGCTGGCGGCACACCTCGGCGCCGAGCCCGGTGCCCCCGCCCGTCACGATCGCGACGCGTCCGTCGAGCTGCATGACGCGCTCACTTGCCCGCAAGCGGTGGTTCACACGACGTGGAAGCCGAGGACCTTGCCCACGCGGGCGCCGCCGGGGAGCGACTTCCATCTGACCTCGTACTTGCCGTGGCCGCTCGGCGGGAACTGCGCCGCCCACCGGATCGTCGACGAGAAGACCGCACCGTGCTTGCGGATGCGGAACTCGCGGCAGCGTTTCGCTGTCGTCGGGCGCCGTCACGCAGAGCCGGTACCGCGAGAAGTAGCGGGCGGCGAGCGCGATGCGCAGCTTCCGCTCGCCGTGCACATTGGTCGTGCTCTGGCAGATGTCGCCCGTCGGGCTGCAGTACGTCGTGGGGCGGTGATGGGCGCTCGCTCCTGTGGGTGCGACCAGCACCCCAGCGGCAAGCACGACGATCACGATCCAGCGCATGGCACCTTCCTTCGGTCGGCCTCGAGAGGCCATCCTTGCCCGTGCATCGCCCTGAGTAAAGGATCGCTCACGCCGGATAGGTCGCGGAGCTTCGTGCCCTTCGGGTCGTAGGGGACCTCGGGCAGGATGCGCGCCGCACGCGGCTCGCCGACCACGAACACGGTGAGCTCGGGCGACGAGTCGGCGACGTCGGAGTCGACGTAGGCGAGGGCGAGGCTCATGCCCACGTGATGCCCGTACGCGCCCGAGGTGACGAACCCCACGCGGCGATCGCCGATCCAGATGCCCTCGTCCGCCGACGCGTCGGCGTCGGTCGCGTCGACCTCGAGCAGCACGAGCCGCTGCGCAGGCGGCGCGCCGTCGCGCTCGCGGCTCGCGGCTTCGGCGCCGATGAAGCCGCCCTCGTCGAACGCGACGAACCGATCGAGGCCGCTCATGGCGGGCGTGACATCCTGGCGGAACTCGGCTGCCCAGATGCCGTAGCCCTTCTCGAGCCGCAGGCTGTCGATCGCACGATCGCCGACGAGGCGGAGTCCGCTCGCCGAGCCCGCGTCCCGCAGCTCGTGCCAGAGCGTCCGGTGCCGGTTCGCGGGCACGACGATCTCGTAGCCGAGCTCGCCGGTGAGCGAGATGCGGCCGACCACCGCCTCAGCCGTGCCGACGTCCATCGCTCGCACGCCGAGGAACGCGAATCCCTCGTTCGAGACGTCGTCGTGTGCGAGCTCGTCGAGGATCGTGCGCGACGCCGGACCCGAGATCGAGAACCCCATGTACGCGTCGGTGATGTTCGCGAGCGTGACGCCGGTCGTGGGCAGCTGCGCGCGGAACCAGCGCATGTGCCACGCCTGCAGGTAGTAGGAGCCGGTGAGCCAGAAGCGGTCGTCGTCGAACCGCGCGACCGTGAGGTCGCCCATGAGCCGCCCCGCCTCGTTCAACATCGGGGCGAGCCGGATCGCGCCGACCGGGGGCAGCCGGCACGCGAGCAACCGGTCGAGCCACGCTTCGGCGTCGGGCCCGCGCACCTCGTAGCGCGCGTACTGCGCGATCTCGTATGCACCCGCCGCCGTGCGTACGGCGGCGACCTCCTCGCCCACGAACGGCTCGGCGTTGGACCGCCCGAGCGTGTCGTTCTCGACGAATCCCGGCGAGGGGGCGAAGTAGAGCGGCACCTCGAGACCCCAGTTCACCGTGAACCTCGCGCCCGCGTCGAGGAGCTCGTCGTAGCACGGCGTCGTCTTCAACGGTCGCCCGGCGGGCAGCTCCTCGTTCGGATACGCCATGACGAATCGTCGCGCGTAGAACTGCGCCGTCGTCGCCCGCAGGTACCGGTCGTTCGAGGCGTAGGGGCCGAAGCGCGCGACGTCCATGCCGAAGACGTCGAAGCCGGGGTCGCCGTCGGCGATCCAGTTCGCGAGGGCGAGACCGATGCCGGCGCCCTGCGAGAACCCGGCCATGCATCCGCACGCGGCCCAGTAGTTCGGGATGCCCTCGACGGGACCGACGAGCGGGTTGCCATCGGGCGTGAACGTGAACGCGCCGTTCACCCACCGCTTGATGCCGATGTCCGCCAAGACCGGGAAGCGCCGGAAGCCGATCGAGAGCTCCGGCATGATGCGGTCGAGCTCCTCGGGGAACAGGGTCCGGCCGAAGTCCCAATCCGCGCCCTCGACCTTCCAGTGGCGGGGGTTCTGCTCGTAGACGCCGAGGAGCACGCCGTTGCCCTCGCGCTGCAGATAGGTGAAGCCTTCGAGGTCGGTCACGGCCGGCATGTCGCCCTCGATCGCGGCGACCTGCGGCACCTCCGCCGTCACCAAGAAGTGGTGCGGCATCGGCACGAGCGGATGGTCGACGCCCACCATCGCCCCGACGCGTCGCGCCCAGAGCCCCGCGGCGTTGACGACGTGCTCGGCCGTGACATCCCCCTGCTCCGTCTCGACCCGCCATGCGCCATCTGGAAGACGCGAGAGCGAGCGCACGCGGTTGTGCCGCACGATCTCGGCGCCGCGCTTGCGGGCGGCACCCGCGTACGCCATGGTGGCGCCGTTGGGGTCGAGGTTGCCCTCGAGCGGGTCGAAGAGCGCGCCGTAGAGGCCCGCCGGGTCGATGATCGGCACGAGCTCGACCGCCTCCTCGGGGCTGAGCAGGTAGGCGTCGGTGTCCTGCGTGCGAAGCCACTGCAGCTCGGACTTCAGCCAGTGCCAGCGCTCGGGCGTGGCGGCGAGCTCCATGCCGCCCGACATGTGCAGCCCGGCGCTCTCACCGGATTCCTGCTCGACCTGGGGGTAGAGACCGATCGTGTACTTCTGCAGCGCGGCGATGCGCGTGTCGGCGTTCATCGCATGGAAGCCGCCCGCGGCGTGCCAGGTCGAGCCCGCGGTGAGCTCCTCGCGCTCGATCAGCGCGACGTCGGTCAGGCCGCGCAGCGTGAGGTGGTAGAGCACGCTGCAGCCCACGATGCCGCCACCGATCACGACGACCTGGTACTGGTCCTTCACGAGGGATCCGCCTCCGAGCTGAGGGTGGGGGCTCGGAGTGTATCGATGCCCGAACGGCGCCCGGTGACTACGGGTCGCCCCGCCACCTAGACGTGATCTCGGGGGATCGAGCGTTCCCAGGTCCGCTCGAAGACCAGCTCGTTCCCCTCGTACGCCTGCACGGAGTCGACGAGATGGAACGCCTGCCGGTCGCCGGTCATCACGCTGTTCGTGCGAACCTCGATCTTCCACGCTCCGCGTTCGAGACCCAGGAGCCGGTCGCACTCGACCCGCGCCGACAGGGGATCCCCGTCGCGGATCGTGAACCGATCCCTCGTCCGTTCGGTGATCTCGAGTCCGTCGGGGAGCCGGTATCGGCGGTCGCCCTCCGGATCGATCGACACCGTGTGCGTGCCCGTTCGTGCGTCGTGATCGAGCCTGCGGAAGGGCGCCGTCGCGTCCAGCTCCTCGATCGGCAAGGCCGAGGCCGATCGGGGGGAGCCGAAGTCGGGCACAGGGCGATCGTCCGTCTCCGAGGACCGCACCGGCAGGTCGATCCACGACGCGTCGCCGGCGACGACCGTGATCTCGGCCTCATCGGGCGAGGGCCAGAGCCACGGCCAGTACGTGGTGGAGATCGCGACCCGGAGCCGGTCACCGGCCGCGACGGCCTGTCCCAGCACATCGAGCTCGACCTCGACCTCGTATCGGTTCCCGGGCTCGAGCGTCTCCGGCCGTTCATGCCCGTCTCGGTGGGTCAGGTTGAGCGCTCCCCGGCTGATCAGCGTCGACGATCCGTCGGGCGCGACACGGCACAGTCGAGCGACGACCATCGCGAGCGGACGATCGGCGGCGAGCGTCAACCGCAGCCGGGGATGCCCGAGCATCTCCAGGCGCGCCTCCAACGGAGCCGTGTCGAACGTGAGACACAGTGCATCCTCGCCGCGTTGGTCGAGCGGGAAGTCGGTCTCGGGCCCGTACGGACACCACAGCCCCGCGAGCAACCCGTGATGCTGCGCTCCCCGGTGGAGGAGGTCCGCCGCCTCCGACGGCTCGGCGGTGAGCGCCCCATCACCTCCGAGGAAGAGCCGCCGCCGTTCGACCGAGGGGGCGGGCCACGTCGGCTCCGACACCCAGCGGCCAGGGCGATCGAGATGCAGCGCTCCTGCCGTCGCCGGCTCCTGCATCCACGCCGTCAGCATCGGCTCGTCGTCGATGCCGTTCGGCTCATCCTTCAGCCACCGATCCCACCATCGCAGCGCCTCGGTCAGGAAGTCGATGCGCGGTCCTTGGTCGGCGACGTGAGGCCACGAATGCGGCCACGGACCGATCAGTCCCTTGCGGACGCCGGGCAGACCCTCGAGCGTGCGGAGGATCGCGTTCGTGTAGCCGTCGGCCCAGCCGCCCACCATGTAGACGGGGCACTCGATCGCACCGTAGTCCTCGCAGATCGATCCGTGCTTCCAGTAGTCGTCACGGCGCTGGTGCGTCAGCCACGCTGAGATGAACGGGGGAGTCTCGTCGAGCCGGCGGAGCCAGGTCTCCTTCCAGCCGTCGCCGACCGTCACGGGGTCCGGGGGCAGTGCATCGTAGGCGAGCATCACCGACGCCCAGGGCAGCGCGTCGCAGGCGAGCACGCACCCCCCCTTGTAGTGGACATCGTCGGCGTAGCGATCGTCGGTCGAGCAGATGCTGATGACCGCCTTCAGCGCCGGTGGGCGACGGGCGGCGACCTGCAGGGCGTTGAACCCGCCCCAGGAGATGCCCACCATGCCGACCGCGCCGGAGCACCACGAAGCGTCGGCGAGCCAGGCGATGACCGCCAGCGCGTCATCGTGCTCCTGCAGTGTGTATTCATCGGTGATCACACCGTCGGAGTCGCCTGTGCCGCGGATGTCGACGCGCACGTAGGCGTACCCGTGACCGGCGAACCACGCCCCGAGGCCTTCGTCGCGAGCCGCCATCGAGTCGCCTTTGCGGTACGGCAGGTATTCGAGGATGGCAGGCACCGGCTCGTCGGTATCGGGACGCCACAGCCGAGCGGCAAGCCGGGTTCGATCGGGAAGCGTGATCCACTCGTTGGGCGTGCGAACGACGTCGTACGGGAAGCCCTGCATCGCCGGGCATCCTTGCATGTCGACGGGGAGGCGGCGCGTGCTCGACGCGGTTCGCGACCTGACTCTGATAATCTGAGTACTTGAAGGAAGTGTCTGCGACCGAGGCAGCGCGGGGGTTCGCCGATCTCCTCGATGCCGTGCAGCACCGGGGCGAGACGTTCGTCATCAGGCGGAACGGTGAGGTCGTCGCACGCATCGAGCCTGCCCAGGGGGTCGACGGCGCCTCGGTCAAGCGTCTGTTGATGACGCTGCCCCTTGACCGGGCGTGGGCTGACGATCTGCGGGAGCTGCGCGCTTCCTTGCCGGCGGAGGTGCCCGACTGGCACGGGTGATGCTCGACACCTCAGTGCTGGTAGCCGTCGAGCGCCGCCGGACCGCGCTCGACGCGGCCATCGCCGACGACGACGACGTCGCGATCGCCGCGGTGACGGCGGCTGAACTCTGGGCCGGGGTCGAGCTCGCCGATGCGCGCCGGAAGCCCCGGCGGGCAACCTTCGTCGAGCAAGTGCTTGCGACCATTCCGGTCGAGGACTACGACCTCGGGATCGCGAAGGTACACGCCGGTCTGCTGGCCGAAGCGAGGCGTCAGGGTCGCCCGCGGGATGCCCACGATCTGCTCATCGCTGCGAGCTCTATCGCTCGAGCTCGCACGTTGGTCACGTTCGATCGCGCGGGGTTCGAAGGCATCGAGGGACTCACGCTGCGCGTGTGAAGGTGCATACTCGAGGCACATCTCGATCGAGGGGGAGGCGTGCGATGAACCCACCTGCCGATGAACGTGAAGCCCGCGTCGAGCTCGCCGCGGCGTTCCGTATCGCAGTCATGTTCGACTTCCACGAGGGCATCTCGAACCACTTCTCGATGCTCGTGCCGGGGAGCGACGACCGCTTCCTGATCAATCCGTTCGGCTTGCACTTCTCCGAGATCACGGCGTCGAGCCTGGCGGTGGTGGGGGTCGACGGGGCGCCGATCAGCGGCACCGCGCCGCCGACGGGCATCGGCATCCACGCGCCGATCCACCGCCTGTGCCCGCAGGCCGCGGTCGTGTTGCACACCCATCAGCCCTGGACGACGGCGCTCGCGATGCACGACGATCTGCACCTCGCACCGATCAGCCAGACCTCCCTGCAGTTCACCGGCCGGGTCGTCTACGACGAGCGCTACGAGGGGCTTGCCGACCTCGACGAGGGCGAGCGGCTCGCGAAGGTGCTCGGCGAGGCCGAGGTGATGTTCCTGCGCCACCACGGCATCCTCGTCGCCGGCCGCGAGCTCGGCGTCGCGATGGACGACCTCTACATGATCGAGAAGGCCGCGCAGCTGCAGGTGCTCGCGACCGGGCTCGGTGCGCCCAGCCCGATCCGCGACGAGACGATCGAGCGCACCCGTGCACAGTTCGCCGGAGGGCATGATCGAGTGGGGCCGCATGCACTGGGCGGCGATGATGCGCATGGTCGAGCGCGCCCATCCTGACTTCCGCGACTGATCCGCTACGCCGGGATCGACTCCCGCAGGCGCCATGGCGGATCCTCGAACCGCGCCTCCACGTAAGGCTCCGGGGCGACGATCCTGTGCTCGCCCGCCTGGACCTGGAACACGAGGTGCGCCTGGCTGAGTGACGGGTCGTTCGTCATGTCCGGGAACGCGAGCGCGCTCTGGCGCTCGTTGTCCAGGAAGTACGCGCCGTTCACACCGCGGAACGGCGCGGCTCGAAGGCGTTGGGCAACCGACCGGAAGTCGCGGGGGTTGTCGACCGTGGCCCATGCCTGCGCGAGCAGATGCACCTCGTCGTATGCGATGCCCGCATGCGAGCGACCGGGTCTGCGCCCGTACATGCGCGCATATCGATTCATGAAGCCCTGCCCGACCGGGTCGGCGTACGTGCCGGTCACCGTCGACCAGAGCATGCCCTCGGCCGAGCCGGCCGCGAGCTCGAGGAACTCGGGCACCGACGGCGAGTACACGGCATACACGAGGGCCTCGGTCGGTGCAGCCGCGAAGCTCGCTGGAACCCCGCGAGCTCGTCCGGGCAGGAAGTCGGTCACGAGGATCGCGTCGGGATCCGTCCGGTGGACCACGTCGACCACGTCGCTCCAACGTGCTGCCTGCGCCGCCACGTGATGCACCCCCGCGATGCTCCACCCGGCTCGTTCGGCACGATCGATCGTGTCGGGGGTCGCCATCTGGCTGCTCTCGAGCAGGGTCTCGATGAACATCACGCTCCGCCGGCGTGGGCGCCACGCGCCGCTGCGGCTGAGGTCGTCGAGGAAGCGGACGAACCCGCGGCCGTAGTGGACCTCCGACGGACACACCTGGAAGACGCTCGAATACCGCACCGGGTCGCCGCGGGTCTGCTGCGCCATGTGCTCGGAGGTCATCGCATGGAGGAACGGCGCGCCGTAGGCGGCGGCCCGCTCCATCGCGGTGTCCTCGCAGAACACGTACAGGCTCGTGATCGCGTCGACCTCCGCGTCGGCGAGCGCGTCGAACGCCGCCCGACGGCCGCGGTGTCGAAGATGTCGGTCGGCACGACGACGTGCTCGAGGCGTCGGCCCGGCGATGCCGCCACGGGCGTTGATCTCCTCGATCGCGAGCGCCGTGCCGTTGCGCATCTCGATGGCCGTCGCCGCGGGCCGGTCCCGTCAGCGGCAGCGCCGAGCCGATCAGCAGCGGACGCCGGGCGACGCCGGGTCGCCGGACCGGACGGACGCCGGGACGAACGCGCCCGCGTCCGGTCGAGCGATCGAGCATGCCGACCGTGAGTCCCGTCGAGGTCCCCGGCACGCCCGGGCGTCGGCAGCCGAAGAAGCCCTGGTCCACCGCCAGCGCGCCGGCCCCGGTCGGCTCGCGCTGCGTGCAGCTTCGTAGGCAGGTGCTCCACGTGCGTCGCGACCGTCCGCGTGCCCATGGCGAGCCGATCGCCGATCTCCTCGTTGTTGAGACCACCGGCGATCAGTGTCAGCACGTCGAGCTCGCGCGCCGGTGAGGCCGTGGGGGAGCTGTTCCTGCGAGAGGGAGACGTCGGCCGCCTCGCGCCTCGTGCGCACGCTGATCCGCTCGATCGTCACCCGGAACCAGATGCGTCGGTGTCGCGCCAGAAGAACGCTGCCCGGCGGACGGTCGGTCGCGAGTATCGAGGAGGCGTAGCCCGCCAGCTCCGGGGTCGCGCGGAGCCAGCGCGCCACCTGCGGCACCGTCGATCTCGTCGATACGCCCGTCGGCGTGCACCAGGGCCGATGACGGGAACGTTCCGGTGGGGTCGATGATCGCTTTCCTCCGGTCGCGGCGGGTGGAGTGACGATGGTGGCAGACGTCCGCGCGGGCGTCCAGGCAACGCCGAGGTTGCACGTTCGCTCATCGGCAGATGACCGATGCCCGCCGATGGCTCGGAGGTCTAGCGTCGATCGGCGAGGCGCGCTGTCGCGGTCCACGCAACGTAGGGAGGGCGCACACGATGGCGTGACGGAGCGAGGGGAACGGGAGGGCGTGTCACACGACGCCAGCTGCTGACCGGCGCAGGAGCGGCCGCCGTCGGAGGCTTGGTGGTCGGTGGCGTCGGGGGCTTCGTCGTTGGCTCGTCCGGCGACGACGCCACGACGGTCTCCGGTGGCCCGGCCGGGGATGGGGGGACAACGGAGCCGATCAAGCTCGGATCGGCGAGCCCCACGACCGGCGCCTACTCGGGTGACGGGCAGGAGATGGTGCGCGGGCAGGAGCTCGCGATCGCGGAGATCAACGCGAACGGCGGCGTACTCGGTCGACAGCTCGAGCTCGTCATCGTCGACGTCGAGGACCCGTTCGCGCCCGAGACGCATGGTCAACGCCGCGCGGCGGCTCTCGAACGAGGGCGTGGCCGCGACGTTCTCCGGCTACACGACGACCACATCAGCCGAGTTCGATGTGTACGCGGAGTACGGCGCGCCGATGTTCCACTTGAACACGTTCCAGCCCAACGCCGATTACGTGGCGGACAACGGCATCACGAACATCTACCACTCGTGCCCCACCGAGGTCTGGTACGGGCCCGGCTTCATCCAGTTCATGCAGCGGTTGATCGACGCCGGCGCTTGGGAGCCCAGTTCGGAGTCGGCCGCGGTCATCACGAGCAATGACCCGTACAGCATCTCGATCGCGCGGACCGTGCGCGGCGGACCTCGAGAAGCTCGGCTGGGACATCACGGTGGCCGAACAGGTGACCGCGCCGCTCACGGAGTGGGGTCCCGGTCCTATCGAAGATCCGCCAGAACCCTCCCGGCCTGATCTTCCACGCCGACTACATCCCGGGCGACCTCGCGTCGTTCCAGCAGCAGTTCCGGTCGGACCCGACGCCGTCGCTGATGTACCAGCAGTACGGCCCGTCGATCCCTGAGTACCTGGAGCTGGCCGGCGCCGACGCCGACGGCGTGATCTGGTCGACGGTGATCGGCACGCTGCCGGACGCCTCGGGCGAGGCGTTCAGGGACCTCTACCGCGCAGGAGTACGACGCCGAAGCCGGGCTCAGCCAGGCCGGCGGCCAGTACGACCTCGTGCACGTGTGGGCGCAGTCGGCCGCGATGGCGGGCGACCCGTCGGACTTCGAACAGGTCAACGACAACCTCAGGCGCATGCTCTACCGCGGTGTGAGCGGCACCTACCACTTCAAGCCGGAGGAGCTCACGGCGATCCCGTTCCCCGACGAGGTGAACGACCCGAGCCTGGGCATGCCGCACCTGACGTTCCAGATCCAGGACCAGGAGCAGGTGCTGGTCGACCCCGATCCGTACATCCAGGGTGAGTTCCAGCTCCCGGCATGGCTCTAGTTCGGATCGTCGCCCGACGACGGCGAGCAGGAGCGGGCGTGACCGAGGCGGCCCTCCTCGAGGTCGAGGGCGTCTCGAAGCACTTCGGCGGACTCGCGGCCGTCGACGACCTGTCGTTCGCGGTCGCGGCGGACGAGACGTTCGGGATCGCGGGGCCCAACGGGGCGGGCAAGACCACGCTGTTCGACGTCGATCACCGGTCTCGCGCGGGCCACCGAGGGGCGATCGTGCTCGCCGGCGAAGAGATCCAGGGCCGCTCGTCGCACGGCATCTGCCATCGCGGGGTCGCCCGGACGTTCCAGATCCCGGCGGTCTTCCCCGAGCACACCGTGCTGGGCAACATCGCGGTCGGCGCCTACTTCGGGCGCCGGTCGGGCGTGCCGAGCTTCGCGTTCGACGACGAGGCGATCGAGCGGGCGAGGGAGGCGGCGTTCCTCGTCGGTCTCGAGGACAAGCTCGGTGCGGTGGCCGGCCCCCTGTCGCTGTTCGACAAGAAGCGGCTGATGATCGCGTCCGCGATCGCCACCGCAGCCGCGACTGCTGATGCTCGACGAGCCGGTCGGCGGCCTCAACCCCGGGGAGATCGACGCGGTGCTCGGCCTGGTGAGCCAGGGTGCGGGAGTCCGGCGTCACGGTGTCTGATCGAGCACGTGATGCGGGCGCTCATGGCGATCTCCGACCGGGTCATGGTCATGAACCACGGGCGGCTGCTGTTCGAGGGCACGCCGGCCGAGGTTCAGCGGCACGAGGAGGTCATCCGCGTCTACCTGGGCACGGAGCAGCCTCGGACGCCGACGCCGACGCCCCGAGCGTGGGGGGCGCCGATGCTTGAGACGAGAGAGCTCTGCGCGTCGTACGGGCAGACGCGCGTGCTGGAGGGCATCGACCTCACCGTCGGGCGACGGCGAGGTCGTGATCGTGATCGGCCCCAACGGCCACGGCAAGACCACCCTGCTGCGGACGATCAGCGGCCTGATGTCACCGACGAGCGGCGAGGTCCGCTTCGCCGGGCGAGCGGATCGACGGCCGGCGCGGCCGACCGGATCGCGGCGGGCGGCCTCGTGCACATCCCGCAGGGCGACCTGCCGTTCGGCGACATGACCGTCGAGGAGAACCTCGTGCTCGGCGCCTTCCCCGCGGCGGACTGGCGCCGGCGGTCACGACGGCTCGAGCACGTCTTCGACATCTTCCCCGTGCTCGCCGAGCGGCGCGGGCAGCGCGCGCGGACGCTGTCCGGCGGAGAGCGGCGCATGCTCGCGCTCGGGCGAGGGCTGATGCGCGAGGCGAAGATGCTGATGATCGACGAGCCTTCGCTCGGCCTGGCCCCCGTGATCGTGAACGAGGTCTATCGGCACATCGAGACGATCATCGCGGTCGGGCGTCGCGCATGCTGCTGGTCGAGGAGAACTTCAGCCACGTGCAGGGCCTCGACGCCCACGTGCTGCTGCTCGAGTCGGGACGCATCGTGCGTCAGGGCACGGTGGCCGAGCTCCAGGCCGATGAAGCCGTGATGGCGACCTACATGGGGACCTGAGGCGATGCGGTCGTTCTTCCAGGCCATCGTGAGCGGGCTCGTGACCGGGCTCGCTCTACGCGCTGATGACCGTCGGCATGACGCTTGATCTACGGCACGCTCCGCACGCTCGAACATGGCGCACGGCGCGATGGTGATGGTCGGCGGATACGTCTCGTGGATGTTGTTCGAGCAGCCTCGGCTGGGGGCCCGTGATCGGCCTCGTGGTCGCCGCCGCCGTCACGTTCGTGTTCGGCGTGCTGATCCAGCAGGTTGCCGTGCGCCCGCTGATCGGGCGGAGCGGGTTCGACTTCGAGATGACCGCGTTCATCTCGACGTTCGCGGTCGCGATCGTGCTCGCCAACGTGGCGCTCGCAGATCTACGGCGCCCGCAACAAGGCGGTGCCGCCGGTGATCCAGGGCCGCCTGCGGTTGATCGAGGGCGTGAGCGTCAGCTGGCACTCGGTCGTGATGGCCGCGGTCGCGATCGCGATGCTCGCTGGCGCTCGGGATCTTCCTGTCGAGGACCAGGTACGGCCTCGGCATCAGCGCCGTAGCGCAGCAGCTCGACGCCGCTCGGCTGATGGGCATCCCCGTCCAGCGTGTCTACAACTTGACGATGGGCGTCTCCTCCGCGCTCGCGGGTATCGCCGGGCGTCCTGCTGGCCTCGGTCTTCTTCGTCTCGCCGAACGCCGGCGACCTGCCGCTGCTGAAGGCGCTGATCGTGGCGATCTTCGGCGGGCTCGGGAGCGTTCGCGGCACGATCGTCGCTGCGTACATCATCGGGCTGCTCGAGGCGACGATCTCGCTCTACTTCGGCGTGAAGTGGTCGCTGCCGGTGCTGTTCGTCGTGATCATGGTCGTGCTGCTGATCCGGCCGACCGGGCTGCTCGGCAAGCCGGAGGAGGCGCGGCTCTGATGGCGACGACCGTCGAGCTCACCCGGCGGCCCTCCGTGCGGGGGCTGATGGGCTGGCGCTCGCCCGAACGGGTTCGCCGTCGACCGGGTTGCTGCTGATCGCCGTGGCCCTGCCGTTCGTGTGGCGCAACGACTACGTGATCGACGTCGCCATCACGGCCCTGATCTGGATGGTGCTGAACCAGTCCTGGAACCTGCTGCTGGGCATCGGCGGCATCTGGAACTTCGGCCAGCTCGCGATCTTCGCGATCGGCGGGTACGTCGCTGGACTGGTCAGCATCCGTTGGGGCATTCCGCCGTGGCTGGCCATGATCGTGGGCGGCCTCGCCGCGTGCTCTCGCGAGCGCGGTGATCGCGGTCCCGGTGCTGCGCCTGCGCGGCATCTACGCGTCGCTGCTGACGTTCTCCTTCGGGGAGGTCGTTCGATGCTCGTGATCCCGGACGAGAGCGGCATGACCGGCGGCTCCTTCGGCCTGTCGGGCATCCCGGACCTGGCGTTCGAGGGGCTGTCGCCCGATGCGAAGCAGCGCGCCTACTACTGGCTCGCCCTCGCGATCGTCGCGCTGACGGCGTTGTTCATCTGGGTCTTCATCCATTCCCCGCTGGGAGCCGCGCTCGAAGGCCCTGCGCGACGCCCCGACCTACGCGGCATCGCGCGGGGTGAGCCCCATGAGGATGCAGTTGATCACGTTCGGGACGTCGGCGTTCATCGCCGGCATCGCCGGCGCGTTCTACGCTCAATACTTCGGCACGATCTCGCCGAGCGTGATGGGTCTCGCTCCGCTGTCGCTCTTCGTCGCCATGCTCGTCGTCGGCGGGCTGGGCACGTTCTGCGGGCCCGATGCTGGGCACGGCGCTGATCGTGGTCGTCTCCGAGTACCTGCGCGACTTCGACGAGGCGCGCCTGATCATCGTCGGCCTCATCCTGCTCGTGACGATCGTGCTCGCGCCCCGCGGTCTCGTGCCGCCCTTGCAGCAAGGGTGGAGCCGGCTTCAGCGATGGATGGCCGAAGACGAGGCGCGCGAGGCAGAGCCCGCGCCGAAGGACGGCCCCCGATGACGCGCTGGCCCCACCGCGCCAAGGCCGCCGTGTCGTTCACGTTCGACTTCGACGCCGAGGAGGTGTGGATCGGCGAGGACCCGGCGAACGCCGACCGGCCCGGCGTGCTGTCGCAGGGCACGTACGGCGCCAAGGTCGCCGTGCCCGCTGATCCTCGACGCTGCTCGAGCGCCACGGGATCAGCGCGACGTTCTTCGTGCCCGGCCGCGTGGCCGAGCGCCACCCCGATCGCGTGCGGGAGATCCTCGCCGCCGGCCACGAGGTCGGCATGCACGGCTACACGCACCGCTCGCCCGCCGCGCTCCCGCGCGACGAGGAGGAGCGCCGAGCTCGTCAAGGCCGGCGAGGTCCTCGACGACGCTCGGCGCCGAGCCCGCCGGCTACCGCTCGCCCTCGTGGGAGTTCTCCGAGGCACACGATCCGGCCTCCTCGCCGAGCACGGGCTGCGTACTCGTCGAACTTCATGGACGACATCCGCCCCTACCGCCACCCGGGCACCGGGCTGGTCGAGCTGCCGGTGCAGTGGATCCTCGACGACGCGCCGCACTTCTGGTTCAGCGGCGCGGACTGGACGAAGAAGATCTCCACCGCCGCCGAGGTCGACTGCGATCTGGCGCGCACGAGTTCGCGGGCATCCGGCGAGCTCGGCGGCGCGTTCGTGCTCACGATGCACCCGCAGATCATCGGGCGCCCGGGCCGGCTCGGGTTCCTCGACGAGTTCGTCGGCTGGGTGCGCGGCCACGACGGCGTGCGCGTCGCGACGTGCGGCGAGATCGCCGCCGAGGTGCCGTGAGGGCGATCGTGACGGGGGCCGCACGCGGGCTCGGCGCGGGCGTCGCGGCGCGGCTCGCGCCGACGGCGGCGACGTGGCGCGGCTCGATCGACGAGGACGTGGTCGCGACGCCGAGCGTCTTGGAGCGGCTCAGCGGGTGCCGGTCGACGGGTCGCCGCCGACGTCGCCGACGAGGCGCAGGCCGAGGCGGCGTTCGCCGCCGCATCGAGGCGCTCGGCGGGCTCGACCTGCTCGTCAACTGCGCCGGGATCGGCGGGCCCGGGATCGGCGGTGGCCGACACGCCCCTCGCCGCGTTCCGCCGCACGCTCGACGTCAACCTCGTCGGCGCGTTCATCATGGCCCGCGCGGCGCGCGCGCATGCTGATCGCGCAGGGCACCGGCGGCGCGATCGTCAACATCGGGTCGATGTTCGGCCAGCGCGGGGTCGCCGTTCGGCGCGCCGTACTGCGCGTCGAAGGGCGGGCTGGCCCTGCTCACGCAGTCGCTCGCGCTGGAGCTCGCCCCGCACGGGATCCGTGTCAACACCGTCGCGCCCGGCAACATGGCCACCGAGATGCACTTCGACGAGCTCCGCGCCGGCGCCGACGCAGCGGGCGCACGTTCGAGGACGAGGTCGACGCCGCGCGGGCCGAGGTCCCGCTCGGCCGCCACGGGACCGACGACGACGTCGCGGGCGCGGTCGCCTGGCTGGCGTCCGGCGACGCCGCGTACGTGACCGGCCAGACGATCGCCGTCAACGGCGGGGTGCTGCTCTACATGAGCGGCCGCTTCGCGGGCCGCCGCGCGCTCGTCACGGGCGGTGCGTCGGGCATCGGGCTCGAGACCGCGCGAGCTCCTGCGCGAGCGCGGCGCGGCGGTGGCCGCTGCTCGACGCCGCCGGCGGACGCGGCCGCTGCGCGCGCGACGTGCCCGGTCCGGCCGCCGTCGCGACCGCCGCGGTCGCGGCGCCGTCGCCGAGGCGGCCGGGGCTCGGCGGCGCCGCCGACGCTGCTCGTCAACGCCGCCGGCGTCTACCGCATCGCGCCGTTGCGCGAGCTCGACGCCGCCGCCTGGGACGCCGTCCTCGCCGACGAACCTGCGCGGCGCGTTCCTCGTCGGCGCAGGCGTTCGCGGCGCGCGCGCTCACGCCGGCGGGCGATCGTCAACGTGGCCTCGATCGCCGCCGACCGCGGCGACGCGGGCGAGCCCGCCGGCCACTACACCGCGAGCAAGGCCGGCCTGGTCGGGCTCACGCAAGCAGATGGCGGTCGAGTGGGCGCCGCGGCATCCGCGTGAACGCCGTCGCCCGGGCGTGATCGACACGCCGATGCTGCGGATGATGGACGACCCGGACGCGGGCGCGCGCGTACCTGCGCGAGCGCGTCCCGCTGCAGCGGCTCGGCGCGCGCCGCCGAGGTCGCGCGAGTCGATCGCCTTCCTGCTCTCCGACGACGCCGCGTACGTCACCGGCGCCGTGATCCCCGTCGACGGCGGCGTGACCGCCAGCGTGAAGGAGCGCGAGCCCGTGCACTTCCCGAGGATCAGCGTGGCGGGCGGGCCCCGCGAGCGCGGCCGCCGTACGGCGAGGCAGGCGCGCGAGCGCGTCCGCCGCTCGATCGCCGGCTACGACCAGGCGTTCGCCCACTGGCGCGGGCTGGGACCGGGACAAGGTGCGCGCGGAGGCCGACGCGGTTCCGCGGCGCCGATCGCCGCGTTCGACGGCGCGAGTACGTCGAGGAGATGCGCGGCATCGCCGAGGGCGCCGGCGTCGACCTCGAGGACGTGCTGGCGATCAACGTGCGCACCGAGGTCATGTTCGCCGCGAAGGCGCGCGCCGCGCGAGGCGCCGGCGCACGGCCGCCGCTGGGAGTGCTCGTCGTTCGCCGCCCTGCCCGAGGCGACGCGGCGGCCCGCCGCTCCTCGGCCAGAACTGGGACTGGCTCGCTGCACTGCTTCGACACCGTGGTCGTGCTCGAGGCCGAGCAGGACGACGGCCCCGACTACGTGACGGTCGTGGAGGCCGGCCTGCTCGCGAAGACGGGCATGAACTCGCCGGCGCTCGGGGTCGCGACGAACGCGCTGGTCACGCGACGACGACCGCGGCGAGCCCGGCGATCCCGTACCACGTGCTGCTTCGCGCGTTCATGGACTGCGAGACGCTCTCGGACGCGCTCGCCGTCGCGCAGCGGGCGCGCGCGCTCGTCGTCGGCCAACTACCTGCTCGGCGCACGCGGACGGCGTCGCGGTCGACATCGAGGCGACGCCCGGCGACTTCTCGACGGTCTGTTCCTGCTGTTCCCCGACGACGGCCTGCTGCTGCACACGAACCACTTCCGCTCCCCGGCCTTCGACCGGCGCGACGTCTCGCTGTGGGTGATGCCCGACTAGCCCGTTCCGGCTCGAGCGGCTCGCACGGCAGCTCGTCGCGCGCGCGCCGGCGGCCTCGACGCTCGACGCGTTCCGCGAGGCTGCTCGGCGACCACGCGAACTTCCCGTCGGCGGTCTGCTGCCACCCCGACGAGCGCGATGGAGCCGCTACGACCGGGGCGCGACGGTCGCCTCGGTGGTGATGGATCTCGACGAGCGCCGCTCTGGCTCGCGCGACGGGCACCCGTGCACCGCGCCGTTCCGCGAGCTCGAGTCGCGGCGCTGCTCGGCAAGCCGAGCGCCGTGCGAGGCGATGCCCGCATGACGATGCGAGCTCGGCTTCGGCCTGATCACGTGCCAGCGGTCCCCGGGCGACCCGCGCACGCGACGCCGAGCTGTACGCGGAGGCGCCTCGAGCTCGCCGCGGAGGCGGAGCGGCTCGGGTTCGACTCGGTGTGGACCTCCGAGCACCACTTCGTCGACGACGCCTACATGCCGTCGGTGCTGCCGCTGTGCGCGGCGATCGCGGCGCGCACCGACGCGCGTCCTCGATCGGCACGGGGCTCCTGCTCGCGCCGCTGCACGAGCCGCTGCGCGTCGCCGAGGACGCGGCCGTCGTCGACCTGATCTCGGGCGGCCGGCTCGTGCTCGGCATCGGGCTCGGCTGGCGCGAGGAGGAGTTCGAGGCGCTGGGCGTGCGCCGTCCGCGATCGGGTGCGCGCGGCTCGAGGACTCCGATCGAGGTGTACCGCCAGGCGTGGAGCGGCGAGCTCGTGACGGGCGGCGAGCCCTCGGCTACCCCGACGTCCCCGTCCGCCCGCGCCCGGCGCGCCCGGGGTCCGCCGATCTGGATCGGCGGCATGTCAGCGAGCGGCGATCCGCCGGGCCGGCCGGCTCGCCGACGGCTTCATGGCGACGGAGGTGACGCGCCGCGACCCTGGCGAGCAGGTCGCGATCGCGCGCGAGGACTGCGCACGCTCGTGCCGATCGCCAGGACGGACTTCGCGATCAGCGTGCACCTGCCCACGTTCGCGTGGCCGGGCGCGACGCCTGGGAGCGCGTGCGCGCCCACCACTGGTACGTGAGCTGGAAGTACGACGACATGGATGCCGCCCGCACCGGGCCGGGGATCCGCCCGCCCGCCCCCGACCGACGCTCGCTCGACGCGATCGCTGCGCGAGCAGATCGTCCTCGGCACGCCCGACGAGGTCGCGGCGCGCATCGTCGAGCTGGACGACGCCGCCGGCGGGGATCTCCACTACATCGCCCGTCTCTACTTCCCGGGCATGGCGCCCGGGGTGCAGCGCGAGGCGCTGCGCGTCTTCGCCGAGGAGGTCGCTCCCGCCGCTGCGGTGAGCTCGAGTGTCCGACCTCATGCGGACCGGATGGATCGTCGGGATCGACGTCGGGGGCACGTTCACCGACGCGATCGCGATGCACGGCGACGGACGGACTGCGGGTCGCGAAGGTTGCGTCGACGCCCGTCGATCCCTCGCTCGCCCTCGTGGCGGCGCTCGAGGAGCTCGTTGCAGGCAGGCGTCGACGCGCCGAGCGTGACGCTCGTCTTCCACGGCACCACCGTCGCGACGAACGCGCTGCTCACAGGCAGGCTCGGCCGCGTCGTGCTGCTCACCACGCAGGGGTTCCGTGACGTCATGGCGTTCCGCGACGGTACCCGGCCCGTGCTGTACGACCTGCGACAGCCTCCGCCCGACGCTCTGGTCGCGCGAGACGATCGGATCGAGGTGCGAGAGCGGCTGTCGAGCGCTGGCGACGCCGTCGAGCCGCTCACCGACGAGGAGATCGGCCGTGTGGTGAGCGAGGTGGTGGTGCGCCGCCCTGAGGCGGTCGCGGTGGCCTTCCTCTTCAGCTACGTGAACGACGAGCACGAACGTCGTGTCGCCGACGCGGTCCGGCGAGCCCTTCCCGATCGACCGGTGACGGCGTCGTCGGAGATCGCTCGCGAGTTCCGTGAGTACCCGCGCACGGCGACGACCGTCGTGAATGCCGGCCTGCGCCCGATCGTCGACCGCTACATGGAGCGTGCCGCCGCCGGAGTGCGCCGACTCGGGGTCGATGCACCGTTCCTGGTCATGCAGTCCAACGGCGGCTGTGTGCCGCGCCGACCGGCCGCGCGCGAGGCGCATCGGCTGTGCTGTCCGGCCCGGCCGCGGGCGTCACCGCTATCGTCGCGCTCGCCGACGCCACGGGCTCGACCGGCGTGATCTCGTTCGACATGGGCGGCACGTCGCTCGACGTGTGCTTGGTCGAACGGCGGCGTCGCCTCCGACCACCTCGACGCAGGTCGTCCGGGACCACCCGATCATCGTGCCGTCGGTCGACATCGTGACCGCCGGCGCCGGCGGCGGCAGCATCGCGACGTCGACCGCGCCGGACGGCTACGGGTCGGTCCGCAGAGCGCCGGCGCCGTCCCGGGCCCCGCCGCATACGGCCTCGGAGGGCAGGAAGCGACCCTGACCGACGCATACGTCGTCGCGGGATCCTGGGCGACGATCCGCTCGCCGGGCGCGTGCAGCTCGACGCCCGGCAGCCGAGCGAGCGGTCGCGGCCGTCGCGGAACCGCTCGGTCTCGACCCGGTGCGCGGCGGAAGGCATCATCGCCGTCGCGACCGCGCACAGCATGCGGGCGCTCCGTCGCGTTTCGGTCGAACGTGGCGTGGACCCGCGCGGCTACACGCATGGTCGCGTTCGGGGAGCGGGTCCTCTGCTCGCCGGGCGGGTGATGGACGAGCTCGGCCTGGAGGCGGTCGTCGTCCCGCCGCATCCGGGTCTGTTCTCGGCGGCAGGCCTGATGGCGGCGAGCCTGCGGATCGACGACGGCACAGACGGTGCTGCGGCCGCTCGACGCCGACTCGTGCCCGAGCTCGCTCGCCTGGTATCGGGAGCCCGCCGATCGGCTCGTCGCGCAGCTCCGCGCCGACGGCGTCGCGCCGATCGCGGGTGCGCGTCGTCGCGTCCGCCGGACTGCCGGTACGAAGGACAGGGATACGAGTTCGAGCTCCCGCTCGGCACGTCGCCGCGGCATCGATACGCGTCTCCCCGCGGCGTTCGCGGAACGGCACGCCGCGATGTACGGCCACGCAGATCCGCGTGCGACGGCTCGAGTCGTCACCGTGCGGGTCTCGGCGTTCGGCGACCTCGATCGCCACGAGCCGGATCCGGTCCCGCGGGGGTCCGCACGGCCGCCCGCGAGGTGCGCGCATGGACGAGCGGCGGGCGCTGGTGACGGCCGGCCGCGGTTCGCGCGCCCCCGTGTACCGCCGCGAGGGTCTGCGGGCGAGGAACGTCGATCGCGGGCCCCGCGATCGTCGAGCGAGATGGACTCGACGACGGTCTCGGTCGCGGCCAACGGGCCACCGTCGACGGGAGGGGAACCGTACGGCGAGCCTCGTGGCCCCGCCGGGGCCGCTCGGTGACGCCCGCCGCGCGCCCGCGCGCCGCCGCGCCGACTCGATCCGATCACCTTCGAGTTCGTGCACGCGGGCCTCGTCTCGACCGCCGAGGAGATGGGCGTCGTGCTGAAGCGCTCGAGCCACAGCCCGATCATCCGCGACATGGACGACTTCACTGCGCGTGTTCGCGGCGGACGGGACGCTCGTCGCGCAGGCGGACTTCATCCCGGCGCAGCTCGGCGCGATGTCGCTGGTCGTCGGGACGACGCTCGAGCGCTGGGGCGAGGGGATCGCGGCCGGCGACGTCTTCGTCTCGAACCATCCGTACCTCGGCGCGATGCACACGCCGGACGTCAACATCCTGCAGCCGGTCTTCGTCGACGGACGGCTCTTCGCGTGGACCGGCGCGACCGCGCATCACCTCGACGTCGGCGGCGTGAACCCCGGGACGGAGGGCCCCGACCTGCGCGAGCTCTACGCGGAGGGCGTCGTGCTGCCGCCGATCCGTCTCTACCGCGGCGGCGCCGACAACCGCGACGTCTTCGACCTGCTGACGGAGAACGTGCGGGACCCGCGCTCGCGATCTCGACCTCCGCGCGCAGCGCGCGGCGTGCGCTCTCGGCGAGCGGCGTCTGCGCGAGCTGCTCGAGCGCTTCGGCCAGCGACGGTGCAGGCGGGGTTCCGCCGGTCGGTCGACGTGGTCGAGCGCGCGACCCGCGAGCGCCTGCGGGAGGCGCCCGACGGCACGGCCGACGCGGAGGGGTTCCTCGACGACGACGGCCGCGGCGGTCCGCCGACGAGGCTCCACGCGCGGCTCGACAAGCGCGGCGACCGCCTGACGGTCGACCTCTCGGGCTCGGCTCGCAGGTCGCCGGGGCGTTCAACGTCCCGTGGGCGAGCACGCGCGCGAGCGTCGTCTACGCGCTCCGCGCGATGACCGACCCTCGATGACGACGAACGACGGCATCCTGCGGCCGGTCACATCGTCTGCCCCCGCGGCAACGTGCTGAACCCCGAGCCACCCGCGGCGGTCTCGGTCCGCCACAACACGTGCCAGCGGCTCGCCGACGTGCTCGTGCGCGCGTTCTCGCGGCTGTGGCCCGACCGCGCCGTGCGAGCAGCACGGTCACGTTCGTCGGGATGAACCTCAGCAGCCGGTCGCCCAGCTCGGGGCACCGCTCGGTGCTCAGCGACGTGATCGGCGGGGGCACCGGCGCGCACGAGACCGGCCCCGGTCTCGACGGGGTCGACACCTACATGGCGAACGTCGGGCTGATGCCGGTCGAGGTCGCCGAGGCCAATTACTCCGTCGCGTTCTCCGGACGGAGCTGATCGACGGGTCGCAGGGTCGCGGGCGGCACGACGGGGGACGCGGCCTGCGGCGCGAGTACCTCGTGCTCGACCGGCCGGAGGTCGTCACGTACTACGCCGAGCAGACCGACGAGCGGTTCCGGCCGACGGGCGTGGCGGGCGGCCGGACGCGGCGCCTCACGGTCACGGTGATCGGCCCCGACGGGCCGGCGCTCGACCTGGCGCAGAAGGCGACCGTCGAGGTCGCACCCGGCACGATCGTGCGGGTCGAGACGAGCGGCGGCGGCGGTACGGTTCGCCGACGCTTCAGGCACCGGCCGAAGGGCCTCCGAGGTAGGCCGCGGATCATTTCGGCGGGGTCCTCCGCGATCTCGCGGGGGAGCCCCACTGCGATGGTGCGACCTTGAT
>CAVSLX010000010.1:0-187430 GCA_963728735.1 uncultured Actinomycetes bacterium | reverse complement strand
TTCGACCAGGTCGGCGCCAGCGTCGAACGCCGCCGCGACATGCGCGTCCTCGACGATCCCGCCGCTCGCCTGTACCGAGAGTCCCCCGGCCACGACGGCGCGGATCACGTCGAGGTTCGCCGGCTCGGTCCCGAACGCGAGATCCATGTCGACGACGTGGAGGCGCCGGGCGCCGGAGGCCGCGTACGAGCGAGCCGCCGACAACGGGTCCCCGCCGTGTGCCTCGAGGGGGCGGACCCCCTCGGCGCTCCACACGGCGAGCCGGCCGCCGGCCACGTCGATCGCCGGGAGCAGGTCGAACGTCATGGCGGCACGATACCGAGGCCCGACGCCGTTCCCCGCGGGATCGTCCTCACGGGCTTCGGCATGAAGACGCGGAGCCGAACGAGGGTGGAAGCGACGGGCTCGGGGCTAGCCGTCGTCGCGCTCGAGGCGCGCGGCGTCGGCGCCGAGCAGCGCGCGGAGCTCGTCGAGGAGCGAACCTCGGGTGTCGACCTTGAAGCTCCCGAGCTCGAGAGGCTGGATCCCGTTCGAGGAGAGGAACCGCAGCCGAACCGGTGTCGAGCCAGGTGCCGCGTCGAGGAGATGCCGGAGTTTCGACAGGACCGGCGGCGTGCACGCCGACGCCGGCAGATCCACGACGAGTGACCCCGGGCCCGCGACGAACGGATCGTCATCGCTCAACAGGGCCGGCGCCTTCACCTGGCTGGCGCGGATCTGCAGCTCACGCCCGCGCAGATCGATCCTTCCGGTCACCAGGACGATGCCGTCGAGCTCGATCAGCTCCGGCACCGCGTCGTACACCGACGGGAACGCCATCACCTCGACCCCACCCGCGAGTCCCTCGAGACGGAACTGCGCGTACGGCTCTCCACGCTTCGTGTACTTGCGCGCGAGGGAGCCGATGATGCCGCCGATCGTGACGAGATCGCCATCGCCGAGGAGGTCGAGCTCGACGATCTCGTGCGTGCATTGTGCCTCGAGCACGGTCCGCACCTCGAGGAGCGGATGATCGGTCACGAACTGCCCGAGCATCTCCTTCTCCTTGGACAGGAACAGACGCTTGTCGAGCTCGGGACCGTCGAGCACGGACTCGTCGATCTCACCGACGCCCCCGTCACCCTCGCCGCCGAACAACGAGAACTGGCCGGCGGCCTCGGCCTTGCGTTCGGCGAGGATCGGCGCCGCGACCTTCTCCCATGCGGCCTGCTCACCGCCATCGCTCTTCTGGATCATCCCGCCCCGCGTGTAGCCGAGCGAGTCGAAGGCCCCGGCGAGGATCAGCGACTCGAAGACGCGCTTCGTCAGGACGCCGGGTTCGACCCGACGGATGAGATCGGCGAAGGACGCGAACGATCCGTCGTCGACGCGGGCCTCGAGGACCGCGTGCACGACCCCGTCGCCGACGTTGCGGACCGCCGACAGCCCGTACCGGATCGCCTGCCGATCGCCGGGGGCCGGCGCGAAGTCGGCCATCGACTCGTTCACGTCGGGCGGAAGCACCTCGATGTCCATGCTCCGGCAGGCGTAGAGGTAGTACGGCTTGCGGTCCTTGTCGTCCTTGACCGAGGTGAGGATCGCCGACATGTATTCGACCGGGTGGTGCGCCATCAGGTACGCGGTCTGGTACGCGACGTAGCCATAGGCGCAGGCGTGCGACGCGTTGAACCCGTAGTCGGCGAACGGCACGATCGTCTCGAACAGATCGGCGGCGAGACGAGCCTCGTAGCCCTTGGCTTTCGCGCCTTCGATGAACCGCTCCTTGAAGGGCATGAGCACTTCGAGCTTCTTCTTGCCCATGGCTTTGCGGAGCGTGTCGGCCTCGCCCATCGAGAAGCCGGCCATCGTCACGGCGGTCTGCATGACCTGTTCCTGATAGACCATGACGCCGTACGTGTCTTTGAGGACGGGCTCCATGTCGGGGTGCGGGTAGATCACCCGCTTGCGTCCGTGTTTGCGTTCGGCGTATTCGGTGTGCAGGCCGTTGTTGAGTGGGCCGGGACGGTACAACGCGACGAGGGCCATCAGGTCTTCGAACCGGTCGGGCTCGAGGAGACGGATCAGGCTCCGCATGCCGGCCGACTCCATCTGGAACACGCCGGTCGTGTCGCCGCGCTTCAGCATCTCGTAGGTCTCGGGGTCATCGAGCGTCACGTGATCGATGTCGAGGTCGACGCCACGGTCGCGGAGGTGCCGCAGCGTGTCCTCGATCACCGAGAGGTTCCGAAGGCCCAAGAAGTCCATCTTCAACAGGCCGAGCTGCTCGACCCCGTGCATGTCGAACTGCGTGACGATCTTCTTCGCGTCGTCCTTCGAATCCTTCGTGAGCTTGAGCGGGAGGTAGTTCACGAGGGGCGCGTCACCGATCACCACGCCGGCGGCGTGCACGGAGTCCTCTCGCCGGAGGCCCTCGAGCGCGCGGGCGGTGTCGACGATCTCGCGGGCCTCGGGCTCCTTCTCGTAGGCCACACGGAGTTCGGGGCTGATCTCGAGCGCTCGGTCGATCGGTTCGTCGCGACCCATCACGGCGGGTGGGTACATCTTGCAGAGCCGGTCACCGACGACCGGGGGAAACCCGAGCACGCGGGCGGCGTCGCGGATCCCCTGCTTGCCCTTGATCGTCTGGAACGTGACGATCTGGGCGACGTGATCCGAGCCGTACTTCTCGGTCGCGTATCGGATCACCTCGTCACGCCGGCGCTCGTCGAAGTCCATGTCGATGTCAGGCATCTGGATACGTTCGGGGTTGAGGAACCGTTCGAAGAGCAATCCGTAGCGGAGCGGATCGAGGTCGGTGATCCGCAGGCAATACGAGACGACCGAACCGGCGGCCGAGCCTCGGCCGGGTCCGACGCGGATGCCGTGCTCGCGAGCGAACCGGATCAGGTCCCACACGATGAGGAAGTACCCGGAGAACCCCATCTGCTCGATCACGCGCAGCTCGTGTTCGATGCGATCGCGGACCGCGATCGGCTCCGGCTCGCCGTAGCGCTCGACCGCGCCGCGTTCGACGAGCTGGCGGAGGTAGACCGAGAGGGGCTCCCCTCCGGGGGTCTCGACCCGCGGCAGCCGGTATTCGGTCTTGTGCTCCACGAGCGCACGCTCGAGCTCCGGGATCGGCTGTACACGCTCGGCGATCGCCAGGGTCTGGTCGCACGCGTCGGGGATGTCGCGGAACACGTGCCGCATCGCGTCGGGCCCCTTGAGGTAGAACTCCTCGGCGTCGAACTTCAGCCGCTTCGGGTCCGTCTGCAGTTTCTGTTGCTGGATGCACAGCAGCACGTCGTGGGGCTTCGCGTCGCTCTGCAGCGTGTAGTGGAGGTCGTTCGTCGCGACGACGGGCACCCCGAGCTCGCGGGCGACGGCCACCTGCTCGGGCAGGATCCGGCGCTGATCGCCGAGCCCATGGTCCTGCACCTCGACGAAGTATCGGTCGGCGCCGACGATGTCGCGGTACTCGGCGGCGACCTCGCGCACGGTCACGTCGTCCTTGCACGAGCGCGACGCCGAGCTCCGAGGACAGGCAGCCGGACAGGCAGATCACGCCGTCGGCGTGGTCGGCGAGCAGTTGCTTGTCCATGCGGGGGCGGTGGTAGAACCCCTCGAGGTGTGCGAGCGAGACGAGCTTCAGGAGGTTGCGGTACCCGACCTCGTTCTCGGCGAGCAGCGTGAGGTGGTAGTACTTCTCGTCGCTCTCGCCGGGGTTGCGATCGAAGCGAGAGCCGGGTGCGACGTAGGCCTCGACCCCCAGGATCGGCGTGATTCCGGCAGCCCTGCCGGCCTCGTAGAACCGGAGCGCCCCGAACATCGAGCCGTGGTCGGTCACGGCGACGGCCGGCATGCCGAGCCGCTCAGCTTCGCTGAAGATCGTCGGCGCCGCCGGGTTCGACGAGGGCGCCTCGATCCGCGCGGCCCCGTCCAGGAGCGAGAACTCCGAATGGGTGTGCAGGTGGACGAAGCTGTCGCCGGTCATCGGGTGGTGCTCGGGCCTCCTCGGGGGTGCGCTCGGGAGCGGCTCGTCGACCGTCGTTCCGCGTGGTCCCGGCGCCCGCGGAGGGCCTGGCGGCGAACTACACCGGTGTGATTCCGAAGGGAGCTTACGCTACGCCGGGCCGATGGGGTCGTCAAGGTCGCAGGTCGGATCGGGCGAGCCTGAGCGTGCTCGCGAGCTCCTCGGGGAGCGGCTCCTCGACGTCGACGCGTTCCCGCTCGCCGACGTCCCTGCCGGCACCCACCTCCTCGGAACCGCCCCCGCCGAAGGGATGGTCGAAAGGATGGTCGAAAGCAAGGCGATGCGCGTGCAGGAACGGCCGGTGAAGCTCGAGCCGCGCGGCCTCCTCACCCGCCCCGCCGTAGGCGCGATCCCCGACGATCGGATGGCCGACCGCCGCGAGGTGCACGCGGATCTGGTGCGTGCGTCCGGTACGGGGCCGAGCTTCGACGAGGGTCGTCCGGGGCAGCCGTTCGAGGACGATGACCTCGGTCTCGGCGGCCCTGCCCGCCGTCCGGTCCACGACGATCCTGGCAGCGCGGCGGCCGAGCGGCGCGTCGACCGCGAACCGATCGTCCTCGACCGAACCGCGGACGAGCGCCAGGTAGCGGCGGTCCGCGCCGTGGCGACGCATGAGGGACTCCAGGGCCCGGTGCGCGGGATCGGTCGACGCGATCACGAGGAGCCCGCTCGTGCCGGCGTCGAGGCGATGGACGATGCCGGGACGAAGCGGGCCGCCGCGCGGGGCGAGCGGCACGTCCATGCCCAGCAAGCGGTTCACGAGCGTTCCCTCCCGGCGCCGTTCGGTCGGATGCGTGACGAGACCCGCGGGCTTCGAGACGACGAGGAGGTGCTCGTCGCGGTAGCGGACGGGCACCGGAGGGCCCTCGGGGGCCAGCGCCGGACGATCCGGCACGTCGAGGTCGATCCCCTCACCGCCCGCCAGCCGGAAGGACTTGGGCCTGCGCTCCCCGTCGACCGTCACGCGGCCCTCGCCGATCGCACGTTGCACGTCGGCGCGAGGGAGACCGGCGAGGGCGGCGAGCACCACGTCGAGGCGTCCCGGCTCCGCGGTGAGGTGCCTCGACGTCACGGGCTCGTCGCCGCCCGCCGGTCCTCGCCGAACGACGCGAGCGCCAGGATGATCGCGCCGACGACGATCGCCGTGTCGGCGACGTTGAACACGGGCCAGACGTGGAAGTCGATGAAGTCGACGACCCGGCCCGAGAAGCCCGGCCCACGGAACGCGCGATCGGTGAGATTGCCGAGCGCGCCGGCGAGCACGAGGCCGAGCGCGGCCGCCGGCGCCGAACTCGTGTGCCGCAACGCCGTCGCGACGATCGAGGCGGCGACGACGACGCTCGCCGTGATGAAGACCCACGGTGCCGACTGGCCGATGCTGAATGCCCCACCCGAGTTCGTCGTGAAACGGAAGGTCAACACCCCGGGGATCACGTCGATCGGCGAGCCGGGCAACGACGCCTCCGCCCAGAGCTTCGTTCCGCGATCGACGAGGTAGGCGGCCGCCGCGACGCCGAACAGGACGGCCGCGCCACGGCGCCGGGCCCGGTCCATGCGATCAGGCCACGACTATCGGCGCGACTGCGCCTGCGCGTCCTTGATGCACAGGTCGACGTAGGGCAGCGCCTTGATCCGTGCCTTCTCGATCGGTTTGCCGCACCGGTCGCAGGTTCCGTAGGTGCCCTCGTCCATACGCTTGAGGGCTCGCTCGATCTTCTGGAGCAGATCGCGCACGTTCTGCTCGATCGACAGATCCTTCTCTCGCTCGAACGTGGCGGTGCCGGCATCGGCCGCCTCGTCGTCCAGCCCGACGTCCCCGGTCATCTCGGATTGGGTCGCCGCGAACGAATCCTCCTCGATGCCCGTCAGCTGCGCCTGGAGCTCCTGTTGCTCCTCGAGCAGACGGGCTCGGAGGTCGTCGGATTCCTTCTTCGTGAGCTTGACCTGCGCCATGGCCGAGCGAGGGTAGCAGAAGGCCCTCTCCCGGACCCGAAAGAGCAGGTCAGGACCGATTTCGAGGGTTCGAGGAGGGATCGGGTCGGACCGGGTGTAGCATGCCTGGCAACGGCGTCGACGGGAACGCGGCGCCGGGACCCGCGAGGTCCGAGCGAGCCGGGACGGTGTGAGCCGGCGCCTCGCCCCCGGCGGCCATCCTCCCCGAGCTCCTGCCCGAAGCGGATGCGGGTTTCCACCCGCCCCGCGGTAGGCGCAGGCGGGTCCGCCCGTGAGCGCGGACGGTCGTGCGGCCCAGGGTCGCGGCGCGAAGTTCGCGCCGCTCTTCGGGTCCGATCGCGACCGATGAGTGGCCGGTGCGCACCGCCGGCAACGCGGGGTGGTACCGCGGGGCTTCCACGCCTCGTCCCTGCACTGGGGACGAGGCGTTTCGCGTTCACGGGGCTCGTGAGGGCATGCGCGGGGCACAGGAGGCGAGGGAGACGGATGTCAAGGTTCGAAGCGGTCGACCCGAAGGTGAGCTTCCCGGCGGTCGAGGCGCGGGTCCTCGCCTTCTGGCGGGAGGCGGCGATCTTCCGGCGGTCGCTCGAACGCCGCGAGGGCGCCCCGGAATGGTTCTTCTACGAGGGGCCGCCGACCGCGAACGGCAAGCCGGGGATCCACCACGTCGAACCGAGAACGTTCAAGGACGTGTACCCGCGCTTCAAGACCATGACGGGCCACCACGTGCGCCGCAAGGGCGGTTGGGATTGTCACGGGCTGCCCGTCGAGCTCGAGGTCGAGAAGGAGATCGGCACGACCGGCAAGCGCGACATCGAGGCCTTCGGCATCGCCGAGTTCAACCGGCTGTGCCGTGAATCGGTCCAGCGCTACGTCGGCGAGTTCGAGCGCCTGACCGAACGGATCGGCTTCTGGATCGACATGGCCGACGCGTACTGGACGATGTCGCCGGACTACATCGAGTCCGTCTGGTGGTCGTTGAAGCGCCTGCACGAACGCGGGCTGCTCGTCGAAGCCGACAAGGTCACGGCGTATTGCCCCCGCTGCGGGACCGCGCTCTCCGACGCCGAGGTCGCGCTCGGCTACCGGACCGTCAACGATCCGAGCGTCTTCGTCCGGTTCCCGATCGTCGAAGCGGCCGAACCGGCCCTCATCGGCTCTTCATTGCTCGTGTGGACGACGACCCCGTGGACGCTGCCGTCCAACGCCGGCGTAGCCGTCGACCCCGATGCGACGTATGTGCGCGTGCGGCGGGGCGACGACGCCCTGGTGCTCGCGAGCGTCTCGGTCGAACGTGTGCTCGGCGACGGCTGGCGCGCCGACGAGCCGTTCGAAGGACGGCTGCTCGTCGACGGCCGAGGAACCCGCTACGACCCGCCCTACCCGAACATCGAGGGAGCGCATCGGGTCGTGGCGGGAGACTTCGTCTCGATGGAGGACGGCACGGGCATCGTCCACATGGCGCCGGCTTTCGGCCCCGAGGACCTCGCCGTGGGCCTCCGCGAGGGGTGGCCCGTCTTCAAGCCGGTGGCCGACGACGGAACCTTCAACGAGCTCGCGCCGCCCTTCGTTCGCGGGCTGTTCGTCAAGGACGCCGACCCGCACATCGTCGCGGACCTCCGCGAGCGAGGCCTGCTGCTGCGAGACGAGCTCTACGAGCACAATTATCCGTTCTGCTGGCGGTGCCAGACCCCCCTCCTCTACTACGCACGCACGTCGTGGTACATCCGCACGACGGCCGTGAAAGAGCGGCTCCTCGAGGTCAACGAGCAGGTCAACTGGTTCCCCGACCACATCAAGCACGGGCGGTACGGCAACTGGCTCGAGAACAACGTCGACTGGGCCCTGTCGCGTGAGCGGTACTGGGGCACCCCCCTCCCCATCTGGCGGTGCCCGGCCGATCACCAGACGGCGATCGGCTCGCTCACGGAACTGCGCGACCTCGCCGGACGTGACCTCGCCGACCTCGACCCCCACCGGCCGGCGATCGACGCGATCACGTTCCCGTGTCCTGTCGACGGTTGCGGCGAGACCGCGACGCGCGTTCCCGAGGTGATCGACGCGTGGTACGACTCCGGCGCGATGCCCTTCGCGCAGTGGGGCTACCACCCCGAGCTCGGCCGCGGGGAGGCCGACTTCGCCCGGTCGTTCCCCGCCGACTTCATCTCCGAGGCGATCGACCAGACGCGCGGATGGTTCTACACGCTCATGGCCGAAGGGGTCCTGCACTTCGACTCGGCCGCCTACCGCAGCGTCGTATGCCTCGGGCACATCGTCGACGCGGATGGACGCAAGATGTCGAAGTCGCTCGGCAACGCGATCGATCCCTTCGATGTGCTCGACCGGCAAGGTGCCGACGCGTTGCGGTGGTTCCTGCTCACGAGCGGCTCACCCTGGTCCTCGCGGCGCGTGTCGATGGAGGTGTTCGACGACATCGTGAGGCGATTCTTGCTGACGCTGTGGCACGTGTACGCCTTCTTCGTCACGTACGCGAACGCCGACGGGTTCGACCCCGAGCTGCCCGCTCCCCCGGTCGCCGACCGCCCGCTCCTGGACCGGTGGGTGCTCTCGCGCCTGCACCGCACGGTGCGCGAGGCGCACGACGGACTCGAGGGCTACGATGCGACCGGGGCCGGGCGCGCGATCGAAGCCTTCGTGGAGGACCTGTCGAACTGGTACGTGCGCAGGTCGAGGCGACGCTTCTGGAGTCCCGGGGGCGAGGCCGGCGAGGACGCGCGCTCCGCGTTCCACACCCTGCACGAGTGCCTCGTCGCGGTCGCGACGCTGCTGGCGCCCTTCACGCCGTTCGTCGCCGACGAGATCTGGCGGAACCTCGCCGCCGGTCGACAGGGGCGCCCCGACTCGGTGCACCTCGAGGACTATCCGGAGGCCGACGACGCCATGGACGACGCCGAGCTCGAAGCCGCGATGCGCGACGCGCGGACGATCGTCGAGCTCGGCCGCAGGATCCGCACCGAGACGAAGACGAAGACCAGGCAGCCGTTACGTGCCGTCGTGGTGCATCACCCGGGCGAGCATCCGGCTCTCCAGGCGCTCCTGCCGCTCGTCGCCGACGAGCTGAACGTGAAAGAGGTCAGGTTCGCCGACTCGGTGGGTTCGTTCGGCCGCTGGCGCGCGAAGCCAAACTTCAGCATGCTCGGCCCGCGCCTCGGGGCCCGGGTGCAAGCGGTCGCCGCGGCGCTCACCCAGGACGACGGCTCGGTGGCGGGGCGGCTCGCCGCGGGGGAGGTCGTTGCGGTCGCCGTCGGCGGCGAGCCCGTCGAGCTCGGGCCGGGCGACGTCGACCTGACCCAGGAGGTCCTCGAGGGGTGGGGGGTGGCGGGCGATGCCGGGATCACGGCGGCCCTCGAGCTCGAGCTCGACGACGACCTGCGGCGCGAGGGACTCGCCCGCGAGATGATCCGTCTCATCCAGGAGGCTCGCAAGGACGCCGGGCTCGATGTGAGCGATCGGATCAAGCTCGGCGTCGTCACCGATGGGCGGCTCGGCGAGGCCGTGCGGGCCCACCGAGACGTGATCGGGGCGGAAACGCTCGCGGTCGAGATCGTCGACGAGGAGCCCGACGACGCGCTCGCCCGTCGTGAAGCCACGATCGAAGGCGACCGCCTGGTGATCTCGCTGCGGAAGGTGTGAGGGCAGGCCGGCGACGGCCTTCCGTCAGCTTTCCTCGCCCCAGAACAGCTCCCGGAGGTCGGGATCGCCGTCGGCACCGGGGTCCTCTCGGCGCGCGCTCGCGGGCTGCGGCCGCTCGACCACGATCGGTCCATCGTCATCGCGCCGAGCACCGCGCACGGTCGGCATCTCGGCGGTTGCGCGCCCCTGCGTCTCCGGCGCCTGCGGGGTGGTTGCGGGCGCCGGGCCACGCGAAGGGGAGGACCCCGCCGCCGCCGCCGCCGGTGCCGCCGGGCTCTGCGTCGCGGGTGGCGCGGCCGGCTTGCGGACCTGCCGGACCATGCCTTTCACGGTATCCGCATGTTCCTGCACGAGACCGGCAAGGCTCTGCAGGAACGCCCGCTCCTGCGTGAGGAAGGCGTCGACCGCTTGCCGGTCCCCCGGGCCGACCGCACCGATCGCCGGATCGCCGGCGCTGCGTGCGGCCCGCTCGCGCGCCTCGGCCAGGACGCGCGCCGCCTCGTCGCGCGCCCGCTGGACGATCTCGTCGGCTTGCCGCCCCACCTCGTCCAGGTCGGGGGTGCCGACGATCGGTACACCCCCGGGGCCGGCCGCGCCGCGGAGCCGCTCGTTCTCCTCGAGCACCGCCGACATCGCATCGGTCAGCGTGTCGAGGAACTCGTCGACGTCACGCATCCGGTAGCCGCCCAAGCGCGAGACCCGGAACTCCTTCTGCTGGATGTCGAGCGGGCTGACGAGGCGGGCCGCCGCCGCGGTCGGCTCGAAGTCGAGCTCTGCTCGTTCTTCTGCTTCTGATCCTGCTTCTTCGCATCGGGAGACCTCCTACCGGCAGATCGCGGTCTGCAGCACGAAGATGATGATGAACGCAACGACCACCGACAGATCGAACATGCCGGCTGCGGGCACGATCCGACGGATGGGACGGAGCACCGGCTCGGTCACGTCGAACAGCAGGTCGTAGGCCGAGCGGATCGGCCCGCCGGTCGGCGGCCGGACGCCGGCGAGCTGCAGCCAGGACAGCACCACCCGCGCCAGCAAGATCAGCCAGAAGACCGTGAGGGCGATGCAGATCAATCGTTCGAGTGCCACCGGGCGGGAAGGCTAGCAGCCGAAGCGGCGGGCACCGCCCGGGGATCTCAGAACTGGTTGTAGAACCCGCCTCCCGCGAGGCGCTCGCGCTCCTCGGCGGATACCTCGACGTCGGCGGGGGTCAACAGGTAGACGCGGTTCGCCACGAGCTCGATCTTGCCGTCGAGGCCGTACACGAGCCCGCTCGCGAAGTCGACGAGGCGGCGAGCAGTCGCGTCTTCAGTGGACTGGAGGTTCATGATGACCGCCGTGCCCTCCTTGAAGCGATCCGCAACCTCGCGGGCCTCGTTGAAGCGCTTCGGCTCGGATTTGTGGATCGCCGCGGAAGCGGTGGGGCGCGACGAGGCGATCGTCCGGACCACCCCTTCGGCGTCGGCCGAGACCTCGCGGACGGCCTGGGGCCGCATCCTGCGGACCGGCGCCGGCTCGGCCTCCGGCATCTCGCCGACGAATTCCTCGTCGTCCTCGACGAGCCCCAGGTAGTTCAGGGTCTTCTTCCACGCCCCGGCCATCTCGGTTCCTTCCCTCGTGTCCGTTCGGGTCCTGCGGTTCTCGAACGCCTCGGCCCGGCCCATCCTGGACCACGCGCCATGTCTCGGTTCAGACCTGGCGGGCGCCGAACAGCGCGCTGCCGACCCGAACCATCGTAGCGCCTTCCTCCACCGCGACCTCGTAATCCAACGACATCCCCATCGAAAGGTCCAGCACATCGCCATGCAGGTCGTGGCGGCGTCCCGGGTGCGCTCGCCGAGCTCGCGGAGCAGGCGGAACCACGGCCGAGCGTCCTCGGCCGACGGCGCGAGCGGCGGCAGCGTCATGAGGCCGCGCAACCGGATGCCCTCGAGCGAGGCCACGCGATCGACGGCCGCGTCGAGGCCGTCCCGGGATACGCCCGAACGGCCGCCCGTCAGATCGATCTCGATGAGCGCGTCGACCGTTCGCCCGCCCTCGCCGCACGGCCGGCCAGCCGGCGGATCGCGCGTTCACCCGCGAGGGTCTCGACCACGTCGGCGAGGTCCGCGACGCGTGCGCCGTGCTCGACTGCAGCGTGCCGATGAAGTGCCACGCGACGTCGAGGTCGGCGAGCGCTCGACGGTGCTCGCGGAGCTCCTGCACGTAGTTGTGGCCCACCGCGTCGAGCCCGGCCTCGACCGCCAGACGCACGGGGTCGGGCGACGACGGTCTTCGCGGCGGCCACGAGGGTGACGCTCATCGGCGTCGCGGCCGGCGCGGTCGGCGGCTCGCGCGATCCGAGTCGCGTACCCGCGCCAGGTTCTCCAGCAGGTCTCGTCGCCGGAACGGTTCCACGGGCATCAGCTTCGCCAGGACGCCTCGCACGGAAGAAGGGGCGGGGAGGTCTCTCGGCCAAGAGGCGGGGGAAGGGCGCCTCCTCGCTCGAACCTCCCCGCCCCCCGCGCGGGGCCGCGCGGGACGGTGAGTCGCCGCAGACAGGGGTCGGCCGGCGGGCGGACCGTCAGCTCTTCAAGAAGTCCGGGATGTCGAGGTCCTCCTCGGCGTCGAACGACACCGTGGCCGGTTCGGGATCGTTCGTCGTGAACACGTCGCCCTCGTCGTCGGCCAGGATCGACGGGAGCTCGACGTGGGTCTCGGAACTGCGGGCCGGCTCCTCGAGCAGCTTCGACAGGCGGCTTTCGAACCGTGAATCGGCGGCGCTCGTCACCTTGTCGAACCCCGCCGCGACCACGGTCACCCGAACCTCGTCGCCGAGCGCGTCGTCGACGACCGCGCCGAAGATGATGTTCGCGTCGGGATGCGCGACCTTCGTGATCGCGTCGGCGGCCGCGTTGACCTCGTGCAGCGTCAGGTCGGTCGGGCCGGCGATCGACAGCAGCACGCCCTTGGCCCCGTCGATCGAGGACTCGAGCAACGGCGAGCTGATCGCGTTCGTCGCCGCCTCGGTCGCTCGGTCGGCGCCGGACCCGGTGCCGATGCCCATGAGCGCGGAACCGGCCCCGGACATCACGTTCTTCACGTCCGCGAAGTCCAAGTTGATGAGCCCTGGGTCGTGATGAGCGAGGTGATGCCGTCGACCCCCTGGAAGAGGACCTGGTCCGCCATGCGGAACGCCTCGACCATGGGCATGTTCGGGTCGGCGACCTGCAACAGGCGATCGTTCGGCACGACGATCAGCGTGTCGACCGCCTTCTTGAGCTCGGTGATGCCGACGTCCGCCTGCGTCGCTCGCCTGCGGCCCTCGAATCCGAACGGCCGGGTCACCACGCCGATCGTGAGCGCGCCGAGGTTCCGCGCGATCTCGGCGATGACGGGGGCCCCGCCGGTGCCGGTGCCGCCGCCCTCGCCCGCCGTGATGAACACCATGTCGGCGCCCTTCAGGATCTCCTCGATCTCATCGGCGTGTTCGGTCGAGGCCTGGCTGCCGATCTCTGGGTCCGACCCGGCGCCGAGCCCGCGCGTGGTCTCGCGGCCGATGTCGAGCTTCACCTCGGCATCGGACATGAGCAGGGTCTGGGCGTCGGTGTTGACGGCGATGAACTCGACGCCCCGGAGGCCTGCCTCGATCATCCGGTTCACCGCGTTCACGCCACCCCCACCGATACCGATCACCTTGATCACGGCGAGGTAGTTCTGGGGAGTGTCCATCGTGTCCCTCCGGCTCGTCCCTCCGGCTCGTCCCTCGGGCCGCGGCGAACCCGGTGTGGAGCGCTGAGCTGGCCTGCGGTGCTGCAACCCATCTCTTCGTGAACCCTTACCGTGAAGTAGAACTTTATTGTTATTTCTACCTCACGTTGAGCCTGGGACCTTACTAAGGACACCCTGGTCCGTCAAGCGCACTGGGTGTCGGGTTGTCGGGAAGCCTGACAATGCCGCGAAGGTCAGCCCGGCGTCACCGTCCCCCCGGCGGTGCGGGCGCTCGGGGCTCCCGGCACGGTGATGTCGATCGTCGTCAGGTCGATCCGCTTAGCCGCCGCCCAGTCCAGCACCGCCTCGAGGGACTGCGCCTTGGACCCGACGTCCACGGGGAGGCCGTAGCGCACCGAGGGCCCGTCCCGGAGCGTGAACGACAGGTCGCCCGCAAGACCGACGATCGCCACGTCGACGAGACGGCGGAGCGACGGTGGCAGCGCCGCGAGTGCGCGAGCGGTCGAGGCCAGGTCGTCCTCATCGAGCTCGCCGGCCGCCACCTGGATCTCCGGGAGCGTCCGCGGCGTCGGGCCGGGGAGGAACGTGCCGTCCTCGGCGACCACGGTCGGTGCCCCGTCGACGAGGGTGGCCGCGACCGGGAGGCGTTCGCGGATCGTCACGACGACGACGTCCGGCAGCTCGCGTGTCACGGTCGCATCGGCGATCCGGGCGTCGGCCTCGAGCGCCGCCTCGGCGGCAGCGGTGTCGAGGTGGAACACGTTCACCCCGCGTTCCAACCCCGCGATCGCGCCGATCTCATCGGCCTCGACGCGGTCGGCTCCTTCGACGCGGATATCATCGGCGCCGAACAACGCGGTGTACGTCGCGCCCCACGCGCTCCCGGCGGCCACGAGGAGCCCCAGGAGCACGAGGCCGACGATCTGGCGCCTGCGGGCGAGTTCACGCCTGGGCACCGTCGAACCTCGCGTCGGATCCACCGACCAGAACGACCTCCGGGACGAGCTCGATCCCGGTGCGCGTGCGGACGAGGTCGTGGACGCGGTCGATCAGGCGACGCACGTCCGCCGCCGACGCGCCGGGAGCGGCCACGATGAAATTCGCGTGCTTGTCGGAAACCCGGGCCGCGCCCTCGCGCAAGAGCTTGCCCCCGGCCTCCTCGATCAGGCGGGCGGCGCTGGCTCCCGGCGGGTTCGTGAACACGCTGCCGCAGTTCGGCTCGGCGAGCGGCTGCGTCCGGCGGCGCCACTCGCGGGCCTCGTCCATCCGCGCCCGGATCTCGGCGGGGTCACCCGGCGCAAGTTGGAGGGTCGCCCCGATCACCACGACGTCGCCCGGGAGCGAGGTCCGCCGGTACGCGAATCCCGCGGCTGCGGGCGCGATCGTCTCGGTCCGTTCGGCATCCATCATGAACACCTCGACCCCGGCCACGACGTCGCCGAGCTCCCCGCCGTGCGCCCCGGCGTTCATGCGCGTCGCCCCGCCCAGGCTGGCGGGGATGGCCACCCCGAACTCGAGACCCGCCAGGGCGTGCTGGAGCGCGACTCCGGCGAGAGCGGGGAGCGGCATCGAGCCGCCCGCCGTGAGCCGTTTGCCGTCGCGCGCCGCCCATCGGAAGCCCCGCCCGAGCCGTAGCACGAGTCCACGGAACCCCTCATCGGCCACGAGCACGTTCGAGCCCTTGCCGAGGACGGTCCATCCGATCCCCGTGGCGAGGATCGCCCGCGCCGCCGCCGCGAGGTCGGCCTCGTTCTCGGGCTCCAGGTACAGGCTCGCCGGCCCCCCGATCCGGAACGTCGTCAGCGGCGCGAGCGGGAACCTCACCCGGAGCCGATCGCCGCAGGCGGCCCGGAGGATCCGCTCGGCCGCCGCGAGGTCAGGCGCCATCGTCGGACTCCTGGATCCGCTCCGCGGCCGCGTCGCCGAGCATCCACACGTCACCGCAGCCCATCGTCACGACGAGGTCGCCGTCGCGGACCTCGCGGTCCAGGAAGGACACGACGTCGCGGCGATGCGGGAGGTACACGGTGCGCGTGCCGGGCGCGGCGAGCTGGATCCCGTCGACGACGAGCTTCCCGGTCACCCCGGGGATCGGTTCCTGCGCGGCGCCGTACACGTCGGTCACGACGACGAGGTCGGCCTCGGTCACGCTCGCGCCGAGCTCCCGCCACATCGCCTCGACGCGCGTGTACCGGTGCGGCTGCACGACGGCGATCAATCGGCGCGGGCGGCGGCGGCGCGCCGTGTCGAGCGTCACCGCCATCTCGGTCGGGTTGTGGCCGTAGTCGTCGAAGAACTCCGCGCCGCGCACGCGGTTGCGCCACTCGAACCGTCGATGCACGCCGCCGAAGGAGCCGAGGGCCGCGGCGGCCGCGGCGAGGTCGACGCCGACGAGGACCGCGACTGCGACCGCGGCGGCGGCGTTCAGCAGGTTGTGCGCACCATCCACCTGAAGGACCAGGGGCGTCTGCTCGTCACCGAGCGAGAGCGTGCCGCGGGCCCCGTCGGGCCCGAGCGCCTCGACCTCGAGCACGAGGTCGTTGCCGGGCCCTCCGTACGTCAGCGCCGGCACGTCCGCCAGGCTGATCGCGGTCCGCACCTGTGGATCGTCACCGTAGGCCACGATCCGCGTCGTCCGCGCCGCGAAGGCCGCGAAAGCGGCGACGGTCTCCTCGATGCCACCCGGGTAGAACTCCACGTGGTCGATCTCGATGTTGGTGATGACGCCGAGCTCCGAACGCGCGAGGAGGAACGAACCATCGCTCTCATCGGCCTCGAAGACGAAGATGTCACCGTCGCCGTGACGCGCGCCCGATCCGCTCTCGTTCAGGTCGCCACCGACGAGATAGGAGGGATCGAGCCCGGCGCGCTCGAGGGCGATCGCGACGAGCGAGGTCGTCGTCGTCTTGCCGTGCGTCCCCGCGATCGCCACGGCACGCCGCCCCGACGCGAGCGCCGCCACCGCCTGCTGGCGCCGCCAGATCGCGAGCCCGCGCTCGAGCGCGTGGGCGAGCTCGAGGTTCGAACCCGCGATCGCGCTCGAGATCACGACGGCGTCCGGATCGCCGACGTGGGCCGGGTCGTGCCCGACGTGCACCTCGGCGCCGAGCGCGGCGAGCTCGCGCATGCCTTTCGAATCCTTCAGGTCCGACCCCGAGACGGTGGTCCCCCGTGCCAAGAACAATCGGGCGAGGTTCCGCATCCCGGCGCCGCCCACCCCGATCAGATGCACGCGCCGGACGCCGTCGAGCGACGGGACCTCCAGGGTCGGGATCGAGCCGGGCGGCGGCTCGTACGTGGACGGGCGCCGCTCCCCTCGCCTCGTGCTCATCGCGCGGCCACCTCCGCGACCAGCGCCGCCAGACGGATCGCGGCGTCCGGCCGCGCCCATCCCCGCATCGCGTTCGCCATCGCATCGAGTCGTCGTTCGTCTCGCACGAGATCGAGGATGCACCCCACGAGCCGTTCCGACGACAGCTCTCGGTCGAGCACGAGGGTCGCCGCGCCGGCTCGGACCAGCTCGCGAGCGTTCGCCTCCTGGTGGTTCGCGGCCGCGTGCGGGTACGGCACGAGGACCGCCGGCACCCCGCAGACGGCGAGCTCGGCGAGCGCGCCGGCACCCGCGCGCGCGACGGCGAGATCCGCGATCGCGTAGGCGAGCTCCATCCGAGCGAGGAACGCCTCGACGTGGGTGATCGGCGCGGGTCCGCGAGCGACCGCCTCGGTCACGACGCCGGCGTGATCACGACCTGCGAGGACGAGGAGTTGCACACCCTCTCCGGCAAGCCGTGGGAGCGCCGCAGCGAGCATCTCGTCGATGTGCAGCGCGCCCTGGCTCCCTCCCATCACGAGCACGACCGGTGACGACGACTCGAACCCGAACACGTCGCGCGCCTCCCGAGCGAGCGCGGCCCGGCGAGCCGGCACGTCGAGGATCGCCGCGCGGAGCGGGTTCCCGGTGTGCGCGAACCGCACGCGGGCAGGGAGCCGGCTCCGCGCGTCGGCGAACGTGGAGGCAACCGCCGCGGCGCCGCGGGCGAGCATCCGGTTCGACAAGCTCGGCACCGCGTTCTGCTCGTGCAGGACGAGTGGCACCCGCTCCCGGCGGGCCGCGAGACCTGCCGGCACGCTCGCGTAACCGCCCACGCCCACGACCGCGTCGGTGCCGCGTACGAGGGGGCGACAATCTCGGACCGAGCGCAGCGCGACGAACGGCGCGCGAGCGGCTCGCCACGAGAACTCCCGATGGAGCGGCACGACCTCGATCCCGAAGAACCGGACGCCTGCCTCCGGCACCATCTTGGCCTCGAGACCGCTCCGAGACCCGATGAAGACGACATCGGCGCCGTGATCGGTGCGAAGCCGCTCGGCGAGGGCGAGTCCGGGCAGCACGTGGCCCCCCGAGCCCCCGCCGGCGATCACGATCTTCACGGCGGTGCCTTCCGGGCCGGGGTTGCGCGGCGACCCGCCTTCCCCTTCCCGGTGCCCGCCGATGCGCGGGCCACGCTCGCGAGCACCCCGATGCCTGCGAGCGTGACGACGAGGGCCGTGCCGCCGAACGACACGAGCGGCAAGGGCACCCCGGTGATCGGCAGCAAGCCGGTGACCGCTCCGAGGTTGACCACGGTCTGCAGACCGATCCAGGCCACCACGCCCGCGGCGAGGAGGCGCCCGAAGGGGTCGGGTGCCCGCATGGCGATCCGCACGCCGGCGAACAGGAGCACGCCGAACGCGATGAGCACGGCCACGGCCCCGAGCAGCCCGAGCTCCTCCGCGATCACCGCGAAGATGAAGTCCGAGTGGGCGTTCGGCAAGAAATCCCATTTCGCGCGGCTCGACCCGAGCCCGAGTCCGGTCCACCCCCCCGACCCGATCGCGATCAGCCCTTGGATCAGCTGGTAGCCGGCGCCCGAAGCGTCGGCCTGGGGGTTCAGCCACGCCTCGAAGAAGCGTGTCCGTCGATAGGGTTCGCCGACGATCAGGAAGGCCACCCCCGCGAGCCCGACGAGGCTCGTGATCGCGAGGTGACGCAGCCTGGCGCCGGCGACGAACAGGAGCAGGAAAACCGACACGCACATGATCACCGTGGTGCCGAGGTCGCGCTGGAGGATGCCGAGGGCGGCGACGAGGGCGACGACCGGAAGGAGCGGCAGCGCGAGATGGGCCGGGTCACGGATCTTGTCGCCCTTCAGGGCGAGGACGGTCGCGGCGAAGGCCACGAGACCGAGCTTCGCGAACTCCGACGGCTGGAGCGTCACGGGCCCAAGGTCGATCCACCTCGAGGCGCCGTAGACGGCCGTTCCCGAGGCCGGGTGTGCGGCGATGAGCATGAGCACGGCGGCCGCCGCGAGCACCGGCGCCCACAGCCGGCGCCAGGCGCGGTACGGCAGCCGGGCGACGACGGCGCCTACCCCCAGGCCGGCGAGCGCGTAGAGCACCTGCCGCTGGAAGTACCAGAAGCTGTTGCCGCCGTAGCCTTGCGCTGCCGACACCGAGCCGGCGGACAAGACCATCACGAGCCCCGTCGCGGTGAGGAACCAGGCGGGCACGAGCAGCAGGATCAGGTCGGTCCGCGCAGCGGCCCGCGCCGCCGCGGCGCGACGGACGCCGGGATCGGGCGCGAGTCGGAGCGCCGCTCGGCGCCCGGCCGGGACGCGAGCGGCCGCCCTGTCGTTGCGGGTACGAGCGATCCGTGCCGCCCGGGCAACCTGCCGCTCAGCCACGAGCCGCGGCTCCGTGCGTGAGGGCCCGAGCCGCGGCGGCGAACCGTTCCCCGCGCTCCTCGTAGCCGGAGAACATGTCCCAGCTCGCGCACGCGGGCGCCAGCAGGACGGTGCCGCCCGGACCCGCAAGCTCCCGGGCGACCGCGACCGCCGCCTCGATCGACGCCGCGCGGTGCACCGTCAGCACGTCCCGGAACGCGTCCTCGATCTGCTCGGCGGCCTCACCGATCGCCACGACCGCACGCAGGCGTTGCCACCGCGTCGCGAGCGGCGAGAGGTCGACACCCTTCGCACGTCCGCCGGCGATCAGGACGGCGCCTTGAACCCCGTCGATCGCGGCGAGCGCCGCATGCACGTTCGTCGCCTTGGAGTTGTCGATGAACCGGACGCCCTCGGCGACGGCGACCACGTCGCCGCGGTGGCGGGCCGGCTCGAACCCCACGAGGCCCGTCGCGACGGCCCCGGCCTCGATCCCGAACGATAGGGCGGCCGCGGCCGCCGCCGCGGCATCGGCCTGATACCCAGCCCGCGCCGCGTCGATCGGACTGAGGCGCACCTCACCGTCGAGCCGAGCGACGAGCTCGCCGCCCACGTACCCGACCTCGCCCTCGTCGGGCTCCCCGAGCCGGCACCACACGACGCGGCATCGCGCGCGCGACGAGATCTCGGCCGCGACGGGATCGTCGCGGTTGCCGACGTGGACGTCATCGCCCTCCTGACGCGCGACGATCGCCGCCTTGGCATCGAGATACGCGTCGAAGGACCCGTGCCAATCGAGGTGATCCGGTGCGACGTTCAGCAACGCCGAGATCCTGGGGTGGAACGACGTCTGCTGGGCGAGCTGGAACGACGAGCACTCGACCACGAGCGCGTCGTGATCGCCGCGAGCGGCGGCCGGGAAGGGGCGGCCGATGTTCCCGCACGCGACCGCGTCGAGCCCGGCGGCTCGCAGGCACGCGGCGAGCATCCCGGCGGTCGTCGTCTTGCCGTTCGTCCCCGTCACGGCGAGGAGCGGCGCGCGCGCCAGGGCGGTACCGAGCTCGAGCTCGCCGCGAACCTGGAGCCCGCGCGCGCGTGCCCAGCGGATCGGCGACGCGGTATCCGGCACGCCCGGGCTCGTGAACACCCAGTCGGCGCCGTCGAGATGCGCCGGCTCGTGCCCCCCGGCACGGATCTGGACCCCGAGCGCCCGCAGCGAGGCAAGCTCGCCGAGATCCGCGACGTCGCGCGCTTCGGTCACGACGACGTCCGCCCCCTCCGAGGCGAGCACCTCGGCCGCCGCCCGGCCGGCGACGGCGAGGCCGATCACCACGACGCGCTCGGACGCGAACCGGCCGGCCATCAGTCGAGACCTCCACGAGCGATGAAGTCCGCGTAGTACAGGCCCAGCCCGACCGAGGCGCAGATGCCCGCGAGCATCCAGAACCGGACGATCACCGTGAACTCCGGCCAGCCCGCGAGCTCGAAGTGGTGATGGATCGGCGACATCCGGAACACCCGTCGTCCGAACCCACGGTAGGAGATCACCTGGATGATCACCGAGGCGGTCTCGATCACGTAGAGGCCGCCGACGATCACGAGGAGGAGCTGCGTGTTCGTCACGATCGCGAGGGCACCGAGCAGTCCACCGATCGCGAGGGCGCCCGTGTCCCCCATGAAGATGCGCGCCGGCGCGGCGTTCCACCACAGGAACCCGATCGAGGCGCCGAGCATCGCCGCGGCCACGATCGCCGCGTCCTGCAGGTGCGCCGCGTCGACCGGGTAGCAGCCGCTGGCGCCGGCGAGCAGGTCACACGTATGGCGGAACTGCCAGAAGGCGATGAACACGTACGACGACAGCACGAGCGTGCTCGAGCCCGCGGCGAGGCCGTCGAGCCCGTCGGTGAGGTTCACCGCGTGGGACGATGCCGTGAGGATCACGAAGGCCCACAAGAAGAACAGCGCGCCGAGACGCAGCCCCGTCTCGCGGAGGAACGACAGGTTCGTCGAGGTCCCCGACTCGTCGGCAACGAGGACGATCACGACGGCGAACGCCACCGACACGATCGCCGTCCCGAGGAACTTCTGCGACTTCGACAGCCCCAGCGACCGGCGACGGCGCACCTTCGTGTAGTCGTCGAGGAAGCCGACGGCGCCGAAGCCCACGGCGGCGAGCACGAGGGCGAGTCCCGTCTCGGTGAAGCGCTGCGTCGTCACCCGCGAGGCGAGGAACCCGAGCAGCAGCCCGGCGAGCATGACGAGCCCGCCCATCGTCGGAGTGCCCACCTTCTCGAGATGGGTCGAGGGGCCGTCTTCGCGGATCCGCTGTCCCCACCCCCACACGCGGAACGCGCGGATCGCGACCGGCGTGCCCAGGAGGGTGACGGCGCCCGCGATCGCGGCGGCGATCAGGATCGAGATCAACGGAGCGCCTCCGCGATCCGCTCGAGCCCCGCCACGCGCGAACCCTTGCACAGGACGGTATCGCCGGGGCGCACGTGCGCCCGGACATCGGCGAGGGCCCCGTCGATGTCATCGTAGCTGGCGACGTGCTCGGGCTCGATGCCCTCGCGGACGGCCGCGGCGGCCATCGGCCGTGCGTCCTCGCCGACGACGACGAGCCGATCGACGCCCAGGCGCGCCGCGAGTTCGCCGATCCGCTCGTGCTCCTCGAGCGCGATCGGGCCGAGCTCGGCCATCTGCCCGAGGACCGCCACGAGCGCGCCCTCCTTCGCGATCCACCGCGCGGTGCGGAGGGCGGCCGCCGTCGATTCCGGGTTCGCGTTGTACGCGTCGTTGACGACCCGCACCCCGTCGCCGGTCGTGAAGGTCTCCATCCGCCACCGTGAGAGCGTGGTCCCTCCGAGTGCCATCGCGGCATCGTCGAGCGGCACCGCGAGCACGGCGCCGACCGCCGCGGCCGCGAGGGCGTTCGAGACCATGTGCTCGCCCGGGACGCCGAGCGTCACGCGCACGCGCTGCCCGTGGGCCTCCAACGTGAACGACGCCCTGCCCTCGGCGTCGAGCGACAGATCGTCCGCGCGCACATCGGCGGCGGGGTTCCGCCCGAACGTCACGACCTCGCCGGCCGCGCGTGCCGCGAATCCAGCCACCACCGGATCGTCGGCGTTCAACACCGCCACGCCGCCGGCCCCGAGCGCCTCGACGGGCTCGGCCGAGGCCTCGACGATCTTTTCCCACGAGCCGAAGATCTCCATGTGCGCGACCCCGACGTTGGTCACGACGACGATCGTCGGACGCACGATCGAGCAGAGATAGGCGACGTCGCCGACGTGCCGCGCGCCCAGCTCGGCGACGATCACCTCGACGTCGGCAGCTGCGCCGAGCACGGTGAAGGGCGCGCCGATCTCGTTGTTGAACGAGGCGGGGCTCGCGTGCGTCCTGAGGGTCGAGCCGCAGACCGCCGCCGTCATGTCCTTCGTCGACGTCTTGCCGTTCGCGCCCGTGACCCCGACGACCGCTCCCTCGTGGCGGTCGCGCTCGTCCGCCGCAAGGTCGAGGAGCGCTTCGTTCGTCGATCGCACGAAGACCGCGGGCCCGTCGACGTCGATCCCCTCGCGAACGAGCGCACCGGCCGCTCCTCGGTCGAAGGCTTCCGGCACGAAACTGGCGCCGTCGTCGCGCTCGCCCGGCAGCGCGATGAACAGTCCCCCGACCCGCACCTCGCGGGAGTCGATCGCGACCGACGTCACCTCGACGTCGCCGCCCAGGCGCGATCCCCGGACGGCTCGAGCGACGTCGGACAGGTTCCGTGGCTTCACGTGCCCTCCCTCGCCTCGAGCGTCGCCCTCGCCACGTCGCGGTCGTCGAACGGCACCTTCGCGTCGGCGAGCTCTTGGTAGGCCTCGTGGCCCTTGCCCGCGATCACGACGACATCACCGGGAGCCGCCTCCTCGATCGCGAGCGCGATCGCGGCCCGGCGGTCCGGCTCGATCGAGAACGGGCCACCGCCTTCACGGGCTCCCCGCTCGACCTCGGCGAGGATCGCGAGCGGATCCTCGCTCCTGGGATTATCGCTCGTGAGGACGGTGAGGTCCGCGTTCGCGGTCGCCGCCGCCCCCATCGCGGCGCGCTTCGCGCGGTCGCGATCGCCCCCTGCCCCGAACACGATGATCACCCGGCCCGACGTCAGTGGGCGAGCCGCCCGGAGCACATCGAGGATGCCCGCGGGCGTGTGCGCGTAATCCACGATCACGAGGAAGTCCTGCCCGGCATCGACGGGCTCCATCCGGCCGGGAACCCCGGTGACATCCGAGAGCGCACGAGCGGCCACCTCGAGCTCGATCCCGATGACCCGGGCGGCCGCGAGCACGCCGAGGCAGTTCGACACGTTGAAACGGCCGCGCAGCGGCGAGCGGATCTCGACGTCCCCGACGCGGAACCGGACGCCCTCGACGTCGACCACGACGCCGGTCGCGCGGAACGTCGCCTCGGCATCGACCGCGAACGTCGTGACCGGCACCGTCGCGAGCTCGACCAGGCGCCGTCCCCAAGGATCGTCGACGTTCACCACAGCGAGCCGCGCGTGCGCGGGCGTGAACAGCGACGCTTTCGCGGCGAAGTAGGCCTCCATCGACGGATGGAAGTCCAGATGGTCCTGCGACAGGTTCGTGAACAGCGCGACGTCGAACACGATCCCTTCGACCCGGTGATGCGCGAGCGCGTGGGACGACACCTCCATCGCGACCGCCGAGACACCGGCGTGGCGCATCCGCGCGAGCAGGCGATGGAGATCGGGCGCCTCCGGGGTCGTGTGTGCGAGCTCGACGGGCATGCCGTCCAGCCGGGCGCCGGTCGTGCCGACCAGGCCCGGCCGCATGCCCGCATCGCGGAACACCGCCTCGAGGAGGTAGGTCGACGTGGTCTTGCCGTTCGTCCCCGTCACCCCGGCGATCGTGAGCGCATCGGCAGGGCGGCCGAACACGACCGCCGCCGCCGGCCCCATCGCCTCGCGTACCGAGCGAACCTTCGCCTGCGCGACATCGACGGCCAGCCATCGCTCGACGAGCAACGCGGCGGCGCCGGATCCGACGGCGGCCGCGCCGAAGTCGTGGCCGTCGACCCGCTCGCCGGGAACGCAGCAGTAGAGCGAGTCGGGAGGGACGTCGCGGGAATCGAGCGTGACCTCGGCGATCGGGGTCGACCCGTCGCCGCGGACCTCGGCGTCGGCCGCGGCGGCGACCTCGGCGAGCGGCGCGGGGGGGAAGGACCGGACCACCGGGCCCGAGCCTACACGCCGGGACGGCGCGATCATGGCAGCAAGAGCGAGTGGCGGGGCAGCGGCACCGGCTCGGCGGCCTCGATCCCCAGCCGCTGGATCGCGTAGCGCGCCACGTCCTGGAACAGCGGCGCGGCGGCGACGCCCCCGTAGACGGTGGTCGGCTCATCGAGGATCGCCGCCACGACGACGCGCGGTTCCGCCGCGGGGAGGAAGCCGATGAACGAGGCGACGTAGCGGCGAACGTACCGACCGTCCTCGAGCTTCTTCGCGGTACCGGTCTTTCCGGCGACCTGGTAGCCGGGGATCTGGGCGTTCGAACCGGTGCCGTCTTGCACGACGTAGGCGAGCATCCGGGTGAGCGCCTCGGCGGTGTCGGGGCGGATGACGCGGTGCGTCGCCGGCTCGGGGGCGGGGTGCATCGTGCCGTCGGGATCATGCGTGCCGAGCACGAGCCGCGGCTGGACCCAGACGCCGCCGTTGGCCACCGTCGCGTAGACCGACGCCATCTGTAGCGGCGTCACGGCGACGCCCGAGCCGAACGAGACCGTCGCGCGCGTGGCATCGGACCACGGTGACAGCGACGGCATCAGCCCCGGCTGCTCGCCGGGGAAGCCGATCCCGGTCGTCCGCCCGAACCCGAACCGGTCGAAGTACGCCGCCATCTGCTCGCTCCCGACCCGGTCGGCGACGAGGCTGCTCCCGATGTTGCTCGACTGGGCGATGATGTCGGCGAGGGTCATCCGCATCGCCGGGTGCGGGTGCGAGTCGTGGATCGTGAAGCCGTCGACCTCCCGGGTGGCCGGCACCGTGAAGACGTCGTCGAGCGCGACCGCATCGGTCTCGAGCGCCGCGGCCGCGGTGATGATTTTGTTGACCGATCCCGGCTCCCACACGTCGGTCACTGCCCGGTTCAGGTAGGTGGAGGGGTCGAACGATCCGAACGCGTTCGGATCGAACGTCGGGTAGCTCGCCATCGCGTACACCTCACCCGACAGATCCATCACCACGATCGTGCCGCCGGCCGCTCCGTTCTCCCTGACCGCCCGGCGAAGGGCCTGTTGGGCCTGATACTGGATCTCGCGGTCGAACGTCGTGATGAGATCGTCGCCGGGCGACGGCGAACGCACGACGTCCATCCCTCCGGCGATCACCTGGCCGCGGGGCGAGAGCTCCGACGTCCGCTCCCCCGCCGTGCCCGAAAGCACTTCCTCGTACTGCTTCTCGAGGCCCGTGATGCCGAGCCCGTCGACGTTCGTGAAACCGAGCACCTGGGAGGCAAGCGTGCCCGCCGGGTAGTACCTCCTGGATGAGGGCAGGAACCCGATGCCGGCGAGGCGTCGATCCGCGAGCTCGTCGGCGAGCTCGCGGTCGACGCCCCGGGCGAGGTAGACGAAGCTCCCTTCACCGCGGAGCTCGACCCGCAGCTCCCGCTCGGCCGCTCGCTCGAGGCCGAGCACGGCCGCGATCTGGGCGGCCTCGCTCGCCGGATCGTCGACGTAGCGAGGATCCGCGTACACGTCGCGAGCCTCGAGCGAGATCGCGAGGGGGGCGCCGCTCCGGTCGACGATCTCGCCGCGATCGGCGGCGAGGGCCACCGTGCGGACGCGCTGATCCCAGCCGAGCTCCACGAACGCGCCCGCCTGGCGCACCTGCAGGACCCCGAGCCGGACGACGACGCCCGTGAGGGCGAGGAGCATGGCGACGAGCAGCGCGAGCAGACGCCGGGACGACGAAGAGCTCATCCGTCGTCCTGGGTCGAGCCGGCCGGGTCCGTGCCCGGCACCTGCAGCACGATCACGTCTTCGGGCATCACGAGGCCGCGGTCGCGCGCCCAGCTCGCGATGCGGCCGGGCGCCGACAGGGTCGCCACGTCCTTGCGGAGCAGCTCGCGGCCGTCGGTCAGCTGGGCGATCCGATCCTCGGCGCGGTCGATGTCGAACCCCGTCTGCACGACGAGCGCCGACAGAGACACGAGGGCCACGACCATGCCCGTCACCACGACGGCGGCGAAGATCCAGAACGCGGGGTGGAAGCCGCGACGCGCCCGACGGAGAGGCTGGGGAGGGGAAGGGGTCCGCGGGCGCGCCGCGGGTTCGCGCGGGGGACGCGAGTGAAGAGGGCTCGGCAGCGAGGGGGCGGACGAAGGGAGCTGGCGGGCCGGGGTGCTCAACGCGACACCGTCCTCATGCCGCGTCGGCGAGGCGTTCGGCGGCGCGGAGCTTCGCGCTCCGCGCGCGTGGGTTCCGCTCCGTCTCGTCGTCGGAGGCGCTCAATGGCTTCTTCGTGAGGACGCGCAGGCGTTCGTCGTCGCGGAACGCATGTTTCACGATGCCGTCTTCCAAGGAGTGATACGCGATCACGACCACGCGGCCACCGGGGCCGAGGAGATCGACCGCCCGAGGCAGGGAGGCGGCGAGCTCCTCGAGCTCCCGGTTGACCGCGATGCGGAGCGCCTGGAACGTGCGGCGGGCGGGGTGGGGGCCCCCCGGACGCCGTCCCACGGCGCTCACGACCACGCCGGCGAGCTCGTCCGTCGTGGCGATCGGGCGGGCACGAACGATCGCGGCGGCGATCCGGCGCGATCGACGCTCCTGCCCGAAGCGGAAGATCAGGTCGGCGAGCTCGTGGATGGGCAGGCCGTTCACGAGATCCGCGGCGCTCGGGCCGGGCTCCCCCGCGCCCGGGCCCATCCGCATGTCGAGCGGCGCGTCCTGACGGAACGAGAAACCTCGCTCGGCCCGGTCGAGCTGCATCGACGACACCCCGAGGTCGTAGAGCACGCCGTCGACGGGGGCGCCGACGTCGAAAGACGCGGCCTCGGAGAAGAGCGTGGGCAGCCCCCGGAAGCGGGCGCCGTAGCCGGCGAGACGCCGCGCGGCGATCTCGAGGGCGTCCGGGTCGCGGTCGATCCCGACGACGCGGTCCACCCCCGCCTCGAGCAATGCGGCAGCGTGTCCACCGGCGCCGAGCGTCATGTCGACGACGACACCGACCCGGGCCGGCCCGATGTCGCGACCGTCCGCTCCCCTCGCCAGCAGCTCGACCACCTCGGTCACCATCACCGGTTCGTGCGGAAACCTGTCGGTCACCCGAGCTGGCCGACCGCGAGGCCGAAGGCGATCGACGCGAGCAGCGTCAGGGCGGTCATCCCGATCAGGGACAGGCTCTGGCGCACCTCGGTGGCCAGCTTGCGGGACTCATCCTTCACGGTTCGGTCCTCCTCGTCGGTGCGAGCGTGCCGGCGGTGTAGGCGCCGGCGAAAGCCTGGTCGTAGCGGTCGAACGTCTCGCGGTCCCAGATCTCCATGCGGTCGAAGACCCCGACCACCACGACCTCCTTCACGATCCCCACGGCCTCACGCAACCGGCCGGGGATCGTGAGACGCCCTTGTCCGTCCACCTTCGTTTCCTCGGAGGAAGCGAAGAACAGTCGTTGGTAGGCGCGCCCGTCTGCGTCGGAAAGAGGGGACGACGCGACCTCACCGGCACGCCGCTCCCACTCGGCCCTGGGGAAGGCGTAGAGACAGCGGTCCTGGCCGATCGTCAGCCAGCAGCCGTCGGCGAAGGCCTCACGGAACTTCGTCGGCAGCGAGACCCGTCCCTTCGGGTCGAGTTGATAGCCGTGCGTGCCGAGCAGTTCGGCCACGCGTCCTCCCCTTTCCTCCACAGAGCCCCACGTTTATGCCACTGCTACTCCACGCCGTCAACGGAGCAACCACAGCAATCGACGCGTTGCGGAAGAAAAGTCGGGCCCGTCGTGCGCAGGGTCGAACACACGTACGCTTCCGGAGGAAGGCCCGCGCCGTCCGATCAGCTGGGCGCAAAGGCCGACCCGGGCGGCAACGTCGTTGGACCGAACCGGGAGGCCGCCGGATCGGGCCGTCAGATCGGACCCGCCGGGACAGACCTCAGATCAGATAGGTGTCCCAGCCGGGCTCGAGCCGGCCGAGCGTGAGGCGGAAGCCGTCGGACGGCGCGAACGGGGAGCGCGCGAGCCGGAACCCGGCCTCCTGCGGCGTGCGATCCATCTTCTTGGCGTTGCACCGGCGACACGCGGCCACCACGTTCTCCCACGCGTGCAGGCCACCCCGGGAACGCGGCACGACGTGATCGAGGTTCTCGGCCTGGTCACCGCAGTACTGACAGCACCAGTCATCGCGCGCGAACACGGCCCGGCGGGTGAGCGGCGCGTGCGGGCGGAACGGCACGTGCACGAAGCGGCGGAGGCGCACGACCGACGGCGCTTCGAGCTCGACGCGTTCGGACCGGAAGATCGCCCCGTTCGACGCCACCACCTCGGCTTTGTCCTTGAGGACCAGGACCACGGCGCGGCGCGCCGGCACGACGGCCAGCGGCGAGTCCGTCACGTTGAGGACGAGGGCCCGTCCCATAGACGAGGAGTGTAGCCGCCCGCCCATGCAACCTCGGCCCCGGCGTCGCGTGGCCAGGGCTCGGAGGGAAGACCTCTCGAGAGGCTCGCCACCCGAATCACAACCGTGTAATCTGCCGGCTGGGTGAGGGTCGGTCCGGGCGTGATGCCTGGAGTTGCGAACAGGGGCCGCGCGGGGCGTCTGCGGACCGGGCCGACCCTCATTCCCCCCACCGCTGGCCCCCATCCCGTTCGCGAGCCTCTCCTGCCCGGTTGCAGGCCGGTGCGCCTGAACCCCTCGACGTCGAGGGCCGTAAGATGGGCGAACTCCGAGGAGGTGGCCGACCAGTGGAGCTACGAGAAAGGTCGCCGGACTGGTCGCGCTTCGTCGCCCGGTTCCGCGACATCGAGCACAACGTCGAACAGGTCGTCCGCGGGAAACATCCCGAGATCCGGCTCGCACTCGTCGCGCTCATCGGCGAGGGACACCTCCTGATCGAAGACGTGCCCGGCGTGGGCAAGACGATGCTCGCGAAGGCCGTTGCTCGCTCGATCGACTGTTCGTTCCGGCGCATCCAATTCACCCCGGACCTGTTGCCGACGGACATCACGGGTGTGAACGTGTTCAACCAAGAGCAACGCGACTTCGAGTTCAAACCCGGCGCGATCTTCGCGAACATCGTGCTCGGCGACGAGATCAACCGGGCCTCGCCGAAGACGCAGTCGGCCCTGCTCGAATGCATGGAAGAGCGTCAGGTGACCGTCGACACCGAGACGCACCCGCTCGGCACGCCCTTCATGGTGATCGCCACGCAGAACCCGATCGAGCACGAGGGCACGTATCCGCTGCCGGAAGCCCAGCTCGACCGGTTCATGCTCCGGCTCTCGATCGGCTATCCGACGGCCGACATCGAGGCCGAGATCCTCGCCTCGCACGGCGCCGCACAACCGCTCGACGAGCTCGCACCGGTGACCGACGCCCCCGGCGTCGCCGAGATGATCGCGATCGCACAACGAGTGCACGTCGCTCCCACGATCCGGCGCTACATCGTCGACGTCGTCGAGGCGACCCGAGCGCACGCCGACGTGTACCTCGGCGCCAGCCCTCGCGCCTCGATCATGCTCCTGCGCGCCGCCAGGGCGTTCGCCGCCGCCGACGAGCGCGACTACGTGATCCCCGACGACGTGAAGATCCTCGCCGTGCCCGCGCTCGCGCACCGCATCATCGTCTCGGCCGACGCCGTCATGACCGGACGGTCGGCCGACGTCGTCGTGCGTGAGCTGCTCGACGAGGTGGCGGTGCCGCTCGAGGAATCCTCCTGATGCTCACGGCGCGCGGGATCGCCGTGGCGATCGCGGGCGTCGCGATGTGGCTCACGGCGCGGATCGTCGGCTCGCCCGGGCTCGAGGTGGTCGGCCTGGGGCTGGGTGCGCTTCCCGTGCTGGCCCTCGCGCTCTCCCAGTGGAGCCGGCGACGGCTCGACGTCCGCCGCCGGCTCTCCGATGCGCGGGTGCGGCCCGGCACCCGGGTCACCGTCGAGGTCGAGATCGAGAACCGATCGGTCGCGCCGGTTTCGTTCCTGTTGCTCGAAGACAAGCTCCCGTCGGCGCTGGGTCGCCCCGCGCGGCTCGTGGTCGCCGAGCTCGCGGGGCGCAGCGGCCAGCGCGTCGGCTACACCCTGCTGCCCCAGGCCAGGGGCCGGTATCCCCTCGGCCCGCTCACGGTCGACGTCACCGACGCGTACGGCCTGACCAGACAGCGCCTCGAGTTCGCGGCCCACGACGAGCTCCTCGTCACGCCCGAGATCGAGGACCTGCGGAGTGCGCCGAACCAACCCACCGGGCAGAGCTTCGGCTCGACGCGCGCCCGGCAACTGCTACGGGTCGGCGAGGAGTACTACACGATGCGTCAGTACCAGGAGGGCGACGATCTCCGCCGGATCCATTGGGCGTCGGTGGCCCGGACGGGCGACCTGATGATCCGCCAGGACGAGGCGACCCGGCGCGCGAGCGGACTCGTGTTCCTCGATCAGCGGCAGGCCGCGATCGGGCAGTCCCGCGGCGCGGCCTTCGAGCGTGCGGTCTCGGCCGCCGCGAGCGTCGGCGAGCTGCTCGTTCGCGCGGGGTTCCAGTTGCGTTTCGCCACGGCCGACATGGCGCCCACGGCGCTGACCGAGGAGCGCTTCCTCGACGCGCTCGCCGGCGTGACGCACGCGCAAGCGCGCACGATCGCGCCCTCGCTCGTGCACCTGCGTGCCGCGGCGTCGACCGACACGTCGCTCGTGTTCGTCTCGGGTCCCCCGGCGCCCGCCGAGCTCGCCGCCCTGTCGAGGGCGGGCTCCGGCTTCGGCCCGAAGCTCGCGATCTTGGTCTACCCCCTCGAGCTCGCCTCGCTCACGCCGGATCGGCAGGCCCAGTTCGAAGGCCGCGGCACCCAGGCGCGGCTCGCGCTCACCCGCGCCGGCTGGGACTGCTTGCTCCTGTCCCCCTCCACGAGGTTGTCGGAACGATGGCACACACCCAGGCATCGTCGGGTCGCGTCCAGCGCCTGACCTCGCTGCTCGCCACGGCGCTCGTGGCCTTCGCCACCGCGCTCGCCTTCGGTCGGGTCTTCGAGGGCAAGGGGCCGACGTGGCAGCTCGTCGCGGTCGGCGTGGCATCGGCCGCCCTGGCCTGGGCCTTGGAACGGCGGAGCCTCGTGCTCTCGACGACGGTGAGCTTCGGCGTGCTCGTGGGCGTCCTCGGGGTGATCGTCTTCCGCGAGACGACCTTCTTCGGTCTGCCGACGCTCGAGACCCTGCGCGCGATGGGGAGCGCGGCGGCGGCCGTCGGCGAACAGGCGCGCGTCCAAACCGCCCCGACCCCCCCGATCGACCCGCTGCTGCTGGCGGGCGTCGTCGCGGTCTGGGCGTCGGTCTTCTCGTGCCACGCCCTCGCGTTCCGCGCCGGGAGCCCGTTGCTCGCGCTCGTCCCACCGGTCGCGCTCGTCGCCTTCGCCGACACCGTGCTCGAGGAGTTCGTGAAACCGCAGTACGGCGTCGCGTTCCTCGTGGGCGCCCTCGCGATCGCCTTCGCCGACGGCCTCCGTCGCGTGCAGGCCTGGGGCCCGGTGTGGAGCGCCCGGCGAGGCGTCGGGGGGATGCTTCCGGGCGCGAGCCGCGGAGGGCGGCGACTCGCCATCGCCGCGCTCGCCGTCGCGGCCATCGCGCCGGTTGCCGTACCGGGCTTCGGATCCTCCGGACTCGTCGACGTCTCCGAGATCAACCGGCCGGATCGGCTCACGGTCGATCCGCTCGTGAGCGTCGCCGCGGAGCTGAACCGCGACGATCCCGTCGAGGCGTTCCAGGTGCGGACGACCCAGCCCGCGTACCTGCGGATGCTCACCCTCGACACCTTCGACGGCATCACCTGGGGTCGCAGCATCCCGACCGAGGAGACCGCCCTCATCCCCTCGGCCCTGCTCACGTCCGAAACCGGGACCAGACGCATCGACACGACGGCGACGGTGACGACCGACCTCGGGTTCCCCTGGGTGCCCGTCGCCGCCGAACCCCTCCTCGTCTCCGTGCCCAGATCGGCGACCTGGGACCCGGTCAGCGCAACGATCACCCTCGATGAACCGCTCGACGAGCAAGAGGCGTTCTCGGCGAAGTCGACGGTCGTGCGGCCCGAGATCGAGGAGCTGCAAGCCGGCCAGCCGGCCGACGCCGCCGATGCGGGTGCCTACCTGGGACTCCCCGCCGACCTGCCGCCGGCGATCGGGGACCTCGCGCGCGAGTGGATCGCGGCGGCCGGCGCCGTCACGCCGTACGAGCAGATCCTCGCCATCCAAGAGGAGCTCAACAACTTCACGTACACGACCGAGGTCGACTGGCGCGACGACTCCATGACCCTCGTCCATTTCCTCTACGACACGAGGGCCGGCTTCTGTCAGCAGTTCGCGAGCGCGATGGCGGTGATGCTCCGAGCGATCGGGATCCCTTCCCGCGTGGCGATCGGGTTCACCCAAGGCGAACCCGACGTCGCCGAGCCCGACCTCTGGCACGTGTGGAGCACCGATCTGCACAGCTGGGTCGAGGTGCTGTTCCCCGGCCACGGCTGGCTCGCGTTCGAACCCACGCCCGGACGCACGAACCCGGTGGCGACGTACCAGGATCCACCGCTGAGCGAGGTGTGCCTCGGTCGCGTGGGCTGCAACCGAGACGGGCCGATCCCTCCCCCCGAGGAGACTCCCGAGCCGGACGTGGTTCCGCCCCTCCGGCAGCCGCGGCAGGACCTCGCCCCCCTCCAGGACGCGATCGACGGCACCGCCGTCGGGCCGGGTGGTGGCCTCGGCAACGTCCGGCGTTGGTTCCCGTTGATCGTTGCCGGGCTCGTGGTCGGCGGACTCGTGCTCGTGCCGGTCGCCCGGTCGCTCGGAAGGCGGCGGCGCCTCCTGCGCGCGCGCGGCGAGCCACGCCGGCTCGTGCTCGCGACCTACGACGTCCTCACGCAGCGCGCCGACGATCTCGGGCTCGGCCGGCTCGCCGGGGAGACGCCCGACGAGTACCGGCGACGGATCGAGGCCACGGGCCGGCTCGACGACGGCCATCTCGAGCGCCTCACCAGGTTGACGGTCCGCGCCGCCTACGCCCCCGACGCGATCGCGCAGGACGATGCGCTCGACGCGGAGGCGGACGCCCGGCTGGTGCTGCGGGAGCTCCGTCGCTCCACCCCGCCGCTGCGCAGGGTGGCGGGGATCTACCGCCGCCGCGGCTGAGCTGACCCCACGTCCGGCCGGGGATCGTGGGGGTGGGTCCCCCGAGGTCGTGTGGTCCGCCGGGCGGGTGGGCTAGGAACCGGTGGCAGCCTGGGCCGCCGCGTGACGGAGCGCCCGGACGAAGGACTCGCGGTCCTCCTCGAACTGACGCACGTTCGTCTCCACGCTCGTCGCGATGTCGTCGATCGCCACGAAGAAGGCCATCTGCCCCTCCTTGAGCGCGTCGAGGACCTCGCCGTCGCGACGGGCGATCCGGAAGATGCTCTGGCCGTCGGTGACGAGCTGCACCTCGGACAGGTGGTGGTCGAGCGCCGCCTTGCGGGTGAGGAAGTCCCAGGAGCGGCGCACCCGCTGCAACGACATGCCACCGTCGAGGAGCGACTTCACGACGCGAAGCGCGACGAGGTCACGGAACGAATACAGGCGCGGCACTCCCGGACGGCCCCCGGTGCCCTGCACCGACGGCCTCACCAAGCCGATCTGATCCCAGTACCGGAGCTGTCGTGACGTGCAGGCGGTGAACTTGCTCGCTTGGTGAGCCGTGAATCCCTCCAACGCGCGCCCTTCCCTCGAACCTCTCCGACACGACCTGTCTCGCTCGCGGCGGGCCGCCGGCGAGGGAGGGGAAGCGATGAAGCTCCCGTTGTTCGACGGCTGTGCGCCTCGGGGGAAGCGGCGCCCGTTGTACATCAGCTGCCGAACAGGTGGCAAGCCTCCTGCTAGGCGTGGGCGACGATCGAGACGTTCGCGCGCGAACGGGGCGGTGACTATGGACCGCGGAACCGCGCCGCGATCCGGCCGAGGAGGCCGACGACCGAGAGCGTTCCCTCTTGCTGCATCGCGCGTACCTGGTCGCGTCCGAGCTGGCCGAGGTAGCGGTAGATCAGCAACACCGAGAGCACCATGACGACGAAGCCCGCGGCAGCGACCCAGATCGACACGACGAACAGCAGCATCATCACGAAGCCGGCGACGAACCCCAGCGCGGCGAAGCGGATGCGCCGCGCGAGGTGGCGGTAGAGATCGGTGCGGCCCACCTGCTCGACGAGCTTCGGATCTTCCTCGGCGAGACGTCGTTCGATCTCCTCGAGGATCCGCTGTTCGTGCTCGCTGAGGGGCATCGGGGCTCCTGCGTCGGGATCGAGGGCCTCGGCCATCGGCGACGGCCGTTCAGTTCCGATTATAGGGAGGGCTTTGCGGACGACGGAACCCAGGATCCATCCGGCCACGGTCACCGTCGAGCAGCGAGGCAGGACCGGCGGCGCCTCGCCCGAACCGTCGCTCGATCCGATCCACGGCCCGCTCCACCTCGCCCCATCGCTGCACTCCCTCCATACCCTCATACAGCAGGCCGAGCTGTTCGACGCCCGCCTGATGGAGGCCGCTCGCCTGCACGCCGAGCAGGCGGATCCGCCGCCGCGCGCCGGGGAGCCCCTGGTACAGGCTCCTGACGAGGTGATGGATGTCGGCGCCGACGTCGGTCGCCTCGGGCAGGGTCCGGGAGCGGGTGAGCGTCGTGAAGTTCGACAGCCGCGCCTTGAGCGTGACGGTTCGTGCCCGATACCCGTCGGTGCGCAGCCGCGCCGCCACCCGCTGCGACAGCGCGAGGAGCTCGCGGAAGACCTCGACGTCATCGTCGAGATCGCGCTCGAACGTCTCCTCGTGTCCGATCGACTTCGGCGGCTCGTAGGGCACGACCTCGCGGTCGTCGACGCCTCGGGCGAGCTCGCCCAGATGCCGCGCCTGCGCCTCGCCGATGAGGCGCTCGAGGATCTGCGCGGGGGTTCGGCCGAGGTCGCCGATCGAGCGGATCGCGAGACGAGCGAGGAGATCGCGGGTCTTCTCCCCCACCCCCCAGAGGCGGCCGACGGGGAGGGGCTCGAGGAACCGCAGGGTCTCGGCGGCGGGCACGTGGAGCAGCCCGTTCGGCTTGCACCCGTCGGAAGCGAGCTTCGCGACGAACTTCGTCGAGGCGACGCCCACGGAACAGGTCACGCCGACCTCTCTGGCGACCTCGGCGCGGATCCGCTCCCCGATCGCGATCGGCGAGCCGAACAGCGTCGTCGCCCCACCGACGTCGAGGAAGGCCTCGTCGAGCGAAACCGGCTCGACGAGCGGGGTGATCGACAGCAGCACCTCACGGAACCGGTTCGAATGCGTCCGGTACGCCTCGAAGTCCGGCGCCACGAAGATCCCCGTGGGACACAGGCGTCGGGCCCGCACCGCCGGCATCGCCGATCGCACGCCGAAGGCGCGAGCCTCGTAGGACGCGCTCGCCACGACGCCGCGGGCGCCCGTGCCGCCGACGATCACGGGCTTGCCGGCGAGCGACGCGTCCTTCAAGACCTCGACGCCGGCGTAGAACGCGTCGAGGTCGACGTGCAGGATCGGCTCGGACGGACGGCCCCGCTCAGCCACGCCGACGCCCGCGGATGCCCGCCGAGCCACCGACGCGGCGGACCGGTGTGACCGCGAGGCCCGCGCGCTGCAAGGAAAGGAGACGTCGCCATCCGGCTGCGCCCACGACGACGAGCAGCACGCCCGAGCCGACGAGGACGGGCTGGACGGCCACGAGGGTACCCACGCTCGCGAGCGCGACCGACGACAGCAGCCCGGTGCCCTCCTGCAGGACGCCGAGGACCGAGGTGACCCGTCCGCGCGACTCCTCGCCGGCCGCGCGCTGCACCAGCGCGAGCGCCGAGGTGAAGAAGAACGAGAAGCCGACCCCGATCACCGCCGATGCGGCGAGCGCGACGCCGTACAGGCCGAAGGCCGCGTACACGGCCAGGCCGACACCCGTGATCGCGAGCCCGCCGCCGACGAGCGTCAGCTCGAGTCCGACCCCGTGGCGGATCCGCGAGATCGCGAGCGCGCCGAGCACCGCGCCGACGCCGTTGGCCGCCCAGATGAACTGCACCGCCTGGGGACCGCCGCCGATCACGTCGCGGATCAGGAGCGGTTCGAGCGAGAAGAGCATGTTCATGAACACGTAGCCCGATAGGGCCATGCCGAGGAGCAGCCGGAGCTCCGGATGGTGCCACGCGATCCCGAGCCCCTCGGCGAGATCGCGGAACGTCATCGCCGGCCGGTCGCCGCGTTGCCGCTCATCGGGCACGAGCAGGAGACCCGGCAGGCCGAGGAACGCGATCACGGTCGCCGCGAGGTACACGGTGTCGGCGCCCCGGGACTCGATCACCAGCCCCCCGCCCACCGTGCCGAGCAGCAAGGCGCCGTGGAACGCCGTCGAGAGCATGCCGTTGGCCTGCACGAGGAGCCCTTCCTCGACGAGGAGCGCGGTGAGGGCCGAGCGCGCCGGGTCGATCGCCGCCGCCGAGATCCCCACCACGAGGATCGACAGGGCGAGCCACTCGATCGAATCGGCGACGAGGGCGAACGGGATCGCGCATCCGAGCAGGACGAAGCCGAGGAACAGCACCCACTTCGGGCTCCAGCGGTCCACGACGATGCCCGCGAGCGGGGTCACGAGCACGAACGGCAGGGAGAAGCTCGCCAGGAGCAGCGCCGCGTCGGCCGCCGTCGCCTCGTAGCGGAACGCCGCATCGGCGAAGAGCGTCCCGAAGTAGGCCCAGAACCCGATCGTCGAGATGCCCGAGCCGAGGACGAGCCACAGGAAGGGTCGGTTCGTGAGGACGTGCGGAGGGGGCGCCCCGACGTGGGGCACGCTCGGCTCGAGCATGCCGTCTTCGACGATGCCGTGTGGCCGGTCGTCGTGTCGGTCGGTCATCCCGCGGAGCCTCCGCTCGCGTGGCGCAGCCGGGCGACCCGCGCGAGCGGATCCTCGCGCGATACCGGTGCGGGCGTATCGGCGGGAGCCGCCATCGCCTCACGCAGGCGGCCCTCGCCCCGCGCTCGATGCAGCGCGGTGAGGTCCCAGACCTCCTCGGCGATGATACTGACGCCCTTCACGCCGGTCCGCCGGAGCTCACCCCACACCGCGAGCGCGTAGGCGTGGAAGACCGTGCGCGCGACCTTCGGCTGCACCGACTCGAACACCGTGACCTCGACCGGTCCGGTGCCGTCGTCGAGCGACAGGAAGATGATCCGCTGGCCGCTCTTCACCGCCGGCGTCTGCGAGGCGACCTTCACCCCGGCGACCATCACCTTCTGCCCGCCCCGGCGCGCGCCGAGGTCCCGCGCGAACGTCACCCCGAGGTCGCGGCACAGCTCCTCGTAGAAACTCGCGACGTGACGGGTCGCGTCGAGCCCGAGCACGTCGAGCTCGGCGCGGACGACTTCGGCGTCGGTGTAGTCGACGAACCGATGTGATGGCCGGGTAGCCGACGACCGGACCGCGTCGGCGAGCGTGAGCTGGTCGCCCTCACGAGCGGCAGGGGTGACGATCGCCTCGTAGAGGCGGTCCCGTCGGCTCGTCCCGTCGCCGGCGAACGCGTCGAACGCGCCGGCGTGCGCGAGCGCCTCGATGACGGGCCGCGCCACCGTGGTGCGCCGCAGGACGTCGGCCACGCTCGAGAACGACCGCTCGGCCCGCGCCGTCATGATCGAGCGGATCTCAGCATCGGAGATCCCGTGGACGTCCTGCAACGCGAGGCGGATCCCGAAGACCGTCGCGCCGCCCGGACCCTCGAGATCCTCGATCTCCTCCACGATGTATTCGGGCTCGCTCCGGTTCACGTCGAGCGGGAGGATCGGCACGCCGCCGCGCCGGCCGTCATCCAGGAGCAACCGCTTGGGGTACATGCCGGGATCGTAGGTAAGCACGCCGGCGAGGAAGTGCGCTCGGTAGTGGGTCTTGAGCCACGACGACCGATAGGTCGGGACGGCGAACGCCGCCGCATGCGCCTTGCAGAACCCGAACGATGCGAACTCGGTGACGTCGGCCCAGGTCGTCTCGGCGGCCTCGCGGTCGACGCCGCGCGCGGTCGCCCGTGCGAGGAAGTCGGCGCGGAGTCCCGGCAGCAGGTCGTCGCGGTCGAGGTGCCGGCGCACATGGTCGGCATAGGTCAGGTCGTAGCCGGCGAGCGCGGCGAGCGCGCGCATCACCTGCTCGTGGTAGACGATCACGCCGAACGTCTCCCGCAGCACCGGCCGGAGGTTCGGATGTCCGTAGACCGGCCGCTGCATACCGTGCCGACGCGCGATGTAGGGCCGGATCATGTCGGACTTCACCGGTCCGGGCCTGAACAACGAGATGTCGACGATCAGATCGTCCCAGCGGGTCGGCTGGAGCTTCTGGAGGAGCTCGCGCTGGCCCGGGGACTCGATCTGGAAACACCCAAGGGTATCGGAGGCGCGGATCAGTTCGAACGTCGGTTCGTCGTCGAGGGGGATCCGGTCGAGATCGATCTTCTCCCCCGTCGTCCTCGCGATCTCGTCGATCGCGTGGCGCATCGACGAGAGCATCCGTACGCCGAGGACGTCGAGCTTGAGGTAGCCGAGGAGCTCGACGTCGTCCTTGTCGGCCTGGGCCATGCGGTGGCCGTTGGCGCTCCGCTCGAGCGGGACGCGCTCCACGAGGTCGTGCGACGCAAGGATGATCCCGCACGGATGCAACGCGATGTGCCGAGGGAACCCGTCGAGGCGTTCCGCGACCCGGAAGAGGAGCTCGAGCTGGCGCATCGGGAGCTGGATCCCCCGGAGCTCCGGGAGCCGCTCGAGCCCCTCGCGCAGGTGGCGTGCCGAGATGTGCGGGAACGCCTTCGCGACGACGCCGAGCTCGACCTCCGGAAGCCCGAGCGCCTTGCCGACCTCGCGGATCGCCGAGCGTGCCCGGTACGTGTCGATCATCGCGACACAGGCGGCGCGCTCGTCGCCGTGGCGCGACAGGACCATGTCGTAGACGTCCTCGCGCCGCGCCGACTCGACGTCGATGTCGACGTCGGGCAGCTCGCCGCGCATCGGGTTCAAGAAGCGCTCGAACGCGAGGTCGTGCTGGAGCGCGTCGACGTCGGAGATCCCGGTCAGGTAGCACACGAGCGATCCGGCGGCCGAACCCCGGCACGCCGCGAAGATCCCCATCGCCTTGATGTCGGCCACGATGTCGGCGACCGTCAGGAAGTACGCCGCGTAGCCCATCCGACGGATCATCGAGAGCTCGTGGTGCAGGCGGTCGCGGAGCGTCTCGGTCTCTTCGACGTCCCGCTCGTGCACGCCCCGCCAGCATCGTTCGGCGAGCACCGCGTCGGCGCTGCGCCCCGCCGGCGTCGGGAGATCCGGGAAGTGCACCTGCTTCAAGCCGAGATCGAACGTGCACCGCTCGGCCAGGCGCAGGGTCGCATCGGCCAGGTCGGGCCGCTCGGCGAACAGCGCGCGCATCTCGACGGCCGGCTTCAGCCAGCCCTCGGCGTTGCGGCGGCTGACGTGGTTCGACGCGATCGGAACCAACTCGCGCATGCACTCGAGCGCGTCGGCAAGGAACGCGTCGTCGGGCTCGATGTAGCGCACGGGATTGGTGGCGACGGCCGGCACCTCGAGCCGCTCGGCGAAGCGGAGCATCCGGCGGATCTCGGCGGCCGAATCGACCTCCACACGGTGTTCGACCGCGACGCGGAGCCGATCGGCGCCGAACGCCTCGCGCATCGGCGCCGCCAGGCGCGCGGCGGCGTCGATCCGCCCGGCGACGGCGAGCCGCCCGGGGTGGGAGCGCGGCCCGAGCAGGGCAACGATGCCGGCGGCGTGCGCGCAGAGCTGCTCGGTCGCGATCCATGGATCGCCGCGCGTGGCGAGCATGTGCGCGTCGGTGAGCAGACGGCACAGGTTCGCGTAGCCGGCCGCATCGCTCGCGAGCAGCACGACGTGCGCGTCGGTGCCGCGGGTGGCGCCGCGTCGCGCCGGGTGCGCTTCGCGCACGGTGAGCGACGCGCCCAGGATCGGGCGCACACCCTCGCGCTCGCAGGCGGCCGTGAACCGTGCGGCGCCGTAGAGCCCGTTGCGGTCGGTGAGCGCCACGGCCGGCATCGCGAGCTCGGCAGCCCGTCGCGCGAGCCGTTCCGGCGTGAAGGCCCCCTCCTTCAAGGAGAAGCAGGAACGGACGTCGAGGTGCACGAACGATGGCGCTAAGCGAGTGAGCTCAATGGCGAGATCCCATCCCTATATATCGAACATATGTTCGATATGGAAGGCTAGGTCAGCTGGCCACCACGAGTCAACCCGTTGCGATTGAAGGAAGTGGCCGAGAACGACATGCCATCAGGGCGCATCCTCCCACGGCCCGCCGGATGGCCAGCGCTTCGAGAATGGTTCACCGAGGGCAACCGCTCGAGATGGTGGGAGCAGGAACGCTCCAAGTAGTTCGACGGTGGTCGCGAGATCCTCTCCCTCCCCGGTCGAGATCCCGCTTCGGTTGACGAATGCTCTCCACTGGGCCCGCTTCGCTTGGTCATCGAAGAACTCCGCGGTGAGCGCCAGTGGTGCCTCGACAGGAACCTCCGTCCGACGACGACGGAACGTCGCCCCGATCGCCTCGCACATGCGCTCGCCGTCGAAGTCGCACCCGCGCGCGAGATGGGCGATGTCGTGGAAGTCCTTCATCCGGGAGTTGGCGATGCCCAGGTCGACCATGGCCTGGTACTTCTCGGCGATCGCCACCTCTCGCGGATACGCGCGGATCTTGGGAGCAGGTAGATCCAGGAGCGTTGGGAAGTCGACGAGCTCGGGAGACGGACGGACATCCGCCCCAAACACGACGTCGATTTGCACGGGGATGCGAGCACCATCCAGCTCGGCTCGCAGCGTGATCCGAACACCCTCGTATGCCTGCTCGGCATTGATCGTCTCGACCCGAAGCGAACGAAAGTCGAAGAGCACGCCGTCGTCGGGCACCTCGATCCCGATGATCTCGACGAACATCGACTCGAGCGCCGCCGGCGCGTCGTCGCCCGTCCCGAGGAGGTCGAGGTCCCTGGTGGGGCGATGCGGCTCATCCATCCACACGGCGAAGAGCATCGCCCCCTTGACGACGAACCGTTCGGCATGTGGCGAAACGGAGATGCGGTAGAGGATCCTTTCGATCGCGTAGCGCTCGAGCATCTGCTGAAAGTCGGTGCGATCGCGTCGAGCGAGGTCGAGCAGGCGTTGTCGAACCGAGGCGGCAACGTTGACGATGTGATCTCGGCTCACAGGATCGATTCCATGTACGGTCGCATGACGTTGGCGACGCGACAGATCTTTGCGTATCGCCAGAGTTCATCGGTGCTTCCCTTCCGGAGCCGCCGATAGTCGCGGAGCGCTTCGATGGCGACGTCGAGCCCTACCTTGTTCCGAAACTTGAAGCAATCGGCGACCGTTTTCGCCGAGCCGAACACGGCGACGTTCCCCCCGCTGATGTGGTGGTGTTCGACGCCCTCGGTGAAGGCCCGGCCCGAGAGAAAGACGAACCTCATCGGTGGGAGGGTCGCCTGCGTACGCCAAGCCTTCTGGTCGATGGCCATCCACACCATGCGTGGGTTCTGGGTGGTGAGTTCGTGGAAGCTGAGTGCTGAGAGCAAGCAGATCACCCCGTGGGGTACGCGCTTCGCGGCTTCGGCCAACGACTGCCGCGCGCCGACGGGGCTGTTCGGCAAGACGTAGAGGCCCCTCCCCACCCTTTCGACGAGCCCTCGCTCGAGCATCCTCCGGAGGTGCTCGCGGGGTATCCCGTGAGCTGCGAGGTCGCGAGGACGGATCACCTCCGCTTCGCGGAGCAACTCGAGGACCTGGGCTTCCCTCGTCGATCGTTCCATCGTCCTCGACCCTCTGTTACGAAACCTCGGTACTTAGTAACAACTACCGAGGATTAGTAACCCATCAGTCGGACGAAGTCAAGCTCGCGGAACCGTCCCCTGATCCCCGGTATCGTCGCTAATCCCAGAGGCGCTCCATGTGCCAACGTTCGTGGTGGCGGTCGTGGTACAGGTCCCAGACCGAGCCGCCGCGGACCTCGACCCGCCAGTACTCGCGGTCGCGGCCGTCGTCCCACCAGCGACCCTCGATCCGCCACCGGCCGATTACGTCGACGACCTCGTAACGACGGTCTCGCCACTCGAACGCCGACGGCATCCCGGCGTCACGCTCGACCCGGATCTGCTCGTCGAATCGCTTCGTCAACGTGATCTGCCTCATGCCAACGGGGTCGAACGTGTGTTCGATTGGGGGGCGAATGTACGCCCGGTCGCCGACATCCGTCAAGACGGGGGCTACCCTCCCCTCGCGATGGGCACGACGCCGTCAGGCTCCGGCGAGCCGCCCGCCCAACCGTCCCGGCGACCCGGCGAGACGGTCGTCCTCCGCGAGGTCTGGCGCGGTCGGGTCTGGTACGCGCGGCCCGCGACCGTCGTCGCCGACGAGGCCAACCTGCGCGCGTTCTACGTCCCGCCGGGCGTGGTGGCCCTGAAGCCTGTCGACGGCGCGGGACGATCCCTCCGCCTCTATACCGACGAGTGGTCGCTTGCCGAGGTTCGCCGAGGCGGGAACGGGTTCCTCTCGTTCGCGTTCCCCGATACGCCGTACGCGGTGATCCTCGGCTACACCTCGTCGGGCGAGCTCTCCGAGTACTACGTGAACCTCCAGTCGCCGCTGCACCCGACCCCGATCGGGTTCGACACCACCGAGCACCTCCTCGACGTCGTGATCCCTCCCGACCGCTCGGGCTGGACATGGAAGGACGAAGACGAGCTCGATGAGGCCGTCGCCCACCGGTGGTTCAGCGAGCACGACGTGGCGTGGTTCCGCTACTGGGGCGAACGGGCGGTCGAGCACGTGCTGCTCCGGGAGCCGCCGTTCGACCGCGACTGGACCGGATGGCGTCCCGATCCGGCCTGGCCCGCGCCGGCGTTGCCCGACGGCGCGACGGTCCTTGCTGTCTGACCTCCCACATCGGGAGGGAGGCGGAGCATACGATTCGGCCGTTCCCGGGCCGGGATCCCCGGACCGTATGTGAAGGAGGAAGGCATGGACAATATGGGTGGCTCTGCACCTCCCCCTCCCCCACCGCCCCCGCCCGAAGGTGGAGGGCAGAGCAGCGGCGGCGGGTTCGCTCCGAAAGCCATCGGCGAGATCCTGTCGACGGCCTTCGAGCTCTATCAGAAGAACGCCGCCCAGCTGATCCAGATCGTCGCCCTCGTGGTCGTGCCCCTGACCCTTGTCCAGGCCTACCTCGTGACCGAGGCGATCGGCGACGCGGAGTCGAGCTTCACCGTGAACGAGTTGACGGGTGAAGTGACGGTGAACTCCGGCGGCGGTCTCGGGCGCGCCATCCTCCTCGGGATCGTTGCCGGGCTGATCGGGGCGATCATCTCCCAGCTGCTCACTGGCGCGCTCACGCGCGGAGCCGCCGGCGCATTGACGGGCCGTCCCGTGGACGTGGGTGCGAGCTACCGGTACGCGTTCTCGCGACTCGGTGGCCTGATCGGCCTCGCGATCCTCATCGCCATCGTGGTCAGCGTCGGATTCGTCCTGCTGATCATCCCTGGGGTGATCTTCCTCGTCTTCTTGTCGATGGCGGTGCCCGCGTTCGTCATCGAGCGCCGTGGGGTCATCGACTCGATGTCGAGATCGTGGAACCTCGTCAGCGGATCCTTCTGGCACGTGCTCGGCGCGATCATCGTCGCGTACATCCTCATCTACATCGTGAGCTCGATCCTCGGCGCGATCGGCGGTGATTCGTTCTTCGGGACCTGGATCATGAGTGCGATCGCGCAGATCATCACCGCGCCGTTCTTCGCGCTCGTGAGCGTCGTGCTCTACGTCGACCTTCGTTCGCGGCGCGAGGGGCTCGACGCCGCGACCCTTCAGCGGGAGCTCGACGCCGCGGCGGGCTGATCCCGCGGTTCCGTCGTTCGAGGGCGCCCTTCGGGCGCCCTCGGCGTTCTTGTGGGACCGTATCCGCTCCATGAAAGCCCTCGACCCGACCGCGGTCCGTGACCGGTTCCCGGCGCTCGCCCGTATCGGGCCGAACGGCCTGCCCTTCGTGTTCGCCGACGCCCCCGGCGGATCGCAGGTCCCCGACACGGTGATCGAGGCGATGGTCGGGCACTTCCGGCGGGGGGTGTCGAACACGCACGGGGTGTTCGTCACGAGCCAAGAGACCGACACCCTGATCGCCGACGCGCACGCGGCCGGCGCCGACCTGCTCGGCTGCGACCCCGATGAGGTGGTCGTGGGGCCGAACACCACGACGCTGCTGCTGCACCTGTCGCGCTCGTTCGCCAAGACGATCGGACCCGGCGACGAGGTCGTCGTCACGCGCCTCGACCACGACGCGAACATCCGGCCGTGGCTGCTCGCGGCGACCGACGCCGGTGCCACCGTGCGGTGGGTCGACGTGGTCGATGACGACGTGACCCTAGACCTCGACGATTTCGACGCCGCGCTCTCCGGCCGCACGAAGCTCGTGGCCGTCACCCTTGCCTCCAACGCGGTCGGCACGATCACCTCCGCGGCCGAGCTCATCCGGCGGGCCAAGGGCGTCGGCGCGCTCGTCGCGCCTCGACGGCGTGCACCTCGCGCAACATCGATCGATCGACCTGCACGCCCTCGGCGCCGACCTCGTCGCGACGTCGCCCTACAAGTTCTTCGGGCCGCACCTAGGGATGCTCGGCGTCCGGCGCGAGGTGCTCGAGGCGTGGGTCCCATCGAAGCTGCGGCCCGCCGACGACACGAACCCGGCCCGATGGGAAACCGGTACCCAGAACCACGAAGGACTCGCCGGCATGATCGCCGCGATCGAGTACCTCGCCGGCCTCGGACGCGAGCACCGCATGCCGACCGACGACACGAGACGCGCGGCGATCGTGGCCGGGTTCGAGGCGATCGCCGCCCACGAACGGGCATTGTCCGCTCGGTTCCTTCGAGGGGATCGGCGCGATCGAGGGCATCCGGCTGTTCGGGATCGGCGACCTCGCCCGGGTCGAGGAGCGCACGCCGACGTTCGCGGTGCGGGTGGGGTCGGACCATCCGCTCGCGACGGCCGAGGAGCTCGCGAGACGAGGGATCTTCGTCTGGGACGGGCACTACTACGCGATCGAGCTGTTCGAGCGGCTCGGCATCCTCGGGTCCGGCGGCGCGGTGCGGATCGGCTTCTGCCACTACCACACCGTCGATGAGGTCGATCGCGTGCTGCAGGCGCTCGCCGAGCTCGCTCGCCCGGCCTGAACGTCGACGCGACGATCACGAGGTACGCGCGACCTCTCCCGGAACCCCCAGGTCCACGGCCGGGACCCCACGGTAGACTCCTGCGAACCCCACTCCCCACGAAGAGGAACGACGTCCATGCGCATATTGATCCTCGGTGGCGACGGGTACCTCGGCTGGCCGACCGCGATGCGGTTCTCGGCGCGCGGTCACGAGGTCCACGTCGTCGACAACGAGCTGCGACGCCGGCCCATCGCCGAGGCCGGCACCGACTCGCTCACCCCGGTCCCGCGCCTGCCCGAGCGCGTCGAAGCGTGGCGCGACGTCAGCGGGCACGAGATCGGCTTCACGCTCGGCGACCTCACCGAATGGGACGTCGTCGAGGAGGTCTTCCGCGGGTTCGGACCGGAGGCGATCGTGCACTACGGCGAGATGCCGAGCGCGCCGTATTCGATGAAGGACCGCGAGCACGCGGTCTTCACCCAGACGAACAACGTCGTCAACACCCTGAACGTGTTGTGGGCGATGCGCGACATCACGCCCGACGCGCACCTCGTGAAGCTCGGCACGATGGGCGAATACGGCACCCCGAACATCGACATCGAAGAGGGCTACATCCGCATCGAACACAAGGGGCGGAGCGACGAGCTCCCGTTCCCCAAGCTCCCTGGTTCGATGTATCACCTGTCGAAGGTGCACGACTCGCACAACATCCACTTCGCGTGCCGCATCTGGGGTCTGCGGGCGACCGACCTCAACCAAGGCGTCGTCTACGGGATCGAGACCGACGAGACCCGTCTCGACGATCGCCTGCTCACGCGTTCGACTACGACGACGTGTTCGGCACCGCCCTCAACCGGTTCTGCCTGCAGGCGGTGATCGGCCACCCGCTCACCGTGTACGGCAAGGGCGGCCAGACGCGCGGCTATCTCAACATCGTCGACACCCTCCGGTGCGTGGAGCTCGCCGTCGAACATCCCGCCGAGGGTGGGGAGTTCCGGGTGTTCAACCAGTTCACCGAGCAGTTCTCGGTCTGGCAGCTCGCCGAGCTCGTGCGGAAGGCCGGCGCCGAGCTGGGGATCGACGTCGAGGTCCACCCGATCGACAACCCTCGCGTCGAGCTCGAGGAGCACTACTACAACCCGACGCACACGAAGCTGCTCGACCTCGGTCTCGAGCCCCACCTCTTGAACGAGACCCTGATCGAGTCGATGTTCTCCACGATCGGGCGGTTCCGCGGCCGGGTGATCGACGACCATATCTTGCCGCGCGACCGGTGGCGCCCGGGAGCCGCGACGCGCTGAGACGATGATCGCGCTGCGGCTGATCGGCGGTCTGCTGGCGCTCGGGTTCTTCGTCGGCGTCGCGCGCCGGTACGCGCGACGCGAGATCAGCCGGCTCACCTTGATCATCGCGTTCACCGTGACGCTCGGCGTGGTTCTGCTCGCCATCGCGCCATGGGCGTTCAACCCGGTCTTCGAGACCTTCAACTTCGAGCCGGGGAACAACGGGCGTCTGATCGGTCTCTTGCTCGTCGGCTCCGCCGTGCTGTTCCTCCTGCTGTTCAGACTCCAGGCGATCGCCGACCGGAACGAGCGGAGCATCCGCCTCCTCGTCGAGGCGCTCGGCGTCGAGCGGTTCGACTGGTCCGAGGCGACGCGCCGCCGGACCGACGCCCCCCTCATCGTGACGATCTCGCCCGCCTACAACGAAGCCGAGAACGTGGGCGCCGTGATCCATGCGATGCCCGAGGAGGTCGAGGGCCATCAGGTCCTCGCCATCGTGATCGACGATTGCTCCGAAGACGGAACGGCCGAGGCGGCGATGGCCTCCGGCGCGCTCGCGGCCCGCCTGCCGATCCGCCGCGGCGGCGGCCTCGCCCTGCGTGTCGGCTACCAGATCGCGCTGGAGCTCGGCGCCGACATCGTGGTCACGCTCGACGCCGATGGACAACACCTCCCCGAGGAGCTCCCGATCCTGCTCAAGCCCATCCTCGAGGGGCAGGCCGACCACGTGAACGGCTCCCGCATGCTCGGCGACTACGAGCGCGGACCGCTCGTGCGGCACGTCGGCGTGCACTTCTTCTCGTGGGTCGTGACCCTGCTCACCGGCCAGCGCGTCACCGACATCTCGAGCGGTTACCGCGCCACGCGCGCCGACACCCTCCGGAAGCTCATCCTCGAGCAAGACCAGTTCTGGACCTCGGAGGTCACGATCGAAGCCCTGCGCCAGCACGCCCGCGTCACCGAGGTGCCGGTGACGTTCCTCACGCGGCGCGGCGGGGAATCGAAGAAGCCCAAGTCTCTGCGCTACGGCTGGCACTTCACGAAGGCGATCGGCAAGACCTGGCTGCGATAGCCGTTCACCTCGAGGGAGCGGCGAAAGACGCCCGTCAGTTCGGCGGCGAGGCGGTCGTCAGCTCGACGAGGTTCGACGCGGCGGCGGCCCCGCTCGCGTCGAACGCCTCGACGGCGTAGGCATACGTCGTGGCGGGCTCGAGGCCCGCGTCGTCGAACGCGAGCACCGAGGGCCCGACAGTCGCGATCTCGACGCCGTCGCGGAAGACGCGGTAGCCGGCGACCCCGACGTCGTCCTCCGACGCCGTCCAGTCGAGCGACGTCGTGGTCTCGCCCGTCGCGAGGCCGGTCAACACGGGCGCCGTCGGCGGTTCGCGGTCCTCGAACGGCGTGCATGTGCGCGAGGACTGGTCGATCAAGGCGCCGCCCGCGGCCTGGAACTTGTAGCTGGCCTGGCCGGGCCGCAGCTCGAGGCGGAGCGCGCCGAACTTCTTGTCGTTGCCGGCCGCGGCCCGCGTATCGGTCCGAGTGAACGGGTAGAGGAAATGCCCACCGGACCCCACCGTGATCTGGACGGGGCCGTCGGCGTTCGCGACGCGATCGGCGCCGATCGGCTTCCACCGCGTGTAATGGTGCGCGTGTCCGACCAGCACGAGGTCGACGCCCTCCTCCGCGAGGAGCGACCACAGCCCGAGCAGTCGCGGCTCCTCGTTGCCGGCGGCCCGAGTGAAGATCGGATGATGGAAGTAGGCGAGCGTGCAGTCGGCGCCCGATCCGCGGAGGTCCTCACGGAGCCATTCGAACTGTTCGGTCCCCGGCGTCGTCTGAGCGAAGGTGATCGTCGTGTCCAGACTCACGAAGTGCCAGCCGCCGGCGTCGAACGAATAGGAGTGGGCGGGGTTCCCCCAGTACTCGTAATAGGGAGCTCCCGACGGATCGAACTCGTATTCGTGGTTCCCGATCGTCGGGTTCGTGATCGCCGCGAAGCGCCCGTAGGCGCCGGGCGACTCGGCGAACCAGTTCCGGAACTCGGTGTGGGTCCCCCTCGCGTACACGTCGCCCAGGTACAGCACCATGTCGGGGTTCCACGCCGCGATGCGACCCACGACCGCCGCTGCCTTCGCTCCCCCGTTCGCGCCGTCGCCCACCGCGGCGACCACGAGCGGCGAACCGGGCACGGGCTCGGGGGCGTGCGGGACGAACGCGTCGGCAACCGGCGGGCCCGCTCCGTTGGAGAAGCTCACGTTCATCGTCGTGTAGGCGGTCGTGAAATCCGGTGAGCCCTTCACGACCACCCGCACGCGCAGGACCTGCGGCCCGTTGGCCCACCTCGCCGTCGGCAGGATCATCGTCCACGGCGCTTCGTAGTCGGTCAGCACGTAGGTGCTCCCGACCGAGAACTGGACGCTGCGGAGCGCCTTGCCGTTCGACACGGCGACCGTTGCCGAGACGGCCGAGTCGCCCGTCAGGGTCGACCCCTCCTCGGGCGCGCTCAGGCATACCGTGACGGTGTAGGCGCCGGACGTCGGGGAGCTCGCTCGGCACACCGGGGCCGCGTCGGCGCGAGGCGGCACGGCGATCGCCAGCAAGGTGAAGGCGAGGACGACCAGCGCGACGGAGCCGACGGCCACACGGGTTCGGCGGGGGGACATCGTCGGCAGCCTAGCCGGGTGGTGCGTCGACGGTCAACGACGTCCCTCGGCCGCGTCGGCAGCCGCGTCCGTCGCCCACGCGCCGAACGCGGCCCAGAACGGATCGACGCCGGGATGGACGAGCGGTCGCTCGCCGCCCGGGGCCCACAGGATCCGTCCGCGCTCCGGCGGCGTGATCTCCCCGACGATCGCACCGTCGATGCCCTCGGCGGCGAGCGCGGCCACGTAGGCTTCCGCACGGTTCGGCACGACCGTCGCGATCAAGGTCCCCTCGCTGATCGAGACGTAGGGGTCGATGCCCACGTGGTCGCAGATCGCGCGCACCTCCGGGCGCACGGGGATCGCCTCGATCTCGACGCGGAGCCCGACCTCCGATGCCATCGCGACCTCGAGCAACCCGCCGAGCACACCGCCTTCGGTCGCATCGTGCATCGACGTCACGCCCGCCTCTCGGAGCCCGAAGCGTCGTGCGAGGATCGCCTCGGGCACCACCGTCATCGCTTCGAAGAGCGCGTCGCCCGCGCGCACGAGGTCCGGCCCGACGGCGGCGGTCAGACGCTCGGGGAACGTCGCGGCGAACAGCGCCGCCGCCTCGATCGCGGCCCCTTTCGTGACGACGACGAGGTCGCCGGGCGCGGCCATCTCCGGCGTCACGTAGGCGTCGTCGGGCCCGACGGCCATGCACACGGCGCCGCCCACCATCGGCCACGCGCAGCCGTCGTAGCGGGCGGTGTGACCGGTCACGACGGCGATCCCGAGCTCGGCGCACGTGCGATGGAAGGCATCCCAGAGCGCCGTCAGGTCCTCGTCGGTGACCTCCGGCGGAAGGTTGAGATCGACCGCCATCCACCGGAGCGGGAGCCCTGACGTCGCCGCGTCGGACGCGAGGATGTGGACGGCGAACCACGCAGCGCGCTCCCATCCGTAGGCGGGCACGATGAACACCGGGTCGGCGGTGAGCGCCATCGCCACGCCCTCGGCCACCTGGACGACACCGACGTCGACACCGTGGCGCGGCGGCGTGAGCACGTCGGGGTCCGGGGAGCCCAGCCGTCGAAGGATCACCTGCTCGAAGAGGGCGGCCGTCGCCTTCCCGGTGGCCGGTGTGTCGGGCCTGCTCATCGGACACCGTCCGCGACGAGCGCGAGCGCGGCGTCGACGGCATCGCGCAGCCCGCGCACCGCGGCGACGGGATCCACGGCGCCGGCGACCGCCGAGATCACGGCCACCCCCGCGGCGCCCGCGGCGATCACCTCGCCGGCGTTCGACGCGTCGATGCCGCCGATGCCGATCACGGGCAAGGCGGTGGACGCGGCGATCTGCCGGAGCCCGTCGAGCCCTGTCGGCGTCGCCTCGGGCTTCGTCGCCGAGCCCCATACCGTCACGCCGAGGTAGTCGGCGCCGGACCCCTCGGCGTCGCGCACCTGCGCCGGCGTCTTCACGCTGATGCCCAGCAAGCCCTCGCGGCCGAGCAGCTCCCGCGCGCGACCCGGTCCGTCGCCCTGCCCCACGTGCACGCCGTCGGCCCGGCTCGCGACCGCCACGTCGACGAGATCGTTCACGACGAAGCGAATGCCCGCCATGCGGCACCGCTTCGCGAGATCGCGAGCGAGCACGTAGGCCTCGTACTCGTCGAGCTCCGGCGCTCTGAACTGCGCGGCCGTCGCGCCGCCCCGGATCGCCGCGTCGACGAGATCGGTATGGGACCGTCCGCCGAACCCGGACGCAGTGACGACGTAGACGCGGAACAGCCCGGGGTCGATCGGCGATCGGACCGTCACGTCGCTTCCTCCGCCGGCATTACCCGGATCAGGTCTGCGGGTCGCGGGCACCGAGCCCGCCTCTCAGCCCGGTGACCCGAGCTCCCCGTGCGTCCGCGGCAGGATACCGCTCTCGGCGCAATCCGGAGCCGCGCCTCGGCCCCTCAGATCGGCGTGAGCCCCGCCCTCGCGACGGCCCGCTCACGGCGGAACTTCTTCCAGTCGCTCGTCTTCACGCTCACGAGCACGTCGGTCGCGACGACGAACACGAACATCGCCCCGAGGGCCGCGGCCGCCCACCAGTGCGCGTCGGTGAACGGGAACCACGCCAACGCGAGGAGGGGCGCGAGCTTCGTGGCGACCGCGCCGCTCGCGTGCATCCAGGCTCGCATCGACGGTTCCGCGCGCAGGTAGGTGGCGTAGTCGGTCTTGATGCCCGGACGCGGCGGCTTCGGACCTCCGATGAAGTAATCGGTGCACCGGATGCCCGCCAGCCACGCGACGACGTGGTGGCTCGGGCTGTGCAGGGCAACCGTCCAGATGCCCCCGGCCACGATCAGGAGCACACCCGCCCAGACCTCGTCCACCGTGGTCGCGATCGCCGCGGCCGCGAACCCGGCGAGCGCGCCGAGGAGCAGCAGCGCGGTGCCGGTCCTCGCCGACAGGCGCCACCTGCCGACCCAGGCCCGGAACGCGGCGGCGTCGATCCGGCCGATCTGGTCGGCATGGGCCGCGACCAGCATCCGGTCGCGCTTAACCCGCGCGACGAGCCGCCAGAAGCCAAGCGCGCCGAGATCGGCTCCGCCGGCGAGCACGGCGGACTCGATGCGATCGAGTTCGGCGCCGATCGCCTCCGCGTCGGCGGCGGCGCGGTCCGTCGGCACGTCGGCCGCGCCCGTCGAGGATCCAGATCGGTCTGCCTCCACGCTTGTGCCTCCTCGGGCCCTACAATCGCCCCCGGACGCGCCCCCTTCCGAGCGCTTCCCCCAGGGAGGAACCCACGTCCAGGAGCATGACACAGGCCGCGGCCCCGGCTGACACCGGAGGCCATGCGCTCGTCACCCTCGATGGCCGCTACCACGTGGTGGAGCGGATCGCGGCCGGGGGGATGGGCGAGGTCTTCCGTGCCCACGACGCGGTGCTGTCACGCGAGGTGGCGGTCAAGGTCCTGCACCGCTCGCTCGCAGGCGACCAGGCGTTCGTGGAGCGGTTCCGGCGCGAGGCACGAGCCGCCGCCACGTTGAACCATCCGAACATCGTCGCCGTCTACGACTGGGGCGCGGTCGACGGCATCTACTACATGGTGATGGAGTACGTGCACGGACGTTCCGTGCGCGACCTGCTGAACGCCAACGTGCGCCTCGCGCCCGCCCAGGCCGCCGAGATCGTCCGCCAGACGCTCCGGGCGCTCGAGCACGCGCACGCCAAGGGCATCGTTCACCGAGACCTGAAGCCCGAGAACGTCCTCGTGACGGCCGACGGCGTGGTGAAGCTGACCGACCTCGGCCTCGCTCGCGCGTTCGCCGACGGGCGCGCCACGCGGACCGGGGCGGTCACGGGCACCGTCCAGTACCTCGCGCCCGAACAGATCCGAGGCGAGCCGGCCGACCCCCGGAGCGATCTCTACTCGCTCGGCATCGTCACCTACGAGCTGCTCACCGGCCGGCTGCCGTTCACGGGCGAGACGCCGATGTCGATCGCGTACAAGCACCTCTCCGACCGCGTGCCGGCGCCTTCGTCGCTCGTCGAGGACGTGGGCGAGGAGGTCGACGGGTTCGTCGCGAGCGCGACCGACCGCGACCGCGAGATGCGCCCGGAGTCGGCGACCGCGATGCGGCTCGACCTCGAGTCGATCGCCCGCGGGCTGCCGGGCGCGCGATCGCTCGCCTCGCTCGTCGGCGACCTCCCGGAGGTCTCGGGCGACGGGGAGAAGACCGAGCTCGTGCGGGCGATCGAAACGGCCACGATCCCTCGCGTCGAGCGCCGGAAGCGCCGTCGCCTCCGCCGGTTCCTCCTGTGGGTGCTCGTGCTCGCGACGGTCGCGACCGCCGGATGGGGCGCCTGGGCCTACCTGCTCCCGAAGACCGCGACCGTGCCTCGGCTCGCGGGTGTCGAGATCGACGACGCCCGATCCGCGCTCGAGGCGCTCGGCCTGTCGGTGCGGATCGCCGACGGCGAATGGTCCGACCAGGCGGCCGGGACCGTCTTGTCCCAGCAGCCCCGGCCCGGTACCGAGCTCGACGAAGGGTCGACCGTGACCCTCGTGCCTTCCGATGGGCCGCCGCCCGTTCCGGTGCCCGCCGTCGTCGGCATGGCGCTCAGCGACGCGCGAGCCGCGCTCGCCGACGCCCAGCTCGAGGCAGGCACGATCCGCCGTGACTGGCACGACACCGCTCCCGAGGGCGAGGTGATCCGGCAGAGCACGCCGGCCGACGATCGGCTCCCTGAGGGCTCGGCGGTGAATCTCGTCGTGAGCAAGGGCCACGCCCCCGTCGACGTCCCCAGGGTCGTCGGTCTGTCCGAGGAGAAGGCCACGAAGGCGCTCGAGGCCGCCGGCTTCACGGTCACGGTCACGCCGGCGTTCTCAGACCGTGTCGATCGCGGCGTCGTGATGGCCGTCGCCCCCGACGAGCGGACGCGGCAGGACTACGGCTCAGCCGTCACGATCACGGTGTCGCAGGGACCGGAGACCTTCCCGGTACCGGATTTCGACGGCCTGTCGAAGACCGACGCCGAAGCGCTCGCCGAGCGATGGAACCTCGACGTGGCGTTCCTCGCCATCCCGTTCACGCCGCAGAACGCCGTGATCAGCCAGGATCCCCCCCTCGGCACGACCGTGCGATCGGGCGACACGATCACCCTGTACCTGGCCTAACACGGCCGGTCCCGACGCGGTCGGCCCCGGGCCGGATGATCCCCACCGCCTACGGTTCGAGCTCGGCGCGCGGATGCTCCTGGTGGGCGTAGCGCTCCTCGGCGAAGGGCTCGGCGTGGACGTGGTAGCCCCGGACCTCCCAGAAGCCGCGCCGGTTCGTCGCGGTGAGCTCGAGCCCGGTGAGCCACTTCGCGCTCTTCCACGCGTAGCGTTTCGGCACGACGAGTCGCAGCGGCCATCCATGTTCGGGCGTCAGGTCCTCGCCGTGGTTCCGCCAGGCGACCGTGACGTCGTCATCGAGCATCGACTCGAGCGACAGGTTCGACGTGTAGCCGTGAGCGCAATGCGCGATCACCCACTTCGCCTCCGGCGTCGGCGTCGCGCGCTCCATGAGCGTGCGGAACTTCACCCCCTCCCAGGTGTTGTCGAGGGTCGTCCAGCCCGTCACGCAGTGCATGTCGGCGTCCACGGTGACGGTGGGCATGGCCCGGAGCTCGTCGTAGGACAGCGTGAAGGGCTCCTCGACGAGACCGGAGACCTCGAGGCTCCAGGTGCTGCCGTCGAAGGCCGGGATCGGCCCGTAGTGCAACACGGGCCAGGACTTCACGAGCCGCTGGCCGGGCGGGATGCGTCCGGCGATCTCGGGTGGATAGTTCTTCTGGAAGAGCCCCATCATTCCCCTCCCACGCGTGAGTCGGCCTCGAACGACCCGGCGACGGATCGCCACGCCTCGATCGCGCGATCGATCCCGTCGTCGTCGACGTCGAGGTGGGTGACCATCCGCACGCGGCCCGGCACCGGTACCGCGCCCACCCCGTGGGCCGCCAGCCGCTCGATCGTCTCGAGCGTCGGCATCCCGACCGCTTCGGTGTCCGCGAAGACCATGTTCGTCGCCACCGTGGCGGGATCGATCGCGCCGGGCATGATCTCGGCGATCGCGGCCGCGAGTCGTCGCGCCCGGTCGTGGTCCTCGGCGAGCCGCTCCCGGCCCTCCTCGAGGGCGACGAGCCCTGCGGCGGCGACGATGCCCGCCTGGCGCCAGGCGCCGCCGAACAGCACCCAGATGCGGCGCGCCTCGCGGATCAACTCGGCCGGGCCGCACAGGACCGAGCCGATCGGCGCCCCGAGCCCCTTCGACAGACAGAACATCATGGTGTCGGCCTGCGAGGTCCACTCGGTCACGTCGGCTCCCGTGGCCGCCACCGCGTTCCAGATCCGCGCACCGTCGAGGTGGATCGGGACGCCGGCGTCGTCGGCGATCTTGCGGATCGCCCGGAGCTCCTCGACCGGCAAGACCGTGCCGCCGTAGCCACCGACCGAGTTCTCGACCGCGAGCAGATCGACAACCTCGACGTCGAAGTAGGTGTCGGGCTCGAGCAGCCGTCGCGCGAGGTCGGCGGTCATCGACACGCCCGCAGGGTCCGGAGCGCTGCGATAGCCGATCCCCGAGAGCATCGCCGAGGTCATGAGCTCGGTCGTGGCGACATGCGCTCGTTCCTCGCAGACGACGAGGTGGCCGGCGCCCGTCACGTGGAGGCGGAGCCCGATCTGGTTGGCCATCGTCCCCGTCGCGACGAACAGGGCCGCCTCGGTGCCGGTGAGCTCGGCGGCGCGTTCCTGCAGCCGGTTCACCGAGGGGTCGTCCCCGTACCAGGCGTCGCCTACCTCGGCCTCGGCCATCGCCGTGCGCATCCGCGCCGAGGGCCTCGTCACCGTGTCGGAGCGAAGATCGACCCGGAACCGGCTCATCCGAAGAACACCTCCGCATCTCGGTAGAGCTCGAGGGGCACGTCCTTTCGGGGACCCATGGCCTCCTCGAGAGGCACGTCCTCGATGTCCTGTCCCCTGCGGGCCACCATCCGGCCCCAGCCCCCGGCGGTCGCGAGGTCGACCGCCGCCAGCCCGAACCGCGTGCCCAGGACCCGGTCGAAGGCGAGAGGAGATCCACCCCGCTGCACGTGGCCGAGGATCGTCACCCGGCAGCCGTACCCGGTGCGCTTCTCGATCTCGGGTGCGACGACGTTCGAGATCCCGCCGAGACGCGGGAAGCCGTTCTCGTCGAGGTCGTACGGCGGCACCTCGATCGTGCCGGGCACCGGGAGCGCCCCTTCGGCGACGACGACGATCGAGAAGGAGCTCGTCGACATGTGACGATGACGCAGGTGCCGGCAGACATCCTCGATGTCGAAGGGGTGTTCCGGGATCAGCAGCATGTCGGCACCGCCGGCGATCGCCGCGTACAACGCGATCCAACCCGAGTGCCGACCCATGACCTCGACGACCATGACGCGGTCGTGGCTCTCGGCGGTCGAATGGAGCCGGTCGATCGCATCGGTCGCCACCTGGACCGCGGTGTGGAAGCCGACCGTCAGGTCGGTACCCGGAAGGTCGTTGTCGATCGTCTTCGGCACCCCGACGATCGGCGCTCCCATGGCCGCGAGCTGCGCGCCCGCGCCGAGCGTTCCCTCCCCCCCGATCGCGATCACCCCGTCGATGCCGCGGGCCGCCAAAGCCGAACGGACACGGTCGGCGCCGCCGGCGACCATCATCGGATTGATGCCCGAGCTACCGAGGATCGTGCCGCCACGATGGAGGATGCCGCGAACGCCCGGCACGGTGAGCTCGAACGCGTCGTCCTCGAGCACCCCCCGCCACCCGTCGCGGAACCCCACGAACGAGTGGCCGTGCGTCTCGACACCCTTGCGGACGGCGGCGCGGATCACCGCGTTCAGGCCGGGGCAGTCCCCGCCGCCGGTGAGGATGCCGAGCCGCATGCGCGCAACCTACACGGCGGCGACGGCGCCGCCACGGTGGAGCCGGACGAGCCCCGGTGGGCGCTTCAGTCCTCGTCGTCTTCGGGGGCCAGCCGGCGCAGGACCTGGTACCAACTGTCCTCGTAGGCCTGCTCGTCACCCTTGCGCGGACGCTTCGCCTTCGGAGCGGGATGCTCCTCGACCTGCTCCGCCTGCTCCTGGTCTGCCGTCGCCATCGTCGTCCTTACTCCGGTTCTTCTCGAAGGAAGCGGACCGTCCGTGCATCGGAACGAAATTTCGCCTCCTTGAGCACGGCGGTCGCAGCTACCCGGCGCTGGGTAGGATGCCCGCATGGAGCTCCTGGCGGCTCTCCTGCCCGAGATCGACGGGTTCTTACCTCTGGTGTTCTTCACGCTGCTGGTGAGCCTGACGGGGCTGGTCGGCGCCTTCGCCCTGTTCGTGTTCGCGCAGCAGTTCCGCAATCCGGGCCGCCGGCAGCGCCGCCCGTAGCCGCGCCCCCACGGACCCGGCTCGCATACCCGCCGCCCAGCACGTCGACGGCCAGGGTCCACGGCTCACGAGACCGGATCGGGAACCAGCTCGGTGCCGGCGTCGCCACGGAGGGCGGCCGGCGCGTCGGCCAGCTCCGCGATCACCGCACGCTTGCCCCCCGAGGCCAGGAACCCGACGGCGGCCTCGACCTTCGGCCCCATCGAGCCGGCGCCGAACTCGCCCGCGCGCAGCAGCGCCGTCGCCTCAGCGACGGTCATGCGATCGACGTCCTTGGGCATCAGCGAACCGAACCCCCGCTGCACCTTCGCGACGTCGGTCAGGATCAACATGGTGCTCGCCTCGACCTCGTGCGCGAGGATCGCGGCGGCCAGATCCTTGTCCACGACCCCTTCCTTGCCGATGAGCCGCGGTCCTTCTTCGATCACGGGGACCCCGCCGCCGCCGCTCGCGATCACGATCACGCCGTCGGAGACGAGCCGGCGGATCACCGGCGTCTCGACGATCGAATAGGGGGTCGGCGACGGCACCACCCTTCGGAACCCGCCGTGCGGATCGGCCTTCATCACCCAGCCTCGCTGCACCGCGAGGGCCTCCGCCTGCGCGTCGTCGAAGAAGGGCCCGACGAACTTCGTCGGCACCCGGAACGCCGGGTCGTCCGGGCGCACCCGCGTCAGGGTGAGCACGGTGGCGACGGGACGCTCCATGGCCCGCTCGAAGAAGACGTCGCCGATCGTCACCTGGAGCAGGTAGCCGATCTGGCCTTGGCTCTCGGCGCCGCACACGTCGAGCGGCATCGGATGGACCTGGTCGGCCGCGGCCTCCTGCTGGATCAAGATGCGACCGACCTGAGGGCCGTTGCCGTGGGTCACGACGACCTCCCAGCCGTCGGCCGCGATGTCGGCGATCAGCTCGGCCGCGCCACGGGCGGCGTCGTACATCTCCGCGTACGTGTCCTCGGCTCCGCGGCGGAGCAGGGCGTTGCCGCCCAGCGCGACGACGACGCGTTCTCCGCGCTCCACGGCGGGCCTCCGCCTACAGGACCGGCCGCAGGATGTCGGCGAGCTGCGGCGAGTCCGGCAGCACCTCGAGGTCGTAGCGGACCCGAACCGCGGGCTTGTCGATCGTGATGACGCTCCGCAGGTCGATCGGCGTGCCCACGACGACGAGGTCGACGTCGGCGGCCGCGATGATCTTCTCCATCTCGGCGAGCTGACCCTCGCTGTACCCCATCGCCGGAAGCACCGCGCCGACGTCGTACTTCTCGAAGGTCTCCGCGATCGTGCCGACCGCCCACGGTCGCGGATCGACGATCTCGGCCGCCCCGCCCCGCTCGGCGGCCACGACGCCCGCACCGATCTTCATCTCCCCGTGCGTGAGCGTCGGGCCGTCCTCGACGACGAGCACACGCTTGCCCCGGATCGCGTCGGGATCGTCCACCGTCACCCGCGAGTTCGCCTTCACGACCGTGGCCGACGGGTTCGTCGCCGCGATCGTCGCCTCGAGCTGCGCCACCTGCTCGGGCTCGGCCGAGTCCATCTTGTTGATCACGATCACGTCGGCCATGCGCAGGTTCGTCTCGCCCGGGTGGTACCGGAGCTCGTGGCCGGCGCGCAGCGGATCGACGAGCGCGAGGTGCACGGTGGGGCGGTAGAACGGCAGGTCGTTGTTGCCGCCGTCCCACAGCAGCACGTCGCACTCCTGTTGGGCTCGGGCGAGGATGTCGCCGTAGTCGACCCCGGCGTAGATCACGGTGCCCGACGTGATGTGCGGCTCGTACTCCTCACGTTCCTCGATCGTCGTCTCGTAGCGGTCGAGGTCGGCGAGATCCGCGTAGCGCTGGACGCGCTGCGCCGCCAGGTCGCCGTACGGCATCGGGTGGCGGACCGCGACGACGCGCTTGCCGGCGTCCTTCAGCGCGCCCGCGATCGCCCGAGTCGTCTGTGACTTGCCGACCCCGGTACGCACCGCGGTGACCGCGACCACCGGCACCGTCGCGTCGAGCATGGTGTCGCCCGGACCGAGGAGCACGAAGTTCGCCCCGGCCGCGAGCACCGTGGAGCCTCGATGCATCACGTACTCGTGCGAGACGTCGGAGTAGCTGAACACCACGTCGTCGACGTCGAGCTCACGGATCAGACGCACGAGGTCGTCTTCTTCGTGGATCGCGATGCCGTCCGGGTAGCGCTCGCCCGCGAGGGAGGCGGGATAGGTCCGGTCGTCGATGTACGGGATCTGCGTCGCGGTGAACGCCAAGACCTCGGTCTCGGGATCGTCGCGGTACACGACGTTGAAGTTGTGGAAGTCGCGGCCTGCGGCTCCCATGATGAGGACACGTCGCGTCGCCATGGCGGAACCGTCCTTTCCGGGATGTGCTTCCGGACTCGGAAGACGGAAGTGTGATGCGCGGGCCGACCGGTCCGGCCTCCCCGCTCTTCGCCCGGGAATCTACCCCATGGTGGCCCGCGCCGCGGGCGAGACCACCGGCCCCGCCTACCCCTCGAGGTCGCCCGGCTCGTCCACGTCGCGGAGCGTTCGTCGCTCGGGATCGAGCGCGATCCAGGTCGCCTCGTCGATCACGGCGGTCTGCAGCGCATCGACCAGGTCGCGGAGCCTTCGCCGCCCGTCGTGCAGGAGCCCGTGGGCTGCCTCGGCGGCCGGCCCGACCCGCAGCACCACCGGAAGGGGTCGTGGCCGGCCGCCGTCCGCGAGCGCCACGGCGTCGGCGCCGGACTCCCCCGCGACCCGGAGCATCTCGCGAAGGACCGCGGGCTGGAGGTCGGGCATGTCACCGCCCACGATCAGGGCGATCTCGGCCACCCCAACCGCAGCGATGCCGGCGTGCAGGCCGGCGAGAGGCCCCTCGCCCTCGGTCGGGTCGTGCGCGACGCGCACCCCCGGCGGCAGGCCGCTCGCGTTGCCGCCGGGGGCGAGCACCACGACCACGTCATCGGCCACCTCGGCCACGCGCAGGATCGCGTGGTGGAGCAGCGGGATCCCCTCGAGCGGCGCCGCAAGCTTGTCGGCGTCGCCGAAGCGCGTGGAGCGGCCGCCGGCGAGCACCACGGCGCCGATCCCGCCGGTAGGCTGGCTCAGACTACTGCGCCTCCTCCGCCCGGTCCTCTCGTCGCTTCCGCCGCCGCTGGACGAACTCGAACCCGAACCGTCCCTTCACGCAGAGGTGTCCACTCGTGACCGAGTGATCGGCCGGCGAGGTGACCTTCACGATCGAGTTGTCCTGCACGTGCAGCTCGAGCTCGCATCCGACGCCGCAGTAAGGACAGATCGTGTTCGTGACCTGCTGCGCTCCCTCGTCCCACGTGCCCGCCGCGCGCATGTCGAACTCGCTCTTGAACATCAGCGCGCCGGTCGGACACACGCCGATGCAGTTCCCGCAGTAAACACAGGCGCTCGCGTCGAGCGGCACGGCGTACTCGGTCGAGATCCGCGCGTCGAACCCGCGGCCCGCCACCGCGATCGCGAACGTGTACTGCGCGTCGGTGCCGCAGGCCTCGACGCACTTGTAGCACAGGACGCACCGCTCGTAGTCCCGGACGTACAGCTCGTTGTCGACCTTCACGGGCTGCGCCACGGTCTCGGCGACCGATCGGTCCTCGGGATCGTGATGATGCCCGGGCCAACGGCGATCACGTTCGCCGGCGGGCAGGGGTTCCATCCGCGCGCCGAACCGATCCGGATCGGCCTCGTAGTCGTCGATCCACCGGTGCCACTCGGAGGCCGCGAGCGACGTGTCGACGCTCGAGCCGAGGAACTCCATCACGAGCTTGCGGGAATGGCGCACGCGCTCGGTGTCGGTCTTGACCTTCATGTCGGGCTCGACCGGCCGCGAACATGCCGGCGCGAGCACCCGGGCGCCTTCGACCTCGACGACGCACACCCGGCACGCGTTCACCGGCGTGAGGTTGTCGGCGTAGCACATCGTCGGCGTATCGACGCCGGCGACGCGGCACGCGTCGAGGATCGTCGAGCCCTCCGGCACGCGAACGGTCTCGCCGTCGATCTCGAGGTCGACGAGGCGCTTCGGCATCCCGAGCGGCACGAGCTCTCTCGATCCGGTGGCCATCTGACTAGGACTCCTGTTCCTCGGTCGGGGTGGGCAGGGGCCGAAGACCATCGGCGGCGTGACCGTTGCCGGCACGACCGCCGCCGCTCGCGACGAACACGCCCAGCTTCGCGATCGCCGACTGGACGGCGTTGGCCGCGGTCTGTCCGAGCCCGCAGATCGAGGCGTCGCGCATCACCAGCGTGATCTCCTCGAGGAGCGCGAACTCGTCGTCACGGGTTCCGATGGTGCGGTCGTGCACGAGTCTGTGCAGCGCCTCCTCCTGCCGGACGGTGCCGACGCGACACGGGACGCACTGCCCGCAGGACTCGTCGCGGAAGAACCTCGCCATCCGCAAGCAGAGGTCGGCGAGATCGGCGTCCTCATCGCAGACGAGCACGACGCCCGAACCCAGCGTGTAGCCGCCCGCGCGCGCGTCCTCGAACGTAAGGCGGACGTCGAGCTCGTCGGGCGTGACGAACCCGCCGGCGGCACCGCCGAGGAGCACGGCTTTCACCCCCTTGCCGGCGCGGACACCCCCCGCCGACGCGATCACCTCGCGGAGCGTCACCCCGTGCTCGACCTCGTAGACGCCCGGGTGCTCGACATCGCCGGACACGCAGAACAAGCGGGGCCCCGTCGAGCCCTCGGTGCCGATCTCGGCGTACGCCGGTCCGCCGAGCTCCATCACGAGCAGCACGTTCAGGAGGGTCTCGACGTTGTTGATCGAGGTGGGCTTGCCGAACACGCCGTTGGTGACCGGGAACGGGGGCTTGTTCCGCGGCTCACCGCGTTTGCCCTCGATCGACTCGAACAGCGCCGTCTCCTCGCCGCAGATGTACGCGCCGGCGCCGCGGCGGAGCTCGATGTCGAACGCGAACCCCTCCCCCATCACGTCCTCGCCGAGCAGGCCGTGGTGGCGTGCCGTCTCGATCGCGCGGCGCAGGTGGGCCGTCGCCCTGGGATATTCCCCTCGGACGTAGAGCAGGCCGCGCTCGGCGGCCGTCGCGAACCCCGCGATCGTGAGGGCCTCGATGAGGGCGAACGGATCCTCCTCCATCAGCACCCGATCCTTGAAGGTGCCGGGTTCGGACTCGTCGGCGTTCGCGATCACGTAGTGGGGCCGGACCGGCTGTTCCGCGACCGCCTTCCACTTGACACCGGCAGGGAAGGCCGCGCCGCCTCGCCCGAGGAGCTTCGCGTCGGTCACCTCGCGGATCACGCCTTCGGGGCCGAGCTCGACCGCGCGCCGAAGGGCCCGGTACCCGCCGTTGGCCCGGTACTCGTCGAGGGAGCCCGGATCGACGACGCCGACCCGCCGCAGCAACCGCAGACCCGTTCGATCTTCGCCCGGCGCGGTCTGGGGCGCCGAGGAGGAGCCGCCCACCTCGACCGGGACGCCCCGGGGCGGCGCCACCAGGAACGGCTCGATCGTCTCGGCGGTCGCGTGGCCGAACGCGAGGTCGGCCGCGCCCTCTCCCGAGGCCTGGACGAGCACGGCCGGCGCGAGCTCGCACATGCCGAGACACGGGCTCCGGGTCCACGTCCCGGTGCCTGCGTCGTTCGGGCTGCCCTCGGGGCCGACGGCGTCCTCGAGCTGATCGCAGAGCTCCCGAGCGCCGCGCAACCGACACGCGAGGTCGTCGCACACGTGCAGCACGTTCGCCGGTCGCGGTTCGACCGAGAACATCGCGTAGAACGTCGCGACGCCGTAGGCCTCGGCGGGCGGCACGGTGAGTCGCGAGCAGACGTAGTTCAGCCCGCCTTCGCTGATCCATCCGATCCGAGCCTGCAGCGCGTGGAGCGCGGGCAGGAGCAAGGTGCGTTGCGCCTGTGCCTCGTGCCCGCCGCGCGCGACCCGCCCGTCCAGGAACTCGACCCGGACGTCGGCCTCTGACGCCGACGGCAGGGGTGCGCCGAGCAGCTCGTCGACCGCCGCGCGCTCGTCGTCGGTAGGCGCGGCGGCGCTCAGGTGCAGGTCCACCGTGCCCCCGATCGGGCGGCGGCCTGCGGGGAGCCGCTCGCCGGCTCGCTCGTCACCGGACCGCCCTCGCGAACCCGCCGGTCGCCTCTCGGCCGTTACCGTTGCCCAGCAAGCGCTCTCGAGCCGCGTCGTCGACCTTGTCGATCCGGATCGCGGTCGCCTTGAACTCGGCCGTGCCCGACTTCGGGTCGGTCGCGTCGATCGTGAGCCGGTTCGTCTCGACCTGGTCCGGGAAGTGCAAGGTCATGAACGCGAGCCCGGGCCGCAGCGCCGGCGAGACCGCGACCGGCGCGAGGACCTCGCCGCGCCGCGACGAGACCAGCACCTCCTCACCCTCGGCCACGCCGAGCTCGGCCGCGTCGTGAGCCGACAGCTCGATCGCCTCGGGACGCCGCAGCGGTGACGTGTAGCCCGCGGTCTGCACCCCGGTGTTGTACGAGTCGAGCCGGCGCCCGGTCGTCAACCGGATCGGGAACTCCTCGGAGAGCTCGTCGACCGGTGGCTCGTCGAGCACCACGCTGAACGGCGCCTTCGGTCCCTGCTCCTCGGGATCCTCCGCCCAGAGGCGGGCGTGGAGATACAACGTGCCGGGATGATCCTCGTCGGGGCACGGCCACTGCAGGCCCCCGAGCTCCTCGAGGCGTTGCCACGACATCCCGCCGTGCATCGGCGACAGCGAGCGGAGCTCCTCCCATGCGTCGAACGCTGTCACGTCGCCCCAGTCGCGTCCGAGCCGCTTCGCGAGCTCGGCGATGATCCAGATGTCGTCGCGGGCGTTGCCCGGCGGATCGAGCGCCTTGCGGACGCGCTGGACCCGTCGCTCCGAATTGGTGACCGTGCCCTCGGTCTCGAAGGCACTGTTGGCCGCCGGCAGGATCACGTCGGCGATCTCGGCCGTCTTCGTCATGAAGATGTCCTGGACGATCAGCGTGTCGAGGTTCTCGAGCTGCTTCTTCGCGTGGGTCGTGTCGGCCTCGCTGCTGACCGGGTTCTCCCCGATGCAGTACAGGGCGGTGAGCTCCCCGCGCTCCATCGCCTCGAACATGCCGGTCAGGTGCCAGCCGTAGCGCGGCATGATCGTGCACCCCCACGCCGCCTCGAACCGCGCGCGCGCGGCCGGATCACGCTCGATGTCCTGGAAGCCGGGAAGCTTGTTGGGGATCGCGCCCATATCGCCGCCACCTTGGACGTTGTTCTGGCCGCGGAGCGGATTCAGGCCACTCCCGTAGGTACCGACGTGCCCCGTCAGCAGCCCCAGGTTGATCAACGACAGCACGTTGTCGACCGCGTTGTGGTGTTCGGTGATGCCGAGGGTCCAGCAGATCATCGCGCGGTCGGCCTTCGCGAAGGCGTGTGCGACCTCGCGGATCACGCTCGCCGGCACGCCGGTCACCGCTTCGCCGCGCTCGAGGGTCCAACCCTCGATCGAGGCCAGGTAGTCGTCGAACCCCTCGGTCGCGAGCTCGATGAACGCGTGATGCTGGAGATCGTTCGCGACGATCTCGCGCGCGATCGTGTTGCTGAGCGCGATGTCGGTCCCGACGTCGATGCCGAGCCACAGATCGGCGAAGGCGGCCGACTCGGTGCGCCGGGGATCGACGACGATCAGCTTCGCACCGCTCCGGAGCCCCTTCAGGACGTGGTGGAAGAAGATGGGGTGCGCCGCGCGAGCGTTCGAGCCCCACAGCAGCACGAGGTCGGTGTGCTCGACCTCCTCGTATGAGCTGGTACCGCCACCGGCACCGAAGACCGTGGCCAGACCGACCACGCTCGGCGCGTGTCAGGTGCGGTTACAGCTGTCGATGTTGTTCGTGCCGAGGGCCTGACGGACGAACTTCTCCGCGAGGAAGTTCATCTCGTTCGACGCCTTCGAGCAGCTGAACAGGCCGGCGCCCCAGCCGGGGTTCCGCTCCACGGCGCGCTGCAGCCCCTCGGCGGCCCGGTCGAGGGCCTCCTCCCAAGTGGCGACCCGCAGCTCGCCGCGATCGCGAACCATCGGCTCGGTGAGCCTCGTGAGCCCGTTCGACATCGGCGCGTGCTCCTTCCCGCCGGAGCCGTTCCGGCGCGGGCTCCATCCTACGTCGCCGCTCTCACGCGCTCGTCGGCGCTTGCGACCTCGTTCCTGACCGGCGCTCAGGGCGTTGGACGGTCGCGGAGCGGCGATCCGATCGGCGCGGTCCCGGCCCAGGCATCTCCCCTAGGCATGTCCCCCCAGGCATATCGAGGGCATATCGAGGGCATATCGAGGGCATATCGAGGGCATATCGAGGGACCATCGAGGGGGCCTAGGATGCCCTCGAACGAGCCGGACAGCGAACCGGGCGGGGGTGTCGGGCATGGAGGCGTCGGAACGGACCGTCGTGCGCACGATGGGCGACATGTGGTGGTTGGAGCTCCGCCGGGCCAACGAGATCCTCAAGTCCGCATCGGCTTTCTTCGCGGCGGAGCTCGACCGCCGACCGACGAGATGATCGCTCTACATCGAAGCGAACAAGGACCGCTACGGGGTCGAGCCGATCTGCGAGGTGCTGCCGATCGCCCCGTCGACCTACTACGCCGCCGCGGCGAAGCCACCATCGGCTCGAGCGCTCCGCGACGACGAACTGAAGCCTGAGATCGCCCGGGTCCACGCCGCCAACTTCGGCGTCTACGGTGTCCGGAAGGTCTGGCATCAGCTCAGCCGTGAGGGCATCACGGTCGCCCGCTGCACCGTGGAGCGCCTCATGCGCGAGCTGGGGCTTGCAGGGGGTTCGGCGCGGGAGGTTCAAGCGGACGACCATCTGCCGACGAGACCGCAGTCCGGCCCGCGGACCTGGTGATGCGCGACTTCTCCGCGACCAGACCCAACCAGCTGTGGGTCGCCGACATCACCTATGTCGCGACCTTCTCGGGGTTCTTTCCTGATCACCGGGATCGCGTGGCTGTTGGTCTCGGTGATAGTGCTCCGATTCAACATCGAGTCGATCGCCTCGGTCGGTGCGTTGCTCGGCATCGTGCTGATCTTCGCGGGCATCAACGAGTTCATGGTCCTCGGGATCCGGAGCGTCGGCTGGAAATGGCTCCATGCGGCCCTCGGCGCCTTGTACGCGATCGGCGGGGTCTGGGCGTTCGCACGTCCGATCGGCGCGTTCTACGAGCTCGCATCGATCCTCGGGTTCCTCCTCGTGCTGAAGGGGACGATGGACGTGATCGGCTCCGTGATGCAGAAGGAGATCAGCGACCTGTGGTGGCTCGGGCTGATCATCGGCATCCTCGAGATCCTCTTGGGCTTCTGGGCCTCGCAGCAGTTCTTCGCGCCGCGAGCGATCCTGATCCTCACGTGGGTCGGGTTCGCGGCGCTGTTCAGGGGGATCGGCGAGATCGTCGTGGCCTTCGAGCTCCGGAGAGCTCGCAAGGAGCTCGCAGCCGTGTGATCGCCTCGCCGGGGTCGTCCGAGACGATCGCTCGGTCGGCGCGCCCGCCGACGGAACGTTCGGGCGATCAGCCGATGACGCGCTCGGGCCGCGTGTAGACGTTCAGCCGGTCGTCCCGCACGAATCCGACGAGGGTCATGCCGAAGCGTGCGCCCGCCTCGACCGCGAGCGACGACGGCGCGCTCACCGCGCTCACCACCGGGATCCCCGCGACGGCGGCCTTCTGCACGATCTCGAACGAGAGCCGACCGCTCACCTGCAGCACGTGACCGGCGAGCGGAACGAGGCCGGCGAGCACCATCTCGCCGACCACCTTGTCGACGGCGTTGTGCCGGCCGACGTCTTCCCTCGCCAGGAGGAGCTCCCCGTCGGGGGTGAACAGACCCGCGGCATGGAGGCCGCCCGTGCGGTCGAAGACCTTCTGCGCGGCTCGGAGCCGCTCCGGCAACGCCTGCAGGACCGCGAGTGAGATCTCGGGTCCGTCGGCGACCGGCGCGCACCGGACCTCGACGTCGTCGAGCGCCGCCTTCCCGCAGATGCCGCACGACGAGGTCGCGTAGAAGTTCCGGCGGAGGCGCTCGGCGTCGAAGGGATGCTCGAGCGTCACCGACACGACGTTGTAGCGCTGGTCCTCGCCCGGGACGTTGTCGCAGTACGCGACGCGGCGCACGTGGGCGGGTTCGATCAAGCCCTCGGTGAACAGGAATCCGACCGCGAGCTCGAAGTCGCCGCCCGGGGTGCGCATCGTGACCGCGACCTGCTGCGCGTCGGTCCCGCCGGGGCCCTGGACCCGGATCTCGAGGGGTTCTTCGGCCGCGAGGGTGTCGGTGCGCTCGCTGCGGACGCCGGCGTGCACGGCCTGGACCCGCACGTTCGCGACGCTCCGCCGGACGGGCTCGTGGACGGCCATCTCCTCAGTATCCGTCCCCGCGACCGATGGGGCACGTCCGAACGGCGCTTGACCAGTGGTCAGTGGCCTCCACGACGCCGTTATCCGCCGCCGAGGCGGCTCCGGTATCGTCTGCGGCGCCTGGGGAACACTCCAGGTCACCGGCGCGCCGCGTGAACCGAAGGAGCCGTCGACCCATGAAGTCCGGACTCGAGATCGCCCAGGAAGCGCGGATGAAGCCGATCGCGGAGGTGGCTGCCGACGCCGGCATCCTCCCGGAGGAGGTCGAGCCCTACGGGCAGTACCGAGCGAAGATCGACCTCGCGATCCTCGATCGGCTCGCCGACCGGCCCGACGGCAAGCTCGTCATCACGACCGCGATCACGCCGACGAAGGCCGGCGAGGGCAAGACGACGACCTCGATCTCGCTGACCCAAGGGCTCGGGAAGCTGGGCAAGGACGTGATGCTCTGCCTGCGTGAGCCGAGCATGGGGCCGGTGTGGGGCATCAAGGGCGGCGGCACCGGGGGCGGCTACGCGCAGCTCGTCCCGATGGAGGACGTCAACCTCCACTTCAACGGCGACTTCCACGCGGTCCAGGCGGCGCACAACCTGCTCGCGGCGGCGCTCGACGCGTCGATCTTCCACGGGAACTCGCTCGACATCGACCCGCAGTCGATCACGTGGCCACGCACGCTCGACGTGAACGATCGCGAGCTCCGCCGGACCGTGGTGGGGCTCGGAGGCAAGCTCCACGGCGTGCCCCGGGAGAACGAGTTCGTGATCGTGGCCGCCTCGGAGATCATGGCGATCTTCGCGCTCGCGAGCGACCTCCAGGATCTGCGGCGACGGCTCGGCGCGGTCGTCGTTGCCTCGACCTTCGGCGGCAGACCCGTGACGGCCGAGGACCTCCGGGTCGCGGGCGCGATGACCGTGATCATGAAGGACGCGTTGAAGCCGAACCTCGTGCAGACGCTCGAGGGTCAGCCCACGCTCGTGCACGCCGGACCGTTCGGCAACATCGCACATGCGAACAACTCCATCATCGAGGACCGGGTCGCGCTGAAGCTCGCCGACTACGTCGTCACCGAGGCCGGTTTCGCGAGCGATCTCGGGTTCCAGAAGTTCTGCGACATCGTGTGCAGGATCGGCGGGTTCACCCCGAGCGCCTCGGTGCTCGTGACGACGGTCCGCGCGACGAAGTCCCACGGCGGCGTCGCGTTCGGCGACCTCGGCGCCGATGACCTCGATGCGCTGAGGCGTGGGATCGAGAACCTCGCGGCACACGTCGGGATCGTCAAGGAGTACGGCTTGCCGTGCGTGGTCTCGATCAACGCGTTCCCGACCGACACCGACGCCGAGATCGCGTTGATCCGAGAGCTGGCGACGGGGGCCGGCGCCGAGACCGTCGTCGTGAACCGCGCGTTCGCCGAGGGCGGCGACGGCGCGATCGAGCTCGCGGAAGCCGTGGTCGCCGCGTGCGAGCGCCCGAACGACTTCCACCAGCTCACCCCCGACGGCGCGACGATCGAGGAGCAGATCGAGGCGATCGCGACGACCCTCTACGGTGCCGACGGAGTCGACTACCAGCCACAGGCGACGAAGGATCTCGCTCGCATGCGGGACCTCGGGTTCGGCGCCTACCCGGTATGTATGGCGAAGACGCACCTGTCGCTCAGCCACGAGCCGACCGCCGTGAATCGCCCGAGCGGGTTCCGGCTGCCGGTTCGGAGCGTCGTGCCGAGCGCCGGCGCCGGCTTCGTCGTCGTGCTGTGCGGCGACATGCAACGGATGCCCGGCCTCGGCAAGGTTCCCAACTTCACCGAGGTCGACATCGACGAGCACGGCCGCACCGTCGGCCTCTTCTGACCCGAGCACCATCGCTCGACCGGGCGCCACCCTTGCCGCACGGCCCTCCGGGCGCACGGTAGGGTCACCGCTATCGGGGAGCCGAGCGTGGAGCCAGCCGCGTCAACCCAGCGGTCGTCCGGGGCCGGACAACCCGCGACGGGCCGCGCCGCGTCGCTGCTCGCAGCTCCCCCGTGGCTGGCCCTCGCCTCGTCGATCGGAGGATCCGTGGCCGGCGGCATCGTGGCCGGAGGGCTCGGGGGGCGACTCGTGATGCGCCTGTCCGCGATCGCTGCCGGCGACCAGGCACGGGGGGCGATCACCGAGAACGGCAATCTCGTCGGCGACATCACGGGTGAGGGGACGGTGGCGCTGCTCCTGTTCGGCGGTGTGTTCGCCGGGCTCGCGGGGGGGCCGCTCCTGTTCGCGCTCCGGGCCGTGCTTCCGCGCCGGTTCCTTCCACTGTCGATCTCGATCGTGCTGCTCGCGCTGGCCGGGTCGCTCGTGATCGATCCCGGGAACAGCGACTTCGTGATCCTCGGCGATCGGGCCCTCAACGTGGCGATGTTCGCCGCCCTTTTCGCCCTTCATGCGGTCATCGCCGTGTGGCTCGCAGAACGTCTCGAGCGCTGGCTGCTCCGCCCGCCGCTCGTCCACATCGCGCCTCTCGCGCTCGTCGCCACGATCGTCGGGATCGGCCTCGGTCTGCTCGCGGCGCCGGCGGTCGTGCTCGACGCCGGCGGGCTTGCCGGGACGACCGGCACGATCACCCTGGTCGTCACGCTCGTGCTCGGGACGGTCGTCGCCCTCGACGTCGGCCACGCGTCCAGACGGGCCCTGCCCGCGGAGAGGCTCACGATCGCGATCGGAACGGCGGTCGGGCTCGTGCAGCTCGCGGCCGACGTGACGACGATCGTGGCCTATAGGGTTTGCGGATCACAGGACGAGGTGACAGGAGGTGAACCCGTGAATCGTTCATCGCTTGAGCTCCAGCATCTCGAGCGGCGTGCGGCCTGCCATGTAGCGACCGCGGATCTTTTCCGCTTCGTGTTGTAGCGGTGGACGAAGTCTTGCAGGCACCTTATCGATGTCGGCGGCGCGATCGAACCGGCGCCGATGCAAGGCAGGGCGGTGAGCACCGAGGCCCGCGTAACGGAAGACGGCGTCCTCGGCGAAGAATCTGGCGGTCGCATCGCGGTCGCCGGTTCGGTACGTCTCGAAGAGCCGCCGGATCAGACCTTTTCGTTGGGGTGTGACACGGGTTGCATTCCCCGCTCGATCGAGGCATCGCGCATCTCTCCTCAGTCGGATGCTCGCACCACCGTACTCCCGGGCTGGACCTCGTCTATCCGACATTTCAGCCGCCACGGATCGGCGAAGGTGGCCACCTGAAGGGACATCCGTCAGGGTCTACCCGGCACCTCGAAGAGCGCGACCTCGTAGCGATCGACGGCTTCGATCGTCTCGCCAACCGAGGTGGCCGAGTCCTTGCGGATCCGGTTCGCCGCCTCCTCGCTCGAGCGCAGCGACTCCGCGCTGTCCCACAGCGTGATCGTCAGCTCTTTGCCGCCTTCGCGGTCGACGAGGACGATCAGGCCCAACTTCCCATCGAAGCCGCGGACGATGGGCACGAGCTCCTCGCCCTGAGCCTGCGACTTCTCGATGCTCTCCGGGGTTCCCCGGAACGTGCTCACCCGCGCGTGCATGGGCTCCTCCCTCCCTCTCTGTGCTCACGAACTCTGTGCTCACGAACGAGCCTCCCATTCCGGATACACGGCCCGCATCGGTAGAACTACTCGATCGGGCAGGGTGCCCGGGTCGCTCGGCTCAGCGGAGCAGGTCGTGCTGCATAGCGAACATCGCCGCGCCGGCCCGCGTTGACGAGCCGATCTTCGAGTAGATGTGCTGCACATGGCTCTCTGCCGTCCTGGTCGAGATGAACAGCCGGCGGGCGATCTCACGGTTCGAGAGCCCTTCAGCGAGGATCCGGAGCACCTCGATCTCCCGATCGGACAGCCCGGCCGGCGCGGTGCCGAGCCGACGCGGCGGCGAGGTGTCCCGCGGCGGTCAGCACCGCTCGGACGGCTTCGAGGTCCAATCGTCCCGCGGCCTCTGCCTCGAGCGCCTTGGCCGCATCCTCGGGCGTTCGTGCCCGACGGTGGGGTCGCTCGCGCGTCATCGCCTCGTAAACGTCGGCGGCAGCGAGGAGTCGCGCGGGCATCGGGATCGTCGGAGCCGTCGCGCCACGATGGTAGCCGCTGCCATCGAGGCGCTCGTGGTGCATGCCTGCGACAGCCGCCAGGGGCTCGAGCGTCTCCGACCGCGCCAAGATCCGCTCCGAGTGGTAAGCGTGGAGGCGGACGCCTTCCCATTCCCCCTCGGAGAGCGGGCCGCGCTTCTCCCACACGCCGTCGGGTACCGATACTCGGCCGATGTCGTGCAACAGGGCAGCCCGTCGAAGCTGCACCACCTCGTCCTCACTGAGGGCGAGCTCGCGCGCGGCGCGCTCGGCGAGGTTCGCCACGGTCGAAGAGTGGCCGTGCGTGAAGGGGCGTCTTGAGGTCGACCATGTCGGCGAACGCGCGTGCGCACGTGTCGAGGTGGCGCTGACTTATCCACTGGACCGGCTGCGGCTCCGCTGCCACTACCGCCGGCAGTGGATCGGCGGCGGCGATTTCGGTGAGCATCTCGGCAGCGCGGGCCTGGAAACGCTGCCGCGACCTCGGGGTCGAGCATTCTTCCGGCCCGGTGGCGCACGACGTCGACGGCGAGGTCCACGCCGCCGAGCCGATCGAACGCGACCGCCGAGGTGGCGACCTGGGCGATGCGAGCCGCGCGCGTGACGTCCTCGCCGGCGAGCCCGCGCGGCGTCCCCTTGCCGTCCCAGCGCTCGAAGACGTCGAACAGGCCCGAGCGGACCTCGGGCGCCAAGCCGAGACGGTTCGCCATGGTCGCGGCCACCTCGCACGTGGCGGTGATCGCGCGCTTCCCCCACGGTCCGAACGACGAGGCCAGAAGAGCGGGTCGGCGAGCCGGGTGGACGGCCTTGAGCGCGGCCATCATGAACGCCACGCTCTCCCGTGGGCTCCGGAAATCGCTGCGAGCGGCCATGGGTCGAAGCGCCATCTCGTCGCCGCCGACATGCGCGGCCTCCTCGTGCGCGCTCGCGGTGCACCCGATGTGCCGCAGGAGCGTCGTCCCAGTACACGTGGCCGGCCTGCTCATCCGTGAGGTCGAGATCGCGCGCGAGGGTCGTTCCCAGCAGGCACGATCGAGCCGCCTCCTCGGGCGTGTTCCCCATGCCAAGGTCGGTGACGAGTGAGAGCGGGGCCATGAGCTCCGCGAGGCGGAGGTCGCCGTGCATCGCCACCGATGATAGGGAACGATCAGACGCCGGTCCCGCGATCGGAGGTCTGGACGACGTCTTCCTGGCACGCGCCTGGCTTCAAGAGTGGTAGGACTCTGCAACTTGAGCGACCGCGCGAGACTCTCGGCGGGACTCCAGCTCCCTAGATCTCTGCACGAAGCCCTCCTCCATCGACGGTGAGCTGGAGCTGTTGCGTCACCTGACGGAATCCAAGCCGCGACTGCCAGCCGTCTCACCTGCATGTTTGGGTCTGTGATTGCCCACCGACTGCCCACTTGGGTGGGCCAGCTCGGCCTTGCCGGCACATGAGCTGACTGGTAAGGGTTCACACCATCCTTGCCGATACCTCGTCCGCGATGCAACGAACGTAACTCGGACGATGCCTTCGGCGGCCCTGTGGACATTCATGGGCGGGCTCATCGTGGCCCTTGCCATCGGGTGGCTCGACCACGTCACGGGCCCGTACCTCAGTTTCGCTCTCATCTACCTTGGCCCGATCGCGGTCGTGGCCTGGAGGGTTGGACGTCCCGAAGGTTTCGCCGTCGCCGTTATCAGTGCACTCGCGGGTCTCACTGCTGACCTGAAGTCGAGCCTGGTATCGCTCGGGATCGTCCCTTTCTGGAACGCATGCACGCGCCTGGGCGTGTTCTTGTTGGTCGTGGCGGTGTTGGACAGCCTCCACCGGTCGCACGAGGCCGAGCGGACACTCGCAAGAACCGACCCGCTCACAGGGACCGCCAACGCTCGGCACTTTGCCGAGGAAGCCTGGCGTCAGATGGCCGGTGCGCGTCGATACGGCCACGACCTGACCCTCGCCTATGTCGACCTCGACAACTTCAAGGCGATCAACGATACATTCGGACACAGCACCGGCGACGCCCTCCTTCGCCGGGTAGGAATGACGTTGGCACACACCGTCAGGCCAACCGACTTGGTTGCCCGGATCGGGGGAGACGAGTTCGTTCTCCTGCTCCCACATACGGGTGCCGCGGCGGCTGCTAGAGCAATGTCGCGTCACCGCTTCGCTCTGCTCGAGGAAATGACCGCGAACGGCTGGGCCGTGACCGTCAGTGTGGGCATCGTGGGTCTGAGCGATCACATCGATTCCGTAGACGGATTCGTCGCGGCCGCGGACTCGATGATGTACGACGCCAAGAACGCAGGTAAGGATCTGATCGCGTGGAGCGAGAGCTCGTCCCTACGGCTGGAGCGTTGGGGAGACCAAGAGTGCTTCGAGCCAACGGTGGACGACCCGAACCTCGCGACTTCCGGTGTCGACGATTCCGACCGGCGATTCGGGTGACGACTTGATGGATACCCCCACGCGAGTGCTCGTGATCGACGATGACGCGGGAGTGCGGCTGATCCTGCAGCGGAACCTCCAGCACTCGGGCTTCGAGGTGATCGCGACCGAAGGCGCTCTCCATGGACTTGAACTCGTCCGTGCCCGGAAGCCCGACGTAGTCGTGCTCGATCTCATGCTGCCGCAGGTAGATGGATTCGAGGTGCTCGGCGACCTTTCTCGCGACAGCCAAACGGACGTTCCCGTCATCGTACTGACCGCCCTGACGGCTCCGGAAATCAAGGAACAATGCCTGCGGGCTGGTGCGAGCCTGGTCATGACCAAGCCCTTCGAACCGCGAATGCTTGCGTTCGAGATCGATCGAATCCTCGCGCCCACACGATCGCTTGCCACCTGAGCAAGGGCCACGGCTCCTCGCCGTCGGTCGCGACGATCTGGCGGGTGCTCACCCGACGGGGCTTCGTCACCCCGCAGCCCCAGAAGCGACCGAAGAGCTCCTTCGTCCGGTTCGAAGCCGACATGCCGAACGAGCGCTGGCACTGCCGACATCACTCACCGGAAGCTGAGGAACGGACGCGACGTCGAGATCTGCCACGTGATCGATGACCACTCGCGCGTGCTGATCGCGGCGAAGGTGCTCGGGGTATTCAAGGCCGCCGACGTCGTGGCGACCTTCCACGAAGCGGCCACCACCTGGGGCTTGCCGGCATCGATGCTCACCGACACGGTGCCGTGTTCACCGCCGCACCGCATCAGGGCCGCTGCGCCATGGAGGTCGAGCTCGCCTCCCTCGGGATCAGCTATGTCCATTCCACCCCTACCACCCGCAGACCTGCGGGAAGGTGAGCGCCTGCACCAGACCGTGAAGCGGTTCCTCGCCAAGCAGCCGAGAGCCCGTTCGATCGTCGAGCTCCAGGCCCAGCTCGATCGGTTCGTCGCCTACTACAACGAGGTCCGGCCCCATCGGGCGTCGGCAGACGCACGCCCATCGAGGCTTTCTGCGCGCGTCCGAAGGCGACGCCGAGGGGCCCAAGGCTCGAGATTCCGCCGCACTTCCGCGTGCGCCGGGACAAGATCGACATCACCGGCGTGATCACGCTCCGTCACAACTCGCGGTTGCATCACATCGGACTCGGGCGCCGGCTCGTCGGCACACGTGTGCTCGCCCTCGTGGATGGGTTCCGGTCCGCGTCCTGACCGAAGACGGCGAGCTGATCCCAGAGCTGATCCTAGATCCGACCCGTGACTACCAGCCTCACGGACGCGGCTGAAACCTGGAACGATGTCCCAAGACACGTCGGCACGATGGCTCGGAGACATCACACAGGCAGGTTCGTTCGTTCGTTTCGTTCGACGGACGGTACGTTCGTTCGTGGGGTGTTCTCAGAACTCTCTGACCACACGGTTTGCGGCCTCGATTGCGGAGTACCCACAGGTTAAGCGAGGTAGTACCCACAGCAGGTCAGAGGCACTATGAGGGTCCGGGCGCCCGACAAGTTCATTGCCAGCGATGCCGCGTCGAACGCCCCTCGGACGGCTAGCATCTTGCGGATCACAGGACGAGGTGACAGGAGGTGAACCCGTGAATCGTTCATCGCTTGAGCTCCAGCATCTCGAGCTGCGTGCGGCCTGCCATGTAGCGACCGCGCTTCTTCCGCTTCGTGTTGTAGCGGTGGACGAAGTCTTGCAGGCACCTAATCGATGTCGGCGACGCGATCGAACCGGCGCCGATGGAAGGGCAGGGCGGTAGCACTCGTCGAGCACGGAGCCGTGGAAGCGCTCCACGACCGCGTTGTGGTTCGGCGATCGAGGCGGGATCCGGTGGTGGTCGAGCCCGAGCTCGGGAGCACGCCCGGGCGAAGGTCTCCGCTCGGAACTCTGGCCCGTTGTCGCTCAGCACGCCCGTGAGCTCCGAGCCGAGCCCCAGGAACCCTTCGGCCACGTGTCGTAGGAACGCCGCGGCAACCTCGCTCGTCACCCTGCCGACGACGAGCTCACACAGCGCCCAGCGCGTAGCGGTGTCCACGGCCGTGAGCTGGTAGACGGGTCCGATCCCTTTCAGCTTGCCAACGTAGAGGCAGTCAAGCCCGACCAGCTCACTTGCCCTGGTCGCGGCCAGGCAGAACCCCGGCTCCAGCTGACGTGAGGCGATGAGACCCGTGTCGGCAGCCGTGAGCGAGGCGAGGGCCGCCACGCGGGCACGACGCGTCGCGAGGCGGTGCCGGCGAAGCACCTTGGCCACCCCTGAGGCGGAGCGGTGCACCCCTCGCTCGGCAAGGTGCTCGATCAGCCGCCCGGCACCAATCGTCGGGCGAGAGACGGCCTCGGCCAGGATGATCTCCTCCTCATGGGCTGGGATCCGGTTCGGCATCGAGGGCGGCCGCCGGTTCTTGGGCATGAGCGCGCTCAGGCCGTAGCGGGCGGCCCTGTTGCACCAGCGGTAGTAGCTCGTTCGCGAGACGCCGGCCTCTCGGCAGGCCTGCGTGACGCCAACCTCCGCGGCCCGTTCGATGACTCGGACCCGTCGGCGGTAGATGATGTCGGCAGGGGTCATGGTGGCTGTCTCCTTCCTTTGGTTGGACCCGAAGAAAGGATTCACCACCTGGCCCCTATCGCGTGGGAACTGCAACCTCAACCCGTGAACAGCAAGGCCAGGGTCAGGGGAGCGTGCGGCTCGTGAACGCGGTCTCCGCCCTGCTCTAACAGCTCGTCGGCGCGGCTCCTGAGGGCCGAGCAGGTGTCGAGGAGCTCGTCACGGCGCGCGGCGTCCTTCAGCGCGGCGGCGTTGATCTGGACGTTCGCGATCGCGGCGCGGGCGGCGGCGGCGAGTGCGATCGCGCCGCAGTAGCCGTCGGAAGCGGCCTGCGGGTTGCCGAGCGCGGTCGCATCTTCGGCGAGCGGCAGGAGATCGACGGCTTTCCGGGCGATCTCGAGGGGAACGCTCGCCGCGTCGGCGTAGCCTCGCTGGATCGCCGCCGACCGGGCCGCCCTCTCCTCGTCGGTCTCCTTCGGCATGCGGAACGCCACCATGACGCTGTCGAACGCGTGCGCGTCTCGATCGGCCAGGTCGAGGAACCCGATCCGCGAGTCGTCGGCGGCGGCGACGAGTTCCTGCATGCGCGTCTGGACGTCCTCGTGGTCAGGCTTGCCGATCGTGAGGCGCCCGACCATCGAGAGCATCGCCGCGCCGGCAGCGCCGGTGAGGCCCGCGTAGGCGCCGCCGCCGGGCGTCGCCGAGTCCGACGCGAGCGCGGCGAGCCACTCCCCGATCCCCCGCTCGGCCGTCGGACGTTCGGTTCCCTCGCTCATGGATCCTCCTCGAGCCGTCGTTCGAGCACTTGGGTCGCGGGGTCGAAGCCCGTGAGCCGGACGTGATCGGCGTCGCCCGGCCGGAGCGCCGCCTCGGGCACCAGTCCGACGATCTCGCTGTCGAGGACGCGGAGCCCTCGCGCGCTCGACCGCGCGACCACCTCGTCGAAGGCCCGGCGGACCCCCGTGATCTCGTGGTCGAGGAGGTTCATCGACACCGTCCAACATCCGCGTTCGGGCACGGCGAAACCGATCGCCCGGACGGCCGGGAGCCCGCCGCTCGACTCGCGGATCTCCTTCGCCACGGCCTTCACGGCGTCCTCCGATGACTCCCCCGGATCCGCGCGGCCCGGATCCGCGTCGACGTACACGTTGAACGCCACGAGCGCTCGGCGAGCGCCCACCGCCACGGCACCCGCCTTCCCGAGGACCGAGGGGCCGAAGTCGGGGAGGCGCTCTCCACGAGCGACGTCGTCACGCAGCCCCTCGTATCCCCCTTGGCGAACCGCCGCGAGGCTCCGCCGCTCGGGGACGAGCGCGGCCCGCTCGTAGAGGTAGACGGGGACCGCGAGGGTGTCGGCGAGCTCGCGGCCGAAGTTCCGCGCGAGTCCGATCACGGCCCCCATCGCGACGCCGCGCACGGGCATGAACGGGATCACGTCGACCGCGCCGATCCGCGGATGCGCACCCCGATGCTGGTCCATGTCGATCAGCTCGATCGCGGTCGCCGCGCCGGCCATCGCGCTCCTCGTGACCGCGGCGGGCGGGCCGAGCACCGTCGTGTCGAGTCGATGATGATCGGGGTCGGCCTGCCGGTGGACGAGCCGAGCGCCCGGCACCTGCAGCGCGTCACAGATCGCTTCGACCACGTCGGCCCGCCTGCCCTCGCTGAAGTTCGGGACGACGCCGACCACCGGCCCGGCGGTCGGGTTCTGACCTCCGAAGGAGCGGCGCGCCATGGAAGCTGGGCGCTACCCGCGGGGCTTGCGCTTCTCCGGATCGTAGATCGCCAGCACATCGACCGCCGCTGCGGCGGTCCCTCCCTCGACCGCGACCTCGACCTTCGTCCCGTCCTCGGCCGCCGCGGCGTCGAGGATCGCGAGCCCGATCGTGCCGAAACGTGGGCTCGCTGCCGGCGAGGTCACGACGCCCACCGTCCGTCCGTCCTTCGTGACGGTCGCGCCGGCCTCGGGGACCGCCTCGCCTTCGATCCGGAGCGTCTTGAAGCGCTTCGGCGGGTTCGCGCCGCGTGCGCGGAGCGCTTCGGCCGCCACGTTCTCGGTGTCGGTCTTGATGAAACGGTCCATCGACAGGTCCCACGGCGAGATCTCGTTCGGGTTGTAGTCGACCGCGATGATCACGAGGCCCACCTCGGTGCGCGCGAGATCGATCGCCGTCAACCCGAACGGGGTGGCACCGGCGCGCACGAGCGCATCCCACACGGTCGCCGCGTCCTCGGGAGCGAGGATGAGCTCGTAGCCCTTCTCCCCGCTGAACCCGGTGCGCAGGACGTGCGCCGAGACGCCGGCCACCGTGGTGGACTCCGGCCAGAACCGGAAATACCCGAGCTCGCCGAGGTCGCGGTCGACGAGCGGCTGCAGCGTCTGCTGCGACGTCGGACCCTGCACCGCGATCATCGCCAGCTCATCGGTGCGATGCGCGATCTGCGCATCCAGATCGCCCGCCGTCTCGCGGAACCAGTCGTCGATCCCGGCCGAGTTGATCATCACCCAGTAGCGGTCGTCGGCGAACTCGTAGACGTTGCCGTCGTCGATCATCGTGCCGTCGGGATCCACGAACGCCCCGTAGCGCACCTGTCCAGGCTGCATGGTGTCGAGCGAGTTCGTGAACCGCCGCTGGATCATGCGGCGGGCGTCGGGTCCGGTGACCTCGTACTTGCACGTCGAGAACAGGTCCCAGATACCGGTCCCGGACCGGATCGCCTCGTACTCCGCCATCGGGTCGCCGCCCTGGTGCATCGTCCAGGGATACCCGTCCTCCCAGATGATGTCGGCTCCCATCGCCTCGTGACGGTCGTGCAGGGGCGAGCGCTTGTCGCCGTCGGTCATGCGTGCTGCTCCTCTCGGATCGTTGGTCGGCTCGTTGGTCGGCTCGTGGTTCGGTTCCGGGTGGGATCGTCTCAGCTGCGGGGCTTCCGCTTGTCGGGATCGTCGATCCCCAGGACGTCGATGGTGCCGAGCGTCGTGCCGCCCTCGATCGCGACGTCGACCTTTCCGCCGTCGGTCGCGACGTCGGTCCGAACGATCGCCAGTCCGATCGGGCCGTAGCGTGGACTCTCGGCCGGTGACGTCAACACGCCGACCTCCTCGCCGTCCCTCGTGATGGGCGCGCCGTACTCCGGGAGCGTGTCGCCCTCGAGCCGCACCGTCTTGAGGCGGTTCGGTGGATCCGCGGCGATCTCGCGGAGCTTGTCCTTGCCCATGAACTCGCCGTGCCCGTCGAGCTTGACGACCCGGTCGAGGCCGAGATCGAAAGGGCTCCGCTCGTGCGCCTGGTAGTCGTAGTCGGTGACGATCATGCCGGTCTCGATCCGGATCGGCTCGATGATGTCGACCCCGTACGGGGTCGCGCCCGCCGCCTCGACCGACTCCCACAGCGCGATCGCATGCTCGGCCCGCAGGAACAGCTCGTATCCGAGCTCGCCGCTGAACCCCGTCCGCGACAACCACACCGGCACCCCGCCGAACGTCACCTGTTCGGGGAAGAACGTGAAGTACCGAAGGTCGTCGATCGGCGCGTCGGTGAGGGACCGCACGAGGTCGCGACTCTTCGGACCCTGGATCTGCATGCTCGGAAGGTCCGGCGCGATGTATTCGATCGAGACGTCGAGACCCTTCGCACTCTCGGCGAAGTAGTCGGCCCGGTCGTCCCCGTTCGTGCACACCCAGAGGTGGTCTGCGGCGTGACGGTAGACCGTGCCGTCGTCGACGAGGAGGCCGTCCTCGTCGACGAAACCTCCGTACCGGACCTGGCCGTCGCGCATCCCCACGATGTCGTTCGTGTGGACCCGCTGGGCGGCCTCGGGCGCGTCGGGGCCGCGGAACGCCCATTTGTTAAGAGGCGACAGGTCCCACATGCCGACACCCTCACGCACGGCGCGATACTCGGCATCGACGTCGCCGAAGTTCGTGGCCCACCACCAGCCGGCCTCTTCCATGAAGCCGGCGCCCTTCGCGGCGGTGATCGGATGGAAGGCGGTCTCTCTGCTGGTCACGCTGCCTCCTCGTTGACGGACATAGCGGCGGCGGTCCGCGGCGCGGACCCACGCGCGAGCCACGGAAGAGCGCGCGCACGACCGCGTTCTACCGCATCCTTGAACCGGCGTTCAAGTCGCGAGGTCAACCGTCACCCCGGTCCACGCGGATCGTGCCGCCTTCGGTCACGATCGCGTCGACCCCGAGATCGGATCGCCCGGCCGGCAGATCGCCCTGGACCACCTGGGTCGCGAAGGCGATCGCGATCCGGGCGGCCTGCGGTGCGCGAAGGAGGAAGCGGTCGTAGTAGCCACCGCCGTACCCGACGCGGCGCCCTGCCCGATCGAACGCGACGCCCGGCACCACGACGACGTCGAGATCGCTCGGCTCGACCGACGCCGCATCGAGCAGTGGCTCGCGCGCGCCGAACGCCGTCTCGCTCGTCTCGTCGCCGGGGGCCCATCGGCGAGGTTCGAGCTCACCGTCGACGATCCGAGGGAGCGCCACCGAGAGCCCGGCACGATGGAGCCGCTCAAGGAGCGGCAGGGTCGGCACCTCGGAACCGAAGGACCAGAAGGCGGCGACGTTCCGGGCGTTCTCCACCTCGGGGAGGTCGAAGAACGCTTCGGCGATCGCGTCGCCGCCGCGCGCCCGTGCGGCGTCGGGGATCGCGTCGCGTCGCGCGAGGACCTCGACCCGTACCCCTCGCTTCGCGCGCTTGAGTTGAGCGCTGTTCACGGGGTGGCTGCGACCGCCTCACGAGTCGTTTCCGCGACGAGTTCGACGCGATCGCGCGGCCCGGCGGGCAGCACCACGCACCAGCTCGTCCCGAGCGCGGCGAGTCCCTCGACGAAACGGCGCCACTCGTCGACCGTGCCTCGCCAGATGTCGCCGGGCAATCCCTGATCCTCGCGGTCGTGTTCGAGCGCCTCGAGCGCCGCCCGGTCCTCTGCGACGAGCGCGATCCCGGCCCACGTGGGCGGCACCTCGGTCGGGTCGCGATCGGCCTCGGCCGCGAACGTGCGCAGGCGCTCCACCCGATCGGTGTACGCCTCGAGGTCGAGACCCCATCCGTTCCACGCCTGCGCGGCGTGGGCGGCGGCTCGCACGACGCCGTCGGAGAGACCGCCGATCCACACGGGGGGCGACGCGGGCGGAAGGAGCGGTCCGGCGATCGGCCCCACCACCTCGCCTCCGTTCCACGGTGCGCCCGCGAAGAGCGCGCGCAGCGCGAGCGCCGTCTCCTCCAACCCCGTGAGCCGTTCCGCGACGCCGGCGAAGGGCACGCCGTAGGTCTCGTGTTCCAAGCGCGAGAGTCGGTCGCCCGCGCCGAGCCCGACGAGCCCACGGCCGCCGCAGAGGTGATCGAGGGCCGCCGCCTGCTTCGCGAGGAGACCGACCGGCCGCAGGCTCGCTCGCGAGACGAGCGGACCGACGCCGATCCCGGGGTTGGCAGCGGCGATCGCGGACAGGAGCGTGTACGCGTCGATCGACGGGAGCTCGGGGTGACCGGGTGGATGCAGGTGGTCGGGTGCGACGACGGCCTCGTAGCCGGCGGCGGCCGCCCGTGCGGCGATCTCGAGTGGCTTCGACACGTCGGCCGTGAAGACCGCGAGCGAGAGCGCGAGCCTCACGTGAGCTCGTCCAACGCGAGGATCGCGGCACCGACCGCGGAGGCGTCCGATCCGAGGGCGGCCCGCAACAGCGGAACCTCGGGCCGGTGCTCCGGGGCCATGAGCGTCATCCGGAAGGCCTTCCGCGCGGGCCCGAGGAGCAGGTCCCCCGCCTCCGACGCGCCGCCGCCGATCGTGACGGCTTCGACGTCGAGCACGTTCACGAGCCCCGCGATACCCTCGCCCAGCCGATGGCCGACCTCGGTCAGGATGCCGCGCGCGGTGGGATCTCCCGCCTGCGCGGCGGCGGTCACCAACTCGCCGCTGACCTTGTCCGGTCCCCGCCGGCGAGTTCCGCGATCGCCGAGTGCTCGTGCCTGGTCACCGCCGCCCGGCCATCGCGCATGATCGCCCTGCCGCTCGCGACCTGTTCCCAGCAGCCGTGGTTCCCGCAGCCGCACAGCGGACCACCCGGTTCGACGATGACGTGGCCCACCTCGGCGGCGAAGCCGTACGCCCCGCGGTAGAGCTGACCGCCCAGCACGAGGCCGCCGCCGATGCCCGTGCCCACGCCGATGTGCAGCAGGTAGCGGAACCCTCGCCCGGCCCCGACCCGGAACTCCCCCCAAACGGCGGCCGTGTTGTCGTTCTCGGCGAGGGTCGGAACCCCGAGCGGTTCGCGGATCCGTTCGACGAGAGAGGCGTCGCGCCACGCGAGGTTGGGCGCGAAGCGAAGGATCCCCGTGCCGGCCTCGACCATCCCGGCGGCCGAGATGCCGATCGCGACGACCTCGTCGGCGAGGACCGCGCGCGCGGTGGCGACCATACCCTCGAGGATCGCGTCCTCGTCGTCGGCGGGCGTCGGCCGCGTCTGCCGCGCGAGCACGGCGCCGTCGGCCGCGATGCGGACCGCGGCGGTCTTCGTGCCCCCGACGTCGATGCCGATCGCCTGCGCGCCCGAGGGGCTCATCCGATGTCGATCTTCTCCCAGTCGCCGTCGGCGGCCCCACGCGCAGCCGGGTCGACCTCGTCGGCCCGCGCGTCGACGAGCGATCGCATCGCGAGGAAGAACTCGGTCCCCGCCTTCAACAGGTGCTCCACCGCGTCGGGCCTCAGCGGCTGGACGGCGGTGACGGCCAAGCACACCGGGCACCACGCCACGGGGCAGACGCCGGGGCGCGCCCCGGCGGCGGCGCCTTCCGCCGCGTCCGGGATGCCGCTCGGTGACCCGGCGCCGGTCGCGTCGTCGCCCCGCGCCTCGGAGCTCGGAGCCGGGTCGGGCACCGCCTCGACCTTCGGACGTTTCCGTTGCTTCGCGGGCTCGGCCATCGGTGACTCCTTCCAGCTCGCTCGTGGCTCGCTTCTTCAGGTGGCTCAGCGGCTCGCCGCCGGCTCCTTGTCGAACAGGATCTCGAGGTGGTCGCCGGCGAAGTTCGCTTCGCGGACGACGAGTCGCTTCAACGTCTGGGGCAGCACGAGGTTCCGCTTGTAGGAGCCCACCCGCACGTACAGTTCCTCGCCGCGGCGGTGCACGTCCATCTCGTCACGCGATACGAACGGCAAGCGCATCGTGAGGACGTAGCCCGCGCCGCGCTTGCGCACCCGGATCGGATCGTCGCGGTGCAAGATCGCCATCGCGTCGAGGTCGCCGTAGACCTCGTCGGCCATCTCACCGAGCAGCGGTACCCCGACCATCTCGCGATCGAAGAGACGGGCCTGGAGGATCGGGACGGGCTCGAACGATTCGTGGACCGTGGCGAGGTGCTCGGCCTGGATGTCCTTCCACTTGCCGAAGTAGGGATCGGTCACGTCGGGAGGGATGATCCGGTTCACCACCACGGCGTCGACCCGGTAGCCGAAGAGCCCGAGGTAGGTATAGGTACGCCTCGCCTCCGCGATCACCATCTTCTCGAGGTTCAAGACGAGGCGGACCGACGCGACCTTCTCGTCGGTGAGGATGTGCTTGACCGCGTCCAGGTTCCGGTGGAGGCGTTCGACCGCGGCGAAGACCCGATCGCTCGCGATCGGCAGCGTCGTCGTGCGCGTCAGGATCGGCCGCACGGCCCTCACCGCACGCCGCTGCACCGGGAAGATCCGGTCGATGTACCAGTTCATCACCTCGGGCAGCGAGAGCAGCCTGAGCGTCTCGGCCGTCGGGGCGCAGTCGACCACGACGACGTCGTAGTCGCCGCTGTCGACGTGGTTCTTCACGTCGATCAAGGCGAAGATCTCGTCGAGCCCGGGGATCACCGTGAGCTCTTCGGCCTGGATCGTCTCGGTCCCGGCCCAGTTCATCACCTGGACGAAGTAGTCCTGGATCTCACGCCAGTTGTCCTCGAGCCGATCCTGCGCGTCGATCTGCTGGCCCCACAGGTTCGGAGCGATCTCGGTGGGTGCCGAGCCGATCGGCACCTCGAACGAGTCGGCGAGCGAGTGCGCGGGGTCCGTGGACATCACGAGCGTCCGTCGCCCGCGCTCGGCCGCACGGACGGCGCTCGCCGCCGCGACGGTCGTCTTGCCGACGCCGCCCTTGCCGGTGAACAACAGGACCCGCACGAGGCCAGCGTACGGGACGGGGCGACGTCGGGCACGGCCCGCCCGTCGACCCGCTCAGCCCATCTCGACGCGACGCTTCAGCCGCTCGAGGGCGTTCTCGATCACCCGCTTCGCCCCGTCGGTGCGGATGAAACCCGGCACGAGCGCTCCGAGCTCGACCCCGAGCCGGTACGTCACCTTCGTGCGTTCGTCGAGATCGTCGAGCAGGTACTCCCCGCGGATCTCGCGGATCGCGCCGTGCGCCTCCTTCGACACCCACGACACGCCGGTGTCCCCGGGCGCGTACTGGTACCGCAGCGTGTAGCTCGCGGTCCCGAGCACGGGGACGTCCACCTCGAAGGCCACCTCCGTGGCCCGCCCGCCTTCACCCCGCTCGCGAACGTCGACGAGTCGAACCTCGGCCCACTCGGGGTAGGACTCGAAGTCTTCGATCACCTCCATCACGTCGATCAAGGGCGCGTCGATCGTGATGTGACCCTCGGCCTGCTCCATGGGGTCGAATCCTACCGGCTGCCGGCGGTCCGGAAGCCGGTTCAGCGGCCGCTCGCGCTCATCACCGCGAGCGCGAGCATGACGACCGACAACAAGATCACGAAGACGAGCATCCACAGCAGCAGTCGGGAGGACACGAGCAGCTCGCCCCCCTGGGCGAGGCGATAGGCCTCATAGGCAGAACCGACGTAGACCGTGAGACTCGTCAGGAGGAACAAGGCGAACACCCCGAAGGTCGGTCCCGATCGAACGCCCGTGAAGCCGACGAGCAGCGCCATCACGAACGCCACGCCGAACAGCACCGCGCGCGCGAGACCGTCGAGTGGGCGGCCCGCGCGGCGATGACCGAGCCCCGGGAACACGAGCGACCAGGCGAGCGCTTGGTTCGGATCGATCTCGACGGCCGCGGGCTCGTCTCGCATCACCGCGGCGAACGGGGTGCCGCACGTCGCGCACAGGTCGAGCTCGATGGGGTTGCGGGCCCCGCAGACGGTGCACGGCCAGAACGCGGCCGGCCGCACGCCGGATGGCGCATCGCGGCTCTGGGTCCGGCGGTCGTTCGCCGCCGTCCCGGCGGGAGGGAGCACCGCACCAGGTGCGGGCGGACCCGGATCGGGCGGGCGCAGGTCGGCGAAGCACTGTCCGCACCACGTGGCGTCCGCCGCCACGAGGGCGTTGCACGAGGGACATCGTCGCTCGAGGTCAGCCGCGCCCCGTCCAGCTCCCGTCACGGGCGCAGGGTACCCCCCTCACCCATCGCGACGGAACGACCCGCCCGGAGATGGTCGTCCGGGCGACCCCACGCCATGCTGGAGGCATGGCCGATCCGAACCTGTCCGAGCCGAACGAGGTGTCGAGGCAGGCGGACGCGCTCGGGCGCGGCCTCGTCGCAGGCGTCGGGAGCGACGTCCACGCGGTCCGCATCGCGGGCGCCGACGCGGTGGCCTGGCTCCACGACCTCCTCACCGCCGATATCGCCTCCCTCGAGCCCGGGCGGGCCCGAAGGGCGCTGCTGCTGACCCCGACGGGCCGGATCCGTGCCGACGTCCGCGTCGTGCGGGACGTCGACGCCTGTTGGCTCCTGCAGCCGGCTTCGCAGCGGGAGCGCATCGGCGACGCCCTCGCCATCTACGTATTGTCCTCCGACGTCGTCATCGACGCGGAGCGCCCCGTCACGGTGATCAGCCTCCTCGGTGACGGATCGACACGCGCCGTCCCCCGCGGGTCAGGTGTGCTTGCCGCGTCGCCGTCGTGGCTCGGCGACGAGGGCGGCGGCGGCGTGGACGTGATCGTGTTCGGATCCGGCGACGCGGTCGTGGAGGCGGCGCTCCAGGGAGCCGGTCGCGTGGGAGCGCCGCCGGATGTCCTCGAGACCCTCCGCGTCCGCCGAGGCATCGCGCGGATGGGCGTCGACTTCGCCGCGGGCGCCCTGCCGGCCGAGGCCGGTCTCGAGCACGCGATCGACGTCGAGAAGGGGTGTTTCCTCGGCCAGGAGTCGGTCGCCCGGGTGCGGAGCCTCGGCCATCCGCCGACGGTGCTCTTCGTGGCTCGGGTCGCGGGCCATGTGGCCCCCGGGGACGTCGTCGTGGCGGGGGGCCGAGCCGCCGGCGAGGTCACGAGCGCGGCGCCCGACGACGACGGCACGACCGCGACGATCGGCCGGATCCCGTGGGGGGTCCGCGATCTTCCGATCTCGACCCCCGATGGGCGCGCGTTCCTGCAGGTCGGAAGGCCGGGCTAGCCCATTCGTGCCACGGTTGTCCCCCTGACGGGTTACGAGCGAATGCGTGCGTTCGGCCTCTTCCGTCGGCGAGGAACGCCCTGTTATGTATCGGGTCCGCGACGCATCCGCCGTCGCGACGAGGGGGATCGCCGCGGTGAGGATCGATCGGTTCATGGACGTCGATGTCAGCCACCTTCCGGCTGACCCCTCTCCCCGGACTTCTGGCAGGATCGCGCGGCGTGCTTCGGCATCGATCCGGACGTCTTCTTCCCCATCACCGAGGATCAGGCCGAATCGGCCCTCGCGTTTTGCAACGTCTGCCGGATCCGCGAGGATTGCCTGGCCTGGGCCTTGAAGAACGGCGAGCGATACGGGGTCTGGGGCGGCATGACCGAGCAGCAACGCCGCCGCGTGCAGCGTCGCGTCGCCTGAGCCTCCGTCGCCGACGGATCCTCGCCGCGCCGAAGGATCCGTCCGTCCTGCCGTGTCGGACCGCGTCGTCACCATCGGGGCGTGTTTCGTTCCCCCGCCTTTTCCGTCCGTTCTCCCATCGGCAGCTTGCGAATCGAACAGATGTTCGATACCGTCTGCACCCACCGTCACGACCACGCAGCCGCCGTGTCCGCGATCCCCATCCAATCGACGCTCGACCTCGCGATCCCCCTCGACGATGTGACCTTCTGCGTCGTCGATCTCGAAACGACGGGAGGCTCCCCCGGTCAGGCCGCGATCACCGAGATCGGCGCGGTTCGCTTCCGGGGGGGCGAGCGGCTCGGATCGTTCGAGTCGCTCGTCGATCCCGGCCGGCCGATCCCGCCCTACGTCGCGGGGCTGACGGGGATCGACGACCGGCTCGTCGCGGGCGAACCGACGATCGAACAGATCCTGCCGACCTTCGTCGAGTTCTCCCGTGGCGCGGTGATCGTCGCGCACAACGCGCGCTTCGACGTCTCGTTCCTCGACGCCGACCTCGTGCGGCTCGACTACCCCCGACTGCCCGCGCCCGCCGTCTGCACCGCGAAGCTCGCGAAGCGCGTCGTGTGGCCCGACGTCCGGAACGTGCGCCTCGGCACCCTCGCCGAGTATTTCCGGACCCGCACGCGGCCCAACCATCGGGCTCTCGCCGATGCCGAGGCCTGCGCCGAGGTGCTGCACGGGCTGCTGGCACTCGGTGGGCGGCTCGGCATCCGTACCCTCGGAGATCTCCACGAAGCCTGCAGGGCCCGAGGGCGTCCGAACTTCGGCAAGATCGCCCTCGCCGACGGGCTGCCTCGGGGTCCGGGCGTCTACCTGTTCCGCGGGCGTGACGGTACGGTGCTGTACGTCGGCAAGTCGAACGACATGCGAGCGCGCGTGCGTTCGTACTTCTACGGCGACGAGCGCAAGAAGGTCCAAGATCTTCTCGCGCAGGTGCACGACGTGCGTGGCGTGGCCGTGACCGGAGGTGAGCTCGAGGCCCTCGTGCTCGAGGCTCGCTTGATCCGCGCACACGAGCCCGCCTTCAACCGCCGCGGCACCACCTGGCGTCGCGCGGCCTACGTGAAGCTCGACCCGTCCGAGGCCTTCCCGCGGCTGAAGATCGTGCACCAGGCGCCTCCCGACGACGGCTGCACCTACCTCGGGCCCTTCGGGAACGCCGCCCGTGCGCGCCTCGCGAAGGAGGCGCTCGAAGAGGCGGTTCCGATCCGCCGCTGCACGACCGCGATGAGCGCGCGGACGCGGTTCTCGGCCTGCGCGCTGGCCGACATCGGACGCTGCACCGCGCCGTGCGACGGGCGAGTCGATCCCGAGCGCTACGCCGAGCTCGTCGGGGTGCTCCGGTCATCCCTGTCCTCTCCGGCGGAGCTCCTCGTGGCACTCGGCCGGCGCATGACCTGGCTCGCCGAGCGCGAGCGTTTCGAGGAGGCGATCGATGTCCGGGAACGGCTCGGCGCGCTCGCCGAGGCGCTCTGGCGCGCGCGGATCGACGCGTGGCTGACCGCCGGCACGGTGGTGCTTCGCGGGCCTTCGGGCGAGCGGCTCGAACTGCGTGGCGGCTCGCTCACGCGGCCCGCGGACCCGCAGGATCCCGGTCCGTTCGGCACGCCGTGCCCGCGCGACCGAGCCGACGAGCTCGCCGTCGTGAGGGCGTGGGTGTGCCGCCATCCGCTCCGCGTCGTGCAGGCGGATCTCGCGCCGAGCGAACCCGTCGACGGCGGCGCCGAGCTGGCCTCGACGCTCCGGCGCCTCCGGAACCTGGGGCGCGCCGCCGACCGCGGCGGGCGAGAAGCCGTCGTCGCCTCGAGCGCTCGCGAGCGTGCACCACGGCACCGTCTCGGCGGCCGTCGCTAGACTGATCGTATGGAAACGGCGGTCATCCTCGAAGGCGCCCGCACCCCGATCGGGAAGTTCCTCGGCTCCTTCGCCGAGACGCCCGCCGTCGAGCTCGGCGTCCACGCGGCGACCGAGGCGATGCGCCGCGCCGCGATCGAGCCGGACGCCGTCGGTCAGACGATCTACGGCCACGCACGCCAGGCCGGCAACGGACCCAACACCGGCCGCCAGGTGAGCGTCCGGGCGGGGGTGCCGAAAGCGGTCAGCGCCTACAACGTGAACATCGCGTGCGGATCCGGTCTCAAGGCCCTGCAGCTTGCCGCGCAACAGATCGCGCTCGGTGACAGCGAGGTGGTGCTGGCCGGGGGCATGGAGAACATGACGCGCGTGCCGTTCCTACTGCCGGACATGCGTCTGGGGCATCGGCTCGGCCACACCCAGGCCGTCGACGCGATGTACCGCGACGGATTGCTCGACCCCCTATGCGATCTGATCATGGGCGAGACGGCCGAGAACCTCGTCGATCGCTACGACATCTCGCGCGAGGAGCAGGACGCGTTCGCGGTCGAGTCGCAGACGAAGGCACGCGAAGGCGCCTCGCGTCGGGCCGCCGAGATCGCTCCCATCGAGGTGTCGCTGCGAGGCAAGCCGTCGACCGTCACCGACGACGAACATCCGCGGCCCGACGCGACGATGACCTCCCTGGGCGCGCTGCGCCCGGTGTTCCGCGAGGCGGGGTCGGTGACGGCGGGCAACTCGAGCGGCATCACCGACGGCGCCGCCGCCATGGTGCTGATGAGCGAGACGCGCGCCAAGGTCGAAGGCCGCGAACCGCTCGCGCGGATCATCGGCTGGTCCTGGGCGGGAGTCCCGCCCGAGATCATGGGCATCGGCCCCGTGCCGGCGACCCAGAAAGTGCTCGAGCGCACCGGTCTGTCGCTTCCCGACATCGATCTGATCGAGATCAACGAGGCCTTCGCCGCCCAGGTGATCGCCTGCGAACGCGAGCTCAAGTTCGACCGCGACCGGCTGAACGTTCGTGGCGGTGGGATCTCGCTCGGGCATCCGATCGGCATGAGCGGAGCCAGGATCGTCTTGTCCTTGGCCTACGAGATGCGCGAGCTCGGCGCATCCCTCGGCCTGGCAACGCTCTGCATCAGCGGCGGACAGGGACTCGCGGTCGTCCTGGAGCGAGCCTGAGACCCACCCGCCCAGCGAGGAGGAGCCGAGGATGAGCGTGCACGCCGTGGTGCTGATCCACTGCGAGGTCGATGCGATCGACGAGGCGGCGCACACGATCGCCGATCTCGACCGCGTCTCGGAGGTCTACTCCGTCGCCGGAGCGTTCGACCTCGTCGCGATCGTGCGGGTGCCCTCGCACGACGACCTCGCGCGGGTCATCCCATCGGGCATCGCGAAGGTCGCCGGGGTCGAACGGACCGAGACGCTGATCGCGTTCCAGGCGTACTCGCATCACGACCTCGAGCGTCTGTTCTCGATCGGGTTCGACGAAGCGTAGCGAGGCGTTCGAGACGCACGGGACGACCCCAGCCGGCGACGGGCGACGACGCCCGGATCGCTCGCGTCAGGACCTACGAGGCCGGCCAGTCGACGGCCACCGGCAGCGCGGTTCGGCCCCAGCTCGAGAGGTCGTCGGGATCGCGCGGGGTGTACTTGTCGACGAGCAACCGGCGAGCGAGCGCGTCCTCGGTGGTTCCGCCCTCGAGCACCCGCGCGCGGGTGGTGCGCTTCCGGTCGCCCATCTCGAGCACGACGGTCGAGGACACCATGAGGTTGCGCACCCAGTCCGAGCGATCGCCCGCTCCCGCGAGCAGATACACCGTGTCGCCGTGCAGCGCGAACCAGATCTCGATCCGATGGGGCGCGCCGGTCACGCGCCCGGTCGTCGTCAGGTACGCGTAGTCCAGGCCCGAGGGCTCACTGAGTTCGGTCACCGGCCGCTAGAGCAGCGCCCAGACCACGAGCGCCACGATCACGAGCAAGGCAACCCCGAACATGACGAGGTCCCCTCTCTTGACCTTCCCCGGCTGCATCGCGTTGAAGCCCACGGACGTTCCTCCTCAGGCACGTACCTCAGCCCTGGCGCACGACCTGTTGGCGAAGTCGCGCGAGGCTCGCCTTCACGTCGCCGAGCACGCTCGTCTCGTCGAGCGAGAACTCCGGGGCGAGATCGGCGATCGTTTCGAGGGCGCGCTCGAACCGGGACCCGGCCTCCTTCGCGTCGAGCAGTGCGTCGACGAGCGTGACCGCGTAGTCGCTGTTGAACGGCTGCCCGTCCCAGGGGCATTCGCCTCCGGTCTCGATGACCTGCTCGACCAGGAAGTCCCGGCCGTCGCGCTTGCACGTTCCCTTGATCTTCAAGCCGTCTCCTTCTCGGTCACGAGCTCCAGCAAGCGATCGGCGATCTCGAACGGGTCGACGGGCTTCACATACCAGGCGTCGGCCCCGGACCAACGGGCGAGCCACGCATCGTGCCTGCGCTCGAGGAGGATCACGATCACCCCGCGGAACGGTTCGGCATCGTCGCGGAGCGTCTTGGTCAGTGCGAACGCGCCGGCACGGGAGGCGATCTCATCGGCGATCACGACGTCGGGCCGGTCACGCAGGGCCGCGCGTGTGCCGAGCTCGCCGTCGGCGGCGGCCCGGAAGCGGAGCTCCTCGCCGATGCGCCGCTCGATCGAGCGCACCGCCAGCGCCGTCAGTTGGCGCGACGCCGGGTCGGGGGACACGAGGAGAACGTCCACGAGCGCATGCTACTACGCAGCTCAGGAGCTCCTTCGTGGTGCTCGTCGAACCGTGATCGACCGAACCGGCGCCCGGCCGCGGGGACGGCGGCTAGGCTTCGGACGTGGACCTGTACCTCGACAGCGCGACCGCCGCGCCCCTCCTGCCCGCTGCGCGAGCGGCGCTCGTCGAGGCGCTCGAGGCCTTCGGCGATCCGCTGTTCATCCACGGACCCGCTCGTGAGGCGCGGCGCCTGCTCGATGATGCCCGCGCGACCGTCGCGGGTGCGATCGGTGCCCAGCCCGACGAGATCGTGTTCACGTCGGGCGGCACCGAATCGATCTCATTGGGGATATGGGGCGGGGTTCGCGCGGCCCGTGAGCTCGGCACGCGGCTCGTCGTCGGCTCGGTCGAACACCCCGCGATCGGCGGCGTGTGCACCGTGCTGGAGAGCGATGGCTTCGAGGTCGAGCTCGTCCCGGTCGACGGGTACGGGCGCGTCGATCTCGATCGGTTCGCCACGGCGGTCCGACGGCCCGGGACGCTCCTGGCGAGCCTCCAGCACGCCAACCATGAGCTCGGCACGATGCAGCCGATCGCCGAGGCCGCCCGTCTCGCGCGCGAGGCCGGCGTGCGCTTCCACACGGATGCGTGCCAGACGGTGGGACGGCTCCCGATCGACGTCGACGCGCTCGGTGTCGATCTCCTGTCGCTGTCGGGGCACAAGTTCGGCGGCCCGCCCGGGGTCGGCGCGCTCTACGTCCGACGAGGTGTCGGCGTGACCGCCTATCCGTGCGGCGACGACCGCGAGCGCAAGCGTCGTTCGGGGATGGAGAACACGCCGGGCATCGCCGCGATGGCGGCCGCGCTCGACGCGTCGCTCGACGCGATGGCCGACGAAGCCGCTCGCCTCTGGGCGATGACCGCGACCCTTCGCGATCGGATCGAGCAGACCGTCGACGGTGCCGTCGTGCACGGCCATCCAACCCACCGGACCCCTCACCTCGTGTGCTTCAGCGTCGAGGGGGTGGACCCGGCGACCCTGGCGATGGCGCTGGACGATCGGGGCTTCCACGTCGGGACCGGTTCGCTCTGCACCGGACGGCCCGAGGACCCGTCGCCGGTCCTCGAGCAGCTCGGCGTCTCCGGCACGTCGGCGTTCCGCGTGGGCCTCGGCGCCGAGACGACCGATGAGGGCGTGGGCGCGCTCCTGGGTGAGCTGCCCGGCCTCGTCGGGGAGCTCCGCGCCGTGCAGCGGATCTCCAGCGACGCGCTCGAGCGGTTCCGGCCGCCTCCGGCGTAGCCGGGACGGCGATCCGGCCTCGCGAGCTAGGAGACGGACCCGGCGACGGACCACGTGTCGCCCCCGTACAAGAGCGAGTGGACGTCGCCCTTGCCGAGGCGCTCCTCGGCGCGTCGGAGCTGATCGCGGACGGCCTCCCCGTAGACCGGCCGCTCGAACTTCCGGAACACCCCGATGCACGTCGGCTCGGTCGGGCCGCGGGACAGATGCGCGAGGGCGAACGGTAGCGACGGCCGTCCGTCGACGTCGTGCACGATGATACGGCTGGGGTCGACCTCGGCGGTGTTCGCGATCGTCGGACGGCCGTTCTCCCCCACGATCACGCAGCGGTTCCCCTCGTCGAAGACGACCGGCTCGCCGTCGACGAGACGGATCTGATGATGGATCCCCTGCTGCTTCTCACGGAGCAGGTCGAACGCGCCGTCGTTGAACACGTTGCAGTTCTGGTAGATCTCGACGAACGCGGTGCCTCGGTGCTGCGCGGCCTCGCGGAGCACCGAGGTGAGGTGCTGACGATCGTTGTCGACCGTGCGCGCCACGAAGGTCGCTTCGGCGCCGAGCGCGATCGCGACCGGGTTGAACGGATGGTCGACCGAGCCGAACGGGGTGGATTTCGTGACCTTGCCCACTTCGGAGGTCGGCGAGTACTGACCCTTCGTGAGCCCGTAGATCTGGTTGTTGAACAGCAGGATCTTGAGGTTCACGTTGCGACGGAGCGTGTGGATGATGTGGTTCCCGCCGATCGACAGCGCGTCGCCGTCGCCCGTCACCACCCATACCGAGAGCTCGGGGTTCGCGACGGCGACCCCCGTCGCGATCGCCGGCGCGCGACCGTGGATGCCATGGAACCCGTAGGTGTCCATGTAGTACGTGAACCGTCCGCTGCAGCCGATGCCGGAAACGAACACGGTATCCCGAGGCTCGATGCCGAGCTCGGGCATGAAGCTCTGTACGGCGGACAGGATCGCGTAGTCCCCGCATCCCGGGCACCACCGGACCTCTTGATCGGAGGTGAACGCCTTCTTGCTGAGCGTCGCCACGCCTGCCTCGGCGCCGCGGCCTTCGTCGGTGTCAGCCATCGAGCATCCTCACGATCTCGTGCTCCAGCTCCTCCGCGAAGATCGGGAGGCCCTGAACCTTGGCGTACGTCGTGCGTCGACCAGGAACCGCGCCCGGACGAGCAGCGCGAGCTGACCGAGGTTCATCTCGGGGATCAGGATCTTCTGGTACGCGCGAAGCACGTCGCCGAGGTTGGACGGGAACGGCGACAGCCACCGCAGGTGCGCGAACGCGACCTTCCGATCCCGGCCGCGGACGCGAGCGGTCGCCGCGCGGATCGTGCCGAGCGAAGAACCCCATCCGAGCACCAGCAGCTCGGCGTCGCCGTCGGGGTCGTCGACCTCCAGCGGCGGAAGATCGGCGGCCATGCCCTCGACCTTGTCGCGGCGCAGGTACGTCATCCGCTCGTGGTTCTCGGCGTCGTAGCCGATGTTCCCGGTGAGATCCTCGCGTTCGAGGCCGCCGATCCGGTGCATCAAGCCGGGGGTGCCGGGGATCGCCCAGGGCCGGGCGAGGCGCTCGTCGCGCTCGTAGGGCAGGAACTCCTCCGCCGTTCGGCGCGGCGAACGCCGGGTCGATCGGCGGAAGGTCCTGCACCGCCGGCAGGAGCCACGGCTCCGAGGAGTTCTGCAAGAACGTGTCGGACAACACGATGACCGGCGTGCGGTAACGCACGGCGACACGGGCGGCCTCGTAGGCCACGTCGAAGCTGTCGGCTGGGGAGGACGCCGCGATGATCGGGATCGGCGACTCACCGTGACGGCCGAACATCGCGAGCAAGAGGTCTCCTTGTTCGGTCTTCGTCGGCATCCCGGTCGAAGGACCGGCGCGCATCACGTCGACGACGATCAGCGGCAGCTCCGTGATGACCGCCAGGCCCAGCGTCTCGGCCTTGAGGTCCATGCCGGGCCCACTCGTGCCGGTGACCGCCAGGCTGCCGGTGAACGCGGCGCCGAGGGCGATGTTCGCGGCGGCGATCTCGTCCTCGGCCTGGACGGTGATCACGCCGAAGTTCTTGTGGCGAGAGAGCTCGTGCAGGAGCTCGGAGGCCGGGGTGATCGGGTAGCTCGCGTAGAACAACGGGAGCCCGCTGCGCTCGCTCGCAGCGATCAAGCCCCACGACAGCGCCTGCGCGCCGGCGACGTTGCGATAGGTGCCGGGGGCCGCCGGCGCCGCCTTCACCACGTAGGACTGGGCGAAGAGCTCGGTCGTCTCACCGAAGTTGTATCCCGCCTTGAATGCCGCGACGTTCGCGTCGCAGATCGATGCTACCTTCCGTCGAACTTCCGCTCGAGCCAGTCGAGCGTGGTCTCGATCGGTCGCCCGTACATCCAGCTCAGGAGTCCGAGCGCGAACATGTTCTTCGACCGGTCGGCCTCTTTCTTGCCGAGGCCGAGCTCCTCGGTCGCCCGCAAGGTCATCGAGGTCATCGGCACCTTGAAGACCTGGTAGCCATCGAGCGTTCCGTCGGTGACCGGGTCGCTCGCGTATCGGGCCTTCTCGAGGTTCCGCTGGGTGAAGGCGTCCTCGTTCGAGGATGATCGTGCCGCCCTTCACCACCGTGCCGAGGTCGGCCTTCAACGCGGCGGGGTTCATCGCCACGAGCACGTCGGCGTGGTCGCCGGGGGTGGTGATGTCGCTCGAGGCGAACTGGATCTGGAAGGCCGAGACGCCATGCACGGTCCCGGCAGGCGCTCGGATCTCGGCGGGGAAATCCGGAAGGGTGGCGAGGTCGTTGCCGAGGACGGCCGTGGCGCTCGTGAACCGGTCGCCCGTGAGCTGCATCCCGTCGCCGGAGTCACCGGCGAACCGGATGACGACACGTTCGCTCTCTTCGACAGTCTTGGCCATGATGCTGGCCCGGGCGGGCGTTCGCTCCCTTCTTGCTGCACAGCGTACTGCGGCTGGCGGCCTGCGCCGGGCGGGCGCGTGTAGATTCCGCTGTCATGCGGACTCGACGGCTTGGTGCGAGCGGTCCCGAGATCTCGGTGATCGGCTTCGGGGCGTGGGAAGCGGGCGGGAGCGACTGGGGGCCGAACGCGTCCGAGGAGGCGATCGTGGGAGCGATCCGCGCCGGGCTCGACGCGGGCATCGATTGGATCGACACGGCCGAGGTCTACGGCCGCGGCGTCTCCGAGACCCTCGTCGGCCGGGCCGTCGAAGGGCGCCGCGACCAGGTCGTCCTCGCCACCAAGGTCGCTCCCGAGCCCGAGGGCACGGGCTTTCGCCCCGAACAGGTGCGCGCCGCCGCCGAAGGCTCGCTCCGGCGTCTGGGCACCGACCGGATCGACCTCTACCAGCTGCACTGGGCCGACGAGCGGGCGTGCCGGTCGAAGAGACCTGGGGCGCGATGGCCGGCCTCCAAGACGCCGGCCTCGTGCGTTGGCTCGGTGTGTCGAACTTGGAGCCCGAGGCGATCGAACGCTGTGAGCCGATCCGTCACGTCGACTCGCTGCAGCCGGAGTTCTCGATGCTCGATCGGCGACCGCCGACACGATCCGCTGGTGTGCGGCGCGAGGCACCGGGGTCGTGAGTTACGGACCGCTGGCGTACGGGCTGCTCACCGGCGCGATCGACCCGCAGCGCCGGGTCGCTCGGCGACTGGCGGGAGAAGAGACCGAGGGCGTGTTCGCGCCCGAGGCCGCCGCGCGCATCGCCGCGGCGCTCGACGGGATCGCGAGGGCCTCGTCCGGCTCGGCGTCACCCCCGCGCAACTCGCCCTCGCATGGAACGTGCAGCAACCCGGGGTCACGGCCGCGATCGCCGGCAGTCGCAACCCCGACCACGTCCGGGAGAACGCGGGGGCGGGAGACCTCGGTCCCGGACGACGACACGCTCCAAGAGATCGACGCGCTCCTCGGAGCCGATCGGGCCTGAAGGGATCGGAGCTTCGACGTGCTCAGCCGGCGCGTCGCTCGACCTGACGCACGCGTCGCACGATGCCGTCGAGCATCTTGACGCCGAGTCGAGGCTCGTCGCTTCAGCAGCGCCATCAGGGTGCGGCGGAACAGCCGGAGCACCTTCATCTGGGTCTCGGCCACCACGCGATGGCGCTCCGCGGGCCGCCGTCGATCGCCGACAGCTCCCCGAAGAAGTCACCCGGCAGGACCTCCCCGACCTTCCGGCGGCCGCGGACGACCTTCCCGTCGCCCCCGAGCACGACGAACAGGGTCTCACCGGCGTTGCCTTCCTCCACGATCGTCCCGCCGGGTCCGAAGGACTGCTCGTCGGCCTCCTTCGCGAGCCGCTGGAGGTGCTTGCGCGACAGGTCGGCGAACAACGGGACCCCGGCGAGCGCCACGCCGTGCCACGTTGCGTTCGGTTGGCGGGTTGTTCCGGCTGGGGACGGGTGAGGGGGCCTCGAGGACGTTTCGGCGGGACATACGGCTGGGGCTGGCTCATCGCGGACAGGAGCCTACCCCGCCCCGGTCCGCGCCCGCCAGTTCGAGCGGATCCGATCGCGCCCGCGAGTCCGGGCGGACGTGACCGCTGGTCGCACCGCGCGTCCGCGGCCGCGTATCCGATGAGGTCGCGCGGAGCCTGTGCAGGTGGACACGCTTCCCGGCTCGAGGCGATCATCGACGAGCGCATCGCCGTGCTCGACGGCTCCTGGGGCGTCTTCCTGCAGGGCCGAGGACTCAGCGAAGACGAGTTCCGGGGCGAGCGGTTCGCGGGACCACGACCGTGACGTCAAGGGCGACCCCGACCTCCTGAACCTCACCCGGCCCGAGATCGTCTCGGAGATCCACCACTCCTACCTCGAGGCCGGCGCCGACATCACGACCACGAACACCTTCACCGCCACGTCGATCGGTCAGGCCGACTACGGCCTCCAGGCGCCGTCTACGACATGAACGTCGCCGGCGCTCGGCTCGCACGAAGGCGGCCGACGCGTTCGAGGACCGCTTCGTCGCCGGATCGGTGGGCCCGCTGAACGTCACGCTCTCGCTCTCGCCGAAGGTCGACGACGCGTCGTTCCGCACGACGACGTTCGACGCCGTGTACGAGTCCTACGCCGAGCAGATCCGCGGCCTGCGCGACGGCGGCGCCGACCTGCTGTTGATCGAGACGATCTTCGACACGCTGAACGCGAAGGCGGCGATCGCCGCGGCGAAGGACGTCGCTCCCGACCTCCCCCTGTGGATCTCGGTCACGATCGTCGACAAGAGCGGGCGCACGCTGTCCGGGCAGACCGTCGAGGCGTTCTGGTTCTCGGTCGAGCACGCCGACCCCCTGATCGTCGGCGTCAACTGCTCGCTCGGGGCCCGCGAGATGCGACCCTCCGTCGAGGCGCTCGCCAGGGTCGCGTCCGTCCCGATCGCGGCTACCCGAACGCCGGGCTCCCGAACGCGTTCGGCGACTTCGACGAGACGCCCGGAGATCACGAGCTCCCTGCTGGGCGAGTTCGCCGGCGCCGGGCTGGCGAACGTCCTCGGCGGGTGCTGCGGCACCGACCCGGAGCACATCCGGATGATCGCCGACGCCGCCCGCGACGTCGCGCCTCGCGAGATCCCGACGGTCGCGACGATCACCTCGTTCAGCGGACTCGAGCCTTTCCGCATCACGCCGGAGACCGGATTCGTGATGGTCGGCGAGCGCACCAACATCACGGGCTCGGCGAAGTTCCGCCGCCTGATCGAGTCGGGCGACTTCCAGGCGGGCGTCGAGATCGCGCGCGAGCAGGTCGAGAGCGGCGCGAACCTGATCGACGTGAACATGGACGCCGACCTGATCGACGGCGTGAAGGCGATGACGACGTTCCTGAACCTGATCGCGACCGAGCCCGACATCGCCAAGGTCCCGGTCATGGTCGACTCCTCGAAGTGGGAGATCCTCGAGGCCGGCCTGAAGTGCCTCCAGGGCAAGGGCGTCGTCAACTCCATCAGCCTGAAGGAGGGCGAGGCCGACTTCCTCGACAAGGCGCGGCGCGTTCGCCGCTACGGCGCCGCCGTGGTCGTGATGTGCTTCGACGAGCGCGGCCAGGCCGACACCGTCGACCGCAAGATCGAGATCGCCGAACGCTCGTACCGGCTCTTGGTGGACGAAGCCGGGTTCGACCGCACCGACATCATCATCGACCCGAACATCCTCGCGATCGCGACCGGCCTCGAGGAGCACAGCGAGTTCGGGAAGGCGTTCATCGACGCGACCCGCGAGATCAAACGGCGATGCCCCGGCGTCAAGGTGAGCGGTGGCGTGTCGAACCTCAGCTTCTCGTTCCGTGGGAACGAGCCGGTGCGTCGCGCGATCCATTCGGCGTTCCTGTACCACGCGATCGCCGCCGGCCTCGACATGGCGATCGTGAACGCCGGCCAGCTCGACGTCTACGAAGACATCGAGCCCGACCTGCTCGAGCACGTCGAGGACATCGTGTTCAACCGGCGAGCCGACGCGACCGAGCGGATGGTGACGTTCGCCGAGACGGTCAGGGGCGGCGCGATCGCGAAGGAAGAGGACCTGTCCTGGCGCGAGGGCCCGGTGCAGGAGCGCCTGTCGCACGCCCTCGTGCACGGGATCGACCGCTGGATCGAGGAGGACGCCGAAGAGGCGCGCCAGCAGTACGAGCAGCCCCTCGAGGTGATCGAGGGCCCGCTGATGGACGGGATGCAGATCGTCGGCGACCTGTTCGGGGCGGGCAAGATGTTCCTGCCCCAGGTCGTGAAGAGCGCCCGGGCGATGAAGAAGGCCGTCGCGTACCTCCAGCCGTTCATGGAAGAGGAGAAAGCGGCCCTGATCGCCTCCGGTGGCAGCGCCCGACCGCAAGGCAAGATCGTGCTGTGCACCGTGAAGGGCGACGTCCATGACATCGGCAAGGGCATCGTCGGGGTCGTCCTGGGGTGCAACAACTACGACGTGATCGACCTGGGCGTGATGGTCCCGGCCGACGTCTTGCTCGACACCGCCGTCGATGAAGGTGCACACGTGGTCGGGTGCTCCGGGCTCATCACGCCGTCGCTCGACGAGATGGTCGGCGTCGCCAACGAGATGTCGCGCCGCGGTCTCGACCTCCCCCTCTTGATCGGCGGCGCTACGACCTCGCGGCAGCACACGGCCGTCCGGATCGCGCCCCGCTACGAGCAGCCGGTCGTGCACGTCGTCGACGCGTCGCGCGTCGTCGGGGTCGTCAGCGCCCTGCTCGATCCGGCGCGCAAGGCAACGCTCGACGCCGACAACCGCGAGCTGCAAACGCGGCTGCGCGCCCAGCACGAAGAGCGGGAGAAGACCCCGCTCGTGCCCTACCGCGTCGCGATCGAGCGGCGCACCCCCATCGAGTGGCGCCCCGAGGACGTGCCGGCGCCGGCGTTCACCGGCCCCCGGACGATCGAGCCGACGATCGGCGCGCTCCGCCCGTTCATCGACTGGACGTTCTTCTTCACCGCGTGGGAGCTCAAAGGCTCATACCCGCAGATCCTGCAGCACGACACGTACGGCGCCCAGGCGAGGGAGCTGCTCGACGACGGCATCCAGCTCCTCGATGAGATCGAGGCCGGCGAGTGGCTCGCGGCTCGCGGCGTGTACGGCTTCTGGCCCGCGCGACGCCGAAGGCGACGACATCGTCCTCGATGACGGCATCGTGTTCCCGATGCTCCGCCAACAGGTCGACCGGGGCGCCGACGAGGTGAACCGTTCGCTCGCGGACTTCGTCGCCCCGATGGACACGGGGTTGCCCGACCACGTCGGTGCCTTCGCCGTCACGGCGGGCCTCGGAGCGGGCGAGCTCGTGAAACGCTTCGAAGCCGAGCACGACGACTATCGAGCGATCATGGCGAAGGCTCTCGCGGACCGGCTCGCCGAAGCCTTCGCCGAGTACCTCCACCAGCAGGCGCGGATCGACTGGGGCTATGAGACCGAACCTCGCCCGAACGAGGAGCTGGTGGCGGAGCGCTACCGGGGCATCCGGCCCGCGTTCGGCTACCCGGCCTGTCCCGATCATTCGTTGAAGCGTCGCCTGTTCGACCTGCTCGGAGCCCGAGACCTCGGGATCGACCTGACGGAACATTTCGCGATGCTCCCGGCGGCGTCCGTGAGCGGGCTGTACCTGCACCACCCCCAGGCTCGGTACTTCAACGTGGGGCGGATCGGCAAGGACCAGGTGGAGGAGTACGCGCGGCGCCTCGGGGAGAGTCTCCACGAGGCCGAGCGTTGGCTCCGCCCGAACCTCGCCTACGACCCGGACTGATCACCGGTCCGGCCCACGACGCGTCCGTCGATGACGGGCCAGCCGGAACTCGCTGGTAGCGTGGCCGCCATGGTGACGGACTTCTGGCATGCCTTCGCCGACATGCACGCGGTCGCGACGAACGGGGCGACGATCATCGAACGCGGGGAGGGCGCCTACGTCTGGGATTCGGACGGCCGCCGCTACCTCGACGCGACCGCCTCGCTCTGGTACTGCAACGTCGGCTGGGGCCGGGCCGAGATCGGGGAGGCGGTCGCGGCGCAGCTCGCCGCCCTGCCCGCGTATTCGACCTTCGGAGATCTGTCGAACCGCCCTGCCGAGGAGCTCGCCTCGAAGGTCGCCTCGCTCGCCCCGGTCGCGGACTCGAAGGTGTTCCTCACGAGTGGCGGATCGGACTCGATCGACACCGCGACGAAGATGGCGCGTCGCTACTGGCAGCTCGTGGGCGAAGCCGACCGGACCGTCTTGATCCGCCGGACGAAGGCCTACCACGGCATGCACACCGCCGGGACGTCGCTCGCCGGCATCCCGGTCAATGCGTCGGGTCACGGCGAGCTGATCGAAGACGTCGTCGAGGTCGCCTGGGACGACGACGCGGCGCTCCGCGCGACGATCGAGGAGGTGGGCGCCGGCCGGGTCGCGGCCTTCTTCTGCGAGCCCGTGATCGGCGCGGGGGGCGTGTTCCCGCCTCCCGAGGACTACCTGCGAACCGCACGCGCGGTGTGCCGGGAGGCCGGCGTGCTGTTCGTCGCCGACGAGGTCATCACCGGGTTCGGCCGCTGCGGCGACTGGTTCGCGAGCAATCGCTGGGGTCTCGAGCCCGACATCGTGACCTGCGCAAAAGGCATCACGAGCGGCTACCTCCCGATGGGGGGCGTGATCGCCTCGCCCCGGGTATGGGAACCGTTCTGGGCCGAGGGCGCCGGTCCCTGGCGTCACGGCTACACCTACAGCGGCCACGCGGCGGTGTCGGCCGCCGCGCTCGCGAACCTCGCGATCATGGAACGCGAGGACCTGTGCGGCCGCGCGCTGCAGCTGGAGAAGGATCTCGCCGAAGCGCTCGTGCCGCTCGCCGAGCACGAGATGGTGTCGGAGGTGCGTGCCGGCACGGGCGTGCTCGCCGCCGTCCAGCTCCGCGCCGATCTCGTTGCCGACGATCCGGGCGTCGCGGGACGGGTCGGCGTGGCCGCGCGTGAGGCCGGCGTGCTCGTCCGCCCCCTCGTCGAAGGCGCGATCGCGGTCTCACCCCCACTCGTGACCCAGCCGGAAGATCTCCGCCTGCTGCACGACGGATTCCTGGCCGGGCTCGACGCCGTGCTCGCCTGAGCCTCGGCCGCGCCGGGGGTCAGTGGAAGCTGTTGCCGCAGGCACAGCCGCCCTGGGCGGCCGGGTTGTCGATCGTGAAGCCGGTCGCGTCGAGCGAGTCGACGAAATCGACGGTCGCCTGCGAGAGATAGGGCACGCTCATCTTGTCGATCACGAGGCGCACGCCGTGCTGCTCCTCGGTCTGGTCCTTCTCGGAGACCTGATCGTCCAGGTACATCGCGTAGCGGAGGCCGGAGCAGCCACCTGGCTGCACGGCGACGCGCAGGGCGATGTCGCTGCGCCCCTCTTCGTCGAGGAGCTCCTTCACCTTGCCGGCGGCGGATTGGGTGAGCTGCATGTGGTCCTCCGGTCGGGCGGTCGGGGTTCCGCGGGTCCACCGATTGTAGACGTTCCGGAGCCGAAACCCCCGGTCACCGGCCGACGATCCCTGTGCAGCCGAGCCGGGCGATCGGGCGGACCGCCCGCCACCGGCCGGATCGCGCTGCTCAGCGGCCGACGTGTTCCCCCTCGGCGGCGAGCTCTTCGGCGACGAGCTCGAGCGAGCGCCGCGCGTCGGCGAGCGCCGCCTCCTCACCGACCCGACCGGCCAGCGACCGGACCACGACCCCCGGCGGCGCCACCTCAGCGCGCCCGCACACCACGGCGACCGGGACGCCCGCCAGCTCCGCCTCGCGCAGGACCCCGGCGGGCACCTTCCCGCGGAGCGATTGCTCGTCGAACGACCCCTCGCCCGTCACCACGAGGTCGCTCGCGACGAGACGCTCGGTGAAACGCTGCGCCTGCATCACGACCTCGACGCCCGGACGCAGGTGCGCGCCGCAGAAGGCCACGAGCCCGAAGCCGAGGCCGCCGGCCGCCCCGGCACCCGGCTCCTTCGCGAGGTCGGCCCCGAGATCGCGGTGGACGACGGCGGCGAGGTGACCGAGCGCCCGATCGAGCAGCCACACGTCCTCGGAGGTCGCCCCCTTCTGGGGTCCGTACACCGCGCTCGCGCCGGCCGGGCCGCAGAGCGGGTTGTCCACGTCGACGAGGCCGACGATCGAGGTCGTCCGCACGCGGGGGTCGAGCCCCGACAGGTCGATCGCCGCCAGGTCAAGGAGGGCCGCGCCGCCGTCGGGGAGCGCCGCCCCGCCGGCGTCGACGAACCGGACGCCCAGGGCACGCGCCATACCCGTGCCCCCGTCGTTCGTGGCGCTCCCGCCGACGCACACGAGGAGCTCGCGGGCGCCCCGATCGAGCGCCGCGGCCATCAGCTCGCCGGTGCCACGGGTGGTGGTCCGGCGCGGGTCCCGTCGCGTCTGCGTGAGGAGCGCCAGGCCCGAGGCCCGGGCCATCTCGACGACGCCGGTGGTGCCGCGGACGCCGGCCTCGGCCTGCACCGGGTCACCGAGGGGGCCGGCGACGACCCGCGAGACGAGCTCGCCGCTTCCGGGCGAGCCGTCGGCAGGCACGAGGGCCTCGAGGGTGCCTTCACCGCCGTCGGCGAGCGGCACGAGCTCGAGGAGGTCCTGCGGCCTCGTCCGGCGCCACCCCCGCTCGATCGCCTCGGCCGCCTGACGAGCGCTGAGGGTGCCCTTGAACTTGTCCGGAGCGATCAGGACGCGCACGGCGCCGACTGTACAATCCGCCCCGATGACCGCCCGACCCCTGGACCGCGACGAGCTGCTCGGCGTCGCGCACGCCGAGCGGCAACGCCTCGGCCGCATGATCCAGTACGCCGATCCGGGCACATGGGAACGTCCGAGCGCCGCCGCCGGGTGGTGGAACCGCGACGTCATGGCCCACCTCGCCGCCCAAGAGACGGCCGCCGCGCATCTCGTGGCCGGTGACGCGGCGACCGAGCTCGATGAGTACCGAGGCCAGCTCGGGGACGAGATCTTCACGGTCGACGGCTTCAACGCCTGGACCGTGAGCAGGCGCGCCGAGCTCCCGACCCGCGAGATCCTCGAGACGTGGGGCAAGGCCGCGGACGCGTTCCTCGGGTACGCGGCCCGCATGAGCCCCGACGACTGGACGAGCGCTCGGTTCAGCTGGCTGGCAGGAGATATCGCGATCCGCTACTTCGTGCAGTCCCGGGTCGTCGAATGGTTCCTCCACGGCGAGGACATGCGGGCCACCAACGGCGTCGCCGAGGGCTGGCAGCTCGGCTGGCAGCACTGGCCGGTCCATCTCACGATCGACATGGGCGTGCGGATGCTCCCCTGGGCGCTCGCCCAGCGGGGCCTCGATCTCGCCGGCAAGAGCCTCCGGGTCGACGTGGAAGGCGCCGGCGAAGGGTCCTGGCACTGGGGTCTCGGCGCCGGCGAGGTGCCGCCCTCGGACAAGGAACCCGACGCGACGATCGTCGGTCGCGCGCCGCAGTTCGCGCTCGTCGCCGGCAGGCGTCTGTCCGCCGATGACGCCCTCGACGCCGGCTACCTCGTGGTCGGCGGTGACGCCGCGCTCGGCGACCTGCTCATCCGGACGATCCGGGCGTACCCGTAGGGCTGCCCGGCCCGCCGACTCAGCGCTCGACGACGAGCCGTCGCACGCGCCGCGCGGTCGCACCGAACCGGTACTTGTACGCGTAGTCGCCCTTGAGCAGGTCGAAGCCGCTGGACCCTTGTTCGATCGCGAGACGGATCTCCTCTGCGACCAGCACCATGCCCGGCGCGAGACTCCCCCACGCCCGGTCGAACGCGGAGTTGTACAGCAACCACGTGCTGCCGAACTCGAAACCGATCGTGCCCGCCGCGAGCTGTCCCTGCACCTCGATGAAGGTCAACCGGAACATCCCCTCGGCGCAGAACGCCTCGCCCAGCCGCCGGAAGAAGATCTCCATCCCCGGGACCATGAACACACCCTTGGGTCCCTCGCTCATGCGGTGCAGCTCGACGAATCGGTCGAGGAACGGATCGAGCGTGTCATCGTCGGCCTCGACGACACGGAACGGCCCGGCCTCGGCCGCGAGCTTCTTGGCCTTCCGCTTGATCTCGTGGCGGAGCTTCGAGGGGAGCTGCGCGAGGTAGGCCTCCCACGACCCCGGGAGGGGCAGGAACGGCGCCACACCGTTGGGGTCGTCGTCCTCGGTCACCGTGAGCCCCTGGCCGACCGCGGCGTCGCGGAGCAGCCGGAGCCACGCGCGATCCTCCGGAAGGCCGCGGAGGTCGGCGCGCCGCCAGTCCTCGCGAGCTACGAGCGCGGCCCAGAGCTCCTTCGCGACCACCTCCTGTGCCTCGGGGACCCCCACCGGTCCGAGGTAGTCGGTCACCTCGGTTCCGCCGAGGAATCGCAGGGTCTCTCCGACACGCTCGAACGCCACGGCGCCGACCTGGGCGCCGTCGTCGCCTTCGGCGAAGGCGAGCAACAGGTGGTCCGGCGTCTCTCCGAACTCTTCCCAGTAGAGCTTGAGGTACGCCGGCTGATGGAAGAACGTGCCCGCCGGGTCGGCGCGCACGAGATCGGTCCAGTCGCGCCGAACGAAGTCACGAGGATCCTCACTGAAGGCGACGTTCACCACGAACCGCCGCCTCCCCCACCACCGCCGCCGCCGGACGAGCCACCCGAGAAGCCCGAGGCCCCCGACCCCGACGGGGTCGAGGCGATCGTGCCCGAGGTCGAGACCGTGAAGCCGTCGATCGACGCCGCGAACTCGTGGTACACGAACGGTCGCGACGACACGTACCAGGACGTGTCCGGCTGTCCGGCGCCGATGTCCGCGAACGCCTTGGCCCACCGGTCCGTGCAACCGAACACGATCGCGAACGGCAGGTACGTGGTGAACACCCCCGCCTCCTCGGCCCAGCGAGCCATGTGCGTCTCGGCCTTGTCGATCACCACCCGGAACCCCCGTACCCGCCGCAGCAGGGCCGTGCCCTTCGCCGTTCGTGCCGGCATCCGGCCGGCACCGATCAGCAGCATCAGGCTCGCGATCACGAGCGGCACGCCGAGCACGCCGACACGCAGGCGCGAGGCCAACATGAAGGTCGCGACGCCCGAGGCGACCACCGCCGCCAGCCCGATCGCCCGCCAGCGAGCCCGCACCGTGTCGGGTCGTTGGCTGAACCAGCCGCTCCGGACGACGTCGAGATACATGGCGTCCTGGACCTCGCGGAGCTCGTCCGCGAAGGTATCCCGCAGGTCGGACAGCAGGACCTCGTCGCCGATCGCGAACAGCTTCGACAGCAAGCTTCGCTCGTAGGTGAGGAGGCGCGTATCGGCGGTCTCCACGCGGACGAGCTTCCAGTCGGGCTTGCCGAGGAACCAGGACTTCGGGATCTCCTCGATCCGCAGGTGCCGGCGCACCGCGAGATCGACGATCGTCGCGGTCACATCCAAGGTGTTCGCGCGTTCATCGATCAGCGTGCCGACCTGACCCGGCCGGAGGTCCTCGGGCGGAGCGAACTCGACCGGCGCCTCCGCGTCGGTGTCGCCGACCGGCACCCTGCGCTCGTGTCCAGGCGCGCCGCCCATCACCTCGTCGACCTGGGAGCCGGCGAAGACCAGGTCGCGGCCGCGCCTCCACAGGAGGCTCCCCGCGCCGCCGATCAGGACGATCGCGAGCCCGATCGTCCCTCCCACGGTGAGCGTCGACGCGCCGATCGCGTTCAGCAGCGTGAGCCGCTCCTCGAGGATGGGCCCGACCGCGAGCCCGGGATCGGGAGGCAGCGCCACGACCACGGTCAGGGCTTCGTAGGGGGCCAGCCCATCCTCGACGAACGTGGCCGTGTCCCCTCGCGACCGCGCCTGCGTGCAGGGAAGGTTCGATCCGACCGGACCCGTGAAGCACGCGATCCGGCTGATCCCTCCGGTCACGCTTGCGGGCGCCATGACCCGCACGCTCGCCTCGTCGATGCCGACGGCCCATCCGGCGCCGATCGCGTTCCAGTAGAGCTCGTCGTGATCGTCGAAGCCCTGCAGCCCACCCTTGATGCGGTACACGATCTCGTACGTGTGAGGACCGGTCACGACGGCGTCGGCATCGCCGATCCGGATTCGGGTCATCCCTCCCCCCGCGTCCTCGACCGTGTACTCGGCGGGAGCCGTCGGCGACGACACCGAGACGACGTCGAGCGGGTACAACCGGTCGTAGGTGTCGTCGTAGTGGACGCGAGTCGGCACGTCGCGGAAGATCCCGTGGCGTGACTCGCCCGAGAAGTCGTACACGATCGTCTCGCCGATCAGCAGGTCGCCGCTCGGTTCGATCACGATCTCGACGTCGTAGCGACGGATCGCCTCGGCAGCTGAAGCGGGCCCGGCGCCGGCGACCACGGCGGCGGCAGCGATCGCGATGATGACGGCGAGCCGGCGCACGTCGCGAAGCCTACTTCGGGTCGCCGGCGCGGCTCCGGAGCGTCACCGCGGGCTCAGTGCGACGCCGTCGCCGTCGCCTGGCCACCCTCGGCGAGGGATTCCTGCAGCACATCCCACGCCAGCACCGCGCACTTGATCCGGATCGGGTAGCGCACGACGCCCTTGAGCGCGATGAGATCACCGAAGCGATCCTCGGTGGGCTCGACCTCGCCGGCGATCATCCCGCGGAACGCCGCCGCCATCGCGAGCGAGTCCTCGACCGTCTTCCCCTTCACGGCCTCGGTCATCATCGAGGCGCTGGACTGACTGATCGAGCAGCCGGCACCCTGGAACGCGACGTCGGCGACCGTGCCTCCCTCGAGCGTCGCGAGCACCGTGATCTCGTCGCCGCAGAGCGGGTTGTTCCGCGTGCAGGACACGGTCGCGCCCTCGAGCTCGCGCTTGTTCCGCGGGTTCTTGTAGTGGTCGAGGATGACCTCTTTGTAGATCTCGTCGAGCGCCACTATCTGCCTTCTTCCTCTTCCCTTCGTGCGGCCTTCGTGCGGCTTCCTTCGGGGGACCTTCCTCGGCCCTCGCTACGCGAAGATGCCCTCGGCCGTCGCGAGCGCCGCCACGAGGGCGTCGACCTCGTCGTTGGTGTTGTACACGTAGAACGACGCGCGCGATGTCGCCGCCACGCCGTACCGGCGCATGACGAGCTGCGCGCAGTGGTGCCCCGCCCGGATCGCCACGCCCTCCTCGTTCAGGATCTGCGCGAGGTCGTGCGGATGCACGTTCTTGAACCAGAAGCTCACCGCGCCGCCACGCGCCCCGGCGTCGGTCGGCCCGTAGATCGTCGCGCCGGCGTCGATCAGCCGGTCGAGCGCGTAGCGCGTGACCTTCTCCTCGTGAGCTCGCACGGCGTCCATGCCGAGACCCTCGAGGTACTCCACGGCCGCGCCGAGCCCGATCTGTTGCGCAACCTGCATCGTCCCGGCCTCGAACTTGTACGGCGCCGGCTTGTAGGTCGTGTGATCGTGGAAGACCTCGCTGATCATCTCGCCGCCGCCGAGCATCGGCTCCATGCGTTCGAGCAGTTCCGCCTTGCCGAACAGGCCGCCGCTCGAGGTCGGTCCGAGCATCTTGTGCCCGCTGAACGCCATGAAATCGGCATCGAGCGCCCTGAGGTCGATCGAGTGGTGCGGCGCGAGCTGCGCCGCATCGACGAGCACCAGCGCGCCGACCGCGTGCGCAGCGTCGATCAGCATCGGCAGCGGGGTGATCGTGCCGAGCGCGTTCGACATGCCGGTGACCGCGAGGATCTTCGTGCGCTCGGTCAAGAGCGAGCCGAGATCGGTCAGGTCGAGCAGCCCGTCGTCGGTGAGCGGAAGGTACCTGAGCGTCGCGCCGGTCGCGGCGGCCGTCATCTGCCACGGCACGATGTTCGAGTGGTGCTCCATCTCGGTGAGCAGGATCTCGTCACCTTCACGCAGGAAGGATCGACCCCACCCCTGCGCGACGAGGTTCACCGACTCGGTCGTGCCACGGGTGAACACGATCGTGTCGGGACCCGGCGCGTTGAAGAATCGGGCGATGGTCCCGCGAGCACCTTCGAAGAGTTCCGTCGCCTCTTCGCCGAGCGTGTGGATGCCGCGATGTGCATTCGCGTTGTGGTGGGCGTAGAAATCACTCACCGCGTCGATCACCTGTCGCGGCTTCTGGGAGGTGGCGGCGCTGTCCAGGTAGACGAGCGGCTTGCCGTTGATCTCACGTTCGAGGATCGGGAAATCGGCCCGGACGCGGGCGACGTCGAGGACGCTGGCCTCGCCGTGGGTCACCGCTGCCATGTCGCTCGCCTCCTCTTCCTCGCCGATCCGGACCCCGCGTGCACCTCCGGGCGTCGCGGCGGCAGCTATCCTGCCGCGGCGCCGACCACGTCCTCGATCCCCAGCTCCTTTCGGATGCCCTCGTAGCCCTTCTCTTCGAGCTCGTGGGCGAGCTCAGGCCCACCTTCCTTCACGATACGCCCCGCCATCATCACGTGGACGAAATCGGGGGTGATGTAGTTGAGGATCCGCTGGTAGTGGGTGATGAGGAGCACGCCGAGATCGGGCCCGATCAAATGCGAGATCCCCGTCGCGACGGACTTCAGGGAGTCGATGTCGAGCCCGGAATCGGTCTCGTCCAGGATCGCGATCTTCGGCTCCAGCACCGCGAGCTGCAGGATCTCGACCTTCTTCTTCTCCCCGCCCGAGAATCCTTGGTTCACGTAGCGCTGCACCATCTGGTCCTCGACGCCGAGGGCGTCCATCTTCTCCTTCATGTGCTTGCGGAACGCGAGCGCAGAGATGTCCTCGCCCTTCACGCTCTTGTACGCCGTGCGCAGGAAGTTCACCACCGAGACCCCCGGCACCTCGACCGGGTACTGCATCGCCAGGAACAGCCCGCGCTTCGCCCGGTCGTCGGGCTTGAGCGCCGTGACGTCTTCGCCGTTGAACACGACGGAGCCGCCGGTCACCACGTAGCCGGGCCTGCCCATCACGACGCTCGCCAGCGTCGATTTCCCGGATCCGTTCGGCCCCATCACCGCGTGGGTCTCGCCCTGGCGGATCGTCAGGTCGATACTGTTCAGGATCTCCTTGCGCTCGGCCGTCGGGCTCACGACCGCGGCACGCAGGCCACGGATCTCGAGCACCGCCGGCACAACTGTCTCGCTCGTCTGGTCGGTCATGCCTCCACCTCGATCATCACGTCGTCGTTCTCCACCTTGACCGGGAACACCTGCACCGGGAGCGTCGCCGGCAGCGAGCGTGGCTTGCCGCTCTCGAGGTCGAACGTCGACCCGTGCTTCGGACACTCGATCGTCGCGTCGTCGACGTCGACGTCGCCCTCGTCCAGGTAGTAATGCGCATGTGAGCACACCGCGTCGATCGCGCGGAATCCCTCGTCGCCGAGGTTCACCACCGCGATCAGACGCTCGCCGACCGACACCCGCTTCGCCTCGCCGGCGGGCACATCGGTCGCGGCGCACACCTTGACCAACCCCATCGGTCAGGCCTCCCGCTCGAGCTCGGCCTCGATCGACCGCTCGAGGCTCTCGCGGATCTCGGGCAGGTCGACGCGGTCGAGCACTTCGTTGAAGAAGCCGAACACGATCAACCGTTCGGCCTCGTCGCGCGGGATGCCACGGCTCTGCAGGTAGAACAGCTCGTCCTCGCTCACCGGACCGACGCTCGCCGCGTGGCCGCATCGCGTCGGATCGTTCGTGAGAATCTCCAGGTTCGGGACCGACATCGCCTTCGCCTGTTCCGACAGCAAGATGTTGCGGTTCGTCTGGTACGCGTCGCACTGGTGTGCGTCGTGATCGATGATGACGGTCCCCGTGTAGATCGCGCTCGACGCGTCTCGCAGCGCGCCCTTGTAGAGCAGGTCGCTCGAACTCCTGGAGCCCTGGTGGAGCTGGATCGAACGGTGGTCGACGTGTTGATCGCCGGCGCCGAAGTAGACGCCCAGCAGCTCGGTCGAGGACCTTTCACCGACGAGCTCCACCTCGACCTCGCTGCGCGTGAGCGACCCTCCGAAGGAGACGCTGAGCGAGCGGAGCTGCGCGTCGCGCCCGAGGCGGACCCGCTGCACCCCGAGGTGCTGGACCCCATCCCCCCACTCCTGCAATCCGACGTAGCGGACCTGCGCGCCGTCTTCGAGGATCAGCTCGACGACGGCGTCCGAGAGCGCGCGGCCGAGATCCGGCGACACATAGCGATCGATGAAGGTGACCTCGCTCCCCCGGTCGGCGATCACGAGGGTGTGGGGAAACACGGCTCCCCCGTCGGCGTCGAGGTACGTGATCGCCTGGACCGGCAGCTCGACCTGCACGTCGGGCGGCACGTAGAGGAACGTCCCACCGGTTCGGAACGCCCCGTGCAGCGCCGTGAAGACGGTTCGGCTCGTCGGCACGAGCGAATGCAGGTGCGCCTCGAGCAGGTCGGGATGTTCGGCCGCGGCCGCGTCGAGGTCGCCGAAACGCACGCCTCTCGCGACGAGCTCGGGCAAGAGGTGGGTCGTCATGACCTCGCCGTTGTGCTGGATCTGCAGCCCGGCGCGCTCACCAACGGCGCCGGCCGCCTCGAGCACGTGCCCGGGCACGTCGTCGAGGGTCGCGGCTTTCCCGCCCGGCGTGTACGGCACGTGGTCGAAGACGAGGTCGGAGACGTCGGTGTAGCGCCACTCCTCGGTCTCCGGGGACGGGAGCGGGAGCGCGCGGAACTCGTCGAACGCGCGCCTGCGGAGCTGCCCGGTGAACGCGGTGGCTTCGGGGAGCGATGCGAGCGCCCGCTCGTCGAAGGTCGTGGTCAAGACGGAAGCGTGGCTGGTCACGCCGAAAGTCTATCGAAAAGGTCGGATTTCCAGCGGGCTAGCCGATCGCGCCTTCCATCTGGAGCTCGATCAGGCGGTTCAGCTCGACGGCGTATTCCATCGGAAGCTCGCGGGTGATCGGCTCGATGAAGCCGTTCACGATCATCGCGCTCGCCTCCGCCTCGGAGAGGCCGCGGCTCATCAGGTAGAAGAGCTGGTCCTCGCCGATCCGCGCGACGCTCGCCTCGTGACCGAGCTCAGCCGTCTCCTCCTCGACCTCCACGTAGGGGTAGGTGTCCGAGCGCGACTCGGGGTCGAGGATCAGCGCGTCGCAGCGCACCATCGACTTCGAGTGATGGGCGCCCTCCTCGACGCGGACGAGGCCTCGGTAGCCCGTGCGGCCGCCGTCCTTCGAGACCGACTTCGAGGTGATCACGCTCGACGTGTACGGCGCCGCGTGGATCGCCTTGCCGCCCGCATCGGTGTGCATCCCCTTGCCGGCGAACGCCACGCTCAGCACCTCGCCTCGCGCGCCCTTGCCCAGCAGGTAGATCGACGGGTACTTCATCGTGATCTTCGAACCGATGTTGCCGTCGATCCACTCCATCACGCCGTCTTCGTAGGCGGCCGCCCGCTTCGTCACGAGGTTGTACACGTTCGTCGACCAGTTCTGGATCGTCGTGTACCGGACGCGAGCGCCCTTCTTGACGACGATCTCGACCACGGCGGAATGGAGCGAGTCGCTCGTGTAGATCGGCGCCGAGCATCCCTCGACGTAGTGCACGTAGCTGCCCTCGTCGGCGATGATCAGCGTGCGCTCGAACTGGCCCATGTTCTGGGCGTTGATCCGGAAGTACGCCTGCAGCGGGATGTCGACGTGCACGCCGGGCGGCACGTAGATGAACGACCCGCCCGACCACACCGCGGAGTTCAGCGCCGCGAACTTGTTGTCGTTGGCCGGGATGATCGTGCCGAAGTACTCCTTGACGATGTCGGGGTGATCGCGGAGCGCCGAATCCATGTCGGTGAACAGCACGCCCTGCGCATCGAGGTCGTCTTTGATCTTGTGGTACACGACCTCGGATTCGTACTGTGCGCTCACGCCGCCCAGGTACTTCTTCTCGGCCTCGGGGATGCCGAGCTTGTCCCACGTGCCCTTGATGTCGTCGGGCAGATCGTCCCAGGACTGGGCCTGCTGCTCGGTCGAGCGGATGAAGTAGAAGATGTTCTGGAAGTCGATGTCGGACAGGTCGGCGCCCCACCACGGCATCGGACGGCGCTCGAAATGATCGAGGGACTTGAGACGGTACTTGCGCATCCACTCGGGCTCGCTCTTGAGCCAGGAGATCTCCTCGACGACCTCTCGGCTCAGGCCGCGTTTCGGTTCGAACACGTAGTGCTCGGGGTCGCTCCACCCGAAACGGTATCCCTTGCTGAGTTCGCGGAGGTGCTCTTCTTGGCTGACGGCCATGTCGGGACTCCCCTTCCGAACGGTCGACGGCGGCGCCGTGACGCCGGACACGCAAAGTCTATCGGATGGGTAGGATTCATGCCCCCTCGGCCCCCGACGCCGCGGCTAGGCTCCGGGACATGACGACGCCATGACGACGCCATGACGAGGGAGGTGCCGCTCGGGCGACGGGTGAGCGACCTCGTCGCCCTGCTCGGCGGCCTCGCCATGTTCCTCGCCTGCGCGTTCCTCGCGTCCGACGGCCGCGTCGGCCCCGACGAACGGGCCGTTTTCGACGCCATCAACGGCCTCCCACGATGGCTCGAGCCGCTGATGCAGGGGGCCCAGTTCCTGGGCGTGCTCATGGTCGGGCCCGTCTTGGCGCTGATCGCGCTCGCCCTCGGCCGGGCCCGCCTGGCCTTCGCCATCGTCCTCGTGACCCTCACGAAGCTCGTGGCGGAGCGGATCGTGTGGGAGATCCTCGTGCGCGAGCGCCCCGGCACGACGATCCCCGGCGCGATCGTCGCGAGCGGCGTGTCCACGGAGGGGCCGGCCTTCGTCTCGGGCCACGTCGTGCTGACGACCGCGATCAGCGTGGTGGCGACGCCGTGGCTACCGCGTCGCTGGCGCCCGGTGCCGTGGATCGCCGTGGCGCTCGTGGCCCTCGCGCGACCGTACCTGGGCGCACACGCCCCGCTCGACGTCGTCGGGGGGCTCGGCCTCGGCCTCGCGATCGGCGGGGCCGCCAACCTCCTGGTCGGCGTCCCCGCCGGTCGGCCGGAGCCGCGGATGCGGGAGGCGACGGTGCCCGACTCGCCGGTCGATTAGCCGCCGAGCTCGACCGGTGCCCCGACGAGCGACCCGTATTCGGTCCAGGAGCCGTCGTAGTTCTTGACGCGCTCGTAGCCGAGGAGCTCTTGGAGCGCGAACCAAGTGTGCGACGACCGCTCGCCGATCCGACAGTACGCGATCACGTCCCGGTCGCGGGTGATGCCCTCGGCCTCGTAGAGCTCGCGGAGCTCGTCGGCCGTCTTGAAGGTGCCATCGTCGTTCGCAGCCTTCATCCAGGGGATGTTGGCGGCACCCTTGATGTGACCCGGAACCTGCGACTGTTCCTGGGGCAGGTGGTCGGGCGCGAGCTTCTCCCCGCGGAATTCCTCCGGTGAGCGCACGTCCACGAGGCCGACACCGCTGTCGACCCTCGAGATCACCTCGTCGCGGAGCGCGCGGATCTCGGGTCGTTCGGGACCGGAGATCGCGAAGCCGGTCGCCTGGTGGTGAGGCACGTCCGGGACGAGCTCGCGGCTCTCGAGCTCCCACTTCTTGCGGCCTCCGTTCACGAGCTTCACGTTGTCGAATCCGCGGAGCTTGACGATCCAGTACGCGTAGGCCGCGAACCAGTTGTTGTTGCCTCCGTAGAGCACGACGGTCGTGTCGGGGCCGACGCCCGCCTCGGACATGAGGGTCGAGAGCTCGGCCTGCGACACGTACTCGCGACCGACGTCCGTGTGCAGATCCTTGGACCAGTCCCAGCCCACGGCGCCTCGGATGTGTCCCTTCTCGTAGGCCGAGGTGTCCTCGTCCACCTCGATCACCCGGATCGAGGGGTCGTCGAGATGCTCCTCGAGCCATTCGGTGCTGACGAGCACGTCGGGATTCGCGTAGTCGCTCATGATCGGCGTCTCCTTTCCTCCGGCGAGTGGTCGCCGGTTCAGGCGGTCGTCGGCGAACGCCGACGTCGGCGGATCGGGTCGCGCGGGCGTGCGGTCTAGGTTCGCGACCTGTCCGCAGCGCGCGCGATCGGCGCGCCCGGGCGACAGCAAAGACGCGAAGGGATCATCGCTGCAACGAGCCCGCGGCAACGTGTGCGGATCAATCCCTGCCCTTCGATCGGCCCTTCGATCGGCATTGCAGGTGCATGTTCTATCGCCGTTGCACCTGCAACGTCAACCGGGCGTGGCGAGTGGCCTCAGAAGATGCCCAGCGCGGCCTTGGCCTCGTCGGACATCATCTCGGGTGTCCAGGGCGGCCGGATGACGAACTCGGGGCGGACCTCGCCGAGCCCGGGGAGGGGCGCGAGGAACGCGCGCATCTGATCCTCGATCATCGGGCCGATCGGGCAGCCCATGGTGGTGAGGGAATAGCGGATGTCGACGTCGCCGCTGTCGTCGACCTCCACCTCGTAGACGAGGCCGAGATCGACGATGTTCAAGCCCAGCTCGGGGTCGAACACCTGCTTGAGCGCCTCGCGCACATCGTCGGCCGTCGCGCGGGCATCGTCCGGGCCCGATCCGAGGCCAGCTACACGGGATGCATCATCGGACCCCTCGGCGGTCGTCGTCGTCATCTCTCGCTCGTCCATGAGCCCTTCCGCGCTCGATCGGGCATATCCTTACGCGTACAGGTTACTTCCCCGCCGAGGAACGAGGTGTCGATGGCCCAGATCCGTGCCCTGATCGTCGATGACCATCCGGTCACGCGCGAAGGCCTGCGGACCGCCCTCGAACTGTCCGACGATGCCGTCGTCGTCGTCGGCGAGGCCGCGACCGGCGAGGAGGCCGTCGAGCGGGCCCGCGAGCTCACACCGGACGTCGTCTTCATGGACGTGCGGATGCCGGGCATGGACGGGATCGAGGCGACGCGGCGTATCCGCGAAGCAGCGCCGGAGACGAAGGTCATCCTCATCACGATCGACGAATCCCGCGGCGCCATCGCGGAGGCGATCCAAGCGGGAGTGTCGGGCTACCTCCTCAAGGACGCTTCGCCCGACGCGCTCGTCGACGCGGCTCGCAATGCGATCGAGGGCAACGCCGTGATCCATCCGCAGCTCACGAAGACCTTCATCGAGGAGGCGCGGATGGGCGAGGGTGGTGGCGGCGAGCAGAAGACACCTCCGCTGTCGAAGCGAGAGCGCGAGATCCTGCAGAAGGTTGCCGACGGAGCCACCACGCGCCTGGTCGCGAGCGAGCTCGGGATCTCACCGCACACCGTCAAGACCCATCTCGAGCGCATCTTCGAGAAGCTCGGCGCGAACGACCGCGCCCAGGCGGTCGCGATCGCGATCCGCACCGGCATCGTGCACTGACCGGAGGCCCTCCGCCGTTCGTCCGGTGTCTCAACCCTTCCGGGGGACGGCCGATACCGGGAGAGAGATGTCGATCAACGTGTTGCTGTGCGACTCGCCAGACGAGGTTGCACGTCTGCAGTACCACCTGCTCCGGGAGGCGCCGGACATGCTGGTCGAGATCACGACCGACGCCTTGCGCGCCGTCGAAGCCGTGACCCGCGGACGACCCGATGTGGTGGTGTGTGAACCCGGCCTGGACGCTCTTCCGGACGGGGAGCTGATCCGGCGGCTCCGGGCCTCCGCACCGGATGCCCGGATCGTGGCCCGGAGCGCCGACGACGCCGCCCATCTCGTCGCCTCGGCCTTGGGAGCCGGCGCGTCCGCGTACCTGAGCAAGGCGGAACCGCCCGAGGCGCTCGTGAGTGCGATCCGTTCCGTCGCAGGGGGAGCCGTCGTCCTCTCGCCGGTCGCGGCAACGTCGCTCGGCTCGGAGCTCGCTCGGGTGACCGGCAGGATCCGCGAGCTCGAGGGCGAGCTCGGGACGCTCCGCGACGATGTCTCGCAGGGGTCCTCTGCGAAGGCAGACTTCCTCGCGAACATCTCCACGAGCTCCGGACCCCGGTGACGGTCGCCAAGGGCATCGCCTACGTGCTCCGCAATCCAAGCGTGCCGGAGGGTGAACGGACCCAGTTCCTGGAGCAGCTCCAGGCATCGCTGGACAAGCTGATGGCGCTCGTCGACGAGATCATCACGATCTCCGAGATCGAGAAGGGAAGTTTCTCCCTGGAGCTCCGATCGACGGATCTCGCTCCCTTGGTCCGTCATGCGGTCGACGAGGTGTCGCGCCAGTATCCGGCGCAGTCGATCGTCACGCAGGTCCCCGACTCGCTCGTGGCGATCGCCGACGGCGCGAAGATGGGGGGCGTCGTGCGGGAGTTGCTCGACAACGCCTGCCGGTACTCCCCGCCGGACACCCCCGTCGAGTTGATCGCCCGAACCCTCACCGAAGGCGTCGTGATCACCGTCGTCGACCACGGGGAAGGGCTCGATCGAGCGGTGGCCGCGCAGGCCTTCGACCAGCCCTTCTCGACCGGCGAAGGGATCCTTCGCAAGGAGAAGTCGGGCGTGGGGGTGGGGCTCCACCTCGCTCGGCAGGTGGTGGTCGAGCACGGAGGGATCGTGTGGTCGGACCCGTTGCCGGGTGGAGGCACGCGGGTCTCGTTCTGCATCCCGAGCCACGAGGGCGATCGGCTGGCAACGCCCCCGCTCGGCGCCGCCTGATCGAGCGCGACGCCGTCGGCGTTCCCGTGAGGCTCGTCGTCAGCGGCGTGCGCGCCCGAGACCTAGCCAGGCGGGGCGCCCGAGGATATCCTCGCGGCACGAACGTGCGAGGAACCTTCGTGGGACTCGTGCTGACCGTCGCGACGGCCGGCTGTACCTGGCAGGGCAGTTCGACCACGCCGCCCGCCCCGGCGGTCGAGATGGTCTCCACGCCGAGCGAGTTCGCGCGCGTCTCGGCCGGACCCGTGAACGCCCTCGTGCCGCCCGGTTGGCGCGCGATCGCGACGAGCGCCGCCGACGCGACGAGGCAAGGGTTCGTCGCCTCACCCCGGCCGCAGGCGTGGGGGGAGCTCGACGGGGGGATCACGGGTCTGTCGGCCACCTGGGTGGACGCGACCCGGGTCGGCGTGCCGAGCGACTACTACTACCTGGCGGCCACCGGCCCGCTCCTGACGCGGCTCGTGGCTTCGAAGCAGTGCCGCACGCTCGCCGAGCAGGTGTACGTGGACCATGCGCCCACGTTCGCCCAGGGAACCATCCGATCGTCCGGCGATTACGTCGCGAGGGGCGAAGGCGTGTGCGGCGTCCCCGGGAGACGGGCGACGCGGTGGGCATACTTCGTGGCGGCTCCCGGCCTCGGACCTGCCCGCCAGGTCGGTATCCCGCGCTCGGGCCTCTACGTCGTCGTGGCGGTGGCGCCGGCCAACGACGAAGCCGACGGACTGCTCGAGCACCTGCTCGGTCACACGCGGTTCGGCGATGCCTCGATCCGCGACTTCGTGCGCTCGATCAGGGCCGAGTAGACCGGCGCCGACGGGTTCCAGCGGCGAAGGGCGGTAGACTGCCGTTTCGGATGGCGGATGCCTTCGATGTCGTCGTCGTTGGCGCGGGAACCGGTGGCTACTCGGCCGCGCTCCGTGCCGCGCAGCTGGGCCAACGGGTGGCGTTGGTCGAACGTGACGACCGTCTCGGCGGCACGTGCCTGATCCGCGGTTGCATCCCGACGAAGGCGCTCCTGCAGTCGGCGACGGTCCTCGACACCGTGAATCGAGCGGCCACCTGGGGCATCAAAGCTTCGGGAGAGCCCGACTGGAGCGCGGTCCGCGACTTCGAAGAAGCGATCGTCGACAAGAACATCAAGGGACTCACCGGGCTCGTGAAGGCTCGCGGGATCGAGGTCGTCCGAGGGAGCGCGCGGCTCGTCCCCGGTCCCGGCGTCGAGATCGACGGGCGCGTGATCCGGACCGACCACGTCGTGATCGCGACCGGCTCGCGCCCCCGGTTGCTCCCCGGCGTCGAGCGCACCGACCGGATCATCACGAGCGACGAGGCGCTCCGCCTCGACCGGCTCCCCGACTCGGCGATCGTCATCGGCGCCGGAGCCGTGGGGCTCGAGTTCGCCTCGATGTACCGATCCTTCGGTGCCGAGGTCACCCTGCTCGAGGCGCTCCCCGGCCTCGCGCCCCTCGAAGACGCGGAGGTCTCGAAAGAGGTCGCTCGAGCGTTCCGCAAACGCGGGATCACAGCGGTCGCAGGCGCCTCGGTGCGATCGGTCAAGGACACGGGCGAGACGGTCGAGGTGACGTATGAGCCGAGCGCAGGCGGCGGATCCGAGGCGAACGCGGTCGAGACCGTGGTCGCCGAGATCTGTTTGATCGCGATCGGTCGAGGGCCCGTCACGGACGGGCTGGGGCTCGAGGAACTCGGGGTATCGATGCACGAGAAGGGCTACGTGAACGTCGACGAGCACCTGCTGACGAACGTCGAGCGCGTGTGGGCGATCGGCGACGTCGCGGCGACCCCGTTGCAGCTCGCCCACGTCTCGTTCGACGAGGGCTACGCGGTCGCTGAACGCATCGCCGGCCAGGACGTTCCGGCGATCGACTACGCGTTGGTGCCGAAGGTGACCTACTGCTCCCCCGAGATCGCGAGCGTCGGGCTGACCGAGGCGCAGGCGGTTGAGGACGGCCGCGACATCGTCACGACGAAGCTCGACTTCCGCGGCATCGGCAAGGCGAACATCGTGAGCGAGGGCGGATTCGTGAAGGTCGTCGCCGAAGCGGGCGGGGGGCCGACCCTCGGCGTCCACATGATCGGACCGCACGTCACCGACCTCGTGTCGGAGGCGATGCTCATCACCGCCTGGGAGGCGACCCCCGACGAGGTCGCCGTGATGCACCATCCGCATCCCACCCTGTCCGAAGGGATCGGCGAGGCGTTCCTCGCCCTCGCCGGCAAGCCGCTGCACTCCCCCTAGCGCGACGTACGACGAGACACGAAGGAGCCACGTGGCCACGAAGGTCCGCACCGACGACGAAACCTCCGCGGCACGGCCACTGCCGGATGACCGGCTGAAGGAGGTGCTCCATCTCCTCAAGCTCGCCCGGTACTTCGACGAGCGGATGGAGGCCCTCTATCGGCAAGGGCGCCTTCCCGGCGCGATCTACTCGGGACGCGGGCAAGAGGGAACGCACGTGGGCGTGGCCTACGCGCTCGACGACGGCGACTCGCTGTTCCCCACCCACCGCGACCTCACGGCACAGCTCACGAAGGGGCTCGATCTGAAGCGGGTCATGGCACAGTTCTGGGGACGGATCGACGGCTATACCCGAGGGCGTGACGGCAACAGCCACATCGGCGATTGGCAGGGGGCCAAGACGTTCACCGTGATGTCGCACCTGCCGATCGCCTACCCCGTCGCCATCGGCGCCGCGTGGGCCTACCAGCGGCGCGGCGATCGTCGCGTCGCCATGGCGATCTGTGGCGACGGCGCCACGTCGAACGGCCGCTGGCACGAGTCCTTGAACTGGTCGGCGGTCTTCCGCCTGCCGGTCGTGTGGATCGTGAACAACAACGGGTTCGCGTACTCGACGCCGAACCGACGCGAGTTCGCGGTGCCGACGATCGCTGAGCGGGCCGCTGCCTACGGCATGCCGGGGGTCCGCGTCAACGGTGCGAACGTGCTCGAGGTCTACGATGCGGCGCGCGAAGCCGTCGGACGCGCTCGTGACGGGGGCGGTCCGACGCTGATCGAGTCGGTGTCGCTCCGGTGGCGTGGCCACGCGGGGCACGACCCCGCGAAATACGTCCCGAAGGAGCTGCTCGAGGAGCACGTGGCCGACAAGGACCCCGTGAAGAACTACGAGGAGCTGCTGCTGGGCTGGGGCGTCGTCACGAAGGACGACCTCGACGACCTCCAGGCGAGGATCGAGAAGGAGTTCGACGAGGGCTACGCATACGCGCTCGCCTCACCGTTCCCCGAGCCGGCGGACGCCTTCAAGGGCAACTGGACCGACGACGGCTACTGGACGAGCGAGCCGGGCCGCGGCGGCGGGACGGAGGCCTAGGTGGCCCAGAAGGTGGAGACAGGAGCGGCCGGCCACGGCGCGGAACCTCGGGGCAAGCGGGGCGACGATGGCCAGGCGACGTACCTCGTCGCGATCGCCGAGGCGTTGTGGGAGGAGATGGAGCGCGACGAGCGCGTCTACATGCTCGGCGAGGACATCGGCGACTACGGCGGTGCCTTCAAGGTGACCGAAGGCTTCATCGAGCGATTCGGTGAGGATCGGGTGATCGACACGCCCATCGCCGAGGAGACGATCGTGGGGATGGCGGTCGGGTCGGCGATGGAAGGGTTCCGCCCGGTCGCGGAGTTCCAGTACGCGGATTTCATGTCGAGCGGGTACGACGAGATCACCACCGTCCTGTCGCGCTACCACTACCGGAGCGGCGTGCCGATGCCGGTCGTGCTTCGCGGCCCCTCGGGCGGCGGCGTGCGAGCGTCGTCGTTCCACTCGACGAATCCCGAGCCGTGGGTGGCCCATGCCGGTGGCATCAAGGTCGTCGCCCCGGCGTTCCCCAGCGACGCGAAGGGACTCCTGAAGAGCGCGATCCGCGACGACAACCCGGTCCTGTTCCTCGAGCACAAGTGGATCTACCGGCGCATCAAGGAGCTCGTGCCGGAACAGCCCGACTTCCTCGTGCCGATCGGCGAGGCCAAGGTTCGCCGCGAGGGCACCGACGTGTCCGTCATCACCTACGGCGCGATGGTCCACAAAGCGCTCGAAGCGGCGGATCCCTGCAGGCCAAGGGCATCTCAACCGAGGTCGTCGACCTGCGCACCGTCTATCCGCTCGACGAAGAGACCGTCCTTCGGTCGATCGCGAAGACATCGCGTGCCGTGGTGCTCTCGGAGTCGTACCGATTCGTCGGCATCGGCGCCGAGGTTGCCGCGATGATCGCGGAGAAGGCCTTCGAGCACCTCGACGCTCCCGTCGAGCGGCTCTCGCCGCCGAACCTGCCGGTGCCGTTCTCCCCACCCCTCGAAGACGCGTTCCTGCCCCAGGTCGCCGACATCGAGGCCGCCGTCGAGCGGCTGTCCGCCTGGTGAGATGGCCCGGTGAGATGGCCCGGTGAGATGGCCCGGTGAGATGGGAGACGTGAGCGGTCGATGACGACGATCCAGATGCCGCAGCTCGGTGAGACGATCATCGAGGGAACGATCCTCAAGTGGCTGAAGCGCGAGGGCGAGCCGATCGCCCGCGACGAGCCGCTGTTCGAGATCTCGACCGACAAGGTCGACACCGAGGTGCCCTCGCCGGTCGCCGGCACGGTGACGAAGATCCTCGTCCCCGAGGGCGAAACGGTGCCGGTCGGCACCGAGCTCGCCGAGATCGCCGACGGCGCCGAAGCGGGAACGCCTGACGCCGGTGGAGATGGAACGGCCGACGCCGAGAGCGCATCGGCGGTCGTCGACGGTTCCGCGGCCGACGCGCCGGCCGCGGAACCCGCGAGCCCGGTTGCCGGGGCCGCCGGAACCGCAAGCACCGCCGCGTCTGCGGCGCCGACACAGGGTCAGGCGCCCAGCTCGTCGTCGCCGGTTCCTCGCGCGGGGGCGGCCGCCGAGATCCCCGATCGGGGACCCCGGTCGAGGATCCTGTCGCCGGTCGTCCGCAGGCTCGCCGACGAGCACGGCGTCGACCTCACGCAGATCCGCGGGACCGGAACCGGCGGACGCATCACGCGGCGCGACGTCGAATCCGCGGCCGCACACGACGCTCCGGCGTCACCGGCGGCGGCCGACACGTCCGCCGGTGCCCGAGCGGCGGCTCCGACGCCGGCCGCGGTCGCCGGGAGTGGCACCGACGTGCAGCCCGTCTCCCACATCCGCAAGGCGATCGCGAAACACATGCTCGCATCGGTGAACGAGACCGCGCGCGCGTGGACCCTCGTCGAGGCCAACGTGGAGCACCTGGTGCGACTCCGCGAGCGCACGAAGCAGGCGTTCCAGGAGCGGCACGGTGCGAAGCTCACGTACTTGCCGTTCGTGCTCAGGGCGACGATCGACGCGCTGCAGGCGTTCCCGATGGTGAACGCCCGGCTCGACGGCGACGACGTCGTGATGCACCGGTACGTGCACATGGGCATCGCCGTGAGCTACGACGCGGGTCTCATCGTCCCCGTGATCAAGGGCGCCGACGGCATGAACACCGTGGGCATCGCTCGCGCCGTCGCCGATCTCGCGGCGCGGGCCCGTTCCCACGACCTTCGTCCCGACGAGGTGCAGGGCGCGACCTTCACGGTCACGAACCCCGGCCCCTACGGATCCCTCGCGAGCGTGCCCATCATCAATCAACCCAACGTCGGCATCCTGTCGTTCGACGCGATCCAGAAGCGCCCGGTGGTGGTCGCCGACGACGCGATCGCGGTGCGCCACATGGTCTACCTCTCGATGTCGTGGGACCACCGCCTCATCGACGGCGAGATCGCGACACGGTTCCTGGCGAGGGTGAAGGAGAGCCTCGAGACCTGGGACTTCGCCGAAGACCTGGGGCTCTAGCGCGCCGGTGACACGGCCCGCCTGGCTCGTGCGCCCCGAGGGGCTCGCCGACTACGACGTCGCGAACGCCGCGATGCACGAGCTCGCGGCTCGCCGGCTCGAGGGGTCGATCCCCGACGCGGTCGTACTGCTCGAGCATCCTCCGGTCTTCACGGCGGGGCGCCGCGCGAAACCCGAGGAGCTCGTCTGGGACGAGCGGGCGATCGAGGCCCGGGGGGCGATCGTCCGGAAGATCGATCGCGGCGGCGCCTTCACGTTCCACGGTCCGGGGCAGCTCGTCGCGTATCCGATCGTCGACCTCGGCCGCGCATCCGACGCCGGCCGGTACCTGCGCCGCCTCGAGCGAGCGGTGATCGATGCCGCCGCCCAGGTCGGCGCAACCGTCGGCCGCCGCGACGACGTCCAGACCGGCGTGTGGCACGGCGACGACAAGGTCTGCGCGATCGGCGTTCGGCTCCTACGGGGCCGTGTGACCATGCACGGGTTGGCGGTGAACTGCGACACCGAGCTCTCATGGTTCCGAGGGATCGTCGCCTGCGGGCTCCCCGATCACGGGGTGACATCGCTGAGCGAGATCCTCGGCCGGCCGGTCACGGTCGACGAGGTTCGGCCGCTGCTGACGGTCGCCCTGGAGCGTGAGCTGGATCTCGCGTTCGAGTCCGCGCCCGTCGCCGAGCTCGAGGCCTTCACCGGGCTGGGCGTCGGACCGACCTGAGAGGCCGCGCCGGAGCCGCCGGCTCAGGCCTCGGCGACCAGCGCGTAGCGCGGCAGCTGTTCGAGTCGCCCGAGCAGCCCGGGCTGCAGGAGTCGATGCGCCCACTCCACGTCCCGGAGGCGGCGGATCCTGGCGCTGCGCCATCCGGCCTCGTGGACGAACCGAACGAGCGGCTCGGGCGATGGCATCCGGGCGAGCGGCAAGCGGGCGAGCACCTCGGGGGGATAGGGCGCGTGATGATCGTTCGGGACCCCGTGGAAGGCTCGGAGCAGCTCGACCGCCTTCCCCTTCGCGCTCGTCCACGGATCGCGCCGACCCCAGATCGCCTCGAGCAGCACGAGCAGGCCTCCCGGAGCCGTCGACCGGCGCCAGGCGGTCAACGCCTCCACCGGATCAGGCAAGGTCCAGACGACGTGCCGCTCGAACACGGCGTCGAACGGACCGTCGGGCGGCTCGCTCGCCGACCCGACGACGAAGTCGAGCTCGAGACCGCGCACCGACGCCTTCTTGCGCGCGCGATCGAGCATGCCGGGCGACAGATCCAGCGCGGTCACCTCGAAGCCGAGCTCGGCGGCGAGGAGCGCGAGAGCCCCCGTGCCGGCACCCACGTCGAGGACCCGAGCGGGAGCGGGGGGAAGCGCATCGCGCAGGACCTGGCGCCAGGCCGCCGCCTCGACCGGATCGGTCACCGCGTGGCCGGGTGAGCGGTCGTAGGTGGAGCTGTCGCGGTCCCAGAACGCCCGGATCGGTTCGTCGACGTCGGTCACGCTCCGAGTATCTCGCTCAGAACAGGGATGCGGTCAGGCGACGCCGGTACTCCGGGACGAGCTCCTCGTCGTCGCCCAGCGCGGCGAACACCGTCACCATGGCCTGGCGCGCCGCGTCCCGATCGTCCTGCAGCGCCCCGAGCATGCCGTCGAGGGCCTCACGCCAGCGTTCCTGCGCGGCGAGGCGCTTGGCGGATGCGAGGGTGCCGTTCGACCGCTCGGACGCCCACTCCTTCACCTCGATCGCGGCGTGCACCGCTTCGGCCTCAGGATCGGGCAGGTGCTTCATCACGAGGGGGCGAGCACCGTCGAGATCGCCTCGCGCGACGAGGAGCCGCGCGAGGCCGACGGCGGCCTCTCGGTTGTCCGGGTCCGTGGCGAGCGCTTCGCGCATCCCGTCCTCGGCGCCCTCGGGATCGACGGCCTCGATCTCGGCGTCGACGTCGGGGACGTCGAGCGCCTCGTCGCTGGGGAGGAGCTGGTCGACGAAGGCGTTCACCTCGGACTCGGGGTAGGCACCGATGAACATGCTGACCGGCTCACCGTCCTTGAAGGCGACGACGGTCGGGATCCCTTGGCTCTGCACCGCCTGGAGCAACGCCTGCCCCACGGCGTTGGCGTCGACGTCGAGCTTCGCGAGCAGGAAGGCCCCGGCCCGTTCATCGGCCACCTTCTCGAGGATCGGACCCAGGGTCCGGCAGGGGCCGCACCATGCCGCCCACATGTCGACGACGACGGGGCGCTCCTTCGATCCTTCGATCACGACCTGCTCGAAATCGGTGTCGGTCACGTCGACGTGGGTGGTCGTGCTCATCAGATCGTCCTCACTCGGGTCGTGGGCCGGCGGCCGGGCGAACGCCTCCAAGTACGCAACGCGGGGACCGTCTGCCCTGTTCCCGCCCGGCCCTTCCGCCGCACTCGCTCGGGGCGCAGCGTCATTTCCCCGTGAAGCGCGCCACGGCGGCCATCAGCTCCTCGATCTTCGCATCGCCGTCACCATTCTCGATGCTCTGGGCGACGCAGTGGCGCACGTGGTCGTCGAGCACACCCATGCCGACCGCTCGGAGCGCCGCGGCGACCGAGCTGAGCTGGGTCAGGATGTCGATGCAGTACTGATCCTCATCGATCATCCGCTGGAGGCCGCGCACCTGGCCTTCGATCCTGCGGAGGCGGGTCTGCAGATGGTCCTTGTCCATCGCGTATCCGTACATGACCACGATTGTATACCCCTAGGGGGTATGGACGAGGAGCGGGGCAGCAGTCGTCGTGATCGAACTCCGCCAACCGCCCGTCCGGTCGGCGGCCCGGGGGTACACTCGCCGCGGTGGGAGGTGCCGCGTGTCCGCGCCGGTGACCGGGACGCCCCATGAGGCGCTCGGGCTCACGGCCGACGACCTCCTCGCCATGTACCGCACGATCGTGATGACGCGCCTCCTCGACGAGGCCGCGCTCCGCCAGAACCGCATGGGACGGGCGCCGTTCGTCGTCCCGGGCGCCGGACACGAGGGATGCCAGATCGGCACCGCCTGGGCCATGCGACGCGGCATCGACATCTGGCTCCCCTACTACCGCGACGTCGGCGTCGTCCTCGCCGCCGGCATGACCCCCTACGAGATCTTCCTCGGGGTGTTCGCGAAGGCCGACGATCCGTCGTCGGGAGGTCGGCAGATGCCCTCGCACTGGGGGTCGCGGCGCCTCGGGATCATCACCGGCTCCTCGCCGATCGCGACGCAGCTCCCGCACGCGGCCGGCATCGCCTTCGCGGCCCGGTATCGGGGCGAGGACACGGTGGTCGGGTGCTGGTTCGGCGACGGGGCGACGAGCGCCGGGGATTGGCACGAGGCGCTGAACTTCGCCGGGATCCATCGGTTGCCGGTGATCTTCGTGTGCGAGAACAACCACTACGCGATCAGCGTGCCCCAAGCCAAGCAGATGGCGGTCGAGCACGTCGCCGACCGTGCCGCCGGCTACGGGTTCCCCGGGGTCGTGGTCGATGGCAACGACGTGCTCGGCTGTTACGCCGCCATGAAGCAGGCGCACGACCGAGCGCGCCGCGGCGACGGGCCGACGCTCGTCGAGTGCAAGACGTACCGCTACCTCCCCCACACGTCCGATGACGACGACAAGTCCTACCGATCACGCGAGGAGGTCGAAGCGGCGAGGCACCACGATCCGGTGGTGGAGTTCGGTCGGTACCTGCAGGAGCACGGAGTACTGGACGACGACGCCGACGAGCGCCTGCGCGCCGAGGTGAAGGCCGAGGTCGAGGAAGCGATCAGCGCCGCATGGGAGGCCGCCGAGCCCGATCCGGCGACCATCGGACGGCACGTCTTCCAGGAGCCGTCGTGACGCAGAAGAACCTCCTGACCGCCGTCCGCGATGCCCTGCACGACGAGATGGTGGACGACGACCGGATCGTCTTGCTCGGGGAGGACGTCGGCACGCGAGGAGGGGTGTTCCGTGTCTCGCAGGGATGGATGGCGGAGTTCGGCGAGGAGCGCGTGATCGACACCCCGCTGGCCGAGTCCAGCATCGTCGGGGTTGCGATCGGCATGGCCCTGCACGGGCTCCTGCCGGTCGCCGAGATCCAGTTCGCCGATTTCATCCATGCGGCGTACGACCAGATCGCGTCCGAGGCGGCGCGGATCCGCTACCGCTCGAACGGCGATTTCGGCTGTCCGCTCGTCATCCGTGCGCCGTGCGGGGGCGGGGTCCACGGCGCCCTGTACCACTCGCAATCCATCGAGGCGACGTACGCCCACGTCCCCGGTCTCAAGGTGGTCATGCCGTCGACGCCTGCCGATGCCGCGGGGTTGCTGCGAAGCGCCCTGCGCGATCCCGACCCTGTGATCTACCTCGAGCACAAGAAGGCGTATCGGGCCGTGACGGGCGACGTACCCGACACGTATCACACGACGCCGATCGGTGTCGCCGACGTGAAGCGCGAGGGGACCGACCTCTCCGTGATCACGTACGGCTACGAGCTGCATCGGTGTCTCGACGCGGCCGCGCGACTCGCGGACGACGAGGGGCTCTCGATCGAGGTCGTCGACGTCCGGACGCTCGCGCCACTCGATCTCGACACGATCGTGGCCTCGGTGCGCACGACGTCGAAAGCGCTCGTCGTCTACGAGGACAACCGGACCTACGGCGCCGGCGCGGAGATCGCCGCCGCGATCGCCGAGGCGGTCTTCTTCGACCTCGACGCGCCCGTGATGCGGATCGGCGGACCGGACATCCCCGCCATGCCCTTCGCGGCGCCCCTGGAGCACGCCTTCCTCGAGCCCGAGCCGGACCATCTCTACCGGGCGATGAGGGCGCTGGCGGCAGCCTGATCCGCCGGCCTCCATCAGGGTCGGCTGCGAGGTCCGCAAGCTCGGGTCCCCCGGCCGGGGGTCCCCCGAACCGGCGCACGTCGTGATCGCGGCCGACCCGCCGGCCCCGGAAGGACGGCGGGGGGAACGGGCGGACGAACCCCGGAAAACCCCTGGTACAGGGCGAGCGAGCCCGCGACGATAACCGCATCGACGTGAAGGGACGCGAGCCTGCCGGCGCCACGAGACGCTCGAGCGGCCTCCGGGATCTGGCAAGGATCCTGGTGGCCGTCGCCGTCGTCTTCGCGGTGGGCGCCAGGCTCGAGGTCTACGATCGGATCGAAGCCGGTCTCCTGAGCTCGCCGTACCTCGACGAGGCGATCGGTCTGCTCCTCATCACCTTCGCAGGCATCGCGGTATTCGCCGTTCGCCGATGGCGGCAGGCGGAGGAAGAGCAGGACCGGCGCCACGAGGCCGAATCGCGATTCCGAACGATCGTCGAGCGCGTGCCGGCGGTCGCATACGTCTGGGACGGAGCCGATGCGCCGGGCACGACCCCGGCGGGCTACATCAGCCCGCAGATCGAGCGGCTCCTCGGGTATCCGGCCCAGCAGTGGCTCGAGCGTCCGGAAGCGTGGGCGTCGAGCGTGCGGCCGGACGACCTGGTTCGGGTCCTCGACGCCTGGGACCGCGCGGTCCGCGCCGGCGAGCCCTTCTCCGAGGAGTACCGGATCCGCCGCGCCGACGGGCGGTGGGTGTGGGTCCGCGACGAGGCCAACCCCGTCGGCGTGGGATCGCGCGGCGCGCCCCTGTACCAGGGCGTCATGCTCGACGTCACCGAGCGCAAGGAGGCGGAAGAGCGCTACCGCTCCCTCGTCGAGCAGCTCCCCATCGCCGTGTACACCGACGCCGTGGACGACGTCAGCACCGCGCTCTACATCAGCCCGCAGTACGAACGGTTCACCGGATACTCGGCCGAGGAGCGCATGCGCGATCCTGGGCTCTGGGTCCGCATGCTCCACCCCGACGATCGTGAGCGGGTCCTCGAGGAGTCGGATCGGACGAACGTGACGGGTGACCCGTTCGACGTCGAATACCGCGTGATCACCGCCGACGGGCGCACGGTCTGGCTCCACGATCACGCGATCCTCGTCGAGGACCCGGGAGGTCGACGGATCTGGCAGGGAGCGCTCACGGACGTCACCGATCGCAAGCACGCGCAGGATTCGCTCGCGCGACGGGACCGGATCTTGCAGGCGACCGCGTTCGCTGCGGAGCGCTTCCTGTTGGCGGACTCGTGGGCAGACGTGATGGGCGAGGTGCTCGAGCGCCTGGGCCGCGCCGGCGAGGGGAGCCGGGCTTCCGTCTGGCGCAACGAGACCGCCGGCGGCGGCGAACCGGCTATGAGCCTCGTCGAGGCCTGGCACGCGCCGGGCGGGACCTGGCCGGGCGACGACCGGGCGCTCACCAACACGTTCCCATGGGGTCGCGGCGGCCTCGAGAGATGGGCCGATCGGATGGCCCGCGGCGAGATCGTCCACGGCCTCGTCCGCGACCTCCCCGACGCCGAACGAGCGGTCCTCGAGGCGGGGCCTGTCCCGATCGAGGCCGTCCTTGCCGTCCCGATCTTCGTCGACCGGGACTGGTGGGGATACATGGGCCTGGACCGCTGCGGTGACGACCGACCGTGGCAGGAAGCGGAGGTCGAGGCGATCATCGTGACCGCGAACACGCTCGGCGCCGCGATCTCTCGCCAGCGGGCGGCCGAGAGCCTCGATGAAGCGCGGGAGCGTTACCGCCTCCTCGTGGAGAAGATGCCCGCGATCACCTACGTCGACGAGCTCCGGGAGGGCCCGGGCGGCCCGACCTGGCCGACGACGTACATCAGCCCGCAGATCGAGACGATCCTGGGCTACTCCTCGGACCGATGGGAGCGCGAACCGGGTCTGTGGGAGCGGCTGATCCACCCCGACGACCGAGAGCGGGCCGCCCTTGCCGATGTGCGTCACCGCTCGACGGGTGAGCCGCTCGACGTCGAGATCAGGGTGCAGACGCGCGCGGGTGACTTCAGGTGGCTCCGCGACCAAGCCGTGATGATCGCCGACGAGGAGGGGAAGCCCTGGATGAGTCAGGGCATCCTGCTCGACGTCACCGAACGCAAGCGCGCCGAGCTCGCCCTCGACGCCGCCGAGCAACGGTACCGATCGTTGATCGAAACGATCCCTGCGGTCACGTACGTCGACGCGGTCGACGAGGCGATGACCACCCTCTACGTGAGCCCGCAGGTGGAATCGACCTTCGGGTTCACCCCCGACGAATGGCGCACCGACCTCGGCCTGTGGTGGCGACAGATCGACCCGGACGATGCGGAACGGGTCGGCGACGCGATCGCGCGCCATCACGAGCACGGCGATCCCTACGAGGTCGAGTATCGGTTCCACCACCGCGACGGCCGATCGCTGTGGGTCCGCGACCAGGCGGTCGTGATCCGAGACGACGACGGCCAGCCCCTCGTCTCGCAGGGGGTGATGTACGACGTCACCGCGCAGAAGAAGGCCGAGGATCAGCTCCGTGAGGCCGAGGAACGGTTCCGGGCGATCGTCGAGCATGTCCCCGCCGCGATCTATCTCGACCGTGCCGACGATTCGCTCGAGTCCGTCTACGCCAGCCCGCAGCTCGAGGAGCTCGTGGGGATCACCCCCGAGGAGTGGATCGCCGATCCGCGCGCGTGGGTCGAGGCGATCGATCCCGACGATCGCGAGGCGGTGGTCGCGGACTACATCGCGGCGATCGCTCGGCGCGAGCCGTGGAGCGCCGAGTACCGGATGCGCACCCGGGACGGGAGGACGATCTGGGTTCACGACGAGACCACGTTCCTCCACGACGAGCACGGCGAGCCGACGTTCGTGCAAGGGGTGCTGTTCGACGTGACGGAGCGCAAGGTCGCCGAGCACGCGTTGCGTGAGTCCGAGCAGCGCGAGCGCGACGCTGCCGAACGCCTGCGTGCCCTCGACGACATGAAGAACACCTTCCTCGCGGCCGTGTCACACGAGTTGCGCAGTCCGCTGACGTCGATCCTTGGCCTCGCGCTCACGCTCGAACGCGCGCCGGACATCGAGGGCAGCGATCGCACCGATTTGCTCCGACGCCTGGCTGCCAACGCGAAGAAGCTCGACCGTCTCCTCAAGGACCTGCTCGACATCGATCGACTCAACCGGGGCATCGTCGAACCCCAGTACCGCACCACCGACGTCGGCGCGCTCGCGCGGCGCACCGTCGAGAACCTCGACGCGCTCGCCGGCCGCGACGTCGAGACCCGCGCCGAGTCCATCATGCTTCCGGTCGACCCGGCGAAGGTCGAACGGATCGTCGAGAACCTGCTGATGAACGCCGCCCGGCACACGACCAGCGACCGCCGGATCTGGCTCGAGGTCCGCGCCGATGACGGCGGCGTGCTGATCGTCGTCGACGACGACGGGCCGGGGGTCTCCGAGGATCTCCGCGCCGCGATCTTCGAACCGTTCCGCCAGGGGCCGACGGCCTCGGCCCACTCCCCCGGCACCGGCATCGGACTCTCGCTCGTGACTCGGTTCGCCGAGCTCCACGGCGGTCGCGCGTGGGTGCAGGAACGCGACGGCGGAGGGGCGTCGTTCCGCGTCTACCTGCCTGGTCGACCCGGCGAGGAGCGGGTGGGGCCGCGCGAGGAGCCCGGCGCTACATCCGCCGGCGAGCACGGGCCATCGCCCGTGCCCACACGCTCTCCCGCGGCGGTTTCACCGGCTGGGCCTGCTCCTCCTCGGTGAGGTCGTCGCGGATCACCTCGTGCGTCGTCACGTACGACGATGCGACCGCCTGCACGATCGCCGCGGCCGGCAATGCGAGGATCGCACCGACCACGCCGCCGATGCTCGCTCCCGCGATCGCCGAACCGAACGCCAGCGCCGGATGCAGCTCCATCGTGCGAGCCGTCACGTGGGGCGCGAGCACGTAGTTCTCCACCTGCTGGTAGATCGTGAAGTACACGAGCAACACGACGGCGTCGACCGTGCTGCCGACGACCGCGACGAGCAGGGGCAAGGCCATCGCGATGTACGTGCCGATCGTGGGCACGAACTGCGAGACGAGCCCCATCCACACCGCCATCGGAAGGGCGAACTCGACGCCGAGGATGCGCATCACGATGTAGGTGGCGGTCCCCGACAGCACGGCGAGCACGAGACGCGAATAGATGTACGCGCCCGTCTTGTCGATCGCGACCTCCCATGTGTCGAGCATGACGCGCTGCTGGCGTGCGGGCAGGATCGAGCAGACCGCGCGCCGGAAACGGGGACCCTCGGCGACGAGGTAGAAGGAGAACAGCGAGATCGTGAGGAGCTGGAAGATCGTCGCGACGATCGCCGCCCCCACCCCGAAGAGGTTCCCGGCGATGTTGCCGGCGAACTGCGTCAGGTCGGTGTTCGCCGTCTGCAGGTCTTCGACGAGCTGCCCGGTCGACAGGTCCAGGCGGAACCAGTCGTTGGCGAGCTCAACCAGCCGGTCCAAGATCTCGGGGGCGGCGTCGACGAGTTCGATCACCTGATCGATCAGGACCGGCACCATCAGCACGAGCATCAGGATCGCTCCGAGCGCGAGCGCGGCGAGGCAGGTGAAGGTCGCGAAGCCGCGCCGCCAGCCCCGGTCCGCGAGCCACGCGACGGCGGGTTCGAGCGCGAAGGACAGGAACAGCGAGGCGACCAACAGGACGATCAGGGAGCGGATGCTCGTGAAGAACGCGTACGCGAGCCACGCGAGCGCGAGGGAGGCCCAGAAGACGAGGAACAGGCGCCAGATCCACCGCCACGACGGCAGGCGGATCGGCTCCGCCGTCAGCTCGTCGGCCACCCCCGGTGGCAGCTCCTCGGCGGGGGGCTCGGTCTGCACGGGCACCTCCTGTGGTTCCGGCACGACGCGAGCCTAGACCCTCACCGGCGGACGAACGCGGAACCTGTCACGACGGCGGGTCCGAGGGCGCGCACCCGAGCGTGACCGACGCGTCCGCGAGCGTGATCCGGAGCCCCCCCCGCGGAGCGGCGAGGGAGGCGCCGACCACGGTGGCCGGTTCGTCGTCTCCGACGCCCGCGAACGCGTCGCGGAAGGCCTCCTGCAGGGCGATCAGCGTCGTCTCGAGCTCCTCCGACGCCTGGGGCGCGGCGGCGATCCGCTCCAGCACGGGCGCCACCTTCTCGTAGGCGCCCCGGACGTCGCCCACCGAGGCCTCGGCGGTCGGGGCGATGAGCACCGTGATGGTCTCGTCGAGGTTCGCGAGATCGCCGCAGAGATCGCGAGCCGTCTCTTCGGCCGAGGATCCGATGCACCCGACCGACAGCGCCACGACGACCGGGACGGCGAACCACAGGCTCCGGCGACGAGGTCGTTCGCTCGGCCACCCCGTCACGCGGGAGCCCTCGCGATGATCCGCCGGCGGTGCACCGCGTAGGCGACGGCGCCGACCGGGAGCGGCAACCAGTACGACACGAGCCGGTAGGCGAGCGTCGCGAGCACCGCCTCCGGAGCCGCCACGCCGGCCAGCCGGAGCGTGGCGGCGAGCCCCGCTTCGACGAAACCCAGGCCTCCGGGCGTGATCGGGATCATGCCGAGCACGGTCGCCGCCACGTAGGCGAGGAGCACGAGCGACGGGCGCGGCCGCACCCCCACCGCCGTCAATGCGAAGAGCAACGACAGGTAGTCGAGGAGCCGGTTGCCGACGGCGGCCGCGATCGCGGTACGCCACCCGCGTCCGAGCGCGGCGCGGACCTCGTCGCGTTGCGCCAACACGTGTCCGGCGGGGTCATCGGTCGGGGCCGGCTCCCGTCCGAACCGTCGGCGGACCGACGTCCAGATCCGTGCCGCGGCCCGAAGCAACCCGTCGCCGTTCATCGCCGCGAGGGCGACGCCGAACAGGAAGGCGAACGCGGCGACACCGACGAGCGCCGCCTGCCACAACCCTCGGGCGACCGGGGCACCCGCAACGATCGCCGGCACGGCGAGGATCGGCAACGCGAACAGCGCCGCGATCGTGATGAGCCCGACGGCCGTGAGCCCGGTCGCGGCGGCGGCCGGCGCCACGCCGCCTTGCACCAGCATGCGGAACTGCAAGGCGCCGGCCGCCGCCGCGCCCCCCGGCACGATCCGGCTGAAAGCGTTCGATGCGAGCTGCGAGGTCGCGATCAGCACGCGGTCGTCGCATCGGATCGCGACGTGATGGAGTCGCCAGAGGGCGACGAAGCTCGCGCCCTGCGCGAGGAGCAGCAGCGGGAACCAGCCCGGCTCGATCTGCAGAAGCCTCGGCGCGTCGTCGACGAAGGCCAGGATCGTCGGGGTGAAGACGTAGAAACCGACCGCGGCGCCGAGCAGCCAGACGGTCCGGATGACGATCCGTCGCCGCCCCGGTGAACCGCGCGCTGCCATCCGCCGAGCGTACACTCGGCACGATGGCGGACCGGGACCACAATCCCCGCAAGCGACCCCTCCACCTGCCGATCGTCGGCGTCACGAACGGCCCCGGAGACGTCGACCGCGGCGACGCGCGCAAGCCTCCCTGGCTGAAGGTGCGCCTGCGCAGCGGCCCGAACCATGCCGAGCTCGCCGAGATCGTTCGACGCGGTGGCCTGCACACGGTGTGCGAGGAGGCGATGTGCCCGAACATCCACGAGTGTTGGGAGGAGCGCGAAGCGACCTTCCTCCTGCTCGGCTCCAAATGCACCCGCCGCTGTGGCTTCTGCGACGTCATGACGGCGAAACCCGATCCCGTCGACGAGGATGAACCCATCAAGATCGCGGAGGCCGTGCGTGCGATGGGGCTCCGCCACGCCGTGATCACGGGCGTTGCCCGCGACGACCTTGCGGACGGCGGCGCTCGGATCTGGGCGAGGACGGTCGAAGCCGTGAAGCGGGCGGTGCCGGGCGCCACCGTCGAGGTCTTGCCCTCGGACTTCAAGGCCGGCACCGACGCCATCGCCACCGTGCTGGCCGCCGAGCCCGACGTCTTCGCGCACAATCTCGAGACGGTCCGCCGTCTCCACGATCGCATCCGGCCGGCGTTCGGCTACGACCGCTCGCTCGAGGTGCTGCGGATGGCGAAGCGGGTGCGACCGGGCCAGCTGACGAAATCGAACCTGATCCTCGGGATGGGCGAGCGCCCCGACGAGATCGCCGGCGCGATGCGCGACCTCGTCGACGCGGGCTGCGAGATCGTCACGATGGGCCAGTACCTGCGGCCCACCGCCTACCACCTTCCGGTCGATCGATGGGTGTCCCCCGAGGAGTTCGCGGCGCACGCAGCCGAGGGCGAGGCGATGGGCATCGCCCACGTCGAGGCGGGCCCGCTCGTGCGCTCGAGCTACCACGCCGGTCGCCAGCTCCGGCGCGCGCTCGACGCGGGCGTCGCCGCGGCGCCCGCTTGATGACGGTGGCGCGACCGCGACCCACCGTCATGCACGGGGTCGGCGCGACGGACGAGGCCGGGGCTCGCGCCCCGGCCTCGACGTTCGGAGGAGCCGGCCTGTAAGCCGGATCTCGTGCGCGGTCCCCGAGGGGACCGCCGGCGACCATCTCTCTCGGCGGCGCCGCAGCGCCGCCGCCGGTCCGTTCGCCGGACCGGTGCGGTCTACCCGGGAGCTCGGACGGGCCGTCCTCGTGCGCTCCCTGCTCGACCTTGCTCCGGACGGGGGTTGCCGAGCCGCGCCGGTCGCCCGGCGCGCTGGTGGGCTCTTACCCCACCGTTGCACCCTTGCCCGCGGCTCTCGCCGCGTCGGCGGTCTTCTCTCTGTTGCCCCTTCGCGAGGTCGCCCCCGCCTGGCTCTCGCCAGCGTCCTGCCCTGCGGAGTCCGGACTTTCCTCGACCGCGCCCCGCGGATGCGAAGCGCGACCGCGGCCGCCCGGCCAGCTCCTCCGTACGGACGGTACCCCGTAGACTCGGCCGCGTCGATGCGTCGTGTCCTCGTTCCGCTCGTCGCCGGCGCGTGCCTGCTGATCGCCTGCACGCCGAGCGAACGCCCGCAGGCGGTGAGCGCCGGCGACGTGGCCGGGGCCCCGGCGGGTGACGAGGCCGGGGCGCGGGCGGCGGCGATCGCCTTCCTCGAAGCGTACGCGGATCTCCCGATCGACGGTCCCGCAGCGCTGCGACTTCGGAGCGGCCCGGCCTGGATGCAGCGATGGGTGACGTGGCTCGAGGTGCAGCGACAGGAGTTCGAGGGCGACCAACGAGGCTCGCTCGAACTCCGGACGGTCGGCGCGGCGACGCCGTTTCCCATCATGGATCGACCCGGCGACGTCGTCCGCCAGGTGTCGGTGGACGCGTTCGTCACCTTCGACCTCGACCCCACTCGGGGCAAGCCCTTCCAGGTGGTGCGTTCGTTCGGTGGGCCGATGCTCCTCGTGCGCACGCCGGACGGCGCGTGGCTCGTCACGGACTTCGTGCGCGACGGCATCCCGATGAGCATCGCGTTCCAGTTGATCGAGCCCGCCGAGACCTTCGGTGACGAGCGCGTCGAGGTCGAGCTGGATTCGTTCGTGGCCGCGCCGGTCTGGCAGCTGCATCTGCGTATCCGTGTCGGGGACGGTCCGGACGTCTCGCTCACGGAGGACGACGTCGCCCTCGTGGAGGCCGACGGCACCGTCGTCGATCACGCCGACGTGGTCTCCCCCTCCCTCGGCTCCATGGCCGCGGGTGCGCGGGTGCCGGGCATCGTCACGTTCCCCGCGCAACCCGATGCCGCCGGGCTCTCGCTCCGATTGACGTTCCGCTCATCGACGACGATCGAGCCGATCCTGATCCCTCTGGAGGGCTTGATCGAGCCGCTCCCGATCGCCGCGTCCGGATCGCCGAGTCCCGAGCCGGGAAGCTAGGGCAGCTCGCTCCCTCGGCCGTCCTGTCGATCCTCGAGCCAGGCGTCCACACCGGCGTTCGCGAGCCGGTCCGCCTCGACGTTGCGCTCGCGGGGGACGTGCTCGAACCGGATGCGCTCGAACCCGGCCGCGAGCTCGCGGACCCGCCGCCACAGCGGCACGAGATGCACCGCCTTCACCCGGTACCGACCGGCGAGCTGCTGGACGAGGAGCTGCGAGTCCGTCCGGAGCGTCACGCGGCGCGCGCCCAGCTCGGCGGCGCGCTCGAGTCCGAGGATCGCGGCCGTGTACTCCGCCACGTTGTTCGTCGCGTGGCCGAGGCCCTCGGCGATCTCGGCGAGCACCTCGCCGTCCGTCGACGTGATCACGGCGCCCGCACCGGCCGGCCCCGGGTTCCCCCGGGCGGCGCCGTCGGTGTGCACGATGACCTCGAGCGTCACAGCACCAAGATCCGCCGGCAGTATTCGCACCGTCGGACGCCGTCGGTCTTCTTGAGACGATCGAGCACGACCGCGGACAGTTGCTCGTGGCACCCCTGACAGATGCCGTCGACGAGCGCCGCGACCCCGATCCCCTTCTTCTGGCGTCGGAGGTCCTCGTAGAGCTCGAGAAGCTCGGGATCGATCCCGTCGGCGATCGCGACTCGTTCGACGCGACGTTCCGCGAGCTCGCGCTCGATCGTGGTGAGCTCCTCGGCCGAACCGGCTCCGGCGCGTTCGACCTCGGTGCGCAGTTCCTCGGTGCGAGCCGAGGCGGCGGCGGCCTGGCGGTCGAGGACCTCGCGCTGCTCCATGAGGACGAGCAGCTCGTCCTCGCGGTCCCCCGTTCGCCGCTTCAGGTTCGCGACCTCGTGCTGGATCGAGTCGAGCTCCTTCGGGTTCGCCACCGACCCGTCGTAGAGCCGCCGCTCCTCGGCCGCGGCCTTCTGACCGAGCGCGTCGACGTCGTGCTCGAACCTCGACGCCTCGCGATCGAGCGCCTCGATACGGAGGCGAAGCTCACCCAGCTCGACCTCGGCGGCGTCGGCGGCACCTCGCGCCTGCTTGAGCTCGGCGCCTCCTTCGAGCACGGCGTGACGAGCCAACGCACGGTCGATCACCGTGTCGAGGGTCTGCAGATCGAGGAGACGGCGCGCGGGATCCATCGTCCGCGCAGCCTAGCCGATGCCCTTGCGACCCGGCGGAGACCGGGTCGAGCGGTACGCGGGCTACGGAGGGTCGAACGAGAACTCCGAGAAGGTGGAGTTCGTCTCTTGGCCGAGCAAGGTCACCGCGCCGATGATCACCATCGCGATGAGCGCGAGCATGAGGGCGTACTCGACCGCCGTTGCCCCTCGCTCCTCCACCAGGCCGTCCAACCAGGTTCGTGCACGCACGTAGAGCCGCTGCACTTCCGTCACCCCCGGTGTCCGGTGTTCCCCTCGATGCGGGCGTCATGGTGCCATCCGGTCGCGCGGGCCGCCCGCCTCACGGGACGGGACGACCCTTCGCGCCGTCTTACCAGAGGTGTCGGCAGAACAGGGATCCGAACTTGAGGCCGCCGGTTATCCTCCGAAGCGTGGTCGGCGCACGGGCGCGATGGATCCTTCTGCCCGTGGTCACGGTCCTCGTGGCAGCGACCTGCGTGCGCCTCGGTTTCTGGCAGCTGGATCGGCTCGCGGGGCGCCGTGCCTTCAACGCCGGCGTCGAAGCGGGTCTGGCCGCGCCGGTCGCGCCGGTCGATGCGCTCGTTGACGCCGAGGGGGCGGACGAGGCGGCCTACCGCCGGGCAAGCGCGACGGGTACATGGGACCCGGCTCACGAGGTGATCTTGTACGGGCGGCCGCTCGACGGACGACCCGGCGATCACGTGCTCACCCCCCTCCTGCTCTCCGACGGCCGCGCGATCCTCGTCGACCGCGGATGGGTGCCGACCGGAACCTCGGGCCCCCCCGTCGAGGGCGACGGAGCCGCGGTGGGCGGCACCGTGACCGTCTTCGGCACCCTGCTGCCCGCGAGCGCCGAGACGGACCGCGCCGCACCCGCGCCCGCGGTCGAGACGGTCCGCACGATCGACGTTTCGATGCTCGACGCGCAGGTCCCGGCCGACCTCCTGCCCGGCGTGTACCTCCTGCTGGCGCGCCAGGACCCGGCCGCCGCGCTTCCGGTTCCGGCGGCGCTGCCCGCGCTCGGTGAGGGCCCGCACCTCGGCTACGCGATCCAGTGGTTCTGCTTCGCCGCGATCGCGCTCGTCGGCGGAACCGTCCTCATGCGGCGCCGGCGGGAGCCCTCGGCGCGGGCAGCAAGCGAGACTGAGCCGACCGGCCGATGACCGGCCGATGATCGGGGAGATCGAGCGATCAGCGACCGGGGTCGGGGCTCCAGGCGACGAACGAGCCGGTCCCGAGCGCGTAGGGCTCCTGCCCTGACGTCACGGGCTGCACGAAGATCGTCGAGGGCGCGGGGGGTCGATCGGCCGGATACGCGAAGGCGCTCCCGTCGGGAGCCCACATCGTGAGGCTCTGCGCGTACTGGCTGAAGTACGGGGTGTATTCCGTGAGCAGGGAGATGCCCGGCGTGAACGCCGACGTGACGATCGAGTTCTTGCCGTCCCATACGACCCACCTGAAGTACATCGGCCCGGCGATGCGGTAGATGGGCTCGAGGATCAGCAGGTGCTCACCGGACGGACCCCAGAAGAAGGCGACGGCCGGCTGCACCGTGACCCGTTCCGCGCGGCCCGTGTCGACGTCGAGGACCGTCACGCCCACATCGGTTGCCCGCTGCGGGAGCGTGCGGTCGAACAGGTTCGCCTCTTCGCGGTTCAGGCCCTGGAAGGCGACCTGCTCACCGTCGGGGCTGAGCACGAGCGACACGGCGCCGTCGGCGCTCGCGAGGGTTCGCGAGCTGCCGCTGTCGGCGTCACGAACCACGATGCGCTGACGCTCGCCCTCACCCTGCCCTTCGACGTAGATCTGCGCGGTGCCGTCGCTGCTCCAGACCGGGGCCTGGAACATGCCGGGACTCGCTCCCAGCGATGCCGAGGACCCGTCGATGCCGAGCTCGTCGAGGCGGTCCCTGCCGACGTGCACCAAGACCCGGTCGCCCTCGGGAGCCCACGCGAAATAGAAGGGGCTGCCTCGCCCGAGGGTGGTCGGCGGATCGGCACGGCCACCGCCCTCGACCACCCCCATCTCGAACCGGTCACCCCCGTCGGAGCCGAGGTAGCCGACGCGTGCCGACGTCGGGTCCCACGAGAGGTAGAAGGGCACGATCGACATCGTCGTCTCCCGCCGGTTCCCACCGTCGGGGTCGGCCGTGACGATCCGGGCCTCGGCCGGCCCGTCGGCGGTGTCGATCTGGACCCAGGCGACACGGCTTCCGTCGGGAGCCCACGCGGCCTGCAGGACCTGGAGGTCTTGGCCGGCCCCCTTGGCGAGCACCTGCAGGTCGGAACCGTCGGGACGGACCGTGACGAGGCTGCCGTCGGTCTGCTTCACGAGGAGCCTTCCGGGAAGGGACGAGGCGCTCGAGGGCGGCGGCGCCGGGGGCGCCTCGACGGCCGGAGGCGATGACAACGCCGGGCCACCCGTCGGGTCCGGCGAGCCGTCGTCACCGGCGGTGCATGCCACTGCGATGAGCGCGCCGATCACCGACGATCGAGCGGCGACGGCGAGGGGTGACCGGCGAGGCTCGCGAGCGCGGGTCATCGGACGACCGTATGCCGGACCCCCCGTTCCTGCAACCGGCACCCGTTCAGAGGCGGAACACGACCTCGCCGCCGACGATCGTGAGCTCCGCACGCGTGTCGAGCAGCGCACGAGGATCATCGAGCGCGAGCACGTCGCGCGACAGCACGACGAGGTCGGCTTGCTTGCCCGGCGTGATCGAACCGCGCTCGTGGTCGACGGCGTTCGCGTACGCGCTTCCGAGGGTGGCGGCGCGGATCGCCTCGGCGAGCCCGATCGTCTCCTCGACGTTCCACGCTCGATCACCCGTGAGATCGGCACGCGTCATGGCCGTGTAGAGCCAGGTCATCGGATCCATCTCCGCGACGTTCCAGTCGCTCGAGAACGCCAGCACGGCACCGTGATCGAGCAGGCTCCGGAACGGCCATGCGAAGCGTTCCCGATCGGTGCCGACGGCCCGCCGCCAGTCCTCGACGATGTCGGGCGCGGAGTGCCGCGGCTGCATGCACGCGATGACGCCCAGCTCGGCGAACCGCGGAAGGTCCTGCGGATGCACGCATTCGACATGGACGATCTGATGCCGCGCGTCGCGGGGTCCGTGGACCTCGCGACACCGCTGCACCGCGTCGAGGACCGTCCGGATCCCGCGGTCGCCGGTGGCGTGCGTGAACGCCTGGAACCGGCGGCGCTCGAGCTCGACCAGGAAGTCGGCGAACTCCTGCGGATCCCAGAAGGTGTCGCCGCTCGTGTCGGGACGATCGGCGTAGGGCGCCGAGCATCGCGGCGGTGTGCGGCTCGATCACGTCGTCGATGTACAGCTTGACGGGCGCGATCCGCAGACGGTCATCGTCGAACGAGCGCCGGGCCTCTTCGAGCTCGTCGAGGCGCGCCGCGTCGGTGCCGGGCAGGCACAACATCGCGCCGATCAACCGCGTGCGGAGCACGCCCTCGTGACGGGCTCGCGCGAACAGGTCGAGGTCGTCGAGCCCGTTCTGCGGCTCGACGACCGTCGTGATCCCGTAGCCGATCGCCATGTCGAGGCTCTGGACGAGCCGCTCGTACTGCGTCGTCGCGCGCGTAGCCGGGGATCCCGGCCGACTCGAGCGCGCGCTGCCCCTCCTCGCTGATCCCGAGGACGGCGAAGTCGGTCACGAAACCCGTCGGTGCCCCGGTGGCCTCGTCGTGCTCCACCCGGCCCCACGGCACCCGCTCGGTGTCGCGCGTGATCCCGAGACGAGCCATCGCCTCGCTGGTTCATCCACACCGTGTGGACGTCGTAGGAGAACAGGAACGCGGGGCGGCTCGCCGGTCACCCCCTCGAGCATCGCCGCCGTCGGGCGGCCGCCGGGCACCGCGGCGTAGTTCCATCCCTCACCCTCGACCCACGCGTGGTCGGGCATCGAGGCCGCGTGCTCGGCGAGCCGGGCGCGGATCGCCTCGAGGGAGGTGCGCCCGAACAACGGCACCGCCGTCGGGTTCGACCCCAGCCGGACGTGGTTGTGGGCGTCGACGAACCCGGGGAGGACGGACCTTCCCTGGGCCTCGATGACCTCGGTGCCGGGCCCGATGAGCCCGTCGATGTCGTCGTCGACACCGACCGCGACGATCCGGCCGGCTTCGACGGCGACGGCCGAGGCGAACGGGAGCGCGTCGTCGACCGTGACGACGCGCCCTCCTCGAACGACGAGATCGGTCGCCATCGCGTGGCATCAGCTCCTCGGTGTTCGGTCGGTGACGAAGGCTCGTGATCGGCACGAACGCGCGTCGAGGCCTCGGTCAGTCGCGGTTGCGCATCGCCTCGGCCGCCATCTCGAAGTAGCCGTCGAACGCCTCGCGGACGGTTGGCGGGAGGGGCTCCGCGTCGAGCGCGGCGCGCATGTGCGAGAGCCAGCGATCACGGGCATCGGGGCCGATCGCGAACGGGGCGTGGCGCATGCGGAGCCGCGGATGTCCGCGTTCCTCGTCGTACGTGTTCGGTCCACCCCAGTACTGCGCCAGGAAGAGCGTGAGCCGGTGACGCGCGGCCGCGAGGTCGTCGGGAACCGGGTACAGATCGAGCAGCGCGGGATCGGAGGCGACGCCGTCGTAGAAACGACCGATGAGCCGCTCGAAGAACGGCATGCCACCGGCCGCGTCGAACACGGTGATCGCTCGGGCCACGGCGGGAGTCTACGCGGGGCACGATGCCGGGATCGACGCGACGACGTCCTCGCACGCCGGCAAGGCCGAGCCGGACCGCGATGCCGCGACCACCTCGTGGATCGCCGCGAGCACCACCTCCGGGGCCTCGTCCTGGACGAAATGGCCCGACCCGTCGGCCACGAGGTAGAGGGAGTTCGACGACAGCGTGGCGAGGTCGGCCTGGGTCCGGCGCCAGAGCGACGTCGACAACACGTCCTCGTAGGTTTCGGCGCGGATCACGACGAGCGGCAGCTCACCGAAGTCACGGGCGGTCGAGCGGAGCGCGTCGGCGGTGGCATCGATGTCGAGGAGGTCACCGCCATCCACCCAGTCCCCCGCGGGGTCGTTACCGTAGAAGTCGCGGTACGGCTCGATCTCGTCCTCGTGCGAGGACTCGATCAGGATCAGCCCGGCCGTCTCGGCCGGGTACGCGGCCGCGAACAGACGCGAGACGAAGCCCCCGTAGGAATGGCCGACGAGGACGTAGGGGGACTCGATCGCGGCCGCCTCCAGCAACGACCGGAGCTCGCTCGCCTGGTCGGCGCTCGTGAGCCCTTCGGCCGACGGGCGTGGATCGCTCGTGCCGGTACCGGCACGGTCGTAGGTGCAGACCCGGGTCTCCTCGGCGATCGGCGCGAGGAGATCCGCGAACGTCGACGTCCCGGCCGAGTCGTAGCCGGCTTCGAGCACCACGGCGGGCTCGCCGTCACCCTGACACACGTAGGCCAGCTCGTACCCGCCGACGTCGACCCGACCGCCGCTCGGCGCGCCGCCACCCTCGACGGTCGAAGGGCTCGTCGCGGCGGGGCTCGGAGCCTCGTCGTCCCCGTCGGCGTCGCACCCCGCCAAGATCGCGACGAGGAGGGTCATGGTGACGATGGCCGCGCACCGCCTGGTCGTCCCGGCTCGCCGCCAGCGCATCAGCTCGCCCGGACCTCTTCCAGCCATCGCTTGAGCCGCGGCAGGTGCTCCCGGTAGTGATCCGGACCGGCCTTCCTGATCCACGAGATGGCCTCCTCCGTGTTCGCTGGCTCGCTGTTCGCTGGTTCGCTTCCGGGCCCGTCGCCTCGCTCGTCGACCTCGAGCAACTCGGCCCACGCGTGCAGGAGCCTGGCCCGAGCCGCGGCCGCCTGGGCGCGGACCACGCCCAGCGGGACGTCGCGCATGGTCTCGTAGAAGCGACGGTTCAGCCCGTCGATCTCGCCCGGAGCCGGAGCGCTCGTGTAGGTCCCGCCACGCATCTGCTCGAGAGCGACGCCCGCCTCGGCCAGCCAGGTTCCGACGTGGGCGAGGGCGTCTTTCGCGGACCAACCCTCGTCGAAGTAGCCGGGCCGCACGGCTTCGTCGGCGGAGAACCTGCCCACGAGGTCATGGAGCTCGTGCCACAGCGCGTCTTCGTCGGCGATCAGATCCGTGGGCTTCGGCATCGGCCACACGATAACGGCCGCACGATGCGGGAGGACGCGATGGATCGGATCGCGAGATCAGGACCAGCCCAGCTCCGCCCGGGTTGTCCAGTAGGACTCGGACGCTTCGGCAAGCCCTGCGAGCCGGTGGAGATCGTCCGGGTCGAGGGCGAGCTCGGTCGCCGCCGCGTTCGAACGGACCTGCCTGGTCGTCACCGCTCCGGAGAGCACCACGTCGGCCCACGGTTGTGCGAGGGCCGCGGCGAGCGCGACGGCGTCGGCTGACGCGCCGCTGTGACGCTCCCCCACCGCCTCGAGCTCCGCGACGACCGACGGATCGCCGCGGCCGGCAAGCCGGCCGTTCGCCAGGGACTCCTTGACGATCACGCCCCACCCCTCGTCGTGTGCATCGGCGAGCGCGGGGCCGACCGAGGGCTCCAACAGGTTCCACGTCGCCTGGACGCTGCGGAACGGCCGCACGCCGCCGATCTCAGCCTCGAGCGCCCGGCGGATCGCGCCGGCCTGCTGCGGCCCGCTCACGGACAGACCGATCACGAGACCGTGCGCGTCGGCCAGCCGAACGAGCTCGGCGAGCACCGCTCGATCGTCAAGCACCCCGCTGTCGAGGGTGGCGGAATGGATCTGGTAGAGGTCGAGTCGTCCGTCGAGCAGGGCAAGGGATGCCGCGGTCTGGCGCCGCAACGCGTCGACCGAATGATCCTTCACCTCGTGGACATCGACATCGGTGCGCCACTCGCCGACGTACGTGTAGCCCCATTTCGAGCCGACGGTCACGTCGCCGGCCTGCGGCCGGGCCGCGAGCCACGAGGCGAGGAACCGTTCCGCGTGCCCGTAGGAACGGGCCGCGTCGACGTACCGGATCCCCGCCGTGTACGCCGCATCGAGAACCTCGTGGGCACGACTGGCCATCGCCTCGACGTCGCGATCGGTTCCGAGATCCTCGGCCCGGCCGAGGTCGATGTAGGCGGGCCGGCCCAGGGCGGCGAGCCCGAGGCCGATCGGCGAGACCGTGAGACCGGTCCTGCCGAGCGGTCGCGTGCGCATGGCGAAAGCGTAGCCGTCGACGTCGCGGCGTGATCAGCGCCGCAGCGTCAGGAACGCTCCGGCCGCGATCAGGACGAGCCCGATCGCGCGCGCGAAGGTGAACGGGACGCGCTCGGAGCCGGCCCATCCGAACGCGTCGAGCAACGCGCCGGTGAGGAGTTGCCCTCCGATCAGCAGCGCGACGGTCGCGTACGTGCCGAGCCGCGACGGCGCGAACGTCAGCGTCGTCAGGATGAACGCGCCGAACAGCCCGGTCGACCAGAGCCACGCGGGCTGCCGGAACCCCTCGGCGATGCCGGGGGCGCGGCCGGCGGCCGCCGCGATCGCGACCACGACGATCGCCCCGAAGACCGCCGAGAACGCGGTGGCTTCGAGGACGCCGATGCGGCGGCCGAACGCCCCCGAGACCGATGCCTGCATCGCGCCGGCGACGCCGGCGATCAACGACAGCACGATGGCGACGCTCGTTGACGACATCTGTCGCGAGCCTACCGGGCCGGCGTCACGCGACGCGGACGTCGGCTCGCATCCCGTACCCGTAGTGACCCGGGAGGTGGCAGCCGAGGAGCAGCATGGTCGGCTCGGTGGGGAAGGTGTAGATCGTCACGGACGTCTCGCCCGGCGCGACCGACATCTCGCCGGGCCGGGCCGGGTGATGCGCCTCGGTCCCTGCTTCGTGGACGCGTTGCACCTCGTCGTCGCCAAGGATGAACTCGTGGTCGATCGGGTCGGCGTTGTGCACGACGAACCGGACGGTCTCGCCGGCCGCCACGTCGAACGACGGTGCGACGAACCTCGAGAACCGGAGCTCGACATCGATCGTTCGAGGGTGGTCGCCGTCGACCCGCGCTGCTGCCCCACCCCGGGACACGACCACGGCCGTCGCCATCGCGACGATCCCGACGAGGATGAAGCCCATCCCTCCTCGCAACCTGGAGCGTCCCACGATCACACCGCGGGCGGCCCGACGCGACGCTGCCGGGCACCCCAGATGACCGCGAGCACCGCGACGGCGCCGAGCACGATCGCGGTCGGCAGCATGTCGAACGGGTTCCCGGTGGGCATCGGGAGTGCCGCGGCCGTCGAGAAGCCGGCCGCGGCCGGGTCCGGCTGCGCGAAGCCGCTGGCGTCGATCGCGAGATCGTGGGTCAGGTTCTCCGCGGTCTCGCGGACGACGAGATGCGTGAACCACATGTCGTCGGCCGGCAACCAGCGCATCCCGCGGTCCGAGCGAAGGTCGGTCAGCAGCGACTCGGACGCCGGTTCGCTCCGTGCCTGGAGGATGCCGAGCTGCGCCGGGTCCCCGTTCGCGGGTTCGGCGATCGGAAGCGTCGTGGGCGTGCGATCGGTGAGGAGGAACACATCCGCCTCGACGATCTCGGGAGCCTGACGGCCGAGCGCGAGGATGCGAAGGGGAACCCACGGGTTCGGGGTGGGGATCGAGACGTGGATGGGCGTGCCCTGGCCACGCTGGACGCCCTGGTCGGCGGCGCGCTCGGTGTTGAACCGCGCTGCGAGGAAGATCGGGCTCCGCTGCGCGTAGAAGTCCAGCACCTCCGGTGCGTCGGGGGGAAGGAAATAGCCGTGCTCACGGGCCCAGGTGCCGACGGCGACCGCTCCCCCGCGGAGCACCGTGACGTCGAGCGCGTCGATCTCCACCTCGAGCAGCACCTCGGCACGGGTCGCGGTCAGCGCGGCGGCATCCTCGGCGACGGCGAAGACGGGCGGCTGGACCTCCTGGATCAGGCGCTGCAACGTCCAATCGCCTCCCTTCACGACGTCGGTGGGAACGCCTGGCAGCGGCACGATCGATCCGACCTCGCCCGCGTCCTTGCCTGCGAACTCGAACGAGGTGATGTAGTGCTCGACCCCGTCGTGATAGGCGGCGAGCGTCGTGGTCCGAACCAGGTTCACGGTGCCGTTCGGCGTGACCAATCCGCCGCAGGCGAACGCGGTTCCGGCGGGGAGGAGCACCAGGAACGCGGCGAGCGCGGCGGGCAGGGCGCGCCGGACGAGCGAACCGGCGGAGCGGCTGGGACGGCGCATCGGGGGTTCTCCTCTCCGGTGGGGTGATGGACGGTGGTTCGACGGGCGGCCGCCACCGATGGGTTCCCGGCTCGCGGAACCGACGAGCGACCTAGGGACGCAAGCGGTCCCGATGTCGTAGGGTTCCATGGGACAGCAACAGCCTCGATCACGGCAGGTAGCGAGGCCAAGAAGCGAGAAAGGAAGGCCCCCCGATGCGCCGCTTGCTCCGTGCCGCCCTCGTGATGGCGCTCCCGGTCCTGCTGCTCGCACCGGCGGCGACGCCCGCCGCCGCCGTGCAGTCTCCGCACGGCGTCGTCGTGTCCGATGATCCGGCCGACTTCACGCCGCACGTCCTCAACGGTCGCGTGAACGCGATCGTCGTGATCGGGAACACGGTGGTCGTCGGCGGCGCCTTCGAGCAGGTCCAGGCGCCGGGCGGCGACATCGTCGTGCGGCGGAACCTCTTCGCTTTCGACGCCCTCACGGGCACGATCTCGGACACGTTCCGGCCGGGGAGCAACGGCAAGGTGCACGCTCTCGCCACCGACGGCACGAACGTTTTCGCCGGGGGCGAGTTCAGCCGGGTGAACGGACAGGATCGGTCGCGCCTCGTCAAGCTCGATCTGCAGGGCAACACCGTGACGCAGTTCACGGCCCAGGTCGGCGGCGAGAAGGTCCACGACCTCGCGTACGCGAACGGGCTCCTTTACGTGGGCGGCGAGTTCACGTCGATCAGCAGCACGCCCCGTTCGGCGTTCGGGGCGGTCGACGGCGTGACGGGCGCGGTCGTCGAAGGCGTGAACGTGCCCTTCACCGGCCTGCACAACGGGGGCGTCACGCACGTCGCGAAGCTCGACGTGACGCCCAACGGCTCACGCCTCGTCGCCATCGGCAACTTCACGACGGTCGGCGGGCTCGCGCGGCGGCAGATCGCCCTGCTCGACCTCACGCCCACCACCGCGACCGTTTCGACGTGGGCAACGTTCCGTTTCTCGACGCAATGCGCGGCCGCGTTCCCGACCTACCTGCGCGACGTCGACATCGCACCGGACGGCTCGTACTTCGTGGTCGTGACCACCGGCGCCTTCTTCGGGGGCGCCACGAACGGCGTGCTCTGCGACACGGCCTCGAGATGGGAGATCGGTCCGGTCGGACCCAGCCAGCAGCCGACGTGGATCGACTACGCGGGCGGGGACACCAGCTTCAGCGTGGCGGTGACAGGGACGGCCGTCTACGTGGGCGGCCACTTCCGCTGGTGGAACAATCCCTTCGCAGGCGACCGCGTCGGGCCGGGCGCCGTGAAGCGCAGGGGCATCGCCGCGCTCGACCCCGTGAACGGTCTCCCCCTGTCGTGGAACCCCGGCCGAGACCTGGGCGTCGGGGTGTTCGCACTCGTCGCGTCGCCGCACGGCCTGTGGGTGGGCAACGACACCGACACGATCGGCGGCGAGTACCACAACCGGCTCGCATTCTTCCCGGTCGCCGGCGGCACCACCGTGCCGGTGCACGTGCCCGCCACGGTCCCCGGTGAGCTCTACACGCTCCCCCAGGCGAGTCCCGGAACCTATCTGTCGCATCGGTCCTTCGACGGATCCGCGGCCGGCACCCGGGTGGATCTCGCGACCTCCGTCGACTGGTCGCATGCGCGGGGGGCCTTCATGACGAAGGGCCGCATCTACACCGGCTGGGACGACGGTCGGATCTACTCCCGGAAGTTCGACGGCTCGACCGTGGGGAACAAGGTGACCCAGGTGTACCTCCGCGGGCTGACCACGACCCATTTCCCCGTCGCGAACGTGACCGGAACGTTCTTCGACCACACGCGCGGACGGCTGTACTACACCGTCAACGGCGACGGCAGGCTCCTCTACCGGTACTTCACGCCCGAGAGCGAGGTGATCGGCGCGGTGACGTTCGTGGCGACCGGCCCCAGCGACGGCTTCGACTGGGGATCGGTCCGAGGCATGACCCTGGCGAGCGGTTCGCTCTATGTCGGTCGATCCTCCGGGGTCCTGCAACGGATCGGGTGGAACGGCGCGCCGATCCCGGGGAGCACGGCCCTCGTGGACTCGGCGCCCGGCCAGGCCTGGGCGTCGCGGGGCATGTTCATCCGGAACGGCTGAGATCTCGTGCACCGCGGCGGCGCAGGTGCCGTCAACGGTCGGGTTCTTTCTGTGATGAGGTTCACCCGCGTCCACGTCGAGCGCGGTTCGGCGCCGCTACACTCGCCCCGATGAGCGAGGCGGAACCGACGATCCAGCCGATCGGCATCTTCGCGGGATGCTCGGAGGACGAGCTGCGCAGGATCGCGGCGATCGGCGAGCCCGCGAGCTTCGACGCCGATACGGTGATCGTCGCCGAGGGCGACCCCGGCGACGCGATGTACGTGATCGCCGACGGTGAGGCGCGCGTCGACGTGGGCGGTCGGTTCCACGTGCTGAAGGCCGGCGAGTTCTTCGGCGAGATGGCGCTGATCGCGCCGGGCAAGCGGCTCGCGACCGTGCGGGCCGTCACCGCCGTCCGAGCGCAACGGATCCCCGCCGAGGAGTTCCGTGCGTTCGTGCTCGAGCACCCGCAGGTCGCGATGTCGATGATGAAGACGCTCGTCCTTCGGCTGCGTGAGGTCGAGCAGCGGATCGACGCCTGGATGGCCTGACGAGGCATCCGCGACGTCAGCGGTCCTCGCCTGGAAGCCCTACGAGGTCCAGACCGAGAGGCGGTCGTTGCCGAAGTCGGCCACGGCGACCTCGCCGTTCGTCGGGCTCATGTCCACGCCCTGGGGGAACAGGAGCCGGCCGTTGCCCGTCCCCTGCGCACCGAACGTCGTCACCGGTGTCCCGTCGAGCTCGAGGACGACGACGCGGTGGTTGCCCCGGTCGGCGATCAGGAGCATCGCACCTGCCCCCTCGCCCACGATCCGCAGGCCGTAGGGACCGCGAACCTGGCTCGCGCCGTCGCCGAAGCCGGCGAGGACGTCGAGCAGCGTGCCGGCGCCCGAGAACTTCAGCACGCGGTTGCCCGTCGACACGTAGACGTTGCCGCCGTCGTCGACCGCGACACCTCGCGGCGGCCCCGTGATCTCGTCGCCGTCGGGCCACGTCGACGAATCGGCGAGCACCGTGCCGCTCGCCTGCAGGTGCAGCAGGCGCCCTCCCCCCGTGTCGGCGACCCAATACGTGCCGCCGGGGGTGAGCGCGGTCTGGTGGGGACGCACCAACGAGGTGCCGCTCGGCTTCAGCGAGCTGATGAACGAGCCGTCGGCGGTGTCGAGGAAGTCGATCCGGCTGTTCTCGCTGTCGGTCACGACGAGCGTTCCTCCGTCGACGACGACGCCGCGGGGGAAGATGAAGCTCCCCGCCGGCGTGCCGTAGCGGCCCACGGCCCACTCGACGTTGCCGTTGGCGTCGAACTTCTGGATGCGGTGGTTGAACCAGTCGGCGGCGTACATCGTGCCGTCGGGACCGTAGGCCACGTCGAAGGCCCCGTTGAACCCGCCGCGCGCCGGCGGCGTGCCGCCCACGATCGAATGGAAGGACGGCACGCCCGCATCGTTCACCCGGAACCGTTGGATCCGGAAGTTGAACGTGTCGCACACCGACACGAGCCGGCCGTCCATGAAGACGCAGTGCGGGGAGCGGAACTCGCCGCTCGCGTTGCCGAACCCACCCAGGTCGCTGCCGGGGACGAACGCGCCGCCGTTCGTGAAGTGCTGGATCCGTTCGTTGCCGCCCTCGGCGATCCAGAGGCCTCCGGCGCCGTCGCTGACGATCGCGCGCGGCGCGTTCAGCTCGCCCGGGTCGGCGCCGAACGTGCCGAACTGCGCCAGGCACTCGCCCGCCGGGCTCAGGCGGACGACGCGATCGTTGTCGGTGTCGACCACGTAGATGTCGCCGTTCGAGCCGACCGCGACGTCCCGCGGACGGAGCAGCCCGGAGCCGAAGCAGCTCGGGACCGCCCACTTCTCGTTGCCCGTCTTCTTCGCGATCTTCACGACGCGACCGGCGTACGTGTCGGCGACGTAGACGCCGCCACGGTCGTTCGCGATCCCGTACGGCTGCGTCAAGCCGTCGATGCGCGCGAGCACGTCGCCGGCGCGGTTCAGCTTCACGATCTCGTTCGCCGACGTGTTCGCGACCCACAGCAACTGCGGGCGTCGGACATCGACCTCGATGTCGCGAGGGTCGTTCCACCCCGCCGCCGGCCCGCTGAGCACCTGCTGGCGACCCCGATCGCCGATCGTCACGATGCGACTGCGCCCCGAGTCGGCCACGAAGCGGGTCCCGTCGGGGGCCACGTCGCCGCCGGCCGGGTACAGCGGGGCCACCCCCTTGGGATCCGACACCTCGAACGCGTAGGTCGGATCGAAGCCTCCCCCGCCCCGCGCCGGCACGACCGGCAGCACGAGGCCCGCAAGCCCGAGGCATGCGACGACGACGAGGTGGACGGGTCGACGGAACGCGGCCCTCGGGCCGGAGACTGCATGCGTCGTGTGCGCCGCGCGTGTCACTCAGCGGGTCCGCAGGACCTGGATCCGATGCTCGAAGGTGTCGGCCACGTAGAGCTTGCGCCCCGCGACCGCGAGCGTGTGGGGAAGGAAGAACGCCCGCGTACCGGTCGGGCGGTAGGTCTCGATCGGCACGAACCCCGCGGTCAGGTGCACGATGCGGTTCGCCTCGGTGTCGGCCACCCACACCGAGCCGTCGGCGCCGACCGCGACCCCCTGGGGCCCGCTGAACCCACCTCGGGAGGCGAGTTGGTTCCCGCTCGCGAGGTCGTACTTCACGATCCGATCCGCCCCCGTGTCGGCGACGTACGCGACCCCCTCGAACACGGCCACCCCCTGCGGATCGGTGAGCCCGCCGACGAAGGTCGAGAGCCCCACGCCGTTCCAGCGCGCGATCCGGTCGCCTCCGCTGTCGGCGACGTACACGTCGCCGTTCGAGGCCACGTCGAGATCCTCCGGATAGGCGAACCCGGTCACCACGGTGGACACCGACGTCAGGGCGTCGTTCCACAGCTGGATCCGCCCCGAGCGCGTGTCGGCCGTCCACACGCCCGCCGAGCCTGCGGCCACCGCCTCGGGCCACGAGAAGGCCGTCGTGCTGGTGCCTCGATCGCCGCCGACGGCGAGGAGCGAACGCGAGCCCGGATCGTAGGACTCGACCGTTTGATTCAGCCGATCCATCGCGTACACGACGCCGGCGTACACGTCGACGCCGAAGGCCTGCGCGAAACCCTTCGGGTTCGGCGAGTGGCCCTCGATGTGACGGACGACGCCGCCGTTCGGGGCGAACACCTTGATCCCGTTGCCCCAGAAGTCGAACGCGAGGATGTTCCCCGACGGGACCACCGAGACGCGCCGCAGATCGTCGATCTTGTCGTCCGGCGGTGTCGTCGGCTCGCACTCATCGGGGCACTTCGTTCCGATGTGCGCCGTCCAGGTCGGGGTCGGCCCCGACACGTCCCAGACCGAGATGCGGCTGTTCCCCGTGTCCGAGACGTAGAGCGTCTGGCCGTCGGGGCTCCAGTCCATGTTGTAGGGGAAGTTGAGCTGGCCGTCGCCGTGCCCGTTCGAGCCGAGGGTGTGCTCCAGCTGCCACGTGGCCGCGCCGTCGTCGAACGCCTTGATCTGGTGGTTCTTGTAGTCGGAGACCCAAAGGAGTCCGTCGGGGCCACGCGCGACGTCACGTGGTGCGTCGAAGATCTCATGGGATTCCACGAGTGCGCCGTTGCCCGTGAGCTTGACGATCCGGTCGTTCCCGGTAGAGGCCACGAGCAGGAGCGCGTTGGCCTGGTCCCAGGTGACGCCGATCGGCGTGTTGATCTTGCCGACCCCGCCGTAGGACCAGCGGAACGCCCCTCCCGCCGTGTAGGCCTTCACGAGGTTGTTCGCGGCATCGGCGACGTAGATCCGCCCCTGGCCGTCGACCGCGACGTCCCGCGGCGTGTCGAAGCGGTACCTCGAGTCGCCGTGCGCGCCGAACCCGCCGAGCTTCGAGCCGTCGAGCGCGTAGAACAGGATGCGGTCGAGACCCGTGTCCGCGACGACGATGCGATCCCGGCTCGGGTCGAACTCTCCTCCCGAGGGGTACATCGCCGCGGTCGATCGGCCGGCGAGGATCTCGTGGAAGCGGATCACGGCGCCGGCGGGCACGGGCGCGAGGAGCATGAGGGCGAGCGAGAGCACCAGCGGCACGAGCAGCCGGCGAACACGAAACGGCGAAGCGTCAGGGGGGAGCAACGGGCATCGTCTCCAGTTCCGGGGGTGTCCTCGAAGGATACCCGCCTCCGGCCGCTCGGCGCGAGGGCCAAAAATCGGGATGCGAGCGCCAATCACCGACAGCCCCGCGAGCGGAGCCGGGCTAGACGCCGATGTCGTCGGCCTGCCGCCGGAGCAGCTCCGCGGGGGTGTCGGGCACGTCGATCCGACCCGCGCGGCGGCGGCGGTACGCCCAGATGCCCGCCAGCACCAGCATGAGGAGCACGGCCGCGAGCGACGCCACGGCGACGAGACGCCACGCCTCCCCGCCATCGCGGGCTGCCCGGAGGTCGGCCGCGACCGCGTCTCGGGCGTCGGCGAGCGATCCCGCCCACTGATGCGCCGTGAGGAGCTCCTGGTCCGCCGTGGCCAGCTCCTCGCTCTTCGAGCGCAGCTCGGCCTCGAGCTGTTCGAGCTCTTTCACCTGCCGGTCCCGTGCCCGAGCGAGCGACGCCACACGGCCGCGGAGCTCCGTGTTCTCGCGGAACAGACCGGCCTCGGTCGCGGTGCGCGCAACCGTTACGACCCCGCCGGCGAGGTCGCCGACACCCACCGTGCATGCGGGGTCGGCGCAGACGTGCACCCAGTAAGAGCCAGTGGGGACGTCCGGCACGACGAACGTCGTCGAGGCGACCCATTGACACGCGTTGCCGGTGGCCGGTCCGATCGTCACGGGCGAGAGCGCGATCGACGGGCCACCCGCATCGGGCGAAAGGTAGGCCGTCCAGGGTCCGGCCGACGGATGCGCCTGCTGCCCGTCGCAGAAGTCGCCTCGCATCGTCGCGGTGGCGCCCGGCCCGACCCAGCCACCCCAGGGGTCGTCGCCGACGGCCCCCGTCCCTTGGACCTCCCTGAGCTCCAGCCACGAGCCCCCCGCGACCGCGGGCGACGCGGCCAGGGTCCCCACGAACGTCAGCGCTGCGAGCAGGACGATCCAACCTCGTCGCATAGGTGCCGCCTCCCCTTGATCGCGGGTTGATCACGGGCCGGATCCCCAGCTGGATCGCAGGGCTGATCTCGGCCGTCGGGAAGGAGACCGCGCCGGGGGCTCGGATGTTCCGGCTGATGCGTCGGGCGGCCGACCGGCCGCCCTCCGAGGGCTATCAGCCGACGCCTTCAGGCGGCGCCGGCGGCGCGGTCTGGGGCGGGATCGGCACGGAATCGGGGCCGGGTGGCGCCGATGCTCTCGACGCGGCGACGTCGACGCCGGTCACGAGGTCGGCCACCACCTCGTCGGTGACGTCAACCGAGAAGAGGTCGAGCGGGTCGTCGCACCCCCCGGCCGCGACGAGCAGCGTCGTGCGATCGAGCCAGCCGACGGCGTGGGTCGGACGCGTTTCGTCGGGCAGCGCCGGGCGAGCCACGCTCGGGCTCAGGACCACCATCGCGGCCCGATCGTCGCAGGCTCCGCCGTCGTCGACCGCCATCAGCGGGCTCCCGGGTGCGAGCAGCAGGTTCGTCGCCTCGTGGCCGTCGTCGCCGCGCCAGTGATCGATGAACCCCGAGCGATCCGTGAGGGCCATCCAGTGGATCTGCGGGTAGCTGTTCAGGTGCTGGGCGGTCCACACGAGCCGCTTGCCGTCGGCGGAGAACGCGACCGAGCTGAACGTCGTCCCGCCCTGGGAGAAGACGAGGCGCTCCGGATCTTCACCCTCGTTCGTCGAGATCCAGATCGACTGCTCACCGTGCTGCTCGATCGCGAAGGCGAGCGCGAGGCCGCTGGGGTGATACGCGATGTCGATGTAGGTACCGCGCGGCATGTCGGGCAGTCGATCGACCCGGCCGTCGTCCATGTACCGCTTGTCGGGGATCTTCGCGTCGGCTTCGGCGAACACGATCGAGAGGCCGAGCGGGTGCCCCCAATCGAAGGCGGCGGGCGTCGCGCCGATCGCGTCGAGCGACGGAGCGTCCGCGGAGAAGCCCAGGACCTCGAGCCCGTCGAGCACGACGCGGTCGCCCTGCGGTCCCCACGCGAACGGTCCGGCGTCGGCGACCTCAGCGAGACAGGTCAGCGTGCCGGCGACCGGGTCGAGCGCCCAGGCGCGTCCTCCGGCGACGAACGCGACGGTCTGCGCCGGTCGTACACGAGCGGTGTCGCATCCTTCGGGAAGCGGTTCGCCCGAGGCGAGCGTCGTCGCCGGCTCCGGCGAGATCGACGGCGACGACGTGGAGGCCGATGAGGAGGGCGGCGGTGTCTCGTCGGCCTGGGTGCAGGCGGTGAGCACGACCAGTCCCAGCACGAGTGGAACCGCGCGCCGTCGTCGCATGACGTCCATCCACGGCGAACCTACACCCGTCGGGACCCGGCTTCTCGCTGCCACCAAGCCCCGCGGGCCCTACAGGTTCTCGAGCCTCCACCGCTCTGTTCGGGTGTGATGCAGGATGCGGTCGTGGACGAGCGGCAGGCGCGGGTCGAGGCGGTCTACCGCTCCGAGTTCCCGAAGATGTGGCGTTCCCTCTACGGGTACGCGGGCGATGCCGACATCGCGAGCGACGCGGCCGCCGAGGCGTTCGCCCGGGCGCTCCGCGACCAGGCCGCGATCCGCGATCTCGCGGCCTGGACGTGGCGGGTGGCGTTCCGGCTCGCCGCGGCCGAGCTGAGGCGGCGCGCGGCGCACGTGACGCCGGTACCGGGGTCCTACGAGATGCCGCATCCGGTGCCGGAGCTCGTGGTCGCGCTGCGGACCCTGTCTCCGAACCAGCGGCTCGCGATCGTCCTGCACGACTACGCCGACCGGCCCACGAGCGAGGTCGCCGACGCGCTCGGCTGCTCGCGGGCCACCGTGCACGTCCATCTGAGCCAGGCGCGACGCCGCCTGCGAACCCTGCTGGAGGACACCGATGCGTGACGCGAAGCAGCGACTGCGGTCGCTCGACCGGATCGACCCGCCCGACGTGTGGCACCGAGCGGGAACGATGGAGCCGCTCGGGGACGTGCCCGACACCGTCGGGCAGCCGCCCTGGCAGCGGCGGGTCGCCGCGGGGGCCGTGGCGTTCGCCGTGTTCGGCGTCGCCGTCGCGCTCGCGCTCGGCGCGTTCGGCCGGGACGATCCGAGGGTCGGGATCGGCGATGCGACGCCCCTGCCGGCCGACGTGGTCGTGACCTTCGAGGTGATCGAGACGAACGACAGCTCGCACCCGAGCGCCACGATGACCGCCGGCGATGCCACCGTGGACGGCGTGATCACGTCGTTCTCGTGGACGTCCGGGAACAGTCAGATGAACGCGGATACCCTCGCGCCGGAGTTCCGCGACGAGGACCACGTCCCGGTGCCCGCATCGGCGACGATGCAGATTGAGGGCGACGCGGATCGCGTCACCGGCTCGCTCCTCGAGCCGGGCACCTATCGCGTTCACCGAGATCGGCCGCTCGATCGTCGAGACCGGCTCGACGGTCCTTCCGAGCGAGCCCGGCCGGTACGTCATGGCGTTCACGCCGGTTTGGGAGCAGGGCTCCCCCACCGTACTACTTCCCGATCGAGGTCGGTGGCTCCCGAGGAGTCCCCGGCTCTCGAGCCCGGCACCCTTGCCCCGATCGAGGTCACGACGCCGGCACGCGACGCCGTGGTGACGTCGCCGGTGACGATCGCCGGCACCGCCGACGTGTTCGAAGGAACCGTCACGATCTGGATCGTCGACGGCATGGGCAACCGCATCGCCAGCACCTTCGCGACCGCCACGTGCGGCAACGGATGCCGCGGCGACTTCTCGGTCGAGGTCCCCTACTCCGTCGGCACGCCGCAACCCGGCCAGATCGTCGTGTTCGAGGAAAGCGCCGAGGACGGCAAGCACCTCCATACCGTGCGCATCCCCGTGACGCTCCGCCCCGGTGCCGAGGACCCCGTGGCCGAGGCCGTCGAGGGTCCGTGGACCGACGAGCAGGGCAACCCCCTCGCCGACGGCACGGACCGCGGGAACGACTACGCCCTCACGATCCACACGCTGGAAGGGGCCGACCATTGCGGCTTGACCTCGGTCACGTTCCTGCACCTCGCGTGGCCACTTGGCACCACGACGACCGACTCCGGTGAGACGCGGCAATACGTTCGCGATCCGCACGAAGTCCTGGCCGGGCTCATGTCGGCCCCGTTCGAGTCGGGAACACGCCTCCCCGACGACGCGGCGGCGACCGGCTACCACCGAGGCGACTGGGAGCTGTGGGTCGCGCCCAGCGACGTCGACGAGGCCGTCTACGTCGTCAACGGCGACCCCGACGCCGGCGGCACGTGGGAACGCTGGCCACGCAGCACCGAGCCGATCGGTTGCATCTGACCGAGCGTCAGCCCTGGTCGGCGACGGGGCCCGACGCCTGCTCGGTGGCCGGACCTGGCTGACGACCCTCGGGCTCCGGGTTGCGGATGCCGACGCCGTTGATCGTGGCGCCGACGAGGAGCAACCCCGCCGAGACGAACATCGCCAGGTGGAAGGCGTCGGTCGACGCCTCGCGCGCGGCGATCCGGAGCTCGCCGGACACATCGGCGGGAGGTTCGTTGAGCGGCGCCACGTCGGCCCGGAATCGCGGATCGTCGACGTCGGCGTTCGGCACCTGCCGAGAGATCGACGCGTAGAAGCTGGAGGCGACCGCCACGAAGATCACCGCCGTGATGAGAGGCGAGCCGACGCGCGAGATCGCGTTGTTGATGGCCGACGCGACGCCTGCCTTGCTCGATGGCACCGACGTCATGAGGGCCGTCGTGAGCGGCGCGACCATGATCATGAGGCCGAGGCCGAACACGATCAGCCCGGGGAGCAGGTGCACGACGTAGTCGCCCGGCGGCAGTAGCGACCGCCCCTCCCCCGTGCCGAGCACCCACGGCTCGCTCGACGACGGCACCCGGGTGAACCAGAGTGTGCCCAGCGCCATCACGGCCGGGCCGATCGCCATGTACCAGCGCGGCCCGTGTCGCGCGGCGAGCTTGCCGAACCGCGTCGAGAACAGCACGAGGAGCAACGTCGCGGGGACGCCCGCGAGACCGGCCGCCTGCTCGTTGTAGCCGAGCGTGCCGATCAGGAAGATGCCCTGGAACGTGAGCGACACGTACAGGGCGCCGTAGATCACGAGGGTCGAGAGGTTCGTGACGGTGAAGTTCCGGGAGCGGAACAGCTTCGGGGGCACGAGCGGGTCGCGCCGCGTCACCATCAGGATCGGGAACGCCACCGCGCACACGGCCCCCACGGCCAAGCTCACGATCGCGACGGGCTCGCCCCAGCCCTGCTGCTGCCCGCGGATCGTTCCGAAAGCGAGCCCGCCGACCGCGAGCGCGATCACGATCGAGCCGAGCCAGTCGAAGCGTCCGGTCGCGTCGTCATCGCGAGACTCCGGGACGTAGCGGAGCGTCGCGAACAGCGCCACCGCGAGGAACGGAAGGTTGATGAGGAACGCGGCTCGCCACGAGACCGTGTTCACGAGGAGGCCGCCGACGAGCGGCCCGATGATCGACGTCGCGGCCGAGGCGCCCGCCCAGATACCGAACGCGCGACCGCGCTCCTCGTCGGCGAAGCTCGCCGTGATGATCGACAGCGAGCCCGGAACGACGAGCGCCCCCGCGGCTCCCTGCAGGACGCGCGCGACGATCAAGATCTCCATCGTCGGCGCGACGCCGCACAGGAGCGAGGTGGCGGCGAAGCCCATCAGCCCGGCGGCGAACATCCGGCGGCGACCGAGGGAGTCGGTGAGCGCACCGGCGAGGATCAGCAACGCCGACAACGTCACGAAGTAGCCGTACGCGACGTAGGACTGCGCCTCGAGGGTGCCGAACAGGTCCGACTCGAGCTCCGCGCCGATCCGAGGCAGCGCGAGGTTCACGACCGACGTGTCGAGGAAGACGATCGCGGAGCCCAGGACGACCGCGACCATCGTGCCGCGCGCGCGAGCCTTGGTCATCGTTGGTGGCTCCATCGCGGGCTTCAACCCGGATGCGGCGGGCGGTGTTCCGCCGGGGGCCTCGCTCACCCGGCCGCGTCCGTCTTCGAGACCAACGCCCTGCCGGACGGTCCCGACGGGATGCGGGGCGTCAGCGCCACGAGCGCGACGGCGCCCACGATCGCGAGTGCGAACGCCCCGCCGATCCCCGCCCGCAGGGGTGCCTCGAGCGCATCGGACACCGCGATCGCGGCGCCGCCGAGGCCCGCGCCGGTCGCCATCCCGAGCATGTCCATCAACAGGACACCGGACATCTCCTCGCTCTCCTCCCCCACCGCCGACACGCGCATCGCCGCGAGCGGGATCGTCGAGAAGGCGACGCCCATGCCGAAGCCGACCACACCCCACCCCACGTAGGCGGCGGCGAGCGGCACCTGGCCCCACAGCGTCGCCGCGACGCCGAGTTGGCCGGCCGCGAGCAGGACGGCGCCGACGCGGACGAGCCAGGAGAGCGGGCGACGCTCCGCGCGGTTCGACTGCCAGAGTGCGCCACCCGCCCATGCGACCGTCGCGAGCGTGATCGCGAGACCCGCTTCCCCGAGCGAGATCCCGCGTACGCGGGTCAGCATCAGCGTCAGGAACGCGTCCATCGCAATGAACGACACCGACAGCAGGAACATCGCCGCGGCGGTGGCCGCGATCCCCGGCACCGCGCGGAAGGTCCCGGGCGGCGTGATGTGGCGCACCGCCGGCACGCCGATCGCGATGCCGACCGCGACCGGCAGGGGCACCCACCACGCCACCGTCGTGAGCGACGCGAACACGAGGCCGGCACCGATCATCAGCTGCAACGGCCAGCGGAGCGCAAGGGCGGCGCCGGCGCGCGCGCTGGTCGGCACGAGGTCGAGGACCGGCGTGATCAGGATCCAGCTCGCAACCACCAACGGGATCGGCGCGAGGAAGGCCCATCGCCACCCGACCGTGCTCGCGATCGTGGCCCCGACCGGCGGACCGACCAAGCCGGGCAGGATCCACATCGTCGCGAGCAACGCGAGTACCCGAGGCCGGAGCCGGTCGGGGTAGGTCTTCGCGATCGTCCCGACCGACAGCGCGTACACCCCGCCGGCACCGATCCCCTGGAAGAACTGCCCGACGAGCACGACCGGCATCGCCGGAGCGGTCGCCGACACGAGCAGGCCGGCGACGAACGACGCGAGTACCGGCAGCAACACGGCTCGCGTCCCGAACCGGTCCACGGCGCGGCCGACCACCGGGATCGCCGCGATCGTCGCGAGGCTCGACGTCGTGAACACGAGCCCGTAGAGCTGCACCATCCCGAGGTCCCGCCGGACGTCCGGCAGGATCGTCGCGACCACGAGGGAGTGCATCCCGACCAGGGCTTCGAGCAGGAGCAATCCGGCGGTGAGCCGGCCGCGGCGGCCCCGGAACACCTCTCGCCACCGCGCGGGCGCCGCCGCATCGACGCCGCCGTTGTCCGTCGACGGATCGGGCAGGTCGTCGCTCACGCGCGAAGTCTAGAGCCTTCAGGTTTCCCGGAAGGGCACCGATACGAAGGTGACAACGGTGTTGGGGCGGAGGATGCCTTCCGACCCCCTTGGACGTCCACACATGATCGGACCGACATGACGGACGCTCGCGTGGTGGCGGGCTGGTGGCAGCGCACGACCTATTCACGGGTGTTGGGAGTCCGTGACTTCCGTCTCCTGTGGATGGGGCAGGTCGTGTCCAGCCTCGGCACGTACGCCTACTCGGTGGCCGTCGCGAGCGTCGTGACGGACCAGCTGTCCGGAGCTTCGCTTGCCCGCGCCATCGCCTTGATCTTGTCCGTCCAAGCCGGCACCGCGGCGGTGGTCGGCCTCCTGATCGCGGGGCCGGTAGCGGATCGGTTCAGCCGCAAGCACGTCATGGTGCTCTCCGACGTCGTGCGATTCGTCGCCGTCGCGAGCCTCCTCGTCGCCCCCCCGTCGATGTTCCACCTGGGCATCGTCGCGGCGATCCTCGGAAGCGCGGGGGCGCTGTTCGAGCCCAGCTTGGCCGCGTGTCTGCCGACGGTCGTCGACGAGAAGGACGTGGTCACGGCAAACGCGATCGTGGGCGGGACGTTCTACGCGGGCATCATGGCCGGCCCAGCTGTCGGCGCGCTCGTGATCGCGGGCTTCGGGGTCGGAGTCGCGTTCGCTCTCAACGCGGCCTCCTTCCTGGTCTCGGCCGTCCTCATCGCCCGGACCACCTTCGCCAACCGACAGCGGCCTCGAGAGGGACGAGTGACGCCGGGGATGCTTGCCCGCGACCTCGTCGCGGGGTTCGGTCATCTTCGTCGTTCACGCCTCGCCGTCGCGATCATGGTCGTGATGTGCGCGGTGGTTGCCGTGGCGGGAGCGCAAGCGACCGTGCAGATCGTCTTCGTCCGGGATGTGCTCGTCCCGGCCGGTGAAACCCAGGCGGCGCGGGCGGCCGCCCTTGCGATCCTCACGACGGCATGGGGCGGAGGGATGCTGGTTGGCTGCTTCTCGACGCCGCCGTTGATCCGGTTCCTTCCGAGAGACCGCGTCATCCCGCTTGCCGTCGCGCTCGCGGGTGCCTGCGTGCTGATCGGCAGCCAGAGCGGCAACGTCTGGTCGGTCGCGGCGCTCTGGGGTGTCGCCGGGTTGATGTGCGGCATCACGAACGTGTCCTACGAGAGCCTGATCCAGGAGCGGACCCCCGATGCGTACCGTGGCCGGGTGGTTTCGACGATCGAGGCTGGACAGGAATCGGCCTACTTCTTGGGAGTCGCAGCCGCGGCATTCCTTGCTGCGGTCTCGCCCACGAACGGACTTCGGGTGATCGGCATCGCCTTCACGCTCGTCGGCGTCGGAGCGTCCTTCCTCCTCCCCCCCGCGGCGGCCAGACCCCATGACGCTGCTCCTTCGTCGGTCGGGTCCGAAGACGTGATCAAAGAGGCGGCCGTGCGGCCATCGTTCCTGCCGGGGATCGGTTCGTGGCCCGACTGGCTCTCGATCGACACGCCGTGGGTGTTGTCCCGCCATCACGACGTGGTGACCCTCGACCTGCGATGGCCTCTGGTGCCGAGCGACTGGCCGCGTCTCGTCGGGGAGCTCGAATCGAGCCTGGATCAGCAGGTGATGGCGGTGGTGCTGCCCGTGCGGCTCCCGGCCGGCTCCACCCTTTCCCACAGTGCCCTCGAGGGGATCTGGGCGATGATGGTCGAGCGCGGCGTCATCGTCCATCGAGGAGACGGGCGATCAGCAACGGCTCAACTCGCGACCGTCGATGCCGCCCACTCTCGAGCCGGATAGGCACGCACGGTGCTGAGAGGCCGTTGGACCTAATCCGGATCCTCCTGCGGATGTCGGGAGAACAGCCGGTTCCGAGAACCGACGAAGGAACGAGGTCCCTGCGGCCACTCGATAGGTAGCGTCGAGGTATGGGCGCGACGTCAAGGAGCCCTCGCTGGGTCGTACACCCCGATGAAGGCACCGTCCACGTCTGGGTTGAACGGCCCCCGTCCGCGATCGGATGGGAGCGGTTGCTCGACACGCTGAGCGGCTACGTCGCGGACGCTGATCTGATCCTGCTCGAAGGCCCGGGTTGGAGCACCTCGTTCGCGCACGAGGTCGCGACGGTGCTGCAGGGCACCCTTGCCCAGCAAGGTGTTCCGGTGGTGACCCGTGTGCCGGCAGCGAGCCGCAGCGAGCCGAGACCGCTCGTCCCAGATCGCTGGCCAGATCGCTAGACAGCGTGGCGTCGGGTTAGCTGATGCTCCAGATCACCGTGATCGAGACCTCCGTGTCGATGTCGCGCGGAGGCACGACCGACAGCTTGTCGCTCGCGAACCCGGCGTAGGCGAACTCATCCTGGCTGGCGAGGTAGGAACGAGGCTCCCCGCCCGCCCCGACCTCGCGGATCTGCACGACGCCCGTCACGGCTGCGCCGGCAGCCTGGGCGAGCGCGTCCGCCTTGGCACGCGCGCTCAGCACGGCCGCTTCGAGTGCACGCTTCTTGGCCCCTGCGGGATCGGAAACCTGGAACGTGACCCCGCGCACGCTCGTCGCACCCGCCTTCACACCATCTTGGATCGCCCGTCCGATCCGATCGAAGTCCTGGATCGTCACCTCGAGCGCGGTGGTCGAGACGAAGATCGTGCTCTCGAACGCCGTCCCGCGATTGATCGTCTGCTGGGAGACGTTCACGTTCGTCGTCTCCATGTCTCGCTCGGTGATCCCGAGGTTCTTCATGGCGGCGAGCACGCCGTTCATGATGTCGGAGCTCTCGTTCAGAGCGGTGACGCTGGACGGGCTGTCGGTGCGCACGCTGAAGGTGATCACCGCCTCATCCGGGGACGTGCTGATCGTGGCGCCCGACGACACCGTGATGGTGCGGGGCGGTCCGCCGGCGGGCGAAGCCGGCTGACCGGTGGCCGCCGAGGCGAGCACGGCCACGACCGTCAGGACGAGGGCCACCGACAGACTGCCTGCGACCCAGACGCGCTTACTCATGCGATACCTCCCGGAACTTCTTCGTCGGCATCCCGCACGAGTTGCTCGAGGCCGCGCGGATGGACGGCGCCAGCGAGTGGACCGTGTTCGCGAGGGTCGTCCTCCCGCTCGGCCTGCCCGCGATCGCGTCGCTGTTGATCTTCCAGTTCCTGTGGGTATGGAACGACCTGCTCGTGGCGCTCGTGTTCGCCGGTGGCGAGACACAGCCGTTGACGGTCACGATCAGGGAGCAACTGCGCTCGTTCAGCGCCAACATCGACGTGATCGCGCCGGCCGCGTTCCTGCAGATGGTGGTGCCACTCATCGTGTTCTTTGCGTTCCAGCGCTACTTCGTGCAGGGGTTGTTGGCCGGCTCGCAACGGTGACCTGGGCGGCTATCCTCGGCCGATGGACTACGCGACGTACGTCGAACACGTCCGGCGGGACGGCAAACGGCTCGCGGCTGCCGCGAGCGGGAGCCTGTCGAGGGACGTCCCCTCGTGTCCGGGATGGACCGTGCGCGACCTCGTCTCCCATGTGGCCGAGGTGTACGAGGACAAGATCGCCCGCACCGCGCTCGGACGTGCCCCGGATCCGTGGCCGCCCGAGTGGCCGGCCGACCGCGATCCCATCGAGTGGCTCGGCGACGCCCACGGACGTCTGCTCGAGATGTTCGATGCGAACGGTCCGACCACGCCGTCCGCGACCTGGTGGCCTCCGGACCAGACGGTGGGCTTCTGGGCGAGGCGGATGGCCCACGAGACCGCCGTCCACCGGACCGACGCCGAACTCGCGATCGGGAGACCGACGCCGGTCAACGCCGAGCTCGCGGTCGACGGCGTCGACGAGATCCTCGTCATCATGCTCGAGGGCGATTGGTCGGACGAGCCGGATGATGCGGCGACGGGGCAGCGCGTGGGGATCTCGGCCGGTGAACGAACCTGGTGCGTCACACTCGAGAAGGAGGCGGTGCGCGTCACCGAGGACCTCGGCGCCTGGGATGCGACGCTCGGAGGCGATCCCTCCGACGTCCTGCTGTGGCTCTGGGGTCGTTCGCCGGATGACGGCGTGGAGCGCTCCGGGGACGAGGGCGCGTTCCGCGTGCTCCGCTCGAGGCTGGTCCTCGCGACGCAATAGCCGCGACCGCTCGACATCGACTCAGCGACGTCGGTGGGCTGCGTTCTCCGCGAGCCGCGCCCGCACGATCGTGGTCACGAGCGCGGGGGCGAGGGGCTCGTCCGCCTGGAAGCGGATCGTCCCCTTCCCGAAGAGATACGGCTTCAGCTCTTCCCCGCATGCCTCGACGACCGCCTCGCTCGCCGGGAAGAGGCTGCAGTGGTCCTTGAACGCTGCGTAGGAGACGAGGAATCGGCCTTCATCCTTGAACGTCGGCATCTGGTAGCTGATCGTTTCGGTCGCCTCGGGTGCGGCGGCCTTGATCGTCTTCCGAAGCGTCTCCAGGGCGGTTCGCGGTCCTTCCGGAACACCCGCCAGGTATTCCTCGACGCTCGTCGGCGCGGTCATGTCCGTCACCTCCCGTGACACCCTTCGGCTCGATCATCGTGGCCGCTGAGATCAAGCCGGTGCACGCCGAGACCGATACCTGATCCGTGCGTCCCGAGGCAGCTCCACGTTTTGGTCGCGTCCTCCCCTGGCTCATCGCCGCCGCCTGCGCCGGCTCCGTGATCGGCCTGCGGATCCCCCAGATGCGCAGGTTCACGCACGGGATCTCGATGGTGCACGGGCCCGAGGCGGAACTCCCGACCGCCGTCCTTGCGCTCGTGCAACTCCTCGTCCTCTTCGTCGGCTTGACCCTGCCCGGCATACTGCTCGCCCGTGAGGGCGTCCGCCGCTGGTGGTGGCTGCCGGCCGCGGCGTTCCTCTTCGTGCCCGAGCTCCACGGTCATGTCGAGCCGCGGCTGCTCATGGGCAGCGAAGACGTGCAGTGGGCCGGCGAGTGGCTCGTGGCCACGGTCGACCTCGCTCTCCTGCTCCTGCCGGGAGCGGTGGTCGCCTGGCGGACGCCGCGACGCTCCTCGACCCTTCCGTGGGGAACCCGGATGTGCGCCCTCCTGGTCACGGCGGTGGGCGTCGCGCTCTGGGGCTCGAACGTCTCGATCGGAGGGAGTGACCCGAGCGATCTCGGGGCGCTCATCGCCATCGTCTCCTTCGCCGCGCTCTGGGACATCCGCAGCGTCGGCCGAGCGGGCGTGTTCATCGCCGTTGCATCGACCATGACCGGAACGCTGCCGATGCTGATCGCCATCTTCTTCGATCCGTTCACCGCGCCGAGCCTCCGAGGCTTCGATACCCACCTCTTCGAACGATCGCTGGCGGTTCCCGCGCTGCTGGCGCTCGGCATCGCGCCGATCGCTCGACTGCTCGCTCGCCTGCGCGATCGCCACGAGACACAGCGCGGTGCGCTGCCGGCCACTACGACCGCGTAACACCGTGGCGGCAACGAACCGCCGGTGGGAGCTCGCCGGACCCTCGAGCGTCAGCCCTCCGACGGCGCCCGATCTCCCGCGGCGGCGTGATCGCGGACCGTCAGGCCCGCGTGGCGCTCCGCCCAGTCGATCGCGAAGTCGGCGACCTCTTCCCAGCCGGGTGCTCCCGGGAAGTGCGGGCGGCCCTCGAACTCCTTGTACTCCGTGATCGAGACCGAGTCGTCGTACTTCCGCTCGTTGTGGCGCGTCGCCTTCGGCGGCACGACGTGGTCTTCGCCGAAGCCGATGAACAGCAACGGGATCCGGCCTTCCTTCGCGAAGTCGATCTCCGTCGGCGGGTTGCGGTGCAGGTTGGCGAGCGCGATGTCGGCGAGCACCCCCGAGGCCGCCGGCACGGCGTATCGCTCGTAGATGGGCCTGGACTCCTCCTCGCTCATCGTGTTCGCGAATGCGTAGTGGAACTCCTTCGCGGTCAGGGGCACGGGCTTGCCCGCGCTTCAGCGGGTTGAGCGCCCGCCCGGCCGCCTTCAACGTGGAGAACGGCAGGTCGCGCACGCCCTTGACGGTAGCCGAGGACACGCCGACGCCGACGCAGCCGAGACCGCGATTCAGGAGCACCTGCGTGATCGCGCCGCCCAGCGAGTGGCCCATGATGATCGGTGTGGATGGCAGCTCGCGGATGAACGCCTCGTATGCGTCGATGACGGTCTCGGCGCCGAGGTCGTTCATCGGCGAGGGGTCGGCGTTCAGTCCCTCGACCTCGACCTCGAAACCGGGCCACGCGGGCACGTGCACCTTGTAGCCCTGAGCCTCGTATCGATCCGCCCAGTGCTCCCAACTCCGAGGCGTCATCCACAGGCCGTGGATCATGACGATCGTGTCGGGTTGGGTCGATACCGTCGCCTCTCCCATCACGTCCCCCTTCGATCGAGTGCCGATCGTGCCCCCGGCCACCCTAGAGGGTCGCCGATGACCGCGGAAGAGGTAGAGGACGTGCGCGGACAACACGGATCAGGGCGCGATGGAGCTCACGACAGCCTTGAGGGTCGCGACCGCCTGCTCGAGCGGGCGCCACGCATGGAGCGAGACCGCGACTTCCACGTCACCCTCGTTCCACGCGAACACCAGGTGACCACCATCGATCCCTCCCTCGGGGAACTCCGGCGCGAGGTACAGCGCCCCGGCGTGGCCGCCCCAGGTGTAGGTCCCCATATCCACGGGGACGTTCGTGACGCCGGCAGGAGACGGATCCGCACTTCCGTCGGGGAACGCGAACGAGAAGGCGTGTGCGAGTTGCCCCTCCTTGATGACGAGATGGACGAACCGGGGCGGGGCGTTCCTGCTGACGAAGCCTGGATACGGGGCGCTCACGGAAACGTCGAGGCCCGAATAGGGGCCTTCGAGATCGAACGAGCGTGACGTGTAGCGTCCCTCGACGTCGGGGAGTCGTGAGGGGCACGCATGGGGCGTTTCCTCATGGCAGGAGGCGACGAAGGACGCCGGCGCAGGGATCATCGCGACGCCGGTGTTGCCTGATGACGCCGATGGGTCGGCGGAGGAGGACCCCACGGGGCCCTCCTGGGCGCCCGAACATGCGGCGATGGGCAGCAGGACGAATGACACCGCGACGGTGACTCCGCGCATGACGTGACCTAGACCGTGCCTGGGACCGATCCGTTCCATCCACCGATGTGGCATCTTCTGGGCGATGCACGACTCGTCCTGGCTGCTGATCGGGATCCTCGTGATCGTTCCGGCGCTCAGCCTCCTCGCGCGCGCGATCAACGTTCCGTATCCGATCGTGCTGGTCCTCGGAGGGCTGCCGCTGGCGTTCATCCCCGGCATCCCGCAGCTCGAGCTCGACCCGGATCTCGTGCTCGTCCTCTTCCTTCCGCCCCTGCTCTACGCGGCTGCGTTCACCGCGAACCATCGAGAGCTGCGGGAAGACGCCAGGGCGATCACGCTGCTGGCGTTCCCCCTGGTGCTGTTCACCACGGCGGCCGTCGCCGTTGTCGCCCATTCGATGGTCGACGGCTTGCCCTGGGCGGCGGCGTTCGCGTTGGGCGCGATCGTGTCCCCGACCGATCCGGTCGCCGCGACGACGATCTTCCGTCGCCTCGGTGCGCCGAGGCGACTCGTCGCCGTCATCGAGGGCGAGTCGCTCGTGAACGACAGCTCGGCGTTGATCCTGCTCCGTGTCGCGGTCTCGGCGGCGCTCGGTGAGAGCTTCTCGCTGCTCGGCGCGGCGGCTGACTTCGTCCTCGCCGTCGTGGGAGGGATCGCGATCGGGCTCGCGGTCGGCTGGGTGATCAGCGAGGTCCGGAGCCGGATCGAGGATCCGCCCGTCGAGATCACGATCTCGTTGCTGACCGGTTACGCCGCCTACCTCACCGCCGAGCAGATCGGCGTTTCCGGCGTGCTGGCGACGGTGACCGCGGGTCTGTTCATCGGATGGCGAGGCCCGCACATCGCGTCGGCGACGACACGCGTCAGCGGCTTCGCGGTCTGGGAGTTCGGGATCTATTTCGTGAACGCCGTGGTCTTCGTACTGATCGGCTTCCAGCTCCGTGGCGTCGTCGAGGATCTCGCCGATCTTCAGATGTGGGTGGTCTTCGCGGCGGGCAGCGCGGTCATCGCGACGGTCGTCGGCGCACGGTTCGCCTGGCTGTTCACGGCACCATATGTCGTCCGCGCGCTCGACCGTCGGCCGAGCCAGGCGGCGCGAAGAGCGAGTGCCCGTTCGCGGGTGGTCGGCGCATGGTCGGGGATGCGAGGTGCCGTGACCCTCGCGGCGGCGCTCTCGCTGCCGTTGGCGACGGATGCCGGGGAACCGTTCCCGCAGCGCTCGCTGCTCATCTTCCTCGCGTATGTCGTCGTGCTCTTCACGATCGTCGTGCAGGGCCTGACCTTGCCCGCCCTGATCCGGGCATTCGAGCTGCGCGACGACGGCGCGGAGGAGCACGAGGAGATCATGGCCCGTCTCCATGCGGCCGAGGCGGCGCTCGCTCGCCTGGACGAGCTCGAAGACGAGGACTGGATCCCGCGAGGGAAGATCGATCGCTTCCGCACGCAGTACGCGTTCCAGCGCGCTCGCTTCGAGACCCTGGCGAACGGATCAACGAACGAGAAGTACGAAGGTCACTCGCAGGCGAGCGACCGACTCGTGCGCGAGCTCATCGACGCCCAGCGGGCAGTCATCGTGCAGATGCGGAACGATGGACACATCAGCAGCGACGTCATGCATCGGCTCGAGCGAGAGTTCGACCTCGAGGAGACGAGGATCGAGGGTGAAGGCGACCCATCGTGACCAGAAGATCCTGGTGGCGTCTCATCGGGCGCGCGTATCGCAATGCTGCCGAACGGTGTCGAGGAGCTCGCCCACGTCCACCGGCTTCGACACATACCCGTCGAAACCTGCCGCCAGGAACCGATCTCGGTCTCCCCGCATCGCCTGCGCGGTGACGGCCAGCACGGGGATGGTCGCGGTGCGCTCGTCCGCACGCAACCGGCGAAGCGCTTCGATGCCGTCGACGTCGGGAAGTTGGATGTCCATGAGAACGAGATCAGGGGCGTGCTCGGCCGCCAGGTCGATCGCCTCCCCACCCGAGGTCGCCCCGAGCGCGCGATAGCCGGTCGCGACCAGAACGTCGCGGAACAGCTTCATATTCATCTCGTTGTCCTCGACGACGAGGATCCGTTCGCCCGTCATCGGACCGGCTCAGCGGGCAGGGTGAAGGTGAACGTGCTGCCCTTCCCGAGCTCGCTCTCGACCCAGATGTGGCCACCGTGCAGCTCGACGAGTCGCTTCGAGAGCGAGAGCCCGAGGCCGGTCCCCTCCCGCTGCTCGATCCCCGCGTCGGCCTGCTGGAACTCGTCGAACAACCGCTCGTGATCCTCGGGGGCGATGCCCGGACCGGTGTCGGTGACCGAGATCCATACCTCGCCGTTGACCCGCGCGGTCGTCACATCGACGTCGCCGCCGGAGGGCGTGAACTTCACGGCGTTCGAGAGCAGGTTGAAGATCACCTGCTGTATCCGGCGCTCATCTCCCTCGACCATGTTGGCGTCCGCATCCGCCGCAAGCGTAACGTTGACCCCTTCGCCGCTCGCTCGCTCCCGCACCACGACGAGGCCCCGCTCGAGCGCGTCCTGCAACGAGAACGGCGCCATCTCGAGCTCGACCTGCCCCGCCTCGACCTTGGACAGATCGAGGACATCGTTGATCAGCGAGAGGAGATGGTTCCCCGAGGTGATGATGTCGTCGAGGTACTCCGACTGCTTCTCGTTCACCTCGCCGAACATCCCGTCGCGCAGGACCTGTGAGAAGCCGATGATCGCGTTCAGCGGTGTGCGGAGCTCGTGCGACATGTTGGCAAGGAACTCCGACTTGTGTCGGCTGGCCGCCTCGTACTCCGAGTAGAGACGCCTGAGCTCGTCGTTCATCCGGTTGACGTTGGTGGCCAGCGCGCCCAGCTCGTCTCGGTTCCCGACGTCGACGTGCCCGGAGAAGTCGCCCGACGAGATCGCGGCCAGTCGAGCGTCGATCCGCTGGATCGGTCTGGTGAGCGACCACGAAAGCACGAACCCCAGCAGCAGCGCGAGGACGAGCGCCGCCGCCGCAACCCCGATGAAGAGGTTCCGCGAACGCTCGTACGAGCTCGCGTTCCGGGCGATCAGGTCGTCGATCGTCGCGATCGTCCGATTGGCGAGCTCGGCAGCGCTCTGGTAGAGGTCGCCCGCGAGCTGTTCAGCCCTGCCACGGAGGTTGGCCCAGCGATCGTCGGCCTCAGGACGGTGGTCGAAGTCGATGATCGCCCCCATCAGGTTTGACAGCTGACCGGCCTTCGCGCGGATCAGGTCGAGCATGACCTCGTCTTCCACTGGAGGCGTGAACCCGAGTTGATCGACGGCAGGGGCGGCCCCGAGCCGCTTGACGGCGTTCCTCGCTGCCTGGTCCAAGGCGACGACGATCTCTCCACGTCCCTTCGGGAATACCTCCGTCCAGATCTCGTAGATGTCGTCCGCCACGTTCTCGGCGAGGAGCGCACGAACGTGGGACGCGTCGCGCTGGAGCTGACCGTAGGCGAAGGCTCGCCGCTGCAACGCCCCGAGGCTGCTCACCCTGTCGTTCGACTGCCCGAGCACGAGTTGTCCGAGCAGGCCGACCGCGACGAGCAGCACGGCGGTGCCCACGAACGCGATGAGCAGCTTGGTGTGGACCCTGACCGGCAAGGCGGCAACGGCTCGGACCAGCGGATCGTAGCCGCGGCTCAGCGGTCGTCGCGTCTCGACGACGCCGGCAGGCCGTCGCTTCGGTGCATGGGCGTCCGACAAGGGCTCAGGGGGTCAGGCCGGTCGATCCGGCGACCATGTTCGTGATCAGCCAGCGTCCGTCGATCCGCGCAACGTCCAGATCCGCCACCGTGGTCAGGTGGACCTTTGCGGTTTCGAAATCGACGTAATGGCACTCGAAGTGCAGCGTGCCCCGGTCGCCGGCCACCGTGATCTCGACCTTGTACGCGGGGTGATCCGAGATCCAGTGATTCGTGGGATCGAACGCGTCGGACTTCTCGAGCCAGAACTTCCGGATCTCCTCTGTTCCCGTAGCGGTCGCCGGGCCTACGCTCAGGGTCGCTGTCGGCGTCCAGAGGCTGATCATCAGATCGATGTTCTTCGTCGTCGTGGCCTCGTGGAAGTCCTTCTCGATCTGGTCGATCTCCCAGAAGTCTGCCTTCCGCTGGAGGGACGTCTGCTCGCTCAAAGTCATCGCGCTCGAACCGCCGCAGGCGGCGAGAACGAGGACCAAGACCCCGAGTGCTCCGCTGATCGAGAGCCTCCTCATGTGAGTCTCCCTTCCGCTCAGCTCGCGCGGGCTGTCGGTGCCGACGATGTTCACACCACCGCGCTGATCCGTCCAGAGGCAGACGGTAGGAAGGTCAGATGCCCGTGCCCACCCTGCCGGCCTCACCTCTTGGGGGTGCTAGCAGGGTGCAGTGACGACGATCGTCCTTCGTCACTCGGCGCAGAAACGCTTCACCTCGTCGGGGAACGTGCCGACATGGATCGGCTTGTCGAGGAAACCGGCAAAGCCGGCTTCCGCGAGCCAGTCGTCGCTCCCCTGCAACGGCGACGCGCTCGTGGCGACGATCGGTATCCGGGATATGCGCTCGTCGTCACGGAGCCTCCGCACGACCTCGGCGCCGCCCATGTCCGGAAGCCGGAGATCCATCAGGATCACGTCCGGAACGTGATCGCTTGCGAGCGTGATCGCTTTGGCACCGGTGGGAGCCTCCAGTGTCTCGAACCCGGCGTCACGAAGGACGTCTCGCGCGAGCTTCCGATTCCTCTCGTCGTCATCGACGATCAGCACGACCGGCATAGGCGTATCCTCTCGGCGTGCCGATCCGGCTCGTGCTCGCGGAGGATCATTACCTCGTCCGCGAAGGTATACGGGGCTGCTGGAGACACGACCCGATCTCGAGGTTGCAGCGGTCTGTGGCGATCTCGATTCTCTGCTCGCGGCCGTCGAGGCGGAGCATCCGGACGTGGTCGTCACCGACATCCGCATGCCTCCCGGGAACAGCGACGAGGGGATCCAGGCCGCCGGTCGACTGCGCTCGACCCATCCCGACATCGGGGTCGTCGTGCTGAGTCAATACGCGACCCCGAGCTACGCGCTGTCGCTCCTGGAGAGTGGGAGCGCGAAACGCTCCTACTTGTTGAAGGAGCGCATCCAGGACCTGGAACAACTGGTGGCGGCGATCCACACCGTCGCCGATGGCGGCTCGGTGATCGACCCGAAGGTCGTCGAGGCGCTGGTGGCCGAGAACGCGCGAGGCGAGGAGTCGCCGCTCAGCGGATTGACCTCGCGCGAGCACGACGTGCTGCGTGAGATGGCTGCCGGCAAGACCAACGCGGCGATCGGAGAGACGCTCTACCTCACCGAGAGCTCGGTCGAGAAGGTGATCCACTCGATCTTCCTCAAGCTGGGACTGACCTGGGAGCCATCGATCCACAAGCGCGTGGCGGCCGTGGTCCTCTACCTGGCCGAAGGTGACTAACTTCATCCGGGGAGAGGGAGCGAGCCGAGCACTCGGGCTCCGTGATCCGGCCCTGAGCTGCGGATCAGCCGACCGCCCAGCGCTTCGACGCGATCGCGCAATGAGGGGTTTCCCGCGCCCAGCTCGCGGGCCGCGGTGACCTCGAAGGTCAGCTCGTTCCCCTCGCTACGAACCGTGATCGTCACGGGCGTCCCGGCGTCTGCATGCTCCAGCAGGTCGAGACAGCAGAAGTACACGATGCCCGCGATCGGCGGCGGAAGGTCCGTATTCGGCGTCACGCCGATGCGGATCGGTACGCCGATGCTCGCGGCAGCCGAGCGCAGCGCCGCGATCAAACCTCCCGCCTCGAGCAGCGGCGGGTAGATCTGGTGCGCGAGCTCTCGCGCGTCCTCCAACGTGCGCAGCACATCTCGGCCGACCTCAGCGAGCAGCTCCTTGGCCGCAGCGGGATCCGTATCCACAGCTCTGGCAGCGAGCTCCACGCCGGCAGCGAGCCCAACCAGCGCTTGTTGCACGCCGTCGTGCAACGCGCGCTCCAAGCTGCGGCGCTCGGCGTCGTCGGCCAGAACCAGCCGCGTCCGACATGCGCGCAGATCCGCGATCTCGGAACGCAATCCGTCGAGCTGCCGACGCATGTCGGCCTGCGAAGTCTCCACACCACACCCCCGCTACCGGAAGTTCTCCGCCATCGAAGGCCGCGACGTCAAGTGGCTGACCCCAGCACGGAGCGGGGGTCAGCCTCCCGCACACCCGCCCGCTACCACCGTAGCCACGTGAGACGCCGCTTCCTACGGTCGCCAGGTCAGCGCTGATAACGACACGAGAGGAGGAATCATGACGCTGAACCACATGCAGCGGAGCGCGTCGACGACCGTCGCGACGCGGTGCGCGATCGCATTGCTCGTCACCGCCTTGCTTTTTGCGGTGGCCGGACGAGCCGTACCGTTGCGAGCGCAGTCGATGGAGAACACGGCGATCCAATGGAACGGGATCGCCTCGACCGCGATCATGTCGACCGCCCTTCAACCCCCGCACGCCGCCGCGATCAGCTTGGCGATGGTGCAGGGCGCGGTGTACGACGCGGTCAACGCGATCGACGGGGGTCATCAGCCGTATCTGGTGGCGCCGCAGGCAAGTGAGGGCGACTCGAAGGAGGCAGCGGCCGCCACCGCCGCCTTCCGCGTGCTCGTGGGGTTCCCCGACCGCACGCCCCCGCTGCTAGGGGTGGTCCCGACGACGCAGCTGTCGACCCTGCAGCTCGCCTACGACACGACGCTCGCGACGGTGGACGACGGCACCCCGAAGACGAACGGGATCGCGATCGGCGAGGCGGCGGCGGCCGCGATGCTCACGGCCAGGCTGAACGACGGCCGTGGCGGGACGTTCACGTTCGTGGAGGGAACCGATCCCGGGGACTGGCGGCTCGGGCCACCGCAGGGTCCGGCCGGAACCATCGCTCGTGACCCCGCCCCCTGGGTGGGATTCGTGCGGCCGTTCCTCGTCCCGAACGTAGAGATGCTTCGGACCGACGGTCCGAACCCGCTTTCGAGCGAAGCCTACGCGGAGGACTTCAACGAGGTGAAGACGGTCGGTTCGCTCACGAGCACGAAGCGAACCGCGGATCAAACGGCGGCGGCGATCTTCTGGCAGGACAGCGGGCCGGCGATCTGGAACCGTGTCTACCGCTCGCTGGCGCTCAGCCACGAACTCGACATCGTTGACAGCGCCCGTCTGCTCGCGATGACCAACCTGGCTGCGGCCGATGGCTCGATCGGGTGCTGGAACGACAAGGCCTACCACAGCTTCTGGAGGCCGATCACCGCGATCCGCGAAGCAGCGGGCGACGGCAATGCCGCGACCGAGGCCGACCCCACATGGGTTCCGCTGTTCGACCCGACCGTTGCTGTCTCCGGTGCACCACTGGTCACGCCGGGCTTCCCGGACCACCCGGCCGGCCACACGTGCATCAGTGGAGCGACGGTGCATGCCCTGCGGGACTTCTTCGGCACCGACAAGGTCCCGTTCACGGCGGTCAGCAACAAGTGCGCACCCGCACCCTGTACGAACCGCAGCTTCGACCGCCTGTCGGAGGCGCTCAAGGAGATCATCGACGCCCGTGTCTGGGGTGGGATCCACTTCCGCACCGCGGACGTGCAGGGGGCCGTGATGGGCAAGAAGATCGCACGTTACGAAAGCAGGCACTACTTCGGGCCGACCGGCTGAGTCGGCGGAGATGTTCAGCGGTGGGCTCGTCCCGGTGGGGCGAGCCCACCGCCGCCACCCCAGATCGCCTTCATCTTGGCCGGTCCACCGCCTCGGGGGTGCCGAGGTCGAAGGTGTCGTACCCCTTGAAGACGCTCATGCCCACGCGTTCGTACAAGGCGACAGCACCGTGCGCGTTCTGCGAGTCCACGTGCAGTCGAACCTCGCCCATCCCTCGGCCCGCGAGTTCGATGAAAGCGCGTCGAAGGAGCGCCTTCGCGATGCCGCGACCACGCCACTCCCTCAACACGCCGAGCATGGCGACGTACCCGCTCATCTCGAAGAGGAACGGCACGACGTAGCCGACCATCACATCGGCCGCGGTTGCGACGAAGACCAGAGACGGGTCCCAATCCTCCCCGTGCAGCTCCTCGTTGAAACTCGCCAAGGATGTCGGGCGGAAGCCCCAGTGTTCGGCGAACGCCGCTTCGTTCACCTCGAACAATGCACGCTCGTCGGTCTCCTCGTACCTTCGGATCGTCACGCCAGCGGGTTGTTGCCCGGGCTGCTCGTCGGCCTCGAGGCGCTTCCGCATCGTGAAGCCGGAACGGACGTGGAGGTATCCGCGTGCACGGAGGAGATCCTGGCGCGGCCCGTCGCGATCGGCGACGTCGGAACGGACCCCTTCGGCCCCGCGTTCGTTTGCGAGCGCCTCGCCCCATGCGAACAACCAGGATTCGATGCCAAGAGCCGTGTACTCCGGGTGAGCGCGGACGGTGAGGATCATCGGCCCGCCCTCAGCTGGATGCTTCCAGAAGGCCTCCCCGTAGGCGACGACAACGCCATCGTCCCGAACGACCCTCGTGTCGCGCCCCAGGTCGGTCGTTGGCAGGTGCCACGTCCAGATCAGGTCCTCCCGGACCGGTTCGGGCAGGATGCCGAGCGCCCGGTCCGCTGCCTCCATGATGCGGACCACGTCGTCGAGATCGACTTCCCGTGCGGGTCGCTTCTCGAAGCGGTCGAGAGGCACCGGCTCGCTCGAGCTCGTGTGCAAGACGTGATCCGACCTTTCTCGCCGGCCAGCCTACGCCGCGTAGGCGATCGTCAAACCGCGGCCATCATCGGGGATGTTCATGTTTCCAGCGACGAAGACAGCGGCTCCATCTGGGCTCGCCGCGATCGACGATGGCCGATCATGGACGTTCGCAGCGCCATTGAAGCGCTTCGCCCATCGATCGGCCCCCGATGCCGCGTCATAGGAGATCGTGGCCCAGTCACCGAAGCCCGTCGTGTCTCGGCTGCTACCCGTGACATACACGGCAGTGCCGTCGGCGCTCAGCGTGATCGCAAACGGATCATCCGCTCCGTTGGCGGGCCCGTTGTAGCGCCTCGACCACAGCCTCACCCCGGCCGTGGGCTCATAGGCGATGGTGAGGAAGTCATCTGCCGCTCCGCCTGAGCTGTTGCCCGTCACGAAGACCGTGCCGTTGGGGGCCACCACGACATCTCTCGCATCGTCGTAGCCGCTCGCCGGTCCGTCCTTGATCGAGAGCCAGCGCCGAGTGCCTGTCGAGGTTCGAAGCGCCCACGTTGCGAAGTCAGAGTTCGTGTCGCTTGAGAACCGGTAGCCGGCCACGTACGCTGACCTGTCGTCTGGGCTGAGGGCCAGCGCGTAAGCGACATCGAATTCGGATCCGCCGTAGCCGGTCAGCCACTGCTTTTGTCCCGTCGCAAGGTCGTAGGCGATCGTGACGGCGTCGAGGTTGGCACCAGAGGTCGTCGACCGGGTCGTCGTCCCCGTGACGATCGCCTTGCCGTCAGCCGTGATGACCACATCGCTTGCGTGTCCGCTGATGTCACCGACAGGGTTGTAGATCCTTGCCCATAGCTTCGAGCCGGTCGTGGCGTCGTAGGCCACGGTTCCGTAGTCGGTGTAGTAGTCGGAATGATCGGGATCGGGGCCCGTCGCGACGCTTCCCGTGACGACAACCGTGGAGCCGTCGGGGCTGATGGCGGCTGCGCTCGGCTGGTCCGGTCCACCGGCGCCATCGAAACGCTTGAACCACAGCTTGGTGCCGTCCGATGCGTCGTAGGCGATCGTGCCGAAATCCCAGTCTGTCGTTGCACCCGTCGACAGCCCGGCGACGAAGACCTTGGTGCCGTCCGGGCTGACGACCAGCCTGCCGCCACCGTCCGAGTTTCCACCCGCGAGCTCCTTCGACCACATCACGTCGCCGGTGGCACTGTCATGGGCTTCAGTTCGATACCCAGCACCCATCCAGCCGGTCACGAAAACGGTTGACCCGTCCGGACCCACAACCACCGACGACCAGCTCGCGTAGGCGGCCGTCTTCTCCGTCCAGAGTCTCGACCCTGGCACTGCGGCCTGGGCCACGAGCGGCGATATGAGAGCGGCCAACCCTCCGATGACCGAAAGGGTACGCACGAACGTGATGGGTCGCCGATCCAGCATCCTTCTCACCTCTCCAGCCGGGGCTCAGAACCTCTCATCCTGGATGAGGAAGCACAAGAGGAGCGGATCAGGCGATCAACGCGATACCCATCGCGAGCAGCCAGACCGACCACGCGATGTAGAGAACCGGGATCGCAGCACCGGCCAGCGCCCATCCCCGCTCCTCGTTCGGACCGAGGAACTCCGCGGATCCGATGACCACGCCAACACCGATGACGATGCCGGGCCACCCGAGCCAGGTGGGGAGCGCCGTTCCTTGGATGACCCCGACGCCGGTGAGCACCGACCAGATGCCGGTGAACAAGTATCCGAGGTGCTCGCCGATCCCGACCCCCAGGTACTGATGCAGGGCGCGGAACACGGCGTCGTGCGCTTCTCGCTCCTCGTCGCTCAGCGCCGGGTTCGCGTGGTCGCGGGCGAGACCGGGAACGAGGTAGACCCAGCGCAGGAGTCCGAGCATCTGCACGAGGCCGGCGAGGACCCCGGCGGTCACGGCCAGCGGAACGACGCCTGAATACCCCAGCACCTGTCCGAGGAGCACCGCCGCGGCGATCAGCAGAAGCCCGGACAACATGAACGTCCACCACACGAGGATCAGCGACGAACCACCGGCCCGGAAGCGTTCGAGGATCTCGGCCGTGGGTCGGCGCAGGATGTTCGGGTAGTCGAAGCGCTTGCCGAGCAGGGCGAAGTTGGCGTTGAACCACAGCGGCGCGACGATGAGCACGACGCCCGCAGCGAGTTCGACGTTCACGGGGGAGCCTCGGGACCACGACGAGGCAGTCCAGGGAGAGAGGCGCTGGGAAGGTTCCGACCGCGGCGCAGGCCTCGGGCGATGATGAACGCCCCGAGCATGATCCCGACCACGCCGAACTGGATCGACCACGCGGCGATGACCCATACCGCGATGCCCACCCCGATCCATGCTGCGATCTTCAGCGGTATCCGCACCGCGCAAGCATGCCAGGGTGTGCAAACACGTCAAGACCTGGGAGATTCAGCTGGAACCTCACAAACCGTGAGCCCGAGGAGATTCGCGTCCACCGCTGGGTCGAGCTGGAGCGCGGCATCGTGGTCGAGCGTTTCACCGACCTTATCCGGCACTTTCGAGCGGTAGTCAAGCACCGCCGAGTCCGGATCCCCGGCACGCGTAGCCGTGCATCGTCGACGCGTGTATGTAGGCGGCCACGCCGATGGAGTCCCGTCTGACCGTCCAGACGACATCATGCTCGTCCGCTGGATACCCCGCCCGCTCGAGAAGGTCTGTGCCCTCCAGTCCCTCGATCGCGCCTCGCAAGCGTTCCTCACTGATCTTGGTGGTCGGAGGTTCATCGAGTTCGATCGGTACCCACTCTTCCGTCGGGCACCACAGGAAGTACTCGGCAAAGGTGCCGGTCGGATCGGCCGTGCGAACGAATGCCTCGCCGCTCCGCAATGCGCGCGTCGCTTCAGACGACGTCTGCGCGACGCATCGAGCGACGATCTCAGAGCTACCCCATATCGACCGTAGTACCTCTCCCCGTTCAGTGGAACGGTCCAACTCTCACCCGACCCCAGTCCCCAAGGGCGGAGTTCGACCGCGACGGCACCGTCTCCACTCGCCTCAACCGCAACGCCGTCGGCCCGAGCGGCGACGAGCGGTGTCGAGACCCGAGTCGCGGTCCCGTCGCACTCGACGATCAGCACCGGGGACAGGGCATCGGAGAGGCGCTGCGTCGCGGGGGTGCTCACGTAATCGAGCCTGAAGAGGGCCTCTTCCCCGTCGACGAGGGCGTCAACCCAGAGTGGAGGCGATCCGCCGACGTCCGGGACCAGCGACGGCCCGTACTCGTTGCCGCCACCGGTCGGAGCGAACCACGCATCCAGTTGGTCGAAGTCGCCAACGAAGAGCACCGGAGTGCCCTTGGGCACGGTGAATCCTCCGGCGAGCGCCTCCCGCGGTCATGCGGCCTCCTCAGCGGTCTCGTCACCGTCGAGTTGCGCCGCTGCGGTCAGACACGTTGCAAGCGTCGCATCACCGAGCGTTGCGACGGCCCGGGGGATCCGAGCGGCCATCCTCGGGACGCTGGAGGTTGATGACCAGTACGCCTTCCTCTCGGACGAGCGCGTCGAAGGGGCTCGGTCTCGGGACGCCATCGTCGCCGACGCCAACCGCCACGACGTCCCCTGCCGGAAGTTCCCCTGGCAGGAGGTCGGCGAAGAAGAAGATGTCGGCATCCAGCTCGAGGGACGGCGGTGGCCGCACGAGCGTTGCGCTGATCGCCGGATCACCGGAGCGAGGGCGGAATTCGACGCCGCGTGCTTCCTTCGTCACCGCTCCGAAGCGCGTTCCCTCGATAGGTGTGGAGGGAACAGTGAAGTCCCCGACGCCTGAAGCGCCATCCCCGGTGAGCAGCTCAACCTCGGCATTGACGTCCGTGGGTCGGACCTCCAGGAGCCACGGCTCGTCAGAGCCGTTCGTCCCGCCTGTCAAGACGTACGCGGGCTCCGCGCCGAAGAGGGGGTTCTCGCGGTCGGAGACGATCAGCGAGTCCACCGCCTCGAGCAGCGTGGCGCGATCCCCCTCGGAGACGTCGTCACCGAAAGCGACCCAGAGGAGGAACGGCGGCCACGTGCTCTCGCTCGAGGCGGAGAATCGCGCGATGCGTCCCGGTCCGCATGCCGATGACCGGACCTCCGAGAGTGGCTTCGGCCAGGTTGCGTCGCGTCCGCCCGCGTCCCCTTCCACAAGCTCGAGCTGGATGCTGAGTACCGCCCCGGTCGCCGGCACCTCGTTGCCGCACACCGGCTCGTCCAGCCCGGGGTCGAAGTTGGTGAGCTGCGCGATCGGGAGTGCTGTGCCCGGGGCCAATTCGTCCTCGCTGCGCGCGCCACCGAATCCCTGATCGATCATGTACCAGTCGGAAGGGCTCGTGATCGAGATGCCGCCGACCTCGGCGGTCCGCTCGAACACGGCGTATCGCTCGACGTTCTCACCGAGTGGTCGGTCGTCCTGTCGACGGTCGCCAACGATCGTGGCGGCCGAGAGGGCGACCGCGACGAAGGCGACGGCGGTCACGACCGCGGCGGCGATCGGGAGGGCGCGTCGAAGAGCTCCGCGGCGGAGAACCCGGCGCACATCGCCCTCGGGAACCACGTCGCGGACGGCCCCCTCCAGGAGGTCGCCGAGCCGGCCGTCACGGACGTCGGGTTCGGTCATCCGTTCAGCTCCTCGACGCTCAACGCTTCGCGCAAAGCCGCTCTGCCGCGCGCGAGGTGAACGCGCACGGTGGGTTCCTCGATGCCGAGCATGCGCGCCACCTCATCCGTCGGATACCCTGCCCAATCCCGCAGGACCACGGCCTGCCGCTGCCGCAAGGGGATCAGCGCGAGCGCTCGGAAGAGCGTCTCGCGCTGGACCACGGCCGCCGTCTCGTCAGTCACGGATCGGTCACGGAGCTCGAGCCACTCGCGGCCACGACGAGCACCGCGCTTCGCGCACATGCGCATGGCGGTCGTGTACACGTAGCCTCCCGCGTGGTCGTCGTCCACTATTTGGCTCCACTTGGCCCACGTCCGGGCGAACGCCTCAGCGGCGATCTCTTCAGCGACCCCCGCGTCGAGCGTCACGAGCGTGCACGCTCGCACCACACTTGCCAGCCGCATCCGGTAGAACGCTTCGAAGCCCGCACGGTCCGTCACCACCCTGTTCTATCTCGCAGATGCCGGATCTGCTTACCGGGGTGGCCGGTCCTGTGCGAGTCAGATGGTGGGGCTGCACGGCTCGAACCGGCGACCTTCGCTTTGCAGAACGAGGATGCGTACCGGTCAGGGAGCAGCCGCTTCGTTCCTGCTCTCGCTGAGGCTCGCCGCGACATACCAAGCGGGAAGAGACGCCGTGGTCATACGCATCGATCCGCGAGGGGACGCCTTCCGTCGGCGGCAGTCCCTATACGCCACCGATCCCAGAGTACCGACACGCCCATCCGTCGAGCGCCGGCACGTTGACCACCCCGAGGACGAGTCCGTCGCGGACGACGTTCCACACGCTTTCCGCTCCTCCTTCTGATGAACCCGTAACGAGGACCAGCTCGTCATCGCGCTCGATGCCCGGAACGTTCACCTGGATGTAGCTTGGCAATCCGGGGGTCAAGTACACACCGCGATGCTCGAACGATGATCGAGCTGACGGAGAACAGTCGAGCGCCGAGTCACGAGCGGCCACGAGAACTTCACCCGCAGCTCGCCGCTCTTGCCATGACGCGAGCCGATCACGCCGGCGGCGGGAACGGCGCCGTTCAGTCGGATCGAGCCCACCTCGATTTGCGAGGCGTGGTACGGCGGGAGCACCCTGAGGGTGCCGATGGCCCAGCGGGCCTGCGACCTCGGATTCACGTTCCGAGGGCGGACTCGAAGCCGATCGCGATCGGTGGGTCCGGCCGCGCGTTCCGGAGCACCGACACCGACCCGAACGGGTAGTAGTTCGCGGTGACCAGATCGGGCTTCCCGTCGCCGTCGAGGTCCCCGATGGCAAGATGGTAGGGGCTGTTGTGGGCGCCGTATTCCTGCTTCGCGCCGAAGCTGCCGTCGCCCTTTCCGGGCAGCACCGAGATGGTGTTGCGGCCGGAGTTGACCGCCGCGAGGTCGGCACGGCCATCCCCGTCGAGGTCACCGATCGCGACCGCGAGCGTCGGCCCCCCGGTCACGTAGGTCACGCGCGCCCCGAACGTTCCGTCGCCGTTCCCCAGCATCACCCCCGCTCCGGCATCGCCACCCATCGCCAGGTCCGGGCGGCCATCGCCGTTCAGGTCGCCGATCGCCACGGACCAGGTCGGGTCAGCGCCGTAGCGAGTGTGGGCGGCGAACGTCGCGCCGCCCAGGCCCAGCAGCACGGACCGCCTTGGCCCCCGGCGACCAGGTCGGGCACGCCGTCGGCGTTCAGGTCACCCGCCGCGATCGACACGACACCGCCGGTCACGAACTCGCGCCGCGCCGCGAAGCGCCGTCGCCGTTTCCCAGGAGCACCGAAACGCGGCTCGCGAAGTCGTTGGCGACCGCCAGGTCCTGATCCCCGTCCTGGTCCAGGTCGGCGATCGCCACCGCACGCGGAAGGTTGCCGCTCGAGAGCACGGAGGGAACGAGAAGTTCCCGTTCCGAATCCCGCGAGGACGGCGAGGGCGGGATCGAACGCATGGTTCGCCACCGCCAGATCGAGGTTCTCGTCCGGATTCAGCAGGCCGATCGCCAGCCCGACGCGCGTGGCCGGCGCCGAGTCGCGCCGCGAAACGAAGGTTGCATTGCCGTTGCCGCGCAGCACGGACACGGAGCTGGAGTAGGAGTTGGCCACCGCCGCGTCGAGCTTGCCGTCCCTGTCGAGATCCCCGAGCGCCACGAACACCGGCCGGGCGCCGACCGCAACGGTGAGCGGGGCAACCAGGGTGCCGTCTCCACTTCCGGCGATCACCTCCACGGTGCGAGATTCCTGCCGCGACCGCCAGGTCCAGCTTGCCGTTGCCGTTCAGCTCCGCGAAGGCCAGCGCGGTGGGCGCTGCCGCGGCACTGTACTCGCGGGGGCGAAGCTGCCGTCCCCGTTCCCGTGAAGGATGGAGACCAAGCTTGGAAGCCGGCGCCGGTTGCCAGGTCGAGATGGCCGTCGCCCTCGAGGTCGCCGATCGCCAGAGCGATGGGCCGGGCTCCGCAGGGGAAGTCGGTACGGGCCCCGAGTGTCCCGTCTCCGTTTCCCAGCAGGACGGAGACGGTTCCCGCTCCGAAGAGGTCGTGGTTCACGGTCGCCACATCGGGCTTCCCGTCCCGGTTCAGGTCCCCGATCACCACGACTCGCGGCGATGGACCCGTTGGATACTCGACATCCGGGGCGAAGCTCCCGTCGCCGTTGCCGAGCAGCACCGACATGTGGTCCCTCCCACGTGCGTTCCATTCGGGTCCGGCGGGGGGTTGCGGTTCGCGGTGACGAGGTCGGGCCTACCGTCGGCGTTCAGGTCGCCGATGGCGACCCACGCCGCGCCGCCGCCGGCGGTGAAGTCGGTCTTGGCGCCGAAGGTGCCATCGCCGTTTCCGAGCAACACCGAGACCGAGTGAGCGTTGTCGTTCGCCACCGCCAGGTCCGGGGCGCCGTCCGCGTCGAGGTCCGCGACCGCCACGCACGCTGCTCCCGCGCTGGTTCCGTAGTCCGCGGTCGCCCGGAACGTCCCGTCGCCGTTGCCGAGCAGGACGGAGATCTGGCTCGAGGAATAACTGGTCGCGAGCAGGTCCAGCCGGCGATCGCCGTCGACGTCCGCCACGGCCAGGGACGTTAGGCCTGCGCGGGTCGTGAACGGGCGCGGCGCCTCGAACTCGCCGTCGCGGGTTCCGAGCAGCACGGAGACCGTGCTGGCGAAGAAGTTGAGATCCGGGAAGCCGGCGGTTCGCGATCGCCAGGTCCTGGATTCCGTCGCCGTTCAGGTCGGCCGCCGCCACGGCGCTGGGCCGGGGACCGGCCTCGTAGCTCATCGGGGCGGAGAAGAGTGCGGCGCCCTGCACCCGCGCGGCGTGGGCAGTCAGCAAGAGGATGGCCGCCAGCGACGACATCAGCCAGCGGGGTCCGTGCACCGGAGGCGTCACGGAGATTCGCCCTGGGGAAACGGCGTTCATGGCGGCCCTCGGAGGAGTCGACGAGTTCGGCGGAGCGACCGGGAAGCGCGTACGAAGCCACCCGATTCCGAGCCCGTTCAGGGTATCACGCCGCGGCCGCGGGGCCGCGCCAGATTCGGCGGCTAGGGGCGCGGCGGGCCGCGCTCTTGAACACCCCCAGCTCGCCTCCCACCTTGGCGAACGCCTCGAGCGCGCGCTCGAGATGCGCGGCTCGTGCGCCGCGGAGATCTGCACGCGGATCCGCGCCTGTCCCTTCGGCACGACCGGGTACGAGAAGCCGATCACGTAGATGCCCTCGCTCGAGCAGCCGCCGCGCCATCTCGTGCGCGAGCCGCGCGTCGCAGAGCATGATCGGCACGATCGGATGGACGCCGGGCCGGATCTCGAAGCCGGCGCGCGGTCATCGCCGTCGCGGAAGCACCGCGTGTTCGCCTCGAGCCGGTCGCGGAGCTCGGTGGTCGCGAGAGCAGCTCGAACACGCGATGCGCGGCGCCCACCACCGCGGGCGGCAGCGTGTTGGAGAAGAGGTAGGGCCGCGAGCGCTGGCGCAGGAGCTCGACGATCTCCTTGCGCCCGCTGGTGAAGCCGCCGATCGCGCCGCCGAGCGCCTTGCCGAGCGTCGAGGTGACGATGTCGACGCGCCCCAGGACGCCGCAATGCTCGGCGTGCCGCGCCCGGTCGCGCCGACGAACCCGGTCGCGTGGCAGTCGTCCACCATCACGAGCGCGCCGTAGCGGTCGGCGAGATCGCAGATCGCCCTTCGAGCTCGGCGACGTCGCCGTCCATCGAGAACACGCCGTCGGTCGCGATCAGGCGCGTGCCGGCGCCCTTGGCTTCGGCCTCCTTCAGGCAGCGCTCGAGGTCCGCCATGTCGCCGTGCTCGTAGCGCCAGCGCTCGCGCCTTGCAGAGCCGGATGCCGTCGATGATCGACGCGTGGTTCAGCGCGTCGGAGATGATCGCGTCCTGCTCGCCCAGCAGCGTCTCGAACACGCCGCCGTTGGCGTCGAAGCAGGAGGCGTAGAGGATCGCGTCCTCGGTGCCGAGGAACTCCGCGATCTTCGCGCTCGAGCTGTCTTGTGGAGGTCCTGCGTGCCGCAGATGAACCGCACCGACGAGAGCCCGTAGCCGCGCTCGTCGAGCGCGTGCGCGGCGGCGATCACGCGCGGATGGCTCGACAGCCCCAGGTAGTTGTTCGCGCAGATCACGACCACCTGCGCCCGTCGGCGAGCGTGACCTCGGCGCCCTGGGGAGGCGAGCACCCGCTCCCCCTTGTAGAGGCCGGCCTCGCGGATCTCGGCCAGCTCCGCGTCGAGATGCGGCTTCATGCGATCGAACATGGCCGCAGAATACCGCGAATCTCGCCGCGGTCTGCCCTTATCGCCGCTGCCGGTTACTGCAAGATCACGAACCTCCCGGTGTGCGTCTCCCCCGCGGCCTCGACGCGGTAGAAATAAACGCCGGGAGCCAGGCGCCGGCCCTGGTCGTCGATCGGCAGGATCTGGATCTGGTGCTTTCCCGCAGGAGCGAGCTCTCGGTCACGGAGCCGCCGCACGCGACGGCCGGCGAGATCGTGTAATCCAACCCGCAGGGCGCCGTTCGAGTGTCGGCGAACGACAGCGTCCCCGTGCGGACGCATGGGACTGGGAGTCAGTCGCGGACGCAGCTCG
>CAVSLX010000009.1:0-165415 GCA_963728735.1 uncultured Actinomycetes bacterium | reverse complement strand
CGCGGAAGCGCTCGGCATCTCCACGCGCACGCTTTACCGCAAGCTCGAAAAATTCTCTCTGGCGACTTAACTGTCCTGCTACCTCCTCGATAACGCTTGCTGCTGCGCTGTTCGTAGCCGCGGTGCTGACGCTCTCGGGCACATCGGGCGCTGGCGAAGCTGACTTGCAAGCATCGGCGCAGGGCCCAGCGATTCACATTTACGGGTCGGCGGACGACAACGCTCTGCCGATCGGCACATTGGCCACCGGGGAGACTGTCACACCGATTGCCGAAACCCAGGGCGCGGGCGGCATCAAATGGTATCTGGTGAAAAGCCGGAGTGGGGTTGTCGGTTGGATCAAGCAAGGTACGAGCGAACAAGCAAAAAAAGCCGATCATTTTTTTCGCTCCCTGCCGCCTGAGCCAAGCGGGATAGCTGTACAGATTCCAACGAGTTCAGCCGCGACCGCGGCAAAGAATGCGGTCATCGTTCCGGTCACGCTCCGCGGCGGAGCGATCATTGTGCCGGTGACATTAAACGGCACGGTGACCGCGAATCTGCTGCTCGACACGGGCGCATCCATGACGATGATCTCGCATCGTCTGGCGAACAATCTGGCGCTTCCAGCCATATCGTCCGGTTTAATTGCCGGAATCGGCGGAACGATAAACGCTCAGATCGCCCGTGTCGACTCGATCAAGGTCGGCGATGCGGAAGTCGGCGGCATGCCCGTTTCGATTCACGACATCTCCCGATTCCCGCGATTCGAAGGGTTACTCGGCATGGATTTTTTGGGCCGCTTTCACCTCTCGGTAGACTCCAGTAAGCAGCTCCTGGTGCTCACGCCCAAATAACATTCCTTCCCATTTCCTTATTAAAACCAAAAACATAGCTCGATTTTCGCACGGTACAATTTTGTTCGCGCTGAACAGAATTCGTGGAATTATCTTGCCATTTAGAGACAACACTGTCTGATCACCGCGAAAATACTCGGTTTTTTGCAAGGGTATTCGTGGCAACCCTTTTGCTTAATTGCTAACGAGTATTCCAGCCCCATCGCAAAGAGGCAAAGCAGGGGCAATTAAGCACATGCTTTCCACTCAAAAACAACAAATGCCCATCGACACGCTCCCCTGAGAATTCAAACCCGCCAAAAGCGACCGGGTTCGGCAAGGTGCTGAATTCGATCCAGGGGTTGCAGCAGCGGCTGGATGATTTTTCAATCGAGGAAGTGAGCCGCGCTCACGCAAAAACCCATGTCCTCATTCGCGAGATCAATAATTTGCAAGCGCGACTAAACACGCTCGCCAAACTCACCGACGTGGTCTTCAGTGTCAATGCTCAGATCGCCGCAATGCCGGAAGAGAATTTCGATCTGGTTGGGCCGGACAGCTTGGAAAAACATCCGCAACTGCGCGCCATCGTGCAAGCCGGCAAACTCATCCGCATGCACCGCATATTAAAAGCGGCCACAGCCAGCGTCGACTCCTCCTTCGATCTTCCAGTGAGCGAGGCCGAACAACGAGGCACTGCCTAATCAAAGTGAAACACTCATCGATGCATTGCCGCCAGCGCTAGAGCAAATTTTCCACTCTCCGCCTGTGGCGGAACCGCTCGCGACCTCATTGGGCGCCAACACCAAGCATGGCAAGCGAGGCTGAACCACGGTCGGCGGATCTGGAAATTTCGCCGGTCGCGCACGCCTCTAAAGCGCCGCCAACGTACGACTTTGCTGACCTCAAACTGGAAGAAACTCCGGCGACTGTGTCGCACCGCAAGGGCAAGGACGCTACTGCGCCATTCCATGCGGACCCTAAACGGGCCCGCATCGCGCAAAGGTAAACCACACATCGACCAGCGACTACTCAGCGATTTGATTGAAACCTACGGCGAATTTGCGATATCGACTAAAACTGTCGCCCGCGCAGAGCCGTAAAAATACCCGCTCCTGCGGCCGAACCAGTAGCGTCGACATCGACGGATCTCGTGCCGTTCGAATCCACGTCCGCCGAACCCGCGTTTGTAAATCCGGCAGCAGCCAGTGAGTTGTTAGGCGTTCCGGCGCCGGAGCAAGAACGCGAAGAGCCGGTTTTCGATGGGCCCTCTCCGAGCATTAAGTCACAGGGCGAGATCGACCGGCAACTCAAAAACATCATCAAAGACTACGGCGCAGTTGATCTGTATTCGCACGGAAAAACGCTCAACGTCAAAACCGCGGTTATTGCGGCGGTCGCTGGGCTGGCACTGGTTGTCGGTGGATTTTTTCTCTTCAAGGCGCCGTCAGTTCCAGCACCCCCTGCCGTAGAGACCACCGCGCCTGGAGGAAACAGTGCGGTAGAAGTCAATGTACCGCCGTCGAGCGCCAAGCAAAATCTAAAAAGATAGGAATTACAGAATTGGAGAAATATATGAAGAACGATTTGCAGAACCTCACTGAAGACATCTCCCGGCTCTACGAGGACATCACTCAAAAAGCCGAATCGCTCGGCCAGATCGATAGCATCACTCGTCTCTACGACGAGCTCCAGGCCCAGCTCCAAGGGATTTCCACCGAGGAGGTGGAGCTGCTGCAAACTCAGATCAAATCGACCCTGGAACAGATGGTCGGCATCAGCAAGAGCCTGGCGGTGATCAAAACTCTCAAAGTGACTTTGAACGGTCACGACGAGTTTGCCGACCTGACGAAAAAAGCCCAGAGCGGCGGCAAAGACGGGCGGCGATCGCTGGAGGATCGATAGGAAACTTTATCCGGCGGACCTGACCTATGCAAGGAAATCTTTCTCAGATCAGCTTGACCGACCTGCTAATGCTCGCCACGAGCGGTAAAAAATCCGGCGTATTGAAGCTCGCCCACGGCAAAGAATCGGTCGAAGTGTTCTTGACCGACGGGAAGATCGTGCACGCGACCTGCCCCATTGGCGACGGTGAGAAGGCGCTGCTGTATCCGGTCACCTGGGGCGAAGGAACTTTTAACCTCCAGCCGAACGGCACGGCGCCGGCCGCAACGGTGCGCAAATCGGCTGATGAGATTCTCGCTGAAGTCAAAGCGATGACGCGCGAGTGGGAGATCATCCTGGAGCTGATTCCCACCGGCAAGGCGGTATTTAGAATCGCCGATCTGGCCGAAGACCACACCGGCCCAGTCACGGTTCCGAATGTCGGCTGGCGGGTGCTCAGTAAACTCGACGGCACCCGAACGTGCAAGAAGTCGCCGAATTGCTTGCGCATTCCTTTCGCCTATATCGCGAAAGTGATTTATAATCTGCACAAATCCGGCCTCGTAGAGCTCGGCGACGCCCGTTTCGAAACCGGCCGTCGATCTGGTGCCGCCGGCGCTTCTGAATCGTGTGACTGGCATCTTGACCGAGGTCATCGGGCCCATGGCGCCGCTGGTGCTCAAAGATCAGATCGAAGCTCTCGGCGAGTCGCCGGACAGTCTGCCGGAAGCTAAACTCGATGACCTCATCACGCTAATTGGCCGCGAGATCGGCGACGGCAAACTCAAAAACAAGTTCGACGAATCGATGTTTCAAGAGATCTCGAACTTCAAACGCTTCTAAAACTTCCGATCACGATTCGCTGGGAGGAGAATTCTGATGCCTCAGGAAACTGCGTCCATGGAAAGTACCAAAGTATTCAAACCGGCCAATCTCAACTGGCAGCGCGGCGGGCTGAGATGGAAGATCAGCACGACGTTCAGCGGTTTGATTCTTGTCCTGGGCCTGCTCGTGATCGGCATTGTTTATTATTTCACCAGCCAATGCCCTACAGAAGCAGGTCGATTTGCGCTTCGACCGCGATCGCCACCAACTTGGCCGACGCCGCAGCCGGGTTTGTATCCCGCAAGAGCACTCTCGAGCTGGACGCGATGGTGGCCAAGTATGGGCGCCTCGATGGGGTCGCTTATGCGTTCGTTCAAGACCCCAAGGGCGAAGTCCTGGCTAGCAGCATGCAGCCGTTTCCGGTAGAGTTGAAAGATGCCGGCGGCACAACCGCATCGTCCCGCGTCACTCGGGTGCGGGGCAAGTCCGTTTACGAAACCCGCTCGCCGCTGCTCGACGGCCAGCTCGGCATCGTCCGCGTCGGCCTCTGGGCGGAGACTGTGCAAAACGACATGCGCTCGACATTGTTGCCGATTATCGGTCTCATCGTCGCCTGTTTGGTCGATTGGAGTGGCTTTGTCGATCATGCTGGCGAGCAAAACAATCCGGCCGATTCTCGATTTGAAGGCTATCGCCGACGATATCAGTCGCGGCCGGCTCGACACCACCGTTCCGATTCAAACCAACGACGAGGTCGGCGAGTTGGGACGCTCGCTCGAGCGCATGCGGGCAAGTTTGAAGGCGGCGATGATCCGCTTAAACCGCGAATAAAAGACCGGCGGCGAAACCGCCTAACAAGGAGAAAATCGATGACCACCAAGTTTGAAATCGATCAAGCGCGCGAGCCAAGCTCGTAGGCGTGTTCGCCGCAACTCTCATCATGAGCGCGGCGATCGCGCTCGGCCGCCGACCGGCCGCTACAAAAAATCAACGTTGCCTTCAGCTCGATCTCCGGCAACATGGCACCGTTGTGGGTCACCCAGGACAAAGGTTTCTTTCGCAAGAACGGGCTGGACGTTCAGGTGATCTTGATCGAGTCCGGCACGACCACGGCGCAAGCGCTGGTTGCCGGCGATATCAGCTTCGCCACCTTGGCCGGGCCCGCAGTCATCCAAAGCAATCTACGCGGCGCGGACACGGTCATGATCGCAGGCATCGTGAACACTCTCACGTTTCAACTTTTCACGGAGAAAGGGATTACCCGGCCCGATCAGTTCAAGGGTAAATCGGTCGGCGTCACGCGCTACGGCTCGGCCACCGACTTCGCCATGCGCTACGCTTTGGACAAGTACGGACTCGATGTCAACAAAGAAGTTGCGATTCTTCAGCTCGGCAACGTGCCGGCTCTGCTGGCGGCGATGGAAGCCGGCAAGATCCAGGGCGCGATGCTCTCGGCCCCGACTTCCCTACGAGCGAAAAAAATGGGGTTTCCCATGCTCGCCGATCTGCAGATGCTCGGCTTGGAGTACCAGCATACGAGCGTTGCGACCAGTAGAGCCTTGATCAAATCGAAACCGGAATTGGCGCGCGATTTCATGCGCGCCTACGTAGAAGGCATTCATTACGCCAAGACGCACCGTAAAGAGACTTTAGATGTATTGGCTAAGTATCTGCGTACCGACGACAGGGAAGTGCTGGACGACACCTACGAGTCGATCGTCCAAACGCTGGTTCCCGAGAAGCCCTATCCCACCCAAAAAGGCGTACAAATAATCCTGCGCGAATTGGGCGCCAAAGACCCGGCGGCGCGCTCGGCTCGTCCGGAACAATTTATTGACGCAAGCATCGTAAAAGAGCTGGACGGCTCCGGCTTCATCGACCGCCTCTACAAATCCACCGCAGTCGCGAAAGCCGCGCCCAAGACCGAACCCCTGGCCAGCGCACCAGTGGCAAAGACCGCGCCCAAACCCGAGCCCGCAGCAGCCAAAGCGGCTGAGGCCAAGACCAAGGCGGTCGCCGGTGAAGAAAAAATCCAACCCGTCGCCAAGCAAGTGCCGGTCGTTACCGCCAAGGCAACAGTGCCGGCCCCCAAATCCGAGAAAGCCGCGGCACAGGAATACACCGTCAAACCCGGCGATACCCTGGCGCGATTGGCTGAACAATTTTACAGCTCAGCGAACAAATGGGGCAAGATTTATGAAGCCAACAAGGACCAGGTGAAAAATCCCAACTATATTTTCATTGGCATGAAACTTATCATTCCCGCCGACGCCTAAGCTTCGCCACTCTACCGCTTAGAACAAAAGAGTCGGGCGTTAATAAACGCTCGGCTCTTTTTTTATGTGCGATGACTTCACAGGACGTCGAGCGTCAGTCCGTGCGGGCAACTCTCCGACAAAGGCAGAAAGCGACCCGGAATTCAGGAGTTATGTAGGGGCGTATGGCATACGCCCATCTGGACATTAACGACTTCAGACCGTTCTGTTCGTCCCCTGATAAAACAGGGCAGTGAGTCTGGTCAAGCATTCCGAAAGGGTTTTTCAGCGAACCTACTACTCCCGCCTCAGCGCATAGATATGATGCTTGCCATCGGAGCTGGTAAAAACGCGCTGGGCCCTGTCGCCGTAGGAAGCCACGATCTTATCGAACAGTTTGATCGTCGCCTTCCCTTCCGCATAGCCGTCGAGCGGGTCGACAATGAGATAATCGATCCGCATTTTTTCCAGCTCTGGTTTAATTTCATTTACCGAACCCACGTCGGGATTGGCTTGACCGTAGGGATAGAAGTACGTGGCGGATCGATGCAAAGCTGGGCGCATGGCTTGGCGTCCGGTGTAGAGGAAATACATCGGATCGTACGCGGTGCCCAGGCGTGCTTCGGTTGCAGTGTTCTGGCGAATCCAGGCAAAGCTTTCCTCGAAGCCGGCCCAACCATACGGCACCCGGCTGCCATAGCCTCCCCTCGTCGTCTGCTCGTCCCTAATGAGCAAATAACTCGAGAGCCAGACACCGTTGAGTACAAGAATTAACGCAACCGGGGTCCAAGGAATCTTTGCTACGACCTCTTTAAAGAGATAATCGTCACCGGACGATTTTATCCAGTGCTCAGCGCCCGCCATGCCGCGAAATAGGAAAAGAATCAGCAAGGGCGTTAGCGGGGCCACATATCGGCCGGGATGGAATGGCCAGACGAGCAACAGCGCCACCGATGACAAAAAAAAAGCCCACGCAAAAGTGTCTTCTCTGCGAAGTGACGCAATCATGCCTAACCCGGTAAACAGCGCGACAAACGGCGTCAGCCAAAACATGAGCGGCAGAAGGTAAAGCAAATCGAAGCTATCCACCAAATAACGGGCATTGCTTATCGCAATCGGCCAGTGCTTCGCGAGTAACTCCCCTACTCCACCATACTCACCGGAAGCAAAATCGTAGGCGTGATAATAAGCCAAGAAGAGAACTCGCCGCCTGATTTCGATTGAACGACACCCATAAAAACCACGGCGCCACGAGCAGCGAAACCACGCCGGCAAAGTAAATCGCGCCGCGCCAACCGCGGCTGAGAACCGCTTGTACCGCCCCAGCGAACACCAAGGGCGCCGCCGCGAGGCGAGTAAGACAGGCCAGTCCAGCGAGCGCGCCCATCGGCAGAATTTTTGCCGGCGTGAGAATTCGTACGAGCGAGATAAAGCCCCGCTAACGCGAGCAAAACAAATAGCAGGTCGCTCACCACATAATCGGTGTAAGTGAAGATAATCGGGTTGGTGCATACCAACACGCCGAATAGAAGCGCGCCGATCGTCGCAGCGGGAAACACGCGGCGATAGAACGCGATGGCGACAAAGAAGATCGCAACAAGAATACCTATATTGAAAGTCTTGAGGAGAAGAATGTTTGCCGGAAAGACCGGATTTATAGTCCAGAGCCAGGAGAGCACGTAGGAATAAAGAAACGGATACTTCGTCTGCGGCGGCGCGGAAGGCAGGCTGATAATGCGGTAACCGTCGCCTTGGTAGATCGCTTTAGCTACGACGGCATATATACCGTCGTCATGAAACAAACCGAGCGCTTGCTTGTTCGCTCCCCAGATGGCCGCGGCGCCGAGAAGCAGGCCGAGAACAATAGCACTAATCGCAAAGTGTGGTGAAAGTTTCTGACGGCCGTTGGCCTCGGAGCGGTCCATGGCGACCGGAGCCTACTTGGCCTGGCCTAGCTCCTCATCGATGATCGCCGCAAAGGATTCCACCGGCAGCGCCCCGGAAATCTCGCGACCGTTGATGAAAAAAGTCGGCGTGCCCGTGAGCCCCAGTTGAGCGCCTTCCGAGAGATCTTTTTGAACGGCAGCCTTATATTTGCCGCCCCCCAGACATTGATCAAATTTAGCCGTATCCAGCCCCATGTCTTTAGCGTAAGCTTTGAGATCAGGCGCAGCCAATTTCGGCGCCTTCGCATAAAGCGTATCGTGATATTCCCAAAATTTTCCCTGATCGCCCGAGCATCGCGCCGCCTCCGCCGCTAATTGCGCCTGAGGATGTATCGCTTGAAGCGGTAAGTCCTTGTGAACGACACGAACTTTGCCGTTGTACTGTTTCAGCACGGCCGCAAGCGCCGGCTGAACGTTCTTGCAAAACGGACACTCGAAGTCTTCGAACTTTACGATCGTGACCTGCGCCTTTTCGGCACCCTTGAATGGCGCCCCGTTGACTGACACGTCGGCGCGTTGAATCGGTGGAGGCTTTAAATAACTGATGACCTTCGCCTTGGAACGAAGAGTTTTGAAAAATTCGTTTTTCTGCGATGCAGTCTTTTGCTCACGAAGGTAATCGCGAATCTGATCATGGACCTTTTCCAATTCGACGCCGATGCGACCTTTATTAGTTTCGTAGAAGGCTCGAATGTCCTCCTCCGAAATGGCAGGAACTTTAGCATTCACCTCCTGCTCCATAAGTGTCGAGACCGAAACACCTCGATCTTTGGCTTCGCGTGACAGGAGAGTAGCACCGATGTATTCGTCGAGCTTTTGCCGCTCGAGCTGATAGAGCTGCTGGCGCAGTATTCGATAGCGGTTTTCCGCCGGAACGGTCGACTTCCGCTCGAGTGATAACGGTCCCATCGACTTCAGCGAGCTTTTCCGAATCTCTTCTTCGACTGCAAGCCACCCGCCCGAAAGATGCTAGGCCGAGCAGAAAACAATAGAAAAATCTGGACATGAATAAATCTTAGAACTCACCCTGGATGGCTGCCTATTCACATTCGGCAGCCAATGCCAATTCGCCGTAATCGAGTATCGAGGCAAGGATCGCGGTCTGAATGCTTACATCCCTTTCGCGTGCTCGCGCACCAGCCTGTTCGAAAAACACAAGACTGAGCCGAGGTTTGTTGTATGATCCTGCCCGCAAGTCAACTTCGGCCTTGATATAACTGTGAGCGCCGTTCTTATCGAAGGCCGTTGGATAGCACATCTTAGCCCAGTCGACGATTGGCGTCGGGTTTTTTTGATTACAGTTCTTGCTACTGGCGTTGATCACCGGGACGATCCAGCAGCGGTTTGGGTATGGCCTCGTAAAGAAATCCTTAGCTTCATCATAAACGGACTCTCACCTGCCCCTTGTTCTCGTAAATCTTTATGCCAATATCGATGTCCCCTACTGGAAGCCCGTGCAGCTCCTGAGAGGCTGTGAACAACGCTTTGATGTCACTTGGCGCTCCCGACGATTTATCGAGATAAGTTGTCCAGCAAGAATTCTCATCGCCGTCAGTTGGTCTGTGCAAGTTGTACATCGGTTTTACGTGCTGGTTCCGCGAGCACTGGTCTGACCACATCGCGATTGGGATGCTGGGCCTTCGCCGTTATGACCGAAACCGCGCTGACGATGACATTGTTGGCTCCCGGAGCGGATTGCGCCGAATAGGTTAAAAAGCGGAGTTAGGAAGGCGGGACTCGTTCATAGCGCGTTCCTGCGGATTGCTCCAAGGCGACCCGCACCCCGTTCGCAATCGCCGATAGCTACGCCATATTGCGTGACCTTATTCGTGCCAAAATCGTATTGTACATAGCTGACATTGTTGTTGGTGATCTGATTGTTGGAGCTCCCGGTATAGTTATTCTTGGAGAGAAACGTCGCGGCGGCTCGGTTCTTCAACCAGCTTGAGTCGTTAGCTGCACGCGCAGCGGGAAGGCCGTGACAGCTGACAGAGCAGCGGCGTCGACCGCCGCTTGTCCCGTCGCACGGCTATAAACCAGTTGCCCGGTATCCAGCCCCATGCCTACCATGATCATCAACAAGACGATCATTAAGGGTCATAAACACTAGCACCGAGCCTTTATCATTGTTCAAAGAAGACATTATCAAACTCCTCGAAAACTCCGCCTACGGTGAGGTGCAGGGGGTATTGTTCGTAACCGGCTGAAATTCATAGCGCATACGCGCTGTACGCGTGATGGTTTGTGTATTCGGAGCATTGAAACCAAAAAGCCTCATGACCTGATAAAGAAAATAATTATAAGTTCCTCCGCCGACGACCTCGGACGTACTGTGCGCAATTAGCGCCTCCGCTGATGAAAGTAGCGGTTGCCGTTTTGGAGCGTCAACGCCGCCGGCATTCTACTTGTAGCTTCGGTCTGAATAGCAGCTTGATTAAAGGGAGTTTGGCTGGCCCCAATCCGAGCCGCCTCACGCACTGCATTTTGGGTCAAGTGCGCGGTCAAAAAAGCTACGCCGAAATCGGCCGGGACGTATAAAGCAATCAATACCAAAGGGGTAATCAAAGACATCTCAACGATGCTCTGTCCCTTCCGATTTAGAATCTTCCGCAAAAAACTAGTTCTTAGCATTGGTGCTCCCAGCGCATGTTAGTCTGGCGCTGAATCGGTTGGAGTAGGCACGCTCACCCCAAACCAGCCAAGCAGGCGGTAAAAGAAATAATTATAATTGCCGGTGACTGTTCACACGCACCTGAGCGATTGCAGGCGGGCGAGCACAGACCACGTCACGGCTTATCGTAGTAGTCGCGCCAGCAAGCAGAGCCGAGGAAATGCGATCTGCGGTAGCTTTGGAAATGCCCCGTCGCAACAGCGCAGGGCATTGTGCACAGTTTGCGGTGTTGGTGGCGAGCGTCGGATCAGCCGCAGCGATCCTCGCGCCACTTCCCGGCTGGCATTCTGGGCTATCTGACCGGTGTACAACGCCAACCCAAAATCGGCGGGAATCCAAGCAACGATGATCAATAAAATAAATACAAGGGTAAATTCGACCAGTGCTTGTCCTTTGTTGGCAAGGCAAGGAAGAATTGGTAACGAAACCAACTGTTTGCATATGTTTTTTCTTCCCATGATCAAACCTGAGAAGGCGCATACTAGCGAATTCGCGCCTCTGAGGCAACTAACCGATCTGGCTCAAGCGTGTGTCTTTGAGATCGTCCATTTCAGACACTTCCGCTAGAGAAATTTCCAACTGATCGCCGAGCTCGGTGCGCGATTTTCTAATCGTGCCGTTCGGCAACTCGACCACGCTATAGCCGCGCAGATGAACCGCGCTGATCCGATAAGGCGCGAGTCCGGAAATCAAGCCTATAACTTGATTGTCTTTCGTTAAGAACACCACGTCGATGGGAAACTTCATGCCGATCGTATGTATTCCCTTGCTCGGCATCAGCCACAGAGCCTCTTCCGGCCCCAAATTCGTTCGCTTGAGCAAGCCGACCAGACGGGTAATAAAATTATCCGCCTTGCGCACCTTGGTCGCGAGCCAGGTCTTTTTGGTTAGGTTAATGATCGGCACAATTATATTTCCTAACGCAACGGATCCGAAAGCATCTCCATAATCCCCAGGCCCGGAGGGCCGAGGAGTATGATAAAAATCGCCGGTAAAATAAAAAACACCAGAGGAAAAATCAACTTGATGACCGTCTTGCGCGCCGCCTCTTCCGCGGCCTGGCTGCGCTTATCCCGCATGGTTTCGGCATAAACTCTCAAAGAACGGGCTATGCTTCCGCCCATTTCTTCGGTCTGTGTTAGAAACGTCACCAACGCTCTAAACTCGTCGATGCCCACTCTTTCAGCCAACCGTATTAACGCATCTTTGCGCGGCGAGCCGGCCTGCATTTCCTGCGTGGCCAACATTATTTCCTCGCCCAAAGCCATGTTCTGCGAATTTTGCTCCCGTCCTACACGATTGAGGGCGGCATCAATGCCCATACCGGCTTCAACACAAACGACGATCAGATCAAGAGTGTCCGGCAGCGTATTCCGCATCTCCCGGACTCGGGCGCGCGATTTACGGAATACCGTCAGAAACGGCAGCATGTAACCCGTTACCGCACCCACTCCGACGAGAATTAGTAAGTCGACCATGGATGCGTTCTTGGTAAGCGCCATGAACAAGCCACCGAAACCGAAGGCGAGGCATAAAAAGATTCTAACTCCCCAAAAAATTCTTACGGCGCGATTGCCCCGGTAACCCGCTTGGTGCAAGCGCTGGCTAATCATATTGAAACGATCGGGAAGCTCGCGGTCGCCGAAGAAGAAATTGGCAACCCGCTCCCAAAAGGTTATCTCCTCGTCTTCGTGCAGCCGGATCGGGCCTCTCCCCCCTTCGGTCTGAGAGGCCGATATTTTCCAAGCGCCGCTGAATGGTATCGTCGGAAACCGGCGCTCGCGACGCGAGCACGTAGTAAACGACCGCCGATATCAAACCGAAAAATCCAAGTGCGATAAGGAGTTCCATCTAAAGCTCCCTAAATATTGATCTTGATGACCTTGCGGAATACCAGGATTCCGACGACTTCCAAGACCAATGCTGTCGCCAACATGGCCCGTCCCATCGGGTGCTGCATCATCTTATTCATCATTACCGGTTCGCGCATAAACATAAAAACCGCGAGAAACGGCGGCACGGAGCAGACCGTCCAGGCGCTAATCCGGTTCTGCGCCGTCAAGCTCTTGATCAGCCGCTCGATGCGGAAGCGGTCGCGAATGATGTTTGACAGTTTCGTGAGCAACTCGGCGAGACTGCCGCCGACTTCACGCTGCACCATGAGCGCGGTATTGAACAACCGCACTTCGGGGAGATTCATGCGCTCTTCAAACTTCTTGAGCGCCTCCGCTAAGGGCAAGCCCAGGTTGACCTCTTCGATGAAAACGGAAAATTCGGTTCCCAAGGGATCCGGCATCTCTTTGGCGACGAATACCATCGCTTGCGTCAGACCCAAGCCAGCCTGAAGACTCTGGCTAATCATATCTAGCCCGTCGGGAAACTGCTCGAGGAACTTTCTAAGCCGTTTCCAGATCACGAACTGCAGATAAACATACGGCGTGCACAACGCGATCAGAGCAAAGATAAAGCTCGTGGACATCGGTTGGCCGATGATCGATGCCAGAAAAAAGGTTACGCCGGCGGCGCCGATGGAACAGAGCATGAACATCCCCGGCGTCATATCCAGATTGCCTCTTTCCAGCAGCAGATCGATGCGCCGAACAAGCTTTGACTGCGACAAGATGTTATTCAACCACGGGAGTTCACTGTAAACCGCAGTCTTCAGAATACTTTGCACTTCCGTTCTTGAAGCGCGATCAAGCCTACCGATCGTCGTCAGCCGCCGCCTGATGCGCGCTTGCGCGGTATCCTGCACCGCCATCGGCAGCATGAAGAGAATAACGATCAAGGAGACCGCGGCCAGAAAAGCAAATATACTAATTATGAATAAGCTCATAACGCTCTTCTCTTGGCGCCCATCGAAACCGGCAAGAAATGACTGTTGGGGATCCGGAAGCCGTAACGCTCCAGTCGGTCCATGAACGAGGGCATGACGCCGGTGGCTACGAATTCACCAATAACCTTCCCATTTTCCATGCCGCGTTGCTCGAACTTAAAAATATTTTGCGTAGTAATCGTGCTACCTTCCATGCCGGTAACTTCGGAAAATTCGATGACTTTCCTACTGCCGTCATTTAACCTGGTAAGCTGCACGATCACGTCGATAGCGGAGGCCATCTGTTCGCGCAGCGCTCTTTCCGGCAAATTGATGCCCGCCATAAGCATCATGGTTTCCAGACGAGAAAGCGCATCCCGGGCGCTGTTGGCGTGAACGGTGCTGATCGATCCATCGTGACCGGTGTTCATGGCCTGCATCATATCGAGCGCTTCGCCGCCACGGACCTCGCCGATAACAATTCGGTCAGGTCTCATTCGCAAGGCGTTTCGAACCAAGTCGCGCGCCGTAACCGAGCCCTGACCTTCGATATTTGGCGGTCGAGTTTCGAGCCGCACGACATGCTCTTGCTGGAGCTTTAACTCCGCCGAGTCCTCGATGGTGACGATACGTTCGTTCTCCGGAATGTAGTTCGACAGACAATTGAGCAAGGTCGTTTTGCCCGCGCCGGTGCCTCCCGAAACGATCATGTTGAGGCGCGATTTGACGCAGGCGGCGGCAACCTCCGCCATCTGCGGCGGTATGGAGTTAAACTGTATCAGATCGTTGATCGTAAGCCGCTCCGCGCCGAAGCGCCGAATCGAAAGCACCGGACCGTCCAGTGCCAACGGCGGGATGATCGCGTTGACACGCGAGCCGTCGGCCAGCCGGGCATCGACCATCGGTGAACTTTCGTCTACGCGCCGGCCCACCCGAGTCACAATGCGCTCGATGATCTGCATCAGATGCGCGTCGTCGCGGAAACGGACGTCAGTTTTCTCCAACTTACCGTAGCGCTCGACGTAAATTTGACTGGACGAATTGACCAGGATATCGGAGATCTCGGGGTCCTTCATCAATGTTTCGAGCGGTCCCAAGCCAAACACTTCGTGTTGAACTTCCATGACCAAGCGATCGCGATCGGCCCGGCTCAATGGAATCGCTTCCGCCATGACCAGGTCTTCGAGGATACGGCGGATTTCGACCCTGACCCGCTCCATCTCCAAATTCGAGAGCTTGGAGAGATCGAGAGTGTCAATAAGCCGTCGATGAATACGAAGCCTGAGGTCCTGCAAGATCACATCAGGACTGGACGTCTGGAGCGATCGCAACGGCCCGCGCGGCCCATCGCCGGCATTTCTGTCGGATTCCCAACGATCCTTGTCTGCATCGAAAGATGGATTCTTCATTGCACTTGCCCCTTACTTAGTTAAACCACGCACCGGCGGTAATAAACGCTGTAGAAAACCGGACCTCTTGTCGTCAGCCGCCTCAGCCCGAGAACCCGAAAAAATGAAGGCGCTCAACACCGAATCGGTCAATCCTGAATAACTTTTGGCAATGTCGGACCTGGCGTCGCATTCTTGAATCGACAACCCCTGGTTAACGGCGGCAATCGCTACGGGATAATTATTCGGCAAAGTCCAGAAAACCTTCACGCCCAGCGCTTTCTCCACCGACTCCAGCGTCATCAACTTGCTTTTGACATACCGGTTAAGGATCAACCGGATTTTCTTGTCATAGATGCCCATGCGCTCAAAAAGCTCCAACGCGCGATGCGCGCTTTTGAGCGAAGGCACGTCCATTTCAGTGATGAACAGGATCAAATTCGCTTTATCCAGTACCAGGGCAAGCATGTCATCGAATTCTTTCGGAGTATCGACGACGACAAAATCGAAAGATTGCGCCAAGACATCGAGAATCTCGTCGATATCGGCCGGAGTGATGCGACGCGCATCCTCGGCGTAAAAGGGTTCGGCAAGCACTCGGATTCCCGACGCATGCTTTACCAGCGAACCATCGAGAAACAACGGATCGATGCGCTTCAAATTCTTGACCAAATCAAGGATGGTGTACGAGGCATCGATATTAAGAAAACTCGTCACCGAACCAAACTGCAGCACAAGATCGACCAGGCAAACAGATTTATTTTGGGCCACCAGACACGCCGCCAAATTGGTTGCGGCGGTAGTCGAACCGACACCACCCTTATTCGAAGAAACGGCTATGATGTGTCCACGCTCCACCGACTTCGTGGCATGAACATCGATTTTCTTGCGGATCACATCGAGCGATTTGAGAACCTCGGCCCAATTGAATGGCTGTGTTAAAAACTCCTCCGCACCCGAGCGCATGGAACGCAAGATGGTTTCGGGTGCGCCTGTCGGCGAAGTCATAACTAAACGAACGGTGGGAAGTCTAACCTTAATTTGCTCCGCGATACTAAAGGCGCGCTCTGGATCGAGATTGATGTCTACCACGGCAATGACGGGACCGTTTTTAGTTTTTAGTGCGTCAAAAGCCTCGCCGTACCCGTAAACTTTTGGCTCAACCGATACGGATCCTTCTCTTTCAAGCTGCTGCTTCAAAGAGGCTAACGGCAAACTATCTTCACCGACTAAGAAAATTGGTAGCTTCATTTTCGTACAACTAAATAAACTCTAATCGCCGACAAATTGTTCAACCCTCATTAAGGAATCGTCGCACCTCGCGCAGGTCGCTTTTCCTCCGCGCCACCCGGTATCGGAACCTGACGAATGTCCGGATCGTCATATTTTTCAATTCCAGGAAGCTGCGGCTTTTCACCCGGCTTCATGGCGCGCACAATGCGGGGCGTAATCACGAAAACAAGCTCCGATTCGCGGTTTTGGAATTTCGTGCTCCTAAACAACGCACCCAATATCGGCACATCGCCGAGAACGGGAACTTTGGCGAGATCCTTGATAATCCTACGGTCGAGCAGTCCGCCGATGATCAGGCTTTCCCCATCGTTCATCTCAACCCGGCTCACGGCACGTTTTACACGTAAGCGCGGCACCGAACTGGGTCGGTAGACTCGCATCGGGTTCGCTGACTTCGGGAAAAACCCGTAGATCAATACGACCCGACCAAGTAATCGTTGGAACGAAATCCAGGCGCACGCCAAAGGGTTTGAACTCAACTGTTGACGAGTTGGCAAGGGTCTGAACTATCGGGAATTCACCGCCGGACATAAACCCGCCCGATCGGCCGTTCTTAATCACCAATCGCGGCTGCGCCAAAATTTCGGCGATATCCTTATTTTGCAATAATCGATAGAGCGCTATGAGCGAATAAGCACCATTTACAAAAGTGAAGGCGCCAGTTGGTGCCCCCAAGAATGCGGGCAATGAAACCGTTGGGTTATTGCTACTGTCGGACACCGAGCCAAGGGCACTTGTTACCGCTTGGACTTGGGTTGGTCCGCTGTAGCGAAAATTAAACCCGACTTCTCGCGCCTTCGTCATCGACACTTCGGCAACGATCACATCCAGCTCGATCTGACGAATCTCCTTGATAACGAGCAAATCGACGACGCCTTCGATTTTTCCCTTATCGGGGAATCGATACATTGACGAGAGATCCGGCGCATCATCGAAGGCGATCTGGCCACCTCCGGCAAAACCTGAACCGCTGCTGGATATTGTGGGCCTTACCCGGGTTCACGGTAATCGTCGTGGACGTCGGGGTAACGCTTGCCGGCGGCTTCGGCGGGAGATAGGTAAGCGCTACTTCGAGCACTTTATCGTAGACCGTTTCGTTCGAAACTTCACCGCGCAAAACGATGGACGGCCCAGAAGTCGATATTTCAACTTTCTCGTTGGGAAAAATTGATCGCAGCTGACCGCGCATCGCAGCGATGTCGGGCGCCACAACCAAATCGTAATTGGACACTTCCCCTTTTTCATCAAAAATGATGAGCGACGTAGTGCCTATGGCTTTACCGTTGATCAAGAGTTGGCTCGGCGCCACGACAAGCACATCAGCTACCTGCGGCTGTGAAACAGACACTCGCTTGGCTTTTTCGGCCAAGCGAAATACCATCGATTTGTTAATCGTGACGGTGATCACCGGCGCGGCTTGCGGCTGCGCTCCGGCACCGGATACCACCACGGTCAATAATAAGATCGCCGCTAAACTGACTACTTTATTTAGCCGCCCCCGGACTAAACAATAGTGCCTCATGTACTCTCCCCTTCCCATTTAGAATTCCACCACTTTCCGATTGCTACCCAGAATGACCTCCACTTGATACTTGTCAGGCGGCGGCGCCACGCCACCCGCAGCCTTGCGCGGCGCAGCTGCAAGCGACAACAAATCTCGTTTGTTGCTGCCGATAGTTGTCAACTGCGCGTCATCACCAAGACCGCGCAACGCTAAAACGATCTGCCCTTCCGAGGTCGCCAACGACAGCTTTTCCGCTTCTTCAGGAGTGACTTCGAGCGTAATCGAACGCGCGAGTTGCGGCTTTCCGTCTTTTTGCTCGGTGCTCTGAGCAACCGACAAGACGCGCTTATTCTGGAGGACGATTTTCGAAATCTTGGCATCTTGAGCAGCCCCAAGCGGGGTTGTCGTAAGAATAATGTCGACCCGGTCGTCCGGAACAATAAAGCCGCTGACACCTACGATTTCATCAACCCGCAACGCCAGAGCCCGTTTGCCGGCCTCCAGCCGCACCGTGAGGCCTGCCCCTTCGCCGGCAAGGCGCGACTCCAGGATCGGTTCGTTGGCGAGAATCTTGACACGGCTCACTTTTCCAACAATTGTTGAGGTGAAGAGAATGCACCGGCAGGAATGGAAGACTTCGGCCATGGGGTGGTTTTAATCAAGCCCTTTTTTAGCACCTCATCATTGAGGATGGTGCCCGGTGGAATATCCTGGGCCGCCACCACGATATTTTGATTTAACGCGCGCAAGGAATCGGTCTCTTTTTGTTGCTTGTTAAGAAAATTGTAGATACCATAGGCCGCAATGAGACCAAAAAACACAGCAACAACCAAAGCAATTTTTAGTCTATTCTGCATAAAAGCTCCTCGTCAGACGGCTTAGTTTGCCAAACAATTACCACTTCACTTAAAAATTTCCCGAATGGCTGTTTTCACGCATGGTTCAAAAGCCTGCCCAGCGGCCGCTGGGGTCAGCATAGTATGCGATTATTGTTCCAGCCGCGAACGCCACGCCCCACGGCACGGAACCGCCACTCTCCTTACTACGAACATGTATGGGATCCGGCAATATATATCCGAAACTCAAAACGGCAGTCTTAATATCCAGCCAGAAAGCTTTGAAGCGGGAAAAACTCGCCAGACCGAAGGCGAAATAACCAAGAGCAATTGTTCCGGCAACAAGTGCAGAATAGAAAAAAACGCGTGGCAGCCAGGAAACTCCCAAAAGGGCACCGACGACGCCAAAGAATTTGACGTCACCGGCACCGATCCATCCGAATGCGAACGGAAGAATCAGTGCGGCGATTCCGACAAGGAACCCTAACTATACTCTGTATCAACGAGTCGGAGCCCTGGACCGCATTCAAAATGACACCACAGGCTAAACCGACGGCTATTAGCCAATTCGGTATTTTCCTGATCCACAAATCAAAAAACGCCGAAAGGCCACTAACCAGTATTATTACAGTATCTGAAAGCGCCAATTTTATTTAAAACGCTATTCTTTAATGGCGAAAGCGTACACGGCAAGGAAAAACTTGTCAATGAAATTTGTCGATCGCAGCAAGTTATGAATAAGTAAGCCCGGAAGTCGCGTTAGCGGGCTTCCGGGCTACGTTATTCAACAGGCACGATGCAACCGGTCTTAGGAAGCTGAATCGCAATTCGCCGGAGTACCGACGCAAGCGGTAACCTTGCTCCAGCCGCGGCCAACCCACTGCCGATGTCCGTCTTCTTGATGGCAACCCAGAAGACCAACGCAACTAGAACGACGATCAAAGTATATTCGACCAAACCTTGACCATCCTCCTCTACTAACAAACGCTTTAGAAGCTCCATGAATCATTCACCCCCTTTCTCATTTTGATCTATGTTTTGGAATCTTACTCAATTCAACCTTACGCGACGGGACTAACGCAGAATATGTGCCAGAATAAAGTCCCCTGAAATTTCACCTAATTACCAATTATGAGGGGCCATATGATCTTTGTCGCCTGACAAAACTGACACCCATAGCTGAACTTGGTGTCACAAATTGCACAGCAAATTGACGCCAGGCGCCGATGACCAGTTAAGATAATGAGATGCTGGTTGAAGCACTGGATTGGTATAAACCGTATTGATCTTGCTAAGTTTTGCTAGTATCTCCGCGGGCATTCTTGCCCGCGGAGGCGGTGACCGGAGGTCCAAGGATTCAGCTAATTGCCATTGAGGTACACGTTTTGCGTAGTCCATCCGCAAACAATTTAAGACTATACTCTAGTTCGGATAAGATTCACCACTCTGCGCCTGCATAGTTAAGGAAAGAAAAATGATCAACGAGCAAAAGGACAACACTCCGCTAACAGTTCTCGTTATCGAGGATCATCCGGACCAGCGAGACTTGCTGGCGATCGTGCTGCAACGCGAGGGTTATCGCGTGATCACTGCCTCCAACGGATTGGAAGCGTTAGAAAAGCTCGAAACTGAAAGCGTCCAAATCGCGCTCTCCGATATCATGATGCCAAAGATGGATGGCTTTGAACTCATAAAGCGAATCCGCGGCAATCCTGCCCTTAAAAGCATCTACTTGATCTTGATCACGGCAAGAATCCAAGAGGGCGATCGCGTCCGCGGTCTAGACCTCGGAGCTGATGATTACATCACTAAACCTTTTTCTTTTTCGGAACTCTTAGCACGCATAAGAGTGGGCTCTCGAGTAGTCCAATACCAGCAACATCTCGAGTACCAAACTCAGGTCGATTCGCTCACGGGGCTTTTCAATCGACGCGCTTTTGAGAAAAAAATCAATGAAGAGTTCGAACGTTCTAAGCGCTATCGCAACCCGTTATCCGTGTTGATTCTCGACATCGACAACTTCAAGATCATCAATGACACCTACGGTCACCATGGCGGCGATGCCGCTCTTGTTAAGATTTCCGAAACCTTTCGCGAGCGAACCCGGCAAAGCGACTTTCCCTCCAGGTACGGCGGCGAAGAGTTTGTTTTGATTTTACCCGAGACCGATCAGGACAGCGCCTTACAAGTCGCCGGCAAGATTCACGAATCAATTCGCACTTGCTCGTTCGGCACGACCACGCGACCCTTCGCACTTACGGTAAGCATCGGTGTCAGCTCCACGTCCGCACGATTTTATTCCGAGTGGCGGGAATTAGTGGACGACGCCGACAGGGCGCTCTATGTCGCAAAAAATTCCGGCAAGGACCGGATCGAGATATGGCAGCCCGAAAAAAAAACTAGCGCGCTCCATCCGCCTTCCGCCCACGCTGATTGAAATGATCGGACGTTACTTCATCGTTGCGGCTTTCGTCGGCTTGGCGATAACCCAAGGCGCCAACTTGGTTGTCGCCGAGAGTAATATTTTGTGGGGGTCCGGCCTCCGAATCGCTCAGGCGCGCGATGCAGCCAACCCGTCGCGGCAGGCTCCAAAATCTTCTCGTAAAGAAGAAGCGTTGGGTGACCGCCTCGAGTCTTTGCTAGGAGACAATAAAGAACTTCTCGTGTATAGCGCGATTGCCGGCTTCGGCATTTTGATGATGGGATTGGCGATTGGCAGCGCATCGTCTTCCAAAAGCAAAACCGACGCGCAATTAGAGCTGCTCAAACAGGAAAAGGAAAAAGCGGAAAATCTTGCTAAACTGAAATCGGAATTTCTAAATCAGGTTTCTCACGAACTGCGCACGCCATTGGCGGTGATTATCGGCTACATCGAGTGTATTACGGACGGGCTATACGGGGAAATAGAAACAAAACACCAAGAAATTCTTCAAGTGGTGGCTAAACAATCGACCCACCTCAAAAACATGATCGATCAAATACTGATCTATTCGCGCCTGGAAGCGGGCAAGCAGCCGATTCGCGTCGAAGAGCTAAATCTGACAAAAGTACTCGGCGATCTAAAGGACACTTTCGAGTTTCTTTGCCGACAAAAAGGGCTCGAACTGCTCTGGCAGATTCACCGCGAGTCCGTTCTAGTCCGAAGCGACGCAACCCGTTTGAAAGAAGTGATCAGCAATCTGTTGCAGAACGCGGTCAAATATACGGATAAGGGCTCGGTGACCGTGCGCACTAATAAGCTGCCTACTAATTCGATCATGGTCGAGGTTGAGGATAGCGGCATGGGGATATCCGACACTCACCTTGCGAGCATTTTCGAGCCATTTATGCAGGTTCACAAAACATCCTCGGAAAACTCCCGTGGCGGCATTGGCTTGGGTCTCAGCATCGTCAAAAGGCATCTCGAACAGATTGGCGGGACAATCAGCGTAAGGAGCGAACTCGGCAAAGGTTCCACGTTCCGTATCGTTCTGCCGCGAAACTATGACAAACAAAAATCGCGAGCGAACTGGTTGTTCGGTTGGGCTAAGTTTCGCTCCGCCGCAGAGTCCGACCCGATCATAGCCTCTCAAAGGGAAGCGCGGGAACAAAAAGCCGCTTAGACCACTGGCGCAATGGTGTGCAATTGCGCAATCTACCGAGCTTGGCTTAAACGCGTAATGACTAAAAACGCAACCGCCTCGCCCGGGACGGGTCTGGTTAGACCTATCGCATTACCCTCCATCGGCGATATAATTTTTCTCTCACTGCTTTTTGTTCTTGCGTTTAGGTCCGGGCAAGGGTTGCTGGGCGACGGCGACACAGGCTACCATATTCGTACCGGCGAGATCATTCTGCAAACCTGGCAAGTACCCAGCCAAGACCCTTATTCCTTTCACCACCCGCCCCTTCCGTGGACAGCGCATGAATGGTTATCAGAAATAGTCATGGCAACCGTGTTTCACGCCGTAGGATTATCGGGAGTCGTGCTCTTCTTCGCTCTCTTGCTCGCAACAACGCATTGGCTGCTTTATCAATCGCTACGGACCCGATCCAAGGACATCCTTCTATGTGCTAGCGTCACATTACTCGCGACCGCCGCATCTTCAAGTCATTGGCTTGCTCGTCCTCATGCCTTTTCACTGCTGTTCACGGTTCTTTGGTGCCACTGCCTCGACCGGTTTCAGTATCGAAACCAGCGGACTTTAATCTATTTGCCGTTTCTCATGCTTGTGTGGGTCAACCTTCACGGTGGCTTCATGATCGGCCTAGTCTTCTTAGCCATTTATCTCGCTGGTAATATTTTCTTCGCGCTGGTTGACGGTTCAAAGTCTCCAGAGCACATCGACAAAGCCAAAAGGCTCGCGATTGCGTTGATCGCAACGTTTGCAGTTTGTTTGATCAATCCGCACGGGGCGGAAATCCTTTGGTTTCCGTTTCGCGTCACATCCGACCGTTTCATCATGGATCGGGTAACCGAATTCTTATCGCCAAATTTTCACGAAGTTTTGCCGTTCAAATACATGCTGTTGGCTACCATCGGAGCCCTCGCGTTGTCGCGCTCTGCGCTCAATCTCATCGAAGTTATGTTGGTCTTGTTATTGTCCTATATGGCCCTCTACTCGGCTCGCCATGTGTCGCTGTTCGCCATCGTCGTAGCACCCATCCTCTTGAGAAGTCTGGAAAGCATACTGCGCGGTTTTCCCGATAGACTTTTCCGGATCTATCAACTGCGAGCTGCGAACTTGTTGGCCATCGAACGCAGTGCCAGGAGCCATTTTTGGCCCGTTGCTGGCGTACTATTAATCGTCGGTCTTGCGATGGCAGGGATAATTCAGTACGGATTCAGTGAGAAAAAATTCCCCGTGGCAGCGGTCGATTTTCTCAAGAAAGAGCCTGTCGCGGGAAACATGTTTAATAACGATGAATTCGGCGACTATTTAATATTCACCGCTTGGCCGGCTTACCGAGTCTTCATGGACGGACGCTCTGACATGTACGGCGAAAAATATGGGAGTGATTATCTTCGTGTCGCCAGTACTCAGCGCGGATGGAAGGACGTTTTTGAGAAATATAATATTACATGGGTGTTATTTGACACCGAGTCGCCGCTGACAGCCGCTCTTCAAGAACAAAAGGATTGGCAGCCCATTTATTCGGATGAGACAGCTACCATCTTTCTTAAGAATGTCCCAGCGCACGCCTCGTTATTACAAAAGTATGCTTCCGTTACCTTGCCGAAGAAATAGCCGAGACGGACAGCATCCAACAGAACGCAGCACGCTTCTCTAGCGAGGACAATGAACGACACTTTGGTCATGTTTGGCCCTCCACTCACTGACAAAGACTCGGCACGTCGAGCTCTCTGCGTCTTCCATGTTCACAACGGACCCTGACAATTCTGTCGTCAAGCTTGTCGGTTTTGCCGTTCCATGCCTTGATTACGCGACCTAAGTTTTACTAACTGCCTGAAAGCTCAACATCGGACACTGGCATATCCATTGCTCCCGGGTAAACCGAATGGTCCTGGGTTCTAGCCACAAGGAGTGAGTGAGTGTTGCGGCTCGGCTCTGCCTTTTAAGCAGTAGAAAAAATTATTACGTCCGCTTTCAAAAAGAACACATCAATGGAAAATAGCCCTGTCGAAAGCGCTGGCACTTCAGAATTTGAAGTGCGAGTGCGCCAAGCTATTCGGTCGGCCAAGAACAGCTTACCCCAAGTCGCTGTACTGGTATTCTCATTCGAAAGCTCGACAGGCGCCCTGAGCCTTTGTGATAGAGACCTGCTGGCATTTCAAAGTACGGTGTTGATGCGGCTACGAAGCGGTTTGCGCGAGTCAGACTCCGTTGCTGTCCTAAGCAACGGCCATTTAGGGGTCCTGCTACAGTCCGTCCAAGGCCCACAGGACTTAGATTTGGTCATCAATCGATTGTTGGCCAGGCTCGATGATACGATACAGATTAACGATATAACTATTACGCTAGAACCGCGAATAGGCAGCGCGCTATTTCCAGAAAACGGCGACAGCGTCGAAAGTCTAATTGAATATGCAGAAGTTGGTCTGGGAGCAACCGCGGGGAATAGGACTCCTCAGACCCCTCATGCATTACGCTCCCGCAGCCTTTTCAGCGCTCGTCAATGGATGAGCGAGCTACGCCAAGCCATCGTTACGGATCAATTGTTTCTCACTTTTCAGCCGAAGGTCCATCTTTCAAAGGGACGCGTCACCGGAGTCGAGGCATTGCTTCGTTGGCAGCACCCGGAGCATGGAATCATCCTCCCCGATCAGTTCATACCTGTAGCGGCACCGTCCGCGAGCGTCTGTCCGCACCAGGCGGCATCGGCGACGTCGCGCGCGACCTGAGCAGCGAGCGCGTCCGCCTGCTCGCGTGCCGCGTCGCGCGCGTCCGCGCGCTCGCGAGCTGGGCCTCGGTGCGCTCGAGCGCAGCCGCGCGCTCGGCCGCATGGATCGCGGCCACCTTGTTCGCGGCGAGCATGCTCGGCGCGGCTGAGGATCGCCCACCCGTTCAGCTCGAGGCCGTTGATCGGGCTCGGCTGGGTGGCGGCCAGCGAACGAGCCAGCGCCGCTGCTCGCTGCTCGGGGCGTGCGCGACGGTGAGCCGGGGGTGGATCGGACTCGGTTGTCTCGGCTGCTTGGCCACGTACCTCACCCCGGGAGCGCCCCGGCGTCACCCCCTCGCGACGTGCCGGCTGGGCACTCGTACACATCGGCGCGAATCGGACAGCACCTGAGGCGATCGGCTGGGCATAGGGTCCGGGCCGGATGGCCGGTATCCGCGCACTTGCTCACGCCCGGATCGATCGGCCCGCTCACGTTGCGCAACCGGATCGTGATGGCGCCGATGGGGAACACACCGCGGCGAGCCGGACGGCACCCGGGGGATCGGATGGCCGCCTACTTCGCGTGGCCCGCGCCCGCGGTGGCGTGGCGTTGGTGCTCTCGGCTCGGTTGCCGTGGCCTACCCGAGTGGCAGCTACGACCGGCGCCAGCTCGGCGCTGTCGGCTGACCGGTTCGTGCCGGGGCTGCGCGCGCTCGCCGTTGGGTGCACGCGCACGAGGCGCTGGTCGGCGCGCAGCTGGTGCACGACGGTCCGAACAGCCTGCTCGACATCGCCGAGGGACGTCCGCTGCTCGTCGCGTCGCCACCGGGACGACCCACGAACGACCCACTGGCGGCGATGGTCACGCCGGAGGAGCTGGCGGCGATGACGGCGCCTTTACGGGGCCGGCGCACCGCGCCACGTGGCCGGCTGCCGACGACCTGGAGGCGGTCGTGGCTTCTGTTCGCCGGCGGCCGCGGCGCCGCGCCGCAGAAGCGGACATCGACGCCGTCGAGATCCACGGCGGCCATGGCTACCTGCTCGACGTGTTCCTCTCGCCGGTGACCAACACCCGCGACGACGAGTGGGGCGGGTCGCTCGAACGCCGGGCGCGCCTGCTCTGCGACGTGATCCACCACAGGTGCGCGATGCCGTCGGCGGCTCGCTCGCCGTGACGTGCCGGGTCAACGCCCACGAGGTGCATCGCGAGGGCGGGCAACCCTCGACCACGGGATCGCGGTGGCGTGCATGGCGGTCGACGCGGGCGTCGACGCGGTGCACGTGTCGGCCTACGCCGATCCCGGCGTGGCGATCGGCATCACCGACGCCCACACGCCGCACCGGCCCGGCGCGGTGGTGAGCTGGCCGCCGCGGTGAAGGCACAGATCGACGTACCGGTCATCCCGGTGGGACGGCTCGAGCCCGATCTCGCCGATGCCGCCGTCGGCGCGCCACGCCGACTTCGTCGCTCTCGGGCGCGCGCTGCTCGCCGATCCGGAGCTGCCCGTGAAGCTCGCCGCCGGTCGGGTCGACGACGTGCGACCCTGCATCTACTCGTACCGGTGCATCGGGAACATCTTCCTGGGCCGCGAGCTCGCATGCGTCGCCAACCCCGGTACGGCACGCGAGCAGGAGCCGCCGCCGCGCGGCCTGACCGCGACCGGTGCTCGTGGTCGGCGGTGGACCCGCAGGGCTCGACGCCGCGCGGCGGCTCGCGGACAGCCGGGGACACGCGCAGCTGTGGGAGGCGACCGACCGGGTCGGCGGCCGCCTCTCGCTGGCGGCGCGTCTGGCCGACGTCCTCGACCGGTCCCTCGGTTGGCTGGTCAGGTGTGCTCGCGCAGGCCGAGGTCGAGATCCACCTCGGTACCCACGCGACGCCGAGGCGGTCGCCGCCGCGGCGTCGACGATGTAGTGGTTCGCGACCGGGCGCGCGGTGGGATGCATCACTCGATCGCATCGAAACCGTTGGCGCAACGGTGGCGATCATCGGCGCTGACGTTCCCGGCCTCGGCGTCGCCGAGCTGTGCATGCGGCGTGGGTGCGAGGTCGTCGTCTACGACGAGTCGCCCGTCGCCGGTCGGCGCTTCGGCTGCCAGGCCGCTTCCGTCGGGTGCACGACCTGCGCGAAATGGGTGTGCGGTTCGAACTCGGCAAGCCTGTTGACGTCGCCTCGCTCGGCGGACGTCAGTGGTCGACACGCGCGTGCAGCCGGGCGACAGCGCGCTGGCGTGTGCGCTCGACGGTTCGTCGCTGCGCGTGCACACGGTGGGTGATGCCGCCGAATCGGCTACCTCGAGGGCGCGCTCGCCTCCGTCGACGCGCGCCGGTGCGCGACGGGTTCTACGTCGGCGGGAGCTGAAGACCGAGCTGTCGGGACTGCGCCAGCAGCGGCCGTCCTCCGACCAGATCTCGCCGTCCTCGTCGAGGAAGCCGCCGCCGAGATGGCGGGTGCGGAAGCGCACGAGACACCAGCCCGGCAGTGCGGGAGGTGCTTCGTGGGAGTGGATCGTGAGGTCGATCGTCGGCACCGGTGACCGCTCGGCGAGCTTGGTGAACACCGCCGGCGGCCGGCGTCGGTCATGGCGGCGACGACGTGGTGGTCGACCGGTGTCTCGCCGCCCTCGGATGCGACGCGGATCCAGCCGCCGACCTCGGCTTGCCCCTCGATCGCGGTCGGGTCCTCCGCACTGAGCGGCGTGCCGATCGCCCATCGCTGCTCGTAGCGCTCGCGCATCGGCACTCCCGTGGGCCCGAAGATCGGCTGCGGTTGGATCATGTCGGGAGCGGAGACCATGGGCATGGCGAGGTCGCTGAACTCCGATGGCGATAGCGATCGTTCGCCAATGCCGCGACGGCGAGCGCCATGAGCCGGCCGTCCTGGTTCATGCGGGCCGTCAGGGTGGAGAGGGTCCGACCGACGCCTCGGTCACCACGTCGATCTCGGCGTCACCCGCGACCGGCGGCGCGTGTAGTGGATGGTGAGCGGGCGCGGCGGGGATGCGGTCGTCCACCTCGGTGGTCAAGGCCCGCAGCAGGATCGCGGCGAGAGCCGCCGTTCGGCCCTCGCATGATCCACCACCCATCGTCGATGCCGCGCTAGCGGCCCGCGGCGATGCCCTCGACCGCGGTGTCGGTCTCGAACCGAGTCGGCATCGCGGCAGGCTACGGGCGGTGCTGCCAGACCGCGACGCTGTGGGCGAAACATGCCGGACGCACCAGTGCTGCGAGGGCTGCTAGTTGAGGCTGGCTACCGAAGGGGTTCGGGATCGGACGCGTTCCAATCGAGCACCATCGAGGCGAGGCCGAGGATGGCGAGCCCGATGATCACCGCCGCGGTCACCGGGGTGAAGACGCCGCGTCGATGCGCACTCGCCGCCGCAGCACGACCGACCCGAGGCGGTCGAAGGCCGCCAACGCGATGTGCCCCCCGTCCAACGGCGGCAGCGGCAGCAGGTTGAACACCGCAAGGAACACGTTGATGATCGCCAGCAGGCCCAGCGCGGTCGCGACGCTGTCGTCCACCGCCTGGTTCGCCAGCCGCGCCGCACCGATGGGTGACAGCACGCGGTTCGTGGGTCGCTCGAGTCCGAGTCGATCGCGGCGCGGCCATCGCCGCCGTCGAAGCGGGCAGTCCGACGATGCTGCCGACCGATGCCTCGACCGTGCGCTCGAGGGTGGACTCGTCGATCGCGTCCGCCGCGGCCGCCAACGGCCGGCGGCGTCGAGGCTGAACGCGAACAGCAGCCCCACCGCCGACACAGCGTTGACCGCGGGACCAGCGAGCGCGATGACCGCACGCCGCCAGGGCGCGGCAGCGTGGAACGTGCGCGCCTGATCTGCCGGCGCGATCGACTCCTTGGATGTGGTGCCGGCGAGCTTGACGAACCCGCCGAGCGGGAGGAGCTTCACGCCGTAGGTCACCTCGCCGGCACGGCGCGACCACAACGTCGGGCCGAAGCCCACGAAGAACTGGGTCGCGGCTCGACGCCGAGCACCGGGCGGCCAGCAAGTGTCCAGCCTCGTGCAACATCACCGATGCGATGACACCGCCGAGCACGAGCACGGTGGGCACGACACCGCTCCGCCAACCGACCGCGAGCGCCAGCCCGCAGACGATCGCCTGCGAGGCCAGCCGCACCCCACGCCAGAACGACCTGGCAGCCACTTCAACGCTCGAGCTCGAGGTATCCCTCGAGCTCGGTGATGCTCAGCACCGACGCAGCTGCTCTCCGCCACGGATGCGGAGGCTGCCGCCGTGCCGCTCTGCGGCACGATGCGCGCCCACGAGGAGCGCGAGCCCAGACGAGTCCAGGAAGGTGACGTCCGACAAGTCGAGGTGTCACGACCTTTCCGCCCGCGGCGTGTCGCTCGAGCAGGTTCCACATGGCGGGGCTCGTCGCGGGTCGACCTCGCCGTGGACCGCGAGGACGCACGAGTCGTCGTACACCTGCTCGTCGATGGTGATGCCCGGAACGGACAGCCGGCTGCCCATGGCAGCCGCCCTACCCCCGCCCGAGAGCCCTCACTCCCCCGGCCGCAGGACGTTGCCATCGGCGTCGAGACACCCCGCAGCCGGCGTGGTGGTTCCGGTCCCGTGGCCGGGCACGCGGCGAGCGTGTTCGAGGTCGTGTCCGACCCGCCTGGCGCGGGCGTCGGCTCCACGCCAGGGTCCTGTCCCGACGAGCACCGGGCGATGAACAGCCCCACGACCAGGGCCGCAGCCGCGGCACGCGGCCGGAGCACGTCCAGCGCAGTGCCACGGCAGCGCTGCCGCGGCGCGCTAGTTCGCCGCCGGTTCGCGTCGGGCCACAGGCCGGAGAAACACGAAGAACAGGTGGATCTGTCCGTTGTAGCGGACGGACTCGGCGGCGACCCCCGCGTTCGCGCAAGGCCGCTGCATATGCCTCGCCCTCGTCGCGGAGCGGGTCGTACTCCGCGGTCACGACGAGCGCCGGTGGCAGATCGCCGAGGTCGCCGTAGAGTGGCGATGCCGGGTCCTCGCGTCGTGGCCCTGGAGGTAGCTGTCGGTGAACCACTCCATCGATGCCTTGGTGAGGAGATACCCCTCGCGTCTCGTCCATGGAGGCATGGCCCAGCGTGAGGTCGGTCGCCGGGTACACGAGCAGCTGGAACCGCAGTGGGGCACCTCGCCGCGCAGCTCCTGGCACACGACGGCCGCGGGGTCGCCGCCGGCCGAGTCACCGCCGATCGACAGTCGCGTGGTGTCGACGCCGAGGGACGCGCGGTGGCGTGGACCGGCGAGCGCGGGCGCGGCGAGACAGTCCTCCAGCCCGGCCGGATGTGGGTGCTCGGGTGCAAGGCGGTAGTCGACGCTCACGACGATGACGTCCGCGCGGGCGCACATCGACCGTGCGATCGAGTGGTGGTGTCGAGGTCACCGATGGTCCAGCCGCCGCCGTGCAGCCAGATGAGCGCCGGCCGTACCGCTGCCTCGCCCTCGGGCACGTACACACGGCCGGGATGCGCCCTCGGGACCGGGGATCGTGACGTCGGTGACGGATCCGAGGGGGAGGTCCTCGCCGCGGAGCGCGGTCAGCTCGCGGAGACCCTGCCGTGCCGCTTCGACCGTCTGCTTGCGCAGCGGCGGTCCTTCCAGCGCCGCGAGCTGGTCGAGCAGCTGCTGGACCTCAGGCTTGGGGGCACACGTCCCGTTCGGGTCGATGCGGCACATCCTCGCCTGGCCTCACAGATCGCTAACAACCAACCGGCACGGTGTGGCCCCATGAACAAGCTCATCGCCACCACCGCCATCTCGATTGCTCTTGGCGCCGGTGCCTTCGGCGTCGCCACCCTCGACCCGGTCTTCGCACAGGACGACCCCGCTGCCGAACAGCCCGCCGTCGACGATCGCGCCGGCCGCGAGGCGCGGCACCGGCGTCACCCGATCCTGCGCGGCGCCATACCTCCGCGGCCGAGACCATCGGCATCGAGCCGCGCGTAGCTCGTCGAGGCTGTTCGCGGTGGGCAGACCGTCGCCGAGGTCGCCGAGGCCAACGGCGTCGATCCCGACGCCGTCGTCGACGCCCTGGTCGTCAAGGCCACCGCCGCATCGAGCATTTCGTCCACGAGACCGGATCTCGCTGAGGGTATCTAAGGCACTCGCAACCAGAGGTTGCTCGGCGGAACTGAAGGCGCTCCGGCCGACCGAACAAGTCGGATCGGCCTTCGCACTGCAGAGAGTCCTCTACTCGCGGCCGTAGAAGAGGCGCTCGACCACGCGCCGCGGGCGGCGGGTGACGCGGCGGTACTCTCGCGCAGCTCGCCGGCCGGTCGTGTCGAGCGACCGGGCCAGGCGCGCGAGCTGCTCGGGCGTTCGGGGCAGCGCGTCGCCGGCCGGCCCTTTCACGAGGAACCACCGGTTGCGGGTGCGCTCGCAGAACCGGTAGGCGTCGGCGAGCACGGCGCGGTCGTCGGCGTCGAGGTGCCCGGCCGCGGCGAGCGCGTCGAGCGCGGCGATCGTGCCGGGCGCGCGCACGCCGTGCTGCAGCTGGAGCAGCTGCGCGGTGAACTCGACGTCGGACAGCGAGCCCCGGCCGAGCTTGAGGTGGAACTGCGGGTCCTCGCCGGCCGGGATCCGCTCCCGCTCGACCCGCGCCTTCATGCGCCGGATCTCGCGGACGCTCGTCGTCGGTGAGCGGCGTGTCCCACACGTAGCGCGCTCGACCAGCTCCATGAAGCGGCGCCCGACGCCGGCGTCGCCGGCCACGGGCCGGGCCCGCACGCAGCGCCTGGCGCTCCCAGGTCTGCGGCCCAGCGCTCGTAGTAGGCGCGGTAGCCGTCGAGGCTGCGGGCGAGCGGGCCCTGCTTGCCCTCGGGCCGCAGGTCGGCGTCGAGTGTCGTAGATCCGCGGCGCCGGGCGTCGGCCCGCCACGAAGCGCATGCAGCGCCTCGGCGGTCTCGCTCGGCGGCGGCGAAGTCGGCGCGCGTCGTCGCCGTCGTAGACGAACAGCACGTCGAGGTCGCTGGCGTAGGACAGCTCGGCGCCGCCGAAGCGGCCCATGGCGATCACCGCGAACGGCAGCTCGGCGCCACGGCGTCGAGCGCGGCCTCGAGCGCCGCCTCGGCCAGGGCGGTGAGCGCCGTGGCCGACGCGGCCTCGACGTCGTCGTCAGCCCGAGGACGTCGCGCGGCGCGATGCCGCAGCACGCTCGCGGTCGCTTGAAGCCGCTGCAGGCCCGCGCCGGCGCTCCTCGCGGCCGTCGCGCCAGCCGAGGCCGCGGTGGCCGCGGCTCGACCAGCTCCGGCGCGGCCGGCGGAGCCAGCGCGGCGGGGTCGGCCGAGCGCGCGGCGATCGAGGTCGGGGTGGTGCTCGAGCAGGTCGGCCGAGCAGCCGGCTCGTGCCGAGCACCAGGCACAGCCGCCGGGCCGCCTCGGGCGACTCGCGGAACGCGTTGGCCAGCTCGGTCGCCGCGGTGCGGCCCGCGAGCCAGCCTGCGCAGCCCGAGCAGCCCGAGGTCGGGGTCGGGCGACTCGCGACAGCCACTCGAGCAGCAGCGGCAGCAGCTGCTGCATGAGCCGGGACGACCGGGTGAGGCCGCGGGTCAGCTCGCGCACGGCCTGGCGGGTGCGCTCGGCGTCGGTGAAGCCGAAGGCGGCCAGCCGGGCCTCGGCCGCGTCCGGCGCAGGCGGCGCGTCGCCGACCCGGCGAACGCCTCGAGCAGCGGCCGGAAGAAGAGCCGCTCGTGGATCGACCGCACCGTCGCCTGGTGGCGCCGGAGCTCGTCGTCGAAGCTGCTCGAGCGCGCCGGCGCTCGGCGCGTGTCGCGGTAGCCCGAGCGACGCGGGCCAGCCGGTCGCGCGCGGCCGGCGTCGGTCGGGAGCGGCGTGGACCTGCTGCTCGTCGACGAGCTGCAGCCGGTGCTCGACGGTGCGCAGGAAGCGGTAGGCGCGGCCGAGCGCGTCGGCGTCGTCGGCGGTCGACGTAGCCGGCCCGCGCCGAGCTCGGCGAGCGCGTCGAGCGTGGTCGGGCGAGCGCAGGTCGGGGTCGTGCGCGGCCGTGCACGAGCTGGAGGAGCTGCACGGCGAACTCGATGTCGCGGATGCCGCCGCGGCCCCGCTTGACCTCCCGGTCGCCGAGGCCCTTGCGGGCGACCTCGCCTCGGCCCGCGCCTTCATGGCCGCGGACCGAGCGCAGGTCGTCGGCGGTGAACGGCCGCTCCCACAGCGCTCGTGCGGCGGCCGCCGTCGAGGAACGCGTGCGCCGAGCTCGGCGTCGCCGGCCACCGGCCGGGCCTTGAGCAGGGCCTGGAACTCCCACGGCTGCGGCCCACCGGTCCCAGTACGCCTCGTACGACTCGAGCGATCGCACGAGCGGCCCGTCGCGGCCCTCGGGACGCAGGTCGGCGTCGACGCGGAAGCAGCGTGCGCGGCGATCTCCAGCAGCTGGCGCGCGGCGGCGTCGCCGCTCGCCGACGAACATGACGTCGACGTCGCTGGCGTAGTTCAGCTCGCGGCCGCCGAGCTTGCCCATGCCGATCACCGCGAGCGCCGGCTCGGCCGCCGAGCGCGCCAGGCGGCCGTCGAGCACGTCGTCGGCCGAGCGCGGCCAGCGCGCGCGCCGACGGCCTCGAGCGTCGTCGAGGCCGAGCGAGGTCGCGGGCCGCGATGCGCAGGAGCTCGAGGCGCTTCCAGCGCGCCAGGGCGTCGGCGTCGTCGGCTCGAGCGCCGGCCGTCGTCGAGGTCGGCGAGCACGTCGAGCGCCGCCGGCGTCGACGCACAGCAGCCGGGTGAGCGACGCGGCTGGCGGCCGTCGACGGCGACGAGCGCGTCGCGCAGCGCCGCGGTCGGCGTCGAGGCCGGGCGCGCCAGCCGTCGTGCGCGCTCGAGCAGTCGCGCGACGCCACGGCCGCGGCGGGGCGCGGCCGAGCGCTCGACGGCGTCGGCCAGCGTCGCGCACGGCACCGCGGCAGTCTCGCAGCCGGGCACGGCGGCCACCCCGGTAGCGCTCGCCGCGTGGCGCGACTCCGGATCGCCGCTCTGCCAGCTCAACACCGTCGTCGGCGACCTCGACGGCAACGTCGACGCGCATCGCTCGCCGCGCTCGACCGAGGCCGAGGCCGCCGGCTGCGACCTCGCGGTGTTCCCCGAGCTCGCGCATCACCGGCTACCCGCCCGAGGACCTGCTGCTCAAGCCGGGCTTCGTCGCCGACAACCTCGCGGCGCTCGACAAGGTCGCGGCGCGCACCGGCCGCTGCGCGGCGGTCGTCGGGCTTCGTCGACGCCGGCCGCGACCTGCTACAACGCGGCCGCCGTCTGCGCCGGCGGCGCAGGTGCAGGGCGTGTACCACAAGCGGCTGCTGCCGAACTACGCGGTGTTCGACGAGCAGCGCTACTTCGCGCCCGGCGCCGGCGCGCTCGACGCTCTTCGTGCATCGGCGGCGTGCGCGTCGGCGTGTCGATCTGCGAGGACGCCTGGAGCCCGACCGGCCCGATCGCCGAGCAGGCCGCCGGCGGCGCCGAGCTCGTCGTCAACCTCAACGCCTCGCCGTACTACGCCGGGCCGGCTCGCCGAGCGCGAGCGCATGCTCGCGCACCCGGGCCGAGCCGACGCGTCGCTGCGCGCTCGTCTACGTCAACCAGGTCGGCGGCCAGGACGAGCTGGTCTTCGACGGCGCGTCGCTCGTGGTCGACGCCGACGGGCGAGGTGCGTGGCCCGCGCGCCGCAGTTCGAGGAGGACGTCATGGTCGTCGACCTCGACGTGCGGCCCGTCGTTCCGCAAGCGGCTCCTCGACCCCCGGGGCCGGGCGTCGCGCCGCGCCGCTCGCCGATGTCGTCACCGACACCGCGCAGCCGGCGCGACGACGACCGCGGCGCCGGCGACCGTGCGCCGCCGCTGCGAGCCCCGGTGCGCGAGGTCTACGAGGCGCTCGTGCTCGGCACCCGCGACTACGTCGACAAGAACGGCTTCACCGACGTGGTCATCGGGCTGTCGGGCGGCGTCGACTCGTCGCTCGTCGCCGCCATCGCCGTCGACGCGCTCGGGCCCGAGCACGTGCACGGCGTGTCGATGCCGTCGCGCTACTCGAGCGACGAGCTCGCGCGACCGACGCCGCCGCGCTGGCCGACGCCCTCGGCATCGACTACCGCACGATCGCCATCGAGCCGGCCCACGCCGCCTTCCTCGAGCATGCTCGCGCCCGTCGTTCGCGGGCCGCCGGACGGGCCTCACCGAGGAGAACCTCCAGGCCGCGCATCCGCGGCGTCGTCCTCATGGCGCTGTCGAACAAGTTCGGCTGGCTGGTGCTCACCACCGGCAACAAGAGCGAGATGGCCGTCGGCTACTCGACGCTCTACGGCGACACCGCCGGCGGCTTCGCCGTCATCAAGGACGTGCCCAAGCTGCTGGTCTACGACGCTGTGCCGCGACCGCAACGCGCGGCGCCGGCGCGCGAGCCGTGATCCCCGAGGCGGTGCTCACCAAGCCGCCGTCGGCCGAGCTCCGGCCCGACCAGCGCGACGACCAGTCGCTGCCGCCCTACGAGGTGCTCGACCCGATCCTCGAGGCCTACGTCGAGGACGACCTCACCGCGGGCGAGCTCGAGGCGGCCGGCTTCGACGCCGCGCTCGTGCGCCGGGTCGTCGCGCCTCGTCGACCTGGCCGAGTACAAGCGCCGCCAGTACCCGCCGGGCGTGCGCGTGACGCCCAAGGCGTTCGGCAAGGACCGCCGCCTGCCGATCACCAACCGCTACCGCGGTTGATGGTGAGCTCGATCACGCCGTCCTGTTCGACTTCTCCGGCGTGATCACGGCGTCGCCGTGGGGCGAGCATCGCCGCCGACCGCCGGCGGCGACCTCGAGCTGCTGATCGGTCCGTACCACGAGGACACCGACCATCCCGTGGCACCGGCTCGAGCGGGGCGAGATCGGCTCTCGGAGTGGTTCGCCGAGGTGAGCCCGCTTGCCGCGGAACAAGGCATCGAGCTCGACCTCGCGCCGATGGCGGCGTTGCTGCGGGACGCTCGCCGTGCACGACGACGTGGTCGAGCGCGTGCGGAGCCCTGCGGCGCGACGGCTACAAGACCGGCGCTGATGACCAACAACGTCCGGGAGGGTTCGCGGTGCTGGCGCGAGCTCGTCCCATCGACGAGCTGTTCGACGTCGTCGTCGACTCGTCCGAGGTCGGTCATGCGCAAGCCGAACCCTGCGATCTACGCCCACGACGCTCGAGCGCCTCGGCGGGGTCGACCCGGCGCACGCCGTGTTCCTCGACGACGTCGCCCGAGCAACGTCGAGGGCGCCGCCGCGCCGGGCTGCACGCCGATCCTCGTCGCCGAGCCGCCCGACGCCGCGATCGACGAGCTCGACCGCCTGCTGGCCAGCCCGGGACGCCCTGAGTAACCTCTCCGCCGCTCCGGGCGTTGACACGGTCGGGGGTGGGCAGCTCATGACGCTTCCGCAACCGCCGATTTCGACGTGATCGTGGAGATCGATCGCCGCCGGCCGATGGCCGGCCGCCAGCAGCCCCCGAACCCGGCCATCACCGCGCCGAGCGGCTTCGCGCCGCCGGCGGAGCTCGAGCCGATGGTCGACCTGCTCGCTCCGGGTGACGCCATCCTCGTGCTGGACCTCGATCGGGCCGACCATCGGGGCAACCTCGCCCACACGGTCACCGACGCCACGCGCGCGACGGACGTCCTGGTCATGACCGAGCGGGGTGTGCTGGTCGTGTTGCTGCTCGACCCCGCGCCCGAGACCCCGCTGGCCGTCGTACGAGCGCGTCACAAACCGGTGGGATGACCGAAATGTCGGGCACGGTGCCGCGCCGCGGCCGTCGTCTGCGATGAGCGCGCTCCACGAGAGTCGTTGAAGCGAGCGTTGGATCGACTGCGCGACGGGGGCACGGGCTGACCGACGCGTGCGGGGTCAACGCCGCCACTACGATCAGTCGACGGCTAACCTCAGCCCGCAGTGAGCGGCAGTGCGAGGGTTCCCAAGGCGGTCATCTGCGACGACGATGACGTCACGAGTGGTGTCGTCGCGGCTGCTCAGCCAGGTCGGCTTCGACGTCGTGGCCGAGACCGACAACCCGGCGTATGCGCTTTCGGTCATCGAGCAGTTCTCGGTCGACGAAGCCGTCGTGGACATCTCGCTCGACAAGGGCGACGGCGAGGACGTCATCCGGGTCGTCGACGAGCGACAGCTCGGCGTGTCAGGTCGTCGTGTTCAGCTCGTTCATCGACGATCCCATGATGCTCATCGAGATGGGCGCCGCTGCGGTGGTGGACAAACCCGACTTCGACCGGCTCGGGGAGGTGCTGAGCGAGCACTTCATCGACGCCGCAGGACGGGAGCGGCCACGAATCGAACGTCGTCGCCCGCTGATCCACAGCGACTCCCACTGGCCAGGGCCGCTCCGCCGACGTTCACGGGTTCGCAGCCAGCGAGGTCGCCCGGCGGGTCGGCGCTGTTAGCACCAGCGATGCCGTCCTCGCGTTCAACGGCGACATCGTCATCGACCTCCGCGACCTTGCCTACGACGTGACACGCGGCCGAAGTGCATCGCGTACCGGACCGACGACGGCCTGGTCGTGGTGCTTCTGCTCGACCCCCATGTGGAGACGATCGGGGCGGTACACCGCCGCATCAGCCGCGGCGGTGAAGGAGCGCGGGGGCAAAGAACCCGCCGCGGCCAGCGCGCTGAGCAGGCCTGACGTAGGCGCCGCGCCATCACGCTCGCCCGGGTCCTCGGCGAGCTGCACGGCGCGCCCCCCGGCCACAAGTGCCTCTGACCACACGGCCCTGTGTGCTTCGTCTTGAGCTGTTCAAGACCGAACGTAGACGTCCCCAACGAAGCAGAGCATGAGTGAGCGGTCCCGCTTCCGCCGCCGCCCGGCCGCGGCCGGTGAGGTCCGCGTGGCAGGCCGATCTCGCGCTCGTCGGCGGCGGCGTTCTCTTCGGCATCGACGTTCCTCGTCGTCAGGACGCGGTCGACCGCGTCGACGTGTATCCCGTTCCTCGGCGCTGCGCTTCGCCATCGCCGCCGTGGTCCTGTTGCCCTTGCGCGCAGGCGGCCCGCCACCGACGCCGAGGTTCCGCGCCCGGTCGATCGCCGGCCCGCGTCGCTCGCCGGCTACATCTTGCCAGACCACCGGGGCTGCAGTACACGACGAGTTCGGCGACGTCCGCGTTCATCACCTACATGCTCGTCGTCCTCGTGCCGCTCCTCTCGGCTCGTCGTGCTCGCGCCGCCGGCCGCACCGCTTCCGACGCTCGTGGGCCTCGACATGCGGTGGCCGGGCTGGTGCTGCCAACCGGCGCAGGCGGTCGGGAGCTGGGCGGGGCGAGCTGCTGACGCTGCGGTCGCGCTCCTGCGTTCGCCGCGCCACATCGTCGTGCTGGCGAGGTCGCCGCCCCGCACGACCTCGTCCTCATCACGGTCGATCCAGTTCGTTCTACCTAGTCGGCGTCGCCTGCCTGGGCTCCCCGGCCTGTTCCCCGGCGGCTACGGCTTCCCGGCGACTCGGCGTGGCTGGCGGCCGCGTTCACCGGCGTCGTCGCCGACGGCGTCGCCTTCGTGCTCCAGACTCGGGGCCCAGCGGGTGGTCCCGCCGAGCGCGCGCCAGCGCTGGTGCTGCTGCTCGAGCCGGTCTTCGCCGCCGTCCTCGGCTACGTCGACCGGCGAGTCGCCTCGGTGTTGACCGGGCGCGCCGGCGCCGCTCTGATCCTCGCTGCGGTGCTGGTGACGGAGGTCCTGCCGGGCTGGCGAGCGGGAGCATCGCCGTGGGCCGCGTGGGGGAACCCAGTGGGTCGGAACGTGGGGGAACTCAGTGGCACCGCTTGACGAGCGACCGTTCCAGCGAAAATAATGGTCATTACTGACACGACCGTCAACCACGCGGTCAGCGGCGGGGAGGAACGAGGGGTTCATGGCCGATCCGAAGAAGCCCGCGAGCGCCGTTCGCGCCGTGGGACCGGCGCGAGCTGCCGGGCGTCGTTCGACGTCGAGGAGTCGGCCCGCCGGGTCGGCAACTACAAGTGGATCGAGATGCGCCTGTTCGAGGCGCTCGGCGGCTGGGTCGCCACCGTGCCCGAGCTCGACGTGAAGATGCGCCTCGGCACCCACTGCTACCACCACGCCTGGCACGCCGAGCTGTGGCACAAGCGCCTGCCCGAGCTGCGGGAGATGAACCCCGAGCGGCTCACCGTGCCGCGCCAACGACGAGCTGGTCGCCTTCGTCGACGCCATGACCGAGCCCGAGGCGCCCGAGCTCACCATCGAGAAGCTCGTCGGCGTCTACCGGGTGCTGATCCCGCACAAGATCGCGGCGTACACGTACCACCTGAACAACACGAGTCGACGATCACCGACGCGCCGACGATCCGCTCGCTGAAGTTCATCCTCCAGGACGAGTTCGACGACTGGCGCGACGGCGAGATGCTGCATCCAGTCGCTGATCGAGACCGACGACGAGGTCGAGCGGGCCGCCGCCCACCAGGCCAAGCTCGAGAAGCTGCATGCTCGCCGCCGGCGGCATCGCCGGTCCGGGCTCGATCGGCATCGACCCACGTACGCCGAGGAGGTCGCGGCATGAAGAAGATCTTCCCGGCCGACGAGCTGGCCCGCGACGAGCGCTTCGTCCGCGTGCACGATGGATCGAGCGCATCGACCCGACGCAGCCGGCACGCGAGCGCGCGAGCACGGCAGGCAGCGGCGACCTCGAGCCGGCTCACGCCCGACCGCCCCGACGCGCCCGACGCCGCCCGCGCGCTCATGCACGGCATCTTCGTGGGCGAGATCCAGGCCCTCGAAGGCGCCGGCCGCACGTGCTGGGACTTCGAGACCGGCAACGGGCGACGACCAGGCGCCGTTCGAGCTGAAGCTCGACATGGCCCGCCAGTGCTGGGACGAGGCCCGCCACTGCGAGATCTCGCGTGAAGCTGTCGCGACTGGATGGGCACCGAGATCGGCGAGTTCGCCGAGATCGACGTTCCTCTACGAGGCGGCGTGCAACCCCGACCCGGTGCTGCGCCTCACCGGCGTGAACCGCGCCCTCGAGGGCCTCGCCATCGACGTGTTCAACACGATGCGCGAGTTCGGCGACATCGCCGGCGACCCGGTGCTCGAGTTCTGCGAGGACTGGATGCTCGCCGACGAGGTCACCCACGTGAAGATGGGCTCCGACTGGCTGCGCCGGCTCACCGCGAACGATCCCGAGCGGCGCGAGCAGCGCGCTCGAGTTCCAGCGCATCGTCGACAAGCTGTTCTCGCCTCGGCGGCTTCCGCGGCGAGGACGACGACAGCCCGATCCAGCTCGCCCGCCGCTTCCGCGAGCTCGCCGGCTTCGCCACCGACGAGATCGACGAGCTCGCCGAGCATCTCCACGAGGCCCGCGAGAGGCCGAGCGCCCAGGAGGCCGCCGCGAGCGAAGGCCGCCGCCGCCGAGCTGAGCGCGACGGTCACCGTCACGCCCGAGAGCTTCACGCTCGTCGACTTCGACGCGCGCGCAGCATCGCCGCGCGTCACCGAGCAGCTCGCTCGGCGCGATCGGTCTCGACCGCCGAGTGACGTCGATCGAGGTCGACGAGACGACGCCGCTCGGCCGGGCGAAGGTCGACGTCGCATCGACCCGATCGTGCTGTCGACGTCGAGAGCGGCGCGTTCGAGGACCCGAAGCGACCCGCGCCAGCTGCGCCGAGCGGCGACCGCCGACGTCGCTCGGCCGGCTGCTGTTCCGGGTGCGCGACCGGCTCGACCCCGCCTTCGGCGACGCCGCCGGCCGACGACGACCTGACGCTGCCGCAGATCGGCGGCGTGGGACGTCTACGCCGTCGGCCGGCTGGCGCGCCTCGGCTACCGCACGCGCAGCGCCAGCGCCGGCTCTACCACTTCCGCAACCGGCACGGCTTCACCGACGCCGCCGACGCCGCCTTCGACGCGCTCTGGGACGGCGACGGCCTCACCTGGGCCGACATCGACGAGATCTCGGCGCAGGCCCTCGAGCACAAGCCCTCCGCTGCCTGACCCGGCCGTCGGCCCGCAGCCGCTACTTGGCCTTGGCGGCCTTCGTGGTCGGGGTGCGGGCAACCGGACTTTAAAACTCCGGGCCATATTGTCGAAGCGGGTATCAAGGCGCTGCGTGACGGCCATCATGGCTATACACCTGCGAATGGCATTGCACCATTGCGTGAGGCGGTTGCAGCCGACCTGAATCGCCGCCACGGCGCCGACGTCAATCCGGATAATGTCGTGATTGTGCCTGGCGGGAAACCCACGATGTATTTTGCAATCATGATGTTTGGCCAACCGGGCGTTGAGATCATGTATCCGAATCCGGGTTTTCCGATCTATGAGTCAGTGATTAAGTATTCGGGCGCCAAACCTGTGCCGATCGCGCTGAAGGAGAAAGACGGATTCGCTTTCTCGGCCGATGCAATTCTGAGCCAAATCACCGGCAAGACACGCCTGATCATTATTAACAGCCCAGCCAACCCCACTGGCGGCGTGACGCCAAAGGAAGAAGTCGACAAGCTTGTCGCCGGGCTATTGGAGCACCCGCATGTCGCACTTATGTCAGACGAGATCTATTCGCAAATGCTCTATGGGGGCAGGCAGCATCTCAGCCTCCTGCAATATCCTGAAATCCGTGACCGTTTGATCATGCTCGATGGCTGGTCGAAAACCTATGCGATGACCGGCTGGCGGCTGGGATATGGCGTCTGGCCAGACGCAGCGGTGGAACATGTCACGCGGCTGTGCATCAACGACCATTCATGTGTCAACGCGGCGGCGCAATATGCCGGCCTTGCGGCCCTGCAAGGACCGCAAGACGCGGTTTCTTCGATGGTCGCCCAATTTGACAAACGCCGTCAAATTATCGTGCGCGAATTGAACGCCCTGCCGGGATTCCGCTGTGCAGATGCGGCAGGCGCCTTTTATGCCTTCCCTAATATCGAAGGGACAGGATTGGCTTCGAAGGAGGCTCAGAACCGGTTTCTTGAAGAAGCAGGCGTTGCGACAGTTTCCGGAACGTCCTTCGGCGCCTGGGGCGAGGGCTATCTGCGGTTTTCCTATGCAAACAGCGCTGAGAACATCCTGGAAGCGATCAGGCGCATTCGCGAACTGCTGTAGGGGTTCGTCGGACTGTTGCCTGTTCTTCGTTACAAAGCGAGCCAATTCGTGACCGGACCTATTTTTTCCCGGCCAAGTGTGCTGGCTTGTGAACGGCCTGAGACATAGGTGACGAAACGTACCGGACACATGGGTTACACTTTTTGCCTGTTTGAGCCGTACGGCAAGTGTAACCTATGTGTCCGGTATGAAATGTAACCTATGTGTCCAGAATGGACCCTGAAAAGCGTGGTAGCGAGAGAGTCTCTTAAATAAGGACAGATTTCTCAATAAAAGCTGCCATTTGAAATAATAATAGAAAAAGTTGCCCTCAAAGTTGGGTTGCAGCCTCCATTTTTTTTGATGGTTTATGAACGAATGGCAATAGACCCATTGACGAACGTGGGAACCTCCCTTTCAAATTTTATCGTGATGAGAGCTTCGTTCGGGCAATATCCTTAACGACTGGCGCTAACAGGCCGGCCAATACAGCGTGCCCATGGGACGAGAAATGTCCTGCACCTTCTGACCAGAAAGAACGACGTTGCTTGATGTTAAATTCACACAGTCCCGGAAGAGGGTTGTAAAGAAAGCATCTTGTACTTTCCGCTAACTCACAAAATCGCGCGCTATACGCTGTGGGATCACTGGATCCGAGGAAAAAAGGTAGTGCGGAATTGGTACAATTAACACAGGTTTTCTGCTCATTTTGATCCAAGCTTCCAAGATCCCTCGAAGAAGTAGCCAAACAGGATTCGCGGGCGAGTCATAATCAGGTACCGGCTGAAATTTGGTTATGCGCATCGCGACTTTCTTCACGGTACGTCGAAGCGACCCAAGCGGCAAGGTTTGAAGCAGCCCTAGTTTGAGCTTGCGGGAATAGAAGTTTCCTTCCTGGTACGAGTAAACATGGGCGAGATACTCAGGCGGAAGGGTTTTTTCTGTCCAAGGCCGTCTGGGTACCGGGACGTTACGGAGTACCAACTGTTGATCCATCAATTCATAGTAGGGTTTCGCGTAATATGTTTCGTCGCCGTTTGTGTCGAGGGCTTTAACGATTCGACGATGTACACGCCGGATGTTCTCTACATAGAGACCGAGAATAACAAGGTCGTGCTCGACATCACCATGCTCTTGATAAGCCAGAAATTGTTGATCGGTCCCGCTGCCTGAAACTCCATAATTGTAGATTTCACTACCAGGTACCGCCTTTTGGAGAACGTCGCTATAGCGCTCGGAATTTGCGATTCCGTCCCCAGCAGTCTGTGAGTCACCAAACAACAATATGCGAAAGGTGTCTGGCACTTGCTCACGGATGAATTCGCAGTCTGATCGGAAACCGACCGAGTTGGTACGAATTAGATATGCACCTTTTTTCATAGGTACCCTCTGCCTCAGGTTTAGGCAAGTAAATTGTACCCTATGTGTGTGTGCGTATTTTTTATTAGCCCATAAGACATACCCGCGACTTCTTTTGGATAACGCTTCGCCATAAGCGCGCGGCGCTCCACGACAAATGCCTCCAAGCTGCGAAGTGTGGGTGAATCCTTATAATAGTTCGTGCATTTTAATGAACTCGGCGCCCTCCATCACTGAATCCAAATTCGATTAGTCACCAACTACAAAAATAAGGATTTCCCCACCAACCCGGATAGCCGGCTATCGTCGTTTTCGCTAACCCTGTATTCAAAAATAAATTGTCTGGGATTAGTTCGGCATTGAGCGTTTCAACGAAATCGCTAATTCCCCATGTGCTGACTGCATTCTTGGTGGAAAAGCCATAACCCTAGTTGTTAGGTTCGTCTTTTCCGGCAGCTCTTTGGATTTGTTTCGGATAAACTCTGAGTTTCACCTGAGTGCCGAGGTAGGTAGATCACGGAATTCGCCAGTAAGGCTTGGCGCGCGTAGGGACAAGGTGCAAACTTTTTTGATAAAATTCATTTGGCATTGACCACGGTATCAATTCACATCCAAATATCCTGTTCAACTGCTTCGTAAATCGACATTTAAGATCCGCTCATCAATAAAGTGTAACAGAGTATGTTTTCAACTGAGCATCGGCGTCTTCGACCTCCACACTAAGCGTCTCTGCTATCTCGGTTAAAAGTAGACGTGGTCCTGCCTCCCTCCCCGATGTTGCCCGACGCCTTCGACCAGTTGTTGCTCGTCGACGTGACGTTGTGGATCCCGTCGATGATCCTCCACACGACCCGGGAACCGTCGGGCACGGTGAGCGACCTCGGCCTCCACCGGTACACGTTGGGGTCGACCTCTTTCGCCCGGATCCGGAAGTCTCCAGCCGAAGCGAACGAGCCGAAGATCAGGACGAGGACGAGAACGGCGGCGGCGGTGACGACGGAGCGGCGGGCGGCGGTCAGGGCGGTCACGGGGGTGCTCCTCTCCCTCGAGCGGCTTCTTCCGGCGGGTACGCAGGCGCTCGCGACGAGGTTCACCCGGTCCGTTCCACGTGCAGCTCCGAGGTGGCGTGCGTGCGACGTCCGGCGGTGACGGAACGTCCATTTGCTCACCACCGGCCCCCTCGGCTACCGTCGCCCGACATGGAACCCAGCGAGCCCCGGCCGGACGCAGCAGATCAGGTGACACCGATCCTCGATGAGGTCAAGCGGCGCCGCAAGACCCTCCACGACTCGCTCGTGCACCTCGAGGAAGCGATCTCGTCGCCGGCGGCCGGCCGGATCCCCCAATGGACCGCGCAGGTCCTGAAGGAGATGGGTGAGATCCGCGATGCGTTCGACCAGCACGTCATCGTCACCGAGAAGCCGGACGGCCTGTACGAGGAGATCTTGCAGCGCGCGCCGCGCCTCGAGAACGGCATCGGACGGCTCAAGGACGAGCACCCCGACATCACGCACGCGATCGGCGAGATGATCGCGCGCCTCGAGCAGACCGAGATCGGCGGGGTCGAGTGGCCGCTCGATGACGCCCGCGACGACCTCCAGCGGTTCATCGGACGGGTGATCCGGCACCGCCAGAACGGCGCCGACCTCGTCTGGGAGGCGTACAACGTCGACATCGGCGGCATCGAGTAGCGGGGGCCGACCTCCGGCCTCGCGTAGTCTCGAACCGTGGTGCGGATCGCGCTCGGCCAGCTGAACGCCACCGTCGGCGACCTCGACGGCAACCTGCGCCGGATGGTGGAGCTCGCGGCCGCCGCGACGGCGGCGCGGCGCCGATCTCATCGCGTTCCCGGAGCTCGCGATCACGGGGTACCCGCCTGAGGATCTCGTCCTGCGCCCGGAGTTCGTCGCGCGACAACCTCGAGGCCCTCGAGGAACTCGCACGGGCGGCGGCAGGCGGTTGCGACGTCGTCGTGGGCTTCGTCGACCGTACCGATCGCGGCCTGCACAACGCGGCGGCCGTCCTGCATAACGGCGAGGTCGTCGGGCGCTACCACAAGTGCAAGCTGCCGAACTACGGCGTGTTCGACGAGCGGCGGTACTTCGTGCCGGGCGAGGCGGGGAGCCGGGTGACGGTGAGCGATGTCAGCGTCGGCCTCTCGGTATGCGAGGACGCGTGGTTCGCCGGCCTCCCGTGGACGACCTACGGCGACGTGCCCGTGATCGTGAACATCAACGGCTCGCCGTACCATCGCGGCAAGATCGCACGAGCGCGCGGACGTGCTGCGTGATCGCGTCGTCGAGACCGGCGCCTGGATCGTGTACGTGAACGCGGTCGGTGGGCAGGACGAGCTCGTCTTCGACGGCGGGTCGTTCGTGATGGCGCCGGACGGCGACGATCAGCTGCCGCGCAACGATGTTCGACGAAGACCTCGCTGGTCGTGGACATCGATGGCGATCGCTGCGCGGGCCCCGACCGCGATCCCTGGCCCGAGGAACCCGACGAGGTCTACCGGGCGCTCGTGCTCGGCACGCACGACTACGTGCGGAAGAACGGGTTCCGCGAGGTGGTCCTCGGGCTGTCGGGTGGGATCGATTCCGCGGTCGTGGCTGTGCTCGCCGCCGACGCGCTGGGACCCGAGGCCGTCCGGGCGCTCGCGATGCCCTCCCGGTTCTCCTCCTCGCACAGCGTCGAGGACGCCGAGGAGCTCGCCCGGCGCGTGGGGATCCGGCTCGACGTCCTGCCGATCACGGACGTGTTCGACGCCTACCGATCGGCGCTCGCCGACGTCTTCGCCGGGCTCGATGACGACGTCACCGAGGAGAACCTGCAGGCGCGCATCCGGGGCACCTACCTGATGGCGATGTCGAACAAGTTCGGCTCGATCGTGCTCGCGACCGGGAACAAGTCCGAATACGCGGTCGGGTACGCGACGCTGTACGGCGACATGGCGGGCGGCTACGCACCGATCAAGGACGTGCCCAAGACCCTCGTCTACGACCTCGCCCGCGCTCGCAACGCGCAGGGCCCCGGCGAGGGGCCGATCCCGGAGCGGGTGCTCACGAAGCCGCCGTCGGCGGAGCTCCGTCCGGATCAGCGGGATTCGGACTCGCTTCCCCCCTACGACGTGCTCGATCCGATCGTCGAGGCCTACGTCGAGGACGACCTCGGCGTGGAGGAGATCGTGTCGCTCGGCCACGACCGCGCGACGGTGGCACGCGTCGCGCGCATGATCGACCGTGCCGAATACAAGCGGCGGCAGGCCGCGCCCGGGGTGAAGATCACGCCGAAAGCCTTCGGCCGGGACCGGCGGCTGCCGATCACGAACCGCTACGAACCCTGAGCCTCCTTAGAATCCTCGCGGGGCCGGTAGCTCAGCCAGGTCTAGAGCAGGGGGCTTTTAACCCTCGTGTCGCGGGTTCGAATCCTGCCCGGCCCACCAAACCGCTTGACCGTGCACATCGGTAAGTGCTAACTTACCGTTCGTGGCAACGCACGCAGCATCCGATGCGGTCCTCGACGCACTCGGCGAACCCACGAGGCGCCGCGTGCTCGAGCTCCTCCGCGACGGACCCCGCGCCGTCGGCGAGATCGCGGCCGAGCTCCCGGTGAGCCGCCCGGCCGTCTCGCAGCACCTGCGGGTCTTGAGGGGTGCGGGGCTCGTGCGCGAGCGGCGCGACGGCACGCGCCATCTGTATTCGATCGACGCCCGCGGGCTCACGGCCCTGCGCACCTACCTGGAGACGTTGTGGGACGACGCCCTCGCGGCTTTCGCGGCCGCGGCGGACGAGCAGAGAGGAGACGCACCATGAGCACCGAGCCGATCAACCGGCGCGTCACGGTTCGCCGATCGGGGGGCGATGCGTTCCGGCTGTTCACGGAGGGCATGGGTAGCTGGTGGCCGGTCGAGACGCACGGTCGCATGGAGGAGGGCGAGAAGCTCGAACGGCTCGTGGTCGAGCCACGCGAGGGCGGGCGAGTCTACGAGCTCACCTCGGCCGGCCGAGAGCTCGACTGGGCGACGATCACCGTTTGGGAACCCCCGACCGGGCTCGTGATGGCGTGGAACCCGAGCGCCGAGGATCGGCCGAGAACCGAGGTCGAGGTCAGGTTCCGCGATCTCGGCGACGGCACCACCGAGGTGCACCTCGAGCACCGGCGATGGGAGTTGCTCGCCGAGCGCGCGCCGGAGCTCAGGGGCAGCTATTCGAGCGAGCGCGGTTGGGATCTCGTGCTCGGCGCCTACGTCGAGGACGCCGGCGCGGCGTGAGGCCCCCACGTCCCGCGGACGGTGTCGGGGGCGCCGCGTAGGGTCGGCCTCGTGCTCCGGGAACGCTGGACCGACGGTCGCGGACGGTCGTGGCGGGTGCAGGTCCCGCAGTCGCGACGCGAGCGACGGCGCGGGCTCCTTGCCGCGACCGGGCTCGACGACGACGAGGCGATGGCGTTCCCCCGGTGCCGAAGCATCCACACGTTCGGAATAGGGTTCCGTATCGACGCCGTCGCGCTCGACGCCGACCTCCGCGTCGTGGCCGTGAGGACACTCCCTCCCCGGCGGGTCCTCCTGCCCCGCCGGCGTGCCCGTCACGTGCTCGAGGCCCCCGCCGGGTCGGGGTTCCGGCCCGGCGACCGGCTCCACCGGCGCGATCCGGCGACGACGCACACGCGAGGCGGCTGAGGAGGGACTCGCTCCCCTTGCTATCCTTCACCGGCTGTCCCTGAGGGAGGTCCGAACCCGCCCCCATCGTCTAGCGGCCTAGGACGCCGCCCTTTCAAGGCGGAAGCACGGGTTCGAATCCCGTTGGGGGCACGCACCGCCGCACCACGCACCGAGCACCGCCGACAACCGAACATGCGCCTGTGGAGGAGTCCGGAGTCCTCACCGCCCTGTCAAGGCGGAGATCGCGGGATCGAAGCCCGTCGGGCGCGCTGGATCCGAACCGAGGGACACCGCACGTCGCTCCTCTGCCGGCATCTCGGTCTTGAGGACGACCGTCCCGATCCACCTCGTCTCGCGTCAACCTAGTATCGGCCGATGGCCGGGGCCCGCTTTCGACGCTGGTGGGATTCCCTCATGTCCCTCGGCGCATACCCGGGAGAAACCGACACCCATCGCGGGACGAGAAGGATCGTCGTCGGCTATTTCTTCTTCGGAGCGCTGGTTCGCCTACCCATCTCAGCCTCGGGGTTCGGCGAGCTGCCGTGGGTGGGCGTGGTCGACCTCACTGCCGCGCTCTCGAGCGTCCTCCTGCTGAGCGTGCTCGCGCTGAAGCCTGATCTTTTCCTGTGGATCGTCAATGCAGCGTTGTTCCTCATACTCGTCGAGGTCCTGGCGGGGACGATCATCCTCGGCGGGCTGGTGCCGTCGGAGTTGGTCATCCTGTTCGGGTTGTTGGTCGTCATCGGCGCGCTGATCGTTCTCTCCATCAAGGCGGCGTTCCTGTGGTCCTTGGCCTACGGGGTCACGCTCGTCTTGGCCGTGGTGCTACCCGAGCAGATCGAGCCGGTGTACGTGGTCGAGGGATCGCCCGCGGGCATCGCGTCAACGATCGTCGGGGTCACGGTCTACCTGTTCGCCTCCATGGCCTACTTCGTACGCCAACGTGACCGGTTCCAGAAGGAATCCGACGATCTGTTGCATGCCATCTTGCCGGACGAGATCGCCCAGCGGCTCAAGGCGGACAGAACGATGATCGCCGACGATCACGAGTCGGCCTCAGTCCTGTTCGCCGACGTGGTCGGCTTCACGCCGATGTCGGCAACGATGTCCCCGCCCGAACTCGTGGGGCTGCTGAACAGCGTGTTCACGATCTTCGACGGGTTCGTGGAGGAGCTGGGTCTGGAGAAGATCAAGACCGTGGGGGACGAATACATGGTTGCCGCCGGCGTGCCGCACGCACGGTCCGATCACGCGCACGCCATCGCCGAGCTGGCCCTTCGGATCCGCGACCACACCGAGCGACACCGGTTCCACGGCCATGACATCAGCCTCCGGATCGGGATCAATTCAGGCCCGGTCGTCGCCGGGATCGTCGGCACCAACAAGTTCGCCTACGACCTGTGGGGAGATGTCGTGAACACGGCAAGTCGCATGGAATCTGAAGGGGTCGCGGGATCGATCCAGGTGACCCCGGCGACCTACGAGCTGATCCGAGACGAGTTCGTTTGCGAGCCGCGCGGCGTTATCTCGGTGAAGGGCAAAGGCGACATGAACACCTACATCCTCGTCTCCAGGGCATGAGCTGCGCCCAGAGAGGGATCGATTCGGCCACGGCGGCCGTCAATCTCGAGGCCCTGGGGAAGGCGTGCCGGGCAGAGCCTTGATCCTTGCCGGATGGTGCCGGACGTGGAGTCAGTCAGGCGGCGGCTTCGAGGCCCTCGTCTCGAGGGCATCCCCAGGCCGTAGGACGCTACCGAGCTCGGACCCACCTTCACTCGCTACACTTCAACGCGCTGGTGATGACCTCGGTGGCGATTTCTGCCAGGTTCTCTACCGGCCAGGGGCTGGGTAGCTCAGTTGGCAGAGCACGCGGCTGAAAACCGCGGTGTCGGCAGTTCGATTCTGCCCCCAGCCACCAACACGGCTCAGTTCAAGATCTCGCGGCTCCGGATCTCGGCCCACCGCGAGAGAACGCCCTGGTAGATCTCGGCGGGTCGCGCGAACTCGTGGTTACCGAGCGCGTCGAGCGCCTCGAAGATGTCGCGCGCGCTGTGGTCGTCGTCGAGCTCGTCCCAGTTGAGGAAGTCGCACAGCCCTCCGTAGTCGAGCTCGAGGAGCGAGTGCCCGTCGAACGTCGCCATCCACTGGTGGAGGTCGACGAGGAGCTCGCTGATCGGCCCGAGATCGGAACGGCGCAGCACCGGGATCGCGTGCTCGGCGCGCCGCATCGCCTTTCGGGTCGTCGTGCGGTAGCGCAGGCGCGTTCGCCCGCGCTCGTCATCGCCGATCCACCGTTCGTCTTCGTCCACGAGCACGAACCACCGGATCGGGACGTGCCACGGGCTCTGGTGCGCGAACGCAACGCTGAGCGGATCCCGACGTCGGAACCGTGCCAGCTCGCGCGCCGCCCGTTTGCCCTCCTTCTTCGGCACGACCTGGTCCCACAGTTCCATCGGACGGGTCTCGCGGAACGCGAGCATCGCCGCGAGCACGCGCATCCGCATCCGCCAGGGCGATAGGTAGGTACGACCGTCGATCACGAGGACGTCGGCATGTTCGCCGCCGCCCGGCGCCAGCAAGCCGAGCTTTCCGGTGGTCGGGCGGTCGGCGTAGCGGTGATCGGCATCACCCGTCGAGCCGGCCCGGCCGGTGCGGTCGAGCAGGTAGCGCTCCCAGTGCAGCTGTTCGTCGCGTTCGAACCGGTCGAGCGGCTGGTACACGCGGAGATAGGCCGAGGGCACCACGCCGGGGAGTGTAGCCGCGGGTCGGGGCTCAGGCGCCATCTCCTATGCTCTCTCGGCGTTCGGACCGGAGGAGCTGAAAGGTGCAGGCGCCGAGACACTGGGAAGGCACCGCGCCCGTCCGCGTGCTCGCCCCCGACGGTTCAGCGGTCGGCGATCCCGACGTCGGCCTCGGACCCGACGACCTGCGCGCGCTGCTCCGATGGATGATCGTCGCGCGGCGACTCGACCGCGAGTGCGTCGCGCTCCAGCGGCAGGGTGAGCTCACCGTCTATCCGGGGTTCGAAGGCCAGGAGGCCGCGCAGGTCGGTTCCGCGTTCGCGCTCGGACCCGACGACTTCGTGTTCCCGACGTTTAGGGAGTTGGCAGTCGCGCTCGTGCGGGGCGTCGACCCCGTCCGGTACCTCTGGTACCACCGCGGGACGTGGCACGGCGGTCCGTACGATCCGCAGGCGACCCGGTTCGGTCCGATCTGCATCCCCGTCGCCACACAGGTGATCCACGCCGTCGGCTACGCGATGGGTGTCTCGAAGGACCGGCTCGACGCAGGTCGCCATCGGCTACGTCGGCGACGGCGCGACGAGCGAGGGCGACTTCCACGAGGGCGCCAATCTCGCGGCGGTGTTCCGCGCCCCGGCGGTCATCTTCGTCCAGAACAACGGTTGGGCGATCAGCGTGCCCACGGCGAAGCAGACGGCAGGTGAGATCTGGAAGCGGGCCGACGGCTACGGCATGCCCGGCGTGCGCGTCGACGGCAACGACGTGCTCGCGGTCTACCGCGCGACGCGCCAGGCGATCGCTCGGGCGCGTCGCGGCGAGGGACCGACCCTGATCGAGGCGCTCACGTACAGGATCGGCCGCGCACTCGACGGCCGACGACGCCGACCCGGTACCGCCGCGACGACGAGGTCGAGCTCGCACGGGCGTTCGACCCCATCGCGCGGTTCCGCTCGTGGATCATCGCCACGGGCCACGCCGACGACGACCTCGTGACCACGTTCGAGGCCGACGCCGACGCCTTCGCGCTCGAGGTGCGTCGCGGCCTCGTCGCGCAGGCCCCGCCGCCCGCCGAGTGGATGTTCGACTGGGTCTACGCGGAGCCTCCGGCGACCCTGGAACCACAGCGCCGAGAGGCGCTGGGATGACGGCGCACACGATGGTCGGCGCGCTGAACGCCGCCCTCCGCGACGCGCTGCGCGAGGACGACCGCGTGCTCGTTTACGGCGAAGACGTCGCGGCGCTCGGCGGGGTCTTCCGCGTGACCGAGGGACTCCTCGACGAGTTCGGCGACGACCGCGTCTTCGACACGCCGATCAGCGAGGCCGGGATCGCGGGCGCCGCCGTCGGCCTCGCGTTCGCCGGCTGGAAGAGCGTCGTCGAGATGCAGTTCGACGCCTTCTCGTATCCGTCGCTGGAACAGGTGATCGATCACGTCGCGAAGATGCGGACCAGGACGCGCGGACGGGTCGACATGCCGATCACGATCCGTATCCCCTCGTTCGGCGGGATCAAGGGCAAGGAGCACCACGGCGAGAGCCCGGAGACGTATTACGTCCACACCGCGGGTCTGAAGGTCGTCGTCCCGTCGACGCCCCTCGACGCCTACCTGCTGCTGCGCCACGCGATCGCCGATCCCGATCCGGTCGTGTTCCTCGAGCCGAAAGCGCGGTACTGGCCCAAGGAGGAGCGGCGTGCTCTCGACCGAAGGTGCCGGCATCGGCCGCGGTCGCATACTGCGCGACGGCGGCGCCTGCACGCTCTGGCCTACGGCACCATGGTCGCGCGGAGCCTTGAGGCCGCCGAGGCGGTGGCGGCAGCCGATGGGCTCGAGGCCCGGGTCGTCGACCTGCGCTCGCTCTCGCCACTCGACCTCGACCTGCTGCAGCGCTGCGTCGAGCAGACCGGCCGCATCGTCGTCGTGCACGAGGCGCCGCGGACCCTCGGGATGGGCGCCGAGATCGCGGCCCGCGTGATGGAGCTCGCCTTCGACCATCTGGAAGCGCCCGTCGCGAGGGTCACCGGCTGGGACGTGCCGTACCCGCCCGCGTCGCTCGAGCAGCACTACCTCCCGAGCATCGAGCGCATCGCCGAGGCCGTCCGCGCGGTGGTGGCCTACTGATGGGCGAGCGCGTCTTCGCGATGCCCGACCTCGGGGAAGGCCTCGACGAGGGCCGCATCCTCGCATGGCTCGTCGCCGAGGGCGCCGACGTCGAGCTGAACCAGCCCCTCGTCGAGGTCGAGACGGCGAAGGCCGCGGTGGAGATCCCTTCGCCGTTCGCGGGACGGGTCGCGAGCTCCACGCGGCGGTGGGCGACGACGTCGCCGTCGGAGCGGCGCTCGTGACGTTCGAGGTCGCCGGAGGGGCCGACGACGGATCGGCGGGCGACGAAGACGCGCCGGCGACCGGCGACACCGCACGGGTCGCGGCCACGCCGGCGGTCCGCAAGCTCGCCAAGGACCTCGGGGTGGATCTCGCCGCCGTCACCGCGACCGGGCCGTCGGGCCGCGTCACGGACGACGACGTCCGGGCGGCGGCCGCGCAGATCGGCCGAGCGGACGCGGCGCAAGCCGCGAGCGAGCGCGTCCCCGTGACGGCGCTGCGACGGACGATCGCCGAGAACCTCGAGCGGCAGGCCGCGATCCCCCAGGTGACGACGTTCCGGACGGTCGATTGCTCCGCGCTCGAGGCCTTCCGGCGGGAGCACGGCCTGTCACCCCTGCCGGTGCTCGTGGCGACCCTCTCCTCCACGATCCCCGCGCATCCGCTCCTGAACGCTTCGTGGGGCGGCGACGCGATCCTGCTGCATCGGATCGATCCACGTGGGCCTTGCGGCCGACACCGAGCGCGGGCTGGTCGTGCCCGTGCTTCGCGACGCCGGTGCCAAGGGCCTCGGGGTGCTCGCCGAGGAGATCCGGCGACTGGCCGAGGCGCCCGAGCCGGCTCGCTCGGCCCGCGGAACTCACCGGCGCGACGATCGCCGTCAGCAACACGGGCTCCTACGGCAGCGAGGCCGGCACGCCGATCCTGTCCCCCGGAACCTCCGTCACGTTGGCGCTCGGGGTGATCGCGCCACGCCCGCTCGTGATCGCCGGCGGGTCGGTCGCCCGCCCGGCTGCCACGATCTCGCTACGTTCGACCATCGGGTGCTCGACGGGGCGGCCGCGGGACGCGCGCTGACCGACCTGGTCGACCTGTTGCAGTCGCCGGATCGCCTGCGAGACTTGCCGGATGAAGATCGCCTCGCTGCTGCCATCCGCAACCGAGATCGTCTACGCCCTCGGCATCGGCGACGCCCTCGTGGGCGTCACCGACGAGTGCGACTTCCCGCCCGACGCGGTGACGAAGCCCGTGATCTCGCGCAGCGCGCTGCCGCAGGGACGGATCCAGGCGCCCGCGCGAGATCGACGACGCGGTCCGTGGCAGGTGGCCGACGGGACGCCGCTCTACATGCTCGACCGGGACCTGCTGCGGCGGGAGCAGCCCGACGTGATCCTGACGCAGGACCTCTGTCGCGTCTGCGCGGTCCCCTCGGGCCAGGTCCAGCGCGCGCTCGACGAGCTCGGCCTGCCCGACGCGAAGGTCGTCTCGCTCGACCCGCACACGCTCGAGGACTATCGACGCAGATCGAGTCGGTCGGCGCCGTGCTCGACCGCCCGGACCGCGCGGCGAAGATCGCCGAGACGATGCGCGACCAGGTCGCCTAGGTGAAGGAGACCGCCAGGCGCGTTCAGACGGTGAGCGTCTTCTGCCTGGAGTGGTCCGAGCCGCGGTTCTCGGCCGGCCATTGGGTCCCCGAGATGGTCGAGGCCGCGGGCGGGCTCCCGGTGCTCGCCGAGAAGGGCCAGCCCTCCCGCGAGGTCGCTTGGCACGAGGTGCGCACGGCCGCCCCCGAGGTGATCGTGTTCATGCCGTGCGGCTACTACCTCGAGGAGGCCGAGGAGGAATCCCGCTCGTTCGTGACGCACCCGGAGTTCGCCGACACCCCGGCCGCCCGCAACGGCAACGTGTTCGCGGTCGACGCCACGTCGTACTTCTCGCGCCCGGGGCCCCGCATCGTCGACGGGCTCGAGATCCTCGCGTGGGCGATCCACCCGGAGGCCTACCCGGAGCCCCCGGCCGGCACGATCGCCCGGGTGGGATGAACCCGGCTCCACGATCCGGCTCCGAGAGCTCCGCGGGGAACGGCGACGCCCCGATCCTCGAGTTCGATCCGGCGGCGGCGGCGGTGATCGAGCCGAACGAGGTCGTCGACCCGATCGACCTTCCGGCGCACGTGGTGCTCTGCTTCTTCCAAGACGTGATCGAGAAGGTCGTGGCCGAGCACGGAGGCCGGCAGATCGACGTGCTGATCTCCGAGATCGGCCACAATCCGATCTGGGAGGTCACCTACGAGGGCGAGCGGCTGGCCGTCGTGCACCCGGGGGTGGGGGCACCGCTCGCGGCGGGGTACCTCGAGGAGCTCGTCGCCCGAGGCGGGCGCGTTTTCGTGGCCTGCGGGGGCGCCGGGGTGCTCGTGCCCGACGTGGCGCTCGGCCACGTCATCGTGCCGACCGCCGCGATCCGCGACGAGGGCACGAGCTACCACTACCTCCCGGCCTCCCGGGAGGTCGAACCCCATCCGCGGGCCGTGGCCGCGATCGTCGCCGCCCTGGAGCGGCACCACGTGCCGCACGTGACCGCCAAGACGTGGACGACCGACGCGATCTACCGAGAGACCCGCGGCAAGGTGGAGCGCCGGGCCGCCGAGGGATGTGTGACCGTCGAGATGGAAGCGGCGGCGCTCTTCGCGGTGGCGGCGTTCCGCGGGGTGCGGCTCGGACAGCTCCTGTACGCCGGCGACGATCTCTCCGGCGATGCGTGGGACGCGCGGGGATGGGACGAGCACGCCGAGGGTCGTGAACTGCTGTTCCGCCTCGCGGCCGAGGCCTGCCTGTCGATCGAGACCTGAGCCTGCGGCTCCCGTTCGATCGTCAGCTCGCTTCCCCGGTCGCGAAACCGACGTCCACGGCAGGTGCGCGCAGCTCGAGGGAGGCTGGATCGGTCATCAGGCGCAACCCGAACCCGCGCACAGGTTCGATCCGAACGTCGGCGCCGGCATCACGGAGCTTTCGCCGGACCCGCTGGATGACCGATCGCACGACGTAGGGGTCGTCGCCGAGATCGGGGAGCGGACCCCAGCCGGCCTCGCGGAGCTCGCGGTAGGACCATGCGCGCCCGGGCTCGGCGACGAGGCACGCGAGCACGCGGAACTCGAGCTCGGTGAGCGGCAACGCCGACGAGCGCCATCGGATCGAGTGGCTCCGATGGTCGACGACGAGCGCGAGCGAGCCGGGAGCCGTCGGCGTGGACGGGCTCTCTTCCTGGAGTTGGGAACGCTGCCAGGCGTGGAGCGAAGGCCGGTCGGGAGCGATCACCACGACCGCTCCGAGCCGGAGGAACTCGGCGGCCCTCCCGAGCTCCTCGGCCCCCACCAGTGTGACCGTTGCGATCTGCTCCCCCACCCGTTCCTCCTGCGCGCATGCCGAACCGAACCCAGGGAAGGAGCGGGAACGCCCGCCTACCCATGATTACCGCGAGGGCACGAACGCGTTCACGGTCGCGCATTCGGAACTACTACCGAGCTGTCACCGTTCCGCACTCCACCCTCGATGGAACTGCCTCTAGCATCCGAATCCTGCTCGGGCTCGATCTCCCAGATGCACAGGGCGGCAACGAAGACCGTCGGCCGGCCCGAAGCGGGAAGGAGCTCGCATGCGACACCGTTCCGTCGTTGGCTTGTCACTCGCCTTCGTGCTCATCGTCGCGCTCGGTGTGCCTGCGGGCGCCGCGAAGCTGTCCGATCAGCATTGCGCGATCCGCCTCGTTCCCATCGGTCCCGGCTCCGAACCCGACGCCATCAGCTTCGAACCGCAGGATCTCGGATGCTACGAGACCCTCGAAGAGGCCCTGAGCGCCGGCTTGGCCACCACCGTCGACCTCGAGGCCGACGTCACCGCGGCCAGTCTGACCGATGAAACGCTCGACGCACTCCATCAGCGCCTCGGGGAGCGGCGACGTTCTGATCGGGACCGAATACACCCAGTTGAACTACGTCGGACTGAGCGAGAGCTACTTCGCCCCCACACGGGTGCGCCACCGCGACGATCGAGGTGTCCTACGTGGCGACAATTGGAACGACCTCTTCGAAGCGGGTAAGGGGTTCGGAACCTGCGATCGGAACCGCAAGTTCCAGGCGAGCAACTTCGGCGGTGACAGTATCCTCTGCACGCCCAACTGCTCGAACTATGGGGCGCTCGCAACGAGGTTTCCTCCCTCAGGTGGCGTGATATGAGGGGAGAGCCAGGTGCGATCAGTCCGCTAGCATCAGCGGGCCACGATGGATGACTCGCAGAGCGACGCCGAGCTGATCCGTGCCTCGCTGACCGACCCGGATCGTTTCGCCGAGGTCTTCAACCGACACTACGAAGTGATCCGACGGTTCGCACAGCGGCGCCTGGGGATGGATGTCGGGGAGGAGCTCGCGGCGCAAACGTTCGAGTCGGCGTTTCGCTCACGGGATCGCTTCAACGACCGATACCGGTCTGCTCGCCCCTGGCTCTTCGGCATCGCCACGAACCTCATCAACAACGAGCGCCGGGCCGAGCGGACGCGGCTCCGGGCGTTGGGGCGGACGCCGATCGAGCCCCACGCATCTGCCTCCCCCTTCGACGCGGTCGACGCGCGGTTCGACGCCTCACGGCTCGCGGGTCCGCTTGGCCTCGCTCTCGCCGAGCTCGACCCTCGGGAGCGAGACGTCGTGCTCCTCATGGCCTGGGGCGAGCTCGACTACGCCGAGATCGCCATCGCCCTCGGGATCCCCATCGGCACCGTTCGCTCCCGGATGCACAGGGCGCGGCGGCGTCTCCGTGAACTCGTTCCGGCTCTCGTGCCAATAGAGGAGTGGGATGACGATGCGTGAACCCTCCTCGATCGACCTGCGCCTGATCGCGAGCCTGGGAGCCGACGTCGCCGAGACGAACGAGGCTGCGAAAACTCGGGCGAGGGATCGACTCGAAACCACCATGCGGGTCCCTGGCGGACCTACCGGCCGGAGGCGGCCCGTCTACGTCCTCGTGGCTGCGACCGTGGCCGCCCTTCTCGTGCTGATCGTGCAAGCCGTTCTGCCCTTCCGGGCGGGTGGCCCGGGACAAGCGGCGGCAGTGCTCCGCGACCTCGGGCAACTCGCCGCACGGCGCCCAGAGCTGCCTCTCGGCCCGAACGACCAGGCCTACGAGCGCTCGACGGTAGTCCTTGCGCGCTCCCTGGAGGATCCGTCAGGAGGTGCCCCGTTCATCGTGCTCTTCGAGAACCTCATGGAGACATGGATCTCTCCCGATGGCAGCGGGCGCATCAAGGTTCGCGTGATCAGTCGCAGCTTCATGGACAACAACGAGGAGACCCGCTGGCTGCGCGCGGGATCGCCCCCCCTCCCCGTTGAAGAGGATTCGGACACACGCTACGGGCCGGGGGAACTCCAGTACGTAGAGTTCGAGAGCCTCCCCACCGATCCGTCAGAGCTCGATGTCGCTCTCATGTCCGGCGTTCCCCTGGGCAACGGACCGAGAGGATTCGATCGGCTCGATGCGATCGGTGACCTCCTCCGGTTCGCCTACGCCCCGCCCGAGCACCGAGCCGCGCTGTTCGAGGTCGCGGCTCGGCTTCCCGGCGTCGTGCTCGACGGCGACGTGGTCGACGTCGAAGGTCGAACGGGCGTCGGCGTGTCCCTCACGGAAGGGACCAGGAAGATCCAGCTGATCTTCGATGAGGCAACCTCGGAGATCCTCGCCGAGCGCACGTTCCAGGTCATGGACGACGGAAGCACCGTGCTGAGAGAGGAGATCGCCTACCTCGAGGCAGGGATCGTGGGCTCGGTCGAGGAACGACCGTGAACGCGGATCTGGTGAAGCGTTAATCCATAGGTGTGGCGACGGATCCTCGGCGAGAGCCGCCCGGATCGGGTCGGACCCCGCGCGACGATGCGGGGCAGAACCCTTTACCGGACCCCCAAGGGCGCGAGCGCCGGATGGCGATCGCCCGCGCGATCATCGCGCAAGAAGGCGAACGTCTCGCGATCGCCGACCTGCTCCACGAGCACCCGGTGCAGCTGATGACAGCGGTGGGGCTCCGTCTGGGCACGATGCCATCCCCGGCCGCCGACGCGCGCGCCGTCGCCGAGCTCCAGGGCCGCGTCGACTCGGCCATCGCCCAACTGCGACGGCTCATCCGCGTGCTCCGAGACGGCGCGATCAACGAGGAGCTCCCACTCGCCCTGCGACGCACGCTTGACGACGCGGTCGCCCGACGGCCTCATCTCCAGACCTCCCTCGACGACCGAGAGCTCCAGGTGTCGCCCTCCCCGGCGAGCGGGCTGATCGCGCTCCGGGTGGTGCACGCCACGATCGAGACGGTCGTCGATGACGGCTCCACCTCCCGCATCACCGTCGGCCTCGCGGGCAACGCCGAGATCATGTGCACCGTCGATCTCAAGACGCCGCGGGGGCCGCAACTCGAGGTTCGGCTACAGGAACGGCTCGCCCGCTGGACCGCGACGGCGGCCGACCTCGGCGGTGCTGTCACGTGCAGCGAAGAGCTCGGGGTCGTCACCGTCGAACTCGTCCTGCCCTCCGACCTCTGATCGACGCGAACCGTCCGGTAGGCTACGCCCGCCATGCGAGGACAGAACCTCGTCACCCCCGACGACCTGGGCAAACGGGTCTCGTTCCAGTTCGAGCTGCCCAACGGCTACACGAGCGAAGCCGTCGGCGTGTTCGAGCGATGGGATCGTGAGGCCGAGACCTACTTCGTGCGCAAGCGCGACGGCACCGAGGTCCGTGTCCCCGCCAGGGGCGTGCGCTTCGGCAAGGTGGTTCCCGATCGTCCGGCGTGACGCCCGCCCCTTCGAACCGATGGATCGTCCCCGGGAGGACCGACACCGATGAGCGAACTGCCCACCGCCTTGATCCGTCTGCGGCTCGGCCAGGAGGACGCCCACTACGGCGGCAACCTCGTGGCCGGCGCCACCCAGCTCAAGATCGTCGGAGATCTGATCACCGAGCTCGCGATGCGCTACGACGGCGACGAGGGGCTGTTCCGCGCCTACGAGTCGGTCGAGTTCCTCGCGCCCCTATACGCGGGGGACTGGATCGAGGCGCGCGGTCGCATGGTGAGCGCGGGGAACACCAGCCGTCGTTGCGAGTTCGAGGTCTACAAGATCGGCGCGGCGCGCACCGACATCAGCGACGGTGCCGCGGAGTTCCTCGACGAACCCGTCCTCACGCTGAAGGCCGCCGGCACCACCGTCGTGCCGAAGGAGCATCAGCGCTTCTCCCATTAGCCCATAACAGGCTCGTCGGCAGCGCCCGGGGAGGTCAGGCGAGGCGGACCGCCCGCGTCAGCTGACTCGCTCGAGGCCCTGCAGGACCTCGAGGAGATCCTCGACGTTGAAGGGCTTGGGCACGTAGGCGTCGGCGCCGAGCTCGGCGGCCTTCGCTCGATCGTGGATCGACGCGAGCGCGGTCACCATCACGACCCGAGGTCGCTCCTCGAGCGGGATCTCGAGGAGCCGCTCGAGGACGGTCCATCCGTCCATCTGGGGCATCATCACGTCGAGCACCATGAGCGCGGGGTGGTGCGCGGCGATCTGGTCGAGCGCCTCCAGCCCGTTCTTCGCCGTGAACGTCTCGTAGCCCTCCGACTCCAAGCTGAACTGGAGCACCCAGACGACCTGAGGCTCGTCGTCGACGACGAGCACCCTCGTTCCCGGCCGCCGCCCATCCATCTCGTGCGCCATCACGTAGGAAACAACGGTCGTCGATGGCTCCTCCTAGATGCGTCGGGTGGCCACAATTCCGACTCGGCCGAACGCGCGACCATGGGTCGAAGGTCCATGGCGACGGGTGATACGTGCGTAGTCAGCTCGCACCAGACGAGATGCGTACGTCGCAGGCGGCTCCGGAGCTCGGTCAGTCGATCAGGACGCCGGCGCCGGCCATGACCTCGCCCACCGTGAACGCGCGCCCGTCGGCCCGTTCGAGCACCTCGTCGGCGTGCTCCGGCGCCGCCGCGAGAACGACCCCGAGGCCCATGTTGAACGTGCCGAACAGGTCGTCGTCGCTCGCACGCGCCGCACGCCCCACGAGCGAGAAGATCGGGTGCTCGGGCCACGAGCCACGACGGAACCTCGCGCCGAGACCATCGGGCAGAACGCGAGGCACGTTCTCATGGAACCCTCCCCCGGTGACGTGGGCGGCGGCCCGCAGGAGGCCGTCGCGACGCAGGGCCAGCACGTCGAGCGCGTGGATCGTGCACGGCTCGAGGAGCTCGTCCACGAGCGGGCGCCCGAGTTCCGGCACGAATCCGTCCAGGGCGTAGCGCGACAGCAGCGCGTCGCGGACGAGGGTGTATCCATTCGCGTGCAGCCCGCTGGACGCGAGCCCGATCAGGATGTCGCCCTCCTCGACCCGGTGGGGTCCAAGGAGATCGGCTTCGTCGACGGCGCCGACGCAGAAGCCCGCAAGGTCGAACTGGCCCTCGGGCATCACCCCCGGATGTTCTGCGGTCTCGCCGCCGAGTAGGGCGCAGCCGGCTCGGCGGCATCCCTCCGCCACGCCGTCCACGATCGCGGCGACCCGCTCGGGGACGACGCGGCCGACCGCGAGGTAGTCGAGGAAGAACAACGGCTCCGCGCCGGTGCAGACGACGTCGTCGGCGCACATCGCGACGAGGTCGATCCCCACCGTGTCGAGCCGGCCGGCGAGCCGCGCGATCTCGAGCTTCGTGCCGACGCCGTCGGTGGCGGCGGCGAGCAGCTTCCCCTCCCCGATGCGGAACAACCCCGCGAACCCGCCGACGTCCTCGGCCACCTCGGGGCGCCGGGTCCGGGCGGCGAGATCCGAGATGAGGGTGACGGCCTCGGCGGCGGCCTCGACGTCGACGCCGGCACGCCGGTACGCGTCACTCATCGTTCGCTCACGACGTCGGGAGCCGGAGCTGATCCTCGAGCACGAACTTCCCCGCGCCCTCGGGCACCGGGATCGGGTACTCGCCGTCGAAGCACGCCCGGCAGAACGAGTTCGACTCGCCGCCGGCGGCCTCGACCATGCCGTCGAGCGACAGGTAGCCGAGCGAGTCGGCTCCCACGTAGTCGCAGATCTGCTCGACGAGCAGATCGGCGGCGATCAGCTCCTGGCGTGTCGACATGTCGATGCCGTAGAAGCACGGCCACTCGACCGGTGGGCACGTCACCCTGATGTGGATCTCGGTCGCGCCGGACTCCCGGAGCATGGCGACGATCTGCCTCGTGGTCGTCCCCCGCACGATCGAGTCGTCGACCACGATGAGCCGCTTGCCGCGGATCGAGTCCGGCAGCGGGTTCAGCTTGAGCTTGACACCACGGTCGCGGAGCGACTGCGATGGCTGGATGAACGTCCGACCGACGTAGTTGTTCTTGTAAAGGCCGTCGCCGTAGGGGATGCGCGCTCACCTCGCTGTACCCCTGCGCCGCCGAATGACCCGTCGTCGGCACGGCGATCACCATGTCGGCCTCGACCGGATGCTCGAGCGCGAGCCGTCCGGCCCATCTCGCGACGGGCCTCGTGCACGTTGCGTCCCCGCAACCGGGAGTCGGGACGTGCGAGGTAGACGAACTCGAAGATGCAGAGGGAGCGCTTGGGCGACTCGGCGAACCGCTCGCGCGTGCAGACCGCGGTCGTCGATCCGGACCAGCTCGCCCGGCTCGACGTCGCGGATCGAGCGTCGCGCCGACGATGTCGAGCGCGCACGTCTCCGAGGCGACGACGAAGCCGTTCGGCAGGCGCCCGATCGACAGCGGACGCACCCCGTGTGGATCGCGGGCGGCGAACACGCTGCGCTCGTCCATGAAGACGAAGCAGTAGGCGCCCCGCAGCGTCGGCAGGACCCGCATCGCGGCCTCCTCGAGGCTGCCGGTCGACCCGTGCCTCGTTCGCGATCAAGGTCGTCACGAGGTCGGTGTCGGTGGTCGCGGCGCTCGATCGGCGCCGAGCAGCTCGGCGAGCTCCGAGCGTGTTCACGAGGTTGCCGTTGTGACCGAGGGCCACGGAGCGCACGCCGTCGGTCTTGAAGACCGGCTGGGCGTTGTCCCACGTCGTCGAACCGGTCGTCGAATAGCGCGTGTGGCCGACCGCGAGGTCGCCGTGCAAGCGTCGTGAGCGTCGCCTCGTTGAAGACCTGGCTGACGAGCCCGAGATCCTTGTAGACGAGGATGTTCGTGCCGTCGCCGACCGCGATGCCGGCAGACTCCTGGCCCCGATGCTGCTGGGCGAACAATCCGAAGTACGAGAGGCGAGCGACGTCCTCGCCCGGTGCCCAGACCCCGAAGAGTCCGCATTCCTCCTTCGGCGATTCGGCTCCCACGAGGCTACAAGTGTACCCGCGGGCCCCGTGCCTCCCGCGACCGCGGAGCGCACCGTCAGGGTTCGAGGACGCCCTCGATCCGCGAGGAGGAGCTGCTTCCGCGCGACGCCGCCGCCGTAGCCCGCCGAGCCAGCCTCCGGTCGCGCACGACGCGATGGCACGGGATCACGATCGGGATCGGGTTCGACCCGAGAGCGTTGCCGACGGCGCGGGCGGCCCGCGGACTACCGATCCGCCGGGCGATCTCGCCGTAGGTCGTCGTGCGCCCGAACGGGATCCGAGACGCCGCGCGCAACACGTCGCGCGCGATCCCGTTGATCAGGCGACGGTCGACCCGCACGTCGAACCTCACGCGGCGACCGGCGAAGTACTCCTCGAGCTCCCGGCGGACCTCGTCGGTGGCGCGCGGTCGATGCGAGGATCCGCGGGGACAGGCGCGCCGCGAGGTCGGCCAGCACCTGGTCACGATCCTCGTCCGCGAACGAGACCCGGGCGAGCCCGCGGGGCGTCACGGCGACGAACAGCTCGCCGATCGGGCTCGGCACCGCGCGCGACGGCGACGTCGAGCAGCTGGTCGGCCTCGGCGAGGTCGGCGACGTGGGCTGCCGCATCCCGTGAGCGGCGGTCGGCCTCCACACGCGGGGCGAGTCGCTTCAGGTCGTTCGTCGTTCATGTCATCAGCTCCCGGAGTCGTTTGGTCCCTTGGTACACGTTCGCGCGAGCGGCCTCGAGCGAGCACCCCATCAGCTCGGCGATCTCGTCGTAGCTCCGATCGAGCACGTGGCGGTGCACGACCGCGATGCGTTGGCGCGGCGGCAGCGCTCGCACGGCGGCCCAGAGCGCGTCGTCATGCGGCTCGGGCTCGCCGGCGCCCGGGCGGTCCGGAACGTCGGCCGTCACGATGGGCGCGACGCCCCGTCCCTCGATGGTGGTCCAGCGCCTTGCGCGAGGCGATCTTGAGGACCCACCGGTCGAGACTTTCTGGCTCAACGCACCCGCGGGTAGGCGCGGAGCGCTGCGAGGAAGGTCTCTTGGAACACGTCGTCGGCCTCCACGGGCCCGACCGCCACGAGCAGGAACCGGTACACGGTCGCTCGGTTCGCCTCGAGGAAGCGCTCGAACGGCGGAAGCCCCTTCGTCACGCCGGGCTCCCTTCCATGCCGCCTCCCTTGTCGTCCATCACGAGAACGACGATCGGATCGCTGGTGCCGTGAAAGGCAGAACCTAGGCAACCCCGAGCAGTGCGGGGACGTCCCGGATCTGGGCCGCCACGAGGTGGGCCTCGGGGCCGGTGTCGGGGCCTCGGTCCGCGAACCACGTGGCCCGGACGGCCATCATGCCCATCGCGAGCGCCCCCGCGACGTCGGTCCGCCGTCCGTCGCCGACGTGGGCGACCGCCGGGTCATCCTCGATCCCGAGACCCGCGATGGCGTGTTCGAAGATCGGCGGATAGGGCTTGAAGCAGCCCACCTCGTCGCTGAAGGACCAATGGTCGAAGTACGCAAGGAGGCCGAACCGCTCGAGGCGTTCAAGGAGCGTCGACGACGACGTGAGTCCGACGTCGCAGACGATGCCGAGGCTTAAGCCCCGCGTGCGAAGCGCCCGAGCGTCTCGTGGGCGCCTTCGGCGACCTGCAGACCCGCCTCGCGCCCCGCGTAGGCGAACGCATCGACGAGCTCCTCCTGCACGATCTCGTCGCACGTCAGGCCCAGGCTGTTCGAGGATCACCGGCACCGACTCCCGCGGCCCGTGTTGGACGTTCGCCTCCCAGCGACTTCGAAGATCGCCCAGTTCGCGTCGAAGGCGGCCTCGAGGAGGCCTCGCTCCGACCTCGTGACCGTGGTCGGTCGAGCACGTCGAGCCAGCCGGCGAGCTGGCGCAGGCCGGATCCCTCGGGGGTCGTGGACGAGCGTGTCCCAGTGATCGAACGTGACGGCGGCGATCATCTCGTGGCTGCGGACCCGGTCCGCTCAGCTCGCCTCGCCGAGGAGGCGCGGGATCGCGAGCTCCCACGCGTCGCGGAGCTCATCGACGGTCGCCTCGAACATCCCGTCCACACCGCCCGTGGCCCGCCGGTCTCTCCGATCCGGCGCGAGCGGCACCGCCGTGACGCGCGGCCGCGAGCTCGAGCAAGCGCTCCTCGTCCGCCGGCGTCGACGCCGAGCACCACCCGCGACGCGGATTCGCTGAACAGGCACACGTGCGGGGGCAGGTCTTCCGGCAGCGTCGCCGCGAACCCGTGGCCGCCGAGGATCGCCGACTTCGGCGAGGGCGATCGCCAGGCCGCCGTCGCTGCAGTCGTGGGCGCTCGCGAGCACCGTGTCGTCGGCCGCCTCGACGAGGAACCGCAGGAGCCGCCCGCTCGCTCGTCGAGGTCCAGCGCCGGCGGTCTGCCCGCGATCCGACCCCGAGCACGACCTCGGCGAACTCGCTACCGCCCAGCTCCGCGAAGTCTCGCCGGCGAGGTACATGGCGAGGCCCCCGCGGGGAAGGCGGTCGGCACGCGCAGCCGGTAATCCCGCAGGAGCCCGAGCATCCCGATCACCGGCGTCGGCCAGATCGCGCTCGTCGCCGGACTCGTTGTAGAAGCTCACGTTGCCGCCCGTGACGGGCGTTCCGAACGCCTCGCACGCCTCGCGCATCCCGCGGATCGACTCCGACGAACTGCCACATCACCTCGGGTCGCTCGGGGTTCCCGAAGTTCATGCAGTTCGTGATCGCGAGCGGCCGTGGCGCCCGTGACCGCGACGTTGCGCGCGGCCTCGGCGACGGCGTGCATCGCGCCGAGGCGGGATCGAGCGAACCGAAGCGTCCTTTGCCGTCGGTCGACAGCGCGAGTCGCCTTCAGCGTGCCGGGCACCCGCACGACGGCGGCGTCGCTCTCGGGGCCGGCGACGGTCTGCCCCTGCACGTAGCGGTCGTACTGCTCGAACGCCCATCGCTTGCTCGCGACGTTCGGGGAGGTCAGGACCATGAGGAACGCATCGCGCAGGTCGCCGCTCGAACGCGCTCGAACGTCGGATCGTCGCCTCGGAACCGTTCGCCGCGGGCCCGCCACCGGGCGTTCGTACGCGGGCCCCTCGTCGGCGAGCGACCGGGCGGGCACTTCGGCGACGACCTCGCCGCCGCATCCGGATCTCGAGACCTCCACCGTCGACGAGCTCGGCGATCACCGCGATTCGCAACCCCCACCGCTGCACACCGCGTGCACCTCCTCGAGCTTGAAGGATGGACGATCGCGAGCATGCGTTCCTGTGATTCGCTCGTCAGGATCTCGAACGCCTGCATCCCTGCTCCCGCAGCGGCACGGCGTCGAGATCGACGCGCGCCCCCATGCCGGCGCGCGACGCGGACTCGCTCACCGCGCACGTGATGCCCGGCGCCGCCGAGATCCTGCAGCCCCTCGAGCAGCCCGCTCACGGATCAGCTCGAGCGACGCTTCGATCAGCAGCTTCTCGGCGAACGGGTCGCCGATCTGGACGCTCGGGCGAGCTCGCCTCGGCGCCTCGCTCGATCGTCGCGCTCGCGAGCACGGAGACGCCGCCGATCCCGTCCCGACCCGTCGACGCGCCGTACAGGACCATGAACGACCCGACGTGCGGCGTGAGGCGCGTGGCGGTGACGAGCTCGTCGGCCTTCGCGATGCCGACGCACATCACGTTGACGGCGGGTTCGCGGAATGCGGCTCGGCGAACCGGATCTCACCGCCGACCGTCGGCACCCCGATGCAGTTGCCGTAGCCGCCGATCCCCGCGATCACGCCGCTCGAACAGCCAGCGGTTCCGCGCGTCGGTGAGCGGGCCGAACATCAACGGATCCATCAGGGCGACCGGTCGAGCGCCCATCGACACGATGTCGCGGACGATCCCTCCGACGCCCGTGGCCGCGCCCTGGTACGGCTCGATCGCGCTCGGATGCGAATGCGACTCGAGCTTGAAGACGGCGGCGTCGCCGTCGCCGATGTCGACCGCGCCGGCATCCTGCCCCGGGCCGACGAGCACCGCCGGTCGCCTCGGTCGGGAGGGTTCTCAGATGGACCTTCGACGACTTGTAGGAGCAGTGCTCCGACCACATCACGCTGTACATGGCGAGCTCGGCGCGGTTCGGCTCGCGCCCGAGGGTGTCGACGATCCGCGCGTGTTCGTCGTCCTGCAGCCCGAGCCGACGGTGCAGGGGCATCTCGGCCGACCCGTCGCTCATCGCACGCTGCTCATCGTGCGCCGCTCATCGTGCGCCGCTCATCGGGTGTTCGCCATCGCGGTCGCGATCAATGACGCGAACATCGGCTGGCCGCCCGTAAGGCCGACGTCGGGATCGACGGCGTGCTCCGGGTGCGGCATCAGCCCGACGACGTTCCCACGCTCGTTCCTCAAGCCCGCGATGTGGTTCGTGGCGCCGTTCGGATTGTGCGCGTCGTCGACGACGCCGTCGGGGACGCTGTAGCGGAACACGACGAGTCCTTCGTCTTCGACCGCGTCGAGCTGTTCCGGGGTCGAGACCCACTGGCCCTCGCCGTGCTTGATCGGCACCTGGACGGTCTCGCCCGGCGTGAGATCCGCCGTGATCGGCGATCGGGAGGTCTCGACGCGCAGCCACACGTCGCGGCAGACGAACCGCAGGGAGCGGTTCCGGATCATCGCGCCGGGAAGCAAGCCGGACTCGCAGAGGATCTGGAAGCCGTTGCAGATGCCGAGTACGGGCCCTCCGCGCCCGGCGAACGCGACGACCTCCGCCATCACCGGCGGCGAAGCGGGCGATCGCCCCGCACCGCAGGTAGTCGCCGTAGCTGAACCCCCCCGGCAGGACCACCGCGTCGACGTCTCGAAGGTCGCGCTCGGCATGCCACAGTGGAACCCCGACCCCGCCCATCGTCTCGACCGCACGGAGCGCGTCACCGTCGTCGAGGGATCCCGGGAACGTCACGACGCCGATCCGGGGAACGCGGTCGCTCACGCGGGCTTCTCCCTCTCGAGGATCCGGAACTCCTCGATCACGGGGTTCGACAGCAGCTGCCGGGCCATGTCATCGACCTGCGCCCGCGCCTCGTCCCCGTTCGCAGCCTCGATCGCGAGGTCGATGTGTTTGCCGACCCGGACGTCCGACACGTTCGTCCAGCCCAGCGCCGGCAGCGACGACTCGACCGCCTTGCCCTGCGGATCAGCGAGCCCGGGCTTCAGCGAGACGAGGACCTCGAACGTATACCTCATGCGTTCGCTTCACGAAGGCGTTCGAGCTCGGACTCGCTCGTCGGGCGTCGCCCTCGCCGGGTACGCCCATCCGCGCCAGGTAGCCACCGAAGGGCTCCCCGGTCAGCCGCTCGTACGCCTCGCGGTACCTCGCCGCCGTCCCGTCGAGGACCTCCTCCGGCAACGACGGGGGCGGCGGCTCGCGGTCCCACCCGCTCGCATCGAGCCAGTCGCGGACGAACTGCTTGTCGAACGAGGGCTGCGGGTGCCCCGCCTCGTAGGCGTCGGCAGGCCAGAACCGGCTCGAGTCGGGCGTCCCGGCCTCGTCGACGAGCAGGAGCTCGCCGCCGGCGAAACCGAACTCGAACTTCGTGTCGGCCAGGATGATCCCTCGATCGAGCGCGATCCCGGCGATCCGTTCGTAGAGGGTCACGGTCAGCTCGCGGAGACGTTCCGCGAGGCCCCGGCCGACGAGCTCCACGGTCTCCTCGAACGTCAGCGGGCGATCGTGCCCCTCGTTCGCCTTCGTCGTCGGCGTGAAGATCGGTTCGGGCAATCGTTCTGACTCCACGAGCCCGGCGGGCAGCTCGACACCGCATACCGCGCCGGTTTCGCGGTACTGCGTCCAGCCGCTGCCGCTGACGTACCCGCGGGCCACGCACTCGATCGGGATCACCCGAGCGCGGCGGACGAGCATCGCCCGACCGGCAAGGGCGGCGACGTCCGCGAACGGCTCCGGGAACGCCGAGCGGTCGGCGGTCACGAGGTGGTTGCCGACGATGTCGGCGGTCCGGTCGAACCAATGCAAGGAGAGGCCGGTGAGCACCCGCCCCTTGTCGGGGACCGGATCCGGAAGCACGACGTCGAAGGCGCTGATGCGATCGGTCGCCACGAGGAGGAGGTCGTCACCCGCCGCGTACACGTCGCGGACCTTCCCTTGTGCGACGAATCCTTGGGCGATGAGTCCCTGGGCGATGAGCGTGCCGGGCTCCGCGCCGTTCCCGGTCGCGGGACTCGCCACGATCACGCCTCCTCGACCGGCAGCTTCTCGAGCCGCTCGAAGACGCCGCCGAGGTTCCTGAGGAACAGAGAGGGGTCGAAAAGCGCGCCGAGCTCGGTGGCATCCAGGCGTCGAGCGACCTCGGGATCGCTCTCGATCCGCTCGCGGAACGATGCCCTCTCGTCCCATGCAGCCGCGGCCGCCCGCTGCACGATCCGGTAGGCCTCGTCGCGCGCGACCCCGGCTTCGACGAGCGCGAGCAGCACCGCCTGGCTGAACGCGATCCCGCCGTGCGCCATCAGGTTCTCGCCCATCCGGTCGGGGAACACCTCGAGGCCCTCGACCACCCACGTGAGGTCGCGAAGCATGAAAGCCAGGAGCCCCGTCGCGTCGGGGAACACGATCCGCTCGGCCGACGAGTGCGAGATGTCGCGCTCGTGCCACAGGACGACGTTCTCCAGCCCGACGAGCGCATAACCTCGGATCACCCTGGCGAGCCCGCTCACGCGTTCGCTGACCACGGGGTTCCGCTTGTGGGGCATGGCGCTCGAGCCCTTCTGGCCTTCCGCGAACGGCTCCTGCACCTCTCGGACTTCGGTACGGGCGAGGTGGCGGATCTCGGTCGCGATCGCGTCGAGCGTCGACGCGCAGATGGCGAGCGCCGTCACGTACTCGGCGTGGCGGTCGCGCTGGATCACCTGGGTGCTTGCCTCGGCGGGCCGGAGCCCCAGGCGCGTGCAGACGAGCTCCTCGACCCGCGGATCGACGCTCGCGTAGGTCCCGACGACGCCGCTGATCGCCCCTACGCTCACGACCTCCCGCGCCCGGCGCAGCCGCTCGCGGTCGCGATCGAGCTGGAACGCGAACACCGCGAGCTTGTGCCCGAACGACGTCGGCTCTGCGTGCACGCCGTGCGAACGCCCGATGCACGGGGTGTCGCGGTGGACGAGGCCCTGGCGCCGCACGACGGCGAGGAGCCGTTCGAGGTCGGCGAGCAGCACGTCTGCGGCCGCGCGGAGCTGCAGGGCGAACCCCGTGTCCACCACGTCGCTCGACGTCAGGCCGAAGTGGATCCAGCGACCGGGCTCCCCGATCGATACGGCGACCACGTCCACGAACGCCGCCAGGTCATGGCGGGTGACGCGCTCGCGCTCGAGGACCGCCGGGACCGTGAAGGACGCCCCCTCCCGGCACGCGGCCGCGTCGTCGCGGGGGATCCGGCCGAGCTCGGCCCAGGCCTCGATCGCGAGCAGCTCGATCTCGAGCCAGTGCCCCAGCCGCGCCTCGTCGGACCAGACGGCGGCGAGCTCGGCGACGTCGTAACGAGGGATCACGGCGGCAGTCTACGAGCGCGGTTCGAAGGGATACGCCCCTTCAGGTCGACGGAGCGCTTTTCCTACTCTGGGGTTCGCCACCCGCCACAACCGATGAACTACATCGGTGTCGAGTTTTGCTACTCTAACGGTTCCATGGCGGAGCACCGTAGGAAAAAAGGAGGAACCGGGCGACCCTCAGTGGAAGACGTCCTCGGACGGGTGGACGAAGAAGTCACCCTCCTCCACGAGCACCTCGGGGGCCTGCCTCGCGCGGTGGAGGCGGACCACATCCTCCGGCAGATCTGGATCGACGACGTGCACAACTCAACGGCGATCGAGGGGAACACGATGACGCGTGCGCAGGTCGAGAACGTCGTCGAGCGCCGTGAGATCCAGGCAAGCCTGACGGAGGCACTCGATGTCGAGGGATACGCCGAGGCCGCCGATTGGGTCTACCGGCACGCGGGCGACTACGAGGGCGTACCCGTGCTCGTTGTCGCCGAGGTCCACAAGCGCATCGTGCAACTCGCGTGGCACATCACGCCTCCCCCAACCCGCGACGAACCCGGAGCGTGGCGCACGACCGGCGTACGGGTCGGTCGCGTCAGTGTGTCCCTCCCGCCTGCGATCCCGGCGGATCTGGGCGCATGGAGCCGCTCGACCGCTCGAACCCAGGGGCTCCATCCTGTCACCCACGCGGCGCTGCACCACGCCTGGCTCGAGCGCGTGCATCCCTTCGTGGATGGCAACGGACGCGTAGGGAGACTGATCTTGAACTTCATGTTGATCCAACAGGGCTACCCGCCGGCCGTCATCGTGAAGGAGCAACGGTTCCGATACCTGAGGGCCCTCCGGAGCGCGGATGCTGGGAACCCGATGCCCCTCGCGGAGGTTGTCGCGAGGTCGATCAGCGACGCGCTCGCACGATTCCTCATCCCCAAGCTTGCAGGTGAGGCGAAGCTCGTTCCGTTGTCGTCCCTCGCCTCGGATGGTCCGTATTCCGCGGACTACCTTCGTCAGCTCGCGCTGAACGGACGCCTCAGGGTCGTCCGCGAGGGGCGACTCTATCTCAGCTCACGAGCGTGGTTGCGCGAGTACATCGAGCACCGCGATCCACGAGGAGGACAGCCAGGCCAAAGGCGCAGGGGGCCGATCTAGAGCTTCAGCCCCTCGGCGAGATCGTCCTTGAACTTCCATAGGCCGGCCTGCACGTCCTCGTCGGCGATCCCGATGATCTGGGCGGCGAGGATCGCGGCGTTCACCGATGCGTCGACCCCGACGGTTGCGATCGGCACGCCCGTCGGCATCTGCGCCGTGATCGCGAGCGCCTCGTTGCCGACCATCTGCGGCGCGGTCGAGATCGGCACGCCGATCACCGGCAGCACGGTACGAGCGGCGACGGCCGCAGCGAGGTGCCCGGAAAGTCCTGTCGAGCAGATCACGACCTTCAGACCGCGGTCGAAGGCGGTGCGTGCGTACTCGTCGACGAGATCGGGGTTGCGGGACGACGACATGATGCGGACCTCGTGGTTGATGCCGAACTTTTCGAGGATCAGCCCGGCCTGCCGCATGATCGACAGCTCGGAGGGCGAGGCGGCGAGCACCCCGACCCGGGGCGCTTCGTCGCTCACGCTCCCTCCTCCCCCGCCGCGCGCGCGGCGATGTCGGCCCGTCGATGCATCCCTTCGAACGAGATGCGGTCACACGCGTGCTCGGCCAGGGCGCGAGCCTCGGCGAGCGACGCGCCGAGCGCGCTCACCGCGAGCACCCTTCCCCCGGCGGTCACCACTGTACCGTCGCGCTCCGCGGTCCCCGCATGGAAGACCGCGACGCCCGGCATCGCGCCCGCCTCGTCGAGACCGTCGATCGGGAACCCGGTCGCATATGGCCCCGGATACCCCCCGCTCGCGAGCACGACCGCCACGGCCGCATCGTTGCGGAACCCAGGCGTCGCGCCAGCGAGGTCGCCTGCGGCGCAGGCCTGAAGGAGCTCACCGAGGTCGGCCGCGAAACGAGGCATCAGCACCTGGGTCTCAGGGTCGCCGAACCGGCAGTTGAACTCGAGCGTCCGCGGGCCGTCGGCGGTCAGCATCAGCCCGGCGAACAACACGCCCCGGTACGGCGTGCCCTCGGCCGCCATCGCCGCGACCGTCGGCCGCACGATCTCGTCCCAGATCGCGCGCTCGGCCTCGGCGTCGAGCCACGGAAGCGGTGAATACGCACCCATGCCGCCGGTGTTCGGCCCCACGTCACCGTCGCCGACGCGCTTGAAGTCCTGGCTCAGTGCGAGCGGCACCACGGTCTCGCCGTCGGTGAGCGCGAACGCCGACACCTCGGGTCCGTCGAGGAGCTCCTCGATCACGACGCGCTCTCCGGCCGCATCGAACGCCCCCTCGCCGAGGATGCTCGTCACCGCGGCCGCGGCCTCGCCGCGATCGGCGGCGACGACCACGCCCTTGCCCGCCGCGAGCCCGTCGGCTTTCACCACCGCCGGTCCGCCCTCGAGCTCGAGGTCGAGGAACGACAGAGCATCTCGAGGGTCCGTCCGCCACGACTCGCGCGAGTACGTGGCCGACCGCGCCGTCGCGATACCGTGGCGACGCATCAGATCCTTCGCGAACGCCTTCGAGCCTTCGAGCCGCGAGGCGGCGGCCGAGGGTCCGAAGACCAGGCGCCCACGCTCGGAAAGCGCGTCGGCCAGACCTGCGACGAGCGGCGCCTCCGGGCCGACGATCGTCAGATCGACGTCGAGGTAGTCAACGAGCTTGACCATCTCGTCGATGTCCTCGGGGTCCCCCGTGTGGCAGGTCGCGACCGAGGCGATCCCCGCGTTCCCGGGCGCGGCGTGCACCTGCCTCACCGATGGGCTCGATGCGAGCCGCCACGCGAGCGCGTGCTCGCGGCCCCCGCCGCCGACGACGAGGACCTTCACCGCTTGCCCTTCACGCCGGCACCGGGAGCGTCTGCTCGCGCGCCGGCCCGACGCCGACCACCGACACCGGCACGCCCCCAGCTCCGCGACCGCTTCGACGTACGATCGCGCCTCCTTCGGCAGGTCACCGAACGATCGTGCCTCGCCGAGCTCCGGCTCCCATCCCGGCATCTCCTCCCAGACCGGCTCGGCCTCGTGGAAGAGCGTCTGGTTCGGCGGTACGTCGTCCCAGTCCTGGCCGCCTGCGCGGTAGCCGACGCAGAGCTTCACCGTCTCGAACCCCGACAGCACGTCGAGCTTCGTGAGGAACACTTCGGTGAGGCCGTTCAGGCGCGCCGCGTATCGGAGCACGACGGCGTCGAACCATCCACAGCGCCGTTTGCGACCGGTCGTCGTGCCGAACTCCTGGCCGCGCTCGCCCATCCGCTCACCGTCGTCGTCGAGCGCCTCGGTCGGGAACGGCCCCGAACCGACGCGCGTCACGTAGGCCTTCGTGATGCCGATCACCCGCTCGACGTGCTGCGGCCCGAACCCCGCGGACGCGACCGCGTACCCCGTGACCGGCGTCGAGGAGGTCACGAACGGGTAGGTGCCGTGGTCGAGGTCGAGCATCGTGCCCTGCGCTCCCTCGAGCATCACGTGCTCGCCGCGGCGCAGCCCCTCGTGCAGGAGCTTCGCGGTGTCGGCGATGTAGGGGCGGAGGCGCTCCGCGTATCCGAGGTAGTCGGCCACGATCGCGTCCGGCTCGATCGGAAGACGCCCGTAGACCTTCGTGAGGATCTGGTTCTTCTCCTTGAGCACGACGTCGAGCTTCTCGGAAAGGATCTCCTCGTCGTAGAGGTCCTGCACGCGGATGCCCACGCGCGCCGCGCGGTCCGCGTACGCGGGGCCGATGCCGCGTTTCGTCGTTCCGAGGGCGTTCTTGCCGAGGAACCGCTGCGTCACCTTCTCGAGCTCGAGGTGGTACGGCATGATCAGGTGCGCGTTCAGGCTGATCCGGAGCTTGGAGACGTCGAGCCCCGCCTCGGTCAGGCGGTCCATCTCGCCGAGCAGAACGGCAGGGTCGACGACGACGCCGTCGGCGATCACCGAGGTGATGTGCTGGTAGAGGATGCCGCTCGGCACGAGGTTCAGCTTCAGCAGCCGACCCTCGGCGATGATCGTGTGGCCGGCGTTGTTCCCGCCCTGGTAGCGGACCACGTAGTTGGTCCGATCGGCGAGGTAGTCGACCGCTTTGCCCTTGCCCTCGTCGCCCCACTGCGTCCCGAGCACGATGGAGGCCGGCATGGCGCGGTCAGTCTACGGGACCGCTCTACGGGACCGCCGACCCGCTCCCCGTGGTCCGCGCGTCGGGTCAGCGCAGCCTGATCGGAAGGTCGCCGTGCTCGCCGGTTCCGTGCACCGGTGAGAGCCTCTCCGCCGGGACGGTCATTTCCCGGCGGGTGCGGGCTCCTCGACGACAAGCTCGCTCCCCTCGTCGGTCGCCCGGTCGGGGCGCAGGAACGCCTTCGGGTTCCGCAGGTCGACCCACACCTCGTCGCCCTCCTTCGCCCCCGCGAGCTCATCGTGCGGGACGTGCGCGACGAGCGTCTCGCCGCCGGCGAGCCGGAGCGACAGGCGCGCGAGCCAGCCGAGCGTCGCCATGCGTTCGATCGTCGCCTTCGCGGACGCGTCCTCGGGCGTTGCCGCGACCCGGATGTCGTGGGGCCGCACGTAGGCGGTCGCCGCCGCCCCCTCGTCGAGGTGCTCGGCTCCCGGAAGCCGGAATGCCCCGAGGTGGACGTGCCCGCCGTCGACGTAGCCATGCAGCACGTTCGCGCTCCCGACGAAGCCGGCCACGAACGGCGTCGCCGGCTCGTCGTAGACATCGCGCGGCGATCCCGCCTGCTCCACCCGGCCCTCGTGCATCACGACGACCTGGTTCGCGAGCTCGAGCGCCTCCTCCTGATCGTGCGTGACGAGCAGCGACGTGACGCCCAGCTCGCGGTGCAGCTCGTCGAGCCACCGGCGCAGGTCCTGGCGCACCTTCGCGTCCAGGGCACCGAACGGCTCGTCGAGCAGCAGCACCTCCGGTCGCGGCGCGAGCGCCCGGGCGAGCGCGACGCGCTGGCGCTGGCCTCCCGAGAGTTGATCGGGGTACCGCTTCGCGAAGTGCGAGAGCTGCACGAGCTCCAACAGCTCGCCGACGCGAGTCTCGCGCGACTCCTTCTCCTCCTTGCGCACCCTGCAGCCCGAAATCCACGTTCTGCGCGACCGTCATGTGGCGGAACAGCGCGTAGTGCTGGAAGACGAAGCCGACCCCGCGTTCCTGTGGGGTCTTCGCCGTCAGCTCCTCCTCGCCCATGAAGATCCTGCCCGAAGTCGGCTGCTCCAGTCCGGCGATCATCCGAAGCACCGTGCTCTTCCCCGAGCCCGATGGCCCCAGGAGCGCGGTGATCGCCCCGGCCGGGGCCGTGAACGACACGTCGTTCACGGCCACGAATCCACCGAACCGCTTGGTCAGCTGCTCGACCACGATCGGCGTGCTCATATCGTCTCCGTCCCCTCGATCTCATGGCCGCGTTGCGTTCGTCGCCGAAGTCCCTCGATCACGACGAGCAGGACGACCGACACGACCGCCAGCACGAGCGCCACGACGTAGGCCTCGGCTGTCTGTCGTTCCTCGATCGCGGTGAAGATGTAGATCGTCGCGGTCTCGGTCTTGCCGGAGATCAATCCACTGACGATCAGCACGGCCCCGATCTCGCCGATCGCGCGCGCCGTCGTCAGCGCGATGCCGTAGGCGAGCGCCCAACGGATGTTCGGCAGCGTCACGCGGAAGAACGTCTGCCAGAGCGAGGCTCCGAGCGTGCGGGACGCGTCCTCCTCGTCGAGACCGATCTCCTCGAGCACGGGCACGACCTCGCGGATCGTGAACGGCACGCAGATGAAGATCGTCACGAGCACCATCGACGGAACCGCGAATATGATCTGGATCCCGCGCGCCGCTGAAGAAGTCGGCGAACCACCCGTTCAGCCCGAACAGCAAGCACACACGCGAGCCCAACGGTGACCGGCGAGAGCGCGAACGGCAGGTCGACGAGCGCGTTCATGAGCGACCGCGCCCCACGAACCGCTGGCGGACGAGCACCCACGACACGATCAGGCCGAACAAGCTCGTCACGGCCACGGTGATGACCGTGATCACGCCCGTGAGCCAGAACGCGTGGCGGACCTCGGGCTTCGCCAGCGTCTCGCCGATGATCCCGAGACCGGGCTCGAGCGCCGTCCACACGATGCCGACGAGGGGAAGCAGGAGCAAGATCGCGACGTAGCTCGACGCTCGCGCCGACGATCAGCGCTGCGCACGAGGCGCCGGCGACCGCGGGCCCGCGCGGCGGAGGTGGAGGGGGTCCGGAAACGGAGAGGGCGCTCACGTCTCATCCCTCCGCCGCATGAGCCGCGCGGTCGCCAGCACGAGCACGAACGAGATGCCGAACATCAGCGTCGCGACCGCCGCGGCCTCCTGCGGCCGGAACTGGTTCGCGAGCTGGAAGATGAAGACCGGCGCGGTGAGGTCCTTGCCGGGGTTGTTGCCGGAGACAAGCACGACGCTTCCGAACTCGCCGATGCAGCGGGCGAACGTCAGCAGCGTGCCCCCGACGACCGCCGGTTTGATCGCCGGCAGCACGACCCGCCGGAACGACGTCCACGCGTTCGCGCCGAGCGTCGAGGCCGCCTCTTCCTCGGCTGGATCGAGCTCCTGCAGCACCGGCTGCACGTTGCGCACGACCAAGGGAAGCGTCACCACGCAGAGCGCGAGCAGGACGCCGATCGGCGTGAAGACGACCTGGATCCCCAGGTTGGCGAGCGGCTCGCCGAGCACGCCGTTCGGCCCGTAGAGCGTCCGGATCATCAGCCCCGTGACGAGCGTCGGGATCGCGAGCGGCAGATCCACGACCGACGACAGCAGCCCCGGCCCGGGGAACCGGAACCGCACCAGGCGTACGCGAGCGCGGTGCCCATCACCGCGTTCAAGAGCGCCGCGATCGCCGACGTGATCAGCGTGAGGCGGATCGCCGCCCACGCGTACGGGATCGCGAGCGCCTCGCGGAGCGACAGCGAGCCCGTCGCCGAAGCCCTCCGGTGACGACGGCCGCGACCGGGCAGCACGACGATCGCTCCGAGATAGACGATGGCAGCGCCGCGCAGCCCGAGGTGCCGCATCAGTGCAGCTGTGCGAGGGGGAGAACCTCGCATCCTGAGGCGGGTCCCGACGGTCTGCGCGGCGCTGCTCATCGTCTCGACACCCAGCTCCTCTGGATCGCTCTCTTGGCTCGCTCAGCCCGCGATCGCCTGGGTGACGATCCCGTCGTCGGCGAAGAGCTCGTTCAGCGTCGTCCCAGCCGCCGAACTCGTCGACGTCCCAGAGGTCCTCGATCGCCGGGAAACGCCCGCCGCCCTTCTGCGCCTCCTCGATGTCCGTCGATCGCAGGAACCCGACCTCCGTGTAGAGCTCCTTGCACCTCCGGGGTGTGGAGGAACTCGACGAACGCCTCGGCGACCTCGCGGACGCAATGCTTGTCCACGTTCGCGTCGACGATGGCCACCGGGTTCTCGATCAGGACGCTCGAGGGCGGGTAGACCGCCTCGTCCTCGAGGCCGGCCTCCTGCGCCGTGAGCACCTCGTTCTCGTAGGTGATCGCGACGTCGCCGTTGCCCGACCTCGAAGTTCTGGATCGAGTCGCGGGCGCTCTTGTCGAAGACGACCACGTTGCCGAGCACGCCCTCGAGGAGCGCCTGTGCGCCCGGCCTCGTCGCCTTCGGAGACGCCGGCGTGGCCACGGAGCGCCGAGCCCCACGCCGAGACGAGGTTCCAACGGGCGCCGCCCGATGACGCCGGGTCGGGCGTCAGGACCTCGACGCCCTCGGCCGTCGAGGTCGTCCCAGTCCTGCGAGCCCGAGCGGGTTGCCGGGCCGGACGTCGAACACCACGACCGATGTCGACACCATGCCGCCGTCGGTCGTGTCGGTCCAGTCGTGCGTGATCAGGCCGGCGTCGGCGATCTGGTCGACGTCCGGGTCCGAGCGACAGGGCGACGACGTCGGCCTCGTAGCCGGCGACGACGTTCGCCGCCTGGGTGGTCGAGCCCGCGTAGGACTCCTGGAAGATCACGTTCTGGTCGTCGTGGTCTTCCTTCCACTGCGAGACGAACGCGGGGATGATCTTGCCGTAGACCTCGCGCGGCGTGCTGTACGCGGCGAAGTTGATGACGGGGGTCTCGGCGGGCGTGCAGTCGCCTGCGGCGACGCCGTGCCCCCGGCGCCAGGTTCATCGGTGCCGTCGTTCGACGCGCAGGCGGCGAGAACGAAGCATGGCGGTGAGCGCGAGGGCGGTGAGCCGCAGCACGCGGCGAGCGATGCGTGAGAACGGCGCTGACATCCGGGGTGCTCCTTCCGATCCGACCGGCGGATCCACCCGGCCCCATCGTCAGCTGGCATGGCGAACCACGCAGTCTTGCTGTGTGGATCGGCCTCCGGTGGTCCGGTCAACCGAAAGATGCGGCGGGACGCGATCGCGCGTTCCGCAGGATCTCAGCCGCTCTCCGGTGGTCCGGTCGAACGGCGTGCGGGCGACATGGTGTCCGCGCTCGCGCCGTACGTGTCAACCGACCGAATGGCCCGCGTCGAACGGTCGTCACAGGTTCGTCACAGCTGGTCGTGACAACGACACCATGCGGCCGATTGACCCTGACCGCGAGCCACTGTTAGCTTCGGCTCGCAGCTGACCAGACGACTGGAGGCCGCGGCGGAGCACCTCTCCTCGCCGCGGCTTCTTTCGTCTCAGGAACCGGGGAGAGCGGCCGCATGGCGAAGCGCGTGCGCGAGCGTTCCGAAGAGGAGCTCGTGGACCTGATCGAGGTCGACGGCGAGTTCTGCGTCCCGTTCGAGGAGGGGCAACGACGGTACATCCTGGACCTCGGGCCGTTCGGGAGGTCGAGCGGAGCTGGCGGCCATCGCCACGAAGCTCCTGCTGTTCCTCCCCGCGATCTTCCTGTTCATCCTCGCCGTGCAGCTGATGAAGGAGGGCGCCGCCGCGGTCGGGCCGCAGATCGAGGGCCAGTTCCCATTCGCGAACGGCGTCTCGACCCTCGGCGCCGGCTGGCTGGGCGCGTACTTCGTGCTCTCGGGCTCCCCGGTCGCCGCGACCGCGATCAGCCTCTTCGGCGCCGACACCATCGACGAACCTCCAGACGTTCACGATGCTCTCGGGGTCGCGCCTCGGCGCATCGTTCATCGTGCTGCTCACGGGCTTCCTCTACGCGATGCGCGACAAGAACGCGCGGAGCGAGTCGCTCGGCATCGGGATCCAGGCGATGACGATGACCGCGATCGTCTACCTGCCGGGCATGCGATCGGCTACCTCGGGTCATCCGGCGCGGGCCCCTCTACGGATCGATTGGCACGCGTCCGAGGGTCTCGACGCCGTCTTGTCGAGTTCCTGTGGGGCCCCATCGTCGACCTCGTCGCGGAGTCACTGCCCGGGCTGGGCGCTCTTCCTGGTCGGCTCGGCGTGATCCTCGTGTCGTTCAACCTCCTGGACCGCGTGCTGCCGTCCGTAAGCAGCGATTCCACCGCCTCGAAGCGCCGCGCCTGGCTGATGCACCCCTGGACGATGTTCGCTCCTCGGCTGTCTCGTCGCGACGTTGACGCTGTCGGTGTCGGTGGCGCTGACGGTGCTGGTGCCCCTCGCCAGCAAGGGCCTCGTGAAGAGACACGAAGCGCTTCCCTACATCATGGGCGCGAACATCACGACGCTCGCGGACACCCTCGTCGTAGCGATGCTGCAGCCGACGCCCGAGGCCGCGCAGATCGTGATGGCCGAGGCGATCGGGGTCTCGATCATCTCGATCGGCATCCTGCTGTTCTTCTACAACCCCGTGAAACGTGGCGTGATCGCACTCGACGACTGGCTCGTGCAAAGCAACGCACGCCTGGCCTCGTTCATCGGCATCTTGTTCCTGTTGCCGATCACGTTCTTGCTCACGGGGTTGCTCTACCAGACCCCCGGTCGGTGACCCCGATGCCGCCCGATGCCGGCGGACCTAGGATGCGAAACGTGGATGATCACCATGGGGCGGCGCCGGGACAGGCGCAAGAGCCGGCGCCCGCCGGCGCCGAGGGCCAGGGCGAGCTCGACCGCCTCGACCTCTCGAACGACGAGAAGGCTCGTGCTGGCCAGGGTCGCCGACATCTTGCGCCGGATCAGCTTCGGAACCGTCGTGCTCGTCGTGCAGGACGGCAAGGTCGTGCAGATCGAGATGGCGGAGAAGTTCCGGTTGCGCTGATGGCCGACGTCATCCCCACCCTCGTCCGCGCCGAGCCGCCTCCGGCCGCTCCGAAGCTCGCCGTTCGCGACCTCACGGTGACGCGCCGGCTCGCCTCCGGAGAAGCCGTGACCGCCGCCGCCGACGTGTCCTTCGAAGTCGCCGTCGGCGAGTTCGTCTGTCTGCTGGGGCCGAGCGGCTGCGGCAAGACCTCGATCCTCAACGTCCTCGCCGGCCTCGACCGGCCGAGCGCCGGACAGGCGCTCCTGGACGGGCGGCCGATCGATGGGCCGGGCCCCGATCGTGCGGTGCTCTTCCAAGAGCCGGCTCTGTTCCCCTGGCTGTCGGTTGCCGGCAACGTCGAGCTGGCGCTGAAGCTCGTCGACGTCCCGGCAGGCGAACGCGGGCCTCTCGCCCGATCGTGGCTCGCGAACGTCGGGCTCGAACGGTTCGCCGATGTGCAGCCACACGAGCTGTCGGCCGGCATGCGGCAGCGCGCGGCCCTCGCTCGGGCACTTGCGGCCGATCCCGACGTGCTGCTCGGCGATGAGCCCTTCGGCCAGCTCGACGCGCAGTCCCGGGAGCTCCTGCAACACGAGGTCCAGCGGGCCTGGGTGGCGAGCGAGGGACGCAAGACCTTCGTGTTCGTCACCCACAACGTCCGTGAGGCCGCGCTGCTCGCCGACCGGGTGCTCGTGATGACGGCCGCCCCGGGTCGACTCCTCGAGGAGGTTCGGATCCACACCCCTCGGCCGCGAGAGCTCGACGATGTCCTCGTCGCGCGGATCGTCGCCGAGATCCACGAGCTGCTGATGAGGGAGGTGGGCAAGGGTGTCGCGCGCGAGATGGGTCGGTAGCGAGCTCGGACCGCCGCTCGCGGGCATCGCCGGACTGCTCGTCGTGTGGGCGGTGCTCGCGGCGGTCACGACGACCACGTCGATCCCCTCGCCCTCCGACGTCTGGCGCACCTTCGTCGACGGCGTGCGCGACGGCACCTTGCTCGAGGCGACCTGGAAGACGCTCGTGCGGCTCGCGTTCTCGTTCGGCGTCGCGATCGTGCTCGGCACAGCGACCGGCGTCGCGCTCGCGCTCAACGAGTTCGCCCGCCGGAGCATCCGCCCGCTGGTCGTGGCGTTGCAGATCACGCCCTTCGTGGCCTGGGTACCGATCGCGGTGATCTGGTTCGGCGTGTCGGAGCGCGCTGTCGTCTTCGTCGCGATCGTCGGCTCGTTCCCGGCGATGACGCTCGCGACGATCCAGGCGTTCCGGCAGGTGCCGCCGCTCTACGAGCGAGCCGGGCGCACCCTCGGCGCGACCGGGTGGGAGCTCTATCGCCGCGTGATCTTCCCGGCGGCGCTCCCCGGTTACATGGCGGGGCTGCAACAGGCGTGGGGATTCGCCTGGAAGGCGTTGATGGCGGGCGAGCTCATCGTCGCGGCGGCGTCGGCCACCGGGCTGGGGCACCTGCTCGCCGACCGGGGCGGCGACATCACCGCGCTGCTCGCGGCGCTCGCGGTGATCGTCGTGATCGGCGTCGCGGTCGAGTACCTCGTGTTCGGCCGGCTCGACCGCCGGATCCGGCGGCGCCAGGGGCTCGTCCTCGAGCACTGAGCGTGCGGTCAGGAAACCGGTTCACCCTCGGTGCCGCGATCGGCTTCGATCGCGGACCAGGTGCGCAGCAGGCCGACCGAGAGCAGCTCCATGAACAGCACCGCGATGCCCGCGGCCACGCCGATACGCGCCGAGAGGCTCTCCACGAGATCCGCGCAGCTGGTCGGAACCAGCACCTCTTCGGTCGGGCACGACGCGCCGGCGATCGAGCGGGCGATCATGTCGACGGCGATACCGACGCCCACGGCGAGACCGAGGACGGTCCATGTGCGGCGGGAGCGCATGAAGGCGGGCATGTCGATCACCTCGCGTGGCCGAGTCGGCCACCCCGCTAGTGTGACAGACCGCCGTGGAGACGCAGGGGGCACCGGACGGGGAGGCGAGGGAGGCGGGATCCCGCGCCGCGTGGTCGCTCCTCAGGCAGAATCGCGACTTCCGGCGGCTCTTCTTCGCCTCGGTGATCTCGCTCGGCGGGGACTGGTTCCTGTTCGTTGCCCTCGGGTCGTTGATCCTGGAGGCGACCGATCGTGCGCTGTTCGTGGGCCTCTTGATCCTGTCGCAGGAGCTCGCGTTCTTCGTCGCGTCGCCCTTCGCCGGGGTGCTCGCCGACCGTCTCGACCGCCGCAAGCTGATGATCGCGTGCGACGTCGCCCGCGCGGCGATCTGCGTGGCCTTCCTCGCGGTCGACGGGGCGACCGTGTGGCTCGCGTATCCGCTGATCGCACTGCTGGCCCTGTTCGCCGCGCCGTTCGACCCGGCCGCGTCGGCCGCGATCCCCAACCTCGTCGAGCCCGAGCGACCTCCCCGTCGCGAACGCCCTCGGCGGGTCGCTCTGGGGAACGATGCTTGCGGTCGGCGCGGCCCTCGGCGGCGTCGTCGCCCACGCGCTCGGACACGACGCGGCATTCCTGATCGACGGTGGGTCGTTCGTCGTGTCCGCGGTGCTCCTCATGCGGATCCGCCGGCCGTTCGCGGAGGCCGGCCACGCCGAGGTCGAGCATCCGACCATCGTGGAGGCGACCGTCGAGACCGTGCGGTACGCGCGGCGCGACCACCACGTGCTCGCGTTGCTCGCGGTGAAGGGCGGGTTCGGCCTCGCGGCCGGCGTCCTCGCCCTGATCCCGGTGTTCGCCGCCACCGTCTTCGACGCGGGTGAGATCGGCTTCGGGCTCCTGATGGCCTGCCGAGGCCTGGGCGCTTTGATCGGACCGTTCATCGGGCATCGTCTCTCGGGCCCGGGACACGACCGCATCTATCCGGCGATCCTCGGCTCCCTCGTGGTCTTCGGGCTCGGGTACCTGACCCTCGGCGCAGCCCCCACGCTGGCCCTGGCGGCCGTGTCGATCTTCGTCGCTCACCTCGGCGGCGGCTCACAATGGGTGCTGTCGACCTACGGTCTGCAGGTGATCGTCCCCGACCGGATCCGGGGGAGGATCTTCGGCTTCGACTTCGCGTTCATCACGCTCTCGCTCGCGATCTCGAGCCTCGTCGCCTCGTGGCTCGCCGACAGGATCGGCCCTCGGCCCGCCGCCTTCATCCTGGGAGGCGTGGCGCTCGCCTGGGCGGCCGTGTGGTGGGTGACGACGCGTGCCGTTCGTCGAACATCGATCTTCTCCGGACGCGAACACGTGCCCGATGAGCCCCTGCCCCACCGCGCGCACACGATCGACTAGATCGGGTGCGCGGGTCCGCCCTCAGGAGGTCGTGGATGGAGGCGGGGGCGGTGGGACGTCGTCGTCGCCGGCTCCCGCCTGCGGCGCAGATGGCGGGGTGGCGGGCGCCGGCGGTGTGTCGCCGGCAGCGGTGCCCGGCGCGCCGAAGGACACGCCGGGTGCCGCGCCGGTGAAGTCCACCCGCGGCACACCGCCCTCGCCCCGGAGCGCTTCGTCGACCTCGAAGAACTGCTCTTCTTCGAAGTTGAAAACGTTCGCCACGAGGTTCGACGGAAAGGCTTGGACCCGCCGGTTGTAATCGCGCACGTTGGCGTTGTAGAAGCGTCTCGCCACCTGCAGGCGGTCCTCGGTGTTCGTGAGCTCTGCCTGCAGAGCGAGGAAGTTCTGATTCGCCTTCAAGTCCGGATAGTTCTCGACGACGGCGAACAGCTGGCGGAGCGCGGCCACGAACGGCCCCTCGGCAGCCGCCTGCTCGGCCGGCGAGCCGGTCGCGGCGTTCGCCAACGCCCGCGCCTTCGTCACGTTCTCGAGGACCTCACGCTCGTGCGAGGCGTAGCCGCGGACGGTCTCCACGAGGTTCGGGATCAGGTCGTAGCGGCGGCGGAGCTCCGTGTCGATGTTGGCCCAGGCGTCGCGGATCAGGTTCCGCTGGGTGACGAATCGGTTGTAGCTGACGATGCCGCCGATCACGGCCAGCACGGCCACGACGACGATGACGATCAGGACGGTCTCCACCGGGGCTCCTCCTTGACGGCGTCGTCCGGGAGCCTACTGGCCCTTCGGGTAGAGGTCGAACACGACCTGCGGGATGCGGTCCCGGAACCCCTTCGCCACACCGAGGAGCAAGACGAACGCCATCGGATCGAGGCGCCGGTGCACGACGAGGACGCGGTCCCCGACGATCTCGAACGCGTAGGGCCTTCCGCTCGCGAGGAGCCACTCGATCATCCGCGCGTCGACGAGGGTGTGCGCGAAGGGCGCGTCGTCACTCTTCACGTTCCAGGCCCGGTTGAAGGCCTCCGACTCGAACTCGATGTCGCGGAACGTGAGCGCGTCGGCGAGGCGTGTGAACACGTTCTCGGGCTCGATCGACGCCCGGAAGCACGCCGCGTCGATCGGCGTCAGCGCGCAGCTGAACCGATGATAGCTCCTCGAGGTATGGCCCTTCGAGTCGGTCGACTCGTCGTAGTACCAGTAGTCGAACGCTCGGAGCGGCATCGCCTGCCATTCGCCCGCAAGGACGTGCTCGACCCCGCGACCGTCGCCCCTGCGGAACAGTTCGAACGGCTCCGACAAGATATCGAACGGGTCGTCGAAAGAGTACAAGAGCCCCAGCTGGCGCGCGAGCATGTGGAACCCCTCGAGCCGCTTCTTCTTCGCCTGGTACTGCCACACCGCGGCGCCGATCGCGCCGAGCACGAACAGCACGAAGACGAAGGGGAACGCGTCGTTCACGGACGAAGTATCGTCCCTTCACCGTCGCAGCCGAAGCCCCCACCGGGCGGCCGGATCGAGCACGGCGGTCAGGCGGTTCGGATCGTGAGCTCGTCGCCGGCGGCGTCGACGACGATGGTGTCGCCCTCGCGCAGCTCGCCCGACAGGAGCTTCATCGCGATCGGGTCCTGCAGCTCGCGCTGGAGCAGCCGCTTCAAGGGGCGGGCACCGAACGCGGGATCGTAGCCCTCGGCCGCCAGCAGGTCGAGCGCCGAGTCGGTGAGCTCGAGGGTGAGCTTGCGTTCGCTGAGCCGAGTCCGGAGCTGCCGGAGCTGGATGTCGACGATCTCGCGGATGTGCTCGCGCGAGAGCGACTCGAACACGACGATCTCGTCGATCCGGTTCACGAACTCGGGCCGGAACGACGCCCGCACGTCGTCGAGGATCGCATCGCGCCGCTTCTCGGTCGACAGACCGGAGTCCTGGAACACCGAGGAACCGAGGTTCGACGTCATGATCACGATCGAGTTCCGGAAGTCGACCGTCCGCCCCTGGCCGTCGGTGAGCCGCCCGTCATCGAGCAGCTGCAGCAAGACGTTGAAGACGTCCGCGTGCGCCTTCTCGAGCTCATCGAGCAAGACGACGCTATAGGGACGACGCCGGATCGACTCGGTGAGCTGCCCGCCTTCCTCGTACCCGACGTAGCCGGGGGGCGCCCCGACGAGGCGCGACACCGTGTGCCGCTCTTGGTACTCGCTCATATCGATGCGCACGATCGCACGCTCGTCGTCGAACAGGTACGCCGCGAGCGCGCGAGCGAGCTCGGTCTTGCCGACCCCGGTCGGCCCGAGGAACAGGAACGAGCCGATCGGTCGGTTCGGGTCGGACAGTCCCGCCCGCGAGCGCCGGATCGCATTCGCGACCGCGCGGACGGCCTCGTCCTGGCCGACGACCCGCTCGTGCAGGTGCTCCTCGAGATGGACGAGCTTCTCCATCTCGCCCTCCATCAGCCGGCTCACCGGGATGCCCGTCCAGGCCGAGACGACCGCGGCCACGTCCTCTTCGGTGACCTCCTCGTTCAGCATCTTGCGCTCGCGCTGGAGCTCGTCGAGCGCAGCGTTCGCGGCCGCGAGCTGCTTCTCGAGATCGACGAGGGTCCCGTAGCGCAGTTCCGCCGCACGCTCGAGATCGCCGTCGCGCTCGGCACGCTCGGCCTGCGTGCGTGCGTCCTCGATCGCCTGCTTGCGTTCGCGGATCGCGTCGATCAGCTCTTTCTCGCGCTGCCAGTGCGCCATCATGCCCGCGAGCTGCTCCTGAAGGTCGGCGAGCTCGCCTCGAGACGCTCGAGGCGCTCCCGAGAAGCCTCGTCGGAATCCTTCGACAGCGCCGCCTTCTCGATCTCGAGCTGGCGGATCCGCCGTTCCACCCCGTCGATCTCGACCGGAACCGAGTCGATCTCGATCCGCAAACGGCTCGCCGACTTCGTCCACCAGGTCGATCGCCTTGTCGGGCAGGAACCTGCCGGTCACGTACCGATCGGAGAGCATCGCCGCCGCGACGAGCGCCGGATCTTGGATACGGACGCCGTGGTGCACCTCGTAGCGCTCCTTGAGCCCGCGGAGGATCGCGATCGTGCCCTCGACGCTCGGCTCCTCGACGAGGACCGGCTGGAAGCGCCGCTCGAGCGCCGGGTCCTTCTCGATGTGTTGGCGGTACTCGTCGAGCGTCGTCGCGCCGATCGCGCCGGAGCTCGCCGCGCGCGAGCATCGGCTTCAGCATGTTCCCGGCGTCCATCGCGCCCTTCGGCGGCGCCGGCGCCGACGATCGTGTGGAGCTCGTCGATGAACGTGACGACCTCGCCTTCGACTGTCGGCGATCTCCTGCAGCACGGCCTTCAGACGGTCCTCGAACTCGCCGCGATACTTCGCGCCGGCGAGCATGCCGCCGAGGTCGAGCGCGACCACGCGCTTGTGCTTGAGCGATTCCGGGACGTCACCGTCGACGATCCGCTGGGCCAGACCCTCGACGATGGCGGTCTTGCCGACGCCCGGCTCGCCGATCAGGACGGGGTTGTTCTTCGTTCGGCGTGAGAGCACCTGGATCACCCGCCGGACCTCCTCGTCGCGACCGATGACCGGATCGAGCTTGCCCTTCCGCGCCTCGTCGGTCAGGTCGCGGCCGTAGCCGCTCGAGCGCCTGATACTTGCTCCTCCGGGTTCTCGTCGGTCACGCGGCGACGGCCACGCACCTCGGCGAGCGCCCGCAGCGTCGCGTCGCGCGTCACGCCGGCGTCGGTCAAGCAGAGCGCCCGGCGCCGCCGCCGTGCTCGCCGAGCATCGCGAGGAGCAGATGCTCGGTCGAGACGTACTCGTCGGTGAGCTGCTCGGCCTCGGTCGCCGCCGCGGCAAGCACGCGCGTCGTGACCGGCGAGAACCGCACCTCGGTCGTCGTCCCGAAGACCTTCGGGATCCGGTCGAGCGCCTCGTCGGTACGGTCACGCAAGCGTCTTCGGCGCGACGCCGAGCTGGTTCAGGAGCGGATATACCACGCCCTCGGGGTCCGACAGGAGCGCGAACAGCACGTGCTCGGGCTCGATCGCCTGGTGGTTGCGAGCGAGGGCCTGCTGGTGCGCACCCTCGAGCGCGGCGCGGGCCTTGATCGTCAGCTTGCTCGGGTCCATCGATCGTCTCCCGTCGTGGTCGTCCTTCGTGTGCGCGTACATCGCGTAGTCGCGAGCGCCGCCGTTCGGGCGCCGGCCAGTAGCTCGCGCAGAACGCCCTTCGAACGCGTACCCGGCCTTCTCGGCCGCTCGGCGCATCGCCACGTTGTCGACGTCGGTCGACAGCTGGACGCGGTGCGCGCAGCTCGTCTCCGAACAGGTAGTCGGTCAGCAGCGAGAGCGCCTCGGTGCCGATGCCTTCGGCCGCGGCAGACCCGGAACAGCGCCGATGCCGACCTCGAAGACCCCGGGCGGCATCGTCTCGTCGTCGCGCCGCGCCTGGACGTCGCCCGCCAGCACGCCGCCCGACCTCGATCGCGAGCATCAGCTCGGTGCGGGTCCATCCGCCGGAGGCGTCGACGCGGGCGCGGAGCCGTCCGCGGTAGGCGCCGTCGGCATCGGGACCGGGGCCTGGAACTCGCCGCGATCGGCCGTCTCCTCGGCCCACAAGGTGTCGAACTCCCCGTCACGGAACGGCCGGAGCATCGACCTGGGCGCCGCGCAGCCGAACGCTCACGCCACCTCCCACGGTGGCAAGAAGACGCTCCGGAGCGGCACGATCTTGCCCCTCGTCGGGTGAGGCTGCCGTCGCACGGCGCGGCGGGACCGCCGGAGCTGCGCTTGGAGCTCCTCGCTCTGATGCCGGAGCTCCTCGATCTCGGCCTGCATCTCCATGATGAGCTTCACGCCGGCGAGGTTCACGCCACGCGCCTGCGTCAGGTCCTGGATGCTCCGCAGGCGCGCGATGTCGCGTTCGCTGTATCGGCGCGTGTTGCCCGACGTGCGCTTGGGGTTAAGGACACCCCTTCCGCTCGTAGATCCGGAGGGTCTGCGGGTGGACGCCGGCGAGCTCGGCGGCGACGCTGATGATGTACACGGCGCGCTCTCGTTGAGCATCTGCGCCCGAGGCCGCTCCGCCTCCGCCCGTTCGCATCCGGTCGCTCACGGGGTCACGCTCCATCATCGCTCTTCACCTCACGCCACGCCGAGCTCTGCGCGTGGCGAGTCGTACCTCGCCTCCTGCAGCTCCTGCAGGAGCTGCTTCTCAGCTTCGACAGCTTCCCGGGACGTCGACGTTGACCGTGGCGAGCAGATCGCCGTGCCGCCTGCGCTTCGGTGCCCCCTTCCCCTTGATCGCGGAACGTCTTCCCACTCGGGCGTCCCGGCCGGCACCTTCAAGGTGACCGGGCCGTTCGAGGGTCGGCACCTGCACCTGCGAGCCGAGCGCCGCCTCCGGGTAGGTCACCGGCAGCTCCACCGTGAGGTCGTCGGCCCTGCGCCCGAAGATCGCGGTGAGGCTCTACGCTTGACGCGCACGTACAGGTCGCCCGAGGGAACGCCTGCCCCGCCCGGCTCACCCTTGCCGGCGAGCTTGATCCGTGCGCCGTCCTTGACCCCCGGGGGCAGCTTCACCTGGAGGCGTCGGGTCCGCCGCTCGGCTCCCGTCCCCTGACAGGTCGGGCACGGCGTCTCGACGATGCGGCCGCTCCCCTGGCATCGCGGACACGTCTGCGCCATCGAGAAGAACCCTTGGTTCACCGCCACCTGGCCGTCGCCGCCGCATTGCGGGCACGTCGATCGGCGGCGTGCCGGGCGCGGCGCCCGAGCCATGGCAGGTCGAGCACGTGGCCGGCCCCGTCAGTTCTGATCGGCATGGTCGCGCCGCGCATCGCGTCGTCGAACGACACCCGCACGTCGGTTTCGAGATCGGCCCCTCGACGCGGCGCGGCCTGCCGCGCCGCGGCGACCTGCCCGCGCCCCCGAACATGCCGCCGAACAGGTCCCCGAGGTCGACGGTCTCGTAGGAGAAGCCACCCGGCGAGCCCCCGCCCGGCGTTCGACCGCCGGTCCCGGGGAATCCGCCGCCCGGGAATCCACCGGCGCCGTAGCCGGCGGAAGCCATGTCGCGCACGCGGTCGTACTGCGCGCGTTTCTCCTCGTCGCTCGAGCACATCGTGGGCGGCCGAGACCTCCTTGAAGGTGTCCTCCGCATGCGCATCACCGGCGTTCGCGTCCGGATGGTGGCTGCTGCGCGAGCTTGCGGTATGCCTTCTTGATCTCGGCCGCCGAGGCGTTCTTCGGCACGCCGAGCATCGCGTAGTAGTCCTTGTCGAACCACTCGCGGCGAACCTCTTCGGCCATCGTTGTCACCTCTCTCGCTGGGCTCGTCCCCGCGGTCGATGCTCACGCCCGCTCCACGCGCACGCCGGCGGGACGCAGCACGTGTCCCTTCAGCGTGTAGCCGGGGCGGAACACCTCTGCCACGACGGGGTCGCCGGCACCGTCGCCGGTCTGCATCAACGCCTCGTGGAGCTCCGGATCGAAGGGCCTGCCCTCGGCCTCGATCCGCTCGAGGCCTTCGGCGCGGAGCGCGTCGACGAGCTTCGCGAACACGAGCTCGACGCCTTTCATGAACCCGCCGTCGGGCTCGTCTGCCGATCGCTGTTCCGCATGCATGAGGGCGAGCTCGAAGTCGTCGAGGACCTCGAGCAGCCGCCGCACGACCGGCTCCGAGGCAAGCTCGAACATCCGGCTCTGCTCCTTCATGGTCCGCTTGCGGAAGTTGTCGAACTCGGCCTGGAGGCGCTGCAGGTGCTCGCGGTACTCCTCGGCCTGCACGCGGGCGACGGCGAGGTCGTCCACCTCGCCCGAGGGAGAAGGAGCGGGAGAGGGAGAGGGAGACGTCGACGCGTCCGCTTCGGGTTCCTCGATGCCGGTGGCCGAGGGCTCGGTCGCGGAACCCTCGGCCTCATCGCCGGTGAGGTGCTCGCCGTCGCTCACGAGGCCCCGACCTCGCTCGGATCCGACGTGGCGCGCGTCACGACGCGCCCCCCTCTTCGACGATCTCCCCTTCGACGACCTCGTCTTCGCCGTCCGAGGAGGCCCCAGAGGATGTCGAGGTCGGGTCGTCATCGCCCGACGCGGCCTGCGCCGCGTCGCGCTGCTCGTACATCGCCTGGCCCACCCGCTGGAAGATGGCCATCACGGCGTCGCTCGCGCTCCGAAGCGTCTCCGCATCGGCGTCGGCGTCCTTCAGCTTATCCTTCAGGTCCTCGGCCGCCTTCGTCAGCTCGTCTTTGTCGCCCTCGGGCACCTTGTCGCCGTTCTCCGAGACGAACTTCTCGACCTGGTAGACGACCTGGTCTGCCTGATTGCGAGCCTCGGCTGCCTCGCGCCGCGCGTGATCCTCGGCGGCGAAGCTCTCGGCTTCCTTGACCATGCGGTCGATCTCGTCCTTCGACAGCGCCGTTCCGCCGGTGATCGTCATCGCCTGTTCCTTGCTGGTGGCGAGGTCCTTGGCGCTCACGTTCACGATGCCGTTGGCGTCGATGTCGAACGACACCTCGACCTGCGGCACGCCCCGCGGCGCGGGCGGGATGCCCACGAGGTTGAACCGGCCGAGCGACTTCACGCCGGGCGAGGCGACGGTCTCGCCCTCACCCTGGAGCACGTTGATCTCGACCTGCGTCTGCGAGTCGGCCGCCGTCGTGAAGATCTCGGCCTTGCGTGTCGGGATCGTCGTGTTCCGCTCGATCATGCGCTGCACGATGCCGCCGAGCGTCTCGACGCCGAGTGACAGCGGCGTGACGTCGAGCAGGAGGATGTCCTTGACGTCGCCCTTGAGGACGCCCGCCTGGACCGCTGCGCCGACCGCCACGACCTCGTCGGGGTTCACGCCCTTGTGCGGCTCTTTCCCCCCGGTGAGCCGCTTCACCAGCTCTTGGATCATCGGCATGCGGGTCGACCCGCCGACCATGATCACGTGATCGATCGCGCTCGCGTCCTTGCCCCAATCGGCGATCGCCTGCTCGAACGGCACGCGGCATCGCTCGACGAGGTCCTCGGTCAACCGCTCGAACTCGGCCCTGGCCAGCTTGTGCTCGAGATGCAACGGCCCCTCGTTCGTCGCGGTGATGAAGGGCAGGTTGATCGTCGTCTCGGCGACCTGCGAGAGCTCGATCTTCGCCTTCTCCGCCGCCTCCTGGAGACGCTGCAGGGCCATGCGGTCCTTCGAGAGGTCGACGCCGTGGCCATCCTTGAAGGCCTTCACGAGCAGGTCGACGATCCGCTGGTCCCAGTCGTCGCCGCCGAGCTGCGTGTCGCCGTGGGTCGCCTTCACCTCGAACACGCCCTCACCGATCTCGAGGAGGGAGACGTCGAAGGTGCCGCCGCCGAGGTCGAAGACGAGCACCGTCTGATCGGTGTCGCCCTTGTCGAGCCCGTAGGCGAGGGCCGCGGCGGTCGGCTCGTTGATGATGCGCAGCACCTCGAGGCCGGCGACCTGACCCGCCTCCTTCGTTGCCTGGCGCTGCGCGTCGTCGAAGTAGGCCGGAACGGTGATCACGGCTTGGCTGACGCCGTCGCCGAGGTACGCCTCGGCGTCCCGCTTGAGCTTCATGAGGATCTGGGCCGAGATCTCCTGCGGCGTCCAGCCCTTGCCGTCGATGTCGAGCACCCAGGACTTGTCGCCCATATGGCGCTTCACCGAGCGGACCGTGCGGTCGGGGTTCGTGATGGCCTGGCGCTTCGCGACCTCGCCGACCAGGATCTCGCCGTTCTTCGAGACCCCGACCACCGAGGGGGTGGTACGGGAACCTTCGGCGTTCGGAACCACCACGGGCTCGCCTGCCTCGAGGACCGCGACCACCGAGTTCGTGGTGCCGAGGTCGATGCCAACGGCTCTTGCCATGTCGTCGTTTCCTCCTTCGGCGGGCCGCCCGGTTCGGCGTGCCCTCCTCCGACTTTCTTTCGTGTAGGTGCAGCATAGAACCTGAGTACGTCATTGACATATTCCCGATCCCTCGAGCCTGGAGCGGCCCGTCCGAAGCTCCGCCCTTCGGCGGATGCGCCGGGGCCGCTCCTCATCGGAACATCGCGGGAGCCGCTCCCCCCGCGGGACGCGGTATCCGAGGGCCCGGTCCGACGGTCGGGCCCTCGGCCTTTGCCGGGGCGCTCGACGGCGGTACCGAGCGGGCCCCTCCGATGGCGCGATCGCCCGTCGGGCCACCGCCCGACGCCGAGCTTGCGGTCCGCAGGACCTCGGCCCGATGGGTCAAGGTCCACCGCCTTCCGTCCGACAACGAACTAGAACCATCGGCTCGAACTGGAAGGACGGACGGCAGTGGTGGCACCCAGCACGCGCGAGCGCGCCCAGACCGGAGTGCATCCGACCGTGGCCCATGCGGTCGAGCGTCGGCTGCTCGAGGAGCGAACGCGGTGGGCGATGCAGGTCCATGACGGGCTCACGCAAGCCGTGACCTCCGCGATCTTGGAGCTGCAGACGATGCGTCACCGGATCGAGAGCGACCCGCGGGCCGCGATCGCCGCCCTGAAAGAAGTCGAAGACCAGATCCGCGAGGACCTCCACCTGATCCGTCGGCTGCTCTTCGACATGATGGCCGAGGAGCCCGACTCCGAACCCGCGTTCGCCGGTCTCGTACGGAGCCTCGCCGACCGCTGGCAGCTCCCCACTCGGGTCGAGGTCGAGGGCGAGCTCGGCGGGATGCCGGACGTCGTTCTCGAAGCGCTCCATGCGATCGTCGCGGAATCGCTCGCCAACGCCGCCAAGCACTCGGGGGCCACCGAGGCCTCCGTTCGAGTGCATGCCGGGGAGGGCGAGCTCGTGCTCGACGTCGATCGACCGTGGCCGCGGCATCTCCGTGGTCCCCGACGACGACCCGCATTTCGGACTTCGCATCATGCAGGCCCGCGCCGCATCCGTCGGCGGGTCCTTGACCGTGGAATCGACCCCCGGGCACGGCACCACGGTGCACGCCGTGCTCCCCGTCGGAGGGCGAGGTGAAGAAGGATGAAGATCCTGATCGTTGACGACCACGCGCTGGTGCGTCGTGGCATGCAATACGTGGTGAAGGAAGGCTTCCCGGACGCTGAGGTCGTCGAGGCCGAGTCCGCCACCACGGCGCTCGAGCTGTTGAAGAAGGGCGCGAAACCGGACCTCGCGCTCGTGGACGTTCGGATGCCCGACCTCGATGGGCTCGAGCTGTTGCGGGCGATCAAGGTCGAGTGGCCGGAGATGCCCGTGATCATGCTGTCGACCTACGAGAACGCGCCATACGTGCGGCGCGCGCTCGCCGACGGCGCGGCCGGGTACCTGCTCAAGGACGCGACGCCCGAGGATCTCGCACAGGCGATCAACGTGGCCATGTCCGGGAGCGGGAACGTCCTGTCACCCCGCGTGATCCAGAACCTGTTCGAAGACCAGGAGCAGGGTGGACCGGGCAGCGGACCAGGCCGTCGGAACGAATACAGCCTGACCCAACGCGAACACGACATCCTCGCGCTTCTCTCCGAAGGGCGAGCCAACCGCGACATCGCACAGCAGCTCTTCTTGTCGGAGAAGACCGTGAAGGCGCACCTCGCGGCGATCTTCCGCAAGCTCGGCGTCACGAACCGGACACAGGCCGCGATGATGGCTGTGCAGATGGGGGTCGGGCCGGTGCCGGGTGCACTGGTCGCCAACGGGGACTGACGCAGGCGCCATCACCGCCGGTCCGCGGACCGGATCGACGAACCCTGGGAGGGGACATGACCGAGAACGAGAACACGCCGCGTCACGGTGCGAGCGATCGCGCCTATGAAGAGCATTGGTACTGGGTGATGCGAACGAGGGCGCTCGAACAGGCCGCCGCGGCCGAGGCCGACGAGGCTCGCGAAGCCGACGAGGCCGACGTCGTCGATGTCGCCGACGCGCCGGTCAGTCGGGGTCGCTGAAGTCTCGGAAGAACCGGCTCGGCGTCGGTCCGCGCTGGCCCTGGTATTTGTTCCCCGCCCCTCCGTAGGGGGTCTCGGCCGGCGAGCTCAGTCGGAAGAACGAGATCTGGCCTATCTTCATCCCCGCGTAGAGCGTGATCGGCAGGTTGGCCACGTTCGAGAGCTCGAGCGTGAGGTAGCCGTCCCACCCCGGGTCCACGTAGCCCGCCGTCGAGTGGATCAGCAGCCCGAGCCGGCCGAGCGAGGACTTGCCCTCGAGGCGCGCGACGAGGTCATCGGGGATGGCCACCCGCTCGAGCGTCGACCCCAGCACGAACTCTCCCGGGTGCAGGATGAACGGCTCGTCTCCCTTCACCTCGACGAGCTCGGTGAGATCCGGCATGTCCTGCTTCACGTCGATGTACGGATAGCGGGAGTTCGCGAACACTCGGAACTGCGCGTCGACATGGAGATCGACGCTCGAAGGCTGGACGCAACCGGGCTCGAACGGATCGATCACGATCCGGCCGGCCTCGATCGCGAGGCGGATGTCACGGTCCGACAGGATCATGGCTGCGGCCCGATCTTATCCACGGACCACCGCGTTGGAGACGTCGATCCACGTGGTGAGCGTGCGCGCGGCGTCGCCGTCGTCGATCGAACGGCCAGCCGTCGCCATCCCCTCCTCGAGCGAGCCGGCGAAGCCCGCCACCTCGAGCGCCGCGCCGGCGTTCAGCAGCACGACGTCGCGACGCGGCCCCGGTTCGCCGTCGAGCACCCGGCGCGCGATGTCGGCCGAGGCGGCCGCATCGCCGCCGCGAAGATCGTCCGGACGCGCGCGGGACAGGCCGAGCTTCGACGGGTCGAGGTGGGTCTCGCGCACGGCCCCGTCCTTCACGTCGTACACGGTCGAGATGCCGGTGGTCGTGAGCTCGTCCAGGCCGTCCTCGCCCCGGAAGAGCTTCGCCCTGACGCCGCGGCGGGCGAGCACTTCGGCCATCAACGGCAGCATCCGCTCGTCGGAGACGCCGACGACCTGCGCGTATGGGCGGGCGGGGTTCGTGAGCGGTCCGAGGAAATTGAACACCGTGGGAACCCGCAGCTCGCGACGAACGGTCGCCGCGTGCCCCATCGAGGGATGGAACTGGGGCGCGAACATGAAGGCGATGCCGGCATCGTCGAGGGAGCGCTCGACCGCCCGCGGGTCGAGATCGATCTTCACGCCGAGCGCCTCGAGCAGATCCGCCGACCCGCAATGGCTCGACGCGGCGCGGTTCCCGTGTTTCGCCACCTGCACGCCGGCGCCTGCGACGACGATCGCGGCCACGGTCGAGATGTTGAAGGTATGGCTCCGATCCCCGCCGGTGCCGCACGTGTCGATGACGGGACCCGAGGGCCGCACGGCGCTCGCGAAGCCGAGCATCGTTCGCGCGAGCCCCTCGATCTCGTCGACGGTCTCGCCTTTCGTGCGGAGCGCCATGAGGAACCCGCCGATCTGCCCCGGCGTCGCCTCACCGGCCATGATCCTGTGCATCGCTTCGGCAGCTTCGTCGGACTCGAGGGCTTCGCGCGCGGCGAGGCGCGTCAGGACGTGTGGCCAGAAGTCGGGATCCGGTTCCGTCATGCGGCTAGGCAACGTAGCAGGTGGTGGGGGCTCACACGCGTCCGGACGATGCCGCACCGCATCCGATCCCGCGAGGTGCGCGGAACGTCCGACGGTCGATAGACTTGCGACTCCGCCGCTCCGGCGGAGGGGTTACGCGGGTGTGGTTCAATGGCAGAACGCGAGCTTCCCAAGCTCGAAACGGGGGTTCGATTCCCCTCACCCGCTCACAAGTAGCGCGGCGCGGTCGGGCAGAGATCGCGCAGGGGGCACGCGCGACATCGCGGGATCGGCGCCTTGCAGATCTCGCGACCCAGCCGGATCAACGCGACGTGCAACGACGTTCGCAGCCCGTCCGGGACGAGCGCGTGGAGCAGTCGGTCGGCGCGTTCGGCGCTGGCCGTCACCGGCACGAGACCGAGCCGTCGAGCGGCGCGGTGCACGTGGGTGTCGACGGGGATCGCGTCACGCCCCAGCGCGAAGCTGAGCACGACCGCGGCCGTCTTCGGACCGACGCCGGGAAGCGACGTCAGGTAGGAGCGGGCCTCGGCGTCGGGCATGCGACGAAGGATCGAAAGGTCATACGCGCCCTCTCGCTCGAGGATCGCCCGAAGGATCGCTTGGATCCGCGGCGCCTTCGTGTTCGCGAGGCCGCCACTCCGGATCGTGTCGGCGACGGCTTCCGCCGGGGCCGCGACGACCTGGTCCCACGACGGGTAGGCAGCGCGCAATGCCTCGAACGCCCTTTCGGCGTTCAGGTCGCTCGTGTGCTGGCTGAGCACCGTGAGCACGAGCTCGTCGAGCGGATCGACAGACCGCGGGGGTGCGAGCTCACCGAAGCGAGCCTGCAGGCGGCGAAGGATCGTCCTGACGCGGCGGCGATCCGCGTTCGGTGCGTCGGCAGGCGCGCCGGCGGGAGTGTTCGGGCGCCGCGGGCGCCGGGCCATCAGCTTTCGCTCGTGCGTGCGGCGTTGCGGAACTGCGTGAGCGACGGCTCGAAGTTGAGGCGGATCGATCCGGTCGGGCCGTTCCGATGCTTCGCGACGATCAGCTCGGCCTCGCGCTTCTTCTCGGGATCGACGTCGTCTCGATGGATGAACATGACGACGTCTGAGTCTTGTTCTATGGCGCCCGATTCTCTCAGGTCCGACAGTTGGGGACGCTTGTCGGCGCGGGCTTCGGGGTTGCGGTTCAACTGCGACAGCGCCACGACCGGGATGTGGAGCTCCTTCGCGAGCAGCTTGAGCTGACGGCTGATCTCGGCGACCTCTTGCTGCCGGTTGTCGGGACGCCGTGCGTTCGGGCTCGTCATCAACTGGAGGTAGTCGACGATGATCATGTCGAGGCCCTGGCGACCCGATCGCATGCGCCGAGCCTTGGCGCGGATGTCGACGATGTTCACGTTGCCGGCGTCGACGATGTGCAGCGGCGCGTCATGCAGGATCTCGGCGGCCTGCGACGACGCCCGTCCAGTCGTTCGGCCCGACGCGCTTGTTCCGGATGCGGTCCCAGGGCACTCGTGCCTCGGCGCACAGCATGCGCATGCCGATCTCGAAGCGCGACATCTCCAGGGAGAACACGGCCACGGGATTCCCACCCACCGACGACGTTGCGCGCCATGTTGATCGCCAGCGACGACTTGCCGACGCCGGGACGCGCCGCGATCACCACGAGGTTGCCCGGCTGCAAGCCCGAGGTCAGGTCGTCGAGATCGCGGAACCCCGTCGCGATGCCCGTGTAGGCCGACTCGCGCGTCTGGATCGACTCGAGCTCCTGCATCGCCTGGTCGAGGAGGTCGCGGAGGATCGCCGTGTCGTCTTTGTCCTCGCGCCGAGCGACGTCGTAGATCCGCTGCTCGGCATGGTCGGCGATCGTGTCGGCCTCGTCACCGGCGCGATAGGCGAGATCCATGATGTCGGCGGCGGCCGAGATGAGCCGGCGCCGAAGCGCGGCGTCGGCGACGATCCGCGCATAGTGCGCCGCTCCTGCCGGCGTCGGCGTCTGGTCGACGAGGTCGCGCAGGTAGAGCGGTCCTCCGACCTCGTCGAGGTCGCCTTCGCGCTTGAGGGCGTCGACGGCCGTGATGACGTCGACCGGCTCACCTCGCGCGAACAACGATCGGAGCGAGCGGTAGATCCGACCGTGGACGGAGCGGTAGAAGTCGTCGGGCTCGAGCGCCTCGACGACGTCGGCGACGGCGTCGGCCGACAGGAGCATCGCGCCGAGGACCGACTGCTCGGCATCGAGGTTCTGCGGAGGGAGACGGTGGTCGCCCCCTGGAAGACGGACGACCTCATCCGCAGCGCGCGCCACCGTCCACCCCCCCGCTCCCGTCGACCGATCGAGCCCGAGGCGAGACGCTACGCGCCGGTGCATCGAGAGGGCATTGGATAACCGGTGTGGATTCCGCGGGCGCAGGTGGGCTGCCGAGAAAGCCTGTCACTCCGCCGCTGAGCTGGGGATCGTGCCTGTGGACAAGCATGTGGACAAGTGTGCACAGTCGGTCTGACACCCTGCGTGCGGGTCCCCGGCCGATCTCGGCGCTCGGCGCAGGACCAGGCCGACCGGCGGATGCGCTCGGGCGAGTGGACCGTTACGGTCGCGGGCGTGGACCTTCCTCCACCTCCCGTCCTGCCGTTGCCGCCGCGGCCCGATCTCGGCATCCCCGCCGGCGCCCGGCATCGACGAGCGGGGGTGGTGGTGATCGCCGTCGGTGCGGCGCTCGCGCTCGTCGCGGCGGCTCTTTCCTCCCCCGGTGGCTCCGGAAACGATCCGGGCCGACGCGGCACGGCCTCGGCGCCGGCGACGCTCTCCGCGGATGCCCTCGGCACGTCGCGGCCGGCCTTCCGCTACTGGTACACGTCGCTCGGCGGCACACCGTACCGCTGGGATCCGTGTCGCTCGATCACCTACCTGTTGCAGGTCGACGAGGCGCCGGCCTGGGCAGAGCGTGACACGGCCGAGGCGTTCCGCCGGCTCTCGGAGGCGACCGGCTTCTCGTTCGTCTCCGAAGGAACGACGACCGAGGGCACGCCGTCGTCGACCGTTCACGAGATGGAACGTGAGCGCCGTCCGGACGGAGCCGACGTGGTGCTCGTGTGGGCGAACCACGATCGGTTCACGGAGCTCCGGAAGCGCTACATCGACGGGCGTGCGATCGCCTACGCCGCGACGTTCTTCGGCGGGGTGTCGTCGTTCGGCGCGCGGCACTACGCGGGTGCCTACGTGCTGATCGATCGATGGGCCGCGCGCACACGAGGCTTCGAGGGGTGGTGGTCCCATGGTTTGACCCTCCAACACGAGCTGGGCCACGTGATGGGCCTCGGACACGTTCGCGACCGCGGTCAATTGATGTACGACGGGAATCGCCCCGACCTGACCCTCGAAGACTGGGGCGAGGGAGATCGCGAAGGGCTGCGGCAGCTCGGCGCGGACGGCTGCACCGACGGGTGAGGCCGGGGCTGACGCCCCGGCCTCGATGCGCTCGTCGTCGGTCGCATGCGACCCCGAGCCTCAGTCCTGCGGGACCACCTCGACCGTGATGACCGGCTCGACATCCTGGAAGAGCTTGATGCGGACCTCGTGGGTGCCGACCGAACGGATCGGCTCGTCGAGGTGCACCTCTCGCTTGTCGACCGTGACACCCGAGCGGGCGCCGACCGCCTCGGCGATCTCGGCGGCGGTGACGGAGCCGAACAGCTTGCCTTCGTCGCCGGCCCGCGCCGCGATCGTGAGCGGCCCGTCGGCGATCATCTTCGACGCGATCGCCGCGAACTCGCCCTTGCGCTGCGACAGTCGCGTGGTGTGCGCACGCTTGAGGTTGTCGGCCTGCTTGGCCGCGCCCTTGTGCGCCTTGATCGCAAGGCCCCGCGGGATCAGGTAGTTCCGCGCGTACCCGTCGGCCACCTCGGCCACGTCGCCCGGGTCGCCGAGCTTGTCTACCGTCTTCTGCAGGACGATCTTCATCGCGCCGAATACGGGAGCAGGGCCATCTGGCGAGCGTTCTTGACGGCGGAGGCGACGTCGCGCTGGTGCTGCACGCAATTGCCCGTCACGCGCCGCGCACGGATCTTGCCGCGCTCGGACACGAACTTCCGGAGCGTGATGACGTCTTTGTAGTCGACATGGTTGATGTGGTCCTTGCAGAAGATGCAGACCTTGCGCTTGCCCTTCTTCTGCCAGGCCTTCTCGTCCTTGTCGCGACGACGCTTGGGTCCTTCTTTCCTAGGGGGCATCCAGCGGTGTCTCCTCTTGGCTCACGCCACCGCCGACCGGTGCCGCAACCGCCGCGCCCCAGTCGCCGCCGCCCGAAGAGGACGACGAGGACGAGGACGAACGGTTGGTCTTCTCGACGCGGGCGGTGGCCCATTTCAAACTCGGACCGAGGTCGTCGGCCTCGATCTCGACCACGGTGCGCTTCTCGCCTTCTTGGTTCTCCCACGAACGCTGCTTCAGGCGACCGGTCAAGACGACTCGGGTCCCGCGGGTCAGGGACTCCGCCGCGTTCTCGGCGAGCGCGCGCCAGCAGTTGACGGTGAAGAACGAGGTCTCGCCGTCGGTCCAGTTGCCGGCCGCGTCGCGGATGCGCGTGGAGTAGGCGACCCGGAAGTTCGCCACCGCGGCGCCGTTGGCCGTGTAGCGGAGCTCGGGGTCGTCGGTGAGGTTCCCTACGATCGTGATCTGGTTGTCGCTCGCCATATCTGGCTTCCTTCCCTTCGGGGGTCACGCCCTCATGCGGGGGCGGGGGAAGCGGTCGTGTCGTCGGCGGACGCTGCCGCCGCGGGTTCGGCGGGCGGCTCGGGCGCTGCCGCGGCCGCCTCGGGCTCTGCGGCCGACGCCGGTGGCGCGTCGGCTCGGGTCTCGGGTCTGCCTGCCCTCGCAACGGGGGTCTTCTCTCGGCGCGCGGTGGGGGGAGGCGGCGCCTGCACGATCTTGTGCCGGATCACCTCGTCGGCGATGTTCAGCACCCGGTCGAGCTCTGGCTGCACGGACGGATCGGCCGTGAACCGCAGCACCACGTAATAGCCCTCGTGCTCGTGGTCGATCTCGAATGCGAAACGCCGCCGGCCCCAGCGGTCGAGGGCTCCGGTCGTACCACCTGCGGGCTCGATCACCTTCGCGATGCGGTCGACCGCGGTGCTCACCAGGGCCTCATCGGCCTCGGCCGGCAGGATGAGCATGCACTCGTACTCCCTCAAGCTTCACCTCCTCTGGTCTGGACGGCCCCCCGCGGAAGGGGAGCAGGGGTCCTTGAGGGACGTCCAGAAGGGTACCTGAACTGCAGCGACGGTAGCACCCGGCGACTGACACGGACCCGAGGGCCGCATCGGTTCGTGGCACCGCCGACGTACACTGCTCCAGACGAGCCGTGCACTTCGCCAAAGGAGGCGCGAGCGATGACGATCACCATCCACGACCTGCAGACGTGGAAGACCGAAGGCACGCGGTTCGCGATGCTCACGGCCTACGACTTCCCGACCGCGCAGATCCTCGACCGAGCCGGCGTTCCATTGTTGTTGGTGGGCGACTCGGTCGGCCGCAACGTCCTCGGGTACCCGAACGAGCTTCCGGTCACGATGGAGGACATGCTCCACCACACGAAAGCGGTCGCCCGTGGCGCCGAGCGAGCGATGGTGGTGGGCGATCTCCCGTTCATGTCCTACCAGGCGAGCGTCGAGGACGGGGTACGGAACGCCGGACGGCTCATCAAGGAGGGCGGCGCTCACGCGGTGAAGCTCGAGGGCCCCCACGAGGAGCTCGTGCATCGGCTGGCCGACATCGGGATCCCGGCGATGGCGCACATCGGCCTGACGCCGCAAGCCGTCCTGGGGCTCGGCGGGTACAAGGTGCAGGGGCGCGGCGAGGCCGCCCAGCACGTCCTCGAGCACGCGCACCGGCTCGAGAAGGCGGGCGCGTTCTCGATCGTGCTCGAGGCGATGCCGGCCGAGCTCGGCGCCGAGATCACGCGGGAGCTCCAGATCCCGACGATCGGGATCGGCGCCGGCAACGGCACCGACGGCCAGGTGCTCGTCGTACACGACCTGCTTGGCATCACCGAGACCGTGCCGAAGCTCGCGAAGAAGTACGCCGACGTCCGCGGCGTGATGACCGAGGCGGTCGAGGCCTACGTGCGCGACGTCCAGAGCGGCACGTTCCCCGACGAGGGCCACTCCTACTCCTAGACTCGCGCCGTGGAGGGCGCGGGTACCCGCTGGCTCGGTTTCGCGATCCTGGTGGTGGTTCTCGCCGTCTCGCCACTCATCTTGCGGTCCTTCGGACTCCCCGGCGGGCTCGAGTGGGTCGCCACCGGGCTGCTGGTGGCGAGCGTCGGGATCGCGGTCGTCGCGTATCGGGGGACGCGCGACCCCGCGCTCCTGTACGTCGGCACGGGCGCCGCGCTCCTCGCGACGCACGAGCTGCTGGTGCTGGCCGTGCTCTCGACCGCGGCGCTCGACCAGGACCTTTCGGTCGGCGCCCTCGCCACCTACGGTTCGCTGATCACCCGCGCCGGCTTCGCGGCCGGGCTCCTGCTCGTCGTGCCGTGGCGCGACCGCCGCGGCAAGCCGCCGCCCCGACCGGTCCGCGTCGCGGGCATCGCGATCGGCGGCCTCCTCGTCGCGGACCTGTTCTTGCTCGTCGCCGGGCCCGAGGATGCCTCGTTCGGCGGCGTTCGTCCCGGGTTGATCGTCGTGTCGATCCTCCTGGCGGCGGCGGGCCTCCGGCTGGCGATCCGGGCACGAACCGCCGCGACCACGTGGTTCGCGGCCGCGGCGTTCGCAGCGGCCGTGTACACGCTCGCAGGCTTCAGCTTCATCGGGACCGAGCCCATCTTCGCGTCGCTCGGCGTCTCGGTCCGGGGCGCGATGGCGCTGTGCATCGGCGGCTTCGTCCTCGTGGGCATGCTGCAGACGATCCACTTCGAACGGTCGAGCATGCGCCGGGCCACGGATCGCGCCGAGGAGGTCATGGGCGGAAGGGCCGAGATCGCCTCGATGGTCGCGCACGAAGTGCGAGGTCCCGTCGCGACGATCAGAGGGCTCGCCGCGACCACGTCCGGCAGCTACGACCGCCTGAGTGACGACGAGCGGCGAGAGTTCGTCGGTCTCATCGAGCAGGAGGCCGCCCGCCTGCTCGGCGTGGTCGATCAGACGTCGCTCGCCCTCAAGATCGACGCCGGGACGCTCGGGATCGAGCGCCGCACGCACGACCTCGTGCCGATCGTCCGGGAGGCCGTGGCGACGGCCAGCCTCGGCTCGCATCCGATCGAGATCGACGCGCCCGGAGCGATCCTCGCTTCGGTGGACCGTCGGTGGCTCGCCGAGGCGATCCGTCAAGGGGTCGACAACGCGGCTCGATTCTCACCCGAGGAGGCGCCGATCATCGTCCGGCTGCGCGAGGACGGGCCGCTCGCCGTGATCGAGGTAACGGATCGGGGACCCGGGGTTCCGCCGGCACGTCGAGAGGAGGTCTTCGGCCGCTTCGCCCGTTGGCGCCCGCCGGGCTACGAAGACCGTTCCGGAAGTGGCCTCGGGCTCTTCATCTCCAGGGGCATCCTGGCCGAACATGGAGGTGAGGCCTCGCTCGACGAAGCGGCCGAGGGGGGTACGATGCTTCGGTTGCGGCTACGGCCGCCGGCGAAGGGCTAGAGGTGGCAAGCAAGGATCCGGTGTCGCTGCTCATCTGCGACGACCACAAGATCTTGACCGACGCGCTCGCGACGGTGGTGGGCCTCGACGACGGCCTCACGATGGTCACGCCGCCGATCCACACCGCCGACGAGGCGATCTCGATCGCGCAGGAGCATCTGCCCGACGTGGTCCTCATGGACATCGTGTTCAAGGGCGGCGGGCTGAGCGGCATCGAGGCCACGCGCAAGATCAAGGAGGCCTCGCCGTCAACGAAGGTCGTGATCATGACCGCCCACGACGACGACCGGCTGCTCGTCGAGGCCGTCGAAGCCGGCGCCTCGGGGTTCCTGTCGAAGGACGAGGCCGCCGAGGAGGTCCTCGCCGCGGTGAAGTCGGCCGCCGACGGCGAGGTGCTGATCGATCCCGCGACGCTCACGCGGCTGCTCGCCCAGGTCGCCCGCGAACGCGAGGAGACGCGCGACGCGATGGCGCTCCTGAACGACCTCACCGATCGCGAACGCGAGATCCTCGGCCCTGCTCGCCGAGGGCATGCGGAACGACGAGATCGCCTCGAAGCTCTACATCAGCCCGCAGACCGTGCAGACCCACGTCCGCAACATCCTGGGCAAGCTGCGCGTGCATTCGAAGCTCGAGGCGGTCGCGTTCGCCGTGAAGTCACGGCGCGATCCAGGTCGGCTGACCCTCCACCTCGGCGCCTCCGTCCGGTGCGCTCAAAATCCGTTCGCCGCACCCCAATACTTACCCGGTTCCGGGTATGCAGCATCTCGGAGGTCCCGACGAAGTCCAGGGTGCGACACCACGGAACCCTCTCACGCCGGTCACCACCCCCTCGGTGACCGGCGGGTTCGGAAGGCCCGAGTCAACCCCTCCCTGACTCGGGCCTTCTCCTTTTATGAGGGCTATCGCTTCGCTGCTTGAGCCCTGAGTCCCAACAGCCCCTGGTTCCGACAGGCCCCCGGTTTCAACAGCTCCTTGGTTCCAAACGGTCCCTGGTTCACCAGTTCTGGTTCCAACGAGTGCTTCCCTTCTCGCGAGTTCTTCTAGCGATCGAGGAGGGCGCTGCGGCGGATCTTCCCGGAGGACGTTCTCGGGATGTCGGCCACGAAGAAGAGCTCACGCGGCGCCTTGAACGCCGCCAGCCGGTCTCGGCAGTGATCGCGGAGCTCCTCAAGCGTCGGAGGGTCGTCCAGGAGGCGGGGCACCACCCACGCGGCGACGTGTTCGCCCCACTCGGCGTCGGGACGCCCCGCGACGGCGGTGTCGGCCACCTTGGGGTGGTCGCGAAGCACCGCCTCGACCTCGTCGGGCCACACGCGTTCACCCCCCGAGCGGATCGCGTCGTCCGCGCGCCCCTGCACGACGACCATCCCGTCGTCGACCTCGCCGAGGTCTCCGGTGCGGAGCCAGCCGTCGACGGTGAAGGCGTCGGCGGTCGCCTGCGGATCGTGGCGATAGCCGTCCATCAGCGTCGGGCCGCGGAGCTCGAGCCTTCCGTCGGCGTCCTTGCGCGCGCGGGTCCTTTCGAACGGGACACCGTCATAGGCGATCCCCCCGCACGTCTCGGTGAGCCCGTAGGTGGTCACGATCCGGCGCGCCGCGGGACTCGGCCTCGGCCCGGAGGATCGGATCGAGGGCGCCGCCGCCGACGAGCAGGGACAGGCCGCTCAGGTCGCCGACGTCGACGACGAGCCGGCGAACCATCGTCGGCACGACGCTCACCCAGCACGGCGCCGACTCCAGCACCCGGTCGGGATCGAAGCGCGGATGCACCTCGATCGGCTGTTGCGCGTCGACCCCGCGAAGGAGCACGAGCAGCCCGCCCACGTGGGCCGGGGTCAGGCAGGCGACCCAGACGTGGTGGGGCCCGAGGTCGAGCGCGGCGGCCGACGCGTCGAGCGCAGCACGGAGCGCCGGGCGAGACAGGTCGGCGAGCCTGGGGGTGCCGCTCGTTCCGCTGGTCGCGACGACGGCCCCGATCCGCTCGTCGACCGGGGCGCCGTTCGCGAACCAGATCTCCTCGCCCTCGGTCACGAGGAGAGAGGGCGCGGCGCGCTCGACGACCGCGCGCCGTTCGGTCTCGGTGAGCCGCACATCGAGCGGAAGGAACGCGACCCCTCGCCCCCAGAGCTCGTCGACGACCTCCAACCAGCGTGGGCCCGGCGGCAGCTCGACCGCGACGAGCTCTCCGGGGGCCGCGCTGATCGTCACGTCGGGTAGGCTAGCGGAACCGTTCGAGTCCGCGCTCTAGGAGTCAGTGGTCACATGGTGGAGATCCGTCCCGCGCTCGACTGGAAGGCCAATCGCCCGGGCGCATCCGGAAGTGCCTCAGCGGAGGACGTGCGGTACGAGACCGCCGACGGCATCGCGAAGATCACGATCGCGCGGCCCGAGGTGCGCAACGCCTTCAGGCCGCGAACCACCCGTGAGCTGATCCACGCGTTCGATGTCGCGCGCGACGATCCGTCGATCGGCGTGGTGATCCTCACGGGCGAAGGTTCCGAGGCCTTCTCGAGCGGCGGGGACCAGAAGATCCGCGGGGACGACGGGTACGTCGACGAACAGGGCATCGGAAGGCTGAACGTCCTCGACCTCCAGATCCAGATCCGACGGCTTCCGAAGCCGGTCGTCGCCATGGTCGCCGGCTACGCGATCGGCGGCGGCCACGTCCTCCATCTGTGCTGCGACCTCACCATCGCGGCTGAGAATGCCCGGTTCGGCCAGACCGGCCCGCGCGTCGGCTCGTTCGACGGCGGCTACGGGATCGGTTTGCTCGCCCGACAGATCGGCGAGAAGCGCGCGAAGGAGGTCTGGTTCCTGTGCCGCCAGTACGACGCGGCGCACGGCGCTCGACTGGGGGCTCGTCAACGCGGTCGTGCCGCTCGAGGAGCTCGAGGAGACGACGGTCGCCTGGTGCAGGGAGATGCTCGCGCTACTCGCCGCTCGCGCTCCGCCTGCTGAAATCCGGCTACCACGCCGGCGTCGACGGCCTCGCGGGGGTGCAGCACCTCGCCGGCGACGCGACGCTCCTCTATTACATGAGCGAGGAGGCGCAGGAGGGTCGCGACGCCTTCAAGGAGAAGCGCGACCCCGACTTCTCGAGGTTCCCGAAGCGACCGTGACCGCCCCGGCCCGCGTCTGGTGGCAGGGCGCTCGTCCCCGGACGCTCGGCGCGGGGCTCGTGCCCGTCCTCGTCGGCAGCGCGGCCGCGGGCGAGGTGATCTGGTGGCGGCTCGCCGCCGCCCTCGTCGTCGGCGCCGGGCTGCAGATCGGCGTGAACTACGCGAACGACTATTTCGACGGCGTGCGCGGCGTCGACACCCACGAGCGCGTCGGACCGCCGAGGCTGGTCGCGAGCGGCGCCGCGTCGGCAACGTCGGTGCTCGTCGCGGCGCTCCTCGCGATCGCCGTCGCCGCGATCGCCGGGCTGGCGCTCGCCCTCGCGACGACGCCGGTGCTGATCCTGCTCGTCGGCGCCCTCGCGCTCCTTGCCGCGCTCGCATACAGCGGCGGCCCGAAGCCCTTCGCCTCACTCGGCCTCGGCGAGCTGATGGTGTTCCTGTTCTTCGGGCTGATGGCGACGTGCGGAACGACCTACGTGATGGTCGAGACCGTCACGGCGGCGTCGTGGTGGTCCGGCGTCGTGATCGGCCTGCTCGCCGTGGCGATCCTCGTCGCGAACAACCTGCGCGACATCCCGACCGATGCGGCCGCCGGCAAGCGCACGCTCGCGGTGCGGATCGGCGATCGACACGCCCGCGCCCTGTACGGCACGTGCGTGATCGGCGCGTTCCTCACGATCATCGCGGGCGTGGTCGCGTTCCTGATCGACGAGCGGGTTGGCCTGCCGCAATGGGGATTGTTCGGGCTCGCGGCATGGCCGCTCTCGATCCGCCCCCTCGAGCTCATCCGGACCGCAACCGGCCGCGAGCTGATCCCGGTGCTCACCGGAACCGCGGCGGTGCACGCGGCGACCGGGCTCCTGCTCGCCCTCGGCCTGTGGCTCGCACACGTCCGTTTCGAGACCGGCACGCCGGTGGGCTGACGTGAACCTCGGCGACGTGTCCCTCACGTGCGCCTGGGCCCTCGTCGACGAGCTCGTTCGCGGCGGCGTGCGCCACGCGTGCCTGTCGCCGGGCTCCCGGTCGACCCCACTCGCGCTCGCACTCTCACGCCACCCCTCGATCGAGCTGCAGGTCCATCTGGATGAGCGCTCGAGTGCGTTCGTGGCGCTGGGTCTGGCTCGCGCGACGCGCCGCCCGGTGATCGTCGCGTGCACGAGCGGCACCGCGGCTGCCGAGTTCCTGCCCGCCGTCATCGAGGCGTCGCGCTCGCGGGTGCCGCTCGTGCTGCTGACGGCCGACCGCCCACCGCGCCTGCGCGGCACCGGCGCGAACCAGACGATCGACCAGGTCGACCTCTACGGCTCGCACGCCGAATATCTAGAGCCGCCGGTGCCCCTTGCGTCCGAAGATGCGGATGCCTGGCGCGCCGCGGGTCACGACGCGCTGCTCGGGATCCGCCGAACGCTCCAGCCCGTCCAGGTGAACTGCGCGTTCGACGAACCGCTGACCCCTTCGCCCGACGTCGCGTTGGAGCCGAGCAAGGAGCCAGCGACGTGGCCCGAACGCGAGGAGCTGAGCCTTTCTCCCGACGATGAGGAACGGCTGGCCTCGGAGATCTCGGGCAAACGCGTCGTCGTGGTCGCGGGCCCGACCTGGCCCTACGACGAGATGTCGGTGAACCTCGAGATCTTCGTGATGCTCGGATGGCCCATCCTCGCCGAGCCGATCTCGGGCTTGCGCCGACCAGGTGCGCTCGCGGCCGGTCAGTCCCTGATCGCTGACGAGACGTGGGCGGCCGAACACCGGCCCGAGGTCGTCCTCCAGCTCGGCGCCACCCCGACCACTCGCGCGACCCAGGGCTTCGTCGCGAGCGCCGAACGGCTGATCGTCGCCGATCGCGTCCACCCCGACCCGGACCCCGAGCACCGAGCGACGTGGCGACTCCGTGCGGACCTCCCCGAGGTGACGGCCGCGATCGGCGGTCGCGAAGTGAAGCAACGATTGAAGAGCGGTGACTCCGGCATCGCCGTCACGTGGCCCTCGAACCGCCCGAACTCGGATGACGGGATCGAGCGGCGGCTGGCGCGAGCGCTCGAGCCGGCGCCTGTTGGGTGGAACGAAGCGTGGCGCGCAGCCGACGTCGCGGCGCGGGCGGCGCTCGACGCAGCGCTCGATGGGTGGGAGGAGCCCTTCGAGCCGCGGATCGCGCGAGACGTCGCCGCATCGATCCCCGACGGCGGAACGCTCTTCGTGGGGAACTCCTCGCCGATCCGCGATCTCGACCTTGCGATGAAGCCGCGCGAGCGGGTCCACGCGTTCGCGAACCGCGGAGCCAGCGGTATCGACGGCCTGATCTCCACCGCCATCGGGCTCGCGGCAGCGCGGCGCGGCCCGACGGTTGCGCTGCTCGGCGACCTGTCGGTCGCCTACGACATCGGCGCACTCACGTGGAACGCGCGATGGACGGATCTCGATCTCACGATCGTCGTCGCGAACAACGGCGGCGGCCAGGTCTTCTCACTCCTCCCCCAGCGGGTGCTCCCCGAACACCGGGAGCTGTTCCTCACGCCGCGCGAGCTCGATCTCGAGGCGATCTGCGCGGCCGTCGGCGCCCCGTACCACCGGGTGGAGACGGCCAGCGACCTCGTTCCCACGATCCGGTCCTCACGGAACCGGCCCGGGATCCGGGTGGTGGACGTCATGGTCGACGCCGAGCGGGATCGCGTGCGCCGCAGGCAACTACCGACATTGACTGAATCGACGTCAGGGCACTGATCTTCGAAGGCGCACGAGTTGACGATAGCGAAGCAACGCTTCGAGTCCGACGAGGAGGTAGGCGATCCCGGACGAGTAATGCCCCTGGCGGTCGCCATGCCTCGTCCATGATCAGGAAGACGCCACCCGCGATGCACGTCACAAGCTGCCCTGCCTGGAGAAGGCGGCCATGAGGGGGAGGGACGGTCTTGATCGGCTCGGGGACATGCATTTCAGTGCGTCCGATCGTCCTCTGGGCGAGGCCGGCGAAGAGTGCCATCGCGAGTATCGTCGCGATCCTCAAGGGAGGGGCGTTGGGGAGGATCAGCAGCATGCCAAAGATGAACGCAGCGAGCCAGAGCACGACGAGATCCCGCCAACGTGCCCATTCCCTGAATAGGAGCAGAGCGACGACCAAGACGGCGATCCAGATGCTCCACTCAGGAGGCTTCATCAGTCCATCCTCAGGTGTCGAGGCCGCCAACCACGAGATTGCAACCACGTCGAACTCGATACCGGTACATCTCTCTGTCTCGATAGCTTGCTTCATCGATGAGGAAACGATCGTCTGAACCGACCCACCCGGAAACGTGAAGATGCCTCGGCCCCGAATCTTCTATCCCCACCGGAGGGCGTCGAGGAAAGCGCGGAACTTGCGGTCGGTCTCGTCGACCTCTGCGGCGGGATCGCTGTCGGCGACGATCCCCGCACCCGCATATAACGTCGCGCCGTCGGGGCGGAGTTCCGCGCATCGCAGGGCGATCGCCCAGTCGCCGTCGCCGTTCGCGTCGACCCAGCCGACCGGCCCCGCGTAGCGTCCTCGGTCGAACGGCTCAAGCTCGCCGATCGCGGCGAGCGCTGCATCGCGCGGAGCGCCGCCGACCGCCGGCGTCGGATGCAACGCGGCGACGAGCTCGAGCACCGACGGCGCCGGATCGCGGAGCACGCCGTGGAACCGCGTCGACAGGTGCCACACGTTCGCGGTCTCGAGCAGGACCGGTTCCGGGTCCCAGCGGAGCTCCTCGCAGTACGACCGGAGCGCCTCCGCGACGGCTTCGACGACGATCGCGTGCTCCTCGCGGTCCTTGGTCGACCCCTCGAGCCGGCGCGCGAGCACACGGTCCTCCTCCGGATCCCCCGAACGGGACGCCGATCCGGCGAGCGGGTTCGAGCGGATCTCGCGTCCTCGACGGGACAGGAGCAACTCGGGCGACGCACCCACGAGAACGCCGCGATCGGACGGCACCGCGAACGCGTAGGCGTCGGGATCGACCGCGCGCAGACGCAGGACGAGTTGCCGCGGATCGAGCCGGCGGCCGGGCGCCACCTCGATGGTGCGAGCGAGCACGACCTTGCGGAGGTCGCCGGCCCGGATCCGCGCGATCGCGGTGCGCACCGCGTCCGCGTACTCCCCCGGCGGTGGCACCTCGGTGAGCTGGGGCTGCGCGAAGGCATCGTGCGGCGAGGCGAGAGCGATCCGCTCGAAGTCGGCGGTGTCGCCCTCGTGCCCGACGTCGACGCGCCACGGGATGTCCTCATCGGTGCGCACCACCGCGCGCGCAGCGACCGCGAGCGTGGCCGGCGATGCCGTCTCGAACGGCAGCGCGCCGACGGCGATCGGCGACACGTCGCCGGCAGCCGCCCGGAGCGTCGCGACGATCTCGGCGGGCGACGCCGCGTCGATCGTCGCCGCGGGCGGCCCGCCGCCCACGCCGATGCCCTGGTGCTCGAACAGATGACCGCGTGCACCGTCGTAGGCGGCGAGCAGGTCGAACGACGGACCCAACCGCTCGGCCCGTGCCACGAGCGCCGACCTCACGCGCGGACCCCGACGAAGAGCTGCGCCGCGCCGCCCGTGAGCTGGACGCGTCGCGCCGACGGGAACCCGGCCTCGGCGAGCATCGCGAGCATCCCGGCGGTGGGTGGGAGGTACGCGAGCGACCGTGGGAGGTACGCATAGGCCTCGCGGTCCGACAAGACGCCACCGACCAACGGCACGATCTTGTGGAAATACAGGTGGTGGCCCGCCTTCAGCACGCCGCCCTCGGGTTCGCTCGCGTCGAGCAACGCGATCGCGCCGCCGGGTCGCACGACCCGGCCGACCTCCGCGAAGAGGGCGGGCAGCGAGACGACGTTCCGAAGGGCGAACCCACACGTGACGCCGTCGGCGCTCGCGTCGGTGACCGGCAGCCGAAGCGCGTCGGCCTGGACGAGCGGCGCGTCCGTCCGCGCCGCCGCGAGCATCCCGAAGGAGAAGTCGAACCCGACCGCGCGGTGACCGCTTCTCCGGAGCTCTCGGCACAGATCGCCGGTACCGCAGGCGAGGTCGAACACGATGGAACCGCGCGGCAGGTGGAGCTCTCGAACCGTCCGCCGGCGCCAGCCCACGTCGAGGCCGAACGTCATCACCCGGTTCACGAGGTCGTAACGCCCCGCGATCGCGTCGAACATCCCTCGGACCGCGCGTTCCTTCTCCTCGCCCTGCGGGAGGGAGGGATCGCCGCTCACGCTCGATCGCCCTCGGAGGCGACACCCACGGAGCCCACCTCGAAGCGATCTTCGGCGATCTCGAGCAGCACCCGCCGGAAATGGTGCGACACGAGCGTCTGCACGGCCGGCAGCAGCTCGCGGAACGCCTCGACCATCTGCTCGGCCGCGCGCCGGTCGTCGCCGGCCGTGTCACGGATCGGCTTGCGTACGTGATCGTCGAACAGATCCACGGCCCGCTCGGCCAGCCCGCGCATCGCCGCATCGGAATCGCGCGCCAGCGCCAGCAGGTCCGCCAGCGGAAGCCCGAACTCGAGCAGCTGGAGCGCCGTGCGTACGAGCTCGATGTCCGACGCGGTGTAGCGTCGCTCGCCGTCGACCTCGCGGCCGATCCGGATGCCCTCGCGCTCGACGGCCTGGATCAATGACGCCGGCACGCCGGACCGCTCGGCGAACCCCTCGAGATCGAGCGGCTCGTCACGCTGGTCCCCCAGCTCCTCGGCGACGGCCGCCGCGAGGTCGGTGTCGGCCTCGCCGAGCTCGCCGCGGACGACCCTGCCGATCGCCGCGAGGGTGAGCCCCTTACGCTGGAGGTCGCGGATCCTCCGGATACCGGTGGCGTGTTCCGGGCCGTACCACGCGACCCGCCCCTCGCGACCTGGCTGCGGCAGCAACCCGCGCGACTGGTAGTACCGGACCGTGTCGACCGACACGCCGCACTCGGAAGCGAGCTGCTCCACTCGATACCTCACGACCAGACACTCTACGAGTGCGCGCTCGAACGGTCCACGCGCCCGCTCGCAGCACACCTGAGGCGGCCGCCCGGCTACCATGCGCCGGCATGAAGCAGGCGCGACGCACGATCGGCCTCGGGGTCGTGCTGGGGTGCGTGCTCGGCACGATGGCCCTCGGGGTCGCGCAGAAGACGCCGTGCGCGACCGGGGATTGGGGCGACCTCCGCCAGTACCGGCTGCTCTGCTACACCGACATCGTTCCGCTGCTCGGGACCGAGCAGCTGGGAGGCGGCCGCCTGCCGTTCCTCGACCCCTGCACGCGAGTCGAAGGGCAGAACTGCGACGAGTACCCCGTGCTCACGATGTACGTGATGCGGGCCGCCGCGTGGCTCTCGGGTGACAACGGCCACGCCCCGTTCTTCTACGCGAACGCGATCGTGTTGACGGCGGCCGCCGGGCTGATCGGCGTGTGCCTGTGGCTCCTCGCCGGCCGCCGCGCGCTCTGGTTCGCGCTCGCGCCGACGCTGCTCGTCTACGGGACCGTGAACTGGGATCTGATCGCGGTCGCCTTCGCCGCCGGCGCGCTCGTCGCGTTCGCCGACCGGCGCGACGGGCTCGCGGGTGTCCTGCTCGGCCTGGGCGCCGCCGCGAAGTTCTACCCGGCCCTGCTCGCTCTTCCGTTGCTGATGCAACGGCTGCAGGACCGCGAGCCCGATCGGGGGATCCGAGTCGTGTGGGCGACGGCTGCGACGTGGCTCGTCGTGAACCTCCCGTTCGTGATCGCCGCACCCGGGTCCTGGTGGGAGTTCTTCCGCTTCAACGGGGCGCGGCCGGCCGATTGGGACAGCGCGTGGTTCATCGCGTGCCGGGCGTGGGACCCGGCGTGCCTGTCCATCGGATCGATCAACGTCTCCTCGGCCCTGCTCTTCGCCGCGGCGTTCATCGGCCTGTGGTCGTGGAAGGCGGCGCGCTCCCCCTCGTTCCCTCGATGGACGCTCGGGTTCCCGTTGCTCGTGTGCTTCCTGCTCACGAACAAGGTCTACTCGCCGCAGTACGGGCTCTGGCTGCTGCCCTGGCTCGTGCTCGTCCTGCCGGACCTCAAGCGCTTCGTGGCGTTCGAGATCGCCGACGTCGCGGTCTTCGTGACCCGCTTCTCGTTCTTCGGCACGCTGTCGGACATCGACGGGGCACCGCAGTGGCTGTTCGAAGCCGCGGTGATCCTGCGTGCGGGCGTGCTCCTGTGGTGCGTCGCGGGATGGCTCGCCCGCGACCCGGCACCCCTGGCGCTCGGCACCCGAGGATGGGCGACGCGTCCGACCGCGGCCGCCCCGACCGGAGCCCGCCTCGCGTGAGCGCACCAGACCTGTCCGAGGCGGCACCGAGGCTCCGCGACGGGTTCCGAGACGCGCTGATGGTGTTCCTCGCCGTTCGGATCGGCCTGTTCGTCCTCTCGGCGATCGGCGCCACCGGCATGTTCCCGATCCCGCCGGGCCAGCCCGCGACCGATTCGGGGTTCGCGGCGCCCTCGCTCGAGGCCGGCTGGCACGTGCTGTTCACCGCCACCCAGCGACAGGACGCGTTGTGGTACATGCGCCTGGCGACCGAGGGATACGCACCGGGCGACCCGAGCGCCGCCTTCTTCCCGCTGTACCCCGCGCTCGTGCGGATCGTCGCGTGGCTCCCGGGCATCGGGCCGCTCGGTGCCGGATTGCTCGTGTCGAACGGGGCGCTCCTCGGATCGCTCGTGGTCCTCCACGGGCTCACCCGCCTCGAGCTCGGCGACGATCGGATAACGGCCCGGCGCGCGATCCGCTACCTCGCGATCTTCCCGACGGCGTTCTTCTTCCTCGCGCCGTACACTGAATCGCTCTTCCTGCTGCTGTCGCTGCTCGCGTTCTGGTGCGCCCGGCGTGATCGCTGGGGCTGGGCGGCAGCGGCCGGCGCGCTCGCCGCGCTCACGCGGAGCGTCGGTGTCCTGTTGATCGTCGGGCTCGCGATCGAGGCCATGTCGCAGCGACGCCGCGAAGGCCGGCCGCTGCTCCCCCGGTTGCTCGCCGCCGGGGCCGTCGCGGCGGGACCGCTGCTGTACCTGCTGTGGTGGAAATTGCGGTTCGACGACCTCTGGGCCCCTCTCGACGCTCAGCGCAACTGGGGCCGCACGACGACGTGGCCCTTCGAGGCCGCCTGGGACGCCCTCCGGTACGCCTGGCGGTACCGGGGATACTGGCTGCTCGACGCGGCGGTGGTCGGGCTGGCGGCGACCGGGGTTGCGCTCGCCGCTCGGCGGATCCGACCCGGCTACACGGGGTACGCGGCGGCGAGCCTCCTGCTGCCCTTGCTCGCCCCCTTCGGCGACCGCCCGCTCCTGTCGATGCCTCGGTTCGTGATCGTGGCGTTCCCCCTGGCCTGGGGCTACGCGCTCGCCGTCGAACGCGGCCGGCTCCCCGACGCCCTGGTCACGGCGGTCTTCGCGGCCGGGTACGGGTTGATGGCGGTGCTGTTCGTGGCCTGGCAGTACGTCTTTTGAGGGAGAGACCGAGGGAACGTGCGCTCGCCGGAGCCGACGTGTGCGTGCGCTCGCCGGAGCCGACGTGTGCGTCCGCTCCCTTTCGGCCCCTTTCCGGGGAGGGAACCGTTTAGGATGATGCGGGACATGGGGGGACCGGAGGAACCGTGACGATCAAGGTTGCGATCGCGGACGATCACTCGCTCGTGCGCCAAGGGCTCCGGCGCTACCTCGACATGGCCGACGGCATCGAGGTCGTCGGCGAGGCCTCGAACGGGAAGGAGCTCCTCGACCTCATCGAGGCCGCGACGCCCGATATCTGCCTGATCGATATCCGGATGCCCGAGATGGACGGCCTCGAAGCGGCCCGCGAGATCCGCGACCGCAACCCGGCGATCGGCGTCATCATGCTCACCGCGTACGACGACCGCCAGTTCGTCGTCGAGGCCGTGCGGAGCGGCGCGCGCGGCTACGTCTTGAAGGCCCGCGACGCCGAGCACCTGATCCAGACCGTGCGACTCGTCGCCGGCGGCAACATGGTGATCGACCCTCAGCTCGTCGTCGCCCTGGCCGAGGAACTCTCGACCGCCAAGGAGCGCGACCGGCGGGCCGAGACGCTCACCGCGCGCGAGATCGAGGTCCTGCAGCTGCTCGCGTTCGGGCACACGAATCGCGACATCGCCGAGCGCCTGTACATCTCGCCGGACACGGTCAAGACGCACCTCGAGCACATCTTCGAGAAGCTCGGCGCGTCGGACCGCACCGCGGCGGTGGCCGAAGCCCTGCGCCGGCGCCTCATCGAATAGCCTCGAAAGAGCGCCGGGATAGGCGGCCGTCGGCCGTCGGGACCACCTTCGGACTAGGTCTTCGGTCCATCGGGTTCCCCTCCTCGGGTGATGGAGCCGGACGCCCTTCACCTGCATCATGGTGCGACGATGATCGACGCCGACGCCCCCCGGCGGCCCACCGAGCCGATCGCCCTGCTCGCCGTGGTCGCGGCGCTGGCGATCGTGGGCCTCGGGATCTCCCTGCTGATCGAAGGAGGGAGCCGTGAGCAGGCGATCGTCGCCGCAGTGACCGCGGGGTCACCGCTTTCGTCGCCGCGGCGATCATCCACGCACGCGGGCCCGCCAACGGATGGCCGGGCGCGAGAGGCCTGGCGGTCGGCATCGGGCTCGCGGGCTTCGGCTCGCTGCTGTTCGCGATCGCGGGCGCACTCGACGAGACGATGTACCACCCACGGATCGCCGACCTGCTGTTCCTCGGCCTCCTCGTGCCGCTCACCTGGGCGCATGCGGCAGGAGTTCCGCGCCCACTTCGACGCGCTCGGACCGCCGCGAGATCGCGATCGACGTCTGGCTCCTCGCGCGTCCGTCGCGGCGCTGTTCTACCTCGTGATCCGTCCGACCGACGCGCGATACGGCGACCTCGCTGTCGGCCGCCGACCTTCGCCTCCTCGCCGCCTCGCAGCTGATCGCCTTCGCGGCCCTCACCCTGTGGGTGCCGACGGTCTCGCACCTCGGGCTGTTCCTCGCGTTCGCCGCTACGTGGTCGCGACGATCCAGTTCGGCTACGACTGGACGCACGGGCCTACGACGGGCGGAGCCCAGTGGATGAACGTCGATGTTCCTGCTGGCGCCGCTGCTCCTGGCGACCGTGTCGGCGGCGGCCGCCACGGACCCCGACCGGCCGCCGCGCCGAGCGCGACATCGCCCGTCCGGTCCTCACGAGCGCCGCGGTGGTCGCCGCGTGCGGGACGCTCGGCCTCGTCGCGATCGTCGACGAGGCGCGCGGGCTGCAGGGCTTCCAGTCGTCGCTGATCATCGGGTCCTCGGGGTGTCGCGTCGCCGCACGGATCCTCGCGAACCAGTTCTCGAGCGCGCAGGCGCACGACGAGGTCCGCGACGCGCTCGCACGACGCGAGCTCGCCCTCGAGGAGGCCGACGCTGCGCTCGACCGCGTCCGCGAGGCGAACGAGACGCTCCGCGCGTCCGAGGAGCACCTCCGGCTCGTGTTCGACGCGGCGGTCGACGGCTTCGTGGAGCTCGACGACCGCGGTGTGGTGATCCGCGCGAACGAGGCGTTCGCGCGCATGGTGAGCCTCGACCTGCAGGCGATCGAGGGCCAGCCGTGGACCGCGCTCGCCGCGGCCGTCGAGGCGCCGACGCGTGTTCGCGTCGCTTCCCGGAGGCCGGCACGACCCAGATCCAGCGGACCGACGGACAGCCGCTCTACCTCGAGAGCCGCGTCTCGACGGTTCCGACGACGCCCCCCCGCCTGCTGCTGCTCGTGCGCGACGTGACCGCCGCCAAGGTCGCCGACCAGACGATCCGTTCGCTGTTCCAGTTCCTGCAGGACCGCGACGAGGACCGGACGCGGCTGCTCCGCCGGACGAACGCCGCGATCGAGTCCGAACGCAACCGCATCGCACGCGACCTCCACGACGGTCCGGTCCAGGGCGTGTCGGCCGCCTCCCTGTCGCTCGAGGCGGCGCTTGCTGATGATCAAGGCCGGCGACGTCGAGAGGGGCCTCGACGTGCTGACGAAGATCCGGGAGGAGCTCGCCGGCGAGGCCGACGGCGCTCCGGCGCCTGATGTCGGGTCTCCGCCCGCCGGTGCTGGAGGAGCGCGGGCTGATCCCGGCGCTCCGCGACACCCTCGCGCGGTTCGGCACCGAGCACGGCGTCGCGGCGTCGTTCAGCGGATCCGTGGACGAGCAGATCCCCGACGACCTCGAGACGCTCGCGTTCCGCATCGTGCAGGAGGCGCTCACGAACGCCGCGCAAGCACGCGAGGCCGCCTCGACGATCACACGTCCACGTCGAGACCGACGGAGAGCTCTTGCGGGTCGAGGTCGACGACGACGGCGACGGGTTCGACAGCGCGAAGGCGCGCGAGTTCCTCCGACAGGGGCGGGTCGGGCTCGCCTCGATGCGCGAGCGGGTCGAGCTCGCGAGCGGAACCCTCACGGTGCGATCCTCGCCCGGACGCGGAACGACGATCACGGCGGTCTTCCGCTCGACTCCTCGCTCGCGGCGATCCTCGTCCTTGACCCGGCCTCCCGTCAGCCGTCGCCTGGCCGCCCTCGGGGTGCCCGCTGCTGTCGCCTGCGGGGGGACGGTTCGTCGGCTCGGTCGGTCGGCTCCGGGCTCCTCGGTCGGGCTCGGGGACGGTCCGTCGGTCGGGCTGCGGCTCGGTCCTCGGCTCGGGCTCCGGGCTCGGGGAGCCGAGCCGTCGGCGACATGCGACCGGCGTGAACCACCACCGGTACCTCGGGCCCGATCGTGTACCCCTCGAAGCTCGGCGGCGGCGAACGGATCGGACTCGAGCCCGAGGTGGTCCATCGCGAACGTCATGAAGTCCTGCCAGATCGCCGCGGGGATCGTGCCGCCGAACAGCTGGGCGAATCCGTTGGATGTCCACGAGCGGGATCTCGCTCCTCCTTGTAGCCGACCCACACGCACGTCGCGATCTGACCGTGTAGCCGCAGAACCAGACGTCGACGTTCTCGTTCGCGGTGCCGGTCTTGCCCGCCGCCGGGTACGGCGCGATCGACGCGCTGCTGCCGGTCCCCCCGTTCGATCACGCCCTGGAGCGCGTACGTCACGAGCCGAGCGTCGTTCGGCGTCGATCGCCTCGACGCCCTCCTCGTCCGGTCCCAGCTTGCGATCGATCGCGACCGGTCGGCGACTTCACCTCAGGTACGGCGTGGCGTCGTGACGCACGCCGCCGTTGGCGAGCGTCGCGAAGCCTGCGTCATCTCGAGCGGGTTCACGCCGACGCTTCCGAGGGTGATCGAGCAGGCGGCGGGGAGCGACGACTCGATGCCCAGGCGCTGCGCGATGTCGACGACCTTCTCGGGGCCGAGCTGCGCGATCACCTGCGCGAAGACGGTGTTCACCGAGTGCGCCGTCGCGCTCTCGAGGGTGCCGGTGCCGGAGCCCTCGGCGTTCACGGGATGCCAGATGCCGTCGGATGAGGTGGGGTCCGGGCAGTCGGGGATCGCCGAGCGTCTCCGGACCGCTCCCAGACCTTCCGGAGGTCGTAGCCGTTCTCCATCGCGGCCGCGAGCGTGAACGCCTTGAACGCCGACCCGGCCTCGCCGACCCGTGCCGCCCTTGAACGTCGCGAGGTTGAACTTGGACTCGGCCCAGTTCCGGCCCCCCACCATCGCGAGGATCTCGCCGGTCTCCGACGTCGATCGACGACCAGCGACGGCGTCGGGGTCGCTCTGCGCGTCGGGCAGGTGCCGTCCGCGATGGCCGTCTCGGCGGCGCGCTGCAGCTCCATGATCGAGCGTGGTGGTGACGCGCAGGCCGCCGCCGTACACCCGCGCGCTGCCGTAGTTCGCGGACGCCCGAGCAGCTCCTGGCGGACGTAGTCGACGAAATACTCCGATTCGCCGGGCGCGCTCGAGGCGGTCGCCGTCGTTCCCCCTCACGGTCTCGGCAGCACCGCCGGTCCTTCAGCCGCTCGGCGTCGGCCGGCGTCGAGGTACCCGTAGCGGACCATCTGGTCGAGCGCGTAGTCGCGCCGGAAGATGTTGTCCTCGGGCCGGTCGATCGGGTCGTAGAGCTCGGGCGCGTGCAGGACCCCGGCGAGTGTGGCCGACTTGCAGCACCGACGAGCCGCGCAGCGGGGTTCCCGAAGTACGTCTGGGCCGCCGCCTCGATCCCGTACGCGCCCTGGCCGAAGTAGACCGTGTTCAGGTACTGCGCGAGGATCCGCGTCCTTGCCGACTCGCGCTCGAGCTTGATCGCGAGCATGATCTCGCGGCCTTCTGCGACACCGACCGCTGGGGCTGGATGTATTCCTGCAGGCCCGTCTCCGGGTCGGTGACGTAGTCGCCGGCGTACACGTTCTTCACGAGCTGCTGCGTGATCGTCGAGGCGCCCTGGACCTCGTTGTCGGTCCCGCGCAGGTTCGTCCACGCGGCCCGCAGGATGCCGATCGGGTCGACACCCGAGTGCTCGTAGAAGTCGTGGTCCTCCGTCGCGAGGACCGCGTCGATGCAGGTTGGGCGACATCTCGCTCGAGCGAGCACGATCGTGCGGTCGACCGCGCCGTGCAGCTTCGCGAGCTCCTTACTGTCGCGGTCCTACGACGAACGTGGTCTGGATCGGCGGCAGCCGCTCGGGGAGCTCGGTCCGCGCGTAGGCGATCAGAAGAGCGCTCGCGCCGACGACCGCGAGGCCGAAACCGGGGCGCAAGCAGGAGCGATGAGCCACCAACGGCGGCGGAGGAACGACCGCTTCGTCGGCCGCGCGCCCGATCCCCCTTCTTGTCGATCGTCTTCTTCCGGTCGGCTTCTTGATCTGTTTCGGACGTCGGCTTCTGGGTCTGCTTCTTGGTCGGCTTCTGGACGGTCGCGCGGCGCCGTGCCCGCGACGGCGCATGCTTCGGGACGTAGTCGTCCCTGGGCTTCGAAGGGTTCGCGTTCCGCTGGCCACGGTGGATCCGATGCTAACAGGGGCCGTTCTCCAGCCTCGGCTCGGCCCTGGTTCTTCGGCCCGGCAGGCTCGCGCCGGTCAGCCGGTCGGCGGCGGCCGTCGCGCCGAGTACGCCTCGCGGAGGTGGTTCCAGGAGCAGCTCCGCAGACCTCGACGACGTAGCAGGCACGAGCCGGGATGCGCCGCCGCCATCCGCAGCGCGGTCGCGATCGACCACACGCGACCGCTCTCCGCTTCAACGTGTCGCCGTAGACGTAGGCGAGCAACACGAGCTTCTCGCGCGCAGCAGACCGGGCAGTCGTTGCGCGTCTCCTCGCCGACGTGGCTTGCGCTGCGCGCATCAGCTCGGGATGCGCGTCGCAGATGTCGGTGCTCGAGAGCAGGCCGACGCTGGTATCGCGGAGCAAGGCCCGCTTCGCGAGCGTGTAGTCCACGACCCCCAGGCGGCGCCGGTTCGCGCCGCCGAGGGGGGTGCGGTCTTCTTCGTCGCTCGACGCGTCGGCATGGTCCGGCGATGGTACACCCGGTCTCGGATAAGGGCGCATCCGCCGAATGGCTTCCCCTGCGGACCCCCTGCGGGGCAGCGCCGGCCGCCCCACGAACGGCCCGTCGGAGGTAGCCTCGATCCTCGACCATCAACGGTGAAGCGCTCCGCGATCGACGACGACTGAGGAGGGTCGCGACGGCCGGAACCTCGGACCCCTACGGCTCACTCGAGCCCGGCGCGCCAGGTGCCGGGGCAGCGCCGACACCGCTGCTCACCGAGGCCGGCTGGCCGACGGTCGTGACGCGAGGCCTCCGCAAGCGCTGTCCCCGCTGCGCCGAGCGACGGATCTGGGACGGCTGGTTCACGATGAAGGCGCGATGTCCACGATGCGATCTGCGGTTCGAGGCGGAACTCGGAGGCTTCCTCGGCGCGATGACGGTCAACTACACGATCGCCCTCGCCGTCTGGGGCGTGATGCTCGGCGTGGTGCTCGCGTACACGGTCCCCGACGTGCCCGTGCCGCCGCTGATCGCAGCGTCGATCGTCGTCCTGGTCGTGGTGCCGCTGTGGTTCTATCCGCGGTCGAAGGGGCTCTGGGCGGCGGTCGAGTTCCTCGTGGCCCGCGGCGACCCGGACTACCGGACGCCGGTGCGTCGCGACCCACGGTCGCGCGAGCTCGAGTGAACACGAAGCATCCGGGCGTTGCCGCGCGGTCGCCGCGACCCTACAGTCGGCCCCCTGCCGAGGGAAGGAGCGACGCACGTGGACCTCGTGGGGACCCGAGCAGGCGAGATCGAGGATCGCGCCGGGGGCGGTTCGCGCGGCCCGACCGCCGAGCGGCTCGTGGAGGTTCGGACCCCGGTGAGCCTCGCCGTGGCTCCCGACGGCAAGAGGATCGCCTTCGCGCTCACGGCCACGGTTTCGGAGCACGGCGTCACGGTCCCGAGCGATCTCTGGCTGCTCGAGGGTGACGACGCGCCGGTTCGGCTGACGGACGCCGACCGGAGCGATCGGTCGCCCGTGTGGTCTCCTGACGGGGAGCGCCTCGCCTTCGTGTCGGACCGCGAGAAGCCAGGGCACCACCTTCCCTACGTCATGGCGCCCGGCGGCGAGGCGTCGCTCGCCGCGACGCTCCGGGGCGACGCCGAGCAGGTCCTGTGGTCGAGCGATGGTCGCCGCCTGTTGGTCTTGGCCGCCGATCCGTGGTCATACGGGATCGACTGGTCTGCGGTCGCCGTCACCGCCTCAGAACCCGACCCGGACCCGATCGTGCGGCGACCGCACGATGCCTGGCGTCGCTTGTTCCTCGTCGACCTCGCGTCTCACGAAGCCACGGAGGTCGGCCCGCCCGGCCGCTGCGTGTGGGAGGTCGACTGGGATGGCGGAGGCGTCGCGGTCGCCCTCGTCTCGGAGGTTCCCTCGGGCTCGGGCTGGTACCGATCCACCGTCGTGCGACTGGACCTCGATGCGCGGACCCAGGAGACCCTCTATGCGCCGAGATGGCAGCTCGAGGGGCTCGCGCTCTCGCCCGACGGACGGCGCGCGGCCGTGATCGAGGGCTACTCCAGCGATCACGGTCTCCTGAGCGGCAGCGTGAAGATCGTCGACGTCAACGGAGGCGGCGGGCTCGACCCGTGGCCCGACCTGGAGACGGTCGGTCTCGTCGAGTGGATCGACGAGGGGAAGCTCTGGTACGGACGTTCCGACGGCTCCGGCACGGCCTGCGGCCGCATCGACCTCGACGGCGCTCGCGAAGAGGTGTGGGCCGGCGCGCCGTTCATCGGCGACGAGGTCACGAAGCCGTCGTGCACGCTCGCCGGTGGCGGCGCCGTGTTCACCACGCATCAGGCCCACGGCCTGCCGCCCGAGCTCGCGCGCTTCGATGCCGACACCGGCGACTGGATCCGTCTAACCGGCTTCAACGACGCGATCGTGGAGGGCGTCGTCTTCCCCGATGTGCGGACGCTCTCGTGGACCGCGCCGGACGGCCTCGAGATCGAAGGCCTGCTCCTCACGCCCCGAGGCGCCAAGGGCCCGCTGCCGATGCTCACGCTCGTCCACGGTGGGCCGTCGTGGTGCTGGGGCGGGTACTTCTCCGATTCGGAGCCCAGCTCGGTGCTGCTCGCCAGCGCGGGTACGCGTGCCTCCTGCCGAACCCGCGCGGCAGCAACGGCAGAGGGCACGCGTTCTCGCAAGCGGTGATCGACGATCCGGGCGGCAAGGACCTCGAGGACATCTTGGCCGGCATCGATCTGTGCGTCGCGGAGGGGATCGCCGATCCCGACCGGCTCGGGATATCGGGCCTGTCCTACGGCGGGTACATGACCGCATGGGCCGTCACGCAGACGAACCGCTTCGCCGCGGCCGTCGCGTATTCGGTGATCTCGGACTGGACGTCGTTCCACCTCACGTCGGACATCGCCGCGTACGACGAGTTCGCGATCGGCGGAGCGTGGACCGATGTGAACGGCGCGTACCCGCGGTGGTCGCCCGTCATGCACGCGCGGAACTGCACCACGCCCACCTTGATCATCCAAGGCGCGATGGACCGATGCACGCCGGTCGGGCAGGCCGAGGAGCTCTTCGCGGCGTTCGTCGAGGCCGGCGTCGAGACGGAGCTCGTGATCTACCCGCGCGAGGGCCACGTGCCGATGGAGCGAGCCCACGCCCTCGACGCGATCCGCCGCACGCAGGCCTGGTTCGACCGCTTCCTCCGTCCTGACCGGCCGGTATCGAGAATGTGAGCTGGTCCTGCTGGGCGAGGTCGCGGACGGCAGCGGCCTGACTGCCGGGTTCAGCCACGTGATACTTGAGAAGCAAGGGGGAGCACACGCCTATGAGACCGCTCCGATACGCGATCAACGTCACCCTCGACGGCTGCTGCGATCACCACGTGGGGATCGCGGACGAGGAGTCGCATCGCTATTGGGCCGCCGAGCTGGAACGAGCCGATGCCCTGCTCTTTGGCCGGGTGACCTACGAGATGATGGAGGCCGCGTGGCGGCAACCAGCGACTGGAACGTGGCCTGACTGGATGGCTGATTGGATGGTCCCCTTCGCCCGGAAGATCGACGCGGCAAAGAAGTATGTCGTGTCGGGCACCCTTGACCGGGTCGACTGGAACGCGGAGCTCGTCAAGGGAGACCTCGGGACAGCCGTTCAGCAGCTCAAGCAGGAGCCAGGCAAAGGCCTGTTCGTGGGAGGCGTGACCCTCCCGCTGGCCTTGGCGGATCTGGGATTGATCGATGAGTACGAGTTCGTCGTGCAGCCCATCCTGGCGGGCCACGGACCGACGTTGTTCGCCGGCTTGAGCGAACGGCTCGAGCTGAGGCTCGTGGGCCGTCAGGAATTCCGGTCGGGGGCGGTGGCCCTGCGTTACCAGCCCGGTCGAGCCATGGCTTGAAGGCTTTCAGATGTCCTCATGGGTCACGCGCCCCGGCGCGTCCGGCCACGGCCGCCGTCTCCTAGGCCTCGTACCGATCGAGGACGCGCTCGGCGCGGTCGAGCTGGCGGGGCACGTCATCGGTGTGGTGGTGGATCTGCCAGGACGTGCACCGCAGCGCGTGGTGGGCGACGTACGCCCGAAGCACGTGCGGCTCGATGCCGGTGGCCTCGACGACGTCCCAGACCGGTTGATCGTGCCCGTCGAGGTCGTACGCGAACCTGACGAGATCGAAGCGGGGATCGCCGGCGCACGCGCCCTCCCAGTCGATGATCCCGGTGAGGGTGCCGTCGTCGCCGGCGAGGATGTTGTCGGTGTGCAGGTCCAGGTGCACGAGCCCGTCGGTCGGGAACCACGCCGGGTCGGCGTCGGCGCCGACGGCCTCCACGCGGTCGAGCACCGCCGCGCTGCGTCGACCCCCGGTGCGCAGCGGCTCGTGCATCGCCCACCCGTCCACGCCGACGGTGAGCGTGTGCACGACGGACGCACCCCAGGGGCGCAGGTCCGGCGCCGGCAGCGGACAGGCGACACCGGCCATGGCGGCGACGCACTCGACCACCTGCTCCACCATCGCCGGTGACGGGTTGCGCACCGACGCACCCGGCAGGACCTGCTGCGCCGACAGCGTCCAGCCGTCGACGGCGAGGACGTGCGGGTACTCCGGCACCGGGACGCCGCGTGATCGGAGCTCGTCGAGGCCGGGGAGCAGGACCGCGTAGCGCTCGGCGACGGTCTCGTCCGGGAACCACTTGAGCACCACCGGCGCGCCGTCCGGCGCCGTCGCGAACCACGCACCCTCGTCGGACACGCCGGCCTCGGCGCGAGCGCCGAGCTCGAAGCCCAGTTCGCGCAGCCGTGCGCGGTTCACGTCGCCGGTGGCGAGCCACCGAACGCCTCGAGCCGCATGGTCATGACCTTCAGTATGTCCGAACACGTGCGCATCCCAGAGTCGCTTCACTCGTCCGGATACCAGGGGCCGAGGCCGCGTTGCCTCCCATGCTCGAACGTGACCACACGCTCCAGCTCGGGTAGCCGCTGTACTCAATGGCTCTCGAGACCTGGAGATAGGATGGCGTCATGGGGTCCCCGACCGGCCGCGGAGAACACATACCTAGGGAGATCTTTCGAGGTGTGTCAGAGCATGCGCGGCGCATGGGTTATCCCGTCGCGAGTGACGACCTCTTCCTCCTCGCCGTTGCCGAGCTCGCGGAGGGCACGCCTGCTCGGGATGTGCTCGAGTCCGCGGGGATAGGCGCTGGGCGTCTGGCGACCGAAATCTCTTCGCGTGCGCTGCCGATGTCCGCAGAATCGAGGGGTCTGATGTTCCCGCCCGCGTACAACTCGATGGCCGGGAGGGCAGAAGCATTCGCCGCTTCACTTGGGGACGGCCCCATCAGTCCGGAGCATGTCCTCATGGCACTCATCTGGGATCCAACCAGCCTGTCGTCACAGCTCCTTTCGCAGCTGGGCGTCAGCAGGACAGACATCATCGACGGGCTCCGCTCGCGAGGCGTGGCCGTCCCGCGCACGTCGATCCCGCCTCAGGTCGAGGTCGAGATGGGCGAGAGGATCTGGATCGAGCGGGAGGAAGTTCAGCGAGTGATCACCGAGCTGCCGAAGAGGCTCCCTCCGGAGGCGCATTTCGGCTTCAACTACGAAGACGACAGGGCGTGGGTAAGGGCTGATGCAAGCGTCGACCTGCGTTCACTCGTAGACGACGTCCTCACTTCGTAGACACCGCCCAGAGATCTTTTCCTTGAGTGTGGGCGAACGCACGGGCTCCCCGGTTACCTCATCTGGTCAGGTCTGGACCACGGACTTGGCCGGGCGGGCTGAGGTGATCGGGTCGGCGTGACGGTGGAGCAGCTTCCACTCACCGTCCTCGTTGCGGAAGATGCTCGTCACCCGGAGTGAGAACGGAGTCTCCTCTTCGCTGCCGCCGATCTTGGAGCTGAACCGCTCCACCTCGACCACGAAGGCGAGATCCTGCGTGACCTCCTTGGCAACGACGTCGAAGCCGACCGCCTTCCCGTCTCGGTAGTACGTGGCGGCACGCTCCATCGTCTTGGCAACGTCGTCGAAACCCCGAACGAACGGGCCGAAGGGGTTGCCAAGGGTCACGTCGTCGCGCCGCGAGTAGAGCTCTCGAGCGGCTTGCTGTTGCCCCGCACGAACTCGTCGACAGCCGCGTGGCCATGCTCCACGACCTGATCGAAGTCCGGTGTCATCGCTTGCCTCCCACTGGTCCGAACTTGTCACGACTATAGGCTCCACCTCCGGACAACATGCCACGGGCCGCGTGGCTCGACCGAGCAGAGTCGGAGGGGCTGACGCTCGCGACCGCGCACGTTCCGCCGTTCCCCATCGGCAGGATCGTCCGGAAAGGGGGACAGCGGCTGCTCCAGCCTCGCTAGCAGAACCCCTCGAGCAGGGTGCATGATGTCGAACCTCCTGATGACGTACGGACACATGCGCTTCCCCATCCGCCGCACGATCCTTGTCGTCCTCGTGGTAGCCGGTTCTGCGTCATGCGACTCTCCGGATCGGACGGAAGGACCTACCTCCCACTCGCAGAGCGCGAGCGGCTCGACCTCGATCGCCGCAGATCCTCTCGACGGCGTCTGGTCCACGGGGCCGGTCCCGCTCGACGACGTCCGCGCCGCGATGTTGGCCGCCGGGCTCGACGATGAGGCGGTCGAGGGATGGCTCGACGACCAACGGTCGCCGCCGACGTTCACGTTCGAGCTTCGGTTCGACTCGCCCGAATTCAGCCATTCGAGGGTCGATGCTCATTTCCCGCTTGCGGTCGATGAGTCCGGCACCTACGTCTTCGCCGAAGGGCAGCTGCGTCTGTCGCTCCCAGACCTGGGAGATGCATACGTATTCGACGCGACACTTTCCGATGACACGCTGCATCTCGAGCTCGTCGGCCAGAACGAAACGGGAACCGCTGAGAACCTTGAAACGCACCGCCTCTACACGATCGCGCTCTACGCGAGCGCGCCATTCGTTCGCCAGTCGTAGGCGTAACCGCCGAACTGCCACGAGGCGGTGATCGCGCTCTGCCTGACAGGGGGGGTTGCGCCCTTGACCTGCCGGGGGCGATGATGCGCGCGCCATGTCGCAGATGCGCGACGACATTTCTCGCAAAGGGGGCAAGGGTTGTTGATGCTGACAACGGCGAGGGTCGAAGACTTCGACCGCTGGTTGAAGATCTTCTCTACCACGAGCGCTGAGAAGCGAAAGCAGCACGGGTCCAAGGGCTCGACGGTCTTTCGCGACCCAAATGAGGAGGACCGGGTCTGGGTGCTCTTCGACTGGGACGCTGAGGGCTTTCAGAACTTCGTCTCCGATCCCGAGGTCCCGGCGATCCTTCAAGAAGCCGGGCACAAAGGCAAGCCCCAGGCTGCGGAGCTCGGCGGCCAGTTCGACGCCTGACCCCAGACCGCGGATCGGGCGCCAACTTCTCGCGATCTGGACAGAGCGCCTACGCGCCCTGTCGATCACGAGTGCGACTCGCCTGATTCCCGCGGGAGGAGGTTCACGGCCGCCAGCGTGGGTAGGAGATCCAGCGCTGACCGGGTGTCACTGGGGTGACGTGCCCGGTGCCGACGTCGAGGACGTAGAGGCGGATGGCCGCACCGCCCTCCTCTTGTCGGAGAAACGCGATGCCTCGACCGTCGGGCGCCCACGTCGGAGCGAAGTCGGCGACGCACGGCAGGTGGCAATCCGTGACCTTGGCCGGTTTCGATCCATCGGCATTCATCACCCAAAGACGCTCGCCGGCGGAGTACGCGAGCATGGAGGAGTCCGGGGACCATGCCGGAAAGCCCTCCGACGTGGTCGCGCCGGTCAGTTGCCGAAGATCGGTCCCATCGGGACGGATCACAAAGATCGCCGGCGTGATCGTCTCGTCGCTGGAACCGCCCGGCATGCTCTGGAACGCGATCCACCGGCCGTCAGGTGACCACGCGGGCAACTGGTAGTAGCCACGGCGGCGCGCGATCACCCGAGCGTCCGTCCCCTCGTCGCTCATCACGACCAGTTCCTGCCCTTGATCCCGGACGAAGGCGACGTGCGTCCCGTCCGGCGACCAGGTCGGAGATGAGGCATCGGATCCCGAAGTGAGCTGCCGAAGCTGGGAGCCGTCGGCGTTCATGACGTAGAGATCGCCGTCTCCGGCGTAGGCGTGGACGTGGCGAGCGTTGCCGATCACGAGAGCGATCCGAGAACCGTCGCGGGACCACGCGGCCTGACCGATGTAGGTCGAGGGAGCGATGGACACGTCGATCGGAACGGGCGGGCCTCCCTCCGCCGAGACCGCCATCAAGCTCGTCCGCGCTTCCAAGTCGTCACCGGTCGCCGTCGAAAACACGATCGCATCCTCGGGCCATGTCAGCCGACCCGCCGCAGGCGACGCACTCGACGTCGCAGGGTCGCTCGTGCGGGCCGACGTCGTGCATGAACCAACCAGGAACGCCACGACAGCAAAGACTCGAAGGACGCGCACCATCCACAGAGGAGACGCCGGCCACGGATGCATCGTTCCCCCGGAGCCGTGATGGACGTGGACCGATCGTCTCGACCGCGGTTGACTCGCATCGCCCCGAGTGCTTCCCTCGCTGGAATGGCCGACGACGACTATTCGGATGCGACCTACGGCGACAGGATCGCCGAGATCTATGACGACCAGTACTTGGGGCCGTTCACCGAGGACACGGCCGGTGCCGTGTCGTTCCTGAAGGAGCTGGCCGGAGACGGTCCCGCGCTCGAACTCGGGATCGGAACCGGCCGCATCGCGCTCCCGCTCGCACAAGCCGGCGTCGAGGTGCACGGGATCGACGCCTCGGAGGCGATGCTCGCCAAGCTGAAAGCCAAGCCCGGAGGCGACCGTATCCCAGTGACGGTCGGGAGCTTCGCTGACTTCTCGCTCGGGTCGCGGTTCCCGCTCGTCTACGTCGTCTTCAATACGTTCTTCAGCCTCCTGAGCCAAGACGAGCAGGTCTCCTGCTTCGCAGCGGTGGCTCGCCACCTCACGCCAGACGGCGTCTTCGCGATGCAGGCGTTCGTGCCGGACGTCACTCGGTTCGACGCCCACAACCAGCGAGTGTCCACCGAGTCGGTGGGTGTCGATGAGGTCACGCTGGAAACCTCGACCCACGACCCGTTCAACCAGCGGACCGACAGCTTCCACGTGAAGATCCGCGATTCGGGCGTCCGCATATACCCGGTGCGGATCCGCTACGCCTACGTGTCCGAGCTGGATCTGATGGCCCGCCTGGCGGGTCTCCGGCTCCGGGAACGCTGGGCCGATTGGGAGCGGCAACCGTATCCGTCGCGAAGCTGGACCCACGTATCCGTCTGGGAGCACGCGGATCGTTGAACCGCCCGGGCGCGGATCAGCGTGAGGAAAGGTATTCGAGAAAGGTCAGCTCTCCCGGTGACTCCCCTGCCAGGCTCAGGAGCGTGGCCGCATCGGCTTGCTGCTGTGCCGCATGCGTCACGATGTGCAACAGGAAGATCCATAGAGGCCGTCGCTCGTCGGTGAACGTCGAGTAGACGTTCTCGGCGAGTTCGGCGTCGCTCAACGAGTCGAGCCACGAGCGCATCTCAGCTTCGTCCCGGAGCCAGCGGTCATGGAGAGTTGGCACGTCCGGATAGTCGTTCGGGTCGAGTTCCGCGTCATCATCACCGATGCGACCCCGCAGGTTCTGTCGCCAACTCCACTCGACGTCGAGCTCATGGACGAGCGTGGAGCGCAAGCTCCGTGTCGTGACCGCTGTGTCCTGGAGGAACGCTTCGCTCGGAAGTCGGCCCGCGTGGTCGAGAAGCCGGTGGTTGGCCCAGTACATGTAGTCGATCAGGATGTCGACGTCGTTCTTGTGCATCAAGCCGCGATGATACGCAGGAAGGCGCTACCCGAGGTCTACGACGGCGCGGGCGCGGGCCACCACGAAACGCTCGCCCGGCAGAAGGAACAAGGCGCCGACATCGGTGCGGACCTCGACGCGAACCTCGAACGTCCCCGCCTCGCAGGCGCAGGATGAGGAGTTCCGCTTCGTTGGCGGCCGCGTATCCGGCCGCGATCTCGCTCGGCAGAGACGCCCGAGGGCAACGCCAGCTCCTGGGCCGCCGCGAGCGCGGCTGCATCCGCCGCCGTCCGAGCGCGGGAGCGCGCGGTGAGGGCCCGTCCGACGTCGGCCACGCCCATCGTGAGGACGAGCACCGACGGCGGCGCTCGCCGCGACGACCACCGAGACCGAGCCGCGCTCCCCGCCGGGCCTCGCCTCACCCGAACTCCTGCCGCTGCGGTCGCCGTCGTCGTCATCGAGACGCCGTCACCGACGAGCCAGGCGACGAAGGGAACCCGCACGGGATCGACGTAGGTGACGTGGACCGTCACGGGTCGCCACGCGAGCCCGTGCGGGAGATCTCGAACGCGAGGTTGGCGTCGACGAGGGCGGGAGCGGCGGCCAGGGCAGCTGCCCTGGCGGCCGCGGGATCGTCGGCGACGGCGGCGGCGCGCGCCCCCGCGCGCGCCGCCGCCTCCACCAACAACCGGTCCCTCGCGAACAGCCCGACCTGCACCAGCGCCAGAGCACCAGATCAGGACGAGCGGCAGCACGAGCGCGAACTCGACCGCCGCGGAACCCCGCTCCGCCGATCGGTGCGAACGTCGCGGCGACTACGCGGCGTCGGCATCGCCGATCACCGAATCGATCACCTGGTCGAAGAACGCGGGGAGCTTCCCGACGACTTCGCCCACGCGATCAGCACGATCGCCACCGCCGCCGCGGCGAGGATCACGAGGGCGTATTCCGCTGTCGTCTGTCCTTCTTCCCGTCGGCTTCACGGCGGAGAACGACCGCCGGCAAGCGTGGATCGACGCGAGCGCATCGAGCCACGCACGAAACACAAGGTCTGCATCGCGAACATGGTCACCTCCTCTCAGCCGATGGAACGCAAGGTGGTGAGCAAGCACCGGCACCACCGTGAGGAGGAGGAAGGCGGGGAGGACGAGGAACACGAGCGGGAACAACATCTTCACCGGCGCCGCTCGGGCGCGTTCGGTGAGTGCGGCGCGGCGGGCGCGGCGCACGTCGATCGCGAGGTCGCGGGTCGCGGTCGACGAGCGACGAGCCCCAGCACCTCGGTCCGGGTCGAGCACCGCGACCGTCCGGCGAAGGTCGGCCGACGCGAGCCGCTCCGCCACGTCGACGCGAGCTCGTCGCGCCACCTGGTCCCGAGATCCACCGCCGCGAACGCACCCGCGAGCTCCACTCCGAGCGGGCCTTGCAAGGCTTCGGCCGCGCGCCGCAGCGCGAGCGGCGCCGACAGTCCCGCCGACGATCCGGCCGCGAGCAGGTCGAGGAGCTGCGGCACCTCGGCGTCGATCGCCGCGCGGCGCCTCGCCGCTCGACGCGATCGGACCAGCGGCACCCACGTTGGTATCGCGCGGGCCGACAGGGAGTGGTTCTCCCGGGGAAAGACCGTCACCATCGGTCCGCGTCGCGGGGCGAGCGTCACGACCGGCGAGGCGTCGAAGGCCGCGCGGATCGCCGCCACGGCGGCGAGGGCGCCGAGCGCGGCGAGCATGGAGGCGACGAGCGGCGCCAGGGTCGTCACGCGACCTCCAGGAGCTTGCGGATCCACAGGAACGCGAGGCCGTCGAGCGGTCAGCCCGAGCACGACGGTCGCGAGCCCGGCCGGCGTCGAGAGCGCCGTCTGCATCTCGGTGCGCGAGGTGAGCCAGAGGAACGCGAAGAACCCCACCGGAAGCGCGCCGAGGATGCCGCCGGACAGGCGCGCCTGTGCCGTGAGGGCGCGAACCTCGCGCGCGACCGCGACCCTTTCGCGGACCGTCGCCGCCACTTGATCGAGCACGACCGGCAGGTCGCCGCCGACGCGACGGTGCAGATCCATCGTCGCGGCGACGAGTCGCGAGTCGTCGTTGCCGACGCGTCGCGGCCCACGTCTCGATGGCGTCGGCGAGGGGCACGCCCATCTCGACGTCGTGGACCGCCGCGGCCAGCTCGTCGGCGAGTGGGGGCTCGACCTCGCTCGCCGCGTAGTCGAGCGCCTGAGAGAGCGACATGCCTGCGCGCAACGCGGACACGATCGCGCCGATCGCGTCGGCGAGCTGCTCGTCACGACGGATCGGCAAGCGAACGATGCAAGCGGCGAGCCCGCATCCGGCGGCCTGCGACGACGCCGGCCCCCACGAGCAGACCCATGACCGGGCCGGCGAGCGCGACGGCCACCCCGGCGGCGGCGAGTGGCAGCGCAAGCGTCCGTACCGTCGACCCGGCCCGGGCGCGCGAGGGCGGACGCCGGATCGCCCCCGCGCGTTCCCGGATCCGGGATCGGGCCGCCGACCGGGAGGCGCGTTCCGCGAACAGGACCGCGAGGCCGGCCAGCGCCGCGACGAGGCCGCTCATTCGTCGTCACCCGCCGCGAATTGCCCGTCACCCAACCACTGCCCACGGTCGAGGAGGACGTTCGCGACCGCCGGCACCGCACCGGTCGCGACGAACCGGCCCTCGGCGCCGTCGCGCTGGCGGAACCGGTACAGCGTCTCGACGATCGGTTCCCCGCGACGGGTGCCTTCGACGCACGCGACCTCCCACACGACCCGGCGCCCATCGCGGAGTCGAGCGAGCTGCACGATCACGTCGATCGCGGCGGCGACCTGCGAACGCACGTGCGCCGCCGGTAGGTCGACATCGGACATCATCGCCATCGTTTCGAGTCGCCAGAGCATGTGCCTGGGACTGTTGGCGTGTGCCGTCGACAACGAGCCTTCGTGGCCCGTGTTCATCGCCTGGAGCATGTCGAGCGCCTCGCCGCCACGGACCTCGCCGACGATGATCCGATCGGGCCGCATCCGCAGGGCGTTGCGAACGAGATCTCGCACGGTGACCTCGCCCCGACCCTCGACGTTCGCAGGCCGGGCTTCGAGCGCAGACGACGTGCTGCTTGCCGAGCCGGAGCTCGGCCGCGTCCTCGATCGTCACCAGCCGTTCCTCATCGGCGATGAACGACGCCAGCGACGCCCAGCAGGGTCGTCTTGCCGGAGCCGGCGCCGCCCGAGACCACGAGGTTCACGCGTCCTCGCACGCACGCGGCGAGGAACGCCAACATGCGCGGTCCGATGCACCCGGTCGACAGGAGGTCGGCCGCCGTGATCGGCACCGGCGAGAACTTGCGGATCGTGAGCACGGGACCGCGGAGCGAGAGAGGCGGAACGATCGCGTGGACCCGCGAACCTGACGGCAGTCGAGCGTCCACCCAAGGTGACGATCCATCGACCCGCAGGCCCAAAGGTCCCACGATGCGTTCGATCAGGTGCAGCACCGACTCCTCCCCCTCGAATAGCCGACGCTGCACCCTTTCGATCCGCCCCTCTCGCTCCACGAACACGTCGTCGGGTCCGTTCACCATCACTTCGGTCACCTCGGGCTCCTGAAGCAGGAACTCGATCGGTCCGAACCCGACGACCTCGTCGGAGACTTCATCCACCACGCGCGCGAGCTCGCGTTGCGGCAGGATCGCGCCACGCTCGCGGAGCACCGCCATCGCCTCCTCGCGAACACGGAGCCGCCGTTCGGTCCGCGGAGCCGTCGCCAGCCCGCGGGCGTCCACCCGCTGGCGGAGCTGCTCCCGCAGCTCGCGACGAACCAGCGTCAGCGCCTCAGCGTTCACGAGGCGCGCTCCTCGTCCGCGATCTCGTCCGGCGTGACCACCCGTTCCGCGAGCCGGTCGAACAGCCGAGCCATGCGTCCGCGCGCCGGCAGGAGCCGCCCGTGGTCCTGCGCGCGCGGCACGGCGCCGTCACGTGGCAGCACCGCGAGCGGATCGACCCCGAACACCCTGCGGACGTCCCCCGGCGTGATCTCGTTCCGCGCGGCGCGGTTCACGACGAACCCCACACGGCCCTCGAGGGCGAGCGGCGAGAACGCCTCACGGGCGCGGGTCGCCGCGCGGAACGACAACACGTCGAGCGAGAGCACTTCGAGCACGCGGTCGGCCGACGCCAGGCACGTCCGTGTCGGGGCATCGAGCGCCCGCGGAAGCTGCACGATCACGACGTCGCATCCGGTCGCGGCCGCATCGACGACCCGCGGCACAAGATCGGCCGGCACCTCCTCGGCGGCGTCTGCGCGTGGTGCGAGCACGATCGAGAAGCCGCCGGCCTCGTGCCGCCAGGCCACCTCGGAGACGTGGGCCCACGTCATCTCCGCGCCGACCGGTGCGAGCTCGGCGATCGTGCGGGCGTCGTCGGGTGCACCGAGGGCCGCCGACAGGTCCCCGTACGCCGGATCGCCGTCAACGAGCACCCCGGCGAGGCCTCGCCGAGCGAGCGCCGCGGCGAGGTGCGACGCGACGAACGTCGTGCCGACCCCGCCACGCGCGCCGTGCACCGCCACCACGACCGCGGACCGCTCGGTGCGCGGACGCACGTCGAGCGTGGCGGCCACGCCGTCGAGCAGGCCCTCGCGTTCTCCCGGCCACACGTAGAACCCGCGCGCGCCGGCGCGAACCGCTGCGCGGAGCGACGCGACCGATTCGCGCGTCGCGAGCGCGAGGAGGGTTCCGTGGTCGACCGCGCCGAAGGCGAGCACCGGCTCGGCCACGATCGCGTCGGGCTCGAGCTGTCGAACGGCCTCGGCGAGCTGCCGCCGGTCCGCCGCGGTACCGACGACGCGAGCGCGGCCCGAGCGGTCGAGGAAGTGCATGACCTCCTCGGCAACCTCCGCCGCTTCGAGCGCCAGCACGACGCGCGCAACCTGCTCCATCCGTTCCTCCGTCCGTATCCGCGAAGAAGCCGCGCAGCGGGGAAACCTGAGGGAGAGGGGATCGCCGGGCGGAGGGGGAAACTGCGTCGCTTCCGGCACCGAGAACGCTACCGGTCCTCCTCGATCGGAACCATCCCCAGGCCGGCCGATTTCCTGGAACGGCCCGGCCGACCGGGTCGACAAGACGCGGGGGACCGAAACACCCTTGATGGGAACGACGCCTAGGGTGAGGTTCCCAAAGCCGATCTCACGAGCAAGGAGGCGGAAGTGAAGCGAGCGCTGGCGGTTTGTCGTGCTTTGCGTGCTTGTGGTCTCTTCGTGGCTGCGGATCTCGATCGCCCAGACGAGCTCACCGTATGCACGTACCACCTTCGTTACTGATATCGGCCCTGGCGAAGTCTGCGGCCTCGATTTCTGCAACGTGAGCCCGTTGGGTCACGAGTTCGCGTTCAACGACGTCGGACCCGAATACAACGTGATCGTGACGGTCACGCTCAGTTACCGAACGAGCAAGGATGAGAGCGCGAGCATCCAGGCCCTGCTCTCGACCGGAAGCGAAACCCCCCGACGACTTCAACCGGGTGCCCAGGCGCTCCCGGACCTGACAGATCCATCCGCTGTGACCATCCGTTGGCGGGCGAATGGTCTTGCGGCTGGCACGACGTACCGCCTCGAGCTGATGCTTCAGGGAACCTCGGGCATCCAAGCACACCGAGTGCGTTCAGAGAACGTCCTTGCGACGATCGAGGCGGTCCCGTCGACGGGTTCGCCATGACCGAGCGGAAGACCGCAGATGCGAACTGATGTGCATTCTGGGGGCCCCACGCGCCGTGGGATCGATGACTACCTTCAGCTCGGACGGATCGGGAGAGGGTCATCCGGGTGGTCCGGTCACTCTTTGAAGTCCGGCTCCGTCTTCTCGACCATGCGCAGCAGCGCAGCCCAGTGCAAGCGGCCCCACTCGAGCATCCCGTTGCCGGTGAACTGGCTGCGGGTTCGCTCGATCGTCTCGGCGCGGATCGGCGTGGGGGCACCGAGCCCCGACGCCAGCACCTGGAGCTGCGCGGCCTTCTCGAGCATGTAGAGGTCGTCCATCGCCGCGCCGAGCTCCCGCCCCGCGACCAGGATCCCGTGGTGACGCAGGAACATGACGTCGTGCTCGCCGAGCACCTTCGCGAGCCGCTCTCCCTCGTCGAGGTCGGCCAGACCCTCGTACCGCTCGTCGTACGTGACACGGCCGGTGAACTGCAGGGACGTTTGGCTGATCGGCGCGAGGTGCAGCTCGTCCTGCATCGCGAGCGCGGTCGTCCACGGCTGATGCGTGTGCAGGACGACCGTCGCCTGGGGGCACAGGCGATGGATCGGAGCGTGGATGCCGATCCCGGTGTCCGGTGCGATGCCGCTGATCGGCGTCCCGTCGACGTCGACGACGGCCAGGGACGAGGCCGTGATCTCGGAGAAGTGCAGTCCGAACGGATTGATCAGGAACCTGTCCTCGCGTCCCGGCACGAGCATCGAGAAGTGGTTCGAGATGCCCTCGTGGAAATCGAACTGCACCGCGATGCGGAACGCCGCCGCCAACTCGATCCGTGCCTCGCGTTCATCGACCGGTGGATTCATGGCGCCCTCCTCGTCGCAGTGAGGCACCCACGCTAGCCGAGGCGCACCGACACCGCTAGCCGGTGAGCGCCTCCTTCGCGCGCGGGAACGGGCTCCGCTGGCTCGCTCGTGTAGTCGGCGGCCGGACCTGGCCGGCTACTCGTCGAGGATCGCGATCCCGATGTGTGGTGCGTACTGTGAGCGTTCGAGAAGTGACCTGTGCGTCATCCCGCTCAGCGACGACGCGCGTTCACGATCCAGGCTCGCGAGTCGAACCAGACACCGTCCGTGCTCGCGTGCGCTTCGATCGTCTCTCGGAGACGCCCGAGCGCCCGCTCGGCCGATGCGCCGTCCAAACGCGCAAGCACCTCTCTCGTGTACGAGAAGCCGCCGACCCACTCGAGCGCGGCAGCGACGTCCGGACCGAAGTGCATGGGTCGGTGGACGTCGGTGAAGGTTGCGTCCGTGAAGCCCGCCGCATCGAGGATGCTCTCAACCGTCGCCGGATCGGCCAGAGAGAACGGATCGAGTGTCTCCCAGGCCGGCGCGTCGCTGAAGCCTCTCAGCGTCTCCTCGATGGCCAGCGACCATTCGTTCCGTTCGTGCCCCTGAAAGACCATCATCACCAGCCGGCCGGCGGGCCGCAGCGCCCGCCCGATATTGGCGAACGCGGCAACGGGGTCGCCGAAGAACATCACCCCGAACCTGCTGATGGCGAGGTCGAAACGCACTGCGGGGAAGGGATGAACTTGCGCGTCGGCATGCTCGAACGTCACGTTGCGGATCCCTTCTGCCTCAGCGAGGTCGCGGGCGCGAGCGATCGCATCCGCGGACACGTCGACCCCGAGAGCGTCGCCTTCGGCGGCCAGGCGCGCGGCCTCTCGGGTCGTCTGTCCGGCTCCGCAGCCGACGTCGAGGACGTGATCGTGGCGGTCGATGTCGTAGGCACGCCGCAACGCCTCGTTGAGCAACCGCAGTTCGGTGTCGTAGTCCATATCGCCGCGCTCGTGGAACTGTCGTACGACGTCTGCACGGACGCCGGACTCAGCCGTCAGAACCCGAAGGAGATCGCGCCGCACGGCCTTCGTCACCTTACACGCGGGGCCGACAACGGTGCTATCGCGTGGATACGTCCTTCTGCCCGAACGGTCATGGTCCCGAGGAAGCTGCATGGGACTACGGGCCGGATCCGCGCGGCTACGTCGGGGACCCGGTCGCGTGGGTCCGTCGGAACGCCCGCGGCCTCGGTCCGGAAATGACATTGCGCTTCGTTCCTGTGACCGGAAGCCTCGAAGACATCGTTCTCGTCACGGACGCAAGGGGAACCCCGCTCGCGTACGTTGACTTCAGCGCCGACGCCACGGGCGCATACTTCCCGGTCCAAGCGCTGCTTTGCCGAGGCGCCGGCATCGTCGACTTCACCTCGTAGCCGAACCCACCACCGACGACCACGGATCGACTACGCGCCGGCGAACGGTGGGCCAAGCAGCTGATCGAGAGTCCGGATCGTGCCTCGCCGATTCCCGGCGTGCACGACGATCAGCCGGCCGGCGCCGTAGATGTGGGGAGCCCAGTCGATCATGACGTTCCCGACCGTATGACCGGATTTGCTGATCGACGAACGCAACCTGTCGAAGGCCGCGATCGACGGGTACTCGAACGCCCAGACCCGAACGCCGTCGAGGGAGACGCGCCGGCCGGGGACGCCGAAGCCCTCGAATCCGGATCACTCCTTGATCCTCCCCGCGCGGACGGTGTGCCCGGCCGCTTCGAGAGCCGCGACGAACGACGCGACGTCGGTGACCGGTTGGAGTGACTCGAGCGAGCTAGTACCGGCCGGACCGGTTGGAGGAGGAGCTGGTTCCTTCGTCCCGGTACACGATGAAACGAGCACCATCAGGCTCGCGACGGCGCGAAGCATCTTCATGGCCCTGAGATGCCGGGAAACGATCTGGGGACATCCCACGACCTCATCATGCCGCCGAACGCGAACATCGTGACGATCATGGACGCTCGATCGTCCCTGACGAACCGGCAGCTCCTCAGATCGACTGGGCGAGGCAGGTCGGCGCACGATTGACGGGAAGCGTGCGCGTGTCCAGGATCCTCTTCACAAGGAGAAGGTGGGATGGAGGGCAACCACTTCCACGTGTTCGTCCAAGACCTGGGCGGCGCGTTGGCCTGGTTCGCCCGGGTGTGGGCTGCCGAACCCACGTATCGGGGAGAACGCATGGCCGTCCTTCCGTTCGGACCGATCCTCCTGGTCCTCGACCAGAACGAGGACGAAGAGACCGTCACGACGATCGGCTACGCGACCACCGACTGCGATGCCGACTTCCGAACGGTCGTCGGCCGCGGCGCCGAAGTGATCGAGGAGCCGGCAGATCGGAGCTGGGGGGTGCGGGTGGCGTACCTCAAGGGACCAGGTCACATCACCTTGGAACTGGAACAGGAGAACGTGGAACGAGATCCGCCCGGCGCCGCGTCCTAGGCGGGCCCGGACGTGATCGAGACCATGCGCAAGAAGCCGAGCGCAACCTTCGGCCGTTTCCGACCGGGCATGCCCAAGTAGGCGCCGTCGGCCACGTCGCTGACCGCCTGCCAGGCGGAGAACAGGACCATCGTGTCCGGCGCGAGCGCCGTCGTGAGGTGGGCGAGCACCTCGACGTCGGGGTCCGCAGCTCGCACCTGTGCGGCCGCGGCCGCGAACGCGTGACCGTACTCGACCGGGTCCTTCTGCAGAGCCTGCAGCTGCAGGTCGACCACGTCGGCGGTCTCCCCGGCAACCTCGGCGATCCGGCAGCGCAGGAAGGCCGCGACCACTCGTTCGGTCTCGCCCTTTGCACAGACGGCTCCGGGCACGGTCACGAGGCTGGGGTGCGGCGTCATCATCACGCGGTAGCCGGCGCTCTGCGCGAGGAACCCGAAGCGGCGCATCCACGTCGCCGGGTCCTGCTGTTCCCACAGCGGCGTGTGGGACCAGGCCTCAGGGTCGTACATCACGAGCTGCACCGAGCCGGGGATGGCGCCTGCCGCCAGGTCGCTCTCGAATTCCGCCACGCTCGCCCAGCCCATCGCCGTCGTCGCGCCGCCCCAGCCGTCGAGCACGAGCGCATCGGACTCGTCGAAGAACAGGGCGGTGAGATCCGGGTCGAGCGACTCGAGGGTCTCGACGTTGGCGCGGGTCGCGATCCAGATCCCCGGAGATACGCCCGGCGGTGCGTCCGCGGCGCCGGTCGTCGTCGTCAACGCGACGAGGACGAGCAGCGACGTGAACCGGCGGAGGGGCCGCAGGAACGAAGGCGCCGGTCGACGGGGGTTCGAGACAGGGTCCAAGCGGTCGGCTTCCTTCGGGTCGATCCATGGGCGGGACCAGGGGTTCCTTGTAGGAGCATCGGTCGTTCGTTCCGAACCTTGACCTCGCTCCCTCTGACCACTGCTGGGGCTTGACACGCGACCGGGCGGGACCAGATGGCACGTCGCGGAACGAACGGACCTCGCGGGCTGTCCTATCGTGGGGTTTCGCCCGATCGCTCGGGCGCCTCCCGCGATCGCCATGACGACCACTCCCCCACGCACGAGACGCCCCCGAACGCCACGGCAGCGGGCCGCCCGCCGCCGGCAGGTCGTCGCCCTCGTGGGCGTGCTCATGCTCGCCGGCATCGCGGCCGTCGCGCTCCCCCGGGTCGACGACGCCCCGGCGAGACCGCGCGACCGGGATCGAGCCGTCGACATCGAACCGACGGCGGCGGCATCGAGCGACCCGGCCGACCCGCCGGGCGGGGACGACCGGACGGACGAGCCCGATCCGCCCCCGGTCGCCACCGAGCCGTACGTCGCGCCGCCGGCGTGGCTCACGTGGGTATCGGGGGGGTTCGCACCGTCCTTCCGCGCCGCCTCGCGGGAGATGCAGGGGTTCCGGGAGACGGTCGTCGTCGCCGGAGAGACGCTCTGGCTCACCGCCTCCCGCGACGCCGACGGTCGCGTGGTCGATCGTCCGACGCCTCCGTACCGGATCCCGATCGATGCGTTCGCCGTCGATCCAGGCGCCTACGCCCCGTTCGTCTCGGACCCCGTGAGCACCGAGCTCGTCGACGCGCTCCGGCGCGGCGAAGCGGTGCTCGGCGAGTCGAGCACGGCGCTGCGAAGGCTCGGCGTGGGCGGCGCCCTCGAGTTCGGCGCGCAGCGGCTCGTCGTCGGCGCGGTCGTGCCGGACGACGCGGTCGGGTGGAGCGAGATGCTCGTGAGCCGCACGGTCGGCCGCGGCCTCGGGATCAACCACGACCGGTACATGCTCGCCCTCACGGGCAACGACGCCCTCACCGAGGCCGCGTTCTCGAAGCGGATCGGCTCGATGGTGCCGGCGGGCACGCCCATCCGGGTCGACGCGCCAGGTTCGACTCCGTACGTGCGCGTGGCGAGCGGGGTGAGGCCGGTGATCGTGATGAAGCAGGTCTTCGGGGAATTCTCGGCGATCGTGGAACCCGGAGGGGTGTACCTCGATCTCGATCCACGCTGGGTCGAGGAGAACATCGTGACCAAGACCGTGCCGCTCCTCGGCCGCGTCACGTGTCACCGCAAGCTCTTCCCGCCGCTCGTCGCAGCGCTCGAGGACCTCCAGGCGCAGGGCCTCGGATCGCTCGTCGAGGTCTACTCCGGTTGCTGGGTCGCCAGGACGATCGCGCGGAGCCCCACCGCGCCGCCCTCCTACCACTCCTACGGCGCCGCGATCGACATCAACGCGCCGACGAACCCCTACGGCCAGCCCCCCACGATGGACCTGCGGATGGTCGACGCGTTCGAGCGCCAGGGCTTCAACTGGGGCGGGGACTTCCTCACGCCCGATGGCCACCATTTCGAATACTGGGGCCAGCCCGGCGACCGGCCGCCGGGGTAGCCGGCCGCGTCGGCGGATCGCCCGGGCCGCTGGCCGGCGGCCGGAGTAGGCTCGTCGCGATGCCGCTCGTGACGCTCCGCGCGCCGCTCAAGGACCTGGCCGGTGGCAACGCCGACGTGCCGCTCGAGGGCGGCACGGTCGGCGAGGTGATCCGCGCGCTCGAGCGCGAGTGGCCCAAGACGGTGGGCTGGGTGCTCGACGACCAGGGGCGCGTGCGGCAGCACGTCAACGTGTTCGTGAATGGGGAGCGCGTCCGCGAGGACGCGGCGGTCGCGCCGGAGGACCGGATGCACGTGCTCCCCTCGATCGCGGGAGGATCGGCATGACCGAGCTGCTCGTCGGCACGAAGAAGGGGCTGTTCGTCCTGCGGGGCGAACGCGGAACGGCGTTCACCGTCGCCGGTCGGGCGTTCCCCGGCGACGTCGTCGAATACGCCGTACGCGACCCACGGACCGGACGCACGTTCGCGAGCGTCACGAGCGGCTTCTACGGACCCCGGGTGATGTTCACCGACGGCGATCCCCTGGGCGACTGGCAGCAGGCCACCGGTCCGGCGTTCCCCGAAGGCGGCGACACGACCGTGGAGCGGATATGGCGGATCGAGCCCGGCGAGGCCGACGGCCTGCTGTACGCGGGGGTCGCTCCCGCGTCGCTGTTCGTCTCGACCGACGGCGGTGAGACCTGGACGCTGAACGAGTCCCTGTGGAAGGAGCGCGAGGCCGGCGAGTGGAACCCGGGCGCGGGCGGGCTCGCGCTGCACTCGATCTGTCCATGGCCCGGGGATCCGCAACGCCTCGCCGTCGGCGTGTCGGCGGCGGGTGTGTGGCTCACCGAGGACGGCGGCGAGACCTGGCGCACCGGCTATCCCGGCCTCGTGCCCCTCTACGTGCCCGAGGAGCAACGCGAGCGCACGAACGCCCTCTGCGTGCACAACATGGATCGGTCCCCGGGGCGGCCGGAACGACTGTTCCTGCAGTTCCACGGAAGCGTGTATCGCAGCGACGACGAGGGCGCCACGTGGAACGACATCGCCGAGGGCCTGCCGAGCGGCTTCGGGTTCCCGATCGCGATCGATCCGGACGATCCCGACAGCGCGTTCGTGATCCCGCTCGTGGCCGATCTCGACCGCGTCACGCCGGAGGGGAAGCTGCGCGTCTACGAGACCCGCGACGCCGGGTCGACGTGGACCGCGCGCTCGAAGGGGCTCCCGCAATCCGATACGTGGCTCACGATCTACCGGCAGGCCTTCGGCGCCGCCGGCGGGGGACGAGCTCCAGCTCTACTTCGGCGCGACCTCGGGCGCGGTCTACGGCTCGGGCGATGCCGGGAAGACGTGGTTCACGGCGGCCGAACGGCTCGCCCCGGTCACGAGCGTCCGCGTCGCCTGATCGGTCGTCACGCCCGCACGAGCAGGCATGGCCGACCGTGTGGCGGGTCCTCGGGGCGGCCTCCCCGGGCGTGTCGGCGCCCAGGTGTACGGTGCGGTCAATGGGTGATGTGGTCTCGCTCGAGGAGTTCCGGCAGCGGCGCGAGCCGCCCGCCGACCCGCACCAGGTGGCGGTCCGCAGGCTCGATCGGGCAGTCGAGGCCCTCGATCCGCTCGTCCGCTCACGAGGCGACCGCGTCAACCCCACGGTCGAGCGCGAGCTCCGCGCGATCGCCCGCGCCGTCTCGGCCGGCCTTCCCCGCGACGCCGCCGACCGGGCCGAAAGGCTCATCGGACTCCTGGCCCACCCGGCCGCCTCCGGCTGAGCTCCGGCGCTCCCGGGCCGCGCCCGCCGATCCCTTCCGGGGCATCCACCGAGGCGCGTCATAGACTCGGCGCGGCCGGAGGGAGCGCGTGGATCCGATCGTACGCCGAGCACTGGAACGCGGGATCACCGCGTTCCTGTTGACGTTCGTCCTCGGGAGCGGGGTCGTCCTCGCCGTCGGCTCGATCGGCGGCGACGGCGGCGCCGGCGCGTCGGCGAGCCCCGATCCGAGCGCGAGCCCAGGTGACGGCCTCGCCCCGGTCGCCGAGACGCCCCGGGCCTACCTCGTCTGGGTTCCGGGCGGGTTCCCAGAGACCTTCGCCGAGGAGCTCACGACCATCGGGGCGGTGAAACGGGCGGTGGTGGCAACGGCCGGCGTCGCGTGGTTGACCCGCTCGACCGATGCCGACGGCGACGTCGTCGACGACCCCGACCCGCCGTACATGGTGCCGCTCGAGGTCACGGGCACGGATCCGCAGGCGTTCGCCTCGTTCCTGCCGAGCGGCGAGGGGCGCGACCTGCTCGCGGGGCTCGAGCCGGGACAGGCGATCCTTTCGACATCGTCGGCGAAGCTCCGCGGTCTCGGCGTGGGCGCGACCCTCACCGTCGACCCGGGGCTCGACCTCGAGGTCGTCGGGCACCCTTCCGGACGTGCTCATGGGCGCCTACGAAGTGTTGGTGCCCCGCCTGACCGCCGAGCGGATCGGCGCCGGCCTCCCTCGCTACGCGCTCCTGCGGCTGCGCGCCGGTGCCGATCCTCCCATCGCGAGACTCACCGAAAACCTCCTCGATCTCTTCGGCCGGCAGGAGCGTGATCCCGCGGTGGAGGTTCGGCGCCCCGGCGACGTCGAGTTCCTCAGGGCGCACGACCGATCCGCACCCCCGATCGTCCTGAAACACCGGTTCGGCGAGTTCACGGCGTATCCGGACCCGATCGAGCGTGACACGCTCAACATCGACCAGGGCTGGATCGAGGACGAGCTCGACCTGCGCGAGCTTCCGCGGCTGGGCGCCGTCGAGTGCCATCGCAAGATGCTGCAGCAGCTCAAGAAGGCCATGACCGACCTCACGCTCGAGGCGTCGCTCGGCGACATCGGACCGTGTTTCGACGACACCTGGGCACCCGATCTTCCGCAGGGGACCCTCCCGGCGGCCCTGTGGGGCGCGGCGATCCGCGTGAACATCGCGCTCAACCAGCCGGGGAACCCACCCCTGCTCGACGCGAGGGTGAAAGAGACGATGACGGCGTGGGGGTTCCGATGGGCGGGCGAGGACGCGTATCCGGACGGCGCGCTCTTCGAGTTCCTCGAGGTCGTGCCCCGCGGCGGCGCCGCGAGCCCCGCGCCGGACGAAGGCTGACGCGCGCCGGCGGCGACGAGATCATCGGTGCTGGCCGCCGCGAGCCGGATCGAGCGTGAGAACGACAAGAACGAGGGGAGCAGGTATCAGGCGCTGGCCTGCACGTTGCCCGGGAGCCGAGGTCGAAACCCCGGGTCCTCGGGCATGCCTCCCGCGGCATGACTCGCGCGTGGGTTCTGCTCCCCTCGCGGACACCTCCCGGCATCCATCTCGAACCTACACCCGGTCGCCGACGCTGCGCAACGTGCGGTCCGCGGGGGCGGCGCCTTGCGCCGGCGGCGTGACGGTTCGCCGGCCACGACGCGAGCGGAGCGTGACCCAAACGAGGATGCCCGCGACGGCGACGCCGCCCGCGAGCGCCGCCACGCTCGGTCGGGTGCGCGGCACGGCGGACACGATCCGCGTGCGCAGCCGCACCGGCCGGCGGAAATCCCGCCGCTCCCAGTCGCGCTCATCCGCGATCCGCCGGAGCTCGCGATCGGGATTGACCGCGACCGGATGCCCGACGGCCTCGAGCATCGGCAGATCGGTGATCGAGTCGCTGTAGGCGTAGGAGCCGGCGAGGTCGATCTGGTGCCGGAGTGCGATCTCGCGGATCGCCTCGGCCTTCTGCGCACCGTACGCGTAGAACTCGAGAGACCCCGTGTAGCGGTTGTCGGCTCCCACGTGTGCACGTGTCGCGATCACCCCGCTCACGCCGAAGTGTCTCGCGAGCGGCTTCACGATCTCCTCCGGGGAACTCGACACGATGTAGATCCCTCGTCCATCGGCGCGATGCTGTGCGATCAACTCCAGCGCCTCGGCGTAGACGTGTGGATCGATCACCTCGAGGAGCACGTCCTCGACGAGCCGCTCGATCTGCCCGCGGTCCCAGCCCTTCGTGAGCTGGAGCATGCCTTCCTTGAGGCGCTCCATCTTCCGCTCGTCGGCGCCGACGAGCAGGTACACGAGCTGCGCGTACGCGCCGCGGACGAGCTGGCTCCGCGAGACCATGCCCGCTCGGTACAGCGGTCGCGACAGCGCGAGGGACGACGACCGGCTGACGATCGTCTTGTCAAGGTCGAAGAACGCCGCATCCATCGGAACCTCAATCGTATGCGAGGCTGGGAGCGAGCCCGGACAGGCGCCGCGAGCAGGTCATCGCCGCGGGCGCGTGAGCTCGATCCCGGCGGTGGCGAGCCACGCGAGCTCGGCGTCCGCGAGCGCCTGCTGGCGGTCGAGGAGCGCGTCGGACACCGTGCGATCGCCGCCACGCACCTCGCCCGTTCGCGCGCGTTCGTCGCCGATCGCGGCCACGAGATCGCTGAGGGCCTGGGCACGAGCTTCGAGCGCCGCCCTCGCTTCGCTCGACGGCACCGAGCGAAGGAACCCGAGGGCGAGGCCCGCGTCGGTGTCGAACGGCTCGAGGGAGCCTGCGAGCTCGCGCACGCCCGTACGGAGCCGGGCCCGGCCCGCCTGCGTGATCCGGAAGACGCGCCGATCCGGTCCGTCGCGGCCGTCCTGGTCCCGGCCCACGATCTCGCCACGCCGCTCGAGCCGGCCCAGGGCCTGGTACACCGACGCCCTGCCGATCTCGACCCAGAACCCCATCGAACGAGCGCGGAACCGCTCCAGCAGGTCATAGCCGTGGGCGGGGGATTCCGCCAACAGCCCGAGCACGACGACCTCGACCCTCGGTACCGGCATGCGCACGAACCTCCGGAGCGCTCTAGTCCGGACCAGACTACCCGTTCCACGCGCGAGATCCCTGCCCGATGCGAGACGTCGGCGCACGAAGGAGCCCGGGTCCGAAGGACCCGGGCTCCCGGTCTTCTCCGCCGGAGCGTCAGCCGGGGAACACGACCCGCCCGACGCAGGTCTCGCCGCTCGACACATCGACGGCACGAGCCCGCACGGTGTCGTCACCGGCCAGGTTCGCCGCTCGGAAGTCGACCTCGAACGAGCCGCTCGACCCTCCGGTCGTGCGGCGACCCTGGAAGATCTCGACACTGTTCCGGACGATCCGGACCCGCCAGGTCTGGCCGCTCACGTTCTGATCGACCTCGAACTCGCCGTCGAGCTGGCCGTCATCGGTGCCGACCTTGAGCTCCCAGTCGCTGGCGGCGCTGCAGCTGCCTCGCCGGGTCACGTCGTCGTCGCCGGCGAAGGCGGCGGGTGCGGCGGCGAAGGTGAGCGCGGCCGTCAGGCCGGCCACGAGCGCGATCGAGCGGGTGATGCGCATGGCTTCCTCCTCTGTCGTGTTCCGTGGACAACACCAGGTTGCAACCCGCCGGGTGAGGAACGGGCCAGAAGTGCGTTAAGGGCAGCCCAAGCCTTGCGATCCAGGCTCTTGCGATCCGGGCGAGGCGGCGGCCACGAGCGAGGAGCCGCTACGAGGCCTTCCGACCGGTGCGGCGGTCGACCGCGCGGCGGAGTTCCGCTTTGTTCATGCGGGACCGGCCACGGATCCCGAGGTCCTTGGCCTCTTCGTAGAGCTGGTCGCGGGTTCGACCGCCGGCTCCTTGATGCGATCGCAGACCGCCGCGCCGGCCGCTCGAGATGTCGGTCCGAGACAGCTTCGAGCTCTCCTTCGCCTCGACCGAGCGCGCTCGCTCCTTGTTGACGGTCCGGGCAGCGATCTCCTCGGCCGTGTCCTCGGAACGACCCTGGTCCTTGAGCGAGGACTTGATGTGCTCGTATTGACGTTCGCGCTTCTTCGACCACGCCTGCTGCGGCATGTCGCTCACCTCCCGTCGGATTTCGGAGCCTCGCTACCCCACCCGCGCGTCGGTGAAACGGGACGACCCGATAGCCTGTGCGGCGGAGGCGTCAGGGTTCCTGGTGGGCCCCGCGGTCTTCAAAACCGACGTGGGGGCGAAAGCTCCCAGGCGGGTTCGATTCCCGTCCGCCTCCGCTGCGAGCTGCTCGCCCATCGCCGACACGGTTCACCGCGCCGTCGGCGTCGTGTGCGACCATGGCCGCGTGAACGTCGAGCCTCCACGATCCGGTCCCGACGCGCCCAGCCCCGACGACCGGCCGTTCGCGGTGGTCGACATCGGCTCGAACTCGGGCCGCATGATCGTGTTCCGCCTCCGCGACGGCGAGCACCTCGACGTGATCGAGGACGCGCGTGCGCCCCTTCGTCTGGCTCGGGAGCTCCGAGAGGACAACGAGCTCGGCCCCGAGGCGATCGAACGGACCCTCGAGGCACTGCGCGACTTCCGGGCGGTCGCCGACGGCGCGGGCGCGGCTCGCATCATCGCGGTCGCGACGTCGGCGGTCCGCGACGCCGCCGACGGTGAACAACTCGTCGCCCGGGCTCACCGGCTCGGCGTCCCGATCCAGACGATCGACGGAGAGGTCGAGGCGCGACTCGGCTTCCTCGGCGCCGTCCACGACCTGCCGGTCACGAGCGGGTTCACGATGGACGTCGGCGGCGGCAGCGTCGAGATCACGCGGTTCACCGACCGCCGGTTCGAGCGATCGTGGTCGTTGCCGCTCGGTTCGCTCCGCGTTTCGGATCGCTACCTGGAGAACGATCCACCCACCGATCGTGAGCTCCACAAGCTCCGCAAACACGTCGCATCCGCCCTCCAGGAGGCGGGCGTGGTCGAGCTCGCGAAGCACGAGGACCTCGTGGGCATCGGCGGCACCCTCCGGAACCTCGCGAAGATCGACCTGCGCCGGACCGACTATCCGCTCCCCCTCCTGCACGGCTACGAGCTCACCGAACGGCGACTCGCGAGCATGATCGAGGACCTCGCGGAACGGCCGATGAAGCGAAGGGCCCAGGTCGCCGGGCTGAACCCCGACCGAGCCGACACGATCGTCGGCGGCGCGCTCGTCGTGCACGGCGCGATGCAGCACGTCGGCGCCAGGCAGCTCGTCGTGTCGAGCCGGGGCCTGCGCGAAGGACTGGCCCTCGACGCCTTCGGCGGCGACGTGCCGCCGCCGCCGTGGGTTCGAACGATCTCGATCGCGACGCTCGCCTCGCGGTTCGCGACCTGGGAACCGGGCCCGGCCGAGCGACGCGCCGGACTCGCGATCCGGCTGCACGAGGCTCTCGATCCGGCGGCGCGCCTGTCGATCCGCGAGATGCTCGAACATGCCGCGACGCTCCTCGACATCGGTCGGGCGATCGACTACTACCAGCGCTTCGAGCACGCGGCGATGATCGTGACCGCGGCCGATCTCGCGGGGTTCAGCCACGCGAAGCTCGGCATGCTCACCGCGATCCTGCGCCAGGCCGACGACGACACGCGCCTCGGGCCGTACGGGAGGCTGATCGATGACGCCGACCGCCAGGCAATCCTGCGCGCGGCGACCGCCCTCTCGCTCGCCGACGAGCTCAACCGCCGGATCCCGCCGAACGCGCCGGCGCCCATCTCGTGCAACTGGCTCCGCGACGGCTTCGAGCTCGTCGCCCCCGTGCCGAGGGGGTGGCGTCCGCGCGCGGTCGGCGATCGGTTCGCGGAGGTCTTCGGCCGGCCGCTCATCGTCGTTGCCACCGAGGGCGCCGCGAGTTCTGTTCCGGGGACCTGAGGCCGACTAGGCTCCTCGCCAGCGGCGAGCGCTCGGAGGGGGAAGGCGCATCGTGACCACGTCCGTGTTCATCTCGGTCGACATGGAGGGGATCGCCGGCATCACCACGGTCCGCCAATGCACCCGCGGCACCGAGGACTACGCGTGGGGACGGCTGCTGATGACGCAGGAGGCCAGCGCCGCGGTCGCCGGGGCGGCCGACGGCGGCGCACAGCGGATCGTCGTCAGCGACGCGCATGCCGACATGGGGAACCTCCTTCCCCACGAGCTCGACCCCCGCGCCGATCTCGTCCAGGGCACGCCGAAGCTCCCGTGGAGCATGATGGCCGGCATCGAGGAGGGGATGGACGCGGCTCTGTTCGTCGGCTATCACGCCGGGGCCGGAACCCCCGAGGCGATCCTCGACCACACGTACTCGGGCTCGTTCACCGAGGTTCGCGTGAAGGGCGAACCCTGGAACGAGACCCACCTGAACGCCGCCCTCGCCGGGACGTTCGGCGTGCCGGTCGTGTTCGTGTCCGGCGACCGCGCGTGCTGCGACCAGGCCAAGGAGCGTCTGCCCTGGGTCAGGACCGTCGCGGTCAAGGACGGATCGGCGAGCCGGACCGGCCGGTCACAGTCGCCGCACCGGGCGCAGGCGGCCATCCGCGGCCTCGTGCGGGAGGCCGTGAAGGGCGCCGAGCACGGCGCCGCCGACGTGTGGATCCCCGAGGGTCCGTTCCCCTTGGAGGTCGACACCGTGAACACCGCCGTCGCCGACATCGTCGCGCTCGCCCCCGGCAGCGAGCGGTGCGGTCCTCGAAGCGTGCGCTTCGAGGCCGACGACGTGCGGACGCTGTATCGAGCGTTGCTCACGTGGATCAGGCTGAGCCGCGGGGTCGCGCCGGTCTCACCGATCGAGTAGCCGACCGCCCGGGCAGGTGCTCGGCATCAACCGGTCGCGTGATTCATCTGGAGGTCGACCGGCAGCCAGCATTCGATGGTGGTGCCGCTCCCCATCGCGCTCGACACGCGAGCCCAGCCGCCGGCGAGCTCGGCCCGCTCGACGATCGTGGACAGACCGAGGTGTCCGGGCTTCGGGGTCGCGACGTCATCGGGCGTGAACCCGACCCCATCGTCGACGACACGCATCGAGATGCCCTCGCCCGCCATCACGAGCTCGATCTCGATCGAGCGCGCGGCTGCGTGCTTCTTCGCGTTCGTGACGGCCTCCTGCGCGATCCGGTACAGGAGCACGCGGCCCTCCGGGGCCGGTTCCTCGGGCAGGGCGTTGCGCACCGTGCCCTTCCACCCGGTCTCGCGCCCCGTGTGGTCGAGGTAGAGCTGCAGGGCCGAGGCGAGCCCGTCGCGCTCGAGCGCGATCGGGCGCAGCTCGAAGAGCATGTTCCGCAGGCGCTCGATCGCCGCGCGGACGTCCCCCTCGATGTCGGTGAGCTCCTCGGCGCTCACCGCCTCGGGCATCTGAGCGAGGAGCTGCAGCCGCATGTCGACGGCGCTCATCACCTGGATCGGATCGTCGTGGATGTCGGCGGCGATCCGGCGGCGCTCCTCCTCCTGGGCGGTCTCGAGCCGGGCCGCGAGCTCCCGGCGCTGCTGCAGCGTGCGTCGGAGCACCTCGAGGCTCCAGCGGAGCTTCTCCTCGGCCTGCTTGCGGTCGGTGATGTCGAGCATCACGCCGCGCCAATACAGGAGGGTGCGGTCCGCGTTGCGGACGGGCACCGCCTCATCGCGGATCCAGACCTCGCGACCGTCCCTCGTCGTGAAGCGGTATTCCTCGAGGAAGCGCTCGCCCAGCTCGTTCGAGGTCTCGTGGGCCTGCATGATGCGCTCGCGGTCCTCGGGGTGGAGCTGGCGCTTCCACAGGTCGGGATCGCTCCGCCACTCCTCGACCGAGAAGCCGAGGAGCTCCACGACCTGTGGACTCGTGTAGAGGTTCGTCGAGGGCTCGTCGGGCCGATCGATGTACAGGACCGCGGGAACACCCTCGACGAGCATCCGGTACGCGTCGGGATGGAGCGTGTCGACCCGCCACGTTTCGGTCACGTCAGAGCCTCGCGATCATGGCGGCGAGCAGCGTCACGCGGGGCACGACGCTCGTCAGGTCGAGCCATTCGTCGGTCGCGTGCGCGTTGCCGCCGATGGGGCCGAGACCATCGAGGGTCGGCGTGCCGGCCGCGCTCGTCGTGTTGCCGTCGGAAGCGCCGCCGGTGCCGGTATCGCGAAGCTCGAAGCCGAGCTCGGCCGCGATGCCGGCCGCCAGGTCGACGAGGCGCCCAGAGGCGTCGCTCTTCTCCATCGGCCGGTGCCACCCATCGGAACGGACCTCCGCCTCGACGCCGTCGACGAGCGGCTCGCCGAGTATCCGTTCGATCTCGGCCTCGGCCGCCTCCTGCGCGTCCCGAGCCTCGGCGCGGACGTCGATCTCGAGGTCGGCGCGAGCGGGCACCACGTTGGACCGCGTCCCTCCCTTGGCCGTTCCGACGTTCACGGTGACCCCCGGCCAGCGGCCGTTCAGCGCCTGCAGGGCGACCGTGGCATGGGCGGCCGCGAGCACCGCGTGCCGGCCCTTCTCCGGCTCGACCCCGGCGTGGGCCGCGCGCCCGCGGAACGCCACCCGGTAGTCGGTCACCCCCTTGCGCGCCGAGACGATGTCGCCGTTGGCCCGCGCACACTCGAGGACGAAGGCGACGTCGTGCGTCGTCGCACGCTCGCGGATGAAGGGGCTGGAGAACGGCGAGCCGATCTCCTCGTCCGGGTTGCACACGAAGGTGAGCTGCCCGAACGCACCGAACCCGGCCTCCTGCAAGGACTCGACCGCCGCGAAGCCCGCAAGGAGGCCGCCCTTCATGTCGGAGACGCCGGGGCCGAACGCCCGGTCGCCGTCGATCCGGAACGGCCGCGCCGCCGCGGTGCCGTCGTCGAAGACGGTGTCCATGTGCCCGATCACGAGCACGTTCGGCCCGCCGTCGCCGGCGAGACTTCCGATCACGAGGTCGCCGAGCTGTGGCGCACCCTCGGCCGGCACGTGGCGGATGCGCTCGACGTCCCATCCCCCGGCGCGGAACCGCGCCTCGCACCGATCCGCGATCGCGTTCACGCCTTCGGGCGAAAACGAGCCGCAGTCGACGTCGACCATCGCCTGCAGCTCTGCGAGGAACGCGGGCTCCCGGCGCGCAACGAGATCTCGCAGCGCGTGGACGTCCATCGCCCGGACGCTAGCACGGCCCGGACCCGGGGGACGAGGAGTAGCATCCGCTCGTGCGGGCCGGCGAGTTGAACCCCTGGTGGCAGGGCGGGGTGCTGGTGGCGACGCCCGTCGTCCGGGGGCTGTTCCGGGTGCACGTCTCGGGGCTCGAGCACGTGCCCGCGACGGGTCCCGCCATCCTCGCCTTCAATCACGTGAGCGCCCTCGATGGACCGGTGCTCGCGATCGAGGTCGCCCGCAGGATCCGCCGGGAAAGCCGGTTCCTCGTCGCGGCTGAATTCTTCGACCGGTCCTGGATCGGATGGATCTTGCGGCGCGTCGATCAGATCCCGATCCGAAGGGGCGAAGGCGACGAGGGCGCCCTCGACCGGGCGATCGAGACGGTGCGACGGGGGGCGCTCGCCGCGCTCTCGCCCGAGGGGAACGTGAACGCGGACGACGCGATCGCGCTCCAGCGGATCCGCACCGGTGTCGCGAGGATCGCGTTGCCGACGGGCGCGCCGATCGTTCCCGTCGGTATCTGGGGCACGCAGCGACGGTGGCCGCGGTCTGGCCTGCGGTACGGACCGCCGTGGCGTCCGCGGCTCGGCCTGGCCTTCGGAACTCCACTCCTGCCGGCCGGCGATCCCCAGGACCCGGCCGACATCGAGGATCTCACCTCGCGCCTGCGGGAACGGCTCGCGGAACAGATGACGCGGGCGCGGGCGCTCGCGGGCGATACCTGAGCGATCGGTGCGTGGGTTTCGGCGCCCAGGGTGGAGGGTTCAGCCGACGAGGCGAGCGCCATCGCCGCGCCGCTTGTGCGCGTACATCGCGGCGTCGGCGATCCGCATCAGGTCGTCGGCCGTCCTCGCCTCGTCCGGACACATCGCGGCCCCGATGCTGATCGAGGTCATCACCGTCTGCCCCCGGAGCGGGATCGGTTCGGCGACCCGCGACGTGATGCGGTTCGACACCACCTCCAACACACCTGTGGGCGAGGGGCCGCGCTCGTCGGGGAGGTCGGCGAGCAGCACGAGGAATTCGTCGCCTCCGAGTCGTGCGAGCAGGTCGGTGGCGCGGGTCGCCTCCATCAGCCGTTGGGCCACGATGCGGAGCAGGTCGTCGCCGGCGGCGTGACCGAGCTGATCGTTCACGTCCTTGAAACCGTCGAGGTCCATGAACAGGACGGCGACCGAGGCGCCGCTGCGCTCCGCACGTGCGAGTGCGAGCGCGAGGTGCTCTTCGAACATCGCCCGGTTCGGAAGATCGGTGAGCGGGTCGTGGTAGGCCATGTGCTGCATCCGCAGCTCGGCCTCCTTCTGGGCGGTGATGTCGAACATCACGCCCTGGACGAACAGCGGCGTGCCGTCGGCGTCTCGAACGAGCGTGGAGCGGTCGTGGATCCACACCGTCGTGCCGTCGGGCTTGACGTAGCGATAGTCGCCCGCCTCGGGGCTCTTCCCCGTCTCGCGCCAGAGCTGGTGGACGTCCATCATGCGCTGCCGGTCCTCGGGGTGGATCAGCGACTTCCAGATGCCGGCCTTCGTGATGTAGTCGGCGGGGCTGATCCCGAGGAGGTCACGGACCTGTGGGCTCACGTAGTAGGTCGGCCCGTCGGCGTCGGGTGAGTCGATGTAGATCGCGGCGGGAAGCTGTTCGACGAGGGACTCGTACTTCGCCTCAGCCTCGAACAGGCGTCGCTCCAACTCATGGATGCGTGCGGCCGCGCCGTCGGTCCCCGATCCGGGACCGGCCGTGATCGTCTTCTCCGTGCCCATGGCAACCTCCGGCCGGCGGCCCGGTCGAGCAGCCCGCACCCGTTTGGGATATCGACGCCTCGGGCGGCGCCTTGAACCGAACCGAGGGATGTCACGGGGGGTCGGGGAACGGAGAAGGGGCCGCCCGCAGGGCGGCCCCTTCGAGGACCTCGATCGTACGGAACCGCTATCCCAGCGCGACCGCGTTGATCAGGTTCGAGTCGCGGAGCTTCCGCAGGGCCTCGCGTTCGATCAGCCGCACGCGCTCGCCCGACAGACCGAGCACCTTGCCGGTTTCGCGGAGGCTCAACGGTTGGCCGTTCTCGAGCCCGTAGCGCAGGGCCACCACGTGACGCTCGCGCTCGTCGAGCACCTTGTCGACCGCCCCGCCGATCTCCTCGCGGAGCAGCTGGTCCTCGACCTCGTTGAAGGCGGCGTCGGAGTCGACCTCCTCGATCAGGTCACCGAGCTCGGTGTCCTCACCCACGGGCGACTGCAGGGAGAGCGGCTCACGACGACCCATCTCGGTGAGGTCGTCGATCTCCTCCACCGTCGTGTCGAGGGCCTTGGCGAGCTCCTCGCGTGACGGCTCGCGGCCCATCGACTGCGCGAACTGGAACCGTGTGCGGTTCAGCTTGCGAAGCCGGTCGTGGATGTGCACGGGCAGGCGGATCGATCGCGAACGGTCGGCGATGGCCCGGGTGATGCCCTGACGGATCCACCACGTCGCGTAGGTCGAGAACTTGAACCCTCGGCGCCAGTCGAACAGCTCGACCGCACGCATCAGGCCGATGTTGCCCTCTTGGATCAGGTCGAGCAGCGGCAGGCCCTGACCCTGGTACTTGCGGGCGACGGAGACGACGAGGCGAAGGTTCGCCATGATGAAACGCTGGCGCGCGGCCTCGGCCTTCTTGACCTCGGCGCGGGCCTTCGCGATCGACTTCTCGGAGCGGAGTCGGCCGGCGCGGAGGCGCTCCTCGCCCTCCTTGCCCGCCTCGATCGTCATGGCGAGCTCGACCTCCTCCTCCTTCGTGAGCAGCGGCTCGCGGGCCGCCGCCTCGAGATAGAGGCGCAGGTCATCGGCGTCGTCGGTCCCCAGGGGACGCGCGGGCTCAGGCACTTGCTATCACGCTCCTCCTCGAAGCCACCCTCGGGCGTTGGCTTACCCTTCGGGGTCCTCGGGAAACTCGGGTTCCTCCGGTGGGAGCGGCTCGGGGTGCGGGCGCACGCGAACAAGCGCCACCGCCGCTCTCTCGGCCATGGTAGGGGGTGGTCCTCGCATTTGTAAAGCTCAGACGGTGTGAAGGTCTTGTGAAGGGATTCACGAGCTCTGCACGCGACCCGTCGCCGCCTCCACCGCCTCGAAGCCTTCGACAGGCCACACATCGGAGAACGCACGCGGGCGAGCACGCATTCCGCGAGGACCGGCGGCCTTCAGGCGTACCCGGCGCTCGGACGCCCGGGCTCTTGGGATGGCGCGCCGCCCTCGCCGATCGGCGCGCCCGAGGCCGACACCGCCCGACCGCTGGCCCAGGTGCGGAGCATGGCGATCTCTTCGGCGCGGGTCCGCGACAGCGGCGTCGTCGCGGCGAGCTCGTCCAGGATGTGGCCGGTCGCGACCTCCGCGCCCTCGGCGTAGGCCCGATAGAGCCCGCCGACCACGGCTCCCTCGAGCTCTGCGCCGGTGAAGCCGTCCGATCGCGCCACCAGCGCGTCGAGATCGAAGCCGGCAGGGTCGCGCTCCCGCCTGCGCAGATGAAGGGCCAGGATCTCCCGGCGACCGCTGGGCCCGGGGAGATCGACGAAGAAGGTCTCGTCGAACCGACCCCGGCGCAGGAGCTCGGGCGGCAGCGCCCGCACGTCGTTGCACGTCGCGACGAGGAACACGCCGGCGGGCCGCTCCTGCAACCAACGGAGGAACGCGCCGAGCACGCGGCGGCTGACGCCGCTGTCGGTCTCACCGCCCCCCGAGGCGAACCCCTTCTCGATCTCGTCGACCCAGAGCACCACCGGCGCCATCGCCTCGATCGTGTCGAGCGCGGAGCGGAGCCTCGCCTCGGACTCCCCCACGAACGAGCCGAAGATCGCCCCGGGGTCGAGCAGGACGAGCGGCATGCCCCACGTGCGCGCGATGCACTTCGCGACGAGAGACTTGCCGCTGCCGGGCACCCCGGCGAGCAGGACGCCCTTCGGCGCCTCGATGCCGTAGTCCTGGGCGGCGACCTCGAAGCCACGACCCCGCACGCGCAGCCAGTCCTTGAGCGCGTCGAGACCCCCCACGTCGTCGAGATCGAGGTCGGTGCCGACCAGCTCCAAGACGCCGTCGTCGGCGAGGAGCTCGGCCTTGGCCTCGCGGACGCGGGCCACGTCGGCGGTGTCGAACACGCCGTCGGCCATCGCCTCGCGCACGATCAGCTGCTCGATCTCGGGAAGCGTCAGCCCGAGGCCGGCGGTCACGAGCTGCATCCGGTCCTCGTCGGACACCGCCACGGCGAGCCCGCGCACGACCAGGTCGTCGAGCACGCGCCGAACGAGCTCGTCCACCTCCGCTCGCGCGGGCGGCTCGAGGGTCCAGGGCAACGCGAGCCCGTCGAGCTCCCTGGGCATCGTTGCATCCGGACCGCTCAGCACGAGGGTCTGCCCGGGCTTGGCCGCCATCGCGAACTCCTTGAGGTGACGCACGAGAACCGGGTCTTCGAGCTGCGAGCGGACATCGTGCAGGACGAAGACCGCGGGTGACGACAACTGCTGGATGAACGACAGGGCATGCTTGGCGTCGGCCGTGTTCATCTGGGAGCCGTGCCCGTCGCGGGCGAGCCCGCGCGTGACCGACCAGGTCCACACCGGCAGGCCGCAGAGCTCCGCGGCACGACGGGCGAACGCCATGAACCGCGCCTCATCCTCCATCTTCGCGACGATCAGCGGGTGACGGGAGACGAGCAGGAGGCGCAGGTCGCTCACGCTGTCCACGGTTGCCGCATCATCGCAGGTGACACACGGGTACGCTCGCGTGCGGTGGAGCTTCCGTCGATCCAACGCGACGACCTCGACGGGCCGGTGGCGTTCCGCGAGTGGCCCGGCCCCGAGGAGACGACGTTCGTGCTCGTCCACGGCCTCGGGGGCTCACACGTGAACTGGGTGCGCGTCGCCGGCGGCCTCGCCGGTCTCGGAAGGGTCCTCGCCCTCGACCTTCCCGGCTTCGGATGGTCCCCCCGAGCGGGCCGCGCCACCGGCTTGATGGACCTGCGTCGCAGCATCGGGAGATTCATCGAGCGTCACGCCTCGGGCTCCGTCGTGCTCTGCGGGAACTCGATGGGCGGCGCGGTCGTGCTGCTGCAGGCGGCGATCGAGCCGTCCGGGGTCGCCGGCGTGATCCTCACGGGGTCGGTGTTCCCGTGGTCGAAGGGGGCGTTCCCACATCCGGCCGTGATCGGGGCCTTCGCCGCGTATGACTCGGGACGGTTGGGCGAACGGTTCGTGCGGGAGCGCGCCCGGCGCCTCGCGCCGGAGCGCGCCGTCCGGATGGGGCTCGCGCTCACGACCGCGCGGCCCGCCCTCCTCCCGCGCGACGTCGTCGACCTGCAGGTCGAGGCCATCCGTGCGCGGGCTCGGGACCCAGAGGCGCCGGAGGCGTTCGTCGATGCGGCGCGATCGCTCCTGCGGATCGGCCGCCGACCCGACATCGCCAGGCGTGTCCTCGACGCCGTTCGATGCCCGGTGCTCGTGGTGCACGGGCGCCGGGATCGGCTGGTCCCGCCGCGGTTCGCCGAGGCGGCGCTCGCTCGACACCCGGCGTGGCGCGCTCGGTTCCTTCCCGACGTCGGGCACCTGCCGATGCTCGAGTCCCCGGGGCGCTGGCTCGCGGAGGTCGCGGACTGGCATGCGGAGGTCGTCGACCGGAGCTGATCAGCCTGGAGGCGCCCCGACCGGGCCAACGGTCAGCTGGTGGCGGGACGTACGCGGTCGGCGACGGCGCCGAGCTCGTCGACGGCTCGCTCGATCCCCCGGGCCAGCACGTCGAGGTCGGGAACGGCGTCCCAGTCCGCGGTCAGGCCGAACGCGAGGGTGCCGCCGAGCGAGGTGCACGCCACGGACAGCCCGCAGCGCTCGCCGAGCGGCATCGCGGGGTAGCTCGCGACGAGACGCGCGCCCGCGAGGTAGATCGGCACCTGCGGCGCGGGCACGTTCGACACCACGAGGTTGAACCATCGGCCGCGCGAGATCAGGCGGGCCGCGGTCGCGTGCAGCGCGCCGGGCGCGTAGGCCCCGAGACCGATGATCGAGTCGGCGCCGAGCGCCATCCCGCTCGCCTTGAGGCTCCCGGTGACATCGTGGACGCGCCGCAAGCGGCTCCGCGGTGAGAGTCGCCCCACGGGCACGTCGACGAACGCGGGGGCGACCCGGTTCCCGATCTCGCCCGCCTCGGCGCGAGACCGCACCGAGACCGGCACCATGATCCGGAGCGACCTTCCCTTCGTCGGCTCTCCACGAGCCACGAGGACGTCGTGGAGACCTGCGGCGACCGCGGTCAGCACCACATCGTTCACCGTGCCGCCGAGTGCGCGCTTGATCGTGCGTACCCGATCGAACGGCACCTCGCTCGTGCCGAACCGTCGCGCCGTTCCGATGGCGAGGTCGAAGGGCCCGGGCGGCGGTCTCCCCATCCCGATGAGCGCCTGCATCCCCGCGGCGGTTTCGCCGACCCGGTGGACCGCCCTCGTCGGCGCCTGGACCGCGTGGGCGATCGCTTCGAGCGGATGCAGCAGCTGATCGCGGAACGCGTCACGAACGAGCTCCTCCTGGGAGGGCGGGTGCTCGGGGCGCCACGGCGCCTGCGCGCGCGACGGCGGCGCGTCGGGAGCGAGATCGAACAGGGCGGAGGCGATCAGCATGCCCCCGATCCCGTCGGCGAGCGCGTGATGGAGTTTCAACATCACCGCGGTGCGCTCGTCCGCGAGCCCCTCGTAGACGTAGAGCTCCCACAGCGGTTTCGACCGGTCGAGCTGGCGCGAGAGGACCCGGCCGACCGCGCGCTCGAGCTGCAGCCGCCCTCCGGGTCGCGGAACCGCCGCCCGGCGGAGATGGAAGTCGAGGTCGAAGCGCTCGTCGTCGACCCAGAGCGGACGGGCCAGGTTCGCGGGAACCGGCAGCACCCGTTGCCGGAGCCGTGGCGCGAGGTGCAGCCGCCGCTCGACCACCCCGGCCACGTCCTCGAAGGTGAGCGGCCCGTCGGCTCGTCGCTCGAAGACCGAGACCGCGCCGACGTGCATGTGCTGGGCCGGCTTCTCGAGGTAGAGGAAGCTGGCGTCGTGGCTGGAGAGGCGTTCGGCGCTCACGACCCCCATGCTAGGGGTCGCCTCACGGACCCTCGAGCTCGATGCGCATCCGCTTGTTCGCCTTGCCTTTCGACTCGGTCTTGACGATGCGGACGCGACCCACCTCGCCGGTCGACCGAACATGCGTGCCACCGTCGGCCTGCTTGTCGATCCCCTCGATGTCGATCACGCGGAGCGGGTCGACCGAGGCCGGGATCAGGTTCACCTTCGTCCGGATCAGATCCGGATCCTCGAGCGCCTCCGCCCGAGGCACGAACCGCACGCGGACCGGCCGGTCCTCAGCGAGGCGCGCATTGAGCTTCTCCTCGACCTCGCGCCCCAGCTCCTGGCTCATCGCGTCGAGCTCGAAGTCCATCCGCGCGGCGCCGGCGTCGTCCATGTTGCCTCCGGTCACCTTGGCCCCGTACTCGCGGAAGATCACCCCCGACAGGGCGTGCAGCGCGGTGTGGGTCCGCATCAGGAGCAGGCGCCGGTCACCATCGATCTCGGCCGTGACGGTCGTGCCGACGGGTGGGGGCGTCGCACCGTCGCGCAGCGCATGGACGTTGTCGCCGGTGTCGCGGCTCGTGAACGTGTCCGTCACGGGTGCCTCGCCGCCGCCCCAGCGAAGGGTGCCCGTATCCCCGGGCTGACCGCCCCCGCGCGCGTAGAAGACGGTGCGATCGAGCACGACGCCCTCATCGGTGACGCCCGTGACGGTCGCCTCGCATCGATGCACGTACGCATCCGTCGAGTAGAGCCGCTCGGTCATGGGCGCGACGATACCTGCCCGGCGAGGATCGGACCGGGCTCAGACGAGGGGCGCCTCGCCGGGTGGGTCCGTGCCGCGTGTCGACCGCACGAGGGTCGCCAGGATCGCCCCCGCGAGTATCAGCACGCCGCCGACGGCCGTCGACGGGCTGAGCGGCTCGGTGAGGAACAGGGCCGCGAGCAGTGCGACCGCGAGCGGCTCGAGGACACCGATGATGGCGTTGCGAACCGCGCCGATGAGTTGGAGCCCGCCGAGCATCGCCGCGAATGCGCCCGCCGACAGCAACGCCGTCCCGCCGACGGCGGCGGCGTCGCCGAGTTCCGGCACCCTGCCGCCGAAGACCGCCGAGAACGCGAGATGTGCGAGCATCGCGCCCCCGCCGAGCCACGTCGCCGCCACGACCGGATCGGTCGTCGTCACCCGGCGATCGGTCGTCACCAGGTAGGTCGCGTACACCACGGACGTGCCGAGGGCGAGCAGGATCCCGAGAGGTTGCACCTCGATCTCGCCCCCGCCGACGATCACGATCGCGCTCCCGCCGAGCGCGAGCCCGAGCGAGGCGAACAGACGGCTCGCCGGCGCGCGCCGGTCGAGCGCGATCGCCGCGAGCGTGACCCACACCGGGTAGGTGTAGAAAAGCAGCGTCACCGCCCCGGCCTTGCCGTGGTTCAGCGCGCTGAAGTACAGGCCCGACTCGATGCCGTAGCCGAGGCCGGCGAGCGCGAGCGGGAGCCGCTCGCCGCGGTTCGGCGCGAGCGGCCGACGCAGGAGGAGGAGCGCGGCGAACAGGAGCACGGCCTGGCCCCCGAAGCGCGCCGCGAGCATCGGGAACGGGGGACCTCCGTCCTGCAGGCGATCGCCGAGGATCACGACGGCGGCGAACTGGATCGCCATGAGCGCCGACAGCGCCGAGCCGAGGAGCTCCTGGCGCGGCGTCGCGGCGCGTCGCGTCCGCGCGTCGCTCATGCCGCGTCGGACAGGAACGAGCCGACGCGCTCGACGAGCATCGGGATCGACGCGAACAGCTCCTGCGAGGACCCGAAGACCAGCAACTCGGCGTTCGGGAGCACATCGGCCAGCACCCTGCCGACCTCCACCGGATGGATCCGATCGCCCTCCTGGCAGATCAGCAGGACCGGCGCCTCGACGGCGCGCAGCAGCTCCCGATCCTCGATCGCGACGTCGCGCACCACCTCACGGATCGCGCGGGCCAGCCCGACCGGGTCTGCCTCCTGCCACAGGAGCATCGCGACGTCGCGCATCCACGGCTGCGCGTCGTAGGTGCCGTCACGTTCGGCGTCGGCGAGGATCCGCTCGATCGCGTCTTCCTTCTCGAGCGTCTCGAGGAGTCGAGCCGTCCGATCGAAGTCGTCGTGGACGAGCAGCGGAACGTCGAGCGAGGCCGGCAAGAGGAACACGATCCGCTCGAACCGGTCGGGCTCACGGCCGAGCAGGTGCGTGATCGCGCCGGCACCCATCGAGGTGCCGAACGCGCAGGTCGCGTCGTACCCGTCGGCAACGGCCTCGACGTCGCGCGCGAGGTCGGCGTACCCGTACGAGCCGGCCGGCGGCGCGCTCGAATGCCCGTGCCCGCGGAAGCAGAACCGAACCTTCGTGCCCGGCGCCAGTGGCGTGAACGCGGCGAGCTCCATGCACGAGTTCGTCAGCCCGTGCGCGAAGATCGTGACCGGGTCGCCCGAGCCCTCGACCTCGACGTGGAGGGTGGCGTCGTCGGTCCGCAGCTCGGACACGTGACCGTCATTCCGGGTCGTCGACGGTCTCGCGAGTGACGAGGTCGTCCTGCGGAGCGAACCGGTCGCGGATGCTTCGGGCCCACGCGGCCACGAGCGCCGTGAGCGCGAGGAAGACCAGTCCCGATCCGATCAGGACGAGCCGAGTGCGCGACTGGGATCCCTCGATCCAGATGAACGACAGGATCAACGCCGGCACGATGTAGCCGAGGTTGTACGCCACGTCGAAGAGCGCGAACGCCCGACCTCGGAAGTCGTCGGGCATCGCCTGCTGGACGATCGTGTCGGTCGAGATCTTGCCGAGGAAGAACGAGAAGAATCCGATGAACAACATGCCCGCGAAACCGGCGACCGAGACGAGGCCCCCGAACACGACGGTGCCCGCTCCGAGCAGAACCATCGACGCGAGGAGCATGCGGATCGGGGGCACGCGGTCCTTCACCTTCTGCGCGAGCACGAGCCCGAGCGCGCCGCCGGCGAGGCCGCCGGCGCCGGACAGGGCGAGCGCGAGGGTGTCGGCGTCGCCCCCTTCCACGAGGTTCTTCGCGTAGAGGCCGAACACGAACAGACCGAACCCCCAGAACTGGTAGCGGAGCATCTGGAACGCCGAGAGGCCGAGCGCGGCCGCCGGCCTGGACGCGAGCTCGCGGACGCCAGCCACGACGTTGTGCACGACGTGGGAGAGCTCCTGGCCGAAGGTCGTCTGGTGCGGCCTCGCCTCGACGTGGCGCATCTGCCTCGCCACCAGCGCCGCGCCGACGAGGACCACGGCGCCGGCCAGGACGAGCGTGAACGCCGGGAGCGCCGCTCCTCCGCCCACCGCGAAGGCGATCCCGAAGATCTGGGCGAGGGCACCGCCTGCCTGGGAGATCCCGTTGCCCTGCAAGAGGTCCTTGCCGGCGAGGACGTCGGGGATCGCGGCGGACTTCACGGCGAGGACGACCCGGACGACCGCCTGCGCAGCCAGCAGCGCTCCGACGAGCGCCACCGTCGCGGCGATGTTGCCCTCGGACGTCTCGCTGCCCAGCGGCGCGAGCACCGCGAGGGCGACGACGGCGACGATCGCCGCGGCCGCGACGCTCGCCCACCACACGACCCGACGTCGCGCGAACCGATCGATGAACACTCCCACGAAGGGGGAGAGCAACGTGTACGGCACGTAGAGGGCGAGGACCACCTTCAACAGGTAGTCGGCGGACGGCACGTTCTGGATGTCGAAGCCTTCCTGGCCCCCGAACGCGATCGACTTGCCGATCGCGCCCTGGATCACCCCCTGGCCGGCCTGCACCATGTATTGGACGCCGATCAAGATGGCGTAGTCGCGGTTCGAGAAGACCGCGAACATCGCATTGAAGAAGCCCCCGAACCCGGCGAGCGGCTTCCGCAGCCACGCGTCGCCGAACCGCAGGGCGAGCCCGAGGCCGGTCGCGACGGCGACGGTCGTCCATCCCTTGGCGGTCGTGAGCGGACCCCGCCACACAGCGAGCACGGCGATGCCGGCGACGAGCGTGAGCACGATCGACATGCCGGGTATCAGTGCGAGCTTGTCGATCGTCGTACGCGCCTCGAACCAGCTGGCCGCGAGCAGCCCGGGCAGGACCATCAAGAAGAAGAGCCCCACGAGCACGAGCAGGTTGTGCCCGACGTTCGCCGACGCGCTCGGGTGGTTCTCGAAGCTGAGCCGCGCCTCGTCCGCGGCCGCCTGCGCCTGCGAGACGACCTCCTGCGGCGGCGCCCAGAGTCCATCGCCCTGCAACACGTAGACGTCGGGGCCAACCTCGACCGCGCCGTCGACCGCGGCGTCGAGCACCGCCTGTTGCGACAGCTCGCTCTCGTTCTCGTCGGTCGCCGGATCGTCGGGCTCGCACGCGCCGTCGTTGCACAGGCCCCCGTAGTACTGACCGATGAGGAAGACGACGGGCTCGTCGGGGAACTGCTCGAGGCGGCCTTCGATCGGATCGTCGTCGGGCTCCTCGAGACAGTCGGGCCGTGCGGTGCTCCCGACGAGCTCGCAGAAGTGGCGGAACGCCGCGTCGTTGTAGCCCTCGCTCCGGCCGACCGTCTCCTCACCGGCGAGGAAGCGCTCGACGGTGCCGAGGTAGGTCACCTGCTGCTTCGCCTGGTCCCCGGTGAGCCCCGTGCGGAACACGTTGGTGTACGTCTTGGCCCAGCCGTACGCGGTGTTCGTCTGGAACTCGTCGTCGGTGTCGCCGTAGTTCATGACGAGCACCACCGGACGCTCCCCCGCTTCGCCCACGACCTCGTGCGCCGCGGCGAGCGACGTACGGACGGCCTGGTTGGCCCATTGGTTCTGCTCGCTGATCCAGCGGTGCTGCAGACCGTCCCAGAACAGCCAGCCGAGCGAAGCCACGGTGATGAGCGCGACGAGCGAGCCGGCGAGCATCCGCAGGCCGCTCCCGCGAAGTCCCCATCGGATCGCCACCATCGCGCCGAGCCCCACGAGCGCCATCGGGGCGGCCGAGGCGTTCATGAACCGGTAGTAGGGGATGGCCTCGCCGGTGATGACCGTGAGCGCGCCGACGAAGGCGAGGAGCCACCAGATCGACGCCTGATCTTCGGTACGGGCGGGCTCACGTGTCTCGCGCGCGAGCAGGATCGTCGAGGCGATCGCGATGACCATGAACGGCACGATCACGATCGGCTGGAGCGACGCCACCCATTGCCACAGCCGGTCCGCGAAGAACTCGGCGGTGTACGGCGGAGGCAGAGCCGCCTCGGCGAGACTGGCCGTCACGCCCCAGATGCCGGCGACCCAGCACGCCAGTCCGAGGAACATGCCGCCGCCGACGGAGAACAACATCGGCCCAT
>CAVSLX010000008.1:0-58868 GCA_963728735.1 uncultured Actinomycetes bacterium | reverse complement strand
CCTCGAACTTCGAGTGCACCCCGAGCTTCGCGAGCACGTTCTTCACGTGGCTCTGCACGGTCGTCGGGCTGATCCCGAGTCGCGCGGCGATGTCGATCGTGGCGGATCCTTCTGCGACCGCACGGAGCACTTCGATCTCCCGAACCGTCAGGGATGCGGCGCCGCCCGGTGAACGCTGTGCGCGAGCGTACGCGAGCTCGTGGACGAGTGACCGAAGTTCCCCTTCTTCGATCACGAGCTCACCCGCGCGAGCCCGAAGGATCGCCTCGCGCACGGTGCCCACGTCCAGGTCGGGTGGAAGCACGCCGCATCCACCGGCCGCGAGGACCGCCGAGACGAGCCCCGGGATGTCGGCGTCGCCCTCAACGAGAACGCGGACGTGGGGGTCGGCGGTGCGGATGTCGGCGAGCACCTCGGACACCTGGTGGTCGGCGGCTCGCACGAGCACGACGTCGGGCGCCGCGGCCATCACCGCGTCACCAACGGCGATCGGCGACACGGGACCCGACACGGCGAGCTTCGGCCGGCGCCCGGCCCCCGCACGGAGCGCGGTGACCGATCCGCCGGCGTCACCTACGACCAAGACGCGGACCGCTTCCTCCATAACCTATGGAGTCCATCGGCACGTTCGGCACCCCTACTTGATGCCCCGAACGACCGTCCGCGAGAGACTGGTCGGGTGACTACCCGTCGGGCCAATCGCCTCGCCCGGGAGACGAGTCCCTACCTGCTCCAGCACGCCCACAACCCGGTGGACTGGTACCCCTGGGGCGACGAGGCCTTCGCGAGGGCCGCAGAAGCCGACCGGCCGGTCTTCCTCTCGGTCGGCTACGCCGCGTGCCATTGGTGTCACGTGATGGAGCGTGAATCGTTCGAGGACGATGAGACCGCAGCGCTTCTGAACGGCGGTTTCGTCTCGATCAAGGTCGACCGAGAGGAGCGCCCTGACGTCGACGGCATCTACATGGACGCGGTGCAGGCGATGAACCAAGGGCAGGGCGGATGGCCGATGTCGGTGTTCCTCACGCCCGGGGGTGAGCCGTTCTTCGCAGGGACCTACTTCCCGAAGGAGCCCCGGTTCGGGTCGCCCTCGTTCCGCCAGGTGCTTGCGGGGATCACCGACGCATGGACGGATCGGCGGGATGCGGTGGCCGTGCAGGGCACCCGCGTCACCGAGGCGATCAGGAGGGCGACGACGCTCTCGGCATCGAGCGAGCCGCTCACCGAAGACATCGCAGCCGGCGCCTTCGACGCGATCCGTCGAGGCTTCGACGCGAGATGGGGCGGCGTCGGCGGCGCACCGAAGTTCCCGCAGCCGATGACGCTCGAGTTCCTCCTGCGGCTGGCGGTGCGCGGGGTGCCGGATGCGCTCGAGATGGTGACGCTGACGCTCGATCGCATGGCCGACGGCGGGATCCGCGATCAGCTCGGTGGCGGCTTCGCCCGCTACTCGACCGACGCGACGTGGCACGTCCCCCACTTCGAGAAGATGCTCTACGACAACGCCCAGCTCGCACAGCTGTACACGCGCGCCTGGCTCGTGACCCGCGCCGAGCGCTACCGCGAGGTGGCCTCTGGCGTGCTCGACGAGCTGCTTCGCGAGATGCAGCATCCCGAAGGTGGCTTCTTCTCATCGCTCGACGCCGACAGCGAAGGCGTCGAGGGCAAGTTCTTCACTTGGTCGTGGGACGAGCTCGTCGAGCTGGTCGGCGAGCCGGTCGCAGCCGCCCTCGGGGCGACCCCGGCGGGGAACTGGGATCCCGAGGGCGATGGCCACGGGACGAACGTGTTGTGGCACCCGGTCCCGGTGGCGGCGATCGCAGCCGAGATCGCGATGGATGCCGACGAGCTCACGGCCGATGTCGCCGACGCGAAGATCGTGCTCTTCGAGGCGCGGGAGGCGCGCGTACGTCCTGCGATCGACGACAAGATCCTGACCGCCTGGAACGCGCTCGCGATCCGGGCGTTCGCCGAGGCCGGGCGAGCGTTCGGCGACCCCGCGTACGTCGAGGCCTCGGAACGTTGCGCCACGTTCGTGTGGCAACATCTCCGCGACGACCGCGGCCGTTTGCTGCGTTCGTGGCGAGACGGAACGGCCTCGACACCTGCGTTCGCCGACGACCACGCGCTGCTCGTGCTCGGCCTCTTGACGCTGTACGAGACGACCGCCGACGTCGTCTGGTTCGAGCGGGCTCGCGAAACCGCCGACGAGCTCGTCAGGCTCTTCCATGACGAGGAGCGCGGAGGGTTCTTCCAGACGGGCTCGGACGCCGAAGCGCTCATCGTGCGTCCGAAAGAGCTCTACGACAACGCCGTCCCATCGGGGAACGCGGCGGCCGCCGAGGCGCTCCTGCGCATGTCGATGTTCACCGGCGAGGCGCGGTACGAGGAGACCGCGGTGTCCGCGATCCAGCTCGTTCGCGACGTGCTGCCGCAAGCGCCGACGGCGTTCGGGCACGCGCTGTCGTCGCTCGACCTGTTGCTCGGTCCGAGCCACGAGATCGCCATCGTTGGCGATCCGGCCGACGACGGCACCCGAGCGCTCGTCGAGGAGGTCGTACGCGCTCGCTTCCTGCCGAACGCGGTGCTGGCACGAGCCGAGCCGGCCGAGCTCGAGAGGCTCGGCCGGGTGGTTCCGCTGCTCAGCGGCCGCACGCACGCCGGCGGATGGCCCGCCGCCTTCGTGTGCCAACGGTTCGCCTGTGGACTCCCCGCGGCCGATGCACCGACGCTCGCGGCCCAGCTCGGTGAGGCGACGGCGAAAGGACCCGCTCAGCCTTCGGGACCGTCCGGCCGATAGGGACCCGAGAGCGGCCGCTCGCCCGCGCAGTAGCGTACCTGCCGGTCTGGAAGGAGTTGGGTGTGCCCAAGGTCGTGATCACGATGCCCGCCTACGAGGCCGAGGGCACGCTCGAGCGAACCGTGATGGACATCCCGGTCGGCGTCGCCGACGAGCTGATCCTGGTCGACGACGCGAGCCGAGACGGCACCGCCGAACTCGCACGCGGGCTCGGTATCCGAGTGCACGTGCACCAGGTCAATCGGGGATATGGAGGCAACCAGAAGTCCTGCTACTCGATGGCGCTCGACTCGAACGCCGACATCGTCGTGCTGCTGCATCCCGACTACCAGTACGAACCCAAGGCGGTCCCCCTGCTGATCGCGCCGATCCTCGCCGGTGACGCCGACATGACCTTCGGCTCTCGCTTCGCGGGGATGGGTGACCCCCTCGCCGGGGGCATGCCGCTCTACCGATACCTCGGGAACCGGATCACGACCATCACGCAGAACCTGCTGATCGGAACCAGGTTCACGGACATGCATAGCGGCATGCGTGCCTACACGCGTCGGTGCCTCGAGTCCCTCCCATTCCTGCGGTACTCGGAAGGATTCCCCTTCGATGCGGAACTCCTCGTCGACGCGGTCACGTCGGGTCAGCGCGTGGTCGAGGTGCCGATCCCCACCCGTTACACGGAGCTGTCATCTTCGATCTCGGTCGGGCGTTCGCTCGACTATGTGGTGCGCGGCTCCTGGCGTGCGGCCCGGGCGGGCGTGCAACGCGGTCGGCGAGGCCGTCGATACCTTCCCGGCTGGCGCCGGCAACCTGTCGTTCGACCGAAGGGCACGCCGGTCGGCGTCGCCTGTGTCGTGTGCGGAAGCCTGCTGTCCACGACGGATGCGGTGGATGCCCCCAGGCAGATCGAGATCGTCGAACATCGCTCGAGCGAGCACGACCTACGCGAAACCTTCAGGTGGACGCTCGACCGTATCCACGGCTATCACCTGTCCGGACGCCGCATCTTCGCGGCCGGGTCGGACGTCGGATCGTTCCTCAGCCTCGCGCGGGGACGAGGGATGGACGTGAGCGGCATCGATCCTTCGGAGGACGTGCTCCGCGATGGGCGTCAACGGTTCGACATCGAACTTCGTCGAGAAGCCGTTGAGACGGTGGATGAACCGAGCGGATCTGCGAACGTGGTCGTCCTGCTCGACGTGCTTGCACAGCTCGTCGACCCCGCCGCCGCTCTTCAGCGGATCCGACCGATCCTCGTCGACTACGGTCTTCTGGCTTTGACCATCGATATCGGCGTTCTTGACACTGAGTATCGAGCAGCGTCGCGCCCGCATCTCCATCGGTTCGGACCCGGCACGATCGCTCGACTGCTCTCGGACAATGGATTCGACCCAGTGGAATGGAGCGCCGTTCCTCGAGGCCTCCGTCCTCCATCCGTGACGGATCGAGCGACCGTCGGTTCCCTGGGCTCTGAGCTCATGGACATCGCGGCGACGATGGTCGGGCCGAGGATGTCGGGTGGTCGCAGGCGCGGCTCGATCCTCGTGCTGGCGCGCCCTAGACCGGGGCTCCGCCGTCGCGGGTGAACTCCCAGATCTGGATGAGACCGGCGAGGGCGACGACCTCCGCGTCCCAGCCCTCATCCCCGAGCACGCCGATCATCCACGTCGCCCACGGGACCTGTGGGTAGCGAGTGACCAAGAGGAAGCGATCCGTCGTCGTGGCCTCGAGGAGTTCGTCTTCCATGTACTCGATGCCGTCTTCCTCGACGAGGTAGGGGACCAATCGGAGATCACCCGCCATCGGATAAAAGGCCACCGGCGACGTGAGGTAGCTGCGTCGTACCGGATCACGAAGCCAGTCGATCTGCGAGGACTCGACGAACGCAGGGTGGATGAAGACCGGGGTGTCGGGACCGGCGCTGGACCGAACGAACGAGGCCGCAGACGCCCAATCTTCGCCGTACTTGAGGGATTCGCCGTAGGCCGCAACCGAACAGATCGCGAGGACGCCTGCGACGATCCGCCTCGCCGTCGAAGGTTCGATCGCCCGGATCGCCCACGCGAGGAAGATCGCCGCGGCCGGTGCCGCCGACAGGTAGTAGCGCGCGGACATCAGCTTGAGCGGTGTGCCAACCGACAGGAAGAACAGGAAGGCGGGCGGCACGATGAGCCACGGCGCCAGCACAGCCAAGGTGTGGTGCCGTGCCGGCACCCGAGAAAGAGAGATGGCTCCGGTGACCCGTGCGAGCAAGGCGCCCAGCAGGAGCGCCACCGGGCCCACCGGTGCAACCAAGGCGAGGAAGAGATCGGGAGGCGAAGGGTCATCGGGGGTCGTGAGCGACCCGCGTCTGCCCCACAGCGACGCGAATTGCGCTGCCAGCGGCAACACCAACACGAGCAATCCAGCCGCCGCCAGCGCGAGCCGACCCCATGAAACGCGACTCTCGCCTGCCCGGATCCGAACCGCCGCGTACACGGCGTGGGCGATGAACCCGAGCGCCACCAGGTAGTGGAACCAGATCGCCAGACCCGCGAGCAGTACGAAGGCGACGCCCCAACGGTCGGCGCCTTCGTCGAGCCAGCGCACCAGTGCGACCGTGGCGGCCAGGAGCGCGGCGATCGCACAGGCGTAGGGCCGGGCATCCGACGCCGCGAAGGCGATCGGCCCGGATGCGACGAACGTGAAGAGCGCCAGCCTCGCCGTCTCCCGGTCGAACAATCGGAGCACGAGCCGGTAGACGAGGACGGTTGCGACCGCCATGGCGATGAGCGACGGCAAGCGGAGCGCGAGCTCGCTCTTGCCGAAGAGCGTCGTCGATGCCCACGCAGTGACGTAGTAAGCCGGCGATTGGCCATGGAACTCGATCGCGCGGTCGATCGCGTCCTGCAGCCCGTCCTTGACCACCCACCAGGTCCCGAGCTCGTCGAGCCACAAGCTGGTCACGAGGGGGCGGATCCACAGACCGAGCGCGACCACCGCGGTGACCGCCACGACGAAGGGGTCGGGGCGCGAATCGTGGTCGTCGAAGTCCGGCCCTGCGACGTCGTCAAAGGTCTTCACGGCGGCAGGCTACCGGGCGGGAGCCGCGCAAGCTCGCAGCGGAATCGACTCGACGCGGTTCCCGAGCGACGCCGAGCACCTAGCGCGCGCCGACGTGAAGCTGCTTGGTCACATCCACGAACTGATAAGGACGCTCATGCCACTCATAGATGTAGGAACGATCTGCGAGCAGCGGAAGATCGGCACCGAAGTAACGATCAAAGATCGCGCGGAATGTGTTGATCGGCGTGACCGTGGGATCGACGTTGCCCGAGCCACCGTCGGGGAAGTAGTACGCGTCGAGGATACGAAGCTTCCGCTCGCGATTCTCCTGCGGCTCGGTCGCCCAATCGTACGCGTATCCGGGGTCCAATGATTCATCGGCGGGAGCATGTGGACCCTCGTCGGACTGCAGGATGACGATCGGATCCTCGGCAGCAGATCCAGCAAGCAGATCCTCGGTGATCTCGTCGATCAGCGTGTTCGTGTACTGGAGCTGATCGATATACGCCTGCTCCACGGGCGGGCCCGTGCCGCTCGGTACGAAGTCTCCATCGGCATCGAAGATGTACGGGTTGTGCGGCAGGAGGAAATGCGCGAACGTGAACGTCGGGCCCGGATCGTTGGCAACTTGGGCGATCGCGTCGGCTTGGAACCCGATGCGTTCGTACAGTGCGGTGTAGGCGTCCCTGAACGGTCCGACGCCGAATTCGTTTGCGATGTACGGCGCAATCGACGTCAGCACGAAGACCTCCGAAAAGTCCCGGAGTCCAAGGGAGACGTAGTTCTGATCCGCGGACGGATCGATGAACGTGGGCCCCCACCAGCTGCCGATGTGGATCGTGCGGTACCCGAGTTCTTCGAACCCCCGCATCGCCACCGAGCCTGCAAGCGAGGCGTAGATCGGCTGCCAATCGTCGCTGTCTCGGCCCATGCGCTCGGCGAGATCGTCGAGATAGGTGAGATTCAGCGACGAGGCAAGGGAGTGCGCGGTTCCCGGATAATTCGCAACCGCATCGTGGACGACCGTGAAACCTCGATCTTCGAGCGACGCGAGGAACGGCCCGTTGTCGAACCCGTACTCCGTCGCGAGCGTGCGTTCGTTCGCGTACCGGTCGAAAATGAGGTAGTAAACGTCGCGCCCTCCACCCTCGGGCATGGTGAGGTCGCCGAGCTCGATCTGGTCACCAGCCCGCACGACCGACGTGTCGACCGAGAAGTCCGCGCTGACGATCGGCGGCACGTTCATCGCCACGAGCACGACACCGATCAGGTTGAGCGTGCCGATGATCGTATGGGTAGGAGCGCTGCGAGCGATCACCACGAGACCGGCGGCAGCGAGCAGCCCATACGCAACGAGCAGGAGCCGCATCCGTACCGATCCAGACGAAACGGATGCCAGACCCACGAGGTGGCCGAATGAGAAGATCATGAACACGAGCATGGTCGAGGCGACCGATGCTCTCGCGGCATCTCGGTAACCCAGGCGGCACAAGGCGTAGCAGGCTCCGGCTGTCGCGAATGCCACCATGAAGGCGAACGCGACATCGACGATCCGGATCTGGTTGCGGGCGTTGGAGGCCCACAGATAGACGACGGGAAACGCCGCGAAAAGGAGCGGCGCGACCAGCGGAGAGCGTCGCAACCTCCGCCACAACCCGCTCATCGTTGCACCAACTGGAAGAGGACCCGACCAGAGCTCGGCAGCGGCTCGCGTGCGCGGACAACGAATCGCCGGTCCACCTCGTCCAGCAAGGACCGCTCATCGTAGGCGTCGAAGATGTTTTCTCGCGAGCGCAGCATCGACACCACCTTCGGGTCGTCGATCGGTATCCACTCGAGGATGACGCTGCGACCCAGCTCAGCCAGAAGGTCCACGATGCGCTTCAGCGGCACGTTGCCCCCGATCGCGAGGTGGTGGACGAGCGCGAGCGCGAGCAGGAGGTCTGCGGGTCCGCGTTGCTGCAGCGACATCCGTTCGGCGTGTGCCCATCCGAGGGCGGGGCTGGGATTCGTGAGATCCATCACCAGCGGCAGGATCGGATCATCCGCTCGCTCTCGCCCCTCCACGTACATGCGCTCGACGACGACGGGGTCCTGATCGAAAGCCACCGTGATCGTGCGAGCGGCGGCCATCTTCGCGTACCTGCCCGTGTTCGCACCGAGGTCCCAGAGCGTCGCGGGCTCCGCATCGCGGATCCACGCCCCGACCACGGCGTCCTTCCGCTGCGCGGCCTCGGGCACGTAGTGGTCGGCTTCTTCGTAGTAGTGGTCCCAGTGCGATCCACGCGTCGGAGATGGCAGGGCCTCGATCGCCTTCATCAGGCTCGCGATCAGCCCCTCGAACGCTCGCCGGCTGAATGCCCGTGGTGGGCCTTCCACGTCACCGGACCGTCGACGCTGACTCCTCGCGTGCATCGCGATGTGCATCTGGAGCCCCGATCGGAGTTTCGCGCGTGTCGGAAGCAGCTCGGACGCCAGGTCGAGCGGGACACCGTCCAAGAAGGCGGTGAGCGCTCGCCCCAACCGGACGTCGCGCATGGACATCAGCGCGAGAGGTGCCAGGAAATGCTCGCAGAACTGACGGTACGCGACCCATGGACGGCCCTCACGGAGCAGCTCGAACGACAGCGTGTCGATCAGGACCGGTTGACTTCCGTTGAACTGCACGTTGAACGACGACGCGTCGCGCATCGACATCCCCCGGCGCAGCGCGGCGTCTTGCGCACGGAGTGTCGTCATCGCCGCATCCTTGAACGCGGAGAACGACCACTCGTAGGGATAGGAGACGAACGGCACCACCTCTGGCTCGAGGACCCGATAGGCGCCCGGGCGTGCGGCACGCGAGAGGTCGGCTTCTTGGTGGGACACCAGCAGACCGTCGTTCACTAGCTCGTCATAGAGACCGGTCTTGCGCATCGCATCGTAGTCGGCGCGATGCGCCTCGTTCACCTGTCGGAGCAGGACTCCCTGCGAGCGGAAGACGAAACCGTGGGGATCGCGGAACGACGAGGGCAGGGGCTCGGGAGGATCGATCACGGCTCCGGCGCGTCGTCGTCATCCCGCCCTCGGCGGGAGACGAATCCTGTGATGCGCTTCCACGAGACCTTGATCGCAACGGACGCCGCGAGGAGTCCGCCGATCAACGCCTGGAACACGAAGCTGCCCGATCCCGGATCCACGTACGCGTTCGCGACGGGAAGGAAGAGCGCATTCGTTACGACGACGACTGCCAGCACGATCCAGGCCTTCGATCTCATCGGAACCTCCGGTTCGTCACCCCACGGCCCGGACGAGCCGCTTCGGCAAACATCGGCCCATTCCTGGGGACAACTGTAGTCCAGGCAGCGCCGCTCACCGACCATCCCAACGCACCTCCGGACGGTAGGCTGTGGTTCCGGTCGAGCCGAGAGTGAGGACGCGATGCCTGCCGCAACCATCCACACGAACAAGGGATCCTTCACCGCCCAGCTGATGCCCGAGCATGCGCCCAAGACCGTCGCGAACTTCGTGGAGCTCGCAAAGGGGTCCCGAGAATGGACCGATCCGCGGGACCGCCAGAAGAAGACCGAGCCTCTCTACGACGGCACCGTCTTCCACCGCGTGATCGACGGATTCATGATCCAGGGCGGTGATCCCACCGGCACCGGAACCGGTGGCCCAGGGTACACGTTCGAGGATGAGACGCCTGCCGGCGGACCCACCTTCAACCAGGTGGGCAGGCTCGCGATGGCGAACGCCGGACCCGGGACGAACGGCTCGCAGTTCTTCGTCACGGTCGGTGAGACGCCGTGGCTGAACGGCAAGCACACGATCTTCGGCCAGGTGACCGACGGGTACGACGTCGTCGAAACGATCTCGAAGCTCGCCACGAAGAGCCAGGATCGCCCCGCCGACGACGTCGTGATCGAGCGGATCGACATCTCGGACTGACGCTCTCGCCGGTCCGCGATGTGGATCGTCATCCGGGCTGGTTCAGACGCCATACGAGGTGCCCCATGCCGGCCCGGACGGTTCCCCGCCAGGGTCGGAAGCCGAGCTTGCTCGCGACGCGCCACGACGACACGTTCTCGGGACGGATGAGACTGATCAGGAGCCCGAGGTCGCTCGTCGCGAACAGGTGGTCGCGACACGCAGCGCCCGCTTCGGTCGCGATGCCGTGTCGTTGACGGTCGGCCCTGACGTGCCAGCCCAGTTCGACGAACCGCTCACCGTCGACGAACTGAATCGACGGACCGCAATCGCCGATCACCTCGCCGGTGCCGCGGTCTTCGATCGCCAGCATGCCGACGCCCGCCTCCTCGTACGAGGCTCGCCATCGCTCGATCCACCGACGCGTCATCTCGCGATCGAACGGGCGCGGGTAGAAGCGCATCGCCACGGGGTCGGAGAGCACGCCGAGAAGGGCCTCGAGGTCGTCATCGCGGAACGGCCGCAGGCGCAGGCGATCGGTGACGAGGTCCGAGGGCGCCGGCATGGTTCCCGAGGGTACCCTCGGCCGGCGCGCTGACCTTTGACCACCGACCGACTACCCACCTCAGGCTCGACCGTGGCATCCTGCGGGACTCCACGCGGCGGGAGGCCCACATGACCGAACAGATGAGCGCACGAGCCAACGTCCTGGTCACCAGACCGATCATGGAGGGGCCCCTCGCGCGCCTCCGCGAGCGGTGCGACGTCACGATCCACGAGAACGAGTTCGGCATCCCCCGGGAGGAGCTCCTGCAGGTGATCGCCGGTCGCGACGCGATCGTGACGATGTTGACCGAGCAGGTCGACGCAGGGTTCCTCGCCGCGGCCGGCCCGCAGCTCAAGATCGTCGCGAACCACGCGGTCGGGTTCGACAACATCGACGTCGCCGCCTGCACCGCCGCCGGCGTCCTCGCGACGAACACGCCCGGACGTGCTGACCGAGACCACGGCGGACACGGCCTTCGCGCTGATCATGGCGGCCGCGCGACGGATCGGTGAGGGCGAGCGGTTCCTCCGCGAGCGCACGCCCTGGATCTGGGGGCCGCTGATGATGCTCGGCCAGGACGTGCACCACAAGACGATCGGCATCGTCGGGTTCGGGCGGATCGGCCAGGCGGTCGCTCGCCGCGCGAAGGGCTTCGGCATGACCGTGCTCTACGCCGACGCGGTGCAGCTGCCGCCCGAGGTCGAAGGCGAGACCGGCGCCACGCGGGTCGAGCTGCACGAGCTCCTCGATCGGGCCGACGTCGTGTCGATCCACACGAACCTCACCGAGGAGACGCGGCACCTCTTCGGCGCCGAGCAGTTCACGCGGATGAAGACCACCGCGATCCTCGTGAATACCTCTCGCGGACCGGTGATCGACGAGGCCGCGCTCGCCGATGCGCTAGCCGCCGGCGAGATCTTCGCCGCGGGCCTCGACGTCTTCGAGAAAGAGCCCGAGGTGCACGAGAAGCTCCTGGACCTCGAGAACGCCGTCGTGATCCCCCACCTCGGGAGCGCCACCGTCGATACCCGCGATGCGATGGGCGACCTCGCCGTCGACAACGTCTTCGCCGCCCTCGACGGCACCCGGCCGCCGACCCTGCTGAACCCCGAGGCGTTCGAAGGCTGACCGGGGTTCGGACCACGCTAGTCTCCGCGAGGTGAAGCCCGACCCAGGCCGCGAGCTGCCGGCGTCGCTCCGCCACGACGTCCGGATGCTCACGACCCTGCTCGGGAAGGCGATCGAGGAACACGCCGGGACGGAGCTGCTCGCGCAGGTCGAATCCTTGCGCACGGCCTGCATCGCCCGGCGCGGGGTTCCGACACCGGAACGTCGCCGCCGCGTCGAAACGATCGTGCGCTCCTTCGACGTCGAGACGGCCGAGCGGGTGACCCGCGCGTTCACCGCGTACTTCCAGCTGGTCAACCTCGCCGAGGAGCGTCATCGGGTGCGGGCCCTGCGGCAGGCCGGCCGATCCGGGCGCCGCCCGTCGGACTCGATCGAGGCATCGGCCCGGACCCTCGGTCGCGGCGCGGCTCGCGTTCGATTGTCCGGCCTCCGCATCCATCCCGTGCTGACCGCCCATCCGACCGAGGCCAAGCGTCGCGCCGTCGTCGAGCACCTCTGGCGGATCGGCGGCGCTGCTCGACCAGCTCGAGGACGAGGCGCACGGCGGCGGCGATGACAGGAGTCCGGCGGCGACTGCGCGAAGAGATCGCCGGGCTGTGGCGTACCGACCGATCCGACGGCAACGCCCCGAACCGCTCGACGAGGTGCGCGCCACGCTGGCCCTGTTCGACCAGACGATCTTCCCGTGACGCCTGCCGCTCTACCGCGAGGTGGAACGACGCTCGACCCCGACGGCTGCGGCGCCACGGCCGCCGCTCGTCCGCGCCGTTCCTGCGATGGGGCACATGGGTCGGAGGGCGATCGGGACGGCAACCCGGCGCGTCACCGCCGAGGTCACGCGCGCGGCGATGGCGATCCAGACCGACCACGTGCTCCGCGGGCTGGAGGCCGCGGCCCGGCGCATCGCGCGGACGCCTGTCGGCCTCCGACGACGACGTCCCGCCGAGCTCGCGCGCTCCGCCGGCGCTCGCCCGCGACGCGAGCGCGCGCTCCCGCGCCGTCGCCCCCGAGCTCGCCCGGACGCTGTCCGGACGCACCCCACCGGCGCGAAGCTCGGCCTGGCGGCCGCACCGGCTCGCCGCCACCCGAGCAGGCGGTCCGCGGGGCCTACGCCGGCCCGCCGCGTTCCTCGACGATCTGGGCACGATGCAGCGCTCGCTCGACGGCGGCGGTGCCCCGGACTGGCGTGGGGCGAGCTGCAGCACCTCGTTGGCAGGTCGAGACGTTCGGCTTCCATCTGGCCGTCGATGGAGGTCCGCCAGCACGCCGACGTGCACGCCGAGGCGATCCGGCGAGCTGCGCCCGACGCCGGCGACGCTCGGCTCTCGACCGCCTCGCGCGCGCACGCGAGGTGGCCCCGATCCGTGCAAAGAGCCGCGTCGCGCGCGAGGTGCTCGCGACGTTCCGCGCGATCGCCGACATCCAGTCGCGCCTCGGCCTCGCAGCGTGCGATCGGGTGATCGTGAGCTTCACGCGGTCGGCCGCGGACCTCGCCGGCGTCCTGGCGCTGGCGCGCGCTCGCCGTGCCGGAGGCCCCGCCGACGTCGCGCCGGTGCCGCTGCTGGAGTCGCGCGCGAGCTCACGACGCGCGACGACGATCCTGGAGGACTGGATCGCGCTGCCCGGCGTTCGCGCCGCGTGCGGCAGCGCGGCGGCGAGATCGAGGTCATGGTCGGGTACTCCGACTCCGCGAAAGAGGTCGGCATGCTCGCCGCCAACCTCCAGCTGTACGCGGCGCAGCGGAGCCATGGCGGCGTGGGCGACGCGAGCGCGGCTGCGGCTCACGATCTTCCACGGCCGCGGCGGCGCGCTCGGCCGAGGCGGCGGCCCGGCGAGCCGCGCGATCCTCGGCGCAGCCGCCGGGCTCGGTGGACGGCCGGTTCAAGGTGACGGAGCAGGGCGAGGTGGCGTTCGCAGCGCTACGGCAACGCGCGCTCGCGCGAGCGCCATCTCGAGCAGCTCACGAGCGCCGTGCTGCGGGCGCGCCCGGGACCGAGGAGCCCGACCCGGCCGACGCGTTCGCCGACGAGATCGCGGCGATGGCAGCGAGCCTCGTCGCGACGCCTACGAGCGGCTCGTGGGCGACCGGACGGTTCGTCGAGTTCTTCCGGCGGGTCACGCCCGATCGCGCAGATCGGCACGCTGCCGATCGCCTCGCGCCCGGTCTCGCGGGCCGGACGCGGCGACGTGACCTCGACGAGCTCCGCGCGATCCCGTGGGTGTTCGCCTGGGGGCAGAGCCGCGTGAACCTCACGGGCTGGTACGGGCTCGGCGCCGGGTCTCGAGGCGGTGGCGCCGCGCGCGGCGGACTCGGACGCCTGCGGCGCGATGGCCCGAGAGTGGCCGTTCTTCGCCACGTTGCTCGAGAACGCCGAGCTCTCGCTCGCGAAGGCGGACCCGCGCGATCGCCGACCTCTACCTGGCCCGCGGGGGCCGACGCCGAGCTCTGCCGCCGCGATCCGTGACGGAGCTCGAGCGGACCACCGAGCTGGTGCTCGCCGTGACCGGAGCCGAGCGGGTGCTCGACGCGCGAAGCCCGAGCTCCAGCGGCGCGATCGAGTTGCGGAACGCCTACGTCGACGCCCTGTCGTTCCTGCAGGTTCGCTTCCTCGATGAGCCGGCCGCGCCGCGCACCGAACGGCTCGTGCAGGCCACGATCAGCGGCGTCGCCGCCGGACTGCAGAACACCGGCTGACTCCGACCCGGGTGCAGGCGTCGGCGACTATCGGAGCCCCCGAGGAGTCGCCTATACTCGGCCCCCGTCTTTGAACGGACGTTCAAAACGTTTCCCCGGGCCCGGCCGTGTGCGGTCCGTGCCTGTGGGCATGCTCCAGGAGGTCACGACGATGAGCGACACGCTCGCCACGGCATCCCCGCCCTCGACCCCGGCGACCGGCTGCTGTGCGGTCCCGGGCCCTTCGAACGTGCATCCGAAGGTGCTCGAGGCGATGCGACTGCCGATGAACGGGCACCTCGACCCCGATTTCTGGGACCTGCTCCTCGAGCTCGTCGAGGGGCTGAAGGCGCTATGGCGCCGACCCGACGGTCTGTCGCTCTGCCTCAGCGCGAGCGGCACGAGCGGGATGGAGGCCGGCCTCGAGAACCTGACCGAGCCCGGCGACAAGGTGATCGTGATCCACGCGGGGTTCTTCGGCGCCAGGATCGCCGAGATGGCGCAGGCGCGCCCAGACCGATCTGGTCGAGCTCACCGCACCGCTCGGCCAGATCGTGCCCCTGGATCGCGTCGAGGAGGCCCTGCGCGCGAACCCCGACACCACGCTCGTGGGGGTCGTGCACGCCGAGACGTCGACCGGCGTTCGCTACCCGGTGCCCGAGCTCGGCGCGCTCGTCCGCGAGCACGCGCCCGACGCGATGCTCCTCGTCGACTGCGTGACCTCGCTCGGGGGCGAGGAGATCTCCCCGAACGAGTGGGCGATCGACTACGCGTATTCGTGCTCCCAGAAGTCACTCGGATGCCCACCGGGGCTCTCGCCGTTCAGCGTGAGCACGCGCGCGCTCGAGAAGATCCGTGCGCGCAAGGCGCCCGTGTCATATTCAGTTCGACATCGACGCCCTCGAGAAGTACTGGGTCGAGCGTCCGATGACCTACCACCACACGATGCCGATCCTGCAGTACTACGCGCTGTACGAGGGCATCCGGCTCTCCCTCGAGGAGGGCCTCGATCGGCGATGGGCTCGCCATGAAGATGCCGGTCGCTACTTCCAGCAGCAGATGCGCGAGCGTGGATACACGTTCCTGTCGGACCCCGACCATCAGCTCTGGGAACTGTCGGCGGTCGACGTGCCCGAGGGCGTCGACGGCAAGCAGGTCCAGACGCGGATCCTGCGCGAGCACGGGATCGAGGTCGGCGGCGGTCTCGGCCCCACGGCGCCGCCGATCTGGCGGGTCGGTCTGATGGGCGTGAACGCGAACCGCGAGACCGCCGACCGGGTGCTCGCCGCCTTCGACGCGGTGCTCCCCCGCTGAGCGGCCCATGACGGACACGGCGCGCCTGCATCGCAGCGAGCTCGCGGTTCCCGGCACGAACCTCCGGGCGATCGAGAAGGCGCCCACCCTCGGCGCCGACGTCGTGTTCCTCGACCTCGAGGACGCGGTGGCGCCCGACGACAAGGAGCGGGCGCGAGCCAACGTGATCGAGGGGCTCGGCGCCCACGACTGGTCCGGCTGCGCCGTGAGCGTCCGCATCAACGGCCTCGACACCCACTGGTGCTACCGGGACGTGGTCGACGTCGTCGAGGCCAGGGGCGAGGTGCTCGACACGCTGCTGGTCCCCAAGGTCGGCGCGCCGAGCGACGTCGAGTTCGTCGCGACGCTGGTGGACCAGATCGAACAGCGCAACGGCTGGGAGCCCGGCCGGATCGGGATCCATATCCTCATCGAGACGGCGCGCGGCATGGCGAACGTCGAGGCGATCGCGAGGGCTCGGCCCGACCGCCTCGAAGCGATGGTGTTCGGCGTCGCGGACTACGCGGCGAGCGTCCAGGCGCGCACGACGAACATCGGCGGCGCGAACCCCGACTACTCGGTGTTGACCGACCCCGCGGCCGACGGTTCACGCGCGATCCATTGGGGCGATCAGTGGCATTTCGGCATCTCCCGGATGGTCGCCGCGTGCCGCGCCGAGGGGCTCCGCCCGATCGACGGGCCGTTCGGGGACTACGAAGACGCCGACGGGTATCGCTCGGCGGCCCGGCGGGCGGCCGCGCTCGGGTGCGAGGGCAAGTGGGCGATCCATCCGTCGCAGGTCGCGCTCGCGAACGAGGTCTTCACGCCGAGCGACGCCGAGGTCGACCGCGCCGAACGGATCCTCCAGGCGATGGAGGAGGCCGCGAAAGAAGGACAGGGGGCGGTGTCGCTCGACGGCCGCCTGATCGACGCCGCCTCGATCCGCATGGCGGCCAACCTGATGCGCAAGGTCGAGCAGATGCGCGCCCGCTGACGGGCCGCGACCGAACCGGATCGCGCGATCGCAGACGATCGCGCCTGAGCGGGGACCCGCCTTCGGGCCCGCGGAGGTGATGGATGAACATCCACGAGTACCAGGCGAAACAACTGCTGCGCAGCCACCGCGTGACGACGCCGCGCGGCGAGGTGGTCTACACGTCGAAGGCCGCCGCCCGCGTGGCCGAGGAGCTCGGCGGGACCCGATGGGTCGTGAAGGCGCAGATCCACGCGGGAGGCCGCGGGAAGGCCGGCGGGGTCAAGATCGGGAACACGCCCGCGAAGATCGCCCAGATCGCCGATCAGATGCTCGGGTCGACGCTCGTCACGGCGCAGACCGGCACGGAGGGCCAGATCGTGCATCGCGTGCTCGTCGAACGGGCGTCGCGGATCGAGCGCGAGTTCTACCTGTCGCTGATCGTGGACCGCGACTCGCAGCGGATCGTGGTCATCGCGAGCGCGCAGGGCGGTGTCGACATCGAGGAGGTGGCGGCGGCGAACCCCGACGCGATCCACAAGGAGTACGTGGACCCCGGCGTCGGGCTCCTCGACTTCCAGTGCCGGAAGGTCGCGACCGCGATCGGCCTCGGCAACCGCACGACCTCGTTCACGCGACTGCTGAAGCGGATGTACCGGCTGTTCCGCGACCTCGACGGTCTGCTGCTCGAGATCAACCCCTTCATCGAGACCGAGGACGGCGAGCTCGTGGCGCTCGACGCGAAGATGAGCTTCGACGAGAACGCGCTGTTCCGACAGGGAGCGGTCGCCGAGCTCCGGGACTTCGACGAGGAGGACCCGAAGGAGGTCGAGGCGAGCGGTCACGGCCTCAACTACATCGCGCTCGACGGTTCGGTGGGGTGCATCGTGAACGGCGCCGGCCTCGCGATGGGCACGATGGACGCGATCGTCGTCCACGGCGGACGTCCCGCGAACTTCCTCGACGTCGGCGGCGGCGCCTCGCCCGAGAAGGTCGCGAACGCGTTCCGGATCGTGATGAAGGACCCGAACGTGCAGGCGATCCTCGTGAACATCTTCGCCGGCATCAACCGGTGCGACTGGATCGCCCAGGGCGTCGTGCAAGCGACGCGGGATCAGGAGATCCGGGTCCCGGTGATCGTTCGGCTGGCCGGCACGAACGTCGACGAGGGCCGAGCGATCCTCGACGAGAGCGGGCTCGACCTGATCCAGGCAGACGATCTCGACGACGCAGCCGCGAAAGCGGTGGGCGCGGCACATGCCACCGCTCGGACGCAGGAGGTCCACGCGTGAGCGTCTTCGTGGATCGGCAGTCGAAGGTCATCATCCAGGGCTTCACCGGGCAGCACGCCACGTTCCACGCCGAGGAGGCCATGGCCCACGGCACGCAGGTGGTCGGCGGCGTCACGCCCGGCAAAGGCGGGTCGACCCACCTCGGCCTCCCCGTGTTCAACAGCGTCGAGGAGGCGGTCCGAGAGACCGGCGCCACCGTGAGCGGCGTGTTCGTGCCGCCGCAGGTCGCGATCGACTCGCTCTACGAGGCGGTCGAATGCGGCGTCGAGGTGGCGGTGATCATCGCCGACGGCGTTCCGGTCCAAGACATGGTCCGCGTGAAGCGGTACCTCGCCGGTCGCTCGACGACGATCATCGGACCGAACTCCCCCGGCATCATCACGCCGGGCGAATGCAAGGTCGGCATCATGCCGAGCCACATCTATTCGAAGGGCCGGATCGGCGTCATCTCGCGGAGCGGCACGCTGAACTACGAGGCCGTCTCACAGATGACGAAGCTCGGGCTCGGCCAGTCGACGTGCGTGGGCATCGGCGGCGACCCGGTGAACGGCACCGATTTCAAGACCGTGCTGCAGGCCTTCGAGAACGACGACGAGACCGACGTGGTCGTGATGATCGGCGAGATCGGCGGCCAGCAGGAGGTCGAGGCGGCCCGCTGGGCGGCACAGTACATGTCGAAGCCGCTGGTGTGTTTCATCGCCGGCGTGTCGGCGCCGCGGGGGCGACGCATGGGGCACGCGGGCGCGGTGATCGCCGGCGACAGCGACACGGCGACGGCGAAGCTCGACGCGATCGAGGCGCTCGGCCATCACACCGCGCGCAACCCCGCCGACATCGGCGAGACGGTGCTGCGCACCGTGAAGGAGATCGGCGAGCGCGCGGGCTCGGGGGCGTCCTAGACGTGCGTTGCTTCGTCGATCGAAGGTCTTCCGGCACAGGGCCGACCGCAACTCAGGCGTCTTTGGGGGGGCGGCCGCGGCGTGACGCGCGGACCCGGTCCTGCTGCGGCAGCAGGACCTTCCGCAGGCGAACGCGGTTGGGCGTCACCTCGACGCACTCGTCCTCGCGGATGAACTCCAGGGCCTGCTCGAGGGAGAGCTGGGTCTTGGGGATCAGCCGCACGAGTTCCTCGGCGTTGGCCTTGCGCATGTTGGTGAGGTGCTTCTCCTTCGTGGGGTTCACGTCCATGTCTTCGGCGCGGGCGTTCTCCCCGACGATCATGCCTTCGTAGACCTCCTCCCCCGGCCCCACGAAGAGCACCCCGCGCTCCTGGAGGTTCAGCAGGGCGAACTGCGTGGTCATGCTCCGCCGGTCGGCGACGAGCGAGCCGCTCGGTCGGGTCCGCAGCTCGCCGTGCCACGGCTCGTAGCCGTCGAACACGTGGTGGAGCTGGCCCGTGCCCCGCGTCTCGGTGAGGAACTCGGTCCGGAACCCGATCAGCCCTCGAGCCGGCACGATGTACTCCATCCGGATCCACCCCGTGCCGTGGTTCACCATCTGCTCCATGCGCCCCTTGCGCAGCGCAAGCAGCTGGCTGAGCACGCCCAGGAAGTCCTCGGGCGCGTCGATCGCGACGCGCTCCATGGGCTCGTGGAGCTTGCCGTCGATCGTCTTCGTCACGACCTGCGGTTTGCCGACCGTCAGCTCGAAGCCCTCGCGGCGCATCATCTCGACGAGCACCGCGAGCTGGAGCTCCCCGCGACCCTGCACCTCCCAGAGCTCGGGACGTTCGGTGTCGAGGACGCGGATCGACACGTTGCCGATCACCTCCTGGTCCAAACGCGACTTGAGGAGCCGGGCCGTCACCTTGGCGCCGTCCTGGCCGCTGAGCGGCGACGTGTTGATGCCGATCGTGACCGACAGCGACGGCTCGTCGACGCTCGTGACCGGCAGCGGCCTCGGGTCGTCGGGGTCTGCAAGAGTCTCGCCGATCGTGATCTCGGGGATGCCGGCGACGGCGATGATCTCGCCCGGCCCCGCCTCGTCGGCGTCCACGCGATCGAGGTTCTCGGTCACATACAGCTCGCCGATCTTGACCTGCTGGACGGTGCCGTCGGCCCGGCACCACGCCGCCGCCTGACCGCGTCGGATCGTGCCGTGGCGGACCCGGCAGAGCGCCAGCCGACCGAGGTACGGCGAGGCGTCGAGGTTCGTCACGAGCGCCTGGAGGGGATGGTCCTCGTCGTAGGTCGGCGCCGGGATCCGGGCGAGCAGCGTCTCGAAGAGCGGCTCGAGCGTCGGCTCGAGCGCGTCAGGGGCCGGGCCGCAATGCCCGTCTCGCGCGTTCGCGAACAGGATCGGGAAATCGATCTGGTGCTCGTCGGCGTCGAGATCGAGGAAGAGCTCCTCGACCTCGTGCACGACCTCGGCGGGACGGGCGTCCTGCCGATCCACCTTGTTCACGACGAGGACGGCGGGCAGGCGCGACTCGAGCGCCTTGCGCAGCACGAACCGGGTTTGCGGCAGGGGGCCCTCGCTCGCGTCGACGAGCAGGAGGACGCCGTCGACCATGGTGAGCGCCCGCTCGACCTCGCCGCCGAAGTCGGCGTGTCCGGGGGTATCGACGATGTTGATCTTCACGCCGCCGTGGCGCACGGCGGTGTTCTTGGCGAGGATCGTGATGCCCTTCTCGCGCTCGAGATCCATCGAGTCCATGACGCGCTCGGCCACGTCCTGGTTGGCGCGGAAAGCCCCGGACTGCCAGAGCATCGCGTCGACCAGCGTGGTCTTGCCGTGATCGACGTGCGCCACGATGGCCACGTTGCGGAGATCGTCGCGGATGGGCACGACCGGCGAGCCTACACGCACGAGGCCCCGGCCTGCGGCCGGGGCCCCGTCGAACCCAGCGGTTCGATGCGCGGAAGGTCCTCGACGCTCCCTTACGCGGCGCCCGCCTTGAACCGCGCCCACTCGTCCTGGTAGAGCTGGTCGGCCTCGGGCGTCAGCGGCAAGACCGGCTGACCCTGGGCGAAGTCCTCCTCCGCCACGAGCGTGTTCTCCAAGGTCTCGGGGATGTACCCGGCTTCGAGGAAGGTGGCGCGATCCACGCCGACCAACGGCGGCTGGAAGCCCTCGTAGCCGAAGTTCGTGAGCGCGACGTCTCGTCGCATCAGGAAGTCGATGAACACGTGCGCGAGCACCGGGCTCTCGGCGTCCTTGTTGATCACGATCGTGTCGTTCGCGACCTCCCACCCGCCCTCCGGCGGGTAGTAGTACCCCAGCACGTCGGTGCTGACGTCCTTGGGCAGGTACCACTGCGCGTAGTTCATGTTCCCGGACCACGAATAGCGGACGTGCGAGGTGCCCTCCGCGAGCAACTGGTAGTCGGCAGGCCCGATCACGACGTTCACGGTCTCGATCAGCTCGATGAGCGAATCCGTCGCGGTTTCGAGCTCGGCGGGATCGGTGGAGTTGAAGTCCGTTCCTCCGTTGCGGAGCAGCGCCATGCCGATCGTCTCGCGGTACTCGTCGAGCACGCCGACCTTGCCTTCGTACTTCGTATCCCAGAAGACGTCGAACGGCATGTCGTACGTGGCCGGGTCTTCGACGAAGTCGCTCCGGTAGCCGATCCCGGTCTTCCAGGTGAGGTAGGGCAGCGTGTAGTGCCCGCCGCGGTCGTACCAGGGGTCGAGCAGCGACGGCCAGATGTTGGCGGTCTCGGGCGTGTAGGTGCGATTCCAGGGTTGCAGACGCTTGGCGGCGACGAGCTTCCCGACGTTCTCGATCGTCGGGAAGAACAGGTCCCACTGGATCGTCTTGTTCTGGACCTTGTTCATCGCCTCGGCCATGCCCGTGAACTGCGTGAACTCGATCTCGACGTCGAACTCATCCTGGAACTCCTTGATCACCTTCTTGTAGATGTAGTCGTTCCAGTTGTAGACGCGCAGGGGCCCGGCCTCGGGCGACAGCCCGTCGGCGATCGCCGGGATGTCGTCGTAGAGGGGCAGCTCGACCGGCTTGTCGGGCGAGGCGATCACGCCCGACACGCCGCCGTCGGACGGCGAGGCCCCCGGCGTCGGGTTCGAGCTGTCCTGGCACGCGGCGAGGATCGCGGCCATGCTCGGGAGCGCGATACCGGCCGCGGCCGCGCGGCGCAGGAACTCCCGCCGCGAATAGTCCGGTCGTTCCTTCGGATGCGCCATGCGAGAACCCCCTCGTATCGTGCAGCTGCCACCGCGGATCGATGGGCGGGTCGGCGGGCTGCTGGATGTCCGGTCTCTCTGCTGCGCCGGGTGTACCGGCCAGGTCCACCTCTGTCAAGGCAACAAGGGGCCAACCTCGGTGACCGAAGGTGCGGAGCCTTCTCGCCCACGGGGTGCTAGGTTCCGCGCGGCATGGCACGAAAGCGCCGGGTTCGTTCCGAGGGCAACTCGCTCACCATGCTGTACCCGCGCGGGTTCTGGAAATGGTCGTCCCTCCCGGGTGTGTTGTGGCTGGTCCTTCTCTTCGTCGTGCCGTTCTACGCGATCGTGTCGATGGCGGGAGGGTCGCTCGACCCGGCGACCGGACTCGCCGTCCCCCGGTGGAACCCCGCGTATTGGGACCGCGCGTCGTTCCGCTACGTCACGGAGCAGGTGCTCGCGAGCGACGGCGTGTACCACGGCGTGATGATCCGGACGCTCCGCTACGTGTTCTCGGCGGTCGTTTTATGCGTGTTCGTCGGCTATCCGGTGGCCTACCACGTCGCCCGGCTCCAGGGGCGGCTCCGCGGCGTCGTACTTGCCCTCCTCGTCTTGCCTTTCTGGATCAGCTACCTGATGCGGATGCTCGCGTGGGTGGGCCTCCTGAACGAAGAGGGTCTCGTGAACCGGGTCCTGATGGGCCTGGGGATCTTGCAGGACCCGTACCCCTGGCTCGAGGGCAAGAGCATCACGGTGATCCTCGGGCTCGTGTATGGCTACGTGCCGTTCCTGATCCTGCCGCTGTACGCGTCGCTCGATCGGATCAGCTCGTCGTACCTCGAGGCGGCTTGGGACCTCGGCGCGAGCTCGTTCGGCACGTTCGTGCGGATCACGCTGCCCCTGTCGAAACAGGGGATCCTCGCAGGCGTCGCGATCATCATGCTGCCGATGTTCGGTGACTTCTACACCGCCTATCTGCTCTCGAGCGGGCGTCCGGAGACATCGATGATCGGCAACGCGATCCAGTCGCTCCTGCTCGAGACCACGTTCGGCTACGCGCAGTCCCGCGGCGCCGCGCTGGTGACGTTGCTCGCGATCTTCGTCTCGATCCTCACGCTCTACTACATCGTCTCGACTGCGCGGAGCACCCAGGAGGCGGCGCGGGCGTGAGCGTGCGCGGCTGGCTGGCGAACCCGTGGCGGCAGCACCGGTTCTTGTCGCTGTGGACGTGGACGTACATCGCCTGGGCGATCGTGCCGATCGTGATCGCGATCGGGTTCTCGTTCAACGCAGGCCGCTCGCGCAGCGTCTGGCAGGGCTCTTCGCTCCGGTGGTGGATCCACGATCCCGATCTCTCGTTGCTGCACGATCCGACGCTCGTGAGCGCGATCCGTCAGAGCCTCGTGCTCGCGATCGCGACGATGGCGATCGCGACGCCGATCGGGATCGCGCTCGCGCTCGGGCTCGCCCGCTGGCGCGGCCGCGGCGCCGGCGCATCGAACTACCTGATGCTGCTGCCGCTCGTCACCCCCGAGATCGTGCTCGCCACGGGTTTGTTCTTCGCGCTCGTCCACCTCTACCCGTTCCCGACCCCCGGCACGAGCGGGCAGATCGTCGGTCACGTGACCTGGTCGATCCCCTACGTCGTCGTCGTGCTGCGCGGCCGGATCTTCGGCGTGGGGCCGGAGCTCGAGGAGGCGGCGATGGATCTCGGCGCGCCGCCGCTGCAGGCGCTCCGGCGTGCGCTGCTCCCGGTGCTCTCCCCCGCGATCTTCGCGGCGTTCACGATCGTGTTCGCGCTGTCGATCGACGACTTCGTCACGAGCCAGTTCCTCGCCACCGACCTCAAGACGCAGACCGTGCCGATGCTGATCTACAGCGCCGGCCGGACCGCACCGAACCCTGCCCTGAACGCGACGGCGACCTTGATGCTCGTGATGTCGCTCGGCGCGATCGGTCTCGGCACCGCCGGGATGCGATCGCTCGGACGCCGACGCGGCCTCGAGACCGACACGACCGACGTGGCGAGCTTCCGCCTGTAGCGCCCGGACCGGTCCCACACACCGAAAGAGGTAGCGATGCCCGACAAACGCACGTTCCTCACGATGGATGACGGCGTGAGGATCGCCTTGACCCTCCATCTGCCCGACGAGGGAGCGCCCGCCGGGCCACCCTGGCCGGTCGTGTTCGAAGCGCGCCCCTACCGCAAGGACGACGTGAGCGACGCGTCGGCCCTGTACCGGCGGTTGTGCGACGAGGGTGGCCTCGCGGTGTGCAGGGCCGACGTGCGCGGCACCGGATCGAGCGGGGATGTCGCCCCGGACGAGTACACGCCACGGGAGCTGCAGGACCACCTCGCGACGATCGCGTGGCTCGCGGACCAGCCCTGGTCCAACGGCAACGTCGGGATGTTCGGCACGTCGTATTCGGGCTTCAACTCGCTCCAGGTCGCCGCCCTGCGACCCCCGGCGCTGAAGGCGATCATCCCGATCTACGCGACGGATCGTCGATTCACCGACGACGTGCACTACGGCGGCGGCGTGATGCGGGGGATCGACTTCCTCGACTACCCGATGCTCATGGTCGCGATGAACGCCCTCCCGCCGGTGCCGAGCGTGTTCGGGGACGGCTGGCGTGAGGAATGGCTTCGACGGATCGAGGCCACCGAGCCGTGGTTCCTGCCATGGCTCGAGCACCAGCGCGAGGACGAGTACTGGCGTCACGGCTCCGTGTACTTCGACGGGTACGAGCAGATCGAGGCCGCCACGATGATCATCGCGGGCCACGCGGACGGCTACCACAACATGGCGTTCCGCGGGTTCGAACGCCTGCGAGGGCCGAAGCGACTCCTCTTCGGGCCGTGGAGCCACATGAGCCCGCGCTTCTCGATGCCTGGGCCGCGGATCGATCACGTCCCCGAGATGATCCGCTGGTGGCACCGGTGGCTCAGGGGTGACGACAACGAGGTCGATCGCGAGGCGCCGATCTCGATCTTCGTGCGCCGCTCCACGCGTCCGCGCGCCGACCTCGACGCCTACGAGGGCGAGTGGCGCGCCGAGCCGGCCTGGCCGCCCGCGCGGCTCCACGAGGACCGGCGGGGCCTCGCCGGTGCGACGGCGAGACACGTGAGCGACGGCCACGGGGGGCATCAGCTCCGCGTCCGCGGCGACGTCGGGGTCACCGGATCGATCTGGTGCGCGGCCGACCTGCCGTTCGGCGAGCCCTGGGACCAGCGGCCCGACGAGGCCTTCTCGATCGTGTTCGACTGGCCGGTCCTCGAGGCGCCACTCGAGATCATGGGGCACCCTCGGGTCGAGTTGCGGGTCGCCGTCGACGCGCCGGTCGCGTTCGTCTCGGCGAAGCTCTGCGACGTGTTCCCCGACGGCGAGTCGGCGCTCGTCACGCGCGGCATCTTGAACCTCACGCATCGCGACGGTCACGACGAGCCTCGGGCCTTGACCCCGGACGAGCCGATGCGCGTGTCGATCGAGCTCGACGCGACCTCGTGGATCTGGGAGCCGGGGCATCGCGTCCGGCTCGATCTCGCCGGCAGCGACTTCCCCTCGAGCTGGCCGCCGCCGCATGCGTGCACCCTGACGATCGACGCCGGGAGCTCCTCGCTCGTGCTGCCCGTGCTCGCCGGGCCGCCCGTGGCGCCGGCGCCGAGATTCGCCCCGGGTGAGCCCGACGCCCACCACCCCTCCCACGTGACGTGGACCATCACCGAGGACGTCCTCGCGCGGGAACGTCGCGTGACGATCGACCACGGCGGTGTGCGCGGAGGGGCGGCCCGCGACATCGGCTACGAGGATCACTACGGAGGTGAGATCGTCGTGTCGATCGACGAGCCCGGCACGGCCCGCGCGACCGGCGGCACGGTCTATGAGCTCGCATGGCCCGAGGTCACCGCGCGTACGGAGTCGAAGGGGACGCTCCGCAGTGACGCGACCACGTGGTACCTCGAGCTCGAGCTCGAGGTCCAGGAGAACGGCGAGACGATCGCGACGCGTCGCTGGGAGCGCACGGTCCCGCGGGACCTCGCCTAGGGAGGACGCTCAGACGGCCTCGAGGTCGGCCAGCAACTGCACGCGGAAACGCGCCAGCCCGCCGAAGCGGTTCACGAGCCGTTCGTACGCGATGCCCGCGCGGTAGGCCCACGGATGGAAGTACAGGTAGTCCGGTTTCGTCTCGATCAGCTCGAGGTCCACCAGCCGGAACCGCGACCCGGCGGCAAGCCGGTCCAACGTCGCTCGGTCGTTCGCCCGGTAGCGCGTCGGGAACGTGTCGGCCTCGACGCGCCCGCGCTTCTCGTTGAACCACACGTGGAAGCGGGTCGGCGTGAACGTCGCGAACATCGCGACGTAGTGCCACCGGTTCGGTGTGTGCAGGAGCAGATGCCCGCCGGGCTTCAGGACCCGCCGGAGCTCTCGCATCACGGCCATCGGTCGATCGAGATGTTCGAAGACATACTTCGAGAAGACCAGGTCGAACTCCCCGTCGCCGTACGGGAGTGACGCGAGGTCCGCGACGGCGGCGTCGGTGAGGTTGGCGTTCTCGAGCACCGCGGGATCGGTATCGGCGCCGGCCATCCGCGCGACGACCGCACGGTAGTCGTAGGGGTACATCACACCGCGACCCGCGCCCGCATCGAGCACGGCCGCGGCGGGATGGAGGTGGCGCCGGATCAGGCGATCGAACCGGGCGTGCTCGTCGACGTAGCCCGGATAGAAGCGGCGGTCGAGCTGCTCGATCGTCGAGGGCATGCGCGCCGCAGTCTAGACATCGCGAACGTCGTTGAGCTCCGGCGGGCGGCCCGAAGCGTCACCTTCCGAAAGGCTGCGAGTAAGCTCGAGCCGATGCCCGCGCGAACGTCGATGCCCGCCCGCAGGATCCTCCTGTCGTTGCTCGCCACGGTGGCGGTCGTCGGTGCGGCGTGCGGCGGCGCCGGGGGATCCGCGGCGCCCGCATCGTCGACCGGTGAGCCCGGCGGAGGTGCGAGCCACAAGCCCGGCGCGTCGGTGTCGCCCGCCGAGCTCCCCCAGGTGCTCGCATTCGAAGGCCCTCTCCTGGGTGGCGGCACGCTCCGGGGTGAAGATCTCGCGGGCAAAGACGTCGCCTTCTGGTTCTGGGCACCGTGGTGAAGCCGGTGTCAGGCCACCGCGCCTGACGTCGCGCAGGTCGCGCGGCGCTACGAGCAGGATCACGGCGACGAGCTCGCGATCGTCGGCATGGCCGGCCTCGCCGCCCCGGCGGCGATGCAAGGGTTCGTCGACGCCTTCGACATCCCCTTCGACAACGTCGTCAGCGAGGACGGCTCGCTCTGGACGCCCTTCGGCGTTTCCTTCCAGGGCTCGTGGTACCTGCTGAACGACGACGGCACCGGCGAGGTCGTGCCCTACGACCTCGACGGACCCGCACTGACCGACGCGCTCGACGGCTTGCTGGCGACGTAGCCGATCGGCCGATCGGGCTCGTCGATCGGGCTCGTCGATCGGGCGGGGGTCAGTCGCGCCACGCGGCGAGGAGCTCGCGCTCCTCGTCGGGGGTCGGTCCGAACGGGAGCGGCGCCTGCGGCCGGGCGCGGTCCCATGCGATCGTGTCGCGGACCGTCTCGGCGAACGGGCGGTGGCGGAGCCCGGCGGCGATCGCTCGCGAGACGTCGAACCGGTTGACCCCCGGATATTCGGGGTGCCACATGGGGAAGAGTCGATACCGCTCCTTCTCATCGCCGACCGCGAGCGCGACGTCACGATCGGCCCACACGAGGGTCGTCGGGGCCCGCGCTTCCGCGATCGCCGTCTCGAGCATGATCCTCGTCGAGATCGGCTCGCCCGGGCCGAAGACCCCGAACGTGCCCGCCGTTCCGCGCTCGAGCAGGTCGACCATGAACGCCGCCAGGTCGCGGACGTCGACGACCTGGAGGGGCTCGTCCGGAGGACCCGGCGCGGCGATCGGGCGGCCCGCCGCGGCCCGGCGGAGCCACGAGACGAAGCGCTCGGTCGGGTCGTGCGGACCGACGATGTAGCCGGGCCGAACGACGACCGCGCCCTCACCGAACGCCGCGTGCACCGCGAGCTCGCAGCCCACCTTCAGCGGACCGTAGCTCTCGTCCGTGACCTCCTCGGTGTCGGGGTACGGGGGCGGATGGATCGGCGAGTCCTCGTTGGCGCCGGGCGCCACGTCGTCGGGATAGGCCGACGACGTCGAGACGAAGAGGTAGCGACCGGCGCGGCCGGCGAGCGCGCGGGCCGAGGCCTCGACGATCCGCGGCACATAGCCACAGGTATCGAGGACGGCGTCGAACGACTCGTCGCCGAGCGCGCCGAGCCCACCGTCGCGATCGCCGTGCACGTGCCGAGGGGGCGCGAGGTTGGGAACGACGAGGTCGGAGGGCTCGCGCAGCCCCCGGTGGAAGATCGTCACGTCGTGCCCGCGCGCGGCGGCGTCTTCGACGAACGCCCTCCCGACGAACTCGGTGCCACCGATCACGAGGAGCTTCACGGCCGGACCTCCTCACGGTCGCCCTGGCGGCCGTTCGGCTCGGGTCGCTCCGACGGGTAGTACCAGGAGCCCGCGAGCTGACCTCCGTCCACCACGAGGGTGGCCCCGTTCACGAACGACGCCTCCTCCGACGCGAGGAACAGGATCGGCGCCGCGATCTCCCCGGCTTCGGCGAAGCGGTGCATCGGGATGCGCGGCAGGTACCCCGAGCGGAACGCCGGATCCGCGACGTCGGCCTCGGTCATCGCCGTCACCGTCTCCCCGGGTGCGACCGCGTTCACGCGGATCCCTCGGTGCCCGAGCTCGAGTGCGAAGGTTCGCGTGAGGCTGATCAGGGCCGCCTTCGACGCGTTGTAGGCCACGAGCGGAGCCTCGGGCACGATGCCGTCCACCGAAGCGACGTTCACGATCACGCCGCCCCCGGCGTCGACCATGTGCCGGGAGGCCGCCCGGCTGAGCACGAACGCCGCGTCGAGGTTCACGGCCATGGTCGCCCGCCACACCTCGTCGCTCGTGTCGAGCACCGTGCCGTCGAGGGCGACGCCGGCCGCGTTCACCACGACGTCGAGCCGGCCGAGCACCTCGAGGGCCCGCTCGACCACGGCGCCGGCGGCCTCGAGCGTCGCGAGGTCGGCCTCGAGGGTCGAGATCCGTTCCGGGGCCGCGGCGCGGACCCGCTCGAGACGCTCGCGGTCCCGAGCCACCGCCACGACCCGGGCGCCCTCCTCGACGAACGCCTGCACGGTCGCTGCGCCGATGCCGCTCGAGCCTCCCGTGACCACCACGTTCCGGTCGCGGAACCTGGCGACGCTTCCTTCGGATCGCACGGCGCGGACCTTAGTGGGTCCGGGGATCGCGCGCCTACACTCGCTCGGTGCGGACCTGCTTGCGCTGCGGCGCCGAGAACCCGGGCGAGGCCAACTTCTGCATGCGATGCGGTGCCCCGATCGGCATGCGCGGCATGGACGAGCGCAAGGTCGTTACGGTCGTCTTCTGCGACCTGGTCGACTTCACCGCGCGCGCCGAGCGCCTCGACCCCGAAGAGGTCAAGTCCACGCTCAGCACCTACCACGCCGAGGTCGTGCGCCAGATCGAGCACCACGGCGGCACCGTCGAGAAGTTCATCGGCGACGCCGTCCTCGGCACCTTCGGCGCACCGACCGCGCACGAGGACGATCCCGAACGCGCGGTCAGGGCGGCGCTGCGCATCCTTGACTCGATCGCCGACGTCAACCAGCGACAGGGCCTCGAGCTGCACGTCCGGATCGGCGTCAACACCGGCGAGACGATCGTGTCGACGACCCCGGGCGAACAGCTCGGGGGCTCCGTCGCCGGCGACGTCGTCAACACCGGCTCGCGGCTGCAGACGGCGGCGCCCATCGACGGCATCCTCGTCGGCGGGGCCACCTACCGAGCAACGTCGCACGTCTTCGTGTACGAGGCGCATCCGGTGGTCGCCGCCAAGGGCAAGGCCGAGCCCCTCGAGGTCTGGCGGCCGTTGCACGCGAAGAGCCGGATCGGCGCGGGTCTGCGCGACCGGTCACTGACCCCGTTCATCGGACGGACCGCCGAGGCGGCGCTGCTGCGGCAGGTGTTCCGTCTCTCGATGCGAGCCGGGAGCGCGGCGCCGGGCGCCGATCGGAGCATCCCAGTCGTCCTCGTGACGGGTGAAGCCGGGGTCGGGAAGTCGCGCCTGATCCGGGAGTTCTCGAACTACCTCGACGAGATCCCGGAGCTCGTACGGTGGCGCGTCGGTCGGTGCCTCCCCTACGGTGAGGGCGTCCGCTTCTGGGCGTTGGGCGAGATCGTCAAGGCCGAGGCGGGGATCGCCGATCCCGACACCCCCGACGTCGCCGAGGCCAAGCTCCACGAGACGCTCGCGGGCATCCGCGTGCCCGACGATCAGCGCGATTGGATGGCGACGCTGCTCGCGCCGCTCGTCGGGCTCCCTGGATCGAGACAGAACCCGCCCCGCCACGAGACGTTCGCCGCGTGGCGCGCGTTCCTGACCGCGCTCGCGGCCGACGGTCCAACCGTGCTCGTGATCGAAGACCTGCACTGGGCCGACGAGGCGCTGCTCGCCTTCCTCACGTCCCTCGCCATGCGGGTCGAAGGCGTGCCGCTCATGCTCCTGTGCGCCGCGCGTCCCGAGCTCGACGACCGGCATCCCGACTGGGAGGCCCCGCTGCCCAACCTCACCGCGATGCGACTGCCGCCGTTGGACGCGAACGAGAGTCGCGGGTTGCTGGGCACGCTCCTCGAAGGCGCGGAACTTCCGCCGACGACCGAGGCGGCGCTCCTCGAACGTGCGGGTGGGAACCCGCTGTTCGCCGGAGAGTTCGTCCGGATGCTCCGAGATCGAGGCGAGCTCGAGCGCGACCGGGTCGGCGAGATCCCCGTGCCGGGATCGCTCGAGGCACTCGTCGTCGCCAGGCTCGATGCCCTCCCCGCCGAGCTCAAGGCCCTCGTGCAGGACGCCGCCGTGCTCGGCAAGGTCTTCTGGCCAGGCGGCCTTGCGGCGGTCGCGGGCGCAGAGCGCGAAGAGGTCGACGCGCGCCTGCCGTTCCTGCTCCGTCGCGAGCTCGTCCGCCAGCTCGATGACCCCACGCTTCCGGGGGAGGCGGCGTTCGCCTTCCGCCACGACGTGATCCGAGACGTCGCCTACCGGCAGATCCCGAAGGCGATGCGCGCCGAGCGGCACCGCCGCGCCGCGGCGTGGATCGGCGAGGTGACCGGCGAACGGGTCGCCGACGTCGCCGAAGAGATCGCGCACCACCTGACGACCGCCCTCGAGCTGACCCGGCAGGCTGACGCGGGCCTCAAGGCCGACTCCGCGAGAGCGATGCTGCTCGCCGCCGAGCGCGTGGCGCCGCTCGACGCGGGTGGCGCCGCCTCCTATCTCGAGCGGGCGCTCGAGCTGCTCGCTCCGGAGGACCCCGCTCGGCTCGACGCGCTCACCCGGACCGCGGCGGTCGCCGGCGTTGTCGGTCGCTTCACCGAGGAGGAGCGGCGGTATCGGGAGGCGATCGCGGGACGGCGGGCTGCCGGCGAGACGCTCGCCGTGGGCGAGCTCACGGCGATGCTCGCACGCTCCCTCGTGCTGCAGGGGCGCCTCACCGAGGCCGACGAGCTCTTCGACGAGGCGGTGCGGACCCTCGAGGCGCTGCCACCCGGGCCGGAGCTCGTGGGCGTGTACGCGCGCGTGTCGGGACAACGGTTCATCGCCGGCGACTACGACCAGGCGCGCACGTGGGCGGAGCGAGCGCTCGAGATCGCGATCGACGATGAGCCCGTCGATGCGGTCGTGCTGGCCCTCGGGTATCGGGGCAGCGCGAGGGCCGAGCTCGGCGAGCCCGAAGGGCTCGAGGACATGCGTGCCTCGATCAGGCTCGCGAAACGGGCGAACCTCACCGAAGAGGCCGGCGTCGGCATGACGAACCTCGCCTACCTGGTGTGGATGCGCGAGGGTCCGGCCGCGTCACTGCAGATCGCGCTCGAGAACGAGTCGTTCTCGGCGAGGCGGGGGTTCGTGCACAACGTGATGTGGTCGAAGTCGGCCCAGCTCGAATCGTATTTCGACCTCGGGCAATGGGATCGTCTGCTCGCGGTCGCCGACGAGATCGTCGCGTGGGACAGGTCCGCGACGACGGGCGAGCACGACGCCCTGGACCCCGCGAGCGGCGACGGCGTCGGCCGATCGAGCCCGGCCGGCGTACGGTCCACCGTCGGCATGTGGGCGCGCGTGGGGAAGGCATGGGTCCACGCGCGTCGCGGCGAGCTCCACGCGGCCGACCGTGTGGTGGGCGAGATCGAGTCGGCGGCGCAACTGATGGAGTACCCCGAGTTCAAGGCCACCATCTTGACCATCCGCGCGTGGATCGCGTGGCAGCGCGGCCGGCTCCCCGAGGCGCGCTCGTACCTCGACGACTACGCGAAGGTCTCCTCGGAGATGCCCGACGTCCGGGTGCACTTCCTCCCGATCGCCGCGCGGATCCTCGTCGCGTGCGGCGACATCGAGGGAGCCGAGGCCTTGGTGCCGCAGGACCCCGGCCCGCCGGTCATGCGTCGACGCCTCAGCATCGACACGAGTCGGGCGGTCCTGGCCGAGGCTCGCGGCGAGCTCGGGGAGGCCGCCGACGCCTACGCCGCCGCCGCGAACGGATGGGAGTCGTTCGGCTTCGTCCTCGAACGCGGACAATGCCTGCTCGGGCGAGGGCGGTGCCTGCTCGCCCTTCGTCGCACCGAAGAAGGGCGAGCGGCGCTCCGCGCGGCCCGGGTCGTGCTCGAGCCATTGCGGGCGCGCTCGGTGCTCGAGGAGATCGACGCGCTCCTCGCGTCGGCCTGACGCAGCTAGGCTGCGGACTCCTTCGACGCGTCGTAGCGGCCGTCGCGGGCGAGCCCGTTCATCGTCGCCCGGTGAGCGAGGGAACGCTGCGCGGCCTCGACGTTGGCGTCGTCGCCACCCCAGGCGGCGAGCGACGGCGTCTGGAGCGCACGCCCGTAGCTGAACGAGAGCGCCCACGGGAGTCCGCCCCGCTGCTCGCCGAGCACGTTCATCTCGTTCAGGCGGCTCGTCGCCTGTTCGTCGGACATCCCGCCCGACAGGAAGACCACGCCGGGGAACTCGGTCGGCACATGGGCGAGCAGCGTTCGAAGCGTCGCCTCGGCGATCGTGCGATCGTCGACCTGGGCGGCGTTGCCCTTGCCCGGCACCACCATGTTGACCTTCAGCAGCGTGCCGGCGCGATCGACGCGATGGGCGTCGAGCTGCTCATGCAGCGCGGCGAGCGTTCGGCCGGTGGCGTCCTCGCACGCGGCGAGATCGTGGTCGCCGTCCATCAGGATCTCGGGCTCGACGATCGGGACGAGGTCGGCCTCTTGGCAGAGCGCGGCGTAACGAGCCATCGCATGGGCGTTCGCCTGGATCGCGAAGTCGGTCGGCGCGGCGTCGCCGATCACGATCGTCGCCCGCCACTTCGCGAACCGAGCGCCGAGCGCCACGTACGCGTCCAGGCGTTCCCGGAGCCCGTCGAGCCCCTCGGTGATCGTCTCGCCCGGGAACCTCGCGAGGGGCTTCACTCCCGCGTCGACCTTGATCCCGGGGATCACGCCGACCGACTCCATCAGCTTCACGAAGGGCACGCCGTCGGACGTGGACTGGCGGATCGTCTCGTCGAACAGGATCACGCCACTGATGTGTTCGCGCAGGCCGGGAGTCGTGAACAGCATCTCCCGGTAGCGGCGGCGGTTCTCTTCGGTGGACTCCAGGGCGATCGTGTCGAACCGCTTCTCGATGGTGCCGGTGGACTCGTCGGCCGCGAGGATCCCTTTCCCGGGCGAGACCAGCTCGAGGGCGGTGCGGTGGGTGGCGTCGCTCATCTCCTCGGTCCTCCTGCGAAGTCGGAAGGCTGGGCGAAGGCGCCGAAGGGCGGATCGGAACACCGTTTCGGCCGATCAGCCCGATGCCGGCGCCGGTGCTGAGCCTACGCCGAACGGGGGTCCCCCGGCCATGCGGCGGGAGCGGGACTCAGGGGAACGGCGCATGACGCCGATAGAGCAGTCATGGAGCGTATCCCGCACTTCGTGCGTGCCTCGGCGCTGGCCGCGGCGCTCGCCGGCCTGCTCGCCGTCGCCACGCCCTATACGGCGGGGCTCGCCGGCGCACGGGTGGTCGAGGGGGTGGACGCGTCGATCGCCCCGCCCAGCGGCGCCCCGACCTCGATCGGACCGGCCACGAACGAGGCCGCACGCACGGGTCCGATCGATGATGAGCGAGACTCGGCGGGAGACGCCGTCGAACGAGCGCGGACGGCTCCTGCGCCCCACGTGCTGCTCCATGTGCCGGCCGGAGGTCTCGTGGCTCGGAAGAACCCTTGGTCGAGCGCTGACACGGTGGGACGGGTCGCCGATCGATCCCGCTACTACGGGGTGCCGACCGTGGCCTGGGTCGAGGAAGTCAGCAAGAGCGGCGCTTGGGGCAGGATCGAGCTCCCGTACGTGTGGCCCCGACGCGACGGCTGGGTCCGGCTCGACGGGCTCCCCACGGACACCTCCGCGGTGACCGTGAAGGTCGACGTGTCGGCCCATCGGCTGACCGCGTGGAAACGCGGTGAGGTCGTGTTCCGCGTGGCCGCCGCGACCGGCCTGTCGAGCTCGCCGCACTCCCCCGGGCGAGTACTTCGTCACGGATCGCGTGCCCTTCGCCGCCGGCAGTTCCTATGGCACTTCCGCCTTCGGGATCTCCGGGATCCAGCTCGCCTGCCCGCGGGGTGGACGGGAGGCGACCAGCTCGCGATCCATGGCACGAACGCCCCCTCGACGATCGGCACGAACGCGTCGGCGGGGTGCGTGCGCGTGAGCGAGTGGACGCTCGATCGGCTCAAGCCGAGCTGAAGCTCGGCACGCCGGTCGTCATCGTCCCCTAGGCCCCAGAGCCCGGGCAGGCCCCGCGCCGCCGAATGCCCTCCGTCATTCCCCTTGTGGGAGATGACCGTGCGCCTCGACGAACGACCGCAGATCGCGCAGATGGGCCCGGTCGTGCGCGAACGGGCCGGCGCCCACGAGGATCTGTCCGAGCCGGTGGCCGAGCGGCTTTCGCCCACGCGGAGAGGCCGGCGTCGACCAGCGTTCGTCGGTGATCCCTCGGATCGCGTCGATGAGCGCGATGTGGGTGTCCGCGGCGCTCGTGGCGATCGACCCGTAGGAGCGCCGCGCCTGTGCCGCCACCGCCCGGCGGTTGACCTCGTGCACGCCGTCGGCGCGGAGCGCCGCGTCGATCGGCGCCGGTTCGCCCCTGTCCCATGCGGCCAGGGCCTCGATCGCATGGCGTTCCCAGCTCTCGAGATGTCCCAACAGATCCTTCGCCGACCACTCGCCACCGCCGAGACCACCCCGGGTTCGGGTACGAACCGTGAGCCCCCCGAGCAGCGCCAGCACCTCCCGGCGTTGTTCCGTGAGGATGCGGATCGCATCGGCGCGGGACTCCATCGCGCCGGAAGCCTAACGCCGGAACGATCCTCGCCGACGCGTCAGCCGTGCGACCGCCACACGTCGGCGGCGACGAGCTCCGGCACGAGCCCCTCGACCAGCAGCGCCACGACCTCGTCGTCGTCATCCCGGTAGCGGATCGTGGCCCGCGCGCCGGCGATCTCGCCTCCCACCGCGACGAGGGTCGATCCTCGCTCGAGGATCCATCGCATCAGCTCCCCGTCGAATCGGGAACCGGCGAACAGCAACGCCCGGTAGTCCAGCGGCTTCGTGAGGTACACATCGACGTGCAGCCAGTCGCCCGTCTCGCACGCGTCCGCCGTGAGGCGCGGCCCCTCGCGCAGCATGAGGGCTCCTTGTTCGGCCGACGCGAGCCGCTCGACCGGCGCGACGACGAACGTCTGTCGCGTGGCGGTGAGCAGGTCGACCGCCTCCGCGAGCCACCCGTCGCGGGAGGCCAGAAGCTCCTCGGTGGCGTCGGCGGCTGCGCGGACGCGCCCGGCGGTCGTCGCGCCGTCGCCGGCGATCAGCCGTTCCTCGAGGCCGAGGAGCAACGCGACCGTGTGCTGATAGGTCCGGCACGCCACCCCTCCCTCCTCGACGCCGGCGCGAAGCGGCACGACGCTGTCTCCCGTCGCGGCCAGCGGCGAATCCAGCACGTTCGTCAGCGCGACGGTGCGGCTCCCCGCCACTCGATGCCGCCGGAGTGCCTCGACCGTTTCGGCCGTCTTCCCCGACGCTGAGATACCGACCGCGAGGGTGCCGGGACCGCCCGGATGGCCGGCGCGCGCGCTCGCGCGTTCGGCGATCGCGAGGATCCCCGCGACCCGGAGCCGGCTCGCCGCGACGAGCGCGGCGAACCGCGAGGAGCCCATCCCGATGAACACGACGCGGGCCGGCCTCTCCAGGCCGGTCCAGGGATCGCCGGCGAGCGTATCCGCCAGCGCTCGGAGCATGGCGGGCTTCGCCTCGAGGTCCCGCATGAACCCGTCGGCGATCATGACCCGATCCTGCCGAGGAGCCGGGGTAGGGCGAGATCGGGCACGTAGAGCCAGCGAGGGAGATAGCGAGCCGCGTAGACGTATTCGTGACACGCCTGCGCGACCTCGAGCGGCACGAGGAGCCGCTCGTCGAAGAGGCCGGCGTGCGACGGGCCGAGACCGGCACGGTAGGCCGAGAGGAAGCGATGGCGCGCCTGCTCGATCCACGCCTCGACCCGGTCGTCGCGGGACGGGTCGTCGCGGGCTGGATCCCTCCGCTGCGCGATCCTCCCGAGATGATCCAGGGAGCGGACGAACGACGCGACGTCTCTGGCGATCGGGCCCCGGGCGTTCCGTTCGGGCGCCGGCGCGAGGGGATCGCCGTCGAAGTCGGCGATCGCGTACCCGCCCGCCCATGCGAGCACCTGGCCGACGTGCAGATCACCGTGGATCCGCATCGTCGGCGTGGCCTCCACCTCCGCAAGCCGCGCGATCGCCGCTCGCGCCGCCGGCGCGAGCCCGCGGAGACGCTCGCCCTCGTCGCCGCCGGTCAGGGCGAGCGCCTCGTCCAGCGTCGCTTCGGCGCGGGCGTTCCACGCGGCGATCTCGTGGCGACCGGCGTCGGCGACCGGCGTCGGAAACACCGACGACGGTGTCGCGAGGGCGCCGTGCAGCCTCGCGACGAGCCCGCCCGTCGCCGAGGCCGCCGCCAGCGACGGCTCGGAATCACCGGCATCGATCGCCTCGAGCACGCGCTCGAGGAACCACTCCCAGCCGTCGCGAGCGCCGGGGAGGTAGGCGGCGGCGGTTGCGAGCAGCACCGGCGGGGCGCCTGACGATTCCCACCTGAGTGTCCCCAGAGGCGCCGGCGTCTCGCGGAACCCCACCACCGCCAGGTGGGCCTGCAGGTCGAGCCCGGGCTGCGGTCCCGGCGTCGTTCTCGGGTACATCTTCACCACGACGGCTTCCCCCACGATCGTCGACTCGTTGGACTGATCGACGTCGATCGCGCGCTCGCCCCTCGCCGCCGGCAGCGCGGCGAACGCCGATGGGACGAAGCGGCCGATCGGCTCGCCGCGACGGATCACGTCGCGCACACCCTCGGCCGCGCCGTCACCGGGCACCGCGCGGCGTGGCGCCTCGTCGCGTGCATGCATCGGCGCGAGCGGGATCACGAGCACCTCGTCCCCCGCTTCCAGCACGGCGAGCATCGACCCGCCGGGGAGCGGGAGCCGATCGCGCAGGATCGGTCGTTCCGCGAAGGCGGCCGGAACGCTGCGGGCGGGTACGAGGACACCGGCCCCCGCCTCACGCAGCGCGGCCTCGAGCTCGTGGAGCTCCGGTACGTCGGTCATGGGGTCGACGCCCCGACGACGAAGTGGGTCGTCACGTCCGGCACCCAGGCGACCATGCCGGCGGCTCGCGTCGCACCGTTCATCAGGTTCACCTCGTCGTCGATCCCGGTGAACCCGGACGGGCGGCCGGAGGGGCGAATGGTATAACCGCGCCTCGAACGCGCACAAGCGCTTCGCCGCTGCCCTCGAGCCAGGGCCGAGGGAGAAGCCGGAACCGTCGGCGGCGAGAGGACGGAAGGAGGTGTGCGGATGGCCGATGACCGGCTGACGATCGTGTTCATGCCCGAGAGCGCGTACGGCCCGACGAACAACTGCGTGGGGATCGGCAAGGTCCTCGAGCAACGCGGACACCGGGTCATCTTCGCGGCGGAAGCATCATGGAAGGGCAAGCTCGAGCCGCTCGGCTTCGAGGAGGACCTCGTCGACCTCGCGCCGCCCGCCGGAGGCGAGCAGGATGCGGGCCAGTTCTGGACCGACTTCATCACCGAGACGGCACCGGAGTTCCGGAAGCCCACGATCGAGCAGCTGGCGACGTTCGTCGAGCCCGTCTGGTCTTCGCTGATCGACGGGGCGTCGTACTGCGAGCCGCAGCTCCGCGAGATCCTCGACCGGGCGGGACCCGACGTGATCGTCGAGGACAACGTGAACGCCTTCCCGGCACTCTTGACCCACGGCGCGCCCTGGGTCCGGATCATGAGCTGCAACCCGCTCGAGCTGAAGGATCCGGAGCTGCCACCGACCTTCAGCGGTTACCCGATCGATGACCCCAGCGCCTGGGATGCCTTCCGGACGGAGTACGACCGGACGCACCGCCCGACCTGGGAGCGCTACGATGCGTTCGTCGTCGATGCCGGCGCGCCGCCGCTCCCCGACCTGGAGTTCATCCACGAGTCCCGGTACCTGAATCTCTCGGTCTTTCCTGAGGTCGCCGACTATCCGCGCTCGACCGCCACCGCGCCCACCTGGCACCGGCTCGAGTCGAGCGTGCGTGACACGGAGGATCCGTGGGAGGTCCCCGACGAGCTTCGAGATGGAGAGGGGGCACTCGTCTACCTCTCGCTCGGTTCCCTCGGTTCCGCCGACATCGAGCTGATGCGCCGGCTCGTCACGGTGCTCGCCGACACCCCGCATCGCTACGTCGTGTCGAAGGGACCACGCGCCGCCGAGCTCGACCTCCCGGACAACATGTGGGGCGAGGCCCGCCTGCCCCAGACGAGCATCGTTCCGGCGTGCGACCTCGTGATCACCCACGGCGGGAACAACACGACCACCGAGGCGTTCCACTTCGGCAAGCCGATGGTTGTGCTCCCGCTGTTCTGGGACCAGTACGACAATGCTCAGCGGGTCCACGAGCTCGGGTACGGCGTGAGGCTCGATACGTACGGGTTCGAGGACCGGGAGCTCCGCGACGCGGTCGACCAGATCCTGGCCGACACCGCCCTGCGAGCTCGGATGGCCGCGGGCGGCGAGCGGATCAGAGCAAACGACGGTAAGCAGAAGGCCGCCGACCTGATCGAGGACCTCGGCCACCGCTCGCGGGCGGGCGAGGTCGACTGACATCCCTCAACTGAAAGGCCTCAACTGAAAGGAAGGGAGCTACGCGGGATCGGCGATGGCCGCGCGGCCACGGAGCTCGGCGCCCACCGGCACGGTGCGCTCGTCGAGCCGCGACGCGACCCGATCGAGCTTGGCCATGTACCTCATCACGTCGTCGCGCGCCCGCGCCGCCTCGTCGCTGAGCCCCTCCACCCGATCGATCCGCCAGTGCTTGAGGAGCACCGGCGCCAGGATCTGATCGTGATGGATCCGGAAGTTGTACACCCCGGCGTCGGCCATGACCTTCGCACGATCCTTGAAGCCGGGCATGTCGACCCCCGGCATCGCGAAGTCGAGCACCTGACGACGGATCGCGAGCATCATCGCCGAGGGGTCGAGCTCCATCGCCGCCGTCCCCATGTCGCGGTAGAAGAGGTAGTGGAGGTTCTCGTCGGTCGCGATCCGCTGGAGTACGCGGAGCGCGCCCTCCTCCTCGGTGACGGTGCCGGTGTTCCGGTGGCGGATGCGCGTCGCGAGCTCCTGGAACGTCGTGTAGACGAGCCCGTCCAACGGTCCGAGGTGCGGGAAATCCGGGTACCAGCCGCGCTGCACCATGTCCATGCGCCCGCGTCTCCAGGGCGCGGGGTCGACGCCTCGCGTGACCGTGAGGTAGTCGCGCAGCACGATCGAGTGCCGCCCCTCCTCGGCGGTCCACCGGCGGGCCCATTCGCCCCAGGCCTCGGTGCGGCCGAACGAGTCGGCGAGCGCGAGCGTGTAGATAGGGCAGGTTGTCCTCAGTCATGAGGTTCAGCTCGATCGCGATCTGTGCGATATCCGGCAGGTTCGAGTCTTCGGGCCTCCAAGGCTCCTCGACGAAGTTCCGGCCCTCGCTCGTAGGGGACGTACTCGTGGGGGAACCACTCCCCAGCCTGGCTCAGATGGCGATCGAGCGCCTTCGCGACGTAGGGCTCGAGCTCGGCGAGCAGATCGCGGGGATGCAGCGGGGCTGACGTCATCGGGATGTACGACTCCTCGGATCCGATTCGCGCGATGTCGGTCGGTCGCGCGCGTCCGCGGTTCAGCCTACCCGTCGCCCGGGCCCTGCGACCTGCGCCGGGGTCGAGCAACCGCCGGTCCGGCCTCGCGGGAACGGTCGTTCCGAGCCCGCCGGGGGTGTCTTGCCCTGGGGCGCAACAGGGGTAGCATCCGGGGACGATGGGAGGCCGCAGGGTCAGCATCCGCGACGTTGCGCGCGAGGCCGGCGTGTCGGTCACGACGGTGTCCCACGCCCTGAACGACAAGGGCCGGCTCAACCCGGAGACCCGGGAGCGGGTACGTGAGGTCGCGCAGCAGCTCGGCTACCGGCCGAACCCGGCGGCGCGGAGCCTCGTCTCCGGACGCACCGGATTGATCGCCGTGCTCGCGTCGCTCCCGTCGGGTGTGCACGCGGAGTTCGGGGACTTCGGGTACTTCGCCGATCTGATCGGTGGCGCCACGATGGTCGCGGTCTCCCATGACGTGGCGCTCGTCGTGGCGCCGACGGCCAACCCGGTGACCGGCGACGAACCGTTCGTCTGGGACCGGGTCCCGCTCGACGGCGTCGTCGTGGCGGGGCCGATGGCCGACGAAGCGGCCCTGCCGGCCCTCCGCGAAGGTGGGATCCCGTTCGTGACGATCGGGCGTGACCCCGTCGGGGGCGAGAGCGACGCCGTCGTGGCCGCCGACGACCTCGCAGGGACGCGGGCGGTGCTCGACCATCTGGTGGTGGCGGGCGCGACGCGACCAGGGCTGATCGTGCTCCCACCCTTGTTCGCCGTGACGAAGGACACAGCCGACGGTACCGAGCATGGTGCCAGGACCACGACGTCGAACCGGCTGCCGAGCAGGTCGGCATCGAGGACCTCCTCCGTGACCGAGCCGAGACGGTCGCGGGCGCCGTGGATCGGCTCCTCGCTGCGGGCACGGACGCGATCTACTGCCCCGTCGAGCAGCTCGGGATGGCCGCGCTCGCCAGGCTGGATGCACGCCGGGTCGCCGTGCCCGGCGACGTGCTCCTCGCGACGACGAACGACGCTGGTCGCGCCCAGGTGGCTTCCGTCCCGGTGACGACGCTGGACACCGATCATCGGGAGCTCGGCCGCCGGGCCGTCGACCTGCTGCTCGCCCTGATCGCCGGCGATCGCGAGCCGCCGCTCCTGGAGCTCGTCCCCACCCAGGTGGTCGGTCGCGCTTCGACCGCCCCGTGACGAGAGGGAAGGCCGCGGTCCAACGGCTCCGCGACTGGTGCCCGGGGTGGGATTCGAACCCACACGCCCCGAGGGGCAAGCGCTTTTAAGGCGCCGTCGTCTACCGGTTCCGACACCCGGGCTGAGCGGCACGCTACCCCACCACCGACGGAACGCGCAGGCCGCCGTTCGGTCCCCTCGCTCGCCTTCCGACCGATGCCCGGCTCGCAACCCCGTTGTACGCTGGCTCACCCACGGTCGGGCGACGAGCCACAGACGGCTGGTCGGTCCCGCGACCGCTCGAGAACAGCCGGCGTCCGCCGGCTCGAACGACGAGAGGCCCATTGACGACGAGGGACTTCCCAGCGGTTGCCGCGACCACCTCATCCCGCGCGAGGTTCCCTCGTTCACCACTTTCCTCCCGCGCCCGAGCGATCGCGCTCGTCGTCGTGATCGTCGCGGCGGCGCTGGCCGGCCTGGCACGCGGTGGGGGCGCCTCGAGGGGAGCATGGCTGTTCCCGCTCGTCGCGGCCGGGGCGGCGGGCATGGCCTGGCTCGCCATCGAACGGTTCTCGTTGTTCGTCGCCTCGATCCTCGTCGTGCGGGCGAGCCTCGACGCCATGAAGCTCAGCTCCGGCGGGACCGGCGCGACCGACCCGGCAGCGCTCGTGTCGCTCGCCTTCCTCGCCGCCGGCACGATCTGGTACCTGGGGCAGGAGGCCCACGATCGTCCGCCGCCTTCGCCGCTCGTCGCGCCCCTGGCGATCTTCGCGATCGTCGGCGCGTTCTCCACGATGGCAGCGACGAACCCCGGGCCGGGGATCGTCGACACCTTCAAGCTCGCGACGGTCGTCCTGATCGTGCTCGTGCTGAACGAGCTCCTCCGCGACGAACACACGTTCCGGCTGATCCTGTACGCGGTCTTCCTCTCGGCGGCCATCCCGGTCGCCGTGGGCGCGCTCCAATTCCTGGCCGGCAGCGGCCTCCATTACTCCGGTGGGTTCGCGCGGGTGCACGGCACGTTCAACCATCCGAACCCGTTCGCGATCTACCTGACGACGCTGCTCATCATGGGGGCCGCGATCTTCCGCTACGTACGGGATCGCGTGCGGGTGCCTCTGGCGCTCCTGCTCCTCGCGTGCGGCGTGATGCTCGTGCTCACGTACACGAGGTCGGCGTGGATCGCCACCGTCGCCGGTCTCCTCGTCGTGGGCGGCCTGCAAGGGAAGAAGGCGATCATGATCGTCGGGCTCGCCGCGGTCGCCGTCGCGCTGTTCGTCCCGTCGGTGGCGGCGCGCTTCTCCGACCTCGATGAGACCTCGACGGCCACCGGGCAGGCGGGGAACTCACTCGTGTGGCGGTTCGAATACTGGCAGCAGGCGATCGATCTCAACCACAACCCGCTGCTCGGGATCGGCCTGTCGGCGGTGCGGATCGAAGGCAGCGAGGAGAAGGCGCCGCACAACGACTTCATCCGCGTCTACGTCGAGACCGGCGTCCTGGGGCTCGCGGCGTACCTCTGGTTCTTGGCGCGGTCGACCGGGGTCACGATCCGGGCGCTCGGCGAGACCGAGCCGGGCCCCTACCGTGGGATCGTGATCGGCTTCGCGGGTGTCTTCGCGGCGTTCTGCATCCTGTCGCTCGTCTCCAACGTGATCACGCAGCTCGCGATCTTGTGGTACGTGGCGGCGCTCGCCGCCCTCGCGGTCGTGGCACCTCGTCTGGCCCCCAAGACGATCACGGTACGCGCGTGAGGATCTTGCACGTGAACAAGTTCCTGTACCGGCGCGGCGGCGCCGAGGGCTACCTGTTCGACGTGGCGGGATTGCAGCGCGACGCAGGTCACGAGGTTGCGTTCTTCGGGATGGATCATCCGGAGAACGAGCCGATGCCATTCTCGGGGTCGTTCCCGTCACACGTCGAGTTCGAACCGCCGCCGCCCGGCGCCCGCGGCAAGCTCGCCGGCGTCGGGCGGATGCTGTGGTCGACGTCGGCGCAACGTGGGATCGACGAGGTGCTCGCGGCGTTCCGCCCGGACGTCGTGCACCTCCACAACATCTATCACCAGCTCTCGCCCTCGATCCTCGCGCCCGTCCGGCGGCGGGGCGTGCCGGCGGTCATGACCTTGCACGACTACAAGCTCGTGTGCCCGACCTACCGGTTCCTCGACCACGGCGATATCTGCGAAGCCTGTGTACCGCACCGATTCTGGAGCCCGCTGCTCCGCGGATGCAACAACGACTCGCGCGGCGCGAGCGCGGCGGTGGCGCTCGAGCTCTCGTTGCACACGATGGCCGGCGCGTACCGACCGGTGGCGCTCTTCTTGTGTCCGAGCCGGTTCCTCGAGGGCAAGATGCGCGAGGGCCGCGTGTTCCCCGAACGGCTCCGATGGATCCCGAACTTCGTCGACGTCGGGCGGTGGCCGCCGAAGGAGTCGCCCGGGGCCGGCGTGGTGTTCGCGGGGCGCCTTTCGCACGAGAAGGGGGTCGACGTGCTCATCCGCGCGATCGCGACGATGCCCGACGCGACGCTGGACCTCGCCGGTGCCGGCCCCGAACGTGCCGCGCTCGAGCGGCTCGCTGCCGATGTGGGCGCGGCGGATCGGGTTCGGTTCTACGGGCGCCTGGGAACCGACGAGCTCCGGTCGGTCTTGCGGAAAGCGGCGGTCGCCGCCGTCCCGTCCCGTTGGTACGAGAACCAACCCCTCGCGGTGCTCGAGGCCTTCGCCTGCGGCCTGCCGGTCGTGGGGACGGAGCTCGGCGGCGTCCCCGAGCTGATCGACCCCGGCGTCGACGGTGCCCGCGTCCCGGCCAACGACCCGGCGGCCCTGGCCGCGGCGCTCCGCCCGCTCCTCGCCGATCCGGGTCTCGCCTTCCGGATGGGCGCGGCGGGGCGCGCGAAGGTCGAGCGGGACTTCGGTGCGTCGATGCACCTCGAGCGCCTCCTCGGGCTGTACGACGAAGCGGGGACGAAGGTGGCGGCCTGATGGCGAGGCGTGATCCGGACGGTCCCTTGCGGATCGCGATGATCGGCCAACGAGGCGTGCCCGCGACGTTCGGCGGTGTCGAGCGCCACGTCGAGGAGCTCGGATCCCGCTTGGCCGAACGCGGTCACGAGGTGGTCGTCTACGGTCGCACGAACTACGTGAGGGAGCACCTCACGACGTACCGGGGCATGCACGTGCGGAACCTCCCCACGGTGAACAGCAAGCATTTGGACGCGATCGTGCACAGCGGGATCTCGACGCTGGATGCGATGGCGCGCCGCGTCGACGTCGTGCACTACCACGCGATCGGTCCCGGCCTCCCGTCGCTCATCCCGCGCTACCTGTCGGGCGCCAAGGTGGTGCAAACCGTGCACGGCCGCGACGCCGAGCGGGCGAAGTGGGGACCTGCGGCTCGAACGGTCCTGCAGACCGCCGAGTGGCTGTCGGCCCGCGTCCCCGACGCCACGATCGTGGTCGCGCGCAACCTCGCCGATCACTACCGCCGCGATTACCGGCGCCCCACGTGGGTGATCCCGAACGGCGTGGAGCCGCGCGCGCGGCGCGCACCCTCGGCGATCGCCGACCGGTGGGAGCTCGAACCGGGTCCTACGCCCTGTTCGTCGGGCGACTCGTGCCCGAGAAGGCCCCGGACCTGCTGATCCGAGCCTGGCGCCGGATGCCCGGCGACCGCAAGCTCGTGATCGCAGGTGGTTCGAGCTTCACCGACGACTACGTCCGTTCGCTCGAACGGCTCGCCGCCCAGGACGATCGCGTCGTGCTCGCCGGCTATGTCTTCGGATCGACGCTCGAGGAGCTCTACGCGAACGCCGCGGCCTTCGTGCTGCCGTCGGCGCTCGAGGGCCTGCCGCTCACCCTGCTCGAAGCGGCCTCCTACGGCACACCGATCGTCGCGAGCGACATCGAGCCCCATCTCGAGGTGGTCGCCGACGACGGACCGGGGCACCGCGTGTTCCGAGCCGGCTCGGAAGCGTCCCTCATCGATGCGCTCGAGCGAGCGTTGGCGGGCGGCGACGGCGAGGCCGTGGGGGCTGACAAGCTTCGGAGCCACGTCCTCGAGACCTACCGTTGGGACGCGGTCGTCGACGAGACGGAGCGCCTGTACCGTCATGTGCTCGGACACGCCCTCCGACGGGCGTGAGGGAGCGCGTGGTCAAGGTTCTCTACGTGGCCGGATCCGGCCGCAGCGGCAGCACGATCGTCGACAACGTCCTCGGGCAGCTCGAGGGCGTCGTGTCGGTCGGCGAGCTCCGGTTCCTGTGGGAACGCGGCGTGCTCGGCGACCGGCTGTGCGGTTGTGGTCGTCCGTTCTCATCGTGCCCGTTCTGGCGCGCCGTGATGCAGGACGTCGGCGCGGTCGACGCGCCCCGCATGGTCGAGCTGCTCGCCCGAGGAACGAGGGCGCGGCACGTCCCGTGGCTCGTGCGGGCTCGGCGTCGCCCCACCGAGGTCGGCGCGAGGCTCGATGGGCTCGCCGATGCGCTCGGACGGCTCTACGCGGCGATCGCTGAGCGCGCCGGTGCGCGCGTGATCGTCGACTCCTCGAAGCTCCCTCCCTACGGGGAGCTGCTGCGCCACGTCCCCGGGGTCGAGCCGTTCGTCGTGCACCTCGTGCGCGATCCGCGTGCGACCGCGTATTCATGGCTGCGGCGCAAGGCCTTACCTGTCGGTGATAGAGCTCTCGGTGATCGACCTCTCGGTGATCGACCGGTGGGTGGTCGACCGGTGGGTGACGGCAGCGAGATGCAGCGTCAGGGCGCGGCGAAGAGCGCCGGGCTGTGGACGCTCTGGAACGGGGTCGCCGAAGGATGGTGGCGCGGGGACCCCGAGCGATACCTGCGCGTGCGGTACGAAGACTTCGTCGCGACCCCACGGCCGGTGCTCGCGAAGATGCTCGCCATGGTCGGCGAGTCCGCCGCGGCGCTGCCGTTCGTCTCCCCGACGCAGGTCGAGCTCGCGCCGACGCACGGCGTCGCGGGGAACCCGAGCCGGTTCACCACCGGGGTCGTGACGGTCCGCGCCGACACCGAATGGCGCGAACGGATGCGCGTGCGCGACCGCGTGATCGTCGATGCGATCAGCTGGCCGCTGCTCCTCCGCCACGGCTATCTGGGTCGGGAGGATCCGAGGGCGGGGCCGGGCCGCGCCCCGGACCCGAGCGCATGAGCGTGACGTAGCCTCGCTCGAGGTCGAGGAGTCCGACCACGGCCGCGACGCCGGCGAACGCGGCAAGACCGAGCAGCGCCGCCACGGACGTCCGCGCGAGGCGGACGAGGGTGGAGCCCTCGGCGGCCGGATCGAGGAGCCCGATCGCGCCGAGCAGCGTCGCCGCCATCGCCCCCCCTGCTACGGCGAGCCGCCACGCGGTGTCCCCCACGCCCCGGAGCTCGATCCCGGTGTCACGACGCAGTCGGTACCAGGCGTGCGCGACGTTCACGTATTGCGCGATCGAATATGCGGCGGCGACGCCCACGACCGCCTCGGGGCGATCGCCGGCCCACGCGACGAACACCGGCACGAGCGCGAGGTTCGCGAGCACGCCGTAGAGGGTGTTGCGAAGCGGGACCTTCGTGTCGAGCCGCGCGAAGAACGGGGCCAGCAACGCCCGCTGCACCGCCGAGCCGACGAGGCTCGCGGCGTAGACGGCGAGCACGACCCCGAGGAGCTCTGCGTCGTCGGCCCCGAACGAGCCTCTCCGGAACACCGCGAGCACTGCCGGCTGGGCGAGGACCGCCATCAGGGCGGTGAGCGGAACGCTCACGGCGAGCATGATCCGCGTGCCGAGCCGGGTGAGGTTCCGCACCTCGAGGTCGTCGCCCCGCGCGGTCGCGTGGGTGAGTCTCGGGAGGATCACGACGACCACCGACCGGAAGAGCACCGAGCCGCCGATCGCCGAGATGAGGCGGTAGCCGTAGTTCATGATCGTGATCGAGCCCGCCGGGAGGAACGAGATCATGATCTGCTCCCCGATGCGGGCCAGCGGGTTCAACCCGGCGCCCATGGTCGGGCGAACGCACAGGCGAGCCGTCGCCACGACCTCCGCGTCTCGCAAGCTCCCGCCCCCGACGAATCGGAACCCCCTCGCGAGGGCGGCGGCCACCAGGAACCCCAGTTGCGCGACCGCACCGGCCAGGTACGCCCACGCGACGAGCGCGATCCCGTCCGTGGGAGCCGACAGGACGATCGCCGCGGCGACGCCGTTCAGGACCACGTGCATCAGGGCCGGAACGACGAAGCTCCGCCGCGCGTTCAAGACCGCGCGGAACACCTCGGCGAGCGTCACGAGCGGCACGATCGGGAACAAGATCCGGGCGAGGTGGACGGCCTCGGCGACGCTCGCGTCGCCGAGGCCGGGAGCAGTGAGCCGGACGAGCGGCCCCGCGATCGCGATCGCGATCGCGGTGACCGCCCCCGTCAGCAGGGTGGCGCCCACGAGGAGGGCGGTCGTCAGACGCCAGGCCTCACGCTCGTCCCTCGTCGCGAGCCACGTGCTGATCGCCGGCACGAGCGCTTGGTTCGCGGCCACCATCACGATCGCCGAGATGCCGAGCGGGAGCCGCGCGGCCACGAAGAACGCGTCGGTGCGGGCTCCGGCCCCGAAGCCCGCCGCGATCGCGACGTCGAGCAGCAGACCCGAGGCGACGGCGAGCGCCGCGGCGAGGCTCGTCGCCCCGGAATGCCACAGGACCTCGCGCGTGCGCGCGCGGGCGCGGCCCTGCGGTCGTTCGTCGGTCATGCCTCGTCCCGGGTCAGTCGACAGGGGCGGGGGCCGCTCCGGTCGGCATGAAACGATACCGGTAGCGAAGCGCGCACCTCACAGCTCCGCTGCAAGATCGCGTACCTCATGGCTCCGCCGCAGGATCGCCCATCCGGAACGCCTGACCCATCCCTGCACGAGCGGGAGCGTTAGGCCGAGCGCAGCAGGAACGCCGAGTCGCGGGCCGGGACCGTCACCGAGGTCACGGCCCGCGGCACCCCCGCCCTCGTGAGATCCACGACGTCGTAGAACGTGGCCCCGAGGCTGTAGGCGACATCCGACGAGGACGGGTTCACGATGACGATGCCCTTCGCGTACCGGCGCCGGTACAGGGGCGTGCCGTCGATCCGCAGGTCGCTCGGCGTGGCGGGCGTCTCGCGCGGTCGCCCCCAGTTCCAGAAGTACAGGTCCTCGGGCCGGCGAAGATCCCACGGGCCCCCGTACATCGGTCGCTGCGATCTGGGGCGACGCGCGAGCAGGTAGGACCCGTAGGTGAGCCGACGGTACTGCGCCGCTCCGCCCGAGACACCACCTTTCCACCGCACCCAGAACATCGCCGGCCAGTCGTTCGTCTCGACATCGATCGCTTGCTGCATCGTCGCGGTCCAATCGAAGGAATGCCCCGGGCCCCACATCATCCAACGCTCGAACCCGCCACCGTCGACCGCGTCCGCGAGCAGGCGCTCGTTGCAAGGGGTCCGACCGCCGAGGTTGTTCGCGATGACCTGCCGCGTCGGGAACGCCTCTTGGATCGCCTCGAGCTTCGATCGCTGGGCCTCACCCCACGCGTCGGCGGTCAGCTTCGCCTCGACCCGGTCGTCCCAGCCGAACACCTGATTCCCGTAGGGATCGGAGTTCGAATACTGCGAACAGCTCGTCGTGTCGAGCCACACCGCGTTGTGCCCCTGCCAGCCGTCGCCGAACGTCGACCGGATCCGGTCGATGATCCACTGCTGGCCGGCATCGGTCCAGATCTTGATCGAGTAGCGGAGCGGGAAGGCGGGGTCGTCGCGGCCGGGAACGCCCGACAACGAGACGTCGCGAGATGCGCTCCCGACGTACACGGGCGACATGACACGGGTGCCCTCCTCGTATGCACGAGGGCGCGTGTCCCAGATCCCCCGTCGCACCCGGAGCGTCACCACCCCGTCTTCGAGACGGGGACGCTCCACGATCTGAGCGATCTCGCGGCCGATCCGCACCCAGGAGACGAAGTCGTGGGTGTTCCGGGAGTACGCGCCCGCCTCCAGCCCGGAGCCACGGCTGTTCAGGTATGGCCACGTACCTCGAGTGTTCGCCGGTCGCGTCGACCCGGCCGCTTCGATCCGCAGTATGCGGGTCGCCTCGGTGATCGATCCGAGGAGTCGTCCGACGCCGGACAGCTGATCGCCGGACCCGTCGGGACGCCAGTTTCCCGGCCAATACGTGCCGATCGCGAGCGGCGCCCTGCGCTCGATGCCCATCGCCTCGTCGAAGTTCAAGCTCATCGAAAGCGTCGACTGACTCGTCGACGATCCGTTGCGGTAGTTCGATACCCAGGCGCCCCGTGCGGTGAGCTTCGTCGCGAGACTCGAGCTCGACGTGCCGCGGCAGTCACGCCCGAGCACGAACCGGTTGCTCGCCTGGGCGTTGAAGTGTCGGTACCACCGCGTGAGCTCCTCGAGCTTGGTGTCGAGCGCCTCGCCGGTCAGGCTGTTGGTCTCCGATATCGCGGCGCACGAGTTCGCCTCGGTCCACAGCCGCGCGAAGGGCTGCGTCGCGAGCAGCCGCTCGAAGTTCGGCGCGGCCGCCACCGCGGCGCTCGCCGGCACTAGGCAGGCAGCCATGGTGACGAGCAGGGTCACGAGGACGAAGGCGGGGTGCCGGGGGGATCCGTCCATATGCGCTGCTCGCGAAGGGCTCAGGGGTCCACGATCGTGAAGTCCTGGATCCGGTTGCCGACCGACTCGGCGACGTAGAGGTGGTTCCCGACGACATCCATGCCCATCGGCCCGAGCACGCGCCCGAGTCCGGTGCCGCCCCCTGCGCTCGAACCGATGAACTGCCCCGCCTTCGAGAAGATCGAGATGCGATGCGCCTTCGCATCGGACACGTAGAGATAGTTGCCGGCGACCTGCACGTCCATCAGCTGCTGCATCGTGACCCCGGCCGCCGCGGGCGAGACCCTGCCGAGGTATTGCCCCGACAGCGAGAAGTGCTGGATGTCACCGCGGGCGGAGTCTGCGACCCACAGGGTGTTGTCGGCCGGGTCGAAGGCGATGCCACGTGGGTTGCGGAACTGTCCATTGCCGGTCCCCGGGGTGCCGAACTGCCCGATCTGGGCGCCGCCCGCCGAGATGATCACGACCCGGTTCTTCGTCACGTCGGGTGCGAACACCCGGCCGTCGGGCGCCGTGGCGATCGCCCAGCTCTTGATCGCGCCGCCGGAACCCAGCGACCACACGGTGTTGCCGTTCGCGTCGAACTTCACGATCGAGCCGGTATCGGTGTCGGCGATGAGCACGCACGTGTAGGTCGGGCAGCCCGGTCCCGTGTCGTCGACCGAGATGGCCCGCGGGTAGTTGAAGCCGAGGTCGGTGGCGCCGCCCCGCGTCCCCCACTCGGCGATCGGCGTGCCGTTCGGGGCGAACTTCTGGAACCGCTGGTTCATCGTGTCGATCGCCCAGATGTACCCCTGCTCGTCGACCGCGACGTCAGAGGGGGTGTTGAATCCGCCGAGCGGTGGCGGCTGCGGCGGGTTCGGCACCTGCGTCAGGAACTGACCTTGCGGCGAGAAGATGTGGACCCGGTACTGCCCGAGGTCCGAGACCCACACGCGTCCGTCGCCCCCGACGGTGATCCCGCGTCCGCCGGAGGGGAAACGTCCCGCACCGGTGCCCTTGCCGCCGAACCGCAGCAGGTAGTTGCCCTGCAGATCGAACTTGCTCGTGAACCCGTTCGTGGCGTCGACCACGTAGACCCAGCCGCTCTCCTCGTCGACGGCGACCCCGCGGAGGTTGCCCGCCGGCCCGAACTTGCCGGGCTCGACGGCCCCAGGGGTGCCCCTGCCGCCGAAGTTCCGGATCCACTGGACGCTCGAGGCGGTGGTGCCACCCTGCCGGAGGAGCCAGATCTGACCGCGCGCGTTCCCGCTGTCGGCGACGTAGAGCCAGTCGTCGCCGCCCGCCGCGCATCCGTGACAGATCGCGATGCCGCGGGGCGTCTGGAACTGGCCGGTGCCGCCTCCCTGCGTGCCGAAGCGGAACAGCTCGGTGCCGGTCGAGGTGTTGACGCTGATCCGGTGCGATCGCGAGTCGGCCACCACGACGCGGCCGTCGCTCGTGACCGCCGGATAGGCGGGGTAGGTGTACCGGCTCGCCCCACCGAAGTCGAGGATGAAGTTCCCGGTCGCGTAGCTGTACTTGTCGACGGTGCGCTGCGCGTCGACGTCGCCGAAGTAGAACGCCTGCGCCGCCGGGTCGACGGCGAGGTCGTACGGCGCGAGGTGGCGGCCTCGGTCGCTGCCCTTGGTGTTCTTCGCGTATTCGGTCACGAGGGACCCCGACGAGGAGAACCGCTTGATCGAATAGTTCCAGTAGTCGCTGATCAACACGTCGCCGCTCGGGAAGCGTCGCGGCCCCCCAGGCGTAGAGGTACGCGAAGCCGGGGCCGCCCACGATCCGGGTGCCGCGCAGGCTCGGGGCCGCGTCGGCCGGGAGCGCCGCGACGAGGAGTAACGCGACGGTCGCCGCGAACGCTCCGCGGCGGCCCGTCCGACGCTTCGTCCGTGCACGCGATGAAAGCGGACGCACCATGGGGATGCGCGCAGTGTAGCCGCCGTCCCCCGAACGGGCTACCTCGCCCATCGGATCGTCATCGAACATCGGCGCCTCGCCCTCCCTATGTGCGTTCCAGGCGCGCTCGCTGCGCGACTGCGTTCTCCGATCATCACCTCACGCCGCCGTCGGATCGCAGGCCCCGCCCGCCGTCACCCGGAACTCCTGGACCCGCTCGCCGAGCTGCTCCACCACCCAGAGGTGACCGTCGGGCGCCAGCTCGAGACCCTGCGGATGGAACATCCGCCCCAGCGCCGTCCCGCCCCCTCCCACCTCGGCGACGAAGCCGCCATCGCGCGTGAACACGACGATGCGGTTGCGCGAGGCGTCTGCCACGTAGACGCAGCGGGTGTCCGCCGCGATGCCGCCGGCCTGCAGGAGCTCGCCCGTGCCGCCGCCGAGCGTGCCGAAATGCGTGACGTATTCGCCGCTCCTGGTGAACCGGGTCACCCGGCCGAGCTCGGGGTCGGCGACCCACACGGCTGTCGTCCGCCAGCTGAGCGCGGCGTCCCCCCGTCGTCGTAGTCCAGTCGCTGCGCGAACGAGAACTTGCCGGGCGCGGTACCGGCGCCACCGAAGACGAACAGGGCATCACCGTCCTCGTCCAGGACCTGGACGCGCGCGTTCCGGCCGTCGGCGACGTAGATCCGCCCGTCGGGCGACACATCGAGGTCGTGGGGACGTTTGAATTGCCCGAGGGCGCCGCCGATCCCGCCGGACGCCCACAGGAACGTGCCGCCCGCCGTGAACCGCTTCACCTCGTTGTTGTCGGTGTCCCCGACGAGCACGTCGCCGTTCCGCTGATCGACCGCGACGCCCTTCTGGTAGTTGAACGCGTAGGGACCGCCGCCTCGGGTCCCCCACTCGGCGAGCTGGGTCGTGCCGCTCGCCGCGATCGAGAGCATCCGCCAGTTGTGGGAATCGGCGACGACGATCTCACCGCTCGGCCCGATCGCGACGTCCCGCGGTTGGTTGAAACCGAGCGGCGGGGGCGGCTCCGGGGGCCACGGCGCCTCGCCCACGTAGCCGCCGGACGCGAAGTCGTAGATCACGGCGCGGAACGCGGGCATGTGCCCCACCCACACGCGGCCGTCGGTCCCGACCGCCAGGTGCCGCCCGCCCCCGGCGAGGCTCCCGGGTCCGCTGCCGAATCCGCCGAAGCGAACCCCGAGGTATCTCCCGCGGAGGTCGTAGGCGTTGACCCAGCCGCTCGCCGCATCGACGACGTAGACGCGCTTCGTCGCCGGGTCGACCGCGACACCCCGCAGGTCGTGGCCCGGTGAGAACTGACCGGGGGCGGTGCCGTCGGTGCCGAACGAGCGGACGAAGCGGATCGAACCGGGCTTCGTGCCTCCGACCCGGTGCCTGAACACGTGGACCTTGCCCGCGAAGTTGTCGGTGAGGAGCACGAGGTCGTTGCCGCCGGTGGCGCAACCGAGGCACGTGGCGATCCCCCGCGGTGCCGTGAACGAGCCCTCGGTCGTGGCGCTCCCACCGAACGAGAACAACTCGGCGCCGTTCGGCTTCGTCACGACCACGTTGTCGCTCCAGTGGTCCGCGACGAACACGAGCTGGTCCGACCCTACGGCGATCGACGCGGGGTAGAGGAACTGGTTCTTGCCGCCCCCGAGCGTGCCGAACTGCAGCCCGAAGCTCCACGAATCGGTCGCCGGATCGTAGATGTACTTGTCGACGTTCGCGCCGCCGTCGACATCTCCGACGTACACGTCCCACGTGACGGGGTCGACCCCGATCCCGTACGGCGCTTGATGCTGGCCGTAGCCGCTGCCCCGCGTGGCGCTCGTCATCACGTTCTGGTCGAAGGAGCCGTCGGGATTGAAGACCGCGACGCGGAGGTTCCAGTAGTCGCCCAGGAGCATCCGGCCGTCGGGGAGCGACGCGGCACCCCAGGCGTAGAGGCCGGCGTGGCCGGGGCCGCCGACGATCCGCACCGGTTGGAGCGGCGGCGGAACGGACTGGGCGAGCGCGGGGGCGCGGTGCGGGCCGGTCACCGGCACGATCAGCGCGACGATCCCGATGAGAGTCACGAGACCGGAGGCGACGAGCCGAGCCCCGGTCGGAGCGCCACGCACCGCCGCGCTCCTCAACTCGGCCTCCAGACCGAAACCCGGTCGTTGCCGAAATCGGCCACGGCGAGCTGGCCGGTGGTGGGATGGCGGTCGACGCCCTGCGGCTGGAAGAGCTGCGCGTCGCCGGCGCCGCTCGACCCGAGCTGCGTCACGTATTGCCCCGTCAGCGTGAGGACGAGCACCCGGTGGTTCCCGCGATCGGCGATCAGCAGCTGTGCGCTCGCACCGGAACCGACGATGCGCAGGCCGTAGGGCGACCTGACCTGGGTGTTGCCGCCCCCCGCCGTCACCAGCGTCGTCGAGGTGCCGTTCGGGGCGATCTTGCGAACGGCGCTGCCGGTGCTCACGTACACGTTGCCGGCCCCGTCGACCGCGACCCCCCGCGGTTGGTTGATGCTCCCGATCGTGCGGAGGATCGTGCCCGTCCCGTCGCCGTTGTCCGAGAGCTGCAGCACGCGGTTGTTGCCCGTATCGGCCACCCAGTAGGTGCCGTCGGCCGCCACCGCCGTCTGATGCGGCCTGAGGAAGGCCGACCCGGCGGGCTTGATCGAGCGGATGAACGTGCCGCTCGGCTGCAGCAGGTCGATGCGGTTGTTCTCGCTGTCGGTGACGACGACGGTGCCGTCGGTCCTCACGGCGATCCCTCGCGGGAAGATGTAGGACCCGCCCGGGGTTCCGTATCCACCCCAGGACGCGACGTGGGCGCCGGTCGCCGTGAACTTCTGGATGCGGTGGTTGAACCAGTCGGTCACGTACATCGCTCCGTCGGGCGCGTAGGCGACGTCGAACGCACCGTTGAATCCTCCGTCGGCCGGGCGGGTGCCGCCGAGGATCGAATCGAAGCTCGGCACGCCGCTCGCGTTCACGCTGAAGCGCTGGATCCGGTAGTTGAAGGTGTCGCAGACCGCCACGAACGAGCCGTCCATGAACACGCAGTGCGCCGACCGGAACTTGCCGGCGGCCTCGCCGAAGCCGCCGATCGCGGAGTTCGCGACGTAGGCGCCGGCGTTCGTGAAGTGCTGCAGCCGGTTGTTGCTGCCGCCCTCGGTGATCCAGAGCCCGCCGGCGCCGTCGCTCACCAAGGACCTCGGCGCTCGGAGCTGGCCGGGGTTGCCCCCGGTCGTCCCGAAGGTGCCGATGCACGACCCGTCGGTGGCGTTCAGACGGACGATGCGGTTGCGATCGGTGTCCGCCACGTAGATCTGGCCGTTCGATCCGACCGCCACGTCGCGGGGCCGACCGAAGTTCACGCCGCCGCACGCCGCCCGCGTCCACATCACGGCCCCGTTCGCCTTCGACAGCTTCACCACGTTGTTCGCGTACGTGTTGGCGACGTAGATACCCGTCGTGTCGTTCGCGATGCCGTGCGGCTGGGTCACGTTCCCGAACGACGCCTGGACGGTGCCGTTCGTCCCGAGCTTGACGATCGAGCTCGCCGAGGTGTTCGCAACCCACAGGACCGACGGATCGCTGGCGTCGATCTCGAGGTCGCGCGGGTCGTTCCACGTCGCCGCGTCGCTCACCACGCTTTGGACACCGCCGGAGGAGATCTGCACGATCCGGCTCCCGCCGGAGTCGGCCACATAGCGGGTGCCGTTCGCGGCGCTCGCACCGCCCGCCGGGTACAGCGGGGCCACACCCCCGGGGTTCGAGATCCGGAAGTCCGGCGCGTAGGTGCCTCCGCCCCCGCCCCCGCCGAGCGAGGACACGTCGACGATCTGGACCCGGTCGTTGAAGGTGTCGGCGACGTAGAGCGAGGTGCCGAAGGCGGCCAGGGTGTGCGGGAACTCGAACTGCAGGTTCCCCGTGCCCCGGGTCCCGAACGTATGGCCGAGGTCCGTCAGCGCCGCCGACAGATGCACGACGCGATGGTTTCCGGTGTCGGCGACCCACAGCGACCCGTCGGGCGCGAGCTCGATGCCCTGCGGGTTCCGGAGCTGGTTCGAGCCGCTCCCCAGCGAGCCGTAGGACGCCACGAACGCGCCGGCAAGCGTGAGCTTCTGGATCCGGTGGTTGTCGGTGTCGGCCACGAACAGGTGGGTCGAGGTCGCCACGATCCCTTGGGGTCGGTTGAAGAGCCCGTTGCCCGATCCGAGCGAGCCGATCGGCGCGGCGAACGAGCCCGTCGCCGGGTTGAACACCTGGATCCGGTTGTTCCGCGTGTCGGCGATGTAGATCTTGCCGTCGGGCCCCGCGTCGAGGTCCTCGACGTAGTTGAACTGCCCGACACCCGACCCGGTGCTTCCCCACGACGGGATCGTCGAGGCCGTCGACAGGTTCGCGGGCCATCGTTGGATCCTGTCGCCGCGGGTGTCGGCGGCCCACACCTGGCCGTTCGGAGCGACGGTCACCGCCTCGGGCCAGGAGAACCGACCCGGCGAGGTGCCGCGGCTGCCGCCGATCCCCTGGAACACCCCGGCCGAGGAGTAGTACTCGATGTGCTGATTCAGGCGGTCCATGCCGTAGACCGTGCCGTTCGTCCGGTTCACGGCGACGCCGAACGCCTGCGCGAACCCTTGCGGGTCCGGCGAGTAAAGCTCCATCTGCAGGAGCATCGCGTCGGTGGTGCCGTTGCCGACGCCGGTGCTCTTCCACACCTGCATGCCGTTGCCCCACAGGTCCGCCGTGACGAGGCGGCCCGCGGGGTCGACGACGACCCGCCGGAGGGTATCGATGAACCCCCAGTCGGCGGGAGGGTCGACGCACGGGTTCGGCGCCTGCGCGCACTTCCCGCCGATCGCGGGAGCGATCGGCGTGGGGGGGTTCGTCGTCAGGTCCCAGCGAGCCACGCGGTTGTTGCCGGTGTCCGACACGAACACGGTGTTGCCGTCGAGGCTGAAGTCCATGTTGTACGGGAAGTTCAGGTTGCCGAGGCCCGTGCCGTTGCCGCCGAGGTTGATCGCGGGGGTCGTCGTCCACGTGAGGCCGTTCGCGCTCACCGTGTACGCCTTCACCCGATGGTTCTTGTAGTCGCTGATCCAGATGCGACCGTCGGGTCCGCGGGCCACGTCACGCGGCGCGCCGATCCCGAGCGTGGTCGGCGACTTCCACTGGAACACGCCGCTCGCGTTGAAGGCCTTGATCAGGTTCTGCCCGGTCGAGGCGACGAGCAGCACGCCGTTCGTCGCGTCCCAGGTCACCCCGATCGGCGTGTTCAGGCAATCGTTGCAGGTGCCCGTACCGCCCTTGGCCCACCGGAACTGCCCCCCGCTCGTGAAGGACTGCACCCGGTTGTTGCCCGCGTCGGCCACGTAGATGTTGCCGGCCCCGTCGATCGCCACGTCGCGGGGCGTGTCGAACTGGCCCTCGCCGGTCCCGTGCGTGCCGAACTGGCCGGGTAGCTTCGTGAACGACGGGGTCGCGTCGATCTCGTAGGCGTAGAACTCGATCCGGTCCAGGCCGGTGTCCGCGACCACGAGACGGTCGTTCACGTCGTCGTATTCGAGGCCAGACGGATACGTGGCCGCGACCGCCGGTCCGGCAAGCGTCCCGGCATAGGTGGCTGCCGCCTGTGCCGGCATCGCCGGGAGCACGAGGGCAGACGTGAGCAAGACGATCGCGACGGCGAGCCGTCGCCGGGGGGGTTGACGCATCGAGCTATCCTCTCCCACCCTCGGCCCGTTTGTCACGGCCCTGGCGAGGTCCGGCGGCGTATCCGTGCCGGGCGAGCCTGTCGGCGAGGACCCGGTCGAGCATCGCCACCTCGTGGATCCCGAGGTCGTCGCGGAACGCCTCGGTCCGATCGGGCGAGAACGCATGCCGGACGAACCCGTCTTCGAACGCCCCGTTCCAGTCCAACCCGAGGAACGTGAGGATCTCGGCGATCCGGGCACGGGGGTCGGCCACGACGTCTTCGTATCTGAGCTCGAGCCACCGACCCGACGGAAGCTCCGCCCGGGCCGCATCGAAGGCATCGAGCAGCATCTTCCATTGGATGCCGGCGAGGACCACGAACGAACGCTCGCTCTCCTCCCACTCGCGGGCGTAGGCCTGGGGCAGCGGCCCCCAGCCCCATCGCTCGGGACCTTCGAAGCCGCGCCACCACGGCATCTGCACGAACGAGTTCGCGACGGCGCGTCCGTCGCGCACGATGTGCACGAACCGCGCGTCGGGGAAGACGCGATCGAGGAAGCCGGCTCGGGGCCAGCCCGTGAACTTGTGCAGGAACAGAGGGCGGCCCTGCGCTTCGGCGCGGGCGTCGAAGAACCGGCGGGTCCGTTCCGCGAGCCACGGCACGGCGTCGCCGGCGAGCAGATCCCTGGTCGGCGCCACGATCGAGGGTGAGACCCTGCGCCCGAGGACGCGGTAGGCCTCCGACGGCGCGAACCGCAGGCGGCCCTTCCGCGTGAACCGGGACGGCACCTGCCGGTAGATCACGTTGTTCCATCGCCCGAGGGCGGGAGGTAGGTACGGGAGGCGGTCGTCGACATTGGAGACGAATCCGACGTCGGGGTGTCGCGCGAGCACCTCGTGGACGAGCGTCGAACCGCAGCGCCCCGTGCCGAGCACGAAACCGTGTGCCGGCTCAGAACGCATAGCCGTACTCCTTGAGGGTGACCTCCTGCACCTCTTCGATCGTCGCGAGGGCCTCCGGCGGAAGGGCGCGACGCCAGCGCTCGTTGCGGTCGGGGAACGACAGGGCGGTGACGTCTCGGTGCCAGTCCTCGCTCGACGCGAAGCCGGCGAACCGGGCGATGCTCTCGATCAGCTCCACCGGATCGGCGATCAGCTCCTCATAGGTGAGCCGCAGGACCCGGCTCGGCGCAACGCGATCGAGCCCATGCTCCATGGCCTGCAGCTCCTCGACCCAGTTCCGGGCGCAGAGCTCCCACGGATCGCCGC
>CAVSLX010000007.1:0-175606 GCA_963728735.1 uncultured Actinomycetes bacterium | reverse complement strand
CACGAACCGAAACAAGTCTCGTGCAATCTGATCCCAAGGAGAAAGAAATGTTACGCAAAGCGAATCTAGTGGTAGCCATGTTGATAATACTTGCCTTTGCCAACGCCAGCCTCGCCTCCGTCTATCAAACGGTTGACATCAGCACCGGCATCGATGTTGGAACGTCCGGCAATCCATTCTTTACAACCAGAGACACCTACTGGACTGTCCTGTTCAGTGCTCGGCGTCGCTTCTCCACCGAACACCGCGTCCTGGATAGTGACGATGGGGACCGGCTGGAACACTATTCCGGGAACCCGGCCAATCTTTGGTAACAGCACCGGAGTAGGAACATCGGAATACGAGCGATGTTTCTGTCTGCAGTCCATCGACAAGGCCCAACTGTCGCTGACGATGCGGGCAGACAATAAAGGCTAACCTCTTCCTCAATAGCTACTTTGCAAACCCGATTACGCAGGCGCTGGTTAACAACACGTTCGCCAACAGTGTTCCCGCGGTGCAGTTCACATACACCGCGCAAAATGGACTAAAGGTTGGTAAAAACTGCCATTCGAGTACGAGTGAACAACGAGGGCGGTCCTACCGGGTTTCGCCCTGAAGGCGACGGTCCAAGGTTTTGGAGCGCAAGACACAGCGCAGGAGCCCTGTTCTTGCAGACAAGGCAGTGCCGTGTTCTCCGAAGCTCTTCGCAGTTTATCCGACTGAAGAACTTAATCCGCGCCCTGATAAGGGACCGGCCCTGGAGGCCGCGCCCGGACGAACTAGTCCGATCAAGCGAATTAATTAATGAGCCTTCGTTCTTACTCCCCAACGCCCCGCAGCCCGAGCCCTCCTTGGCTCGGGCTCTCTCGCCTGCACAACGAACGATCGTATTTGGACTCTCCTCGCTCTTCAGGAAAACACCCGTTCCCTTCTAACACTGGAATTTGAAACATCCAGGCCCGGACGCCGGTACTTCATGACACGACAGGGCAGTGACAGGGCAGTAAAGACTTGTCCACGTCAGCGTTACGTTTCTGTTGGAAACCACCACTTACAGGTTGAACGCACGAGACTCATTAAGGGCTCATGCAAATTGTTCGCAAGGAGAAAGACGATGCTAAGCAAATTGAATATGGTCGAGCGATTCCTGACGGTTCCCACCGAAAAAACCACAAAGCAACCTCACCTCAATCCCGAAACCCTTCCCAGCGTGCCCTGCCCCCAATCGCCTCGGCCACTTCAACTGCTCCAGAACAACAACCATAAGCCAGGGGAGAGCGATCGTGGTGGTCGCCTTTCTACTGGTTTGCTTTTCAATCAATGCCGGTCAAAGCAGGTTATCCCAACCCGATACCTTCGACGAGATTTCGATGGCTGGCTGGCTGCGGCTGAAGGGAACCATCGTCGGTATGTCGCGCATCGAAGTGACGGTGGAAGTGAATCGAACGGAGTTTCCCTTCCGGTCAACGAGATCGTGACGATCAGTTACGCCCTTGAACCGGTCGAGTTGAAGACGGCCCGGCGCCTGACCGGAGCCCGAGACTTCGATGGCGCGCTGAAAAGGCTCGACGAGATTAAGGCGACGGAGATCAGTCGCGATCTGATCTCCCAGGACGTTGACTACTACAAGGCATACTCGATCGCGAGGCTTGCCCTGGGCGGCAAAGGCGACAAAGACGCAGCTATCAAAACGTTGTGAGAGCGTTCGCCTCTCAACACAAAGATAGCTACCACTACTTTCCCGTAATGGAGGTGCTAAGTGAACTGGCAGTTGCCAATGGGCAACCTCAGTTCGGCGACCGAGTATTATGAGAAGTCGCCAAAGCTCCCTGGCCCGCTTACAAACTGCGAGCAACTGCATTGGAGGGTCGGTCACTACAAGCCCGGAAGAAGTACGCGGAAGCACTCGAAAAACCAGCAGGTAATCCGCGCGAGTAAAGACATCCCCGGGAGCGGATGAGCCGAAGAGGCTCGCCATTCTCGGCAAAATGGCCGTCCTCGTTGGCTACGAACAGCTATCCGCAACAGCCACTACGGCCGGAAGCTGAATTGCATGGTAGCTGCGTCGTTCTATTATGGCGACGGAGATTCCTGTTGCTTGGACTTCGATATGTGGCAGTATTGGGGTATCACCTGGCAACATCACTTACGTTGACGCCCAGTGACTACGCCGGGTGTTACCGTGACGAGTCTGTCCGGTCCTGTCCCGGGACCGGGCTCTCAATTCCCGTGCTGTTGTCGGGGAACTACAATGCGCTGGTATCTGCCCCTGCCGAATGGACTCTGTCATGCGACCCAGACCGTGTCGGCTTGCTTCAACAACGTTCCCGCCTCTGGAGCTTCCGTCACCTTAATCGGTTATGCTAGTGCCGGAACCGACTGAGACGAGCGGCCTCCAAACAACCATCCATTAACATCAGCGAGTACGGGGAATGCAGCGTCCTGCCGGACTTTTGGATGAAGGACACGATGGCTCCTGACCTGCCGGAGGATTTCGGCGTCGAGCCAAACTCTGTTTCTGCAGTACCTCTGGATCAGTCAGGACATCTGGGTGCGCAACGCCCCCGACAACGTAGGCTGGGCGGGAATTACGCTAACGAACACCAGCACCAGAATCCCGTGTACGTTAATGCCACCACGCCTAACTTCGTTTACGTGAAGGTGCGCAATCGCGGTAACTCCTCCAACCTCGGCGCCGAGTTGGTGCGCGGTTACTGGGCCGCGCCAACACTGGCTTGCCATGGCCCTCGCCAGGGACCGGCCTCGGCGTTTGGAACGAAATAGACTGTGATACCGGTACCATCTGGGTTGATCCGTGCCCGCTGCCGTACATTAACCCCGGACAGGATTACGTCTGCAACTGCCCTGGGTGCCGCCCGACCCGTCCGGCGGCAACGGCCACTTCTGTCTCGTGGCCCGCATCGAGTCGGCACCGTATTTTCCATTTGGTATGACGATCGCCGAAGGATCGACGCTCTGGCAAAACGTGGCGAACAACAACAACATCGCCTGGAAGAACGTCACCAGTGGTCACCGCAGCGTCAGCACGCGCCCGCATAGAGTGTTCGTCCGCAACACGCTCCACCAGGAGGCGCCGCTAACGTTGCGCTTCTCAGTGCCGGAGAGGGAGTTGAGAAATCATTTCCTATTACACGGCGATATTGTCGTAGACCTCGGCGAGGCCATTATGCAGAAGTGGCGCCGGAGCGGTCAGCGGGCAAGGGGTTTCGCCGTGGTCGGCAAAACGACTATCAAGATTACGGATCCGAGCAAAGCCGAGATCGGCGGCCTGCTCTTCGAACCGGGCGAGCAGCAGACCATCGAAGTGCGCATGGAACTCAGGCGGGGCGCCAGGGTTCCGGCCGGCACCACCTTCAATTGGGACATCGTCCAAATGGCGCCGCTTAAGAAAAACGCCAGACCCAGCGCAATGGGCGGCGAGCGCTACGTCTTCACAGTCACCAGACTGCAAGCAATAAATGATGAAACCCATTGAGAAGTCGTGTTTTTAGACAGAAAGGTTTCTGGAACCCGACCACCTCGCTGATGTAGCATTCCTCGCCCCTAACGAGCCCGAGCCACTACCGGTTCGGGCTTCTTTTTAGTTAAAGGGCAAGAGTTACAACTGTCTAACCTTTCGCAATTGCGTTATGCTATCGCCGAATTTCCTATCGACTGCGGAACGGGGTCCTCAACCAGTTGCCGAGCGTGAAAACAAACAAGGAAGTAACTCCGGAGAAGTTTGCGAACTTTATGGAGTGGCTTAGTCCGACCCGGAGCGCGCGGGCGAGGAATACGAGCGCCTCCGGTCTCGCTTCCTGAGTTTTTTTTCCGGTCGCAGATGCAACGCAGCCGATGAGTTGGCCGATGAAACCTTCAACCGCGTGATCCTTAAAGCTTCTGAAGAGGTGATCGAAAACAAGATTGCCTACTGTTACGGCGTCGCCAAGAACGTCTATCGCGAATGGTTGAGAAAACAACGAACGCATATCGACATCGATGATGTAACGATTGCCGCGAAGGCTCCCGAAGAACCTGGCTTCTCAAACGATTGTTTAGACCAATGCCTGGGGAAACTATCGCCCGAGGCACAAACGCTCCTGTTCGAGTATTTTTCGGTGCAAAAACCCGAGAAGATCGCGGCCCACCGGCGCCTCTCAGAAAGGCTGAAGACAACACAAACTGCCTTGCGAATGCAGGTGATGAGGAGAAAGCGCGAACTAAAGGACTGCGTTCAGGAATGCATGGCTTAGAAAAGCTGTTACAAATGGCCGGCTAATTACACTCTAAATTGGGGCGGAACAATGAGTGTGTCATTGAAGAGTGAAGAAGCAGTTCGCGAATATCTACTCGGCCGAGTTTCAGATGAACAACGCTCGAGCGGATCGAGGAACTGTTGTTCACAGATGAAGAGTTTTGTTCGCAGGTACAGCTTGCGGAAGACAATCTCGTCAACGACTACGTGATGGGGCGTCTTAATGACGCCGACGCCGACAGCTTTCGAGCGACGCTCGCCGGTAATTCCGAACGACGTCTTAATTTCGGAGCTGACCGAGGCTTTGAAAGAAAAAGCGATGGCCAGGAGTTTCAAACCGGTCGAAGCCAAGCCTTCCTTCTTTGGATCGCTCAAAGGTTTCCTGCAACAACCGCAATACGCCGGCGCGCTCGCCTTTGTCCTGATCGCGGTGGTGGGTTTGGTAGTTTACTTACGCAGGCAAGAGCGACAAGACTATCTAGCTGAGCTTAGGTCGATCTACACCGAGGCACGACCAACCGAATCACGCATCTCTGAATTTGGCTACGCACCCCTTCCGCAGTTGCGCGGTGAACCCCAGCCCGCAGAGAAGAACCTCCTGCGGCAGATCGAAAATCGCCTGATAACTGCGACGCAGGAGAAAGTTGAATGCACAGACCCACCACGCGCTCGGTACCTACTATCTCACTCAATATGAATACCCCGACGCCATTAGGGAGTTTGAGAGCGCGTCGAAATTCGACGATCGCAGCGCGCGAATTCATAACGACCTGGGCGCCGCACATTTCGAGCTGGCAAAAACACAACCGCGGGAAAAGAAGCTCGAAGGCCTGGCACGCAGCCTGGAGGAGTTTACTGAAGCGACGAACTTGACGGGAATTTTCTGGAAGGGCTTTTTAACAGGTCACTGGCGTTGCAGGAGCTGGGACTACACCGTGAGGCGAAGGAATCATGGGAGCTGTATTTACAAAAGGATTCCACTTCCGCATGGGCGGCGGAGGCGCGAAAGAATCTCGCGCGGCTCGAGAGCGAACAGACGTTGTTTAAGCCTGCCGAGCAGATATTGTCAGACTTCCTCACTGCCTTTCGTAATCACGACTACACTCGCGCCCAAAAGATACATAACGACACTAAAGGTTCATTAAATCCAACCATTGTCCCGCTCCAACTTTCCCGTGGGTATGTTGAAGCGAAGCTGCGGAACGACGAAAGTACCGCCAGGGAAAACCTTGAGGCTCTCACCTATATCGGACATTCCGAGCAGGCCCAAAACGGCGATTCTTTTTTTTTGAACTAGCAAATTTCTACGCGAATGTTGGCCGAGCGGAGCTTGAGGAGCTGACGGTAGCGAAAGACACTTTCGGCGCCGGCCAGCAGTTGGCATCGCGTGGTTCTCAACAGGCCATTTCCCAGTTTGAAAAAAGCAGAGATCTTTTTCAAACTGCTGCGTACCAGTCGGGCTCGGTCCCGGCGGGTTGGACCGGCGACCTCGACGGCTTCACCGAGGAGCTCGCGACGCGTCTCGAGCTCCTCGCGGCGTCGCTCCGCGACGGTCTCGATGCTCGCGCGGTCGCCGAGCGCCGCCTCGAGAGGTTCCGCTCGACGCGTGCCCAGCTCGCGCGCGGCACGATCGCCGAGCGTGCGGTCCCGCTCGCGATCGATGACGACACCGAGCTCGTGCGGCGTCCAGACTCGATCTGCGAACTCCGGCTCCACCGCCGCGACGACACGCTCATCGCGCTGCTCGGTGACCGGCGACTCGAGATGCCCGCGCGCCTCGAGCCCGCCATGCGGTTCGTGGCCGAGACGGCCCGGACGGACGAGGATTCGGACGGCTTCCGCGTGGGAGTGCTTCCGCTGCCCGACGCCGCGAGCCGCGCCGTGCTCGCCCGCCGGCTGATCCGTGAGGGGCTGCTCGCCCGCCGCGTACGCGCGTGAGCCGCGCCGACGGGCTCGCACGAGCGGTTCCCGACCGATGCTCGAGCCGGAGCATCGCGGCCGGCGAGGCCCTCGCGGGCACCGCGTCGACGCTGCGGCGCTGGCTGCTGATCGAACATCCGGGGCCGTGGGGACGCGACGGGATCGTGGACGCCCGGCTCCCCGGCGGCGTCGGAACCGCGCTCCGCCGCCGCGAGACGGCGCTCCGCGCGCGGATCCTGCTGATCCGCAGGGTCGACCGGCGGCTCGAGGGGCAGATCACGGCCTACGCCGTCGACGCCGCCGACGGGTGGCTCGGCCGAGCCGAGCTGGGCACCATCCGCGACGCCCTCGACCTCGACCCTCGCGACCGCGGCCGATTCACACAGGAGGCTGGGCCGCTCGCCGTCGTCTGCACGCACGGCAGGCGCGACCCGTGTTGCGCCGAACGCGGCCGCCCGCTCGCCGCCGCGCTCGCCGCGGCCGATCCCGAGGCCACATGGGAGAGCACCCACGTCGGTGGCGACCGCTTCGCGGGCAACCTCGTCGTGTTCCCGCATGGCCTGTACTTCGGCCGCGTCGAGCCGGCCGAGGCGCCGGCGATCGTCGAGGCGTACCGGGCGGGGCGGATCGCCCTGGAGCGGTTCCGGGGACGAGCGTCGGTTCCGATGTGGGTCCAAGCGGGCGAGATCCACCTGCGGCGGGAGCTCGTCCTCGACGGGCTCGACGACGTCCGCGTGCAGACCATCGACCGACCGCATGGCGGCCGGCGGCACGTCCGTTTCGCGACCCCGACCGGGCCCCGGACCGTCGAGGTGACCCCGGAACCGGGCACGCCGATGGCCCTCACGTGCCACAGCGATGCCCCCGAGATCCCGATCGTGTGGCGCGCCGCGCTCGTCGACTGAGCCCGCCGTGACCGAGCAGGCCGAGAGCGAGCCCCGCTACACGTAGCGAGCCGTGGCCATCGCGAGCACCGACAGCACCAACAGCGCGAGGCTCGTCCGCGCGAGGATCTTGAGCCGACCCTGGATCGCGCCGATCTCGGCCGCGATGGCCGGATCGGGAGCGCCGCTCCCGGCGCCCTCGGCGGCGCGTCGGCCGAGTGCGAGCAGCCGGACCACGTTCGGACGCGTGGCGAACACCCCGATCGCGAGCGCCACGAGCGCGGCCACCGCGCCGACGGTCAGCGTCGCGCCGAAGGAGGTCCCGATCCAGTCGCCGAAGCTGCCGGTGTCGTGCCAGTCCCGCCAATACAGGACGAGCCCGCCGACGACGCTGATCGTGGCGGCCGTGATGATCCCGTCGACGGTCCTGCGCTTGCCGAGGAGCTCCGCCATGAACGGGGCGCCGGCCGGTGCGATCGCCGCGGCGCTCGGCTGGACGTAGACCACCAGCAGGAACAGCGAACCCACCCACACGACGCCCGCTCCGATGTGCACGATCCGGAACACGACCATGAACCACTCGGCACCGATCACGCCCTCGGCCCTCCTTCCAGGTACGGACGGTCGCGACGAAGGATCGACGCCGACCGCGGCCGGGTGCAGGGTAGGCCCCGACCGCGCACGGGCGCAAGGAGCCTCCCGTCGCCTACACGAGATCGCGCGGGATCGAGCGGTCCCAGGTCCGTTCGAACACCTGGCGCCAGCCGTCGTTCCCATCACCCTCGAAGGCCTCGAGCGTGTCGAGCAGGTGGAACGAGTCGCGATCGGCCGTCATGCGGCTGCTGGTGCGCACCTCGACGCGCCAGCCGTCGCGGGCGAGTCCCAGGCGCCTCGTCGACTCGACCGAGGCCGACAGGGGGTCGCCCTCGCGGATCTCGAACCGGTCGTGGTTCTCCTCATCCATCGTGAGCCCGTCCGGCAGGCGGAACCGTCGATCCCCGTCCTGGTTCAGCGCCATGACGAACGTGCCCGTCACGACGTCGCGTTCGATCCGGTGGAAGGCCGGCTGCGCCGACACCTCCTCGAGCGGGAGACCGGGCGCGGTCTCCGGCGGCCCGAACGAGGGCGCCGGGCCGTCCGGCGCCTCGAGCGGGCGCACCGGCAGCTCCAGCCACGAGCTCGATCCGGCGACCACGGTGAGCTCGACCGGATCGGGTGAGGGCCACAGCCACGGCCAGTAGGTCGACGAGAGCGCCAGGCGGAGCCGGTGGCCGGCGCCGATCGCCTGACCGAGGACGTCGAGCTCGACCTCGAGCTCGTAGCGCTCCCCAGGCTCGAGGGGCGAGGGATCGGCGTGCCCCTCGCGGTGCGTCAGGTTCAGGGCACCTCGACTGATCAGCGTCGACGTCCCGTCGGGATCGACGTCGCACAGCCGCGCCGCCACGAGCGCGAGCGGGCGATCGGCCGCGACCGTGATCCGTAGCCGCGGATGCCCGAACACCTCGAGGCGTTCCGCGAGCGGCGCCGAGTCGAACGTGAGGCACAGGGCGTCCTCCTCCCGCTGGTCCGGCGGCAGGTCGGCTTCGGGTCCATAGGGGCACCACGTCCCGGCGAGCAGCCCGTGACGCTGGAGGCCGGTGTGGCGGAGCTCGACCTCGGTCGGCGGCGCCTCGACCGCGAGCGCCGGCGCGCCGCCGCGTTCGTCGTCGGCCGACAGGAACAGGCGCCGTGTCCGTACCGAAGGGGGCGGCCACGAGGGCTCGCTCACCCATCGGCCGGGCCGGTCGAGGTGGAGCTCGCCCGCCCGTCCGGGTTCCTGCAGCCATGCCCGGAGCATCGGCTCCTCGTCGATGCCGTTGCGCTCGCCCTTCAGCCAGCGATCCCACCAGCGGAGCGCCTCGTGGAGGAAGTCGATCCGCGGCCCCTGGTCGCCGAGATGCGGCCACGCGTGCGGCCACGGGCCGATCAGTCCCTTCCGGATACCCGGGAGACCGGCGAGCGTGCGCGGGATCGCGTTCGTGTAGCCGTCGGCCCAGCCGCCGACCATGTACACGGGGCACTCGATCGCGCCGTAGTCCTCGCAGATCGATCCGTGCTTCCAGTAGTCGTCACGGCGCTGGTGCGTCATCCACGCCGTGAGGAACGGGGGCGTCTCGTCGAGCCGGCGGAGCCACGTCTCGCGCCAGCCCTCCCCGACCGTGGCCGGATCCGGCGGAAGCGCGTTCAGCGAGTGCATCACCGCGTGCCACGGCACCGCGTCCCACGCGAGCACGCACCCGCCGTCGTAGTGCACGTCGTCGGCGTAGCGGTCGTCGGTCGAACAGATGCTGATGACCGCCTTCAGCGCCGGCGGACGCCGGGCGGCGATCTGCAAGCCGTTGAAGCCGCCCCAGGAGATGCCCACCATCCCGACCGCGCCGCTGCACCAGGGCCGGGAGGCGAGCCACTCGATCACCTCGAGCCCGTCGTCGTGCTCCCGGACGGCGTATTCGTCGGTGATGATCCCGTCGGCGTCGCCCGTGCCCCGGATGTCGACGCGCGCGTACGCGTAGCCGTGGCCCGCGAACCACGTGCCGAGCTTTTCGTCGCGCGCGGCCATCGAATCGCCCTTGCGGTACGGCAGATACTCGAGGATCGCCGGCACCGGCTCTTCGGTCACGGGGCGCCAGATCCGGGCCGCGAGGCGCGTGCCGTCGCCGAGCGGGAGCCACATGTGGGGTGTGCGCGATACGTCGAAGGGGAACGAATCGACGATCCGCACGTCGTCCGCGTCGCTCACCGGCGCATCATGGCGGCGCCCGCGGCTCGCGGCAAGGTGCCGCCCGCGCCGACGTGCTCGCGGCACGTGCTCGCGGCAAGGTGCGCGCGCCGAGTTAACCCGCCCTTGAGGTTCGTTTCACGGTCGCTTGTGGTGCGCGCCGCCAGGCTGTGCTCCATGCCAACGATGACGGGGGCACCCTCGATCCGACCGGGCCCGATCGCTCGCCTGGTCGCCGGCGCGTCCCTCGTCGTCCTCGCGGTCGCGTGCGGCTCCGACTCCTCCCCCCAGGAGCAGCCCGCGCCGGTCCGCGCCGCGGACGGTGCCGAGGCTGGATCGACGCCCGGCGCCGGCGGCGACGCGGCGGCCGCCCAGGCGGCATCCACTCGCCACGTCGACCCTCGGAAGGGCGGCCTCGAGCTCGGCTTCGGCGAGTACGCGATCACGATGGAGGCCGACGAGATCCGACCGGGGCCGGTCACCTTCGTGATCCGAAACGGCGGCGCGATGATCCACGGCTTCGAGATCGAGGCCGAAGGCGACGACGACGGCGACCACAGCGGTCCCGGCCACGGCGAACTCAAGCTCGAAGGACCGGCCATGCAACCGGGCGGCACCGTGCGGATCGACGCCGACCTGCCGCCCGGGGTCTACAAGGTCGAATGTTTCGTCGACGGCCATGACGACCTCGGCATGGAGGCGATCCTCGTCGTTCGCGATGACGCGCCGCTCGTCACGCTCGACGATCCCGCCGACTCGCCCGGCGCGGTCGAGATCGTGGGCTTCGCCTTCGCGCCCGACGTCGTCGTGGTCGCATCCGGCACCGAGGTGCGCTGGACGAACGACGATCCCGCGGCGCACACCGTGAGCGCGGACGATGGCTCGTTCGACTCGGGCACGCTCGATCCGAGCGATGGATTCTCCTATCGCTTCGGCGAGCCGGGCACCTACACGTACCGATGCGAGATCCACCCGACGATGCGCGGGACCGTCCGCGTGACCTGATCGGTTCCCACCCCGAGTCGATCACGAGCAGATCGAGTCGCCGAACGGCGGCTCCCGACCCGAACAGGAGGCACGACCATGAAGAAGCTTCAACTCGTATCCGTTGCCCTCGCCGGCGCGCTGCTGCTCGGCGCGTGCGGTGGCGGAAGCGGCGACGTGTCGGGCGAGGCGGCAGGCGGTGAGGGCGGGGCCTCGACCTCGACGATCACCTTGACCGACAACGCGTTCTCCCCCGGTGACCCCACGGTCGCCGCCGGCGACGTTGCGCTCGTGAACGAGGGCGAGGCGCCCCACACGTTCACGGTCGAAGGCGAGGACGTCGATGTCGAGGTCGCGCCGGGTGAGACCGTCACCGCCTCGGTCGACCTGCCGGCGGGCAGCTACGTCGTGTTCTGCGAGTTCCACCGGACCCAGGGCATGGAGGGCACACTCACCGTGACGTGACCTTCGGCCGCCTCACGGATCGAGTTCCCCCTTGCAGGACGCCCTCCCTCGCCGGAGGATGCCCACAGGCACGAGGACGAGGAGGGAGCGCACCGATGGCGAGGCTGTTCTCGATCCGACCCGCGATCACCTTGCGGGGCAGGAGATTCCAGGGGATCCGCGGCTGGACGGGCAAGCCGTCGCACCCGCCGCTCACCGACTTCCCGATCGTCTGCTACGTCCTGGCGGCGGGCTGCGACGTGGTATCGCTCGTGGCGTCGGGCAACGCGCCCGAGGGCGGGGTCGACGCGGTCGCCCACGACTTCTTCATGGCGGCGACGATCGCGATCGTCGTCGGCTTCGTCGTCTCGCTCGCCACGGCGCTCACCGGCTTCCTCGACTGGTGGAAGGGCATGGCGCGCGACCGCTCGACCGGGCCGATCGGACGCGCGCAGCACACGCAGGTCTGGCGCACCGCGAACTGGCACATGGCCGTGATGCTCACCGTGACCGCGATCGTGCTCGTCGACGTTCTCGTGCGGTGGTCCCAGCTCCACGACGGCGAGGCGAGCCTCGTGGTCACCGTGCTCTCGGTGGTCGCCGCGGGTCTCGTGGCCTTCGGCGCCGCTTACGGTGGCTCGCTCGTGTTCGACTACCAGTTCAACGTCTCGTCGATCGACGGATCGACCGTGTGGGACGAGACCGAAGAGGATCAGCTCCCGGGCCGCAAGCGGCCCACACCCGGCGCCTGAGCTACCCGGCCGCGAGGTGCTCGACGAGGGCGCGTTCGTCGGCGTCGAAGGTTCGACCGTCGCCCGCGGCGGCGTTCGCGCGTGCGTGGTCGGGGTCTCGGGTGGCGGGGATCGGCACGTGGACGCGCGGTTCCGACAGGCACCAGCGCAGGAGCGCCTCGGCCCACGTCGCGACCCCGAGCGGCGCGAGCTCCGCGAGCGACGGCCGGCGCCGGAGCAGCTCACCCTCGCCGAAGGGCCGCATCGCGAGCACCCCGAGGCCGAGCGCATCGGCCAGCGGGAGGATCTCGACCCCCGCCTCGCGCTCGAGCGGGTTCCAGGGGATCTGGATCATGCCGATCCGCCCGCTGCGCATCACCGAGGCGAGCTCCTCGAAGGCGGTCGGGTTCCAGTGGGTGGCCCCGAGCACGCCGACGCGGCCGGCGTCGCGTTCGGCGTCCATCCAGTCGAGGTGAGCGCGCCACGACACCAGGTTGTGGACCTGCAGGACGTCGATCCGGTCGCCGTAATACCCGAGCTGCGTGTCGAACTGTCGCCGCCCCTCCTCGACCGAGCCGGCCCAGATCTTCGTCGCGACGGTCGCCTCGGCGCGTCGGGGACCGAGCGCCCGGCCGAGGACCTCCTCGGCCCGCCCGTACATCGGTGAGGAGTCGACGAGGCGCGTGCCGGCGTCGAACGCGGCCTCGACGACCGCGCGGGCCGCCGGCTCCCCGTCGGGCTCGACGTCGAAGGTCGCCCAGGTGCCGAGGCCGACCACGGGCACCTCGAGCCCGGTCGCTCCGAGGGTGCGGGTGCGCATGCCTCTCACGCTACCCGGTGGCGCTCGAGCCCCGCATGATCGACCCGGCGTAAACAGCTGGCCCGAGATGTGCGTTCATGTCTCCGCATGGATCAGGTCAAGCCCATCACCCGGGTACCCGAGGCCTCGACGTCCGGCGAGATCGCGTCGTTCGAGGAGTTCTTCCAGCAGCACCAGGGCGATCTGCACGCGGCCCTGTGGCTCATCACGCGGAACCGTCACGAAGCGGAGGAGATCATGCAGGACGCCTTCCTGCGGCTGTGGGAACGGTGGGACCGCGTCGCCACGGTCCAGGACCCCGTGGGCTACCTCTACCGGACGGCGATGAACGAGTTCCGGAGCCGGACACGGCGCGCGGCGATGGCCCTGCGACGCGCTGTCCACACCATGCCCGTCGACGACGCGATGGCCGCGGTCGAGGCCCGCGAAGAGGTGGCGCTCGCCCTCTCGAAGCTCACGCCCCGCGAGCGCGCCGCCGTCGTCTTGACGAACGTCTTGGGGTTCACGTCCGAGGAAGCCAGCCGGGCCCTCGGAGTGCAGCCCGCCACGGTGCGTGTGCTCGCAGCACGCGGCCGCGGTCGGATCCAGAAGGAGGTCATCGACGATGCCCAGTGACCGGAACGCACTGATGGAGCGCATGAAGGCCCAGCTCCCTGCGCCGACGGAGGCGTACGAGCGCCTGCACGTTCGCCGCGATCGGAAGCTGCGCGCCGCTCGCCTGCGGGCCGGAGCCGTCGGCCTTGCCGTCACCGCGCTGATCGTCGTCACGGCGGTGGCCGCCTGGTGGCCGGCCGGGACGAGCGACGCCGCGGGTCCGGCCGAGGGGACGAGCGACGTGCGCCTCGTCGCCGAGCCCGGCGAGTACTACTACGTGCGAGGGTCCTACTACGAGCAGGTCGGATCGTTCCCGTCGGTGGAGTCCGAGGACGGCGGCGTGCCGACGGTGCAGGACATCCGGACCTCCGGCGAGACGTGGGTCGGCGTCGACGGCGACGGCCGGATCATCTACGAGGGCTCGAACTGGTCGGGTTCGCACTCGACTGACGAGACCTACGCCGAGGGCGAGATGCCGAGTGCGATGCTGCCCGACCTACCGAACGATCCCGCCGCGTTGATCGCCGCGTTGATCGAGCGGGGATCGCGGGACGGTGACTCGCCGAATCCGATCGCGACGACGAGCCCGGGTCGCTCCCAAGAGACGACCTCGCTCCTGCGAACGATCGATGACCTCCTCGGGGGACACGACCAGTTCCTCACTCCCGAACAGGTCGCCGCCCTGTTCCGGGGGGCGCAAGCGATCGAGGACGTCACCACCGAGACGGGCGCGACCGATCCGCTCGGACGCGAGGCAACGCGGCTCAGCTTCATCGTCAACTACAACCAGGACGAGGGGGCGACGGTCGAGTGGTACTTCGAACCCACCACCGGCCAGCACATGGCCACCGTCTGGGTCGACCGCGCCTCCGGCCAGGTGCTGTCCGCGTCGATCATCGAGGCGGCGGGCATCGTGGGCTCGACCGACGACCGTCCGCGAGACCGGGATCTCTACGTCCCCGAGGTCGCCGCCCAGCCGTCGTTCCTCGAAGGGTGAGCGGCGGTGCTCGTCGGGCTCACCCCTGGGCCGGCGCGACCACGTAGTCCTCGGCCTCGTCGCTCCACTCGAGCGTGACGTAGCCCTGGGTCGCGGCCGCACGGCAGAACTGCAGGAACCCACGGTAGCCGTAGCGCTTCTCGCTGAAGCCCGGCTGTGCCTTGCGTACCTGGTTCTTGAGGCCCGACAGCACCGGGGGCTTGCCCACGCGAGCCTGGAGATCGGCGACGACGCTGCGCAGGAGCGTGAAGGCCTCGACCTCACCGCCGTGCGTCGGCAGCGACACCTCGGGATCACCCTTGGCAGAGCCTTCGGTCAGCTCGACGACGTTGCGCTCGGCCAGGTGACGCAACAGCTCTCCGAACGCGCGGAACCCGTAGTCGGATTCGCTGAAGGTCGGATCCTTGCGGAGCAGCGCGCGCTTCACCGACGACGCGAGGACCGGGCCGCTCGTCGAGCGTTCGAGGCCGGCGACGGTCTGGGCGATCTGCACGGCGAGCTCCTCGACGCTCTGCGGTGCCGCCGATCCGGCGTCGGCCGCCGTCTCCTCGTCGTCGACCGGCTCTTCGGCGCCGGGCGGCGACTCGGCCGGCTCCTTGACGTCGGTCGTGCCGCCGCCCCGACGCGACCCCCGGCGCCGGCGGCGAGCCTCGGGAGGCGCGTCGACGCCCTCGAGCACGTCGTAGAAGAGGAACTCATCGCAGGCGGGAGGCAGGAGCGCTGACGTCGAGTCGCGGATCCCGACCCCGATCACCCGCTTGTTGAGCTCTCGAAGCTTGTGCACGAGGGGCGTGAAGTCGCTGTCACCCGTGCAGATCACGAACGACGTGATGTAGTCGCGTTCGAACGCCATCTCCAGGGCGTCGACCGCGAGCTTGATGTCGGCGGCGTTCTTCCGGGAGGCGCCCATGCGCTGGGGGATCTCGATCAGCTCGACGTGGCTGCGGGTGAGCATCCGCCGGTCTTCGTCGAAATACGACCAATCCGCGTAGGCCTTCCGGGCGATCACGCGTCCCCGCTCGGCTAACGCATCGAGCACCGGCCGGAGATCGAACTTGATGCCCCGGAGGTGCTCGCGGGTCCCGATCGCGAGGTTCTCGTAGTCCAGGAACAGGGCGATGCGTTCTTCCTCGGTGTCCACGGGTCCAGCCTAGCCGCCGAGGGGGCTGACCAGGTGGTGCGGGGCCCTACGTGCCGTGAGGCCCGACGCCCGGTAGCCTCGACGCAGGCCGAACGTGGCGCCAGCTCATCGATCCGACCGCGACGGCCGCCCGCCATCATGCCCAGCCATGCATCCGTCCGCCGACGTCCCGTCGCGGCCCTCGTGCTGCTCGCCGCGCTCACGGCCGTGCCATCGGCGAGGGCCGGGGGCGGTGACGGGTTCGCGGGGTCCTCGGGTGAGGCGGGGATGGAGGTTCCGGGCCCGGCAACGGCCGTCGCGCGCGCCTCGACGCTTCCGGGGATCGACGTCTCGCATTGGCAGGGATCGATCGACTGGGCGAGGGTCGCCGGGGCCGGCAAGACCTTCACCTTCTTGAAGGCGACCGACGACCGGGACTACGTCGACCCGACGTACGCCACGAACCGCGCCCGAGCCAAGGCGAACGGACTCCTCGTGGGCGCCTACCATTTCGCACGGCCCGACGGCTCGCGCAGGGATGCCGTGAAGGAGGCTCGTCACTTCGTCCGAAGGGCCGCGCCCGTGGCCGGGGAGCTCTTGCCGGTCTTGGACATCGAGGTGAACGACGGCCTCACGCCGGCGCAGATGACGCGGTGGGCCTTGCGATGGGTCGCCGTCGTTCGCAAGAAGACCGGCGTTCATCCCCTCGTCTACACGAGCCCTTACGGGTGGCTCACCCGCTTCGACGACACGAAGGCGCTCGCCCGCTGGGGCGCGCCGCTGTGGGTGGCGCACTGGGGCGTGTCGTCGCCGACGGTGCCGGCCGACGACTGGGCCGGCCGCGGATGGATCGTCTGGCAGCACTCCTCGAGCGGCCGGGTGTCGGGGATCTCGGGTGACGTGGACCTCGACCGCTTCGCCGGCACCGACCTCGCGGCGATCACGATCCAGCGTCTCCGCGTGACCGTCGACCAACCGGTCGGCGTCGTCACGAGCTCGCCGAACGGGATCGCCTGCCGGACGGCCTGCGAGCGGAACTTCGATCCCGGCTCGAGCGTCACGCTCACGGCGACGCCCGACGACGGAGCCGTGTTCACCGGCTGGGGCGCCGCGTGCAGCGGCACCCAGCCCACGTGCGTGGTCACGATGACGGAGCACCGGAACGTCACCGCGAGCTTCACCACCGATCCGGTGCCGCCGACGGCGACCGTCACGACCCCGGCCGCGCACTCGGACCCGATCCTCGTCGTCTTCGACGAGCCCGTGCGGGGTGTCGACGCGTCGAGCGTCATCGTGCGTCCGGTCGGCGGTCCCTCGGTCGACGCCGCCCTGACGTGCCGTGCCGGAGACGGCGCCGTCGTCGCGTGTGGCGACACCGTGCGCTCGGTCGAGCTCCGGCCGGGCGAGCCGCTCACGCCGGGGGCCGAGCATCGCGTCGTCGTCTCGGCGGACGCGACGATCCGCGATCGGGTCGGCAACCAGATGGCGACCACCACGACCGACTTCACCGCGGCCCTCGCGGTCGAGCAGGGTGATCCTCCGGCTCGGGCGTCATGGCGGGTCGTCCGCCACCGCGATGCACACGGCGGCACGTACGCGGTCGAGCGCCTCGAGGGTGCGTCGTTCGCGTTCGACTTCCGCGGCGACGAGGTCACGTGGTACACCGCGATGGGGCGAGCGTTCGGGAAGGCCGAGGTCCTGATCGACGGGCGTTCGAAGGGGGGCTTCGACCTCTACACGAGCGAGAGGCGCTTGCGCGTCGCGCGGACCTTCCGCGGCCTGGGCGCGGGGCCGCACACGATCGAGGTCCGTGTGCGCGGGCGGGCCCGTGCGGCGGCGACCGATCGGCTCGTCGCGGTCGACGCGTTCGGTTCTCGCGACGGGGTCGTGAAGAGCCCAACGGCGGGGGCGACCTGGCGCGAGGTGGCGTCGGCGCAAGCCAGCGGCGGCACCTACGCGACCGCCGAACTCGAGGGCGCGTCGGTCGGCCTGCGGTTCAGGGGCACGGGCGTCGACTTGACGACGGCGACGGGACCCGACGGCGGGCGGGCGAAGGTGTTCGTCGATGGCGAGCTCCTTCGGACCGTCGACCTCTACGACGAGACGCGCACCTTCGGCGTGGTCGTGCACGTGACCGACCTCGACCGGGACGCGCACACCGTGCGGATCGTCGCCACCGGCGACGCCCGGCGGGCGTCCAGGGGCACGTCGGTGGTCGTCGACCGCTTCGACGTCCTTCCCTGACCTCCCCTCCAACATCGCCCCCTCAACATCGCCTCCCCGGGTGCCGATGCATCCGAGAGAGGAGGTCCGCGCACGCATGCCCTTCACGTTGCCCGAAGCGCGCATGACCGGCGAGCGGCCACCCGGACGAACGGGCGCCCGCACCTATCTCGTCGGCGGGCTCCTTGCCACCGGGATCTGGTTCATGTTGCCCGGCGGCGGCGCGGCGGCCGGAACCCTGTGGACCCTGCTGAACCTGAGCGCCGTCGTCGCGATCGCCGTGGCGATGCGGTCCCGACCGACGATGCGACGCGTCCCGTGGACCCTGCTCCTTGCCGGGCAGGCCCTCTACGTCGCCGGTGACATCTTGTACGTCACGCTGCCGGCGATCGCCGGCGATCCGATCCCGAGCCCGCCGTCGGGTGCCTTCTACCCGCCGATGGCGCTCTACGCGGGAAGCTACCTATTCCTCGTCGCGGGTCTGGTCGCCTTCATCCGACCTCCGGGCCGCGACACGCACACGGCCGACCTCCTCGACGTCGCGATCGGCTCCGTCGCGATCGGCCTGGCGGCATGGGTCTTCGTGATGGCGCCCCACGCGTACGAGACCGACATGGCCACGATCGACCGCGTGATCTCGCTCGCGTTCCCGGCCTTCGACGTGCTCCTGTTCGCCGCGGTCGTGCGCCTCGCCGTCGGCACGCGCCTGCGGAGCCCGGCCTTCTGGCTGCTCGTGGCCTTCGCCGGGTTCCAGTTCGCGGTCGACCTGAGCTGGTCGATCGAGACGCTCAGGGGCACCTTCGAGCTGGGAAGCCTCCTGCTCGTGGGCTACCCCCTGGCGTGGGTGCTCCTGGGAGCCGCGGCGCTCCATCCGTCGGCGGGTACGATCGCCGACGCAACGGACGTCCCGCGCCAGAGCTCGGGCTCGAGCGTCCGGCTGATGCTGCTCGCGGGCGCCGCGCTGAGCGCGCCCATCCTGTTGTTCCTGCATCGGCTCGCCGGTAACCGGCGTGACACGCTGGTGCTCGCGGCCGGCTCCGCGGTGCTCTTTGCGCTCGTGTTCGCGCGCCTCCGCGGTTTGATGGTGAGCGTCGAGCAACACAAGGCCCTGGCGGCTCGCCTCGCCGAGGCCGAGGGGCGCTACCGCGAGTTGCTCGAGCACATCCCGGCCGTGACGTTCGTCGACGTTTACACGAACGTCCAAGGGCATGAGCCGGTGATGATGCACATCGGACCCCAGGTCGAAGAGCTGTTCGGCATCAGCCGGGAGGATTGGCTCTCGGGCGGCACCGATCCGTGGCTCGAGCTCCTGCATCCCGACGATCGCGACCGCGTCCTCGCCGAGGGGAGCCGCGTCTCGCGTGCTCGCGAATCGACGTTCCGAGCCGAGTACCGCATCAGGCGGCGCGACGGGCGCGTGGTCTGGGTCCGCGAGGAGACCGCGGTCGAACGCGACGAGGTCACCGGCGGCGAGACGTGGCGCGGCGTGATCGTGGACATCACCGAGCGACGCGAGATGGAGGACGCCCTCCGCGAGGCCGAGGCTCGCTACCGGCTGCTCGTCGAGCGGCTCCCGGTGGCCGCGTACTCGCACATGAACGAGGCGGGCGCCGACGTCTCGTTCTACATGAGCCCGCAGATCGAGCAGCTGACCGGGTTCTCGCCCGAGCGCTGGGCCGACGATCCCGGGTTCTGGCGGACGATCCTGCACCCCGACGACGCCTCGGAGGTCGCTCGGCTCGACGACGCCGCCATGGCCACCGGCGAGCCGTACGTGGCCGAGTACCGATTGCGGCGAGCCGACGGAACGTGGGCCTGGGTACGCGACGAGGCCGTGTTGATCGACGGCGCGCCCGGCGGCCGGCAGATCTGGCACGGGGTCGTTGCCGACGTCACGGAACGCAGGCTCGTCCAAGCCGAGCTCGAGCTCAGCCTGACGGAGCTCCGCCGCATGCATGAGGAACGTTCCCGCCTCTCGGGGCTGCTCGTCGACGCGCAGGAGGCCGAGCGCGCACGGATCGCGGAATCGATCCACGACGATCCGCTGCAGCACATGACCGCGGTCGGGCTCCGGCTCAGCTCGCTGCGCCACCACCTGGTCGACGACGAAGCCCTCGCCGCGGTCGACCAGCTCGAAGATACGGTCGCGACGTCGATCGGACGCCTCCGCCGGTTGCTGTTCGAGCTCCGACCCCGCACGCTCGATACCGGCGGCCTCGTCGCCGCGCTGCGGGAGTACGTGACAGAGCTCGAGCACACGAGCGACGCTCGATACGAGCTCGTCAGCGAGCTCTCGACCGAACCGTCGTCGCAGACGCGGACCGTGGCGTACCGCATCACGCAAGAGGCGCTGCACAACGTCCGCAAGCACGCCGACGCAAGACTCGTGACCGTGATGGTCAGCACGCGCGAGCACGGCGTGCACATGTCGATCCGCGACGACGGGCGCGGGGTCGACCCCGCCGATCTCGGCACCGGTCGACCCGGCCACCTCGGCGTGTCGTCGATGCGGGAGCGAGCGGAGATGAACGGGGGGTGGTTCCGTATCGAGGCCGATCCGTCCGGTGGCACCCGCGTCGAGTTCTGGCTCCCCGACGCCGAGCGTCTGGTCGGCCTCGACGCCGGTTCCCTCGTCGCGCCGACTCCCTGAGCCGGGCAGCGACCGGAGGGGTTAGGCGCTCGAGGCCTCGCCCGTGCTGGCTCGCTCCTCGGTCTCGTCCTCGGGACCCCGCTCGAGCGCGGCCCGCACGTCGTCTTCGACCCACTCGATCTGCTCGGGGGGTCCGATGGGGGTGCCCGCTTCGATCAACCCGGCATCGCGATCCTTCTTGCGCTGGGCCCGCGCGACCCGCCGCTCTTCGCGCGCGGCGAGCTTCTTCTGGTTCGAGTCGCGGCGCTGGCGCTTGCCGTAGCTGTCGGGCATCGGGTGAGAGCCTCCTTGCGGGTCGTGTCGGTCGTGCGGTGCTGCGATCGTGCTCAGTGCCGGTACAGGGGGTGCCTGTAGCTCGGTGCGGTGTGCAGGTAGCACGTCTCGGATCGGTTGTAGGTCGACAGCACGGTCTCGCAGCCGGGCTCGGCGCACGGACGACCTCTCGTGCCTCGCGACGACTCGTCCCTGCCGCGCTCCGGCGGGCCGAACCGGGTGCCGCTCTCGACGCTGATCCTCGCCATGTGCGCCTCCGTTCGGTGCGGTGCGTCCGATCCGTGGGACGAGGGCGAGTCGGTACGCTTACCGATGCTCGATCGCGCGACGCGAACCCCCGGACGGGTCGCCCGAGGACTTCAGCCTACTACGTCGCCCGCAACGCTCGGCCGGCCGCCACGGAACCTTCCCTGCGCGAAGGAACCGGACAGAAAGAAAGAACGAACGGGCCGGGACCGAGGTCCCGACCCGCTCGGGTGGTCGGCAGCGCGCGTCGGTCAGTGGCGCACGTGGCGGTCCGTGGCGTCGCGATCTTCGTCCACCACGATCACCCGACCGTCGCGATCGCGTACCACGCGGTCACGGTCGCCCAGGTCGTCGTCACGATCCACGATCGGTGCGGCCGTGCGGTCGACCCGCTCGCGACGGTCCATCTTCGAGCGTTCGACGACGGTCTTCGTCGTGGGCACGAAGCCGGCGAGCAACAGCGTGACGGCACCGGCGGCGCAGAGCCAGAGTCCGAGCTGCGTCGCATCGACGATGGCCCGGTCGGCCCGGCCCATCTGGACCCACAGCAGGAAGGTCCCGATCAGGCCGAGCACGCCCGCGACCCGGACGAGCCAGCCGCTCTTCGCGGCGAGGCCGAGCAAGCCGAGGAACGCAACCCCGAGCATCACGATGCCGGCCGACGTCACGAACGACGCGGCCTCGCCGGCGCCCGTGCGCCAGAACGCGTCGACGTCGATGCGGTCACCGGGCAGCCCGTCGAACCAATCCAGGAACGCGCCGACCGCCAACGCGCCCACACCGGCGATGGTCAGGAGCACGCGAAAGATCGAGCCCGCTGCCGAGGTGCGCTCGTGCACCACCGCCGGCTCGTCTCGATGGGTCCTCACGTCGCGCATGGAGTCCACCTTTCATCGTCGTCAGGAGGGCGACCACCCCCCTGTTGCTCTGCATCTACCCACCCGGGGGAGGCTCGAAACGGCGCACGACCTCGCCCGTTTGACCTCGAAGCGGTTGGGGAACCCGAACCGCGATGGCTCGCTCCTCGATATCCCCGGGCCCGGCGTCTCCGGCTCGCTCCGCCGCGGTCCGCTTGCGGCGCGTCGATCGGTCGGCGCCGGGGCTGACGAGGCGACGTCGAGGGCGGGGCTTCGAGTACCTCGACGCGCGGGGCGAACGGGTCACCGACGATGCGACGCTGGCGCGCATCCGAGGGCTCGCGATCCCACCGGCGTGGACCGACGTGTGGATCTGCCCCGACGAGTGCGGCCATCTGCAGGCCGTCGGCACGGATGCTGCCGGCCGCGTCCAGTACCGGTACCACGACCGTTGGCGCGCGCATCGCGATCGGCGCAAGCACGAACGCATGGTCGGATTCGCCGAGCAACTTCCCGCGCTCCGCGAACTGGTCGACGCCGACCTTCGGCGCCGCGGGATGCCTCGCGAGCGCGTGCTCGCCTGCGCGACCCGACTCCTCGATCGCGCGTTCTTCCGCGTGGGGAGCGAGTCCTACGCCGAGCAGCACGGCTCGTTCGGGCTCGCCACGATCCGCAAACGGCACGTGAAGGTGCGCGGCGACACGATCACGTTCGACTACGTCGCGAAGGGGGGGATCAGGCGCGTGCAGCGGGTGGGCGACGCCGACCTCGCGAAGGTCGTGCGCACCCTCGTCCAGCGACCGAACGGCGGGCACGAGCTCCTCGCGTGGAAGGAAACGATCCGAAAGGAAGATCGGAAGGGACCGGATGCGCGCGCGGAGATCCGATGGCGCGACGTCCGCTCCACGGACATCAACGCCTACCTCAAGGAGCACGCCGGCGATGACGTGTCGGCGAAGGACTTCCGCACGTGGCACGCCACGGTGCTGGCGGCTGTCGTGCTCGCGAGGCCGGGCGCCGAGGCCACGTCGCGGACCTCCCGACGCAAGCTCGTGCCCGCGGCGGTGAGGGACGTGGCCGGATTCCTCGGGAACACGCCGGCCGTCTGCCGCGCGTCCTACATCGACCCGCAGGTGATCGACCGCTTCATGGACGGTCAGACGATCGGCACCGATCTCGCCGAGATCGAGGCCGACGACCTCGCCGACCCCGCGATCCAGCAGACCCTCGAGCGAGCGGTCCTGGACCTGCTCGCCGGCGACCGGAGCGCCCCACGGGCGGCGCGCGCCGCTTGAGCGATCCCCGAACGGGGCCGCCGTGGGTCAGGCGATGCCCCGGCGCTACGCCGTGCGGTCGGCGCGTGGCCTGACGATCGGCGTCGTCGGCGTCAGCTCGGTGTGGTGCCAGCACGTGTCCTCGGCGTTGTAGGTCGACAGCCTCGTGGTGCAATGCTCGACCGCGCAGATGCGCCCGCGCGCGAAGGTCTTCGAGGCCGGCGGCTTGCGTCCCACCGGCCTTCCCGTGTACTGGCCGGTGTAGTGGCTGTCCTGCATCGAGCCCGCCTCCGACTGGACCTCGCGCACCCCCCTCGGGTGGTGCGTCGTTCGAGCCGGTACCCCGCGGGTTCAGCGTCGAAACGAGGGAGTGCTCAGTCGGGGCGCACGCGCGCCACCAGCACCGCGACGTCGTCGGGCGCCGAATGCGGATCCTCGACCGCGGCCGAGAGCGCGCTCGCGATCGTCTGGGCGTCGAGCCCTCGCTGGGTGCCCAGCAGGCGCGCGAGGCCCGCCTCGTCGATCGGGTTGTCGCGTCGCGGATCGATGAGGCCGTCCGTGTACAGCACGAGCGCATCGCCGGGGGCGAGGTCGGCCCGGACGTCCTCGACGTGCACCTCGTCGAGGACGCCGAGGACGGTACCGATGGCCCCGACGGGCTCGACCGTGCCGTCGGCGCGGAGGACGAACGGCGGCGGATGGCCCGCGCAGGCCACCGAGACGCGGGCGCCGGCGGGGTGGGGCTGGATGAAAGCGAGCGCCACGGTGCAGAACCGATCCGTTCCGTGACGCAGCAGGCTCGTGTTCAGGTTGTCGAGCACGCCGGAGGGCGCGCGAGCGTGCAGGGCTTCGGCGCGCAAGGTGTGGCGGAGCAGGCCCGTGAGCGCGGCCGCCTCGACGCCCTTGCCGCACACATCGCCCATCGAGATCGCCCACGTATCACCGCCGAGCTCGAACGCGTCGTAGAAGTCGCCGCCGACCTCGTTCCGCTCGATCGCCGCCGCCTGGTACGCGGCGGCGAGCTCGACCCTCGGGATCGACGGAAGGGTCGGGGGAAGCAGGCTGCGCTGGAGCGTCGAGGCGATCTTCGCGCGCTCCTCGTAGAGCTTCGCGTTGTCGATCGATAGCGCGGCGCGGCGCGCGAGATGACCCACGAACGACAGGTCCGATTCGTCGAACCGTCGTCCCGACTCGTGACTCATCGCGAACGTGATCGCCCCTATCGACCGGCCTCGCGCGACGAGCGGGACGATCATCACCGAGCTGAGGCCGAGCCGGCGCACGAACTCGAGCTGCTCGGGATCGTCGATCGAGGCGGTGAGCATCTCCTCGGTGACGTCGGGGTAGAGCTCGGGCACGCCAGTGCGGAGGACGTTCGGCACGCCCGTTGGAGACTCGGGGGGCGTCGGATAGCGCTCGCGGAACTCCTTCGCGGACGCGAGGCGTTCCGGATCGACGTGCGCGACCTCGAGCTGCCGCAACGAGCCGTCGGCCTCGACGAGCTCGATCGCACACCAATCGGCGACCCGCGGCACACACATCCGCGCGAGATCGGCGAGGGTCCGCCGGAAGTCGAGCGACTTCGCAAAGGACATCCCGGCACTCGCGAGGAATGCGAGACGCTCGTTCGCCTCCTCCGCGGCTTCGCGCGCGACCCGCTCCTTCTCGAGCAGCTCCGTCCGCTGCTCCTCGGCACGGCGACGCTCCACGACGAGCCCGATCTGATTGCCCACCCCGTCCATCAGCGACAGGAGGGCTTCCTCGGGCGCGCGGATCTCGTGACCGATGAACTCGAGCACCCCGAGCACCTCACCGCCGAGCCGCATCGGGAAGGCGACGGCCGTGTGGAGACCTTCACGCGCTGCGAGCGGGCGCCGCGGGAATCGCGGATCGTCGGCGAGGTCCTCGACCCACATCGACTCGTTTCGCTCCCACACGATGCCCGGGAGCCCGACACCGGGCAACCACCTGGTCGACCTCGTCGCCTCGAGGAACGCGCCCTGCGAGACCCCGTCGCGGGTCCAGGTCCCGACGCACCGCAGCGCGGCGCCGTCCGCGTCGACGACGTGGAGCGCGCCGACGTCCCATCCGAGGGTGCCTCCGATCGCTTCGAGGATCGCCGGCGCCACCCCTTCCGGCGTTTCGGCCTCGGCGAGCACCGTCGCGACGGCGTGCTGCGCGACGAGGCGGCCCTCGGCCTCCTTGCGTGCCGTGATGTCGGTGCAGACGCCGACGAGCCGATGCGCGGCGCCGTCGTCGTCGCGGAGGACGCGCGCCCGGGCGGCCAGCCAGCGGGTCTCACGGTCGGGGCCGGATGATCCGGTATTCGGCGGCGTAATCACGCTCACCCTCCTCGACCACCCGCCGGATCTCGCCGAGCACGTCGGGTGCATCCTCAGGATGCATGTCGCGCTGGAAGTCTTCGAAGCGCTCGCCGAACGTGCCGGGCTGCAAGCCGTGGATCCGCTCGAGCGCCTCGGACCAACGGACGCGGCCCTCGGCGATCGTCCACTCCCACGTGCCCATCGCGCCGGCGTCGATCGCGACGCGCAGGTGCTCTTCGCTCCGGCGGAGCTCCGCCTCGGCGTGCTTCCGGTCGCTGATGTCGATCGAGATGCCGACGACCCCGACGAGACGGCCGCGACTGTCGCGCACCGGCGCGTTCGAGACCCACACCGCGACGCGCCCGCCCTCCTTGCGGGGCGCGAGCCACTCCCCCTCCCCATGCCTTGCCCTCGCGGATCTGGTCCATCACGGCGGCGGCCGAGTCCACGTCCCGGGGTCGACCGTCAATGCCGTGATCGGTTGGCCGATCGCCTCGGCGCGGTCGTAGCCGTAGAGCGCCTCGGCGCCGTCGTTCCAGTGCGTGACGATCCCTTCGGGATCGGTGGCGACGATGGCGGCGTTGATCGCGTCGAGCAGGGCCGCCTCGCCCACGCGCGAGACGGTCGCAGGCCGATCGACGACCTCGAACCACACCCGGGTGGACGGCTGGTCATCGATGCCCCAGCGCTCGGCGATCTGGTCGACGAGGTAGAGGCCCCATCCGCCCTCGGTTTCGTACGAGCCGGTGGGACCCTCGTAGGTGAACCCCCGGCCGGGGTCGGTCACCTCGACCCGCACGCGCCCGCCTCCCACGCGCATCGTGAGCTCGAGCTCCTCGGCCTCCCCCTCGACCACGCCGGCTGGATCGCCGGCGATCTGCCGGTCGCGCGCCCGCCCCCCGTCGCTGCCGTGGCGGACGGCGTTGGTGACCAACTCGCTGACGAGGAGGCGGAGGTCTTCGACCATCTGCGGGGACAGGCCGTCGCCTTCGAGCTCGTCGATGAGGCGCCGAGCCAGCGTGGCGGATCGCGGCGCGATCGGCAGGCGCCGTTTGATCGTGCGGAACACCGGACCCACCGGGGGTGCGAAGGAACCCATCGCTCGTGGCGAGTATAGGTCGAGGGCGCTTTCGCGAGATACGAGATGTCCGAGAGCGCAAGCGGCACAGAGGTACCGCCCTTCGGCGTAGGCCGGTCAGCCGTTCGGTGGGTTGACCCTTCGGGCCACGGCCACGCAGGATGGTGTGACGACATCCGGCCGACCCCGCGTCGGCCTGCCCGCCCCCCGATCCAGGAGACGTCGCAGTTGAAGAAGCTCGTACCTGTCCTCGGCCTGTGCATCGCCGTATCCGTTCTCGTCCCCGCAGTCCCGGCCGCCGCCGCCGTGACCCTGACGCCCGTCCGCACGATCGGCGGCCCCGGCCATGCCGAGCTGTACGGCTGGGGCCTCGACACGATGCCCGACGGGTCCGTGCTCATCGGGGACTACTGGAACTTCGAGATCGAGCATTACGCCGCGAGCGGCAACTTCCTCGGAAAGGTCGTCACCGCGGCGAACCACGGCGCCGCCGCCGGCCAGCACCAGTCGCCCTACGGCATCGCGGTCGATCCGCGGAACGGCGATTTCTACTTCGGCGACGTCGACCAGAACAAGACGGTCGACAAGTATTCTTCGAGCGGCGCATTATCTCGGAGTTCGGCGGCAACGGCACGGGAGCGAACCGCTACCAGTACCCGTCGTACGTGTCCGTCAACAGCACCGGCCGTGTCTTCGTCAGCGACCAGTGGGACCACACGGTCGTCGGCGTGTCGCCGAGCGGCACCGAGCTGTTCCAGTTCGGGGGCAAGGGCACGGGCACGGGCCAGTTCCGCCAACCGCGCGGCCAGGACATCGACGCTCAGGACCGGCTCTACGTCGTCGACAACTACAACGCTCGCGTGCAGGTCTACGACACCACACGCCCCGCCGACTACCTGTTCACGTTCGGGTCACGCGGCACCGATCGGACAGTTCGGCACCGGCCCGATCTCCGCGGACTCGCCATCGACGATGCGAACGGCTGGGTCTACGTCGTGGACGCCTCGACGGGCTGGGTGAACAAGTACGACCTAACGGCACCCCGCTCCTGCGGTTCGGCGGATTCGGAAGTGGTCCCGGCAAGTTCCCCGGCGGCGGCCGAGACGTCACGGTCGACGGCAACGGCAACGTCTGGGTCGGCGACATGCCCGGGTTCCGCGCGCAGGTCTTCTCCCCCCAGGGCGACTTCCTGTTCCAGGTGCCTTCGGCGCCGAGCGCCCGCCCGCGGGCGGGTTCAACCAGCCGCGCGGCGTCGCCGTGGACTCGGCGGGGAACATCTACGTCACCGACACCCACAACTGGCGGATCCAGAAGTTCGCGCCAACGGCACGTTCCTCACCGAGTGGGGCCATCGGGGCGGCGGCAATACGGGTTCAACTACCAGCGAGGCATCGATGTCGACCTCCGTGACGATTCCGTCGTGGTCGCCGACACCGACAACCACATGATCAAGAAATACACGCGGCCGGGGCGTTCGTGTGGGAGCGAGGCGGGTTCGGCACGCCTCCGCCAGTTCAAGAACCCGCACGGCCTCGACCGTCGGGCCCGACGGCCGCATCTGGGTCGCCGACACCCAGAACCGCCGGGTCGCGGTGCTGACCCCGACGGCACCCCCCGTTCGCCTTCGGCTCGAAGGGCAACGCCGACGGTCAGTTCCAGTTCAACCGGGACGTCACGCTCGATCCCGACGGTTCGGTCTGGGTGAGCGACTCGATCCGCGGGGACGTGCAGCATTTCAGCGCGACCGGGCAGTTCCTCGGCCGGATCGCGACGGCGAACAGCGGCGCCGACGATCTGCTCCGCGCCGCCGACGTCGAGGTGGACGCGACGAACGTCTACGTCGCCGATGTCGACGCGCACCGCGTCAAGGTATGGACGAAGACCGGTCAGTTCGTGGGCGCCTTCGGCGGGCCGGGCAACGGCAACCTCCTGCGCCCCCACGGCATGGAGCTCGCCGGCGATCGGCTCTACGTGACCGAGCAGACCGGCGAGCGGGTGACGGAGTTCCGGATCGGCGACGGCGGAGGGGGTTCGGACTCGACGGCACCGGACGCCGCGGTGACCGTGCCGACGAGCAACCAGACGTTCACGTCCGTGCCGGTCGCGCTCTCCGGGCAGGCGACCGACAACGTGGGGGTCGCCGAGGTGCGGGTGGCGATCCAGGACCGCGTCTCGAAGAAGTGGCTGCGGTCGGGCGGCACGTGGGGCGCGTTCCAGAACCAGACGGCGACGCTCGGGAGCGCCGGCGCGGCCTCGACCGGTTGGAGCTACGCGTTCGCGCCGCCGGGTGGGAGCTCGGGACAATTCTCGGTCCAGGTCACGGCCGTCGATACGTCGAACAACCTCGATCCCACGAAGCCGTGGGTGAGCTTCAACGTGCAGTCGGGCGGCAGCCCCGACACGACGGCGCCCAACGGCACCGTCTCGACGCCGACCAACAACCAGTCGTTCACGTCGGTGCCCGTCGGACTCGCCGGCGCCGCGACGGACAACGTCGGCGTGGCCGAGGTGCGGGTGGCAATCCAGGACAGGGTCTCCAAGCAGTGGTACCGCTCGAACGGAACCTGGGGGGCGTTCCAGCACCAGCTCGCCACGCTCGCCGCCTCGGGAGCGATGTCGACGGGATGGACCTATTCGTGGGCGCCTCCCCCGGGAGGATCGGGGCTCTACGCGGTGCAGGTCGCGGCCGCCGACGCCGCCGGCAACGTCGATGCGACGAAACCCTGGGTGTCGTTCAGCGTGACCTGATCGCATGCCGGGAACGAAGGCCCGGAACGGATGAGAGAACCGCCCATCTTCGAGGAGGGACGATGAAGACGAAGCAGGGGTCGGCACGGCCGTTCGCGGCCTTCGTGCTCACCGCGACGATGGTGTCGGTCCTCGTGCCCGGGGTCGCCGGCGCCAACTCCGGCACCACGCCAGCCCTGCTCCGCACGCTGGGCGGCCCTTCCCATGCCGAGATGTACCCCTCCGGTCTCGAGGTGGCCCCGAACGGCGACCTCGTCGTTGCCAACACCGGCGACAACTCGGTCATCCGCTACGCCCCGAACGGCACGGAGCTCTGGCGGATCGGGACCCACGGCACGGGGACCGGGCAGTTCTTCAACCCCCGCGACGTCGCCGTGGACTCGCAGGGGCGCGTCTACGTGGCCGATACACGGAACAGCCGGATCGTTCGTCTCACCGCGAGCGGGCAGTGGGACATCTCGTTCGTGGGTCCGTCCAACGACAAGATGAGCTGGCCGATGGGACTCACGATCACCGACGACGTCCTGTACGTGGCCGACGCCGGGAAGAGCAAGGTCCGGGTCATGGAGCTGAACGGCACGCAGATCGCCGCGTTCACCGGCCCCGGCGCGTGTGAGTTCCCCGACCTGCGGGACGTCGACGCGGACGCCGCCGGCAACATCTACGTGGCGAACTACAAGAAGAGCAACATCGCGAAGCTCTCACCGACGGGCCAGTGCCTCCTCACGTGGGGGACGAACGGCAGCGGGAACAACCAGTTCAAGACGCCCTACGGCGTGCGGGTCGCCGACGACCCCGTCACGGGGCAGGAGCTCGTCTACGTCGCCGACGGCAACAACAACCAGGTGAAGGTGTTCACGACGACCGGCGGGTTCGTGGGCGTGATGGGGACGACCGGCCAGCCGCCGGCCCCCGGTACCTTCGCGGAGCTCCGCAGGGTCGCGGTGACGTCCGACGGCGACGTCTGGGCGGCCGACCTGTGGGGGTGGCGGATCGAGCGGTTCAACCGCACGGCCACCGGCTGGGAGTACGCGCAGACGATCGGCGCGCCCTTGCCCGCGCCGACCCCGACCGCCGTCTTCCACGAGGCTCATCAGGTGGCGTTCGCGGCCGACGGCACGGCGTGGATCGTCGATCGGGTGCACCATCGCCTCGTGCAGATGAACCCCGCGACCGGGGCGATCATCAAGACGTGCGGCCGGCGAGGATCGGCCAACGGCCAGTTCAACTGGCCCCAAGGGGTCGCGGTCGATCCGGCCACCGGCAACCTCTGGGTCGCCAACACGAAGCAGTACAACATCCACATCGTGAACCCCAGCACGTGCAACGGGATCGCCAGGTTCGGCACGTTCGGGGCCGGGCTCACCCAGCTGAACTGGCCCTATGCGATCGCTATCCGCACATCGGACCGGGTCGCCTTCCTTCCGGACAACAAGAACAACCGCATCGTGAGCTACGACGTCTCGACGCGCGCGCCGATCGCCGCGTTCGGCACGCAAGGCACGGGCGCGAACCAGTTCAGCGAGCCCGGCGGCATCGGGCTCGACCCGACGAACGGCCACATCTACGTCGCCGACACGCTGAACGATCGGATCGTCGAGCTCCAGAGCAGCAACGGCTCGAGCTTCACGTGGGTCCGCACGATCGACGCTCCCGGGTTCAACCATCCGGGCGGCGTGGCGGTCGACGGCGGAGGTCGGATCGCCGTTGCCGACACGTTGAACCACCGCGTGGTGCTCCTCAACCCGAACGGGTCACAGCTCGGCGTGATCGACCTGCCGGACATGGACGACCCCGAGAGCATCGCCTTCGGGCCTGACGGCAAGCTCTACGTGTCCGACACCTATCACGACCGGGTGCTCGTCTACGCGGCGCTCACCGGCGGTGGCCCCGACACGACCGATCCGAACGGAACGGTCGCCGTGCCGACCACGGACCAGGTCTTCACGAGCGTGCCCGCGACCCTGTCCGGCGCCGCCACCGACAACGTGGGGGTGACCGCGGTCAGGGTCGCGATCCAGGACCGGGTGAGTGGCCGCTGGCTCCGCCGCGACAACACGTGGGGCACGATCCAGCAGCATCAGGCGGCGCTCGCGAGTCCGGGCGCGACCTCGACGGCGTGGACGTTCGCCTTCACGCCCGCACCTGGCGGGTCGGGCCGGTACACGGTCCGGGTGACGGCCGTCGACGGCGCGGGCAACGTCGACCCAACGAAGCCGTCGGTCAACTTCGAGGTGAACACCAGCGGGGGGGATACGGTCCCGCCGAACGGCACCGTCGGCGTACCGACGAACGGCCAGACGCTGAGCGGGATCCCCGCACAGCTCTCCGGTGGCGCGACGGACAACGTCGGCGTGACCGATGTCCGCGTCGCGATCCGCGACCGGACCACGGGACTCTGGCTGCGCCCCGGCGGGACGTGGGGAGCGTTCTTCAACCACAGCGCGACCTTGGGCTCGCCCGGGGGCACCTCGACCGCGTGGACCTTCTCGTTCACCCCGGCGGCCGGCGGGTCGGGGAACTACGCGCTGCAGGTGGCGGCGGTCGACGCCGCCGGGAACGTCGATCCGACGAAACCCTGGGTGCCCTTCCAGCTGGGTCCCTGAGCCTCGGCGGGTCGGCCGCGGGCTCAGAGCTCCGCGAACGGAAGCGAGAACGTGTCACAGGCATCGGGATTCCCGACCTGGAAACCGGTGCGGAACCACCGCTCGCGCATCGCCGAGGAGCCGTGGGTCCAGGTCTCCGGGTTCACGCGGCCCTGCACCGACGCCTGGATCCGATCGTCACCGATGGCGGCGGCGGCGCCGAGCCCCTCCTCGAGATCGCCGGGTTGGAGGATGCCCTCGGCGTCGGCCGCACGACCCCAGAATCCGGCGTAGCAGTCCGCCTGCAGCTCGAGTCGGATCGACATCTCGTTCGTGACGGCCGGGTCTCGGCTGCTCGCCTCGCGCACCTCTTGTTCGGCCCCGAGGAGGTGCTGGACGTGATGGCCGACCTCGTGAGCGATCACGTAGGCCTCTGCGAAATCGCCCGCCGCCCCGAACTGTCGCTCGAGCTCCCGGAAGAACGACACATCGAGGTAGACCAGTTCGTCGAGCGGGCAGTAGAACGGTCCCACCGCCGAGGTCGCGCGGCCGCACCCGGAGGACACCGCGCCGTCGAACAGGACGACCGAGGTGTCGCGATAGGTCTGCCCCGTCCGATCGAACTCCTCGTCCCAGGTGGTCTGGATGTCGTCGATCACCGCGTCGACGAACCTGCGCGTCGCGTCGTCGCCGGCGGGCGTCGCCGCCGCCCCCCCGTCCGGAAGCTCGACGCCGCCGTCGCCGCCGAACAGCGTGGTGACCACGAGCACCACGATGACGAGGAGCAATCCGCCGCCACCCGCCGCCATGCCGCCGAGGCCGGCGCCAGAACCGCCGCCCCCACGGCGGTCGATCGTGCCGCCCTTGCGCCGTCGCAGATCCCGCAATCGCATCGCGCAGGTTTACCCGCCGCTCCGCTGGCGAAAACCGTTGGGACGAGCCGTCCCACCGGTCGGGGGACGAGAGCCGCGACCCGGAACGACGGCCGACGGCCGAGTCCCTCCGACGAGAACCGCACGAGAAAGGGCCCGGGATGAACGCGATCCGCCTGCTGGAACAGGATCATCGCACCGTCAAGAAGCTGCTCGAACGGGGTGACGACACGACGGAGCGAGCCGTGAAGACACGGCCTGAACTGTTGCAACGCATCGCCGACGAGCTCCGGGTGCACGAGGCGATCGAAGAAGAGATCTTCTACCCCGCCCTCGTGGAGCACGCCAAGACGAAGGAGATCGCGCTCGAGGGCTACGAGGAGCACCATGTCGTCGACGGCATCGTCGACGAGCTGAAAGCGCTCGCCCCCGAGGACGAAACCTGGGGCGCGAAGTTCACCGTGATGAAGGAGAACCTCGAGCACCACATCGAAGAAGAAGAGGGCGAGATGTTCCCGAAGGCCCGCACGGTGCTCGACGAGGACGAGCTGGACGAGCTCGGCGCTCGGATGGAGCTCCGGCAGGGCGAGCTGCGGTCGTAACGCGGGGCACCGGGTAGCGTGGCCACCATGGCAACCCACACACCCAAGGTGTCGCTGGGGCGGATCGGCGACCGTGTCGAGGTTGCGTTCGAAGAGGTTGAGGCGTTCATGAGCTCGGTCGCGGGCAGGCGCCTGCGTCGGGTCCTGGCGGCGGGGCTGATCCTCACGGCGCCGCTGGTCTTCCGGGTGCCGGGCTTGCGCCGCTACCCGCTGGTGCGGGCCCTCGAGCTCATCGGGGGAGCGGCGATCGTCGTGAGGTTCGCGGAATCCCTCCGCGACTGGGAACCGGCCAACCAGGGCCCGCTCGTGATCGACGTCCCCCCGATCCCCCGCTGACGTCGGCTGGGTGGATCCCTCGGGCCGATCTCGGCCGGCTCAGATCGATGCGTACGTGTGGTAGTCGGCCTCGACCTTCGGCACCACGCCGACCACGTACAGGCCCTGCAGGCATCCGGGACACCAACTCGACGCAGCGATCGCCTCGGCCGTCAAGAGCGGGTCCTCACAGGCCGCGAGCGCGTCGACGATCGCGCCGTAGCGGTAGATCTCGAGCCCGTTCTCGACCGTCTGCCGCGTCGCCTCGAGGCCCTGACGGAGCGAGACGAAGTTCTGCACGCCGACCCAGTTGAAATCCGTCGAGCCGCGCATCCGGCGCGTCGTGGCGAGCGGGTTCCACGCCGCCTGGGTGAACTCCTGCACCTGCCACGCCACCACGAGGATCAGGTTGGCGCGGCAGGTGGGCAGCCCCATGTATTCGAGGAACCGAGCCGCCCACGCCCCGTAGCTCACGTGGTACGGCCCTGCGAACGCGGCTCCGACCCCCCCGAGGGCGGCGGCGGCCGCTCGGTCGGTGAGCGTTCCCACGAGCGTGACGATCTCGTCACGGGTCCCGTCGAGCGCAGCGGCCGCGGCCTCGTGCTCGGCGAGTGACGACGCCAGCTCGGCGCGCGCGGCCTCGAGCTGTTCGAGGACGGCCGAGTGCGCCGCGAGGATCCCGTCGAGCGTTGCCGCGCGCGCGTCGAGCCGGCGTCTCGCCTCTTCGACGCGGGCGGCGACGTCGGCTCGAGCGTCGCCGATCGCCGAGGCGTACGCGACCGAATCGCCGAGATCCGCGAACGACGTTGCGCCGAGGGCGGCCCCGAGGGTCATCGCATCGGGGCTTCCGCCGGGAGCCCCCATGAACGCCTCGACGGCGATCGTCGTCAACTCCTCGCGCGCCAGGTCATAGCGAGCCTCGGATCGGGCGAGGTCGTCCGCCACGGTGAAGCGGGCCTCGAGCAACAGTCCCAGCCGGCGAGTCGCGTCGTGCACGCGGGCGTCGGCGGCCGCGACCCTGACCCGGAGGCCGTCGGCCTCGGCCGATTGGGTGACGATCCGTTCCGTCAGGGCGCGGAGCTCGATCCGCGCATCCTCGAGCCGGCGCTCGACCGCCGCACCGGCCTCCGAGGGGGCGAGGCCGCCGGCGAGGACGGCGAAGACCGCCGCCACCACGGCGGCACGCACGCCCGCGCGATGCGCGGGCACGGTGGACCGACCCCCCAGCATCCCGATCTGCATCCCGTCCAGCATCGACCCGCCGAGACGCCGGGTGAAGCACCACGCGACGATCAGCGGGCGCCTCGCGGACACCCGTCCGCGCGCCAGGGATCCCTCAGCGTTCGCCTCCGCGGGATCAGTACCTCGGCCGCGACGTGAGGAGCACGAGGACGCCGGCGGCGACGGCGAGCAGGGCCCCCAAGCCGACGAACAGTGGCCCGGTTCCCTCGATCGCGAGTCGCGTCGAGAGCTCCGACCCGAGCAGTTCGTAGATCCCGGTCAGCTCGCCCGACGTGGCCGCCGAGAAGCTCTCGCCACCCGTGGTCTCGGCGATGCTCGACAGCAGGCCGGTGTTCGCGCCGGTCTCAGCCGTACCCAGCACCACGGTGAAGACCGGGATCTCGAGGGCGCTCGCCCGGTCGGCGGCCGCGCTCGGCGAGGTCAGGCTCCCCGTGTCGTTCCCGTCGGAGAGCAGCAGCACCGCGGCCGGCCGGTCACCCGTCGACGCCCGGTCGGCTTCGATCGCGTCGAGCGCCGCCGCGAGCCCGTCTCCGATCACGGTGCCGCGTCCGGTCGCCTCCCCCGGGAACGCGCTCGCGACGGCGTCGCGATCGACGCCCGGTCGCACGTTCGTGGTCGGCGTGCCCGCGAAGGTCACGAGCCCGACGCGGAACCCTTCCGGAAGCTCGTCGAGGAACGCCTGCGCCGCGGCCTCGGCGGCGGCCAGTCGGGACGGAGCGACGTCGGTCTGCGCCATCGACTGCGACGTGTCCATCGTCAGCAGGACGGTCCCCTCGGTTTCCTCGCGGGCCACGGTGAACTGCATCGCCGCGAGGACGAGGCAGACGATCGCGCCGCCGAGCAGCGCGATCGGCAAGAAGCGGAACCATGCGGGGCGGCGGCTGAACCGGCCCGCCCGGCGCGTCGCCGCGGCCGCCGCCCGGACCTCCGGGGCGGCCTTCTTCTTCGTTCGACCGCGGGAGTCCTTCTCCTCGGCCTTGCCGAACAGCGCGAACGCTGCCGCCGCGACCGCGACGATGATCAATACGGCGAGCAGCGCGGTGCCGATGGCGCCCATCGTTCGACACCGTACGTCACCGGCGACCGCGTGGGCAGCAACGGCCGTTCCATGAAGGTTCCTCTCGGAACCCTCCGAGGTCGGAACCCTCCGAGGCGCCTCGCGGGTGGGCAGCGACGGAGCTCGTACGAGCCGCGGGTCAGCGCTCGGGAACGCCCGGCGCCTCGGAGCCGGCGACCTTGGCCGCCAGCCACGTCGTGACCGGCATCGACGCGACCAATCCGATGCTCCCGACGAGCGCGCGGACGATCTCGGTCGCGACGATCTCGCTCCCGATCACGCGCTCGAACGACAGGTCCGACAGGTTGAACACGATCAGCAGGGGCAGCGACGCCCCCACGTAGGCGAGCGCCAGGGTATTGACGATCGAACCGACGTGGTCGCGTCCAACCCGCATCCCCGCTCGGAACAGCGCCCGCCCCCCCACCGCCGGGTCGGTCTCGTGCAGCTCCCAGACGGCCGACGCCTGCGTCACCGAGACGTCGTCGATCGCACCCAGGGCCCCGATGACAATGCCGGCGAGCAGCAGACCGCTCGGATCGATCTGCAGCCCGGTCGCCTGGACCACGTAGGCGGTCTCCGTGACGAGGCCCGTCAGCTGGGCGAAGGGAACCCACGCGAGCGAGAGGCCCGCCGCGAGCCCCAGCCCCGCAAGGGTCCCGAGCACGGCGACGGTCGTCCGCACCGTGAAGCCGTGCGCGAGGTAGATCACGGCGTACGCGATCACGCCGGCACCGACGCAGGCGACGAGCGTCGGCGACGTACCCTCGAGGATCGCCGGCAACACGAAGCGGAGCAGCAACCAGAGCGAGAGCCCGAGCCCGACGAGCGCCGCGAAGCCTCGGAGCCGCCCGAGCAGCACTACGAGCATCGAGAACGCGAGCGCGAGCCACACGAGCGACGAGGTGCGATCGCGGTCGTACACCGCGTAGGGCATGCCCGGAACCTCGGACAAGAGCCGTTCGAGGACGACCCGCTCGCCGACCGCCAGCTCGAGCGTCGGGGCGACGTCGGCTACGTCGAACGACACGGTCCGACCCGTCTCGCTTCCCTCCTGGAGCTCGAACGAGACCGACTGGCACTGCACCTCCACGGGTGCCGCGGACGCCACCCCCGGATCGATCCCGGGATCGACGCCTGGATCGACGCCGGGATCGACGCCGGGATCGACGCCGGGATCGACGGCCGGAGCGGGCGGGCACGCCTCCACGCCGACGACGACCGCCTCGACGAGCTCGCCTCGCGCGAGCGGCTCGGCGCCGCCCACCTCGTCACGTGAAGGCCACAGGGCGACGAGCCCCACCCCGAGCGCCACGGCGATCAGGGCGGCCAGCAGGGTGAGGACGCGGCCCATCGTGGACCCCCGGTTGCGGGATGCGCGCTCGCCGGGCACGCGGCAACGCTATCCCCAGGGCGAGCCGAAGTCGCGCAGGTACGGCCCCGCTCAGCCGGCGGCAGCACCGATCCGGGCCGGCTTGGCCATGGAAGGTCAAGACAGCGAGAGCTCAGCAGACCTCGTTGAGTTGGGGGTAGGGATCCACGGCGGCCCCACCGCCCGGATGCCACTCGAAGTGCACGTGGGGCGAGCTCGCGTTGCCGGTCACGCCGACCCAGCCGACGACGTCACCCTGCTTCACCTCGCCGAGCGCTCCCAGGCGCAGCAGATGCATCATCTGGACGAACCCCTCGTCGTTTCGCACCGTGACGTAGATCCCGGCGTTCTTCTCGGCGCCGTTCGTCGCGTAGCCGTCGAAGGGCGCGACGACAGGCGTGCCGAGCGCGGCCATCAGGTCGTTGCCCTGATGCTTGTGGGTCCAGCCCGGGTGGTGGTGGATCATGCCGAACGTATCGCCGTAGGCGACCGGGCCGTCGACCGGACACCGGTAGAGAGGGCCGAGGATCCCGTCGCCGCCCAGCGCGAGAAGCTCGACCCGGACCTTCTCGGTCAGCTCGCCGACCTCCTTCGCGATGTGGCCGTGGAGCTTGTCGAGCCTGCCGAGCCGGCGGTCCTGCTTCCGCATCTGACGCTCGAGCTCACGTCGGTGCTCGTGGAGTCGCTCGGCGATCGCCTGGCGTCGGGAGAGCACGGCTGCCAGTTGGGCTTCGACCTCCGCCAGCTCCTCGCGCTTGGCATCGACCTCGTCCGCGATCGCGACGTCCTGGCCGGCGACGGATTCGACGAACAAGATCCGGTCAGTCATGTCGCTCATCGACGCGGAGTCGAGCAGGTAGGCGACCTCACCCGGGAACCCGAACATGAACGCGTCGGCGACCCGCTCGTTCAGCCGCTCGCGGAGGATCTGCAACCGGGCCCTCACGCGGCCGAGCACCGCCCGTGCCTGCTGCGTCTCGTCGGCCGCCGCCTGCAGCTCGGACGTCGCCTCCTCGATCTTGCCGGCGAGCTCGTTCATCACGTCCCGGACCCGCGAGACGACCCTCTCCTCTCGATCGATCTTCCGCTGGACCTTCTCGGCGCGATGCTGGGCGGCTTCGAGGTCCTTGCGGGGATCGGCGCCGGCGGCGGGGCCGAGCGAGGTGAGGATCGCGGCGGCGGCCATGCAGACCGCGAGCACCCACGCGGCGGCGCGGCGAGTACGGAGGGGAGTGGAGGCCCGGTCGTTCATAGGGTCTTCCGCGGGGTGTTCCATGGAGGCGATGGCCCGGACAACTCCTCGATTCGATCGACGCAGAGCAGCCGGGTGGCCGCCGACCCTACCAATCGCCTGCCGCCCCCGGCCCTGACGGCTACGTATCGGCAGCGGGCCCATCTGCCTGAAACTCGGCCTGGAACCTCAGCCTGGAACCTCGGCCTGGAACCTCGGCCTGGAACCTCGGCCTGGAACGTCGCCCGCAACGGCCTGAAACGGTCTGGATCGATCTGGATCCTGGGGCCCGACGCCCACCCGCGTCGAGCTGGGAGCCCTTCCGTCGCAGGCATCGGGGTTTCGCGTAGGCTGGTGGGGTATCGACGGCGCGGGTCTCGACCCCGAGATGCGCGCGACGACGTCTCGCGATCTCCTCGCTCCGTCCGCCCGTTCGGGCGTTCCTGCGTGGCGGCCCGGTCCTCGGCGCGCCCGCGACCACGATCCGATACGGAACGAGGTCCTTTGCCCACGACCATGACCGCGCGCGCCCCCGGCGTGCCCCCCGAACCGACCTTCGGCGAGCTCGGTGTGTCCGAGCCCGTCGCCCGCGCGCTGCGGATGCGCGGGATCGAGCGACCGTTCGCGATCCAATCGCTCGTGCTGCCCGACGCGCTCGCCGGCCGCGACGTGCTCGCGCGCTCGCGGACCGGCTCCGGCAAGACGCTGGCGTTCGCGGTCCCTCTCGTCGAGCGCTTGCAGCCCGACTCCAGGAGCCCCACCGCCTTGATCCTGACCCCGACTCGGGAGCTCGCCAGCCAGGTGACCGAGGAGTTCCGGGCGATCGCCGATGTCCGTCGTCTCCATCTGGCCGTGGTCTACGGCGGCGTCGGGATCGCCCCGCAGGCCAAGCGGGCCCGCCGCGCCGACATCGTGATCGCGACCCCCGGCCGTCTCCTCGACCTCGTCGCCCGCAACCTCCTCCGCCTCGATCGTGTCCGCGCGGTCGTGCTCGACGAGGCCGATCGGATGCTCGACATGGGGTTCCTGCCGGACGTGAACCGCATCCTCGAGCAGCTCCGGCCCGAGCGCCAGACCATGCTCTTCTCCGCGACGCTCGACGGCGAGGTCGGTCGTCTCGCCAGGCGCTTCACCCGCGATGCGGTCCTGCACGAGGTCGGCGATCCCGGTCTGAACCTCACCGACGCGGTGCACCGGTTCATCGCCGTGGAGCACGCGGGCAAGACGCGCGCACTCGTGCGCGAGCTTGCCGGCGATCGAGGCCTCACGCTCATCTTCGTCCGGACGAAGCACGGCGCGGACCGCCTCGCACGGAACCTCCGCAAGGAGGGCTTCCGGGCGGGCGAGCTGCACGGCGGGATGAGCCAGCCGCAGCGCGAGCGCGCGCTCGGCCGGTTCGCCTCCGGGGCCAACGACGTGCTCGTGGCCACCGACGTGGCCGCTCGTGGCTTGGACCTCGACGACATCACCCACGTGATCAACTTCGATGCACCGGCCGACGAGAAGGCGTACGTTCACCGGGTCGGGCGGACCGCGCGGGCCGGCCGAGGCGGCGAGGGCGTCACCTTCGTCACCCCGGACCAACGGCTCGAGGTGGGACGCATCGCGAAGCAGCTGGCGTTGCACGCAGAGTTCGTGAAGGCGGGCGTGCCGGCACCACGGACGGGAGGCCAGGGGATGGCGAACAAGGACAAGGGCGGCGCCAAGAACAAGAAGGCGGCGGGCAAGACGCTCAAGGAGAAGCGAGCGAGCAAGAAGGCGAAGGGCCAGGGCTCGCGATCCGACGGCTCCGGACGCGCCACGGGAGGATCGAGCTCGTGACCGGAAAGGCGGCCTCCGACCGACCGTCGGATGCCGCCGAAGGTGCGGGGCGGGCGCGCGGCGAGGCCCCGCCCCAGCGCCCCGCGTGTCCCTCGTGCGGATCGGCGCACACGCAACCGTTCATGCACGCCGGGCCGGCGGCACGGGTGAACATGAAGTGCATCGACTGCGGCCACCTCTTCAAGGACGCCTCGCGACGTCGGTGATCCGGCGCACCACGCGGGGCCGACGGCAGGTTCAGCGCAGTTCCATGAAGCCCGCACGCTCGCATGCGTCCAGCATCATCCTGATGTCGTCGTAGGACGACGCGTCGACAGGGACGAACCGCGCGACGAGCCCGCGGAGGAGGCCTGCACGGACCGCGTCGTTGTCGGCCATGGTCACGAGGACCTCACGGATCTGCTCGCGGAGCGTTTCGGGCACCCGTCTGGACACGGCGACCGGCTGGATCGTCGAGGGGCCGAGCGCCTCCACGATCCGCAGGCGGGCCGCGAGGTCCGGATCCTCGCGAAGGGCGAGCGCGAGCACCTGGGAGTCGATCGCCGAGGCGTCCACGTCCCCTCGGGCGACCCTTCGGATCGACTCCTCGTGGAAGCCCGTCTCGATCACCTCGCCGAAGAACCCACCGGTCTCGCCGAGCTGCACCAGATGGAAGCGGGTGATCCCGTACCCCGAGTGCGACAGGGGCTCGTTGTACGCCCATGACCGTCCGCGCAGGTCGAGGAAGGATCCGAACGGGCTGTCGCGGTGCACGATGACGTCGGAGAAGTAGATCGGGCGACCCCCGTAGCGCTCCCCCTCGAGCACGGGCGCCGCCACCGGCACGGCGAGCTCCAGGCCGCGCCGCTCATACGTCACGTACGGAAGGCTGCACACGAAGCACACCTCGTTCTCGTCGCGCTCGCAGCTCTCGTAGGAGGTCTCGACGACGAGCTCGGTGTCGATGCCGAGGCGGCGACCGACCTCCTCGGCCACGAGCTCGTAGACCGGAAGGACGTTGGGCGCGAGATAGGTGCCGAAGCGCAGCCGTTGCATCGTCTCGCCGCCCCGGTCAGGCGATCGCGGGCGGCCGCAGGACCCTATCGGATGGGGCGGCTCCGGGGATCCGGTATCCACGCGTACCGAGATCGGCGCCGCACCGTTTCGCGACCGACCCCATCGGGTACCCGCATGCCGTGCCTACCCTCGATCTCGACGCCATCCGGACGTACATGGGCGACCACCTCGCCGGGGCGCGCGCCGCGACCGAGCTCGCCACGCGCTGCGCGGATGGAAGCCGGGACCACCCCGTCGAGCCCTACCTGCGTCGCTTCCTCGACGAGCTCGACGAGGAGAAGAAGCTCCTGCACCGGGCGATGGATCGGCTCGAGGTGACCCCCTCGCTCGCGAAGCAAGCCGTCGGGCTCGCCGGCGCGATGGCCGGCATCGTCCGAGAGGCCATCCCCGGCTCGTACACGCCCGTCAACCGCCTCGAAGACGTCGAGGCCCTGTGCGTCGGTGTCTGGGGCAAGCGGCTCCTGTGGAGCTCTCTGATGAAGGCATCGACGGCCGACGAGCGGCTCGCCGATCTGCCGTTCGATCGCAAGGCTGACCGCGCGGAGGACCAAGAGCGAGAGCTGCTCCGCTGGCGTGACCGGGTCGCGGCCGAGGCGCTCGGCACCGGGACCCGCTAGGCACGCAGAGGTCACGGATGAACCTCAACGGCGACCTCTCGTCCGCGACACTCCGGCCGGCGGTGAGCTACGTGTTCCCTCTCCGCAGGGATCGCCTTCTCGACGACGAGACAGCCGCTTACCTGCGACAACTCTCGATCGAGGTCGACGAGGTCATCGTCGTCGACGGCTCCCCGCCCGCCATCTTCGATGCGCACGATCGGACGTGGGGCCGCGAGGTTACGCATGTCGCACCGGACCCCGATCGAAGGACCGCCAACGGCAAGGTCGCGGCGGTCGTAACCGGGCTCGTGCGCGCGCGGAACGACGTTGTCGTGACCGCCGACGACGATGTCCGGTACAGCGCGGATCGATTGCGACAGGTCGTGGAAAGGCTCGGGACCTCGGAAGCAGTGTGCCCGCAGAACGTGTTCGCACCGCTGCCCTGGCATGCGCGCTGGGACACCGCCAGGATGCTCGTGCATCGCGCGATCGACCACGACATGCCGGGCACGATCGCCGTTCGCCGGTCGTTCGTCGCCACGCTCGGGGGCTACGAGGGCGATGTGCTTTTCGAGAATCTCGAGCTCCTGCGTACGATCTCGAGTGCGGGCGGGCGCATCGAACATGCCCGCGACGTGTTCGTGGACCGGCGACCCCCGAGCACCCGCCATTTCTTCGGCCAACGCGTCCGTCAGGCCTACGACGAGTTCGCCCGACCGTGGCGGATGGTCGCGTGGCTGTCGATCCTCCCGATCGTCGTCTCGAGTATGCGGAGGCGCGTCCGCGTGATCGTTGCCCTCGCGCTGGGTTCCATCCTGCTCGCTGAGAGGGGTCGGCGGCGCGACGGCGGCATTCGTGCCTTCTCCGCGTCGGCGTCGCTGTGGGCTCCCCTCTGGCTGGCCGAACGGGCGGTGTGCGCCTGGCTCGCCGTCCTCGCCCGGGCCCGCGGAGGCGTGTGCTACCACGGGGTACGGATCCGACGGGCGGCGACGCCTTCTCGACGTCTCCGCGAGCGCGCGGCGGCTCGCACCGACAGGATCGTCGCGCCGGTGCCGCTCGGTACGGCCCGACAGGAGGCACGCAGTGGATGACCGAGCCGGCATCTCACCGACCGAGAAGTCGATCGCGATCCCAGCGCCCCGTGGTCCCGCGTCGGAGGCGCTCGTCGCGGCGCTCGCCGCCCCCACGACCGTGCGACTCGGTACGGTCGACGTCCCCCGAGGCGACGCACTCGGCGACGGCGACCTGCATCTGAGCCTCTACCTCTGCTACGAGCTGCATTACCGGGGCCTTCCCGGCGTCGATCCGGCGAAGGAATGGGATCCCGGGGTGCTCGGCTTCCGCGCGCGATTGGAGCGCGCCTTCGAGGGGGCGCTTCGGGCGAACGTTCGGGTCGACCCCGCCCGGGCGGGATCGGTCCCGAACGTCCTGCGATCGATCGCGCGCGGAGGCGACGGCGCGCTGTCCCGGTACCTCGAGCGCAGGGCTGATCTCGCGCAGATGCGGGAGTTCTTGATCCACCGGTCCGCCTATCACCTCAAGGAAGCCGATCCTCACTCGTTCGCGATCCCACGGCTCACGGGCGCCGCCAAGGCAGCGCTCGTCGAGATCCAGGCCGACGAATACGGAGGCGGGGACGCCTCGTGGATGCACGCCGCGCTCTTCGCACGCACCCTCGCGGCGGTCGGCCTCGACGCGAGGTACGGCGCCTTCATCGACCGGATCCCCGGGTGGACCCTGGCGACCGTGAACCTGATGTCGCTGTTCGGACTTCACCGTCGCTTGCTCGGAGCCCTCGTCGGGCACCTGGCGGCGTTCGAGATGAGCTCGACGCTCCCGAACCGGCGCTACGGCAATGGTTTGCGACGCCTCGGTTTCGGGCCCGATGCCACCCTCTTCTTCGACGAGCACGTCGAGGCCGACGCGGTGCACGAAGCGATCGCCGCCGACGACCTGGCGGGGACGCTCGTCGCCGAGGAGCCCGAGCTCTCCGCCGACGTGCTGTTCGGTGCCGAGGCCCTCGGGCTACTGGAGGGGATCGCGTCAGCTCGGACGCTCGGCGCGTGGACGGCCGGGGCGTCGAGCCTGCTCCCCGCTCCGGTCGGTCCCGGTCCGATCAAGGATCCGATCAAGGAGGCCTCGCGTGTCGCCTGACTCGACGAGCGACGCCCGGCCGCTCCGATCGGCGGAAGGACTTCCCGACCGAAACCGCACGGTGATCCGCGCCCATCCCGACGGTCCCTTCGTGGTTCGGGGACCGGTGACCGTGCTCGACGGCGCCGGCCGTGAGGTCACGGTGCGCCGGAAGATCGTGGCGCTCTGCCGATGCGGCCGATCGAGAACGCAGCCGCTCTGCGACGGCATGCACACGCCTGCCGGCTTCACGTGTCATGGCGGCGCGCACGACCTCGGGAGCGACCCGCGGGACCCACCCGTCGACGATTGAATCCTGCAGAGGGGTTTCGAGCCCGCGCACCGGGGAACCATCCAGGCACGAAACACAACGAGGAAGCCTGCGGAGGGCGGACAAGGAGCGGCACATGATCGCGGTGGACTGGGAGGGTGGCATCACCGAGGCGTGGAACGGTGTGGCCTCGTTCGTTCCGAAGTTGGTCGGATTCCTCGTGATCCTCGGGATCGGCTTCTTCGTGGCGAAGATGCTCGCGCGGCTGGCAGACGCGCTGCTCGAGCGGGTCGGGTTCGACCGGTGGGTCGAGCGAGGCTCGCTCAAGACCGCGCTCGCCCGCAGCAAGGTCGACGCCTCCGACGTGATGGGCATGGTCGTGTTCTGGGCGATCTTCCTCCTCACCTTGCAGCTCGCGTTCGGGGTCTTCGGGCCCAATCCCGTGAGCGACCTGATCGAGGGCTTGGTCGCCTACCTGCCGAAGGTGTTCGCGGCCGTGCTCATCCTCGTGATCGCCGCGGCGCTGGCGCGGGTCGTCACCGACATCCTGCAAGCGACCATCGGCGCCATCTCGGCGGGCAGGACGATCGCGCAGGTGGCCGGCGCGGCGATCCTGATCGTCGGCGTGTTCGCCGCGCTCGATCAGCTCGAGATCGCGCCGGCGATCGTGAACGGTCTCTTCTACGCCCTCCTAGTGGCGATCGTCGGGTCGGCCGTGGTCGCCTTCGGCGGAGGTGGCATCCCGGTGGCGCGGCGATACCTCGAACGGTGGAGCAGCAGCGCCGACGCGACCGCCGAGGAGGTCCGTCGGGCCGCGCGCGGGCGCAACGTCGAGCCGCCGGAGCGGATCGACCTCACCGAGGAGCAGCCGGCGGCCGGGCCGCGCACGACCCGCTAAGGGCAAGGGCGCCATCGAGGCGACCTATAGTCGTGGCGTGGCACTCTTCGAGCCGATCTTCGAGTCCCTGAACGCGGCCGGGGCGCGCTACGTCGTCGTTGGAGGGGTTGCGGTCGTGCTGCATGGCCACGCTCGGTTGACGGCCGACCTGGATATCGCCGTCGATCTCACTCCCGACGCCGCCCGGAACGCCATCGACGCACTCCTACAACTCGGCCTACGGCCTCGTGCGCATGTCGATCCCGCCGGATTCTCCGACCCAGAGGTCCGTAACAGATGGCGACAGGACCAAGGGATGCGAGTGTTCTCGATGGTGGATCCGAATGATCCGATGCGCTCGGTGGACGTCTTCGTGGACGAGCCGATCGGTTTCGAGGAGCTGTACGAACAGGCGCGGGTGATCGACCTGGCGGGCACTCCGGTCCGGATCGCCTCGATCCCCGATCTGATCCGGCTCAAGCGAATGGCAGGGCGTCCGCTTGACGAAGCCGATATCGCTGCACTCGAGTCGATCATGCAGCGACAGGAGGAGACCGATGGCTCCGGAGCGTGATGACCACGTCGCCGACGGATGGGAAATGCATCGACAGGACGAGCTGGTCGCCGGCCTCGCAGCCACCCCAGCCCAGCGTCTCTCATGGCTGGAAGAGGCGATCGCGTTCGCGTTCCGAGTAGGCGCCCTTCCTCGCCCTGCCTCGGAGATGGACGACCGAGGGCAGCCGGATACGACGACCTCGGCCGACGGTGGGACCAGTCGCTGACGCTCATCGGTCGGGCGATGAGTTCCGCGCCCTCGGTCGGTCTTCCTTGCGGGAAGAAAGGGCGGGGACGAACCGTCGACACCGAAGGGAGATGGGCGGTTGGCTGGTTCCGACCGGCCGTCCGCGCGACCAGCGGGAGTGGCTCGGCCGCCGCCCGCGGCGAGCTCGACGGTCCTGCACCTCATCGGCCCGATCGACATCCCGGCGCTGTGCGAGCTCGTGCGCACGGAGCTGCGGGCCCACGAGGGTCCGGTCGTCTGCGACGTGAGCGCGCTCGCGGATCCCGACGCCGCGACGGTCGATGCCCTCGCCCGGCTCCAGCTCACCGCCCGGCGCAACGGTCGGTGCATCCGGCTCCGGGGTGCCGGCGACGAGCTGCAAGCGCTCCTCGCGCTGATGGGGCTGGGCGACGTGCTGCCGTGCGAAGCCGGCTCAGTCGAGCCGAGCCGGCAGGCCGAACAGCGGGAACAGACGCGCGGTGTCCAGGAAGAAGCTGATCCCGCCGATCCCCCCGCCCGAGAGCTCGAGGACCTGGAGCGACCACGGCTCGAGCCCGCCCTCGGGGCTCGGCTTGTACTGCCCGAACGCCGGTGAGCCGTTCGCGGCGGTCGGGATCAGCCGCGAACCGCGACAGCCGATGCCGGGCCCGAGGCACCAGCGCCGGATGTCGTCGTGGGTACGCAGCCACAGCTCGTACGGAGGCATCGACCAGGTCGCGTCGTCGAGGAGCAGCGCGGTGAGCCGGTCCATGTCGTAGCGCTCGAAGGCCTCGACGTAGCGGGCCAGCAGCGCCCGGCGTTCGTCGTCCATCGGCTTGGGGTCGGTCGCCTCGACGTCGGTCGCCTCGAGCGTCGCGTGGGCTCGCTGCAAGGCGCTGTTGACCGACGCGACGCTCGCCTCGAGCAGCTCGGCGACCTCGGAGGCCTTCCACCGAAGAACGTCGCGCAGGATCAGGACCGCACGCTGTTTCGGGGGCAAGTGCTGGAGGGCGGCGACGAACGCGAGCCGGATCGTTTCGCGTGACTCGGCGACGTCGGCGGGATCGCCGCTGTCCGGAAGGATCCTTCCGTCGGGAACGGGGAGCACCCACGTACCCTCAGGCAACCGCTCGCCCAGCGGCGCGTCGGCCGTCATCGGCGGCGCGAGATCCATCGGGCGGGCCCGTCGCTCCCTACCGCCCAGCATGTCGAGGCAGACATTCGTGGCGATCCGGTACAACCACGATCGGAGGGCGGCCCGTCCTTCGAACCGATCGAAGTTCTTCCAGGCCCGGAGGAGGGTTTCTTGCACGGCGTCCTCCGCCTCGAACGCGGAGCCGAGCATCCGGTAGGCGTAGGCGCCCAGCTCCTTCCGGTGCCCGTCGAGCAGGAGCTCGAGCTCTTCCGAGCTACGGGTCGTCGTCTCCGGCATGTCGTCGTCGTCCTCGTCCTCGTCGCGGCAGGATGTGTCGTGGCAGGTCGCCCTCACCTTACGACGGAGCGATCACGTCACCCCTCCCACGATCGGGAAGGGACCTCGTCAGGTGGCCTTGATCGTCCTTCTGGGCGAACGAACCGGCTCGCACCCGTCCACGCCCGCGTAGGCCAGGCGCACGACGGTGTCTCGGACGATCCGCGTGGAGAACACGAAGCGACCGTCCGTGTCCGTCGCCCGGGTGCGCGAGACACCACGGACCACCAGCAACGTGACCTCCTGCGAGGCGATGCAGGCAGGATCGATCGACCACAGACGCCCCGAGATCTCGGCGCGCGACCCCTCGGCGGCCCTCGACGGTGCGTCGATGAACAGACGCCGCCCGAGCTGTCCGAAATCGTTCGCGCCCCAGCATTCGATGTCCCCGGTCGCCATCATGGCGCAGGTGTGATAGCTGCCCGCCGAGATCTCGGTGAAGGGGCCGGGCCGATCGGCCGCCTGGCCGTCGCCGCTCAGCCCCCAGCACTCGGCGGCGCCCTCGGGGGTCAACGCGCAGTTGTGGTGGTCCCCAGCGGACACCTGGGTGAACGGCCCCGCCATGTCGTCCGATTGCCCGTCGTCGGGTTTGCCCCAACAGTCGACGTCTCCGTCGGTCGTCAGCGCACAGTTCTGGCCGTCGCCCGCGGAGACCTGGGTGTACGGCCCGTCGTGATCTTCCGCCAGGCCGGCGTTGTTGCGACCCCAGCAATCGGCGACGCCCTCGGGCGTGAGCCCGCAGTTGTGGGCGCCGCTGATCGTCAGCTGCGTGAACGGACCGGGCTGATCCTCGGACTGCCCGAAGTCGTTGCGACCCCAGCAGTCGGCCGCCCCCTCGGGCGTGAGCGCGCACGAGTGCATCCACCCGGCGACGACCGCCGTGTACGGACCGGCCTGATCGGTCGCGGCGCCGTCGTCATCGCTGCCCCAGCAATCGACATCTCCCGTATCCGTGAGGCCGCAGTTGTGGAGGCCGCCCGCCGACACCTCGACGAAAGGACCCACCTGGTCGACGGATTGGCCGAATTCGTTGCGTCCCCAGCAGCTGGCGGCGCCTTCTGGGGTCACCGCGCAGGTGTGGTCCACACCCGCCCAGATCTTCGACAGATCGGTCGCCGCACCAGTGCTCGCTGGGAGCGACACGACGATCACGGCACCGAAGAGTGCAGGGGCGACCAACCGTCGGATCCATCCGCGCGCCGTACGCGTCACCTCATCTCGTGTCGCTGCCGCCCGGCAGTCTGCCACGGACGGCGGCGAGGGATCACGACCGGGTCGGTGGGGTTCCCATGCCTCCGCCGCCGCCGGACCGTGAGCTGATCAGGCTGCCCACCTCCAACGGCCCGTAGTCGGTCACCCGGTCGGTGAGGGTCACTTCCCGATCCGTCCCCGGGTCGATGACCAGTTCCCCGGCACGCCCGTCCTCGCCGCCGCGCAGTCCCTTGCCGAGGAGGTCACGCGTGTTCTCGTTCGTGAACTGCAGCACGATGCCAGGTTCCAAGATCCGGAAGTCTCGAGCGACCCCCGGCCCACCGCGGTGGCGACCCCGGCCGCCGGCACCCGGCAGCAACTCGTGCCGTTCCATGCGCAGCGGGTACCGCGACTCGATCACTTCCACGGGGGTGTTCCTGGTATCACCGTCGCCGACGAAGATGAGGGCCGGGCCATCGTGGTCGGGCCGAGCGCCGGCGCCGCCGGGGTGGACGTCGCAGAACACGAACGGTTCGCCGTCGCGGGCGTCCACTCGATACAGGTCGAGGCCGAAGATCTGGTAGCCGCCGGCCGGGGCACGATCCGGGAGCACGTCCGACAGCGCTCGGATCACGAGCTCGATCAGGGCCACGCCCACGTACCCGTAGGAATCCACCGGCGCCGGCCGCTCGGGGCTCACGAGCGAGCCCGGGGTCGTGACGAACTCGATCGCGGTCACGTGACCCTCGTTCCCCACTTCGTCCGGGGCGAGCAACCCTTTGATGGCGCATCGGACGTCGCATCTCGCGCCCGGGTCGTTGATGGGCCCTCGGGCGGTCGGGCTCGTGCCGTCGAAGGTCACGTGCAGCGTGTCGCCGGCGACCCTGACCTGCACCGCGACCCGGGGTCGGGTCGTCCGATCGACACCGTCGTGATCGAGCTCGATGCTCGCCTCGTAGACGCCGTCGCGGAGGGCGGCGATCCGTGTTCTCATCGCCGAGTCGGTCCGGGCGATGACGCGATCCATCGCGTCGGTCACCCCGTCGGCACCGTAACGATCGCAGAGGCGCTGGACGCGCTCGATACCCCGGCGGCAGGCCGCCATCTGCGCGGCGAGGTCGCCGCGAACCAGATCCGGCACGCGGACGTTCGCCTCGATCAGGTCGAACAGATCCCGATCCTCGACACCGGCACGCACCAAACGCTGATGCGTGAAGCAGATCCCCTCCTGGTACACATCGGTCGTGTCGGGGGCCCAGCCTCCTGGGCTCCTTCCCCCGATGTCGGCCCAGTGGGCGGTCACGACGGCGAACGCCATCAACGATCCGTCGAAGAAGACCGGCGAGTAGACGGACGTGTCGGAGATGTGCGTGCCGGTCATGAAGGGATCGTTCACGATCAGCACGTCCCCTTCGGCGAACCCGTCGACCCCGTGCACCTCCACACCGGAACGGACGGTGTCGGAAAGAGCGCTGATGAATCCGGCGATGCCGGGCGCTTCGGCCCAGAGCCTCGCGTCGGCCCCGACGATGCCCAAACCGAAGTCCTGCACCTCATACAGCAGGGGGTTGTGGGCGGTTCGGACCAGGGTCCGGTTCATCTCCAGCGCGGCGGCGGCGAGGCCGCCCCGGATGACCTCGACCGCGATCGGATCGATCCCGCTCATGGCGGCGACTCCTCGGCCAGGACGAGGTTGCCGATCCCGTCGATCCAACCGACCCACCCGGCGGGGATCAGCGTCGTCGAGGTCCACTCTTCGATGAGGGCCGGCCCGAGCACGCGTTGGTCGACCGGGAGGACCTCGCGGTCGTAGACGGCGGCGCGTACGGGCCCCTCGGAACCGAAGATGACCGCGCGTTCATCGCACGGCTGTGCGTGCCCCTCGACCGACCAGGCCTGCCAGCTGGGCTCCGGGCCGGGCACCGCACCACGGCACCGCACCGCGACGAGCTCCACGGCAGCGCCCGGCTCGCCGTGACCGTAGAGCTGGCGATGGCGATCCACGAATCGATGCGCGAGTTCGCCGGCGGCGTCCCCGTCCCACGCGGGGTCGAGCTCGACGGTCACGGTGTGCTCCTGACCTTCGAAGCGAAGATCGGCCCAGCCTTCGATATCGATCCCTTCGATGTCGATCGCAGGGCCGGAAGCGCCCAGCCCCGAGAGTCGGCGGATCACGTGCTCGCGCAGGGAATCCAGCTCGGCACGGGCGGCGGGCATCGCGTCGGCGTCGAGGCGCCGAACGTGCGTGACCGAGACGTCCTCGCGATGCGCGGAAGCAGAGAGCCCCCACGCCGAGAAGTTCGCGGGGTGCCGCGGGATCACGATCGCGGCGACGCCGAGCTCGGTCGCGATCGAGGTGGCGGAGAGACCGCCGCCGCCCCCGTAGGCGTAGAGGACGAAATCCCGTGGTTCCGATCCCCGCTCGACGGTCATCGAGTGGATCGAGTTCGCCATCGCGTTCTCGGCGATCGTCAGGACGCCCAGCGCGGCATCCGACGTGGACATCCCGAGCTGTGACGCGATCCGACGCCCGACCGCACGTTCGGCCGCGGCGATGTCCAAGCGCATCCTCGACCCGAGGAACCGCTCGGGCTCCAGCCGACCCAGCACGAGCTGACAATCGGTGACCGTCGGCTCCTCGCCACCGAGGCCGAAGCAGGCGGGGCCCGGTCGGGCGCCGGCGCTCCGGGGCCCGACCCGCAACGCGTCGGTGTCGTCGAACCAGGCGATCGACCCACCACCTGCGCCGATCGACACGACGTCGACCGTCGGTGCGAGCACCGGCAGTCCGTCGACCTGGGTCTCGGTTCGCTCCTGGACGCGGCCCCGTTCGATCACCGCCACGTCGAACGTCGTGCCGCCGACATCGGCGCAGATCACGTCGAGGTGCCCCAGCCGCCGCGCAAGCATCTCGGCACCGACCACACCGCCGGCAGGCCCCGAGGCCAGCGTGCGCACCGGAAGCTCACCCGCTCGCTCGGCCGTCATCAATCCGCCGTTGGATTGCATCACGCCGACCGGCTCGGTCATCCCCACCTCGTCGAGCGACGCCCGAAGGGTGGTCAGGTACGCGGTGAACGAAGGCATGAGGTAGGCGTTGATCACCGCGGACGACGTCCGTTCGTATTCGTGCCATTCGGCAGCGACCTCGGACGAGACGGTCAGCGCGATGTGGGGATACCGGGCCTCGATCGCCGTGGCGGCTTCGCGTTCGTGCCTCGGATCCGCGTACGCATGGAGGAAGCAGATCGCGATCGCCTCGACCCCGTCGCCCACCAAGCCCTCGACCTCGTTCATCAAGCCGTCCACGTCGAGAGGAACGAGCTCTTCTCCATCCGCACCCGAGCGTTCGGTCACCTCACGACGCAGCTCGCGTGGAACCAACGGCTCGGGAGGCACCCACACCCAGTCGTAGATCGAGGGCCGGTTGCCCCGGCCGAGCTCGAGCACGTCGCGGAACCCCCGGGTGGTGACGAGACCCACCCGCGCACCTCGCCGCTGGACGAGCGCGTTGATCGCCACCGTGGATCCGTGAAGGAACCGTCCGACATCGGCGGCGCCGGAAGGGAGCCGAGCGAGTCCGGTCACGAGTTCCTCCGCCAACTTGCCCGGTGTGGCGGGTTGCTTCTCGATCGAGACCTCGCCTGTCAGCTGGTCGACGGCGACGAGGTCGATGAAGGTGCCTCCGACATCGACCGCGACGACCTTCCGACTCATGCGTCCTCCAAGGGACGGCATCTTGGCACGACCACGTCGAGCCTGTCTGCGGGCACACGACACGTCGGAGGCGACCGCAGGTCATCTCAGGACGACTTCCGGACGGACCCCCCCTGGCTACACTCCGTGCGTTCCGGCTTCGTGCTCCGGGGTTCGCTCTGGCAGGGAAGGTGGTCGCGGGTGAAGGACAGCTACGAGGTCGTGGTGATCGGCGGCGGCATCGTCGGTTGCAGCGTGCTCTACCACCTCACCCTTCGCGGCATGACCGACATCGCGCTCGTCGAGCGCACCGAGCTCACCGCCGGATCCACCTGGCACGCCGCCGGCGGCTTCCACGCGATCAACGCCGACACGAAGATCGCCGCGTTGCAGAAGTACACGATCGGGCTCTACCCGCAGGTCGAGCGCGAGAGCGGCCGTGACGCCGGCGTCCACCTGTCGGGAGGCCTCGAGCTCGCCGGCACGGCCGAGCGCGGGCAGTGGCTGAAGTGGGAGCTCGCGTGGCACCGCACGCAGGGCACCGAGGCCTACCTCCTGTCGCCCGAAGAAGCGGCTGAGATGGTGCCGATCATCGACCCATCGGGTGTCGTCGGCGCGCTCTTCGATCCGCACGAAGGGAACCTCGACCCCAACGGGGCCACGTGGGCATACGCCGATGCCGCTCGCGCGCGCGGCGCCGAGGTGATCCAGCACAACCGGGTGCTCTCGCTGACGCCGCGACCCGGAGGCACGTGGCTCCTCGAGACCGAGCTGGGCCCGATCGCGGCCGAGCACGTGGTGAACGCGGCGGGGCTCTGGGCGCGCAAGGTCGGCCACATGGTCGGGGTCGATCACCCGCTCGTGCCGCTCGTCCACCACTTCTTGGTGACCGACGACATCCCCGAGGTCGCCGCGATCGAGGGCGACATGCCCGCGGTCACCGACCTCGAGGGATTCACCTACCTCCAGCGCGAGGGCAACGGCGTGCTCCTCGGCGTCTACGAGCGGAACCCCCGCCACTGGAAGGTCGACGGCGCCGACTGGGACTTCGGGCAGACCCTGTTCCCCGAGGAGGTCGATCGGATCGCCCCCGAGCTCACGATCGGCTTCAAGCGGTTCCCGGTCCTGCAGGACACCGGGATCAAACGGTGGGTGAACGGCGCGTTCACCTTCACCCCCGACGGCAATCCCCTCGTCGGACCGTTCGCCGGGCTCCCGGGCTACTGGGCCGCATGCGGGGTCATGGCCGGCTTCTCCCAGTGCGCGGGGATCGGGCTCGCGCTGGCGAACTGGATCGTCGACGGCGACCCGAGCTACGACGTGTTCGGCATGGACGTCTCGCGCTTCGGTTCCTACGCGTCGAACGACCGGTACCTGCGCGAGACCACGGCGCAGTTCTACGCGCGTCGGTTCGTGATGGCCTACCCGAACGAGGAGCTCCCGGCCGGGCGGCCGCTCAAGACCACGCCCTGCTACGACGCGTTCGCGGCCGCGGGCGCGCGGTTCACTGTGAACTGGGGACTCGAAGTGCCGATGTACTTCGCGCCCTCTCCCGACTTCGAGGAGGATTCCACCCTCGGGCGCTCGAACGCCGAACCGATCGTCGCGGACGAGGTCGCCGCGGTTCGCACGGCCGCCGGCGCGTACGAGATCGCCCAGTACGCGCGGTACGAGGTCACCGGCGCGGGTGCCGCGGCGTGGCTCGATCACCTGCTCGCGTGCCGGATCCCGGACGTCGGGCGGATCCGCCTCGCCCCGATGTTGAGCCCCGCCGGACGGCTGATGGGCGATCTTTCGGTCGCGAGGCTCGACGAGGCTCGCTTCTGGCTCACCGGCTCGTACTACCTGCAGGGATGGCATATGCGGTGGTTCCGCACGCACCTGCCCGACCGCGGCACACCGGACGGCCAGGTCGAGGTCCGGAACATCACCGACGAGCGGATGGGCTTCTCGGTGTCCGGACCGTCGTCGCCCGAGATCCTCGAGCGGCTCGCCCACGACGACGTGTCGAGCGAGGCGTTCCCCTTCCTCGCGGTTCGTACGATCGACGTCGGAAGCGCCCAAGCGGTCGTCGGTCGGATCTCACTCACCGGTGAACGTGGCTACGAGATCGTCGTTCCCGCGGGTCAGCACCGGACGCTGCTGCACGAGCTGCAGGAGGCCGGCGCCGAGAGCGGGCTGCGGCTGATCGGCGACCGCGCGGTCGACAGCCTGCGCCTCGAGAAGGGCTACGGCATCTGGTCGACGGAGTTCAGGCAGGACGTGACGCCGGGGATGTCGGGCCTCGATCGGTACGGCGCGTTCGACGAGAAAGACTTCATCGGGGCCGAGGCCGCGCGGCGCGAGCGCGACGATGGCCCGACGGAGCGACTCGTCCTGCTCGAGGTCGACGCCGCCGGCGCAGAAGCGGGGAAGGACGACGGGATCTGGGTCGGCGATCGGCGGGTCGGGCTCGTGACCTCGGGCGCCTTCGGGCACCACGTCGGCAAGAGCCTCGCGCTCGCGTATCTGGAACACGACGTGATCGCCGCGAGCCCCGAGCTCACGGTCTACGTGATCGGCGAGCCGCGGACCGCGCGGATCCTGCCCGAACCCCCGTACGATCCGAAGGGCACCAAGCTTCGCGACGTCGCTGCGTGACGCGACTTACGTGAGGATGTTGACGGCCCGACCCGCCACCATGACGACGGTGGTGATCGAGGCGAGGGCCTCGATCAGCATCAGCAGTTTGGCACGGGGTGTCAGGGGCATCGTGTCGGTCGGGCTGAACGCCGTCGCGTTCGTGAACGACACGTACAGGTAGTCCAAGAACACCGGCATCCAGTCCGCCTGGCCGAGCTCGTGGGTGCCCATCTGAGGGAACAGGAAGTCCGGTGTCCGCTCTTCCGCGCCGCCGCGGACCGTGGGCCCACCGCGATCGAGCTCCCAGTACCAAAGGGCGAAGACGAGGATCAGGGTGAGCCAGATCTGGATGCCGGAGAAGATGAGCGTGCGTCCGCTCACCGGCTCACCCGACAGGACGGCGTGGACCAGCAGCGCGAGGGAAGCTACGGTCGCCACGTTCACCAGCGCGATGAGCAGGAGCGAGGCGACCCGGATGAGCCGTGCCTCCTCCCCGTGGCGGTAGGGCGCGGTCACGGTCAGTGGGATCACCAGCGCCACCTCCAGCACCGGGATCACCCAGCCGGGCCCGAGCGTGAGCTTGCCCGGCAGCGCCATGTACAGGGCGAGCGCAACGAGGACGGCGAGCGATGCGGGCCAGCGGGGCTCTTTGGGACCCGGGCTCGGGACCGGATCGCGCGCACGCACGGGTCAGCGACCCCTCTCGGTGAGGCGCGCCTCATCCACGCGGCAACGATAGCGCCTGCCCTCGTCGCGCCTCGGTGTCGCCGCGTGCGGGTAGCCTGCCGCCGTCGTGACGCCGTCGGTCGCACATCGGCGCCGAGCGATGACTTTCGGGTCGTCGCGCCGTCTACAGGCCATGCGCCCACCCGGTCGGCGGCGCGCCGGATCGACATGACAGGACCGATACGACGGGATCGATACGGAAGGAGCCGTTCATGTTCGCGAACAGCAAGGCGCATGGCGAGGAAGCCGGCTGATGACGCTCGCGGTCGAAGCGGAACAGCTCGTCAAGCACTACACGGGCCGGGGCGGCTCGGTCGAGGCGGTGCGCGGCGTCGACCTGCAGGTCAACGAGGGCGAGGTGTTCGGCTTCCTCGGCCCGAACGGCGCGGGCAAGTCGACGACGATCCGGATGCTGACCACGCTCATGACGATCACGTCCGGCTCGGCGCGCGTCGCCGGTATCGACGTCACCGCCGATCCCGACGGCGCGCGCAGGCGGATCGGGGTCGCGCTCCAAGAGGCGGGGCTCGACCCACGGCAGACCGGCCGTGAGCTCGTGATGCTGCAAGCCCGCCTGTTCGGGATCTCGAAGGCGAAGGCCGCCGAGCGGGCGCAGGAGCTGCTCGAGCTCGTCGACCTCGTCGAGGCGGCGGATCGGCGGATCAAGGGCTATTCGGGCGGCATGAAGCGCAGGCTCGACCTCGCGTCGGCGCTCGTCCACGAGCCCGACGTCCTTTTCCTCGACGAGCCGACGACCGGCCTCGACCCGGCCAGCAGGCTCACCATCTGGGATGAGCTGCGGCGCATCAACGGGCGCGGCACGACGGTCTTCCTGACCACGCAGTACCTCGAGGAGGCCGACCAACTCTGCGAGCGCCTGGCGATCATCGACGACGGTCGGATCGTCCGCGAGGGAACACCGCCGTCGCTGAAGGCTGATCTTCAGCAACGGCTCGGGCTCGGCGCCGAGCCGACGCTCGACGAGGTCTTCCTCGACGCGACGGGGCGCACGCGCGAACGCGTGGCCGGAGAGGTACAGGAGGTCCACGCATGACCCAGGCATTCGTGCTCACGCAGCGCTCCTTGCGGGAGTCGATCCGGACACCCGAGGCGCTGCTTCCGACGCTGTTCATCCCGCTGTTCTTCCTCGTCGTGAACGTCGGGCAGGCCGCCAAGATCTTTCCCTCCGGGACGACGTCCTTCCTCGAGGGCCAGAACTACGCGGCCTTCCAGCTGCCGAGCTCGCTGCTGCTCGCCGCATCGTTCGGAAGCGCGGCCCTGTACCTCGTCGAGGACATCGAGGGCGGCTACTTCGACAAGCTGCGGGCCACGCCCGTGGCACGCACCGCGATCGTGTTCGGGCGACTCTCCGCCGAGGCGGCGAAGAGTGTCGCGATCACGTCGGTCATGGTGCTCGTGGCGCTGCCGTTCGGCATCACCGTCGCGAGCGGCCCGCTCGGCTTCCTGCTCCTCATCGCGCTCACGGCGGCGTGGGCCGCGGTGTTCTCCGGGTTCATGCAGCTGATCGCGCTGAAGACGCGCAGCGCCGCCGCGACCAATTCCGCCGGGCTCGTGTTCTTCCCCTTGCTCTTCCTCACCCCGAGCTTCGTCCCGCGGCCGCTGCTCACCAGACCCATGGAGATCGCCGCGACCTTCAACCCGGTCACCTACATCATGGAGGCGCTGCGTTCCCTCATCCTCGAGGACCTCGCGTGGGCGGCCATCGGCAGAGGTTTCGGCGTGGTCGCGCTCCTCGGCACGGTGATGGTCGTGCTCAACATCCGCACCATCCGTCGCTACGACTGAGCCGATCGTACGCACCGCGAGACGACGACTCCCCAAGGACGGCGCGTCGGCGCGGTGCTATTCCCGAGCCACCGGCTCGGGGTGACCGATCAGGTGCGTGACCGGCAGGCCGAACTCGACCTCGATCCGGTGGGGCAGGTCGCGCTTGAGCCAGCGCGAGACCCCGTGCGGGAGCGTCGAGACGATGATCTCGTCGAACGCACGGTGGGCCAGCACGTCCTGGATCGCATCGGTCGGGCGCTCATCGCCGACCTCGCCCTCGACCTCGACGCCGACCCCGGCCATGAGCGCGAGGGCGGCCTCGAGGCGCCGGCGGGCGACGTCGCGCGCCTCGCCCTCGCTCCACGTATGGCCGTGCGGCGGGGTCGCCGGCACCAAGATGAAGAACGAAGATGGCCCCCGCTCGTGGAGCTCACGGACCTTCGCGGTGAGGTGGTTCCCCGCGAGCGTCTCGTTCGCGACGATGAGGTATCGGCGCATCGGTCCGCCTCCTTCCGGCTGAACAAGGTTCAGGAGCCGAGCGTACGCCTCTCGTGAGATATCGAAGGCTCGATCGCGACTCTTCCCAGGGCTATCACGCTCGGCTACCCTGACCCGATGGGAACCGCGGTCGCGCCTGGCGTGCAGGGCGTTCCGGCCCCCTCTTCCCCTGAGGAGGCGGCCGCTTCAGCCCCGAAAGAGCCGTCTCACCTGCGCCTCGACGTGCAGGGTCTCCGAGCCGTGGCGGTCCTGCTCGTAGTTGCCTTCCATGCCGGGCTGCCGGTTCCGGGTGGCTTCATCGGCGTCGACGTCTTCCTCGTCATCTCGGGCTTCGTGATCACCGGGATGCTGCTTCGCGAGATCGAGAAGACGGGCACGATCCGTCTCCGGAACTTCTACACGCGGCGCGTGAAGCGCATCCTTCCGGCGTTGGCGCTCCTCACCACGGTCGTGATGGTGCTCTCGGTCTTCTACGGCTCGTCGTTCGGATCCCAGCAGACCACGGCATCGACCGGGCTCGGGGCCACGTATCTCGGCGCGAACATCGTCATCTACGACGAATCGATCGAGTACTTCTCGCCGGCGGCCGACACGAACCCCCTGCTGCACACGTGGACGCTGTCCGTCGAGGAGCAGACGTATCTGGTCTTCCCGTCGCTGCTGTTGGGGAGCTGGCTGCTGTTCGGGCTGCTCCGCCGCCGATCCCCCTCGGTCGAGCACGATGGGGATCCGCGCATCGTCGGTCGTCGCTCGATCCGCGCTTCGAGACGGGGTGTCGCGGGGACGTTGGTCGCGATCGGGGTCGCATCGTTCGTCGTCAGCGTCATGGTCTCGATGCATTGGACCTCGACGCCTCCCGCATGGGCGTTCTACTCATCCCTCGCGCGCGTCTGGGAGTTCGCGATCGGCGCAGGCCTTGCCCTGTCTGCTGCCACGCTCCGCCGCATCAATCCAACGGTTTCCCTCCTGCTCGGCGTCGCCGGAGCGGCGGCGATCCTGGTGGGTGCCTTCACCCTCAGCGGTGACATGCCCTACCCGGGAACGGCGGTCCTGCTCCCGGTGATCGGTGCCGCCGCGGTGATCACGGCCGGCTTCCGCTCAACCTCGGCGGTGCCGCGGGCGCTCGCGACGAAGCCGATGGTCACGATCGGCGACGTGTCCTACTCGTTGTACCTGTGGCATTGGCCACTGATCGTCTTCTCTGCGTTGATCTGGCCCGGGAAGCCGTGGGTGCTCGTCGCTGCCGCGGTCGTGTCCTTCATCCCCGCCGCGGTGTCGTATCTCGGGCTCGAGCGCCCCATCCGGTCCAACCCGAACATCAAGGGGTGGCGGGTCGTCGCGGTCGTCGCGGCGTGTGTGCTCGTGCCGACCGCCGCAGCGCTGGGGCTCCTCGCCGGCGCGAGGTCGGCCTGGGGCAATGACGACGTCCGGGCGATGCAGGAGCAGGTAGGCGGCGAACACGCGGGCGTGAGATTGGGGTGCGACGAGGGCGCGTCGGGCGCGACGGACTCGGGCACGACGTGCGAGATCAACGCGGGGTCGACGCGGCCCCACGTGTACCTGCTCGGGAACTCGATCGCGGCGATGTACAGCGAGGCCCTCATCGGCGCCTCCGAGGGGCTCGACCTGCCGCTCACGCTCGACACCCATTCGGGCGGGTTCTGCGCGCAGATCGATGCCGAAGGGTGCCAGGACATGTTCGCCGCGGCGTACGACCGGCTGCTGAATCGCGGGAGGGGCCTCGTGGTGATGTCGGGTACCTGGGATCTGGGCTCGTTCGGGGGAGGGCTGACCGCGCCGCAACTGGCCGCGGACATGACGGAGACCATCACGGCGTTGCACGAGGTCGGGCATCACGTGCTGCTCGTCTTGCCCACGCCTCGGTTCTTCTACGGAGAAGAGGCCGGCACCTTCCTGCCCGCACCCCTGGACACCGGAGAACGCGAACCGCACGCGACAGTCTGGCGACCAGAGAACTGCCCGTCGTCGATCGCGGAGAGCGACCCGGCGGCCTGCGGCGCCACCCTCAACGAGAGCGATGTCGAGGAGACCCAGGCACTCACGATCGCAACGTTGCGGCGCATCGCGGAGGACACGGGGGCCTCGACGCTCTACCTGCGATCCCGCTACTGCGACGACGGGATCTGCGCGACCAACGATGGCAACTACTGGATGTTCGAAGACGGCATCCACATCTCTCCCGGGGAGAGCGAGGCGCTGATCCCGACGTTCACGCGAGTGCTTCAGGACATCATCGAGCGGCGGTCCGACCAGCAGGAGCCACTCGAGTCCGTCGCCTACGTCTATCAGGAAGGGAAGTAGCCGCTCGCGGCTTCGACCGCCCCGTTGGATCGCATTACCCTGCCCGATGCCACCCGAAGCGGAACTCCAGGCGAAGGTAGCGGAGCTCGCCACGCGGCTGGACGTGCCGGGGGTCGCCGTCGGCGTGGCGATGGGTCAAGAGATGCACGTCGCGTTCCACGGCGTGACCAACCTTGACGAGCCGCTCCCGGTGGATGCCGGCACGCTGTTTCAGATCGGGTCGACGGGCAAGACGTACACGGCGACGGCGATCATGCAGCTCGTGGAGCAGGGGCGCGTGGAACTCGATGCGCCGGTTCGCACCTACGTCCCCGAACTTCATCTGAAGGATGAGCAGGTCGCGCGTGACGTGACGGTGCTGCACCTACTGAATCACACGGCGGGCTGGGACGGCGACTTCTTCAAGGACACCGGCGAGGGCCCGGACGCGCTCGATCTGTTCATGCACGCGATGGCCGATCTGGACCAGGTCACGCCGCTCGGCTCGATGGTGTCCTATAACAACGCATCGCTCGGACTCGCAGGTCTGGTGATCGAACGGGTCACCGGCGAGCCTTACGAGGAGGTCGTACGGCGTCGCGTGCTGGAGCCGCTGGGCCTGGAGCACACGACGTTCGACCGCGAGATCATCGTGACGCATCGTTACGCGAACGGGCACTATCGGGCGCAGGACGGCTCGACGACGGTGGGGCAACTGTGGGAACCCGGGAGATACGGGCTCCCGCAAGGAGCGGTGATCTCGTCGGATGTGGCCGATCAGCTGGCGTGGGCGCGGTTCCACATGGGCGATGGGACGGCGCCCGACGGCACCCGCATCCTTTCGCGCGAGTCGCTCGAGCAGATGCGAGCCGCGACCGCCGACTGCGCGGGGAGTGCGCTCGGCGATGCCGTGGGCATCAGCTGGCTCCTGCGCGACATCGGCGACGCGCGCGTGGTGTCCCATGGCGGCGAAACCGCCGGTCAGCTTTCGTGCTTCGAGACGGTCCCCGAGCGAGCCTTCGCGATGACGAGCCTCACGAACTGCGGACCGGTCGGTGATGCATTCAACGACGAGATCATGCGCTGGACGTTCGCATCGTACTTGGGGCTGGACATGCGAGATCCCGAGCCGCTGTCCTTGCCCGCCGATGCACTCGCCGAGTACGTCGGCACCTATGACACGGTCGCTGTCGTCTATACGCTCGAGTTGAAGGCCGAGGGTCTGATGATGAGCTACGTCGAAGATCCGGCCGCGCTTGCCGAACTCGGCGAAGAAGCGACCGACGAGCCACCGGAGCCGATCGGCATCCTGCCCGGAGACGGGGACCGCTGCATCGTCACGGGCGGCTCGGCCAAGGGCATGCGCGGCTATTTCTCACGCGGCGCGAGCGGCCGGGTCACCGGGATGCACGTCGGCGGTCGGTACGCGACTCGTGCCGAAGACTGATGGGATCCTGATCCAGGATGGGCAGCAGACGGACGAGATCAACGACGTCCGTACCGAACACGATCCGCCTCTGGGCGCGATCTCGGCGTCAACGGCGACCCTCGACCTCGCTCGCTAGACTCGATACGCCAGGATGCCGACGACGTTGAGGCTTCGCCCTCGTAGCTCAGTGGATAGAGCACCGGTTTCCTAAACCGGGTGTCGCAGGTCCGATTCCTGCCGAGGGCGCACGACGGATCACGGCTAGCGGCCGCCGCTCCTTGCGTGGTCAACTACGGCACCCCGACCGAGGAGCAGCCCATGCGCACGATCCGTCTCGACCCACGCCTGATCGTCGCCGTCACGGCGCTGGCGTTCTTGGCAGCGGCCGTCCTGCCCTTCGGCGCCGCACCCGCGCTCGGCGCGGGGACCGCCGGCGCGCGGGCAGCGCGCGCGGATCCCGTCGTCGTCGCAGCTGGTGACTTCGCGTGCCAGACGCTCACCAACGGTGAAGGCATCGCGACGTGCGAATCGGGCGCGGTCGCGAACCTGATCCGCCGGATCGACCCCGATCGGTTCCTCGCTCTCGGCGACCTGCAGTACAACAACGGCAAGCTCCGGGAGTTCTTGCGGGTGTGGGACGTGCAGTTCGGCGACCTGCGCGACATCACGTCGCCGATCCCCGGCAACCACGAATACGGAACGACCGACGCCGCGGGGTACTTCACGTACTTCGGCGAGGCCGCCGCGCCTCCCCACGGCTACTACTCGTTCGACCTCGCGAACTGGCACATCATCGCGCTCAACTCCGCGATCTGCTGGGACGACCCGGGGTGCGGACCGGGGTCGCCGCAGCACGAGTGGCTCCTGAGTGATCTCGCCGCGAACGCCGACCACGACTGCACGCTCGCGATGATCCATCACCCTCGCTACGATTGGCGGCCGTATCAGAAGTGGGTCGTCGCCGACGGCACCACCCTGAACGGCGGCTATTCGACGGCGCCACTGGTCCCGATCTGGGAGGCCTTGTACGACGCCGGCACCGAGGCCGTGTTGAATGGTGACAACCACCTGTATCAGCGGTGGGCGCCGCAGGACGCGCATCACAACGCCGTTCCCGGAGGCACGGTGCAGTTCACCGTCGGCACCGGCGGCCGAATGCTCTATCAGTTCGGGCGTCCACCACGGCCTGAGAACCTCGAGATGACGCAGAACAAGGCGTTCGGCGTCGTGAAGCTCACGCTCCACGCTGACTCGTACACCCACGAATGGGTGTCGGCCCCCCGCCAGCCCGACTACGAAGACACGGGGACCGTCGCTTGTTCGTGACGATCCGAAGGGGAGCCTAGGCCCGAACTCCAATGTGCGCCCGGATCTGGACGACGAGCACATGAGAGCGGGGCGTCTGCTGAGGTAACGACGCGCCCTCATATCGGTACGATGCCGAACCGATGGAGGCCCCCGCTCGATGTCCCGGACGCCGGCGCAGCCCGACGGACGCCCTCCGGAGGACACCGTCCCTCGCCGCGTGATCCGAGGGCTCCTTCGGGTCGGGACGCTGCTCCTCGTTGCCGCCGCGTCCATCGCGTTCGCCCTTCGGGTGACGCCCGAGGTATCCGTCTCGGCCCTCGGGCAGACCGTCGCCGTGGGGACGGCGGCACCGACACTGCAGACATCCGGTCCCGGCGAGGTCGTCCTGTTCGGGCAGTCGTTGCCGACGCGGGTGGATTTCCTCGGCCCGGTGAGACCTCGCCTCGTGCTCACCGACATCAGCATCAACCAGCAGGTCGCCGGTCTCTTCTCGCCCGGCCCGCGCCCCCCGACGGCGGCTGCGCTCGGCGAGGAGCTCGCGAACGGGTGGCGACGCTACTTCGTGTGGGAGATCGCCTTCGTGGGCGGCGCGGCCGTCGTGCTGCTCGGAGCGATCGCCGGTTGGCGTCGGTACGGCTCGAAGAAGACGGCGATCACGGTCGTCGGTGGCCTCTTGTTCGTGGAGGCCGTCAACCTCAGCGCGATCATGGTCACGGCCTACACCGCGCCGAAGCTCCTCAGTGAGGTCTCGAGTCTGAGCGCCCTGGTGGGCCGCGAGGAAGGGCGGCCCGTGCCCGCCGCCCCGGGCCCACCGCTCGATCGGGTCCAAGCCGTCGTCATGGGCGACTCGACGGCGGCCGGGCTCGGCGGTCCGCTCCTGGCGGATCCGACCCCCGCCGACCAGGCGTGTCAGCGCAGCACGACCGCGTTCGCCATCACGCTCGCTCGCGTGAACGACTGGACCGTGGGCAACCTCGCGTGCAGCGGCGCGACGATCGAGAGTGGACTCCTCGGCAGGCAATATGCCGGTGGCCGATGGATCCCGCCGCAGCTGGCCGTCGCGAAGAGGGCCGTCGACGCAGAGGTGGTGGTGCTGAACGTCGGAGCCAACGACCTGAACTGGAGCGTCCTCGTGCACGTGTGCGCCGCCTCGACCGCGTGCGACGACCGCGCTCAGGCCGCGTACTTCCAGCGCTTGCTCGACGAGTTCACGCGCGACTACTTCGAGCTGCTCCGCCAGCTCGCCACCTTGCCCGGCGACCCGCTCGTGCTGATCAACCAGTACTACGCTCCGTTCGATCCAGCGCTGGACTGTCTCGATGCATCAGGGCTCACCGGGGCGAAGCTCGAGGTGCTGCTCGACCGTCTGAGCACTCTCAACGCGGTGATCGCAGGGGGAGCCGAAACCTTCGGATACCGCTCCGTGCTGCCCGACTTCACAGGGCACGAGTTGTGCTCGGAGCAGTCCTACGTGCAGGGACTCGAGGAGCCCGCGCCGCTGCATCCCAACGCAAGAGGGCAACTTGCGATCGCGCTCGCCGACGAGCGTGCGCTGCTGAGCGTTCGTCAGGGGCTCGACGACCCCGTTACATCGGGGTCATGAGCTGGAAATAGTTGTCGTCCGGTCGGAGAGGGTGGCGATCCAGCCGTCGGCGGACTCATCCGGCTGGTACGGGTCCCGGACCACCGTCGCGCCGACAGCCTTCAAGCGCTCGAACTCGCCCTTCACGTCGGGTGTCTCGATGTTCCACATCATCCGACCCGGCTGCGTGTTCTTGCCCTTCACCTCGTCGTGCGGCCCCACCGTCACGAAGCCCGCACCGATCTGCCAGCCGGTGTAGCCGCCCATGTCCCAGCCGGGCGTCCCGAAAAGCTTCGTGTAGTACGCCGCCAGACGCTGCGGGTCTTCAGACCCGATCAAGAAGCTGTTCAGGTTCATGCCGCTTCCCTCCTCGCTCGCCGATCCCCGATCGTCCGTTCTTCCCTATCAGACCAGACTGGCCTATCAGACCTGAGACCGCGCTGGAAAGCGAAACTCATCGGTGAGGGCGATACCCGTGGCCCGTCTCGATGGCCGTGAGACGCGCTCAGGAGGCGCGAGCCCGGGACCAGCGTGGGGCGTCTGCCTGCGGCGTGCGCTCGGCCTGATCCTCTGCGTCGGTGCCGAGCGGCATCCACACCTCGAGGGTGGTGCCGTCGCCCGGGAGGCTGCGAAGGATGCACCTTCCGCCGGCCATCTCGGCTCGCTCACGCATGGCCGCCAGCCCGAGGTGGCCCGGCGCGACGACGATGGCGTCCTGCGGCAAGAAGCCGACGCCGTCGTCGGCGACCTCCATCCAGACGCCGCCTTCTCGATCGTCCAGCTTGATCTGCAGATGCTCGGCTCGCGAGTGCTTGCGAGCGTTCGCGACCGCTTCCTGGGCGATCCGATACGCGATCACCCGTGTCTGGGTCGACGGCTCCGCCTCGAGACCGTCGATGACGGACCACTCGAACGGGAGCTGTGCGTTGTCGAGGAGGTAGCGGAGGGCCTCGCCGAGCCCTCCCTCGTCGAGGATCGGCGGACGCAGATCGAAGAGCAGATGGCGAAGGCTGTGGATCGCGCCCAGCACCGCCGCCTTGCCTCGCTCGAGCTCAGGCACGTCCGGATGCGCCTTCGCGATCAGCTCGAGCTGCATCTTGAGAGCGACCATCTTCTGGACGGGGTCGTCGTGGATGTCGTTCGCGATGCGGCGTCGCTCTTCCTCGGCGACCCGCACGACGTGGTCGAGGAGATGACGTCGCTGTTCGTCGGTTTCCTGGAGCATCTGGATCGTCTCGCTGAGCTCGACGGTTCGTTCGGCCACCTTGTGCTCGAGCTCGGCGTTGTGGGAGCGGAGCTCGCGCTCGAGCTCGCGGATCGTGGTGAGCTGGGCGTCGCGTTCCTCCGTGAGCCAGGCGTTCTCGAGGGCCAGGGTGGCGTGGGCGACGAACTGCTCGATCATCGACAGGACCCATCGACGAACGCCATCGACCGAACCGCCGCGTTCGAGGGCGACGACGCCCACGCACCGCCCCCCTTCGAGGAACATCGGCACCACCAGGACGTTGCGCGCACCGGGGAGCGACGCCGCGAGGAGCGGATCCGTCTCCGCATCGAGCTGCTTCACGAGCTGGGGTGCGCGGTCGCTCCACGCATGCGTCAGCAACGGGCCGGCCGCCGGATCCTGCGCACGTCGCCCCGGCGCGCGTTGGCGATCGACGGGCACGGTGCTCGCCGCCACCTCGAGCTCCCCATCGGATCCCGCCAGCACGACACCTCGCGTGAATCCGAACGAGGCGCACAGCTGCTCGAGGAGGATCGACGGGATGTCGGCGGCATCGGGTCGCGCTTCGAAGCGCGCGACCATCGCCGACAGGGACGCGAGGTCGACCTTCTGTCGCCGCAGCTCCCGCTCGCTCGCCGCTGCGAACGTCGCGGTGCAGAGCGCTGCGGCCCACAGGGACACCACCGCCAGGCTCGCGGCCGAACCGTCGCCGCCGGGGGTTTCGACGATGCCGGGCAGCAGGCCCGAAGCGATCGCCTGCACCGCGAGGAGGAACACGACGGTGTGCCACACGGCCAGCTTGAGACCCGTCCGGTACGAACACAGCAGGGTCACCGCGACCAGATGGGCCGCGAGCAGGAACCGAAGAGGGCTCTCCGCCCCACCCGTCACGGCGATCACCGCGACGAGGTAGATCCCGTCCACGAGCAGGCTGCCCTGCAGGATCGGGAGGACGACCCCCCGCGAGCGGGCCTCGAACACGGCCGGGATCGCCGACACGGACAGATAGGCGGCGGTGGCGAGCACGACCGCGCGCATCGACACGGAGAGCAGGTCCGGCCAGGCGGCGCTCGCGACCACGACGATCGCGACGAGAACGAGGCGCAGGACACCGAGGTAGCGCGAGCGCTCGGCCAGGGAGAGGAGCTCGGAGGGAAGCGTCAGCCGTTGCGCGACGTTCGATCGCGAGCCGGCCCATCGTGTCGCCTTCGGTGCCGCCGCGCTCAACGGAAGCTCACGATCTCGGTCCCCACCGGCGCGAGCGCGAGCCTCGGATCCTTGCGATCGAGTCGACCCTGCACGGTCACGAATCCGATGGCGATCGCCAGGAGGACCAGGACCAGCATGAGGCTGGGCACGGCGGCGGCGATCGCCGACCCGATGCGCTCCGTCTCATCGAGCACTGGGTCGAACGTCCGGGACGAGGTCTCGGTGAACCCGAGGGGCGCTCCGGCAGAGAGCCTCGGCCCCGGGGACATCCGGTCCCCTGAGGACCGGATCCGGCTCGGGACGGCGCCACGCTCGTCGTACGTGCCACCCCTCGTGCCTTCCTCGTCGTCGCCCGGCCCTCCCTCGTCGTCGTTCCCCGCCTCGTCGTCGTCCGGCGGCAGCTGAGGGCCGGGCGGGTTCACGATGTCGTCGATCTCGTCCGGGGCGTCGTCGATCGTCCCGATCACGTCGTCGACGGTGTCGCCGACGGTTCCGACGGCGTCGTTCACGAGACCGCCGGGATCGGGGTCGCCGCTCTGCCTCACGACCCCGCCCCCGAGGTCTTCAGCGGCGCAGGAAACGTCGAGCGGTAGACAGGTTTGTGCCGCGGCGGGAGCGGCTGCCCCGATCGGGAACGCCGCCATGCTCGCCAGGACCAGCCGTCGTGCCCACCGGTTCACGAAGCATCACCCTCCCGAGGGTCGGCGATGGGGTCGCGTGCCCTCGTCCTCGTAGGTATCGGTTCGGCCCTGGGCAGACCTTGACCCGCCGCGCGAAGCCTCGTCGCGCTCCCACTGCTCGGGGTCGGGGTGGAGGTCAGTGAGGCGGAGCGAGCCGGCGATGAAGGGCCCGGCAGCCATCTGGACGCCAAGGGCCGAAAGCTCGTCCAGCTGCTCCTGCGTGGCGACCCCGTCGGCGATCATCCGAGCTCCGACCTGGTTGGCGCACCCCGCCACGGCGGCGACCACCGAGTGGCTCGGGAAGCTGGCGCCGATCGAGCTCGTGATCGTTCGGTCGAGCCACGCGTGATCCGGCGAGATCTGCGCGAGCTGACGCAGACTCTCGAGCCCGGGCCCGACATCGCGGGCAGACAGGCGGATGCCGCTCGCCCGGAGGCGTGCGAGCGCGTCGGCGAAGCGCTCGTCGTCACCGGTGCGGACGACGAGCGAGCTGAACCCCAGCACGATCCGCGACGCCGAGGCACCGACGACGGCCCGGCGGAACCGGGGGCTGGATGCTGAATCCGGCGTCACCTCGAACTCGACGAACGATCCTTCGGGGAGCCTGGCGAGCGCCGGCAGGACGGCGCGCAGGGCCGTGAGCTCGAAATCGAGCAGGAGCCCTTCGGCTTGGGCGTCGGCCAGCCACCCGTCGTACGGGCGAGCGGGAGCCATCGCGACGCGCGGACGGGCGTCGAGTCCGACGATCTGGCCGGTCTCGACATCCATCACCGGCTCGAACGTCGCGGTGACGGCGCTCTCGAGGATCGCCCGAGCGACGCGGGATCCGCGCTCGCGACGTTGCGGGAGCGCAGGCGGGACGAGCATCAGGTTGGCCTTGGCGTCGGCCGACGGCGACCACGCCGGATCGATCGCCCGGTGGATCGTCCGCAGGATCCTGTCGGTGCCGTCGGCCTTCGGGACGTAGCCGGAGGCACCCGCACCGATCATGCCGACGATGGTGTCGGTGTCCTCGTGCGCGGAGAGCGCGATGATGTTCGTTGCCGGGCATTGCCTCGTGATCTCGCGGGCGGCACGGACCCCCCCACCTCCGGGCATCCGGACGTCCAACAAGACGACGTCGGGCCGTTCGCGGACAACGCCGGCGATCGCTTCCTCGGCGTCGTGCGCGGCACCGACGAAGCGGAGCCTGTGGTCTGTCGCGATCAGCGCCTGCAGGACCTCGACCACGGTTGCCTCGTCGTCGGCGACGAACACGCGGATCACATCGTCGTCGTCGGCCTGCGAGGCCTGGGTTGCGCCTGAAGGTGTGGTCGCCACGTCGGTCATCTCGGCATCTCCTCTTCAGCACCTGCGCCATGGCCACCGCGTCCCCTCCCATGGCCCGTGCCGTCAAGATCGGCCGGATCCGAAGAGCGCTGGATGGGACCGGATGCCCGAACGTGAGGGACGGATGTCCCTGATGCAGCTCACTCGGGGGAACCGAGGTCGCCGCGCAGCGTTGCGGCGAGCAATGCGGCCTCCGTCCGATGGCGCAGGTCGAGCTTGTGGAGCACCGCCGAGACGTGGTTGCGCACGGTCTTGTCCGACAGGAAGAGGCGTTCGGCGATCTCGTGGTTCGTGAGCCCCTCGGCGAGCAGCGCGAGCACCTCCCGCTCGCGTTCGGAGAGCAGCGCGAGCTTCGGCTCGCGGGCCGGAGACGAGCGCAGGTGGCGGAAGGCGGCGCCGGCCGACTCGGGCCCCACCACGGCGGCGCCGCTCGCGACCCGCCGCACCGCGTCGACGATCTCGTCGTTCCCGGCCTCCTTGGACACGAAGCCGTCGGCGCCGGCCTTCGCGGCCTCGATGAACGCCGATCCGTCGGCCAACCCCGAACACATCAAGATGCGCGCGCCCGGAGCGACGTCGCGGATCTCGCCGCAGATCTCGACGCCGGCGCGATCGGGGAGCCGCATGTCGAGCACGACGACGTCGGGCGTCAGGTGACGAGCGAGGGCGAGCGCCTCGGCGGCCGTCCGCGCCTCACCCACGATCCGGATGTCGTCCTCGCCGTCGAGCAACGCGCGGAGGCCCTCACGGACGAGCCCGTGATCGTCGACGATCAACACCGAGATCGGGGTCGGGCGCTGCACCTCCGAGCCGGAACTCCCGTCGCGATCCCCCATCGCGCTGATTAAACACCCCACGTGGCGTCGAGCTCGTTGGCTGGGGAACGGGGGGGTGTTACCGTCCGCAGATGTTGCCGGCCATGAGCGCGCTGGCGGGCGGTTCGTACCTGTCTGCTTCCGAGGTGACGCGTCGATGAGCGCGGTCGCCGCCGAACGACAGGGGCGCTTCGCTCACGAGGCCCTGTTCTACGACAGCGCGAGCTCATTCATGGAGGGAACCGCCCGATTCATCCGCGAAGGCCTCGCGGCACGCGAACCGAGTTTCGTGCTCCTGGATGCGATCAAGATCGAGCGTCTCCGAGCGACGCTCGGCGCCGATGCAGCCGGCATCGTCTTCGCCGACATCGGCGACGTCGGGCGGAACCCCGCTCGGATCATCCCGGCGTGGTCGGCGTTCGTGAACGCCCGGCCGGCTGACGGCCGGCCGATCCGTGGGATCGGCGAGCCGATCTGGGTCGAGAGGCAGTCCGACGAGCTCGCCGAGAGCCAGCTCCACGAGGCGCTGCTCAACGTTGCCTTCGCCGACGCGCCCGCGTTCCGCTTGCTGTGCCCGTACGACAAGGTGTCGCTGCCGCCGTCGGTCGTGGCGGCGGCCAGGCGCGACCATCCGCTCCTCGCCGCGTCCGATGCGACGCGGAAGAACGCCGACTACGGCGGTGCCGCCGTCGTGACCGCACGCTTCGAGGAGCCGCTGCCCGCCCCGCTGCCGTCGGCTCCTCCGTTCTCGTTCGACATCGCCTCGCTCCGGCAGGTGCGCGCGATCGTGCACGTCAAGGCCGTCGAGGCGGGGCTGCCTGCGATGCGTGTCGAGGATCTCGAGCTCGCGGTCCAGGAGATCGCGACGAACAGCGTCCGTCACGCCGGAGGCGCCGGCACGTTCCGCTCGTGGCTCGAGCCGAGCTCGATCGTGTGCGAGATCGCCGACCCGGGCCGGATCGTGGACCCGCTCGTCGGCCGCTTGCCGCCACCGGTCGACGCTGACGGAGGACGAGGACTCTGGGTCGCGCACCACCTCTGCGACCTCGTCCAGGTGCGCTCCTCCGCTCGGGGTACCACGGTCCGCCTGCGCATGCGGCTGCCGTAGCCCGGTTGCCCTCCGCCCCGCCCGAGGGATAGCGTCCCGGGGCACCGGTCGACGCGATCGGACCCGGTCGATCAGCGGACCGACGCCGAAGGACTCGCGTTCGGAAGAAAGGTCAGGGAGGATCGATGAGCACCACCACTGTCGCGTCGACGAACGAGCACACGGAGCACCCCGCCCTCCGGCAGCACGCGAAGGAGCGGCGCGAGAAATTCGAGAACCGCGTGGCGGACGGGATCACCGGCTTCGCCGGGTCGATGAACTTCGTCTACGTCCACGTCATCTGGTTCGCGCTGTGGGTCGCGGTCCCCCTCGAGGAGTACCCGTTCGGTCTCCTCACGATGATCGTCTCGCTCGAGGCGATATTTCTCTCGACGTTCATCCTCATCAGCCAGAACCGCGCCGACGAGAGACGAAGGGTCGTCGCCGATCACCAATGGGAGCTCGTGCTGGCGAGGAACGCCCAGATCGAGCAGATGATGGAGCTGACCCAGCAGATCCACGATGCGGTGGCGCCGTCCGACGACGAGCCATGACCGATGGCGTGACCATCTCCGAGGCACCGGGCGGATCGTGAGCGCGACGCCGGCGCCGGGCCCACGCCAACGGATGGCGGCCGTCGCGTCGATCGCCCTGATCGCGATCGTGGTTGTCCTGAGCGTGGTCAGCATCGACGACGACGTTCGGCGCTTCCTCGTGCAGGTGCCGCTGCTCCTCGTCGCGCTGTTCGCCGGCTGGTACGCCCTCACCCGCGTGGGCGCCCGGAGAACGATCGGCACCGTCGTGTGCGTCGCGGCCGTGGTGGGGATCGTCGGCGTCGCCTTCGTCGAGGAGGCCGACGCCACGAACGTGGCGCTCCTGAGGTTGGTGCTGCTGCTGCTTGCGGCCGTGCTCGCGCGGTTCGCGCTCGGTCGTGACGTTCGGTCGTTGAAGAGCCGAGACACCCCCGGCGAGCCGGTGGCGGCGGCAACACGAGGTGTCTTGATCATGAACCTGAAGTCCGGCGGCGGGAAAGCGGAACGGTTCCATCTGGTCGAGGAGTGCCGGGCGCGTGGCATCGAACCGGTCGTGCTCGGCCCCGGCGACGACCTGCTCCAGCTCGCACGTGCCGCCGTCGACGGCGGCGCGGACGTGATCGGCATGGCGGGAGGAGACGGGTCGCAGGCGCTCGTCGCGACCGTCGCGGCCGATCGGGACGTACCCATGGTGGTCGTCCCGGCCGGAACCAGGAACCATCTCGCGCTCGACCTCGGTCTCGATCGCGACGACGTGGTCGGCGCGCTCGACGCCTACGCCGATGCCGTCGAATACCCGATGGACCTCGCCGACGTCAACGGGCGAGTCTTCGTGAACAACGTCTCCCTCGGGCTCTACGCGAGGATCGTCCGCTCCCCCGAGTACCGGAACGCGAAGGTCGAGACCACGCTCGCAACCCTTCCGAAGATGCTCGGTCCCGGCACGGAAGCCTTCGACCTGCGCTACACGGGCCGCGGCGGCGAACCCCATGACCACGCGCACCTGATCCAGGTCTCGAACAACCCCTACGGCGGGGCGATCGACGCGATCGGCAGCCGCCCACGTCTCGACACGCACCGCCTCGGGGTCCTCGCGCTCGAGATCGGCAACGATCGCGCGGCGTCGTCGTTCCTCACCGCCGTGGCGGCCGGCCATCCTGAGCGGTTCACAGGCTACGCATCGTGGACCGCCGAGACCTTCGAAGTGTCGTCGGACTACCCGATCGACGTCGGCCTCGACGGTGAGTCGATCGTGATGGATCCGCCGCTCAGGTTCTCGATCCGAGCGCGCCGACTCCGGGTGCGGCTGCCGCTGCACGCGATCGGCCACTCGCCGGCCGGTCGCTCCCTGGACTGGCGAGCGGCGGCTCGCGGTGTGTGGCGCACCGCGCTCGGCAAGCCCGTCGAGATGTCGAGCGAGCGATGACCCTCATCGACGATCTGACCCGTCTGGATCTCGCCGTCTATCGAGCGATCGCCCTGACGCCGACGCCCACGCTCGACGAGCCGATGCGCCGACTCTCGGATCTCGCCGACCATTCCAAGCTCTGGATCGCGATCGCCGCAGGGATGGTCGTGTTCGGGAGCCGGGCGGGTCGTCGGACCGCGACGGCGGGCATCGCCGCGATCGGGCTGAACTCGGCGATCGTGAACGTCCCGATCAAGCTCGGGAGCGATCGCGCGAGGCCGGACCGCGACGCGGCGGGCGTCCCGACGGCGCGGCACGTGCCGATGCCGGACTCCCCGTCGTTCCCCTCGGGCCACACCGCATCGGGATTCGCCTTCGCCGCCGCCGTCGGTAGCACCGTGCCGACGGTCGCGGCACCGCTGCGACTGCTCGCCTCGGCCGTCGGGTACTCGCGCGTCCATTCCGGCGTGCACTACCCCGGCGACGTCGTGATCGGGGCGCTGATCGGCACCACGATCGGCGAGACCGTCGGGTTCCTCGCCCGCCGGATCACCCGTCGCGACCCGGCGCATCATCATGGGGAGGCCGATCGGCCGACAGACGCTGGCGCGAGATCGTCCTAGGCTTTGAGCCCTTCCCGACCTTCCCTGGAGGAACCGATGGCGCCGGAGATCCGGCTCGTCCTCGCCTCGCTCGCGGTGGTCGCGCTCGGCGCGGTCGCGATGTGGGCGATGAACACCCTCCGCGTCTGATCCGGCGCGCACACCATCGCGGCGATACGCTGCCGCGATGAAACGTGCTTCCCCCTGGGTCGCGCTGACCGTGGTTCTCGCGATCGGATGCACGGCCTCGACCGGCAGCCATCCATCCGGCAACAGCTCGCCCGGTCCCGTTTCGGTCACGCCTACGACGGCGTCGCCGTCGAGGGGCGCCTCCGAGACGAGCCCACACGCCGTCGGTCGCGCGCCTGCCGCACCGATCGTCTCCATGGAGACGGTCGTCACAGGATGGACGCGAGCGATCGACGCCGTCGCGTCGACGCCGGGCGTGTCGATCGCCGTCGGTCTCGACGATCACATCCTGTATGCGCACGCCGGCGACGTCGCGAGAGCGCCGGCTTCGGGCCAGAAGCTCCTCACCTCGATGGCGGCGCTCGAGGTGTTCGGCCCTGCCTACCGCTTCCCCACGATCGCCGGAGCCGCGCGTGCTCCGCGAGGCGGCACCGTGCACGGCGATCTGTGGCTCGTGGGAAGCGGCGACCCTGAGCTCGGCGCCACCCGGCTCGCCGCACTCGCGGGCTCGCTCCGTGACGCGGGTATCGTCCGCATCAGCGGTTCGGTCCTCGGTGATACCTCCACGTTCAGCCGGCGCTGGTGGGCACCGGGATGGGTCAAGGGGATCTCCCGGTCCTACGTCACCCGCCCGACCGCGCTCGCGTTCGAGGGGAACGGAAGCTCGATCCCGGAGCTGACCGCCGCGGCCTCTTTCGCGTCCGCGCTCGAGCGACATGGCGTGGCGGTCGAGGGATCGGCGGGAACCGGCGAGGCACCAGCACGGCTCCGCGAGCTCGCGGTGGTGCGGTCGGCGCCGCTGCGCGACCTGCTGGCGCGCCAGAACCACGGGTCGATCAACCTGTATGCCGAGATCCTGATGCGCGCGCTCGGCGCCCGGCTCGGTGGGGCGGGGACCACGTCGGCGGGCAGCGAGGCAACGGAACGATGGGCCGCGGACGCGGGCGTGACGATCCGGGTACGTGACGGCTCCGGCCTTTCGCATCGCAACGCCGTCAGCGCGGTGGACCTCGTGTCGTTGCTGCTCGCGTCGAGCGAGGAACCCTGGGGATCGGCGCTTCGTGCATCGCTCCCCCTCGCGGGCGAGGGGACGCTGGATGGGCGGCTGATCGGCACGCCGATCCGAGCGAAGACCGGCACGTTGTTCACCGTCCCGTGCTCGACCCTGACCGGCTACGTGCGCGATGCCACCGGGCAACTCGTCGCCTTCGCGGTCCTGTCGGAAGGGATCGGGAAGGACGAGTCGATCGCGATCGAGGACGAGGTGGCTCGCATCCTCGCGACCAGCCGCTTCGCCTAACGGCGCAGGTGCTCGCCGTCGTCGCTGCTGACCTCGGCGCGATAGGCATCGCTGCGATACCGACCCGCGTCATGCGCCGGCGAGCCCTTGATCTGGCCTTTCGACAGGGCCACGAAGACCTTGCGACCGTCGAGGTCGATCCGGTCGATCGCGCCACCAGGCACGACGACCTTCCGCCCGAGGATCCGCCCGAGGGTCTGCCCGAAGATATGCCCGAAGATGAAGATCTGGGGGCCGGTCTCGACCACGACGTCGGACGAGGCCGCCTCGTAGGTCGCCTCGTCCACGTGGCCGATGCTTCCGTCGGTCGCCACGACGTCGAATCCCTCGATCGACGTCACGTCGGCGGTGATCGTGCCCCGGTACTCCCACAGTTCGTACTCGCGCATCCGCATGACCTCCGTGCGGTCTGGCCGTCCGATCTGGCCGGCCGATCTGGTCCGATCTGGTTACCCGCACCGGCGCCGGATCACACCCTGGCCACGGGTTGCCTTCCGGCGCGAGGGTTTGGCTCCGCATCCGGTCCGGGAACCTTCCACGGGTGCACACCGACGCGCAGCGCTCCGGATGAGCTCGCCGTCCCTCGCCCTCGTCACCGAGTTGGTGGAGTGGCTGCGTCCGCTGTACGAGAGCGCCGGCTACGTCGTCGTCACCTTGGCGATGTTCCTCGAATCAGCCGCGTTCACCGGCATCGTCGTGCCAGGGGACGTGATCCTCGCGGTCGGCGGCGTGTACGCCTCGAACGGCACGCTCTCGCTTCCCCTCGTGATGGGCTGCGGGATCGTCGCCGCGCTGCTCGGTGAGACCGTCGGTTTCGTGCTCGGGCGGCGCTACGGCATGAGGCTGCTGTCGAAGATCTCGGTGCTCCGGCGCTTCGAAGGACGGATCGAACGCCTCCGTCACTCGATCGAACGCCGCGGCGGCACCGCGATCGTGCTGGGACGCTTCGCGACGGGCGTGGCCGGACTCGTGCCCTTCGTCGCCGGAACGGCCGGCGTGAACTGGCGGACGTTCATCGCGTTCACGGTGCCGACGACGATCGTCTGGGTGGTCGCGGTGACGACGCTCGGCAACGTCGTCGGGAACAACATCGAGCTGATCGACCGGATCCTGTCCGCGATCGGCTGGATCGGCTTCACCGTCGTCGCCCTGGCGCTCGCCGGGGTCTGGCTCATCCGGCGCCGGCGGCACCGTTCGACCGCCGCGTCCTGAGCGACGCTCGGCTAGGCTCCGGCGATGGATGCCGAGCGCGGGGTCGCCGCCGCGGGGGAGACCGAGACGCTTTTCGAGGTCGCCCGAACCGAGCGGGCGACGAGCGCCCAACACAGCGCCGATCTCCAAGGGATCGAGCTCCGCCAGCTGCTGCGGACGATCGTCGTGCGACGGGGCGAGAACGACTACCTGTTCGTCCTCGTGCCCGGCGGGCGCCAGATCGACTGGCCGAAGCTCCGCGGACACCTCGGCGTGAAGCGCCTGTCGCTCCCCGATGCCGACGAGGCGAAAGCGGCCACCGGCTACGAGCGCGGGGCGATCACCCCGTTCGGATCGACGAACCCGTGGCCGGTGATCGCCGACGCCTCGGTGGGCGAGGTGGATCGCGTCGCGATCGGCGGCGGCGCGCACGGCGTCAACCTCCACCTCGCGCCCGACGACCTGATCGCCGCCGTCGGCGCCGTGATCGTCGACGTCACGAAACCCGATCCGGCCTGAGGAGCACAGCGGGCATGGACCTCACGCCGACCGAGCGCGATCGGCTCGACGTCTTCGTCGCCGCCGGGCTCGCCCGTGCCACCCTCGCGCGCGGCCTGCGACTGAACGCCCCCGAGGCCGTCGCCCTCGTCTGCGACGAGGTGCACCTCGCGGCCCGAGGCGGGCTCGCCTTCGAGGAGGTCGTCGAGGTGGGGCGGCGCGCGGTCGGCCCGGAGCAGGTGCTGGCCGGCGTGGCCGCGATCGTGCCGGAGATCCGCGTCGAGGTCCTGCTCGACGAGGGATCGCGACTCGTGGTCCTGCGGGAACCGTTCGGCATCGCCGGCGAGGACGCGCCGGGTGCCATCCGTTTCGAACGCGGCGACGTCCCGCTGGTCCCCGAGCGTCAACGTCGGCGCCTGTCCGTGATGAACCGGTCGACGCGTCCGGTCCGGGTCACGTCGCATTTCCCGTTCTGGCGAACGAACCCCTCGCTCGACTTCGACCGAGTCGCCGCGCGAGGGTTTCGGCTCGACGTGCCGGCCGGCGACTCGGTGCGATGGGCTCCCGGGGAGACACGCGAGGTGGACCTCGTCGCCTACGGCGGGGCGGGCGGGCTCGAGGCCGGCGCGAGCGGTGACGCGATCGACCCGACCGGCGGGGACGACGGCGTCCCCACGGAGCCCTGGCGCTGATGCCCGCGCACATCTCCCGCGAGGAACACGCCCTCCGCCACGGGCCGACGGCCGGGGACCTCGTGCGGCTCGGCGACACCGACCTGTGGATCCGTATCGAACGAGACCTCACCGCGATCGGCGACGAGCCGCTCTGGGGGTACGGCAAGAACCTGCGCTCCCGCATGACCCAGCGCGACCGGGCCAGCCGCGACAGCGAGCTCGACGCCGTGATCGCGGGCGCGATCGTCGTCGACCCCTTGCTCGGCGTGTTGAAGGCCGACCTCGGGATCAAGGAGGGCCGGATCGTCGGCGTCGGGCGAGCCGGCAACCCCGACATCACCGACGGCGTCGACCTCGAGATCGGCCCGAACACGTGGCCGATCCCCTGCTCAGGGCTCATCGCCACCGCGGGCGCGATCGACTCCCACGTCCATCTCCTCTCGCCGCGGCTCGTGCCGGTCGCCCTCAGTGCCGGCGTGACGACCCTGCTCACGGCCGGGTTCGAGGAGCCGCCCGGTCGCATGCACCGCACCCTCGACGCGTTCGAGGCGTTCCCGATCAACGTCGGGCTGCAGGCGAGCGCCAGGAGCGAGGTGCCGGGGCAGGCCGAGTCGGTGATCGAGGCCGGTGCCCTCGGCCTCAAGGTCCACGAGGACTGGGGCGCCTACCCGGAGCTGATCGATGCGACGCTCCGCGCGGCCGAGGCCTACGACGTCGCGGTGTCGATGCACACCGACGGGCTGAACGAATCGACCGACCTCCAGGGGACGATCGCGGCGATCGATGGCCGGACGGTGCATGCCTACCACGTCGAGGGCGCGGGCGGTGGTCACGTCCCCGATCTGCTGGCTCTCGTGGCCGAGGGCAACGTGATCTGCTCCTCGACGACGCCCGGCCTTCCGTTCGCGAGGGCGACCGCCGCCGAGCACGCCGACATGATCATGATCGTCCACGAAACGAACCCCGCGATCCCCGATGACGTCGCCGCCGCCGTGGAGCGCGTCCGACCGTGGACGATGGCCGCCGAAGGTCCGCTCCACGAGCTCGGCGCCATCCAGCTGATCAACAGCGACTCCCAGGGGATGGGCAGGATCGGCGAGACCGTGCGACGGACCTGGCAGCTTGCCCACGCGATGAAGGCTTGGCGGCAGACCGACGACGGACGAGGCTGGCCGGACGCCCCCGTGACCCGTCGCGAGCGCGTCCGAACCGACGACGCCGGCAACGACGACAACGAGCGGGTGCTCCGCTATCTGGCCAAGTACACGACCGACCCCGCCATCGTGCACGGACTCGCCGGCGAGGTGGGCTCCCTGGCTCCCGGCCGGCTCGCCGACGTCGTGCTCTGGCACCCGGCGTCGTTCGGGGTGCGCCCGGCGGCGGTCCTGAAGGGGGGCGTGGTGGCGTGGGGTCCGATGGGTTCGGGAAACGCGAGCGTGCACCTCGCACAACCCACGCGGCTCGGGGCCGATTGGGGCGGCGTCGGCTCGGCGCCGAGCCGCCTTTCGGTGATCTTCGCCTCGGCCGTCGCCGCCGAGCGAGGGCTGGGCCGGACGCTCGGCACGAGGCGGCGGGTCGTCGCGGTGCGGGGCACGCGTGGTCTGACCCGAGAGGCGTTGACGGCGAACCGTGCGACGGCTGCGATCGAGGTCGACGCCGATCGCACCGAGGTCCGCCTGGACGGACGACCGCTCCGGAGCGATCCGGTCGATGTCGTGCCGCTCAACCGTCGGTACTTGCTCGCGTGAGAGCGCGCCCGAGGGCGCGTGGGGACGACACGATCACTCTTCGGTCGTTGCGAGCGGGGACGATCCGTCGGCCGAGACGAACGTCACCCGGTCTGCGACGCCCGTCACGCGGAACACGCGCTGGACGGCCGACGGGCCCGGGACGATCTCGAACGCGATGTTGCGCTCCTCGGCGAGCCGCAGCGCCTTGATCACCCCTCGGAGCCCGGAAGAGTCGAGGAAGGTCACGTCCTGCAGATCGAGGCGGACGCCGGCCGGCGGATCGTCGAACGCTCGTGCGAGGGCGGCGTCGACCTCGACCGTGCTCGAAAGGTCGAGCGCGCCGTCCAGCCGCACGATCCGTCGCCCATCGGGGTCCTCGATGACCTCGAGAACCAAACCGCTTTCGCGCGAGCCATCCGGCATACCGGCGAGGATTACCCCGTCCCGGAGGTCCTCGAAACTCCTCGATCCGGGATCGGCTGCTACGCGGTGCCCGTCGACATCTCGGGGGGTGCGTGAAAGGGTGGGCTCGTCGCTACACTCGCCGTCGATGCGGGTGACCTGGCAGGAGGTCGGCAACGTCCGGGTCGCCGCCTTGGTCGACGCCGACGCGGACCTCGACGAACCGCTGGACGAGCATTTCCCGGAGATCCCGGGCGACGCGCTCGCGACCACGTCCGAGCTCGCCCCGGCGCTCGTCGGGACGGGAGGCACCTGGCACCTGTTCGTGCGAGCCTGGCTGCTGCTCCACCCGGGCGGCGTGATCCTCGTCGACACCGGCGTCGGCGGACCACGAGCGCCGGCCGCGGGCTGGTTCCCGGGCTCCGGGAAGCTCCACGAGGCGCTGCGAGAGGCGGGCGTCACCGCCGACCAGGTCGACACGGTCGTGATCACCCACGTGCACGACGATCACGTCGGCGGCGTCGTAACGGACGACGACCACCCCGCGGTGGCGTTCCCGGCCGCTCGCCACCTGATCCAGCAGGCGGACCTGGATCACCAGCGCGAACTCGCCCGCGAGGACGCGGAGGAGCGACTGATCTGGGATCGGCTGCTGCAGCCGCTGCTCGAAGCCGGTGTCGTCGAAGCGCTCGACGGCGACCGGGTCCTGTCCGATGCGATCGAGCTCCGCCGCGCCCCCGGGCACACGCCCGGACATCAGGTCGTGCGGGTCTCGTCCCGCGGTGAACGGCTCCTGGTCGCCGGCGACACCTTCAATCATCCGCTGCAGCTCGGCCATCCCGACTGGCCTTCGGGCACCGACGTCCACCCCACCGCGGCGGCCGAGACACGCCGCTCGGTGCTCGCGACCCTCCTGTCGAACCCGGGCACGACCCTCGCGCCGACGCACTTCGACACGCCGTTCGGGCAGGTGGTCTCGGGCCCGCGAGGCCTCGCCTCGTGGCGCCCGCACCTCGACGTCTGAGCCCGCCACTCCCCTTCCGCGCCCGTTCCGCTCCCCCGGGCAGCCGTCGACGTTGTCTTTCCGTGAACATCCCGCGGCGCGCTGACCAGCGGTTACGAGGACTTCGGCCGATCCGGTTGGACCCTCGAGGTTCGGTCGCTAGGGTACGCAGCAACCCCCCGATATGCGTTTCCGACGCCTGCTCGTCATCGGCTCGGTCGGCGTGCTGCTCCTGTCGAGCGCGTGGGCCCCCTCGCAGGCGGGATCGCGGTCAGCCACCTACCGCGCCCGCTTCCTGCGCATCGTCAACGACGTTCGGGCCCACCACGGGATCAAGCGGCTCGACCTGAACAGGGATCTTTCCCGGTACGCGCTCCGCCACTCCGAATCGATGGCGCAGAAGAAGCGGCTGTTCCACACCAACGACCTGCAGTCCAGGCTGCGCACGTACCGGCCGCGCGCGTGGGGAGAGAACGTCGGGATGGCGGGCACCCTCCACCGCGTCGCCCGCCTGTGGATGAAGAGCTCGGTGCACCGCTCGAACATGCTCGATCGCCGCTACAAGAAGACGGGGATAGGGGTCGTCCGATCGGGCGGCCGGATCTGGGTGACGCAGATCTACTACGGCTGAGCTCCCGGCCGACCGCTCGCGCCGTTCGCCCGACCCGGTGCGGCGGCGTACCGCTTCAGGCGAGATGCGAATGGAGCTGGCGCAGCGCGACGGTCATCTGCGCGAGGTCCGTGACCCCTTCGACCGCGAGCGACCGCATGAAGCGCTGGAGCCTCGCCACCTGTTCCGCTCGGTCCTCGAGGAACGCCTCGACCGCTTCGTCGATCGGGGCTCCGCCCGCCACCTCGAGCACGCGCTCGGTGATCGCCCGCCGGATCGCGAGCAGGTCGTCCTCCATCGACTGCTGCGCCCACCGCCGCCAGCGGGTGCCGGCGGGGAGCTCCTCGAGTCGATGCTCGAGCCAATCGATCTCGAGCTTCTCGCCCAGAAGGAAGAAGCCGCGCGCGACCTCGAGCGGCGCGCGACCGGTGGCCGAGGACACCGCGATGATGTCGGGGCCGTGGACGAGCTCGGCCTGGAAGGCGTGGCGGCGCGCGACGACCTCGGGAACGCCCTGCTCGATCAGTTGGTTCGCGACCTCCTCGTGCTCATGGCGCCACGCCTCGGGGCCGATCTGGTCGATCACGTCGGCGAGCTCGGCGAACCGGTCCCGGGCGGACTCGATCGCCTCGGCCAGACGCTGGCCGGCTGCCTGGACGAGGTACCAGCGGGAGGTCGTCTCGACGAGCCAGTCGACCCCGCTCAGCAGCTCGTTCTGGAGCACGGGATCGATCTTGCCGTCGAGCGCCTCGATGTCGTCCCATCGCGCGATGGCCCCGGTGACGTCGCGCGCGATCCGGAACGCCCGTACCACGTCGGCCGCGTTCGCCCCGGTCTCGGTCATCATGCGGGACACGAACGTGATGCCTTGCGAGTTCACGACGTCGTTCGAGGCGAGCGTCGCGATGATCTCGCGCTGCAACGGGTGCTCTTCGAGCAGATGGCCGAAGCGCTCAACGATCTTCGCCGGGAAGTAGCGATCGAGGTCACGGACGAGGTAGTCGCTGTCGGGGAAGTCGCTCGCGAGAAGGTCGGCGTACACGCTCCGCTTCGCGTAGGCGAGCAGGACGGAGAGCTCGGGCCGGGTCATCGCGACCCCGTTCGTTCGGCGTTCGGCCGTCTCTTCGCTCGTCGGCAGGAACTCGACGGCTCGCTCGAGCTCGCCGTCGGCTTCGAGCATCCGCATCAGGTCTTCGTAGGCCTCGATCCGCTGCGCCGACACCGTCATCTCCTGCGAAAGGATCTGCGCCTGCAGGTAGTTGTCGTACAGGACGAATCGAACCACGTCGTCGCTGGACGCTTGGAGGAGCTCGTTGCGCCCTTCCATCGTGAGCTCGCTGCGTCCGATCGCGAGGCCGAGCAGGATCTTCCAGTTCACCTCGCGGTCGCTCGTGTCGACGCCGGCCGAGTTGTCGATGAAGTCGGTGTTGATGCGGCCGCCGGAGAGCGCGTACTCGATCCGGCCGCGTTGCGTGAACCCGAGGTTGCCGCCCTCGCCGACGACGCGAGCGCGAACCTGGTTGCCGCTGATGCGCACCCCGTCGTTCGCACGGTCCCCGACGTCGGAGTTCGTCTCCGCGGTGTGCTTCACGTACGTGCCGATCCCCCCGTTCCACAGCAGATCGACGGGAGCTTGCAAGATAGCGCGGATGAGCTCGTTCGGCTGCATCTCGGCCGGCGCGTCGTCGGGGATGCCGAGCGCCGCTCTCGCCGCAGCCGACGGCCTCACCGCCTTGACCGAGCGGTCGAAGATGTCGCCGCCCGCCGACAGGAGCGACCGGTCGTAGTCGGCCCATGATGATCGCGGCATCTCGAAGAGGCGGCGCCGCTCGGCGAGGCTCGCGACGGGGTCCGGGTCCGGGTCGACGAACACGTGGCGATGGTCGAAGGCCGCCACGAGTCGGATCCGGTCGGTGTAGCGCATGCCGTTGCCGAACACATCGCCCGACATGTCTCCGATGCCGACCACCGTGAACGGATCGACCATCACGTCGATCCCGAGCTCGCGGAAATGCCGCTTCACCGACTCCCACGTACCCCGAGCCGTGATGCCGAGCGCCTTGTGATCGTAGCCGGTGCTTCCCCCGCTCGCGAAGGCGTCGCCGAGCCAGAAGCCGTACCGCTCGCTCGCGGCGTTCGCGATGTCGGAGAAGGTCGCCGTGCCCTTGTCGGCGGCAACCACCAGATAGGGATCGGGGCCGTCGTGCACCCGCACCCCGTCCGGATGCACGGCTTCGCCCTTCACGAGGTTGTCCGTGATGTCGAGCATGCCCTCCATGAAGGTCACGTACTGGTCCACGACCTCTTTCCGGAGGTCCTCGATCGCGCCGGGTTGCCTCTTCAGCACGAACCCGCCCTTCGACCCGTCGGGAACGATCACCGCGTTCTTCACCCGCTGGGCCTTCATGAGCCCGAGGACCTCGGTCCGGTAGTCCTCGCGGCGGTCCGACCACCGGATCCCGCCTCGGGCGACCATGCCGCCCCGCAGGTGGATCGCCTCGACCCGCGGCGAATACACGAAGATCTCGAACAGCGGGAACGGCTTCGGCATGTCGGGGACGTCGGCCGAACGGAGCTTCAGCGACAGGGCGCCGCGATCCGGCATGAAGGCGTTCGTCCGGCAAGTGGCGTCGATCGTGCCGAGGAGGTTGCGCAGGACGCTGTCCTGGTCCAGCGAGGCGACCTCGCGGAGGTCGTGCAAGACCTGTGCACGGATCGCGGCGATCTCCTCGTCGTTGCCGGCGCGGGCGGGGTCGAATCTGGCCTCGAAGAGCTCGACCAGGCGCGCCGAGATGTGCGGGTTCTCGGCGAAGGCGTCGTTGCGGTACTCCGAGGTGAACCGCGCCGAGACGCGGGATCGGTACGTGCGATACGCGCGCAGGACGTGGACCTGCGCCCAGGTGAGCTTCGCGAAGGTCACGAGCCGGTTGAGCGAATCGATCTCGCACTGCCCGCGCCACATCGCGGTGATCGCATCGACGACGCGCTCGGCCTCGGTCTCGAGGTTGAGCACGGCGCCGCGGGCGTCCAGCACACCGAAGTCGTGGATGTAGACCCGGCTGTTGAGGAGACCCGTGGGCACCTCCTCCACGGCGCGCAGGCCGAGAGCCTCGAGGATCGGCATGAACGCGGACAGGTCGACCTTGCCCCCGGTCTTGTAGAGCTTCACGCGGGTCAGTCGCTCGCCGGTGACCTCGTTGCCGATCCCGACGACGAAGCCGTCGGGGTTGGACTCGAGCTCCTCGAGACGGAGCACGTCGTCGACCGTCAACTCCCAGTCGGTGTCGGCGGACTTGTAATAGTCGGGGAACCGAGGCCCGTACCGGTCGGTGAGCTCGTTCCCACGGGCGCGGCCGACGCGCCGGATCAAGGCGTCGCGAAGGTCGTCCTCCCACGTCCGGGCCAGCCGTTCGACCTCGACCTCGAGCTCTTCGTACGGAACCTCGGGGATCTGGACGCCGGGGTCGACGTGCACGGTGAAGAAGATGCGTGCGTGCTCGGTCTCACCGAGCGACAGGTGGTAGTCGATCGTCGAGCCCTCGAAGCGCTCGAGGAACATCTCCTGCAGGCGACGCCTGAGCGTCGCGCTGAACTTCTCCCGAGGCAGCGCGACGACGATCGAGACGCTCCGAGCGTAGAGGTCGCGCCGGACGAGGACCCGGATCCCGCCGTGCTTCTCGAGCGCGAGGAGCCCCACGACGAGCTGGCGGAGCTCCTCGGTCGGGGCCTGGAAGAGCTCGTCCTTCGGGAAGGACTCGAAGAGCTCCGTGACTTCCTTGTAGTCGTGGGAACCCGGGATCAGGTCCTCGGCGGTGAGGATCTGCTCGAGCTTGTGATGCAGCAACGGCGTCTTCGCCGCCGGCTCCATGTACGCCTTGCTCGTGAACAGCCCGATCAGCCGGGCCTCGCCCACGATCTCGCCGTCGGCGTTCACCCGGCGCACGCCGATGTAGTCCATCCGGGCGCGACGGTGAACGGTCGAATACGACTTCGTCTTCGTGATGACGAGGAGGTCACCGTCTTCGATCCGGGCCCGGATGTCGGGATGCAGCGCGTCGAGCAGCGTCGGATCGGCGAAGGTCGACGTCCGTACGTTGGCGAGGATCCCGAGGCCGCTCGACGGCACGGCCTGGATCGCACGACCGTCGGGTGCGTCGAACACTTCGTACTCGCGGTAGCCGAGGAACACGAAGTTGTACTGCAGCAGCCATCCGAGGAAGTCGATCGTCTCGCCGACCTCCTGTGGCGAGTAGCGGACGGCTGCGGTCCTGGCCATCTCCATCATGTGCCGCACGCGCTCCTGCATCGGATCGAAGTCGCGTACGACCAGCCGGACGTCGTGCAGGATCGTCTCGACACGCGCTTTCAGGTCGTCTCGTTCGGCATCGGAGAGCAGCCGGTCGACCTCGAAATGCATGACCGATTCGCGATGGCTCGCATCGCGGCCCGACATCACCCGTTCGAGCCGGCCGTGTTCGTCCCGCACCGTGCCGATCACGGGATGGAGCAGTCGGCGGATCTGCAGGCCGCGGGTCGCCAGCTCTTCGCTCACCGAGTCGACGAGGAACGGCGAGTCGTCGGTGACGGTCTCGATCACGGTGCCGAGCGCCTCGGAACCGTGCTCGTCGACGACCGGGTTGTGCACGCGGACCCGGAGCGGGTGCAACCCGCGCTGATCGACGAGGTCGTAGGCCGACGTGACGAACGAGAAGAGTCGATCGACGTCGAGATCGTTCAGGTCTTCCTCGGCGAGCCGCCGCGTGAACGCCTTCGCGAAGGCATGCTGCGCGTCGCGCCGTTCCGCGGGGACGTCGGACTGGATCCGCTCGAACAGGGTCTGGATGCTGGGATGGACCGCGAGCGTCGGGGCGTGCGAGGGCTCGGGGAGCGTGTCGGCCATGACCTCCTGCATTCTGACAGGTCCCAGGCCCGCTCAGCCCATCGCCACGGCTCGCTTCGCGGCTTCGACCAGCTCTGCGGCGCGATCGTAGCGGCCGAACTGGGGCATCACGTAGATGCCGGCGACACCCTCGTCGCGGAGCGCCTCGACGAGCTCCTCCGCCATCGAGAGACCTTCGCGCCACGCGCCGTCGCCACTCCCCGCGCGCTCCATGCGAGCGAGCGCCGCCTCGGGGATCACCACGCCGGGCACCTCGTTGTGCAGGAACCGAGCATGGCGTGCCGACGCGAGCGGCAGGATGCCGACGAGCACCGGCACGTCGAGCCCGGCGCCGCTCGCCTCGGCGTAGGCACGAAGGACCGCACGCAGCGGCTCGACGCCGTAGACGGGTTGGGAGAGCAGGAACCGTGCGCCATTCGCGACCTTCGTGCGCAGGAGCTTCACCTCGCGCTCCAGATCGGGGGCCGTCGGGGCGAGGGCCGCGCCGGCGAAGAACGTGGTCGGCTCACCGATGGAACTTCCGGCGCGATCGACCCCGGCATTGAACCCGGCCGTGACGAGCGCGAGCAGACCGGTGGCCGTCACGTCGACGTCGTTGAGCGTCTGGGGGTAGTCGCCGACCGTGACCGGGTCGCCGACGCACACGAAGAGGTTCCGGATGCCGAGCGCGTGGGCGCCGAGCAGGTCGCCCTGCAGCCGGAGGAGGTTCCGGCCTCGGGTCGGGAAATGGAGCACGGTGTCGATGCCGACGCGCTCCTGCACGAGCCGGCACGCGGCCCATGCGCTCATCCGCATCTTCGCCATCGGCGAGTCCGCCACGTCGATCACGTCGGCGCCGGCGTCGCGCAAGGTCGTCGCGGCCGCGACGAGCTCTGCAGCGTTGAACGACCGCGGCGGTTCCATCTCCACGGCCACCACGAGGTCGCCGCCGACGAGCGCCGCCTCGAACGACGTCGGCGCCGGATCCTCGCGCACAGGAGCCGAAGAGGCCTGGGTGGCGACAACGTGTTCGCCGCGTGCCTCGTCGTCGTCGGGGGTACGGGCGACCTCGACGCCCGCTCGGGGACGCCCCATGTGCGCTGCCGCGGGCGTACCCCGGTCGCGGAGGGTCGCCGCGAGGGCCGCAGTGTGGGCCGGGCCCGTTCCGCAGCACCCTCCCAGGATGGCCACGCCCTCGTCGAGGAGCGCCCGACCGACCTCGGCCACGTAGTCGGGCGTCGCCGGGTACACGAGCCGCCCACCCATCTCGGCCGGCCCACCGGCGTTCGGCCACGCCGATATCGGAAGATCGCCCACGAGACCGCGGAACACCCGCACGATCCGGAGCGCCTGGGCGGGGCCCTCCCCGCAGTTCACCCCGATCGCGTCGACGCCGAGCGCCGCGAGCGCGGCCGCGACCTGCGCCGGGGTCGAGCCGAGCGGCGTCCGGTCGTCACGGGTGAACGTCGCGCTCACCGCGAGGGCGAGGCCGGGCGCCGCATCCCTCGCCGCACGCACCGCGAGCTCGATCTCGCGGATGTCGGTCTGGGTCTCGACCACGAGCAGGTCGACGCCGGCACGGCTGAGGGCGGCCGCCTGCTCGCGATAGGCAGCGAAGACATCGTCGCTCGGGACCCGCCCGTAGGGCGCGAGGCGCACACCGAGCGGTCCGATCGAGCCCCCCACGAGCTCGGCGCCGGCTCGGCGAGCGAGGTCGGCGCCGGCGGTGCAGATCGCCTCGACGCGATCCGCGAGCCCGAACCGTTCGAGGCGGAACCGATCCGCACCGAAGGTGTTCGTCAGGATGAGCCTCGCGCCGGCCTCCACGAAGGCCCGGTGCACCGCCGTCACGGCATCTGGCTCGCGGAGGTTCCATCCTTCGAGACAGGCATCAGTGGGCGCGCCCCCCGCGATGAGCGACGTGCCCGTCCCCCCGTCCCCGAGGAGCGGGCCCGCGTCGAGCACCATGCGCAGGTCCGCTGCATCCATCGCCGCCAGTGTCGCAGGCGTCGTTTCGGTGCGCCGGGCGACATCGGCACTAAGTCGTCCGATCCCACGAGCATCCCCCGTCTGGACGTTCGGACGTAGCTGCGGTCGCGGAGGACCAGTAGGCTACGCACGTCGAGGCCGGCGGCTTCGATCGGCCGCGCCCGGGGAGGAAGCTCGAGAGATGAACCCGCAACGCACCCGCATCGTGGTCGGCGAAGGCCAGGCCATGCGCAAGGGCCTGCTGCGGTTCGTCCTCGAAGGAGAAGGCTACGACGTCGCCGCCGAGGCGTCGAACGCGGCCGACCTGGCCCGTGTACTCGCGATCCACCAGCCCGACGTGGTCGTCCTCGACGACGGCATCGGTGCCACCGCGGTCCAGATGGCGCGCGAGGTCGCGCCGAAGACCAAGGTGATCCTCGTGTGGCCGGGCGCGGTCGTGCCGATCGGGGGAGACGCCCGGGTCGAGCCCGCCGAGGTCCTGAAACAGCTCGGGGCCGCCGTCCAGAGGGTGACGGGACGGGGGGCAACCCCCGCGATCGCAACCTTCGAACGACCCGCCTGGATCGACAAGGTGCGCAAGGACCCGGCGACCCTCCGGGACATGATCGAGAAGAGCGGTGGGCTTCCGAAGCGACCGAGCGTGACGGAGCTCCAGCGGCGCGGGCAGCGACTGCATCCCCCGGCGACGCCCCCGGTGCGCGGCGACCAGCCCGCACCCGGGACCGACGCCCCCGGCGTCCCGGCCGCCGGCGTCGACCCGCCGGTCGTGATCCTCCCGACGACGACGCCCGGCGCCGACGACGACGAGCCCGTCGTGGTCCTCGACGGCGCAACCCCGCCCCCCACGCTCGCACCCGTCGGCGCGGCCGCCGATGCCGACGCCGACGTCGCCGGTGACGCCACCGAGGTCGAGCGAGACGAGGACGACCGTGGCGCCGCCGTGCTCGCCTTCCCTCCCGCCGCCGCGACCGCGGCCGTCGCCGCCAGGTCCGACGATCCGCTCGCCACCGAATGGAACCGGCGTCTTGGCACGATCGCGCTGGGCGGCGCGGCCGTCGCGGGCGCCCTCGTCATCGCGCTCTCCCTCGGCAGCCTGCGCATCCCCACCGACGTCGTCGCCGCAGAACGCCCCGTGCCGGCGACACCGAGCGTGGCGCCGCCGACCCCGGGTGGCGAGCAAGAGCCCGAGGAGCCCGGCGATGGCAACCCTGGTAACCCCCGGGGTTCGGATCAGCCCGATCCGAGGGTGACGCCGGAGACGTCGGATGTGACCGATCCGACACCGGTGGTCGAGGGCGACGACCCTCCGGCGGAGCCGAGCCCACCCTCGGTGCCGCCGCCGCCCGATGATGACGGCGGTCCAGACCGACCCCCGGTGGTGCCGCCGCCGCCGACGCTCCCGGGCCTCAGCGCCCTCAACCCCCATGGCGGACCTCCCGGGATCACGGGCATACGGCCGACCGGCGACATGTCGGGCAACGCCCCTCCCGCTCACGCGGGCGGCAACGGCGGCACCAACGGCGGTGGCAACGGCGGTGGCAACGGCGCTGCCGCCGGCGCGACGCAGGGCGAGCACCCCGGCCAGGGCGGCGAACACGGACGAGCCGGGCAACACGGCAACGCGTTCGGCATCCACAAGCACAAGCGCTGAGGACGGGGAGCGTCCACGCGCATCGATCGGGGGCCGCCCGGTAGCCTGCAACCGATGCCGGTGGCGCGCGCCCTCAATTTCTCGCCCGGACCGGGACCGTTGCCCCTGCCGGTCCTCGAACAGGTGCAGCGCGATCTCGTGAGCCTTCCCGGCGTCGGCGCATCGTCCCTCGAGGTCTCCCACCGCGGCGCGTGGTTCACGCAGGTGATCCGCGAAGCCGAAGAGAACCTCCGGGCCCTGCTCGGCATCCCTTCCACCCACCACGTGGTCTTCTGCCAGGGCGGCGCCACGATGCAGTTCTCGATGATCGCGGCGAACTTCGGCGCCAGGGGTGGGCCCGCCGACTACGTCGTGACCGGCTCGTGGGCTTCGAAGGCGCTGGGGGAGGCCGCCCGCCTCGGCGACGCGCGAGCCGCCTGGTCCGGTGAAGCGGAGGGGTTCGTCCGCGTGCCCACGGCCGAGGAGGTGCGCGGCGCCGTCGATCGCTCGGCAGCCTACGCCCACGTCACGACGAACGAGACGATCGAGGGGATCGGGTTCGGCGACGTGCCCGCCGTCGCGGGCGGGGTGCCGCTCGTCGCCGACGTGTCGTCGGACTTCCTGTCGAAGCCGATCGATATCTCCCGCTTCGGCGTGCTCTACGCGGGTGCCCAGAAGAACGCCGGGCCCGCGGGCGTCGCCGTCACGATCGTGCGCGACGACCTCCTCGGCGTCATCCCCGACGGCCTGCCGGTGTTGCTCGACTACCGCACCTACGTCGAGCACGGCTCGCGCTACAACACCCCACCGGTGTTCGCGATCTACGTCCTCACGCTCGTCACGCGGTGGCTGCTCGACGAGGTTGGTGGGCTCGACGCGATGCACGAGCGGAACCGCGAGAAGGCCGCGCTGCTCTACGCCGTCGTGGACGAGCACCCAGGGTTCTTCCGCGGGTACGCTCGCCCGGATGCGCGTTCGCTGATGAACGTGACGTTCGGGCTGCCGAGCGAGGAGCTCGAGCGAACGTTCCTGGAAGAGGCCACCGCGGCCGGCATGCTCGGCCTGAAGGGGCACCGGAGCGTCGGAGGGATCCGAGCGTCGATCTACAACGCGGTGCCGGTCGAGTCCGTCCGAGCGCTCGCGGCCTTCATGCGGACCTTCCGCGAGCGCGGGCTGGGCACGGGCGCGGTGGGGTAGCGTCTCCCCGTGTCCTGGCCGGTGGTGCTGGCGAGTGGTGGACCACGAGAGCGCGGCCGTGCCTACGGGGAGCAGGCCGCCGATCGTGTTCGACGGAGCATCGCGTTCTACGACCGTGTCTTCCGTCACACCGCCGGTCTCGCCTGGAACGACGTGCGCGAGCGGGCCGGGGCATTCGTCGAGCCGATCGACGCCTATGACGTCGAGCTCCTGCCCGAGATCGAGGGGATCGCCGAGGGAGCCGGCGTGGACGCCGAGGACGTGCTCGCGATCAACCTGCGGACCGAGATCATGTTCGGCCTCGGCAGCCGCTCGGCGCCCGGCGGACCCCGGGAATGCACGGCCCTGTGCAGCACCGGCGGCGCTGGCCGGCACGCGCCCGTGCTCGCCCAGAACTGGGACTGGAAGCCGGCGGTGCGCGAGCACTGCGTCGTCCTCGCGGCGGCGCCACACGGCCGTCCGGGGTTCGTCACGGTCGTCGAGGCCGGCCTGCTCGCGAAGTGCGGGATGAACGAGGCGGGCCTGGCCCTCGCGACGAACGCGCTGATCAGCACCCTCGATCGAGGCGCGCCCGGCGTGCCCTATCACGCGGTCCTTCGCCGGATCCTCACGAGCTCTTCGGTCGACGAGGCGATCGCCGCGGTTCGGGTGGGGCCCCGGGCATCGAGCGCGAACTATCTCATCGCCGACGACGCGGGCCGCGCCGTGGACCTCGAGGCGGTGCCGGGCGGTCCCTCCGAGGTGCGTACGTTCGAGGGGCAGGCCCTCGGCCACGCGAACCACTTCCTGTGGCCCGCCCCCAGGCCGTTCAAAGATGTCGGTCGGATCGACGGCGAAGACTCGGTCCGGCGCCAGGCCCGCGTCGACGGATCGCTCGCCGAGATCGTGGGTTCCTCGGATCCGTCCCCTGCTGCGCGAGGCGAGCGCATCCGCGCGGCGCTCGCCGACCACGACGGACGGCCCTCGTCGGTCTGCGCCCACGAGGACCCCACGGTTCCGCCGATCGACGACTTCGTGACCGTGATCTCGATGATCGCCGAGCCCGCGAGGCGCATCCTCTGGGTCACCGACGGCAACCCCTGCGAGCGGCCGTACGAGCGTCTGGACGTCGCCGATCTCCTCGATCGGGTCGGTCGGGCCTTGAGCGGACCGGCGCGGTCCGGTACACCTTGAGCCACCGCTCGGGCCCGGCGGCGGTTCCGCGGGGTCAACCTCGGCGGGTTCACGCCGAAGCCTGAGGGAGATGATGCGTCGGAGCCTCCGTCACGTCCGCGTCGCCGCGGCCTCGCTGGTCGCTGTGTTCAGCCTGCTCAGCGCGTGCGCGGGCTCCCCGCCGCCGGCGGGCAGCGATCCCTTGCAGGGCGCCTCGACCCGGTCGACGCTGCCGTCGAACGTCGGCCCGGCCGACTGCGATCCACCCTCGACCACCAGGGAGGTCGATCTCGGTCTCGAGGCCGAGGCGGCGACCCTCCAGGGCGAGATCTGGGCGTTGTTCGCGAGCCGAGCCCCGCTCCGCGCAGGTCAGGAGCTCGTTGTCTGGTGGCACATCCCCGGCACGAGCGCCCTGCAGATCGTGCTCGTCGGCGCAGGGGACCGAGAGGTCGTGATCGAGGACGCCCGACCCGACCCGACGCTCGAGTGGGACCGCCCGGGCGACCAATGGGTGAGCACGATCGCCTTCCCCCAGCCCGGGTGCTGGCGGATCAGCGCGACCCGCGGCGAGACCCACGGGGACATCTGGGTGCGCGTGGCCTGATCGAGCCTCAGCCGGGGGGGCCGTGACATTCGGCCGTGCCGCGGTCCCGGTACCCGCCGCTGTCGACCGGCACGAAGCGCCACCGGTAGGAACCCTCACGCAGCCGCGCCTCGAGCACCCCGAAGCTCCTCGTGTTGCGCGTCACGCTTCCCGAGCGGACCTGCTCGATCGGGTAGAGCTGAGCTCCCCCGGTACCGACCGTGAACTGCCTGATCCCCGTCGCCGGGTCCCGGACGCCCGCGGGCGTGAGGGGCTGGAACCGCTCGTACACGTGATCGTGACCGACGAAGATCGCTTCGGTGCCCGCCGCGTACAGGAGCTTCCACAATGGCGTGACGGAGGGATCGTCGCCGTGAGGACCCGAGGAGAACCTCGGGTGATGGAAGTACGCGAGGGTGCAGGACGTCGGGTGCTCGGCGAGGTCGGCCTCGAGCCAGGCGTACTGCTGGCTGCCCGGGCCGCACTCGATCAGCTGGCAGTTCGAGTTCAGCGCGATGACGTGCCAGCTCGCGAGGTCATAGCTGTACCACCCCTTGCCCTCGGGGCCCGCGCGGTCGCCGAAGTACGAGAAGTAGCCGTTGGCTTCCGACGAGACGTAGTACTCGTGGTTGCCGATCGCCGGCCGCGTCCGCCCGAGCAACCGACCCCAGCTCTTGTCGTAGGACGCGAGGTAGGCGTTGTAGCGGCCCTCGTCGTACTGCGTGTCGCCGAGCGCGAGCACGACGTCGGGGTCGAGCGCGCGGAGCAGATCCCTCGTGTCGGCTGCGCGACACCACTTGGCGGTCCCCCGACCGTCGTTGAAGAACTCGTGGGTGGGATCGCATGCGATGTCCCCGGCCGCGGCAACGGTCGCGACGGCCGGGTCCGGCGGACTCGGCTTCGGTGGGCGAAGCATCTGGCGATCCGGAACCGGCTCCTGCGAGGGCGCCGCGCGCCGGACCCGCAGCTCACCCTCGGCAGGCGAGTCGGAGTGCGCCGCCACCCATGCCAGGGCGGCGATCACGAGGCCGAGGGCCACGAACGCGTGGCCGGGGCCGAGAGAACGGGGGATGCGCACCTCGGTCGTGCTCCTTGGTCGGGGGTCGGGGGGTCGGGTCGGTGGAGGCGTGGCTCAGCGCAAGGGATCCGGCGTGTCACGGTCGCGCCCCGCGAGCACCGTGAGCCCGCTGATCGTGACGCGCTCGCCGAACGACGCCGAGGGCCGGTTCGCGAGACATCCGCCCACCGCGGGGTTGCTCTCGCAGTAGGCGGGCCTGCGCCTCTTGATCCAGATCGCGGTGCTCGCGCCGCCGTCCAGGTTCATGGCGTATCGAGCGCCGAGCCGCTGGAGCTCCTCGGCGAGACGGGGCAGCTGCATGCCCTTGGACCACCCGCTCGAGGACTGCCGCCCGTCGACGGTCACGACCCAGATCTTGCACTCCGTGCCGGGGTCGACGTCGCCGCACGACCGGCTGACCCCCACCGCCGTCCGAGGGTTGTACCACAGGAGGTTGTCGGCCCCCGGCGTGTACCTGGGCGCGACGTTCCTGCCTTCGTCGACGAGCATCGGCGTGCCGCCGGCGACGTCGGTCACGCCCGGCCAACCGCCGAAGCCGTACTGGAGCGTCACCTCGGTTCCGTTCGAGAGCCTCCTGATCCAGGTCGAGCCCGAACCGTCGGCGCTCTTCGAGGCGAGCACGACGCTCCCGTTCTCCGAGCCGATCGGCATCGGGGTCCTCGCGCAATCCTGCGCCCCCGAATCGTAGGTGCGCGTGATCAGGGTGCGCTCGGGACCGTTCCATCGATAGGCCGACGTCGGCGACAACCGCACGGCGCAGAACACCGGGCTGCCGGCGTCCGGGTTCGACGCGCCGGGCGGGCGAACCCCGGTGCCGCCGCGCTGGGTATAGGCGTGGACGGTGCTCTTCCCGGGCACGCCGACGTTCCACTCGGCGATGGACCTGACCGGCACGTCTCTCACGCGGGCGAGGATCTTGAGGTTCCCCCGCCCCACGTAGGCGTTCACGCCGTCGTGGGTCAGCCCGTAGCTCGGTCCACCGGACGAACCCGAGGTCCACAGCTCGCCGTCGATCATGGTGGTGTGCACCGGCGCGCCGTAGGGCGTCGCGAAGTCGCCGTTGACCCCGGCGATCGCGTCGTTGCTCGCGGCCATGCCGCTCGTCAGCTTGTACATCGGGAACGACGGTCCGGCGGGAACCGCATCGAGGCTCGGCCCGCGTTGCGGAAGGATCGTCAGGATCCGGACCTCGTTCGGCGTGTTCCGGTAGCGGATCCTCGTGAGCTTGACCGCGGGCGCCAGCCTCCACGTTCGCTTCGTCACGTCGGCGGCGCGCGCGTGCATCCCGATCGTCGATGACCAGGGCACGAGGGTGGCCACGGCGATCATCGTCGCCGTCGTCACCCAGAGCGCGCGCCTGGACACGCTGCGCGCGGTGATTCCCATGCCGGCTCTCTCCCCTTCCGCGGTCGTTGAACGGGGGTCAACCCCTCGGAGACGAGCAGGTTAGCGAAAACGGACTAGTTCCGGAACCCCAGATGGTGGGATTCGGCCTTTCGGCCGATAGGGAAGGGCCGGATACGGGCCCGGATATCCGGCCGGATATTCGGTAGGGCCTGCCGCTACCATCGATCGATGCATCGTCCTCGCCGGCTCCTCCGCCCATCCACGGTGATGGTCCTCCTGATGGCCGCTCTCCTCGCGGTACTCGCTCCCCTCCATCCGGGCACCGCCTTGGCCGGCGCCGGATGGAAGCAGCGGGTCGAGCACCTCGCCGGCGACCATCCGATGTCGGTTGCGATCGGCGACGACGGCCAGACGTGGTTCCGCCTGCGCGCGTGGGTGCGCCGCGCGCCCGCCTCGAACGAGAAGCTGCTCCTGTCGATGGCCCTGTTCGCCCGTCTCGGCACCGACCGGACGATCCGCACGAGCCTCATGACCGGCGCACGACGCGACGGGGGCACGATCGAGGGCAACGTGTGGATCGTCGGCAGGGGCGACCCGGAGATCGCCGATCGCCAGCTCGGTGTCCTTGCCAGGCAGCTCGTCGCCGATGGCGTGCGCCGGATCCGCGGGGGGTACGGGGGTCGACCGCAGGCTTCCGCCGGGATTGGTGGGCCCGTGGATGGCGCGACTACTTCCCTCGCGACTACATCGCCTTGCCGACCGCGTTGACGTACCGCGGGAACCGCGACTCGCGAGGCCGCCACATCACCGATCCGGAACGTCGCGCCGCACGCACCCTCACGAACAAGCTCGAGGGCCTCGGCGTCCGGGTCGTTCGGGAGCCACGGGCCGGCGTCCCCACGACGAGCGGGCGGACGATCGCGGAGGTACGTTCGGCGCCGCTGGCCGCCGTCGTTCGGCGCATGAACGTCACGTCGCGGAACTTCACCGCCGAGGTGCTCGGCAAGTACCTGGGCGCCCGGGTGACCGGGACGGGCTCGATCGCGACGGGTGCACGAGTGATCCGCACCTTCGCGGCGAACCAGGGGGTCGAGGTCAAGACCCACGACGCGTCCGGATTGTCCTACGCGAACCGGGCGAGCGCGCTCGGCATCGTGACCTTGTTGTGGGCGGCGCAGGAGGAACCGTGGGGCGCGACGCTCATGGGATCCCTCCCCCATGCGGGCCAGGGGACCCTGCGCGGCCGTCTCGAGGGCGTGCGACTCAGAGCCAAGACGGGGACCCTCGAGCGGATCAGCGCCCTGTCGGGCTGGGTGTGGCTCGAGCGAGAGCGCCGGTGGGCCGAGTTCTCGATCATGTCGAGTGGGATGTCGACCACGAAAGCCAAAACGATCGAGAACAAGATCGTGCGCCTCGTCGCCAACAACGCGACCGATCCCACCACCTCGTAGGCGGCCCACGAGGGTACCCGAATTCGGGGGGTCAAGGAGCCCCGGAAACCGGTCGATGCGTGTGGGGCCGATGGATGACAACGCCCCCCAGTCACGTCGCCGGGGTCGCGGCCTCAGTCGCCGCGCCTCCGACGCACCCAACGACCCGTCGCCGAACGCCAAGCTCCGGCGCCGGCAGGTCGACGGCTGGCTCGACCGGTGGGTGGCCACCGTCGCAGATCTGAACCGCCTCAAGGACTCTCATCCGATGCTCGACGCGACGATCGAGGAGCAGGTCGGCAGGAAGATCCGCATCGGCGACCGGTGGCTGACGGACTGGGCGTCGTGCAACTACCTCGGTTTCGATCTCGACGAGGAGATCATCGCGTCGATCCCCGAGGCGATCGCCAAATGGGGGACACACCCCTCGTGGTCGCGGCTCCTCGGCACCCCGCGGCCCTACCTGGACATCGAGGAGCAGATGACCGAGCTCCTCGCGTCCGACGACGTTCTCCTGCTGCCGACGATCACCCACATCCACATGTCGGTGATCCCGGTGCTCGTGGGCGACGGAACCGTGTTCCTCGACGGTCGTGCGCACAAGACGATCTACGACGGCGCGATGGTCGCGGCCGGCCACGGCGCGAACGTCGTGCGGTTCCGCCACGAGGACCCGGACCACCTCGAGGAGCTCCTCAGGACGACCTCCCCCGCCGCCCCCCGGCTGATCGCGCTCGACGGCGTGAACTCGATGACCGGCAACGCCCCGAACCTCGCCGAGTTCTCCCGGATCGCGCAGGAATACGACTGCCTGCTCTACGTGGATGACGCCCACGGCTTCGGCGTGATCGGCGAGCGATCGATCGACGAGCCGTCGGACTTCGGCGTGAAGGGCAACAGCGTGCTTCGCCATCAAGGCGTCCCGTACGACAACACCTTGCTCGTCGCAGGGTTCTCGAAGTCCTATTCGTCGCTCCTCGCGTTCATCGCGCTGCCGACCAACCTGAAGGACGCGCTGAAGGTGCTCGCCCCTCCCTACCTGTACTCGGGACCCTCGCCGGTCGCCTCGCTCGCCACCACCTTGGCCGGACTCGAGGTGAACCGCACGCGGGGCGACGCGATCCGCGCAGACCTCGCCCGCAAGACCCGGAGGCTTCTCGACGCGCTCCACGGGATGGGCATCCACACGCCGAACGAATCGGGCTACCCGATCATCGAGGTGCCGCTCGCGCATCACGAGGAGATCGACGAGATGGGCCGCTACCTCTTCGAGCACGGCCAGTACGCGACGATGGCCGCCTATCCGCTCGTTCCGAAGGGTGAGGTGGGTTTCCGCATCCAGGTCACCGCGTCGAACACCGACGAGCAGATCGACGAGCTCGTCGCGGTGCTCGCCAGCCTGCACGACCACTTCCAGCTGGAGCAACTGACCAGGGCCACGAGCTAGTTCCTCACGCGCCGCCGAGCAGCGCGTCCACCTCGCGATACGTGAGACCCCCCAGCCATCCGCCGTCGACCCGGATATCGGTCGCGGTCACGTAGCGGCTGTCGTCGGAGGCGAGGAACAGGTAGGCCCCCACGACGTCCTCGGGCGTCCCGAACCGCCCGAGACACGTCGCGAGCGGCGAGACCCGCCCCTCGGGATCGTCGTCGGGCTGCATCGCGGTCACGATCGTGCCGGGACTCACGGTGTTCACACGGATCCCCCGGGGCCCGAGCTTCATCGCGGCATGCCGGCACATCGCCACGAGGGGCGCCTTTGACGCCGAGTACGTCAGGTAGTCGGGGAACGGCCAGTACAACGCCGCGGTCGACGTGAGCACGATGCTGCCCCCGCGGCCCACGTGACGCGACGCGGCCTGCAGCCCGTGGAAGACGCCCATCGCGTTCACCTCGAACTGTTCCCGGAGCGACGACGCCTCGATCGCCGCCAGGTCGGCGCCCCCATCGAGGTCGCTGATGCCGGCGTTCAGGACCACCACGTCGAGCTCGCCGAGGAGCGTGCTCGCCTCGTCGAACGCACGGTCGACCTCGCCGGCGTCCGCCACGTCGCAGGCGAGCATCGAGGCGCCGGCCTGCTCGACCTCGGGGCGCGGTCGCCGGGCGAGCGCGACCACGCGCGCTCCCTCGGCGACGAAGCGCCGCACGACCGCGAGGCCGATCCCCGAGGACCCTCCCGTCACGAGCGCCGACCTGCCCTCCAGCGCTCCCCTCGGTGCCCGCGGTTCCACGTGGCTCTCCCTTCGATCGGGTAATCCGACGTCGCCCGAAGGGTAGCTTGCGAGGGAGGTGCTCCGAGGATTCAAGGCCTAGCGCTCACGGCCGATATTCAGGCTGCGATGAAAGAACGGGCGTGGATCGTCTATCCGGTCGCGGCACTGCTCGCGGGTGCTGCCTACTTCATGTTCGGCCACAACAGCTATCTGTTCAACGTGATCGGGCTGAGCTCCCCGCTGCTCATCGTGGCCGCGGTGCGCATGCATCGTCCGGAGCGTCGAGCGCCGTGGTTCCTGATCGCCGCCGGGCAGTTCGTCTTCATCGCCGGTGATGTCGTTTCGTACAACTACGAGAAGCTGAGCGGTCTCGTGCCGGGCCTTTTCCCGATGCCCGCCGGCGAGGTGCCGTTCCCGGGACCCGCCGATCTCCTCTACCTCCTCGTGTATCCCTTCCTGATCGCCGGCATCCTCCTGCTCGTGAAGGCGAGGATGCCCGGCCGAGACGTCCCCGGCCTGCTCGACTCGCTGATGCTCGCGATCGCGGTCGGCACCGTCTCGTGGGTCGTGCTGATCGCCCCGGTCACCACATTCGAGGACGCCGGCTCGATCAAGCTCACGCTGATGGCCTACCCCACGGTCGACCTGCTCCTGGCCGCCGCGGCGATCCGCCTGGCGGTGGCGGCGGGTCGCAGGCCGCCGGCCTTCTACCTGATGATGGCCGCGATCGGTGCGCTCTTCGTGACGGACACGATCTACGGGTGGTTCGGCCTGTACACGGCCGCGGGCTACGCGCCGGGGAGCGGCTGGCTCGAGGGCGGATGGGCCGCCTTCTACGTCTTGCTCGGTACCGCGGCGCTGCATCCTTCGATGCGCGAGCTGACCGAGCGCGCCCCCTCCGCCGAGACCACGCTCACCTGGCCACGCCTGGCGATGCTCGCGAGCGCCGCCCTCGTGCCCCCGGTGCTCCGGATCGTGCAGAACCTCCGCGGCGAGGCGGTCGACGCCTACGTCCTCAGCTCGATCTCGATCGTGATGTTCCTGCTCGTCGTTGTCCGCATGGCCGGCCTGATCCGCCAGCAGGAACGTTCGACGCTCCGCGAGCGCGCCCTGCGCGAGTCCGCGGCTGCGCTCGTCACGGCGACGAGCCGAGACGAGATCTTCGAGGCAGCCGTGGACGCAGCACGTCGCATCGCCGGCGAGGACGCGGCGATCCGCATGTGCGAGGAGGCCGACGGCGATTCTTCGGGCGAGCTGGTTGTCGCGTCGGTGGCAGGTGGCGACGAAACCGTCACCGGGGTCCACATGAACCTTGCCTCGCTGCAGACGTGGAAACGCGCGAAGTTGCTGCGCAACGACGCCTACGTCGTGCCGGTCGGCGAGAGCACGTTCCGGGACGAGCTCGGCGTCGACGGGTTCGACCAAGGGTCGATGCTGGTGACCCCATTGTTCATCCGCGACGAGCTCCAGGGGCTGATGGTGGTGGCGACCCCCCTCGGCATGCCTTCGATCGTTGCCGACACCCTCCGCGCGCTGTCGTCGCAGGTGGCCCTCGCCCTCGAGAGCGCCGCGCTCACCGAGGACCTGCTGACGAAGCAGAGCGAGGCTCGGTTCGCCTCGCTCGTCAAGAACTCGTCCGACGTGGTCACCGTGATCGAGCCCGACACGACCGTCCGGTACGCGAGTCCCTCGGCCGGCCGGGTCCTCGGCTACGCGCCCGAGGAGCTCGAAGGCATGCGCGTCGCCGACCTGCTGCACCCCGACGACCTCACGCGGGTCCTCGCGTTCCTGTCCTCGACCGCCGACGTCGAGGGTCACCCCGGGTTGCTCGAGTTCCGGGTGCGGCACGCCGACGGCACGTACCTGCACACCGAGACGCTCCGCACGGCCCTGCTGCACGACCCGAACGTCCACGGGATCGTGCTCAACACCCGTGACATCAGCGAGCGGAAGGCCTTCGAGGAACAGCTTTCGCACCAGGCCTTCCACGACTCGATCACGGGACTCGCGAACCGCGCGCTGTTCCGCGACCGGGTGGTGCACGCCCTCGAGCGCCAGGAACGGGACCACAAGCCGGTCGCGGTGCTCTTCATGGACCTCGACGACTTCAAGACGGTCAACGACTCGATGGGGCACGCCGCCGGCGATCAGCTCCTCCAGGAGGTAGGCAACCGCGTCCGCGCAGAGCTCCGCTCGGCCGACACGGCCGCCCGGCTCGGGGGGGACGAGTTCGCGATCCTGATCGAGGACGGGGGCGAGAGCATCGAGGCCGTCGAGGTCGCCGACCGCCTGATGCAAGCGCTCGAGGCGCCGTTCCACATCGAGGATAAGGAGCTGTACGCGCGCGCGAGCCTCGGCATCGCCGTGGCCGACGGCGAGACCGAGCATCCCGGCGGTGAGGAGGGCGCCGAGACGCTGCTCCGCAACGCCGATGTCGCGATGTACATGGCCAAGGAGCACGGCAAGGGCCGCTACCAGGTGTTCGAACCCGCGATGCACGAGACGGCGCTGAAGCGGCTCGAGCTGAAGGCCGACCTCCAGCGCGCGCTCGATCACGACGAGTTCATCCTGCACTATCAGCCGGTCATGGAGCTCGAGTCGGGCCGCGTCTCGGGCGTCGAGGCCCTGGTGCGCTGGATCCACCCGGTTCGGGGGCTCGTCCCGCCGCTCGACTTCATCCCGCTCGCCGAGGAGACGGGACTCATCGTGCCGATCGGCAAGTGGGTGCTCCAGGAGGCGTGCGCGCGGGCCGTCGATCTCCAGGACGAGTTCCGTGGCATGGAGCTCCACATGGCCGTGAACCTGTCGGCCCGGCAGATCCAGCGTCCCGAGATCGTCGAGGACGTCCGCGAGATCCTCACGACGACCGGCCTGAACCCGAACCTGCTGATCCTCGAGATCACCGAGAGCGTGATGATGCAGGACATGGAGCTGTCGATCGCACGGCTCACGGAGCTCAAGGGCCTCGGGGTCCAGCTCGCGATCGACGACTTCGGCACCGGGTATTCGTCACTGAACTACGTGCGGCGGTTCCCGGTCGACATCCTGAAGGTCGACAAGTCGTTCATCGACGGCGTGAACGATGGCGGCGAGTCCTCGGCGCTCACCGCTGCCGTGATCGAGCTCGCCGGCATCCTGGGCCTCAAGCCGGTCGCTGAGGGCATCGAGCGAGCCGATCAGCTGCAGCGGCTGCTCGAGCTCCATTGCGATCTCGGTCAGGGCTTCTTCTTCGCGAAGCCGCTCGAGACCGACGCGCTGCGCGCGATGCTCACCGAGCGGGCGCAGATGCTCGCCGAGGCCGAGCTGCTCGCCGACAGCTGAGCCGTCGCGACGTTCGAAGTCGCGCGTCGCCCGATCGATCAGCCGTCGGCCGGCTCCCGTGGGTGGAGCAGGCCGTAGGTGTAGGCGTCGACGAGCGCCTCCCACGAGGCTTCGATGATGTTCTCGGAGACCCCCACCGTGGTCCACTCGCGCTCGCCATTCGAGGTGTCGATCAGTACCCGGACGATGGCGCCGGTCCCGTGGGTCTCGTCGAGCACGCGCACCCGGTAGTCCTCGAGCGTCATCACGTCGAGCTCCGGGTAGTCGTTCGCGAGGCCCTTGCGAAGCGCGTTGTCGAGCGCTCCCACCGGGCCCTGCCCTTCGGCCGACTCGATATGCCGGGTGCCCTTGGTCTTCACCTTGACTGTCGCCTCGGCGAGCGGGGCCTCGTCGTCGCCCACCCGCTCCTCGACGTGGACGCGATAGCTCTCGATGTCGAAGAACGACTGGGCCCAGCCGGCGGCCCGGCGCAGGAGCAGCTCAAGCGACGCTTCGGCGACGTCGAACGCGTAGCCGGCAGCCTCGCGCTCCTTGATGTCCTCGACCGCCCGCGGCACCGCGTCGTCGCCGAGGTTGAGCCCGAGCTCGGCGGCCTTCATGCGGATCGTGGAGCCGCCACCGTAGTCGCTCGCGACGACCCCGCGTCGGTTGCCGACGAGCCCGGGAGGCACGTGCTCGTACGCCTCCGTGAGGCGTGCGACCCCGCTCGTGTGCAGCCCGGCCTTGTGCGTGAAGGCATGGCGCCCCGCGTACGGCTGATAGCTGTCGGGTGCGAGGTTCGCGACCTCCGCGACGTAGTGCGCGAGCTCGGTGAGGTGCTCGACCGAGCCGTTCGGAAGCGCGTCGGCCACGCCCATCTTCAGCACGAGGTCGGCCGAGATCGGGATCAGATCGGCGTTGCCGGTCCGCTCACCGTAGCCGTTGATCGTGCCCTGGACCTGGAGGACGCCGGCGTCGACGGCGACGAGTGAGTTCGCGACCGCGCATCCGGCGTCGTTGTGCACGTGGATCCCGAGCGGGACCTTCGCCTGTGCCTTCACCTCGGCGACGATGCGGGCGATGTCGAACGGCAACATCCCCCCGTTCGTGTCGCACAAGACGAGCCGCTCGGCTCCCGCCTCCTCGGCGGACGCGAGCACGGCCATCGCGAAACCCGGGTTCGCTCGGTACCCGTCGAAGAAGTGCTCGGCGTCGAAGAACACCCGGCGGCCCTGCGCGCGGAGGAACGCGATCGAGTCACGGACCATCGAGACGCCTTCGTCGAGGTCCGAGCGCAGTGCCTCGGTGACGTGCAGATCCCACGACTTGCCGACGAGGCAGACGACCTCGGTGCCGGCGTCGAGCACGTCGCGGAGCACGGTCGAGGCTTCGGCTCGTTCGCCGGCCTTCCGCGTCATGCCGAAGGCGGTCAGTTGCGCGTGCGCGAGGGTCTCCTTCGTCGCCACCCGGAAGAACTCGGTGTCCCTCGGGTTCGCGCCCGGCCAGCCTCCTTCGACGTAGGGGAACCCGGCCTGGTCGAGCTTGTGGAGGATCCGGAGGCGGTCCTCGACCGTGTAGGAGATGTCGGCGCGCTGCGCGCCGTCGCGGAGCGTCGTGTCGTAGAGCTCGACGCTCCGCGCGACCCCGTCGGCTACCCCCGGGTCGCTGCTCACGACGTCGCCCCCTCGACGACCAGATCGCCGACCTCGGCGGTCGTGAAACCCATCTCGCCGGCGCGCATGGATTTCATGCGCGACGTCGCCGATCGGATCCCCCGGTCGACACGGTCGGCGGCGGCGGTCTCGCCGAGCTGGCGGAGCAACATCTCGAGGGCGCCGATCGCCGCCAGGGGATTGATCGTGCCCTTGCCGGTCTCGCTCGGGGCGGTCCCGCCGATCGGCTCGAACATGCCGATCCCATCGGGGTTGATGTTCCCGCCCGCGGCGATGCCCATGCCGCCTTGGATCATGGCGCCGAGGTCCGTGATGATGTCGCCGAACATGTTGTCGGTGACGATCACGTCGAAGCGGCTCGGCTGGTCGAGGAAGTAGATGCACGCCGCGTCCACGTGCACGTAGTCGGTTTCGACTTCCGGGAACTCGCTCGCGAGCTCGTCGACCACCCGCTGGTACAGATCGCCCGCGAAGGTCAGCACGTTCGTCTTGTGGACGAGCGTGAGCTTCTTCCGGCGCTCGGGGCGCATCGTCAGCTCGAACGCGTATCGGACGATCCGCTCGACGCCGTGCCGCGTGTTGATCGACTCCTGCACGGCGACCTCATGCGGGGTGCCCTTGCGCTGGAAACCGCCGGCCCCCGCGTAGAGGCCTTCGGAGTTCTCCCTCACGACGACCATGTTCACGTCGTCCTCGGTGTGGCTCGGCACCAGCGTCTGCACGCCCGGGTACCGGACCACCGGCCGGAGGTTCACGTACTGATCGAGCTCGAAGCGCACTCGCAACAGGAGCTCGCGCTCGAGGATGCCGGGCTTCACGCGCGGATCGCCGACGGCGCCCAAGAAGATCGCGTCCATCGTCCGGAGGCGCTCGAGCTCGTCGTCGGGGAGCACGTCGCCGGTTCGCAGGTAGCGGTCCGCGCCGAGATCGAACGCCACGAGCTCGTAGCGGAACCCCTCGGCTGCGGCGAGCCCTTCGAGGACCTTTAGGCCTTCGCGCACGACCTCAGGTCCGGTCCCGTCGCCCCGGATCACCCCGATCTGCCACCCGGAAGACGACGCCTGGTCGCGACGCTCATTCATCGTGCGCGCCCCGGTTCGCCCGGCGCGTCACGGCGTGACCTCGTTCGTCGCGTCGATGCCCGGGTCCCCGTCCGTGGAGAGCTGCAACGCGCGGTTCACCGCGGCGAGGAACGCCCGGGCGCTCGCCTCGACGACGTCGGTGGCGACGCCCCGGCCGGTGACCCGGCGCCCGTCGACGTCGACCTGCACGACCACGTCACCGAGGGCGTCGGTGCCCCCGGTCACGCTCGACACGTGGAAGCTCACGAGTCGACCCTCGACGCCGGCGGCCCGTTGGATCGCGCCCATCGCGGCGTCGATCAGGCCGTCGCCCATCGCGGATTCCTCGATCACCTCCTCGCCCTTGCGCAGGCGTACGGTCGCCCGCGGCTGGAGATGCGTGCCGCCGCCCATCTGGAGGGACTCCATGACGAGGACGTCCTCGTCGGCCGCGCCCAGCTCCTCGGCGATGATCGCCGACAGATCCTGGTCGGTGAGCTGGACCTTGCGGTCGGCGAGATCCTTGAACCGGGTGAAGGCGCGGTTGAGTGCGGCCTCGTCGAGCTCGATGCCGATCTTGCCGAGCGCGTCGATGAACGCGTGGCGCCCCGAATGCTTGCCGAGCACGAGCTGATTGCCTTCGAGTCCGATCTCGACGGGGTCCATGATCTCGTAGGTCGCGCGGTTCGCGAGCACCCCGTGCTGGTGGATGCCGCTCTCGTGGGCGAACGCGCTCGTGCCGACCACGGCCTTGTTCGGCTGAACCGAGTAGCCGGTCGTCATCGCGACGAGCCGTGAGGTCCGCACGATCTCCTTCAGGTTCAGGCCGTGGCGGACGCCGAGGTGCCCGCTCCGGGTCCGCACGATCATCGCGATCTCTTCGAGCGAACAATTGCCGGCGCGCTCGCCGATGCCGTTGACGGCGACCTCGACCTGCCTGGCGCCGTTCTCGATGCCGGCGAGCGCGTTGGCGACCGCCAAGCCGAGGTCGTTGTGACAGTGCGTCGAGATCACGACCTCGTCGGGGGTCTGGTCGCGGACGATCCGGATCAGCTCGCCGAACTCCGAAGGCGTCGCGTAGCCGACCGTGTCGGGCACGTTGATCGTGGTCGCTCCCTGCTCGACGGCCAGCCGGAAACACGCCAACAGGAAGTCGAGCTCGGTCCGTGTCGCGTCCTGCGCGCTGAACTCCACGTCGTCGGTGTAGGTCTTCGCGAGCGTCACGTGCACGCGGATCGCCTCGAGCACGTCGTCGTGCGACATGCGGAGCATCGACTCGCGCTGCACGTCGCTCGTCGAGATGAAGGTGTGGATCCGCCAGCGATCCGCGCTCTTCAGCGCCTCGGCAGCCCGCCGGATGTCGCCCTCGGTGGTCCGGGCGAGGGCCGCGATCACGGGACCGCGGACGCTGGCCGCGATCTCGCTCACGGCCTCGAACTCGCCCTGGGACGAGATCGGGAACCCGGCCTCGAGGATGTCGACCCCAAGCCTCGCGAGCTGCTCGGCGATCTCGACCTTCTCGGAACGGGTGAGGGCGATGCCGGGCGCCTGCTCGCCGTCGCGCAGGGTGGTGTCGAAGATCCGGACGGTCTCACTCTCGTTGCGGGCTACCGCTTCGCTGCTTGAGCCCGCGTCTGCCTCGTTGCGGGCTACCGCTTCGCTGCTTGAGCCCGCTGGTACGTCGCCTACGTTGCCGTCGTCGTTCATGCCGGTGGGACCTTCCGCTCGCTCTCCAGCCAGGGCATCATCTGGCGCAGCTGCCGTCCCACCTGCTCGAGCTGGGACGTCTGCGCCTCCCGGCGAAGTCGGAGGAACTCCGGGAATCCGGCGTCGGCCTCGGCGATCCATCGCCGCGCGAAGGTGCCATCCTGGATCTCGGCGAGCACCTGCTCCATGCGGGCGCGCGCCTGCTCGTCGATCACGCGCTTGCCGCTCTGGTAGTCACCCCATTCGGCCGTGTCGCTCACCGAATAGCGCATCCACGACAGACCGCCCTCGTAGACGAGGTCGACGATCAGCTTCAGCTCGTGGAGGCACTCGAAGTACGCGATCTCGGGCTGGTAGCCGGCCGCGACGAGGGTCTCGAAGCCGTTGCGGATCAACTCGGAGACGCCGCCGCAGAGCACGGTCTGCTCACCGAACAGGTCCGTCTCGGTCTCTTCCTGGAAGGTCGTTTCGATGATGCCGGGCTTCGCGCAGCCGATCGCGGCGCCGTAGGCGAGCGCGCGCTCCCGGGCCTTGCCGGTCGCGTCCCGGTGCACGGCGACGAGCCCGGGCGTGCCGTTGCCTTCGACGTAGGTGCGGCGCACGAGATGCCCGGGACCTTTCGGCGCGATCATCGTCACGTCGACGCCATCGGGCGGCGACACCGTGCCGAAGTGGATCGAGAACCCGTGGGCGAACATCAACATGTCGCCGTCCTTGAGGTTCGGGCCGATGTCGGCCACGTACACGTTCTTGTGCGCCGTGTCGGGCAGCAGGCACATCACGACGTCGGCCTCGGCGACGGCGTCCGCGGTATCGAGCACGCGGAGACCCGCCTCCTCGGCGGGCTTGCGACTCGGGGACCCGGGACGCAGGCCCACACGGACATCGAAGCCGGAGTCCTTGAGGTTCTGGGCATGCGCGTGGCCCTGCGAGCCGAACCCGAGCACGGCGATCCGCTGGTCGCTCAGCACCCCCGGGTCGGTGTCCTTCTCGTAGTAGATCGTCGCCATCGGGCTCGATTCCCTTCTCGCTCAGATGTCCTCGGCGCCGGCGGCCTTCGGGGCCGCACGGAGCACCCGTTCCCTGATGCCTCGATCCCCGCGACCGAGCGCGATGCGACCGGTCCGCGAGAGCTCGACGACACCGAAGTCCTCGAGGAGGCCGAGCATGGCTTCGAGCTTCTCCGGCTTGCCGGAGGCCTCCAGGGTGATCGTCGAGTGCGTGACGTCGACAACGTTCACCCGGAACACCGACGCGATCTCCATGATGCGCTGCCGGTCCTCGCCGGCCGAGCGCACCTTGACGAGCATCAGCTCGCGCTCGACGGCCGAACCCGGCTCGTGCTCGAGGATCTTGATCACGTTGATCAGCTTGTTCAGCTGCTTCGTGACCTGCTCGAGGGGCTTCGTCTCGACGTTCACGACGATGGTCATACGCGAGATGTCGGGCGTCTCGGTCGTGCCGACCGCGAGCGAGTCGATGTTGTAGCCGCGGGCCGCGAAGAGCCCGGCGACCCTGGTGAGCACGCCTGGACGGTTCTCGACCAGGACCGAGATCGTGTGGAGCTTCTGGGCGTCCCGCTGGACGTCTCGTTGGCCGTTGCTCATGCGATCGGGGCCTCCGCCGGGTCGTTCGTGGGGGTCACGCCTTCGGGGCCGAGGATGATGTCGTCGTTCGACCCGCCGGCCGGCACCATCGGGAACACGCCTTCGCTCGGGTCGACCCGGAAGTCGATCACGACGCTCCGGTCCGTGACCGAATACGCCTTCTCGATCGTCGCGTCCACATCGTCGGCGCTCTCGACCTTGAACCCGACCGCGCCGTAGGCCTCGGCGAGCTTCACGTAGTCCGGGACGTCGGGGTTCAGGTAGACGCCCGAGTAGCGCTGGTCGAAGAAGAGCTCCTGCCACTGGCGGACCATCCCAAGGTAGCCGTTGTTCAAGATCGCGGTGATGAACGGGATGTTCTCGGTGGTGCTCGTCGCGAGCTCCTGCGCGGTCATCTGGAAGCACCCGTCGCCGTCGATCGCCACGACCCGCTTGTCGGGCATCCCGACCTTGGCGCCCATCGCGGCTGGCACGGCGAAGCCCATCGTGCCGAGCCCGCCGGAGTTGATCCAATGCCGCGGATGCTCGAACCTCCAGTACTGCGAGGCGTACATCTGGTGCTGCCCGACGCCGGCGACGAGGATCGTGTCGTCGTCGGCGAGCGCTCGGAGCCGCTCCACCGCGTATTGCGGCTTGAGCGGCCCGTCGGCGTGCTGGTCGTAGCGGTACGGGAACTTCTCCTGCCACTCGCGCAGCTGCCCCAACCAGGCGGAACGATCCGGCGCGCCCGCGTCGCCCTGACGCTTCACCAGCTCGGCGGCCATCTTGCCGATCACATCGCGGCAGTCCCCCACGATGGGCACGTCGGCGATCCGGTTCTTGCCGATCTCGGCCGGATCGATGTCGACGTGCACGATCTTCGCGTTCGGCGCGAACGCGGCGAGCTTGCCGGTGACCCGGTCGTCGAACCGGGCCCCGAGCGCGACGAGGACGTCGGCGCGCTGCATCGACGTGACGGCCGTGTAGTTCCCGTGCATGCCGGGCATGCCGAGGCAGAGCTCGTGGGAGTCGGGGAACGCGCCGCGCGCCATCAGCGTCGTGACGACCGGCAGGTTCCCGTTCGTCGCCAGGTCGTAGAGCTCCTTGCTGGCGTTGGCCTTGATCACGCCGCCGCCGACGTACAGGACCGGCCGCTCGGCCGCGAGCAACATCTTGGTCGCCTCGACGATCTGACGCTGGTTGCCCTTCGTCGTCGGCTTGTAGCCGGGGAGCTTCACGTGCTCGGGCCAATGCCAGTCGGTCTCGTTGATCAAGACGTCCTTCGGCAGATCGATCAGCACCGGGCCGGGCCGCCCGGTCGTCGCGATGTGGAAAGCCTCACGGACCGTTTCGACGATGTCGGCCGGATCCTTCACGAGGAAGTTGTGCTTCGTGATCGGCATCGTGATACCGGTGATGTCGGCCTCCTGGAAGGCGTCGTTGCCCACGACAGGCGTCGGCACCTGCCCGGTGATCGCGACCATCGGAACCGAGTCCATCTTCGCGTCCGCGATCGGCGTGACGAGGTTCGTGCCGCCCGGACCCGAGGTCGCCATGCAGACGCCGGGCTTGCCGGTCGCCCAGGCGTAGCCCTCGGCCGCGTGGCCGGCGCCCTGCTCGTGGCGGCACAGGACGTGCCGGATCGAGCTTTCGTCCACGAGCGGGTCGTAGATCGGCATGCTCGCTCCGCCCGGGATGCCGAAGACCACCTCGACCCCCTCGTGCTCGAGCGCCTTGAGGAGCGCCTGGGCGCCCGAGAGCCTGCCGGACGGGAACCCCGATGACACCCTGCTCATCGGGCCGCCACCTCCGGGGCGTCTTCGACCGGGCCGGTCTGCACCCGCCGGACGTGCGCCTGCAGCCGGTGTGCGAGGTTCCGGCAGGCGCGCTCGAACTCCCAGGGCGTCCAGTCGCGCCGGCGCATCTGGAGCACTTCGGACTCATGCTCGTCGCCGACGTCGAAGCCGGCGCCCAGGTAGACGACATCCGATGACAGGTAGCGATCGACGACCGCGCGGGTGGAGGCGTCGCTCGCCTCGACCATCACCTGGCCGGGGCCCTCCCACAGCACGCTGGCGACGACCGTGCCGTCCCGTTCGAACTCGTACCGCATCTCCTGCTCCTCTCGGTGTGGGGCTGCCGCCCCTCGGTGCTCTCGCGCGGGGCCTAGGGTCCGTCGCCCGCGTTCTCGGGCCGTTCATGCGAAGCCTGGGTAACAAAAACCCCTCGCGTGGCGAGGGGTAGCGGCGCGGGGAGCCGGGCCTTCGTGGCCCGCCCGCGCCTACGCGATAAGTACGAGGGTGCTGCGCCCAGTGATCACCGTGGTCGTGTGCATAGGTTGACAAGTGTAGAGGTCAGCGCTGAGGTGTCAACTCGGGTTCGGGCCGAAGCCCGGCGACGACCGCCCATCGGTCCCTCCTCGTCGTTCTCCCATCCTAGGTCGGGGATCGTGGAGGCCGAGGCCCCGGCTGCGCGTGGACGTGTCCGGACGAAGGCCGCCGGCACCCTGCGACCGCCGGTGGCAGGATGTCCGGCCGTGACCGGTGACATCCTCACCGCGCGAGCCCTCAACCGGGCGACGCTCGAACGGCAGTTGCTGTCCCGGCGCTCGACGATCCCGCTCGTGGACGCCGTGACGCATCTCGTCGGGATGCAGGCGCAGGTTCCGTCGAACCCGTACGTCGGCCTGTGGTCGCGGCTCGACGGCTTCGAGCCGGAGGAGCTCTCGAGGCTGCTGACCGAGCGGGCCGTCGTGCGCATCGTCGTGATGCGGGCGACGATCCACCTCGTCACGGCCGACGACTGCCTCCTGCTGCGCCCGCTGATGCAGCCGGTGCTCGACCAGGAGCTCGCGCGGCATCCGGCGTTCGCACCAGCGCTCGCCGGGATCGACCTCGCGCCCATCCTGCTGTTCGCCCGGGAGCTGCTCGGCGAGCGCGCCATGAGCGGCACGGAGCTCCGCGCCGCGATGGCCGAGCGCTACCCGGAGCACGACGCGGCGTCGCTCGCGTACGCGTGTCGGAACCACCTCGCGCTCGTCCAGGTGCCACCGCGCGGGCTGTGGGGCCGGTCGGGTCAGGTCCGTTCGAGGACCGCCGAGACGTGGCTCGGACGTTCGCTCGCCGATCGCCCGTCGATCGACGAAGCCGTCGTGCGTTACCTGCGCGCGTTCGGTCCGGCCACGCCGGCCGACGTGAGCACGTGGTCACGCCTGGCCGGGATGCGTGAGGTGCTCGAACGGCTCAGGCCGAAGCTGCGGATCTTCCGCGACGAACGGGGACGTGAGCTGTTCGACCTTCCGGAGGCGCCGAGGCCGGATCCATCGTCGCCGGCTCCTCCTCGGTTCCTTCCGGAGTACGACAACGTGCTGCTCTCGCATGCCGATCGGTCCCGGTTCGTCTCCGAGGACCACGCCGAAGCGTGGTTCGCGGCGGACCGGCCGGTGCACGGATCGGTGTTGGTTGACGGCGTGCTTCGCGCGACCTGGCGGCTCGCGAAGGACCGCGGAACGGGCGCCGCCATGTTGCGCGTGGACCACGCCGGGGGGCTGTCGAAGCGGGCGGCAGCCTCGGTCGCGGCCGAGGGGCGAAGGCTCCTGCGCTTCCTCGCCGCCGACGCCACCTCGCGAGACGTGCAACTCGTAGCGCTCGACTGAGGCGCGGCTCGTCGCGCCGATGCGGTGCGTGCACGCGGGCCGGTGGACGCGCGGGTCAGTGCACCTGGAACGAGCGCTTCGCCAGGCCGAGGAAGAACCCCTCGATCGCCGTGTCGGGCGACTCCTCGGGATCGCCGGCCGCGCCGAGCGTCACGAACAGCGGCGCGAAGTGTTCCACGGTCGGGTGCGCGTACGGCATGCCCGGTGCCTTGCGACGGAAGTCCATCAACGCGTCGACGTCACCTCGCGCGAGGGAATCGGCGGCCCACAGGTCGAAGTCACGCGACCAGCCAGGCGGCGGCGCCTCTGGCCGGAGGTCCGTGAGGAACGGGAGCCCGTGCGTGAGGAACCCGGAGCCGACGATCAGGACGCCTTCGTCGCGGAGCGAGCGCAGGCGCCGGCCGAGCTCGAACAGGCGCTGCGGATCGAGCGACGGCATCGAAATCTGCAGCACAGGGATGTCGGCATCCGGGTACATCACCATCAGGGGCACGAACGCGCCGTGATCGAGGCCGTAGTCGGGCCGCTCGGCGACCGACTCGGTATCGGGCATCAACGCCTCGACGCGAGCGGCGAGGTCCGGCGCCCCGGGCGACGGATAGGTCATCCGGTAGTAGCGCTCGGGGAACCCGTAGAAGTCGTAGGTGAGCGGAGCGGCGTCGGTGGTGGCGCCGACCGTGAGCGGCGCGGACTCCCAGTGCGCGGAGACGATCAGGATCGCCCGCGGCCGGGGAAGCTCCTTCGCCCATGCGCCGAGCTGCGAGACCCATCGCTCGTCGTCGAGGAGCGGGGGAGCCCCGTGACCGAGGTACAGCGCGGGCATCGGCCCGGCGGGCTCAGCAGCGGGCCCGGTGGGCTCAGCTGTGGGCTCGGTGGTTCCTACGGGATCGGTGACGGTATCGATCGCCATCGTTGCTGGCTCCATTCTGTCGCTGCGTGGAGCAACAACGTCCGTCCGTCGAGTCCTCTTCCCACGGCACACGTCGCGTCCGCTTCCCGAGGCATGCGAGCGAGGCAAGAACCCTTCCCGGAACGTGACGGGCGTCACGGCGCGCGACGGCTCGAAGGGGTACCGTCGAACGTATGTTCGACATCGGATCGGCACACCCGTCGACGGGGCGACCATGAGCGAGCTCCGGTCGGCCCTCGATGCGCTTCGCACGGAGGTGCTCGCAGAGCTCCCCGACGCTCGGGTCGAGGAGGACTTCATCGATCTGCATCGCGCCATCGAGCAGCTCGAGGTCGAGCGGCTGCGACGGCTCGCCGAGATCGAGCGACGCAGGCTCTACGCGCGAGACGGGCACCTGTCGGTGGCATCGTGGCTCGTGGCGACGCTCCGCGTCTCCTGGGGATCCGCGCGAGGCGAGAGCCGCGTGGCGCGTGCCCTCGACGACATGCTGATCACGCGTCGCGCGCTCGAGGCCGGCGACGTCTCGCTCCCGGCGGCTCGCGTGCTCGTCGAGGCACGGCGAGACGACCCCGTCGCGTTCGAGCGATCCGAGTCCCAGCTGGTCGACGCCGCGCGCCTCCACACGATCGGCGAGCTCCAACGAGCGGTGGCGCACTGGCGCGCTCGCCTGGCGCGGGAGCGATCGCTGGATGGAGACGACGAGCTTCGAAGCAGGCGGCGGCTCCACGCCTCGCCGACGTTCCTCGGCATGGTGCGGATCGACGGCGACCTCGATCCCGAGACGGGCGAGACCTTGTTGACGGCGCTCGGCGCGGTGCTCGATGCCGAGGCGCGCGGGTCTGCCGCCGGCGACGACCGCACGCCGGCGCAGCGACGCGCCGACGCGCTCGGCGAAGTCTGCAGGCAGTGGTTGGACCTGGCCGCGCGCCCGAGCGTCGCGAGCGAGCGCCCGCACGTGAACGTGATCGTCGATGTCCCCGCGCTGCGGGGAGGCATCGACGGCAACAGCGAGCTGGATCTTGCGGGTCCGATAGGTCCCGAGGTTGCGCGACGGCTCGCGTGCGACGCGTCGATCGCCCGCGTCGTGATGGCCGGACGTTCCGAGCCGCTCGACGTCGGCCGGCGAACCCCGGTCGTCTCACCGTCGATGCGGCGGGCCGTCGTGGCCCGCGACCGGCACTGCCGCTTCCCTGGATGCGACCGGCCCCACCGGTGGTGCGACGCTCATCACGTCGTGCACTGGGCCGACGGCGGTCGCACGGCCGCCTCGAACCTGCTGCTGCTCTGCCGGCGACACCATCGGGCGGTCCACGAACGGGGTGGGTTCAGGTTGGAGCAGGTCGACGGCGGGCCGATCTTCCGACGCCCGGACGGGTCCATCCTCGAGGGACGAGCACCGCCGCGGTCGGCGGCCTGACCGCGGGAGATAGGGTCTGCGCTCGTGACGTCCGAGAACGTGATCGAAATGGGCACGGTGCGATGCACCGTGCTGCTCGAGGCCGAGGCGCCGGTGCCCGCGGGGGTGCTGTTCCCCGAGCTGCAGCCGGACGAGATCCTGCGACGAACGGGGGCGGCCCCCGAGCAGCAGCTTCCCGGCGTGATCACCGCGCTCCTGGTCGAGACCGCCGGCCGGCTCGTCCTCGTCGACGCCGGACTCGGGCCTTCGGCCGGTGGCGGCGTGCACGAACGGCTGGCCGAGCTCGAGATCGACCCCGGCGCGGTCGAGGCGGTCGTCATCAGCCACGCGCATCCCGACCACGTCGGCGGCGTGTTGCTCGACGGCGGGCCCGCCTTCCCGAACGCGCGCCACGTCGTCCACGAAGCCGAGGTCGTGTTCTGGCTCGACCCGGCCTGGGAAGGGAGCGAGACGGGGCCGTTCCGGTTGCCCGTACACATCGCCGCGCCCGCCCGCCAGGTACTGCCCGCGCTCGAGGCCGCCGGCCTCCTCGAGGTCGTCGACCGCGAGGCCTCGGTGGTGCCGGGTGTGCGCGTCGTACCGGCGCCCGGCCATACCCCAGGTCACGTCGCCGTCGCGGTGGCGGGCGGCATCGACGAACTGCTGTGGGCGGCCGACGCGTTCGTCCACGTGGCGAACGTCGCGGATCCATGGCCCGCGAGCCGGATGGACACCGAACGGGATCGAACGGTCGCGACACGCCGGAGCCTGCTCGAACGCGCCGTGCAGCGACGTTCGACGCTGGCCGCGGCGCACTTCCGCGACCGGGGCAGGGTCGTTCGCGATGGCAACGGGTTCCGACTCGAGCCGGGCGGGCTGCAAGAGGGGGAGCGGTCGCGGGGCGTTTCGGGATAGGGTCACCCTGGGTAGCGCAGGGGGGCGCTCACGATGGATGACCTCGCGATCGAATCTCCGCTCGTCGTGGCCTCGAACCGGGGCCCGGTGTCCTTCCATCGCGGTGACGACGGCGAGCTGACCTCCGATCGGGGCAGCGGCGGCCTCGTCACCGCGCTCGCGGGCGTCCTGTTCGAGGCCGACGCGACGTGGATCGCCGCCGCGCTCACCGACGGCGACCGCGAGGTTGCCGCTTCGAACCGCCCGCTGGACGTCGAGCCGGTCGGGCGGATGGGCTTCCTCGAGATCCCGGGCGACCGCTACGACGGCTACTACAACGGCATCGCGAACCACATCCTGTGGTTCCTGCACCACCACCTCTGGGAGGTTGCGACCGATCCGATCTTCGACGAGGGCACGACCCGCGCCTGGGACGACTACCGCGAGGTGAACCGCGCGTTCGCGGTCGCCCTCGACGCCGAGCAGGGGCGCAACCCCGTCTACCTGGTCCAGGACTACCACCTCTCGCTCGTGCCCGGGTACCTACGCGAACTCCAGCCCACCGCTCGGATCGCGCACTTCTCCCACACCCCGTTCGTCGGGCCGACGTTCATCCGGCTGCTCCCGGACCAGATCCGCGAGTCGCTCCTGCGTGGGATGCTCGGTGCCGACGTCGTCGGCTTCCAGTCCGAACAGTGGGCGGAGAACTTTTTGCTCTGTGCGCGGGACCTGCCGGGAGCGCGCGTGGATCTTCGCCGGCGGCGCGTCACGGTCGAGGGTCGCGTCGTGCTCGTGCGCTCCTACCCGATCGCCCTAGACCCCGTCCCGCTCCGGCGGACGAGCCAGAGCAGCGAGGTGAAGGTGCTCCGCAAGGAGCTCGCGGCGTGGAAGGGCGACGCGAAGCTACTCCTTCGCGTCGATCGCCTGGAGCTGTCGAAGAACGTCCCGCGAGGCTTCATGGCCTACGAGAAGTTCCTGCGCGACGAGCCGAGCTGGCATGGAAAGGTCAAGTTCCTCGCACTCCTGCCGCCGTCGCGGACCGAGATCCCCGAATACGCGGCCTACGCCGAGCGTTCGTTCGAGGAGGCCGAGCACGTCAACACCAAGTACGGCAACGACGAGTGGCAGCCCGTCGAGATCCGCGCGAAGGAGGACTACGTCGGCGCCGTTGCCGCGTACGGCCTCTACGACGCCCTGTTCGTGAACCCGGTGTTCGACGGGATGAACCTCGTCGCGATGGAAGGTCCGCTCGTCAACAAGCGGAACGGCGCCCTCGTGCTCTCGCGGAACGCGGGCGCGTTCGCACGCCTCGGCCGCCACGCGGTCCCGATCAACCCGTTCGACCTGAACGAGATGGCCGAGGCGATCCGCATCGCCCTGGAGATGCCCGAGGAGCAGCGGGCGCGACAGGCTCGCGGCCTCGCCCGCGCCGTGCTCGCCCACAGTCCGGCACGCTGGCTCACCACACAGCTCCGCGACGTCGACGCCGCGAAAGGCCTCGGCTCAGAGCGCTCGCAAGAGCTCGAGCACACCGGCGGGGGACTCGACGAGCAAGTCGGCGGCTTCCCGGAGCGCGACCGGGGCCTCGGCTCCGAGCACGGCGACCTTCACCCCCACGAAGCCTGAGGGCCCGGCGGCACGCCCGAGCTCGGCGGCACGCCCAGGCTCGGCGGCACGCCCAGGCTCGGCGGCACGCCCAGACTCGGCGGCGCGGTCGAGGGCGGCGAACGCCTCGAGGTCGGCCAGGTCGTCGCCGGCGTAGAGGGCGGCCTCGGGACGCAGCTCATCGAGCAGGACTTCGACGGCCTCACCCTTGCCTCCGGGGCCGGACGGCGCGAGCTCCCACACCCGCTTGCCGCCGAGCACGCGGAACCCGCGCACGCCGGCAACCTCCTCGAGCGCCGGCCGGAGCCGCTCCCCCGCCGCGTCGGGATCCGGCGCGCCCCGGAAATGCACCGCGACCGACGCGCCCTTCGGCTCGACCTGGGTGCCGGGTTCGGTGGCTGCGATTCGCGCGACCTCGTCGAGGACCTCGGGTGGGACCGGCGCCGCGTCCTCGAACCCATAGAGGCCGACGACCCGCAGACCCTCCACCGGAAGGAGCTCGCGAACCATCGCGGCCGGCCGTCCCGTGATCACCGCGACCGCGAGCGCGCGCGGCACGATGGAGCTCAGCACGTCGGCGGCCCCCTCGAGCGGGCGGGCGTCCTCGGGCCGGGCCACGATCGGCGCGAGTGTGCCGTCGAAGTCCAGGAGGACGGCGGCCCGATCGAGCCGGGCTCGAAGCTCCTCGAGGCTCACCGCCGGCCTCGGCCGTGCGATCCGTCGCCGCCTCGTCCGGCGGCGCCGGCGGCGCGACCGGCGACGCCCCGGAGCCTCGGCAGACCCAAGCGGCGGCGGCGTTCCGCCGGGCCGGTGACGCCGCGGGACAGGTTCCGCGCGGTGCCGACGAGCGACACGTGGGAGAAGGCCTGCGGGAAGTTCCCGACGAGCCGGCCGCGGACCGTGTCGAACTCCTCGGACAGGAGGCCCACGTCGTTGCGGACCGAGAGCACCCGCTCGAAGAGCTCCCGCGCCTCGGCGTCTCGACCCTGCAGCGCGAGGCAGTCGGCCAGCCAGCAGGTGCAGGGCAGGAACGCGCCCTCCGCGCCGACGAGGCCGTCGACCGCCGAGCCGGTGTCGTAGCGCAGCACGAACCCGTTGTGCATCAGGCGTTCCCGGATCGCATCGACGGTCCCGATGACGCGCTCGTCGGTCGCCGGCAGGAACCCGACGAGGGGCATCATGAGCAGCGCGGCGTCGAGGTCGTTCGAACCGTAGGCTTGCGTGAACGAGCCGAGCTCGTCGTCGTAACCTTCGCGATAGACCTCGTCGCGGATCTCCTCGCGCAGGGCCCGCCATCGTTCCACCGGGCCCTCGAACCCGAACAGCTCGATGTCGCGGATCGCTCGGTCGACCCCGACCCAGGCCATCACCTTCGAATGCGTGAAGTGCCGACGGCCGCCGCGGACCTCCCAGATGCCTTCGTCGGGCTCGCGCCAGTTCGACTCGAGGATGTCCATGATGCGCGTCTCGATGTTCCAGACGGCGGCCTCGTGCGGAAGGCCCTCGCGTGCGGCCTGATGAAACAGGTCGAGCACCTCGCCGTACACGTCGAGTTGGTATTGCGCGCCGGCATCGTTGCCCACGCGGACCGGCCGCGACCCTTCGTAGCCCGGGAGCCAGTCGAGCTCCAGCTCGGGGAAGCGGCGTTCCCCGGCGATGCCGTACATGATGCGGAGGTCACGCGGGTCGCCGGCCACCGCGCGGAGCAACCACTCGCGCCACGCCTCCGCTTCGGCCTCGTAGCCGGCCATCAACATCGAATACAACGTGAAGGTCGCGTCGCGGAGCCAGCAGAAGCGGTAGTCCCAGTTCCGCGAGCCACCGATGTGTTCGGGGAGCGACGTCGTGACCGCCGCGACGATCCCGCCGGTCGGACGATACGTCATGGCTTTGAGCGTGATGAGCGAACGCACGACGGCGTCGCGCCACTCACCTCGGTACGTGCATCGCCGCGCCCACTCGCGCCAGAACCGGGTCGTGTTCCGCGCGGCGTCCCACGGGTCGATCGGCGGCGGGGGGTCGACGTGGGACGGGTGCCACACGAGGACGAACGACTCGCGTTGACCGGCGCGGATCGTGAACGAGGCGGTCGCCTCGCCGGTCACGATGTCGAGCGGCACGTCGGTGCGTAGCTCGACCGCGTCGGGCCCGGCGACCGCCGAGAATCCACGCCGGCCCGGCCGCATCCACGGGATCGCGGCGCCGTAGTCGAATCGGAGGTTGAGCTCCATGCGCATCGGCACGATGCCGCGCACACCCTCGACGAGCCGAACGACGCGCGCTTGGCCTCGACGGGGCGTCATGAAGTCGGTGACGCGCACCGCCCCCGAGGTCGTCTCGTGCACGGTCTCGAGGACGAGCGTGTCGTCGCGGTAGGCACGGCTCGAGCTCGTGATCTGGGCGGCGGGCGCGAGCAGCCACCGCCCGTGGGTCTCGTCGCCGAGCAGCGCCGCGAAGCACGCCCCTGAGTCGAACCGCGGGAGGCACAGCCAGTCGACCGAGCCGTCACGCCCCACGAGCGCGGCGGTGTGGGTGTCCCCGATCAGCGCGTAGTCCTCGAGCGGCAGCGGCATCGAGGGACGACGTTACCGGTCGGAACGTACTCGCGCCGGGAGGGTTGCCTTCGGACGATCGTGACCGATGGAGCGTCGGGAGAATGCGTCACGAGCCGACGATGCCAGCGTCAGCCGAGGACCTTCAAGAACTCATCGAGATCGGGCTCGACGTGGTAGGTCGGCTCGACGTAACCCTCCAGGGCCTCGATCGTCTTGTAGCCGTTGCCGGTCACGTAGGCCACCGTCTCCTCGTCGGGGGCGATCGATGCCCTGCTCGACGAGCCGCTTCAGGTTCGCGATGGTCACGCCTCCGGCGGTCTCGGTGAACACGCCCTCGGTCTCGGCGAGCAGGTGGATCCCCTCGCGGATCTCGTCCTCGGTGCACCAGGCTGATCGCGCCACCGGTCTCACGGGCGACCTTCAGCGCGAAGTAGCCGTCGGCCGGGTTCCCGATCGCGAGCGACCGGGCGATCGTCTCCGGCTTGACCGGCGTGACCTCCTCGACCCCGTCCTGGAACGCCTGCGCGACCGGACGGCAACCTTCGGGCTGTGCGCCACTCACCCTGTAGGACTTCTCGTCGACGGCTCCGACGGCCATCAGCTCGCCGAACGCCCGGTGGATCTTCGTCAGGAGCGCTCCCGAGGCGACCGGCACGACGACGTGGTCGGGCAACCGCCAGCCGAGCTGCTCGGCCGTCTCGAACCCCAGCGACTTCGAGCCCTCGGCGTAATACGGGCGCATGTTCACGTTCACGAACGCCCATGGCAGCGTCTCGGCGACCTCGCTGCAGAGACGGTTCACGTCGTCGTAGTTGCCCTTCACCGCGACGACCTTCGCCCCGTAGACCTCGGTCGCGATGATCTTCGCGCGCTCGAGGTCGTCGGGCACGAACACGTAGCAATCGATCCCGGCCTTGGCGGCGTGCGCCGCGGTGGCGTTCGCGAGGTTCCCGGTCGAGGCGCACGAGATCGCCTCGAAGCCGAAGGCCCGCGCCATCGTCGCGGCGACGCTCACCACGCGGTCCTTGAAGGAGTTCGAAGGGTTCACCGAGTCGTCCTTGATCCAGAGCCGCTCGAGGCCGAGGCGCGCCGCGAGGTTGTCGGCCCGACGGAGCGGCGTGAAGCCGGCGCCGAGGTCGACCCGCTCGATGCCGGGGCCGCCGGGCAGGAGCTGCTCGTAGCGCCAGAGCGTGGCCGGACCGTTCTCGGCCGCCTTCCGCAGCGCCATGCCGTCGACCGCCTCGAGGTCGTAGGCCGGCTCGAGGGGTCCGAAGCACTCCTCACAGATCGTCAGCGGTTCGACCGGGTACCGCTGGCCGCAGATGCGGCACTGCAGCGCGGCGGGAGACGTGATCGTCGCAGTCACCAGGTCACCGCCCCGTGGTCGGCGCTGCCGACGGCGCGCGCGTACTTCGCGAGCGCGCCCTGCGTGTACCGGGGCTCGGGCTGCTGTCCATGCGGCGCGGCGCTCGTCGAGCTCGGCGTCGTCGACGAGCGATGTCGATCCGCGCGGTCGGCCGCATCGATCACGATCTCGTCGCCCTCGTGCACGAGCGCGATCGGGCCACCCACGAACGCCTCCGGCGCGATGTGGCCGACGCGAATACCCCTTCGTGGCGCCGCTGAACCTGCCGTCGGTGATCAGCGCCACGTCCTTGCCCAGGCCGGCGCCGGCCACGGCTGCGGTCACCGCGAGCATCTCCGGCATGCCGGGCGACCCCTTCGGACCCTCGTAGCGGATCACGATCACGTCGCCGGCCCGATCGCCCGGCCGGTGACGGCGTCGAACGCCTCCTGCTCGGAGTCGAACGGCCTCGCACGCCCCGGAACATCAGCGCCTCCGCGCCCGCGATCTTCATCACCGCGCCGTCGGGCGCGAGGTCGCCACGCAGGATCGCCGTGCCGCCCCAGGGTGGATCGGGTCGCTCGACCGCGACGCACGACCGTGCCGTCGGGGCGCCGGAGGCGGTCACGCCCGAGGTTCTCCGCGATCGTCCGGCCGGTCACCGTCATGCATCCGCCGTGCAGGATCCCCGCGTCGAGCAGCTCCTTCATGACGACGGGCACACCGCCGACGCGGTCGAGGTCGCTCATCACGAACCGGCCGGCCGGCCGCACGTCGACGAGGTGGGGCACGCGTCGCGAGATGCGGTCGAAGTCGTCGAGCTCGAGGTCGACGTGCGCCTCCCGCGCGATCGCGAGCAGGTGCAGCACGGCGTTCGTCGAGCCGGCGATCGCCATCATGACCGCGATCGCGTTCTCGAACGCCGCCTTCGTCATGATCGTCGCCGTGGCCGCAGATCCAGCTCGCATGACCTTGGTCACGGCGATGCCGGTCTCTCGCGCCGACCACCTCGCGTCGGTAGTCGACCGCCGGCGGCGACGCGCTGCCCGGGAGCGACATCCCGATGGCCTCGCCGACGGCCGCCATCGTGTTGGCCGTGTACATGCCGGCGCACGATCCCGTCGTCGGGCACGCGGCGCGCTCGATCGCGAGGAGCTCGTCGTCGTCGATCGTGCCGTTCGCGTGCGCGCCCACCGCCTCGAAGACGTCCTGGATCGTGATGTCGCGGCCCTGGTAGGTGCCCGGCAGGATCGTGCCGCCGTAGAGGTAGACCGACGGCAGGTTCGAGCCGGGCCATCGCCATCAACATGCCCGGCTCGGACTTGTCGCAGCCGGCGATGCCGACCAGCGCGTCGAACCGCTCGGCGTGCATCACGAGCTCGACCGAGTCCGCGATCAGGTCCCGGCTCATCAGCGAGGCCTTCATGCCTTCGTGGCCCATCGCGATCCCGTCGGAGACCGCGATCGTCGTGAACTCGATCGGCACGGCGTCGCCCTGGCGCACGCCCTCCTTCGCGAGCGCGGCGAGCTTGTCGAGGTGGTAGTTGCAGGGCGTCACCTCGTTCCAGCTCGAGGCGACACCGACCTGCGGCTTGCCGAAGTCGTCCTCGGAGAACCCGACGGCGCGAAGCATCGCGCGCGCGGGTGCGCGCTGCGGCCCCTCGGTGACCTCCCAGCTGCGAGGACGGTCGTGCCGTTTGCCATCGGCGCAAGCCCCTTTGGTCTCGTGGGCCCGTCTGTCGGCCCATCTTCCGAGGACCGCTCAGCGCGAGCGCTCATGGAAGGCCCACACGGTAGCAACGCGCACGCCCGACCGACGAGGCGGGCCGCGACCGAGCCGTTACGCTACGCGCGTTCCCAACCGGACAGGACCGACGACGGCCCGAACCGACGCCCCGACATCGACGCCGAGCACCGACCCTGAACGTCCATCTCATGCCGACGACCGCCCTTCCGCCGAACGCGGGCCGCAGCTGGTGGCTGCGCGACGCCCTCGCCCACGAGGACGCCCCGGACGCGCCGCCCCTCACCCGGGACGCCGATGCCGACGTCGTGATCCTCGGGGGCGGCTACACCGGCATGTGGACCGCGTGGTTCCTGAAGGAGCTCGACCCCGGCGTCGACGTCGTCCTCCTCGAGCAGGACATCTGCGGCGGCGGGCCGAGCGGACGCAACGGCGGCTTCGTGAACTGCTCTGGAGCGGACTTCCGGAGCTCACGCGGACGTTCGGCGACCGCGCGGCGCTCTCGCTCTGCGACGCGGGCGAAGAGAGCGTGCCGCGAGATCGGCGCGTGCTGCGCGCGCCACGATGTCGACGCGTGGTTCCGGGCGGACGGCGAGCTCAGCGTGGCGTCCTCCCCCGCTCAGATCGGCGAGTGGGGAGACCTCGTGATCGCAGCCGACCGGCTGGGCGTCGCCGACGCCTTCGAGGTGCTCACCCCCGAGGAGCTCCGGCGGAAGGTCGACTCGCCCGTGTTCCACGGCGGCGTCGCCACGCGCCACGGCGCGACGGTGCAGCCCGCTCGCCTCGCCCGCGGCATCCGCCGCGTGCTCCTCGACCGCGGCGTGCGGATCCACGAGGAGCTCCCCGGTCACGCGGTTCGGCGGGGGCTCCTCGGTGGTCGCCGAGACGCCGGGAGGTTCGGTGCGCGCGGGCGCCGCGATCGTCGCGCTGAACGCGTGGGCCGCGCACTGGAAGCGGTTCCGGCGGACCCTCACGGTGCGCGGCTCCTACATCGTGCTGACCGCGCCGGCGCCGAGAAGCCTCGAGGCGATCGGCTGGACGAACGGCATGGGCCTGTCCGATCTACCGCGCCGCGCTCCACTACGTGCGGACCACGCCCGACGGCCGGATCGCGTTCGGCATCGGCGGGATGCAGCCCGACCTCGCTCGCAGCGATCGACCCGCGGTTCGCCTACGACGAACGGTCGATCCGGATCGCGATCGAGGACCTGCACCGGATGTTCCCGTCGTTCGCGCGAGGTGCCGATCGAGGCGGCCTGGGGCGGGCCGATCGACGTGCCGGCTCGCACGTGCCTTCTTCGGCTCGCTCGGAGCGGGCAACGTGCACTACGGCCACGGCTACACGGGCAACGGCGTCGGTCCGGCGCATCTGGGAGGCAAGATCTTGGCACACCGCGCCCTCGGCATCGCCGATCCGGTGCAATAGTGGTCAATAGAGTAGGCCAAATTCAAGACCGAGTTGCGCACACGCAAAGTAATCCGGCCGGCACTGCCGTCGATTTCCAGATACGCGGCCTGGAGGGGTGCTTTCCCGAGTATCCCGATTACCTGCGCATCATGCTCTCGATTCTTTTCCATGAGTGACGGCACACCGACACATTCCATTACCTGCTCGAACAAGCAGTCGCTGCCGCTTGCATCCTTCGCAGGCAACGTCAGTCGCGCCAAGTCTCTGCTGCAGCGACCCATAGCCATGTATGCCATCGATCTCTCGAGTGCCGCGAACAGCGAGTTGCAGCGTCATGGCAACTTCGAGATCGATCATCGCGCCGTACGCCCCAGTGTCGATCAGAAACTCCCCCGGCATTCGCCTGCCGAGCTCATCGTCGTGCCGGCTCCACGAACCGGGAATCAGTGGTCCAGTCAACTTTAGGCTTTGCGGCGTTTGTTCAACCGTAATGCGGTACATTTGATTTGACTGCTGTTAGTCGATTCCGTGTGAATCCATGTCCATCCCGGTTGGCCGGGTTAAAACAACACTCAGGTCTCGCAACCCAGCAAGAAAGACTGCCAAAGCCATGGAGCTCAGCAGCCAGCTCAACCAGCCATAATCATGCCGTCCAAAACCAGTCGTTAGTTGTGACCACTTTGAAATTTCCGGTAGCAGGGTCGCCAGGAAAGCGCCATACACAATGCCCATGATTGCATGCATGCTTCGCTCTCCAGGGGGAACTTTGCGCGCATAATCCTCTTCCAGGAAGTCCCATATCGTAATAAAAATCTCCGCCATCAAAACCTCAATAAGAAGCCACGACCACCAGCCATTCCAACTGATCCAAGCCAAAGTGCCGAATACCGTAGTGTATACAAAATTACGCGCCGCATGCAGCTTGAGCTCTGTCCTCGACGTCGAAGCCGAGCTCAGCCGCAGGCGAAACTCATGGTAATAAAGTGTGTCAAAAGCGCCAAGAACACCTTGGAGAAGGAGTAAGCGCAGAGCTGCTTCCATATGTTCCCAGAGAAAATGTGCTTAACTGACGTACTCGCCGAATTTATACTTTTGATACAAACTCGCTGTCGCGGACAAGAAATCGATACGGTTTAGCCTTCCACTTGCCCGCGTAGTCGACACCGATGCGGGGCCCAGCGCGAAACTTGGGGACTGGCTCACCGCGATCTTCGACGTAAAGGACACCGCCGCTTAAGTCGGCGCCATTAAGGGTTCGATCGACGGCAAAAGCTTGGCAAAGCTTACCGGGTCCGCTGGCAAGATTGCGTAGAACGGTGCTCTTGCGTCGTTCTTTCATCAATTCGATCCCATCCAAAGGTTCTACGGCGCGAATCAACACCGCCGCAGGATAGTCCTTAGCCTCCGTCACTAGATTGAGCATGTTGTAAAAACCATAAATAAAATAGACATAAGCATGACCCGCCGGCCCAAACATCACTTCCGTGCGCGCTGTGCGTCCCTTGCTTGCGTGGCACGCGAGATCCTGCGGTCCGATGTAAGCCTCGGTCTCGACAATGCGCCCGACCGCGTTGCCTTCGGGATGTCTTCGCACGAGATACTTTCCCAGAAGCTGCTTGGCGACATCGACCGTAGTCTGTTCGTAAAAGGATCGCGGGAGTTTCACGGGATGCGGGCAAGCAAGTCTTGAAAAAGCGGGTTTCGGAATACTGACGACTGGCAACTGATCACTAACCATTGCTCGCTAACCGGTCTGCGGCAATCCGTCCTTGATCTCCACCCACGGAGCTTTCGAACTCACATGCGTGTGTTTGGAGATCTTCACGCCAGGATCGCTGTCCAAAGTCCCGGGCCGAAAGCGAAGGTGCTCGGGATCTTTATCTTTCTTTTTGATAAGAGGCGATCCGCACCGTCCGCAAAAAACGCGATGATTGCCGGGAGACGAGTCCCACTCCTTGACCAATTCCTGCCCGGCGACAAAACGAAACGAAGCCGCAGGGAATTGTCGCTCCGCTCGAAAAGGCCGAGCCCGACATTTTTCGGCAAAGACTACAATGACAATTGGTCACGACGCTCAATTCGCCGTCGATTTCATACTTACGCCGCCACAGAGACATGAACCCTTGAGCATGCTACTCCTTCAACTTCCAATCACTTCTCTCAAAGAAAGCGATCAGGATTTCTCTTGGTGAGCCACAAGACCATAGAAACCTCCGCGATACTCGGACCGGTAGTTTGGACAATACATAAACAATTCAATTTTGCGCGGACGCGAGCAATCGTCGATTACTTGATCTCCTTAACCAAGCTCCAATCAACGAGTTGGCTCAGCGGAATATCCTTCGTGATCTTGAGGCGCTCTTTGGTCAATTGCACGTCGAGCTGCACGCCTTTGTCGGAAATCATGCCGTCGGAAGTGAAAGAATTGATCGACGCATCGTACGCTCTCGCCGACTGCGCCGGCGTGATGCGCAGGTAATCGGAAAGCATTTGGATTGTCTCGGCGCGATTTGTTTTCATAAAACGCGAGCCGCGCACGCCCGCGCGGACCACTCTTCTTACCTGGTCGCGCTGATTCTGAAGCTTGGACTCCATGACGGCGATGCCAGAGAGAGGTAGTTCGATCAGATCTCCCAAATAGACGAGCCGGCGAAAGCCCTCGTCTTCAGCCTTGACGGCGAAAGCGACGTCGATGGGGGTTGCGTCGATGGAGCCCGCGCGCAGCGCCAAGAGCCGAGTCGGGCTTTCGCCTGTGACGATGATGGTGACATCTTTCTCCGGCTCCATGCCGAAATGCCGCACGGCTACACGCGACAGATAATCTACGGTGCCCGCCACCGAATCAACGCCGATGACTTTGCCTTTGAGGTCCTTGGGTGTCTTGATTTCCGGCCGAGCGATCAGCACGTGGAGCGGCCGCCCGGCGAAGCCAACCACCGCCTTGATCGGTACGCCGGTCACCGCGGCACGCAGCGCCGATCCCCAGGCGAGTAGATAGTCGATATCGCCGGACATGAGCGCTTTCACGCCAAGTGCCGGTTGCATTTGCACTTTATCGACGTCGATTCCTTCGTCTTTGAAAAAATTCTTGCGCATGGCGACGACGACGGGGAATTCGAAAAGCCCGCGGCTGGGCGTTGCGATGGTGATCCGTTCGGCGCCCACCGGCAATGTCAGGCCAAAGAACGAGATCGCGAGCACCAAGAGGGCGAAACAGCCAACACGGCTCGAAACAATCGTCTCGGCGTTTTCATGCGATTGCCTTCGCTATTCGAGCCGCACGTTCCTGCTGAAGTCATACTTATTCGAATAATCGCTTTCATACTTGCAAACGATTTTGCCTTTGTCCCAGCCGCCGCTGAAACATCGTTTCAAGAAAGACATCATCAGCCTCCATGCGTCCTTTGCAGCTTCCTTGCGATAGCGTCCCGGCATGGTGTCGTTGAGCCAGCCGTGCGGCGCGCCGGCATAGACTCGAATGTGGCAATTCTTCCTGGCTTTCTCTAACGCGTTGCGAAAACGCACGACGTCATTGATTGAGATAATGTGATCGGCTTCGCCGAAGACGCCCAAGACCGGACAATTCACTTGCGGGATCAGTTCTTCGATCGGTGTCGGACGAAGATTGTTGCCGAGCCATTCCTTGCCGCCGATGGCGCCGTAAAGCACGACCGCGCCGGCGATATCCCCGCGCTTTGCCGCCAGCAGCACGGCTTGCCGTCCGGTTTGGCAAACGCCGATGATGGCGATGCGCGTGCCGTCGACTTCCTTGAGTCTTTTGCAAATATTCGACCGCGCGCGTTCAAATCTTCCAGCGCTCCGTCATCGGTGAGATCGACTCTCTGCTCGCCGCGCAATAGTGCCTGGCGGTCGCCCGCGAAACGATGAAACAGATCGGGCGCCAGGCCGACGAAACCCGCCTGGGCCAATTTCGCGGTGAGATCTTTTGTATGCTGGTCGATACCGTAGCGCTCGTGGAGAATGATTACGGCGGGACGTTTGCCTTTCACCTTCGGCAAAGCCCGCGCGGCCGTGATGCCATTGCCGTATTTGATCATCCGTGGTGTTATTCCCGCTGGGCTTCTTTGCCGCCATCATGCCTCCGAGTAGAATTGCAATCGATTAAATCGCTTGCAAAATTTCGCCAAGCTTATCCCCGCCTCCGCAAGCGAGTCAAGGCGAACCAACGAGCGCTTGCCGCAGCAAATCCTGCGCCGTATATTACGTTGATGAATTTAAAAGATGGGTCGAATGTCGTCGCGAATCTTACGACCATTGGTCGCACTACCGGTCAACCTAGAACCGTGGAACTTCGCTTTTTGTATTATCGCGGATGCTTCTACGCCACCTCGAGTAAAGTGCAGGGAAAACACTGGTGCCAAAATATGCTCAAGAATTCCCAAGTGGATCTTGCTGTTAAAGACGAGAAATTTTCCTGCAACGCCAGGCAAGTAACGGACGATAATCTGCGGCGGCAAATTCTCGACGATGCGAGATTCGCCGCCGCAGTTGGATCGGGTGGTCTTCGAGATCAAGCCGCGCGGAGAATAATTCTCATCGGCGCATTATTTTTTGGTCTCCTCCTTCTGCTCGGCCGCTTTCTTCTCCACACTCTCGACGCCCTTTTGCATGCCCTCCATCATTGACCGCTCTTTCTGCATGCCTTCCTGAATCGCCTTCTGCGCCTCTGCCTGCTTCTCGGCCGAATCCTTCTTGTCGCCGCAAGCCGCGACCGCCAACGCTATGGCGATCGCAAATGATAACTGTGCAATCGTTTTCATGCCTCACCTCCCTGTGGTTTTATTCTAGTTAACAGAAATGTGCCCAACCTGCCAATCACGCTGACCCCAATCCATTCATGTTTTTCTTTCGGTCATCGTTTGCTATCCTTAACGCAATCATGGTCACACGTTTGTCGGCGCTCGGTGTTCTCCTTGTATTGCTTTATTCTGCCGGGCAGGTATTTTCGCAGGCGCCAAAGAAAGCGAATCTCGGCACTTCACTCGCAATTACCGATGCTGGTTCGTGGAAACCGATTCAGCGCGGCGTGGAATTCCGCACGATCGTTATGCAGCGCATTGATCCTGCTTACGCGATGCAGGTGAAGCTGCTTCGTTTCGACAGTCAGTTCATCGTGCCACGAGTTCTTTATGCCGGCCACTTCCAACTGAAGTCCGCAAACGTGAAACTTTTTACCGAGAAGGCAGACGCCCTCGCGGCCGTCAACGCCAATTACTTTGACGAGAAAGGCCGGCCGCTGGCGTATCTCAAAACCGCCGAGAGAGAAATCAACCGCGCGGTTTCGAAGCACGGTCTTTACACCGGCGTCTTCGGTTTAGGCGAGTCGGGGCCCTTCGTAACCCACCGGGATGAATTTCACCCGGCTCAAGCTGGCGAAGCGATACAGTCGGGACCGCTGCTAGTGCACCACAGCGCGTCCGTGGAAGCGTTGAGCGGTTTAGGGCGCTACGCGCGGCGCAGCGTTATCGGAATCGATAAAGATGGGCGGATGCTGATCGGTGTCAGCGATGGGGTGATCGGTGGGCTGAGCTTTGCCGAGCTGCAAGAGATGTTCATGCAGCCCAAGTGGCAAATGGAAGCTATTGAGTTGCTGAATCTGGACGGCGGCGGTTCCGCGCAGCTCTACGTCAAATCGGGCAAATTCGAAGAATGGCTGCCCGGCACGTCGGAAGTCCCGGTAGCCATCGGCTTCTTCAGCAAATCGAATTAACCCCGAGCACTCGGATTCAGAGATTCCTCCCGCCAAGGCGCAAAGTCGCCAAGCAACGGTCAATGATCGTCATCCCGAGCCATGCGAGGGCTGAGAAAGATTTCTCCCGTACGGTCGAAATGACATAACCTTTGCGGCCTTCGCGTCCCTTCGGCTTCGCTCTGGAATGATTTGCGGGAGATATTCCGCGATTTGATTGCGGCCCTGCCGCGCTAGGCCTCCGCGGTGCGCGCTTTTCGGCACCGTCGTGGCTGAAATTCATGCGAGGAACGGGCGACGCGTTTATTGGAGCGATGAAAACGCGATGCGGCTCCAGTCGAGCGCGGTAGCGGGCAGGACACCCAAGTAAATGGTTCCGATGACCGCGATGAAGATCGCCGCATAAAGAGCGGGTGATTGCCGAAAACTTTTTCCTTCGGCGCCACCTTCCTCCATATACATCGCGACAATGACGCGCAGATAATAAACCACCGACAACACGCTGTTCAGCACGCCGATGACGGCCAGGCCCACATAGCCGCCGAGCACTGCGGAGCGAAACACATAGAATTTGCCGACGAAGCCGCCGAGCGGCGGGAAACCCGCGAGCGACAACATAAACAGCGTCATCGCCAATCCGAGGAGCGGCCGTTTGAACCCCAACCCGGCAAAGTCGCGGTAGCTTTCGCGCGGATCGTCGGCCTCGGCCAGCGAACTCAGCACGGCGAAGGCACCGAAGGTCATGAACGCGTACGCCGCCACGTAGAAGAGCAACGGCATCCCGCCCCACTCTTCACCGACGACGATCGGAATCAGCAGATAGCCCGCATGAGCGATGCTCGAATAGGCGAGCATGCGTTTGACACTCGACTGACCGATCGCGAGCAGATTTCCTAAAGTCATCGTGGCGACGGCGAGGATCCATAACGGAAAAACCCAGTCACTCTCGAGGGGCGACAGTTTGTGCGTCAAGATACGGGCCCAAGCCGCGAATGCCGCCGCTTTGACCGCCACCGACATGAATCCGGTAACCGGCGTCGGCGCACCCTCGTAGACATCCGGCACCCAGAAATGAAACGGCACGGCGCCGACCTTAAAAGCGAATCCAATCAACAATAAGAAACCGCCACCGATCAGATAGAGCGGCCACTCGCCGGGCTGCTCGATCAGGTAATCGGCAATGACGGTGAGATTGGTCGAGCCGGTAGCGCCATAGATCAAGGCGATGCCATAGAGCAGAAAACCCGTAGCAAAGGCGCCCATCAGAAAATACTTCATCGCCGCTTCACTCGACCGTGCGCTGCCGCGCCACATACCGGTCAGCACGTACACCGCCACCGACATGGTCTCCAGGCCGAGGAAAAACACCAGCAGATCATTGGCCGCAGCCATGATCATCATCCCGAAGGTGGCGAAGAGAATGAGCGCGTAATATTCGCCCTCCTGGATGGCCGTTAGCCGGACATACTGGGTCGAGGAAAGAATCGTCAACGCGGCGATCAGCAAAAAAATAAGCGAGAAAAAAAGCGCGAAGCTATCCAGTACGATGCTCTCGTTGAATGCGCTTTCCTGCACGCCCCATAGCGCGACAGCCTCCGCCGCGGCGAGGCCGATGCCGATCAGGCTGAGAAACGCCAAGTAACCCCTGGGTTTATCCTCCTCGATAAATAGATCGCGCAGCATGACGACCAGCGCCGTCAGCAGCACCTGCATAGCCGGCAGCAGCGGCATCAGATTAACGTCCATGTTTGCTCTGCTCTGCGCCGGCGATGCTGTCGGCGCCGGCCTGCGTGGTTGCGACGGTGGGGAATTTTTTCAGGGTCAGCGCTACCGCCGGTTCGATGCGCTGCAAGAATGGCCCTGGATAAACACCCATCAAAACAATGAGGATGACAATCGGCGTAAGCAGGAGCAGCTCGCGGGTGTTTAAATCGGTCAATTTTTCATTCGCCGGGTTTTTAAGCGGGCCGAAGATAACCCGGCGATACATCCAAAGCATATAGACCGCCCCGAGAATCACGCCCGTGGCCGCGGCCGCGGTCCACAGAGGCGTGACGCCAAAGGCGCCGAGCAAAATCAAAAACTCGCCGACGAATCCGTTAAGGCCGGGTAACCCGATGGAGGAAAACATGACGACGAGCAGGATTACCGAGAACAGCGGGATCACTTTCCACAAACCGCCGAAGTCGTCGATCATGCGGGTGTGGCGGCGCTCGTAGATCATGCCGACCAAAAGAAACAGCGCGCCGGTGGAGAGACCGTGGCTGATCATTTGGTAAATGGCGCCCTGCACGCCCTGCATATTGAACGCGAATAGGCCGAGCATGACAAATCCCAAGTGGCTCACCGACGAATAAGCCACGAGCTTTTTGATATCGCTTTGCATCATCGCCACGGCGGCGCCGTAGATGATGCCGATCACCGCCAACGCGACAATGATCGGCGCCGCCGCAAGAGCCGCATCAGGGAAGAGCGGCATAGCAAAGCGGATAAAACCGTAAGTGCCGAGCTTGAGTAGAACTCCGGCGAGAAGCACCGAGCCGGCGGTCGGCGCCTCCACGTGCGCGTCTGGGAGCCAGGTGTGGAATGGAAACAGCGGCACCTTGATTGCGAACGATAAAGCGAAGGCACAAAACAGCCAGACCTGTTGATCAAACGGCAGGCGCAGACCGTAGAGTTTCAGTAGATCGAAGGTCAATACCTGCCCCAGCTCGGCGTGGCGCGCCGCCAGGTAGATGATCGCGACCAGCATCAGCAAGCTGCCGGCCATGGTGTAAATGACGAACTTGAGCGCAGCGTAAATGCGCCGCGTGCCGCCCCATACGCCGATGAGAAAATACATCGGCACCAGCATGACCTCCCAGAAAACGTAGAAAAGAAACAGATCGAGCGCGACAAAAGCACCGAGCATGCCGGTTTCGAGGAGCAGCATGAATACCAGGTATTCCTTTACTCGATCTTGCACCGACCACGAGGCGAGAATCGCGATCGGCATGAGCAAGGTAGTTAGCAAAACCAGAAACAGGCTGATGCCGTCGACGCCGACGACGTACTCGATGCCGAATGAGGGCATCCACGGAATGCGTTCGACGAACTGCATCACGCCGCTGCCGGCGTCAAAGTCCATGAGAATCTTTATCGACCAGACAAAATCGATGGCGCTCGCGATCAGCGCGACAGCAAACAAAACTTGTGCGTTGCGCCGCGGCAAAAGCGCGATCAGCACGGCGCCGATCACGGGGATGGCGAGCAAGAGGCTCAAATTTCCAATGGCCAGTGCGGACATTTCTTATAATTGACCGAAGTAGTACGCCAGGAGCGCCAGGGTGCCGACGAGAAAACCGGCGACGTAATGCTGCACGTTGCCCGTCTGGAGCCCGCGCGCGACCCAACTGAAACCGCGCGCGAGAGCACCGATGCCGTTCACCGTGCCGTCGATGACCCACGGATCGATGATCTGGGCAAGGAAGCTCGAGCAGGCAGTAAACGGCCGGACAATGAGCGCGTCATAGAGCTCGTCGATGTAGTACTTGTTGAGCGAGAGCCGATAAATCAGATTCTCCGACTCTTCGGCGATCTGCGTCCCCGACCTTCCCGTATTTCACGTAAGCCCAATAAATTCCGACGGCGACCACAGCAAGCAGTCACTAGAGTCACGAGGATTTCCGTCCCCACCGAGCCGTGGTGCCCCGCAGCGCCGAAAATCGGTTGCAGCCAATGATCCCAGACACTACCCCAGAGATATTCCGGCGCGCCCAACCAGCCGGCGCAGATCGAGCCGGCAGCGAGAATGATCAAGGGCAAGGTCATGCTCGCCGGCGACTCGTGCAAATGCGCCTTGGCGTGCGGATCGGCGCGGCACTCGCCGTGAAATACCATGAAGAGTTGGCGAAACATGTAAAAGGCGGTCATGGCGGCTGTGACCACGCCGATGCCCCAAAGGACGTAAGCGCCGTGGCTGAAGGCCTGCCATAAAATCAAATCTTTCGAGAAAAATCCCGCGGTCAACGGCGCGCCGGCGATCGCCAGCGTGGCGACGACATAGGTCCAATAAGTCTTGGGCATGTGAGCCTTGAGCCCGCCCATCCTGCGCATGTTCTGTTCGCCGGAAAGAGCGTGTATCACGCTGCCGGCGCCGAGAAACAAGCAGGCCTTGAAGAACGCATGGGTGAACACATGAAAGATCGCCGCGCTGAACGCGCCCACGCCCACGGCCAGGAACATGTAGCCGAGCTGGCTCACGGTGGAATAGGCCAGGACTTTCTTAATGTCGTTTTGCGTCAGGGCAATGGTGGCCGCGAAAAAGGCCGTGGCGGCGCCGATCCAGGCGATCAACGACAGTGTCGTCGGCGCCAAGGCAAAAAGAAAATGTAGCCGCGCGGTCATGTACACTCCGGCGGTAACCATAGTCGCGGCGTGAATCAAAGCGCTCACCGGCGTCGGACCGGCCATGGCGTCGGGCAGCCACACAAACAGCGGAATTTGCGCCGACTTGCCGGTGGCGCCGATGAAAAGCAGCAGCGTAATCCAACCGATCGTCGCCGGGTTCATTATCTGCACATGCTTTTGCAGTTCGGCAAAATCCAGCGTCCAGATCCCCTGGCGGCCCAATTCGGTGACCAGCAAAAAAATCCCCAAGATAAAGCCGAAGTCCCCGATGCGGTTGACGATGAAAGCCTTATTGCCAGCGATGGCGTTGTTGGGGTCCTCGTACCAAAAGCCGATCAAAAGATAGGAGCAAAGGCCGACGCCCTCCCAACCGACGAACAGCAGCAGCAGGTTGTCGGCCATGACCAGCACAAGCATGAAGAAGATAAAAAGATTCAGATAGATGAAAAAACGCGCCATGCCTTCGTCGTGTTCCATATATCCGAGGGAATAGATGTGAATGAGAAAGCCGATGCCGGTGACGATCAACAGCATGACCGAAGTCAGTGCGTCGACCTGCAAAGAGAGATTTATCTTGAAGGAACCCGACTCGATCCAGTTGTAAATGACGTCGCGGAAAATTCCCGCCGGCGGCAACTGAAAGAAAACGTATAACGCAATGGCGAACGACGCGCCGACGGCCGCGCACCCCAGCACCGCGGCATTTTTTCGTCCCAGCGCTTGGCCGAAAAACACATTGATCACGCTGCCGACCAGCGGGATCAGAGGAATCCAGCGCAGCAGATCGTAGGCGGCGACGCCCGCTTCGGAAGTTACCATTTGAGCAGTTGCATCTCCTGCGGGATCGAGGCTCTGCCGGTGGCGAAATACCGAGATAATGATTGCGAGTCCGATGACAGCCTCCGCGGCAGCGACCGCCATGACGAAGAAAACCGCCACCTGACCTTCCATGGAGCCGAGGAAGCGAGAAAAGGCAATGAAAGTGAGGTTAACGGCGTTGAGCATCAATTCGATCGACATCAGCACGACGATCAGATTACGCCGCGCCAAGACACCGAGCACGCCAATGGCGAAGACAACCGCGCTGAGGATCAAATAGTAATTGAGCGGCACCATTTAAGACCGGCGCTCCCGCTTGGCCAGCACCACCGCGCCAACGATGGCGACGAGCAACAGAACCGAAGCGATCTCGAAGGGCAAGACGAAATCGCCAAACAGGCTCTTCGCCAACATCTCCGGGCTGCCGAATAATACGGTTGACGCCACCGGATCGGCGGCTGTTTCCGTTTTGGTTAACATGGCTGTTAACACGACGCCGAGCAGGAGTGCGAGCAAACCGGAAAACCCCAACCAGACGCCGCTCTGTTGTTGCGGCGCGGGATTGAGAAACATGATCACGAAAAGAAACAGAACCATGATGGCACCGGCGTAAACCAGCACCTGCAGCACGCCGACCATCGGCGCGTGCAATATCACAAAAAACATCGAGATGATCAGCAGCGCGGCCACCAGCGCCATCGCGCAGTGCACGACGTTGCGAAGCAAAACCACCAACAGCGACGAAATGACCAGGAGTGTGGCGAGGGTAAAAAATACCAAAGTTGAAGCGTCCATGGCGATAGATGCTCTATTGGGCGGCGAGTATCACGCACGCAGTGACCATGACATTGATCAAAGCCAGCGGCAGCATCATCTTCCAGCCCAGGCGCATGACCTGGTCATAACGAAACCGCGGCACGCTCCAGCGCAAAAGAATCTGCAGCCAGCAGAAAAACAGCACCTTAAGAGTAAACGCGCCGACCTGTAAACCGACCACCGCGAGATGCGGCAACAGCCATTGACTACCCCACGGAAAATGAAAGCCCTCGCGCATCAGGTAGGGCACCTGCCAGCCGCCGAAGAAGAGTGTGGTGACCAACCCCGCCGCCGTCACGATCTCGGCGAACTCGCCGGCGAAGAACATGAGAAACTTGCCGCCCGAATATTCGACATGATAGCCGGCGACCAGCTCCGACTCGCCTTCCGGCAAATCGAACGGAATCCTTTTGGTCTCGGCCACGGCAGCCGTGAAGAAAAGCAAAAACGCCAGCGGTTGGAGAAAGATACCCCAGGCGGGCAGCCAGCCGATCACGGGCTGCAAGAACGCCAGCCACTGCGGCAATAGATCGCGGATCAGGGTACCCTGGCCGCGGGCGATCTCTTGCAATTCGAGCGTGCCGTAAACCATCAGAACGCCCATCACCGAAAGTCCCATGGCGATCTCGTAAGAGATCATCTGCGCCGAACCGCGCACGCCGCCGAGCAGCGAAAACTTATTGTTCGAGGCCCACGCGCCGATGACGATGCCGTAGACGCCCAGTGATCCCATTGCAAAAACGTAGAGAATGCCGACATTGAGATTGGCGACTTGCAAATTGATCGCGCGCTCGCCGATGTTCAGCACGTCGCCGAACGGAATAACCGCGAAGGCCACCAGCGCCGTAAACAGCGCCATGCACGGCGCCAGGGTGTGGAGAAACTTGTCGCCGGCCGGCGGAATGAAGTCTTCTTTGGTAAGAAACTTGAGCGGATCGGCGATCAGCGTGTTGACCAGCCCCAGTCCGGCGAAGCCAAAGATAGACGCGCGGTTGGCGCCGATGCGATCTTGAATGAGCGCGCTGCCCTTGCGCTCGATCCAGCCGAGAATGCCGGCCAGATTGAGGACCATGAACAGGACGAGAAACGCCTTGGCCGCTATGATTGCAAAATCAACGATCATGATGCTCCGCCACCGCCGCTCCCACCTCGATTCCCTGATCGCCGATCGCGTCGAAATCTAAATCTTTGTACGAAGCTATCTCGCGCGCTAGAGATTCAAAAATCTCAGCGGGATTTGCATAGCCGTTTCGTTCGCCCGCAAGATCCAAAAGCTGCACGAAAATGTCACTATCTTGCAGCGCGCCCTCTGGCGGGATCAGCGCGGCGTGGAGTTTCTGCACGCGACCCTTGCGATTGGTGTAGGTGCCGTCTTTTTCGCCGAAGTGGGTTGCCGGCAAGACCACATGCGCCAATTTGGTGGTTTCCGTGACGCGGGTGTCCTGCACGACCAAAAAGGACAGCTTCTCCAGCGCCGCCCGCACTTTGTCCGGCTGCGCCGCAGTCGCGATCAAATCTTCGCCGACGACGTAGGCGCCGGCGAAACCACCCGCGATGAGCTTTGCCAAAATCGCTTCATAACCGCCATTGGAGCTCACGCCCATATCGCGCGCGCCGCGGAAATTCGGCGAACGATCCGGGCTCATGAGAATCTTTTGCACCGGGGTGAGCTCGCGCTCTTGGTAAAAAACTTCTAGCGCATGTTCGGCGGAAATTTTTCTTACGAGCTTGGCGAACAGATAGGCTTCTTCGTTGGTGTTTCGACCGGAGAGAATGCCGGCGAGCGGCGGCGCCGAACCGAGGCCGGAAAAAGCCGCTTGTAAAGCGACCTCCCAGCTCATCGGCACCAAGCCGCCTTCCTGGCGTATCATGGGCTTGGTCAAACGCTCGCCGCCTGCCAAGTCGTGAAAGCAGTAACGTCCCTCATCGCAGAGCCAGTGACTGTTGACCGCTTCATTCACGCGCGGTTTAAAGCGCGCGATCCGATTCTGATAAGTCTCCGCGCTAATATTGCATCCGGTGCTGCAGCCCGGACAGATCGACGGGGTCTTCTGTAGATACCAAACTCTAACCTTAAAGCGAAAATCGCGATCGGTAAGCGCGCCGACCGGGCAAATGTCGACCACGTTGGCCGACAGCGGGTTATCCAGAGTGGCCCCCGGGAATAGATCGATCGTCGAATGATCGCTGCGATTGACCACGGTAAGCTCGTCCGTCTTGGTGATTTCCTGGCAGAAGCGCACGCAGCGCGTGCATTTGATGCAGCGCTCGCCGTCGAAAACGACGTTCGGCCCGAAAATCGTTCGCTTGCGATCGTGCACTTTGCCGACCTCGAAGCGACTCTCCTGGCGATCGTGCTGCATGTAATAATCTTGCAGCCAGCATTCGCCCGCCTGATCGCAGATCGGGCAATCCACCGGATGATTGATCAAGAGAAACTCGAGAACAGCTTTGCGCACGGCAATAACTTTTGGACTCTGCGTCAAAATGCCCATGCCCTCGGCTACCTGAGTATTACAAGCGATCTGCAGCTTGGGCATCTTTTCGATCTCGACCAGACACATACGGCAATTGCCCGCGATGGAAAGCTTCGGATGATAGCAATAATGGGGGATCGCAACGCCCACTTCGGCCGCCGCCTCAATGACGGTCTTGCCCTTGGTCGGTCGTGACCTCCTTGCCGTCGATGATGATCTTTACCGGATCCATGGTTTCTTAAGAAGACGATGATTGAGAATCGATGATGGAGGATCGTGTCCTTGCTATCCTCGATCCTCGTATTCAATGACCCACCGTGCACCGTTTCTCCGCGACGTGTGCTTCAAATTCGCCGCGAAACTTGCGTATGAATGCGCCCGGCGGCCAGGCGGCGGCATCGCCGAAGGGGCAGATGGTGTTGCCCGCGATGTTGCCGGCGATGTTGAGAATCAGATCCAAATCGCCTTGTTCGCCCTGGCCGTATTCGATCCGGTGCAGAATCTTCTCCATCCAGTGGCAGCCTTCGCGACAGGGGCTGCATTGGCCACAGGACTCGTGCGCGAAGAATCGGGCAAGGTTCAACGCGGCACGCACCATGCAGGTGCTTTCGTCCATGACGATCACCCCGCCGGAGCCGAGCAGACTGCCGGCGGCCTGAACCGATTCGTAGTCGAGGTTCACTTTGTCAATCTCGTCGGGAAGCAGTACGGGCATCGATCCGCCGCCGGGGATCACCCCTTTGAGTTTTCTCCCGTTCGGCACGCCGCCGCAGTCCTCTTCGAGAAATTTCTTGAAAGGGTAGCCCATCTCGAGCTCGTAGACGCCCGGCCGCGCGATGTGGCCACTGACACTGAACAGTTTAGTGCCTTTGCTTTTCTCCGTGCCGAGCGCTGAGTAAGCTGCCGCGCCGCGATCGAGAATCCACGGCAACGCCGCGAGGGTCTCGACGTTGTTCACCACCGTCGGGCAACCGAATAGGCCGTGGGTCGCCGGAAACGGCGGCTTGACCTTGGGCCAGCCGCGCCCGCCTTCGAGCGACGACAGCAGCGCCGTCTCTTCGCCGCAGATGTAAGCGCCGGCGCCGCGGTGGACGATCACGTCCAGATCGTAGCCGGACCCGAAAATATTCTTGCCGATATAACCGGCCTGATAAGCTTCTTCGACGGCGCGCTCCAATCGAGTGGCGCCAAACGCCAGCTCGCCGCGCACGTAAATGAAAGCGGTATGCGACTGGATTGCGAACGCGGCGATCAGGGTTCCTTCGATGATCGCGTGCGGGTCGTCCTCGATCAGCAAGCGGTCCTTAAAAGTGCCCGGTTCGCTCTCGTCGGCGTTGCAGACCAGATATTTAGGCTTGGGATTGTCCTTGGGAACGAAGCTCCACTTCATGCCGGTCGGAAAACCGGCGCCACCCCGGCCGCGGAGGCCGGAAGCTTTCACTTCGTCGATCAACTGCTCGGGCTTCATGCCTGCGACGACTTTCTGCCACGACGCGTAGCCGCCGCGCGACTTGTAAGTCGCCAGCGTGTGCGATTCGGCAATGCCGATATTTCGAAGCAGGATCTTTTCCATCGAGCCCAGCGTCAGTTCGAGAGTTAACCGTTCAGTCATTTAGACATAGTCGCCGAGATCTCATCGTGAACGAAGCGAGGTATCTCTATCTTCACTTCAACCCATCGAGAATCTCACCGATCTTCGCCTCACTCAGATTTTCATAATAATCGTCATTCACTTGCATCATCGGGGCGGTGCCGCACGAAGCGAGACATTCGACTTCGCTCAAAGTAAAGCGCCCGTCCGGTGTCGTCTGCCCCGGCTCGATACCAAGCTTCGCTTTGATCATCGTGGTGACTATCTCCGCGCCGCGCAGCGCGCACGGCAAGGTGCGGCAAATTTGAATATGATGGCGTCCGATCGGCTTCATGTTGAACATCGTGTAAAAGCTCACCACGCCATAGACCCGCGCCGGAGACTGGCCCATGAGCTTTGGCGACGTAGTCGATCGCTTCGGGTCCGATGTGGCCAAACTCCTGCTGCGCGAGATAAAGCACCGGCAGCATCGCCGCTTCCTTTTTCGGATAGCGCGCGATGATCGCGTTGAATTTCTCCAGCCGCCGGTGAAAATTCTACCGCCATTGTTCTTCAAACCGAGATGAGGATGAGATCGACTCTATCCAGGAGTCTTCCAGCTTTGTGTCCGTCCATCCTCTATCCTCGATCTTCAACCCTCTCCTTACCACTAACGGTCACACTCGCCGCCGATCATGTTCACCATGCCGAACGTCGGCACGATGTCGGCGATCATGTAGCCTTGAATCATTTCGTGAAACGCGCCCATGGCGATAAAGCACGGCGGGCGCACGCGCACGCGATAGGGCCTGCCGCCGCCGTCGCTGACGATATAAAAACCCAGCTCGCCGTTGCCGCCTTCCACCGCCAAATAAGTTTCACCCGGAGGGACTTTGATGCCTTCCATGATGATCTTGAAATGATGCATCAACCCTTCGATGCTGCCGTAGACCTTTTCTTTCTCCGGCAGGACGAAGCGCGGGTCTTCGATCCAGACCGGACCCACCGGCAGTTTCTCCAGCGCCTGTTCGACGATCCGCATGCTCTGCTGGAGCTCGGTGATGCGGCAAACGAAGCGGTCGTAGTTGTCGCCTTTGGTGCCGACCGGCACTTCGAAATCCATTTGATCGTAGACCAAATAAGGAAACGCCTTGCGCACGTCGTAGTTCACGCCGGTGGCGCGCAGGATCGGCCCGGTGAGGCAATAGCTCAGCGCGGTTTCCTGGGAAATCACGCCGACGTTCGACATGCGGTCGAGAAAAATCCGGTTGCGCGACAGCAGCCGGTCGCAATCGTCGAGCAGTCGGCGAATGGTTTTGAAGCTCTGCGTCACGCGTTCGGCAAAGTCGTGCTGCAAATCATGCTTTAAGCCGCCGACCCGGACGTAGGTTACGGTCAGCCGGGCGCCGGTCAGGCTCTCGATGATGCGAATAACCAGCTCGCGAGCCTCGATCATGTAAAACCCGACGGTGATCGCCCCGAGCTCAGATGCCGCCATGCCGCAGCAGGTCAAATGATCGAAAATCCGCGCCAGCTCGCTGATGATGACTCGAATATATTGGCAGCGCGGCGGCATTTCGGCGCCGATGAGCTTCTCCACGGCCAAGGCGTAGCCGACGTTGTTGATCAGCGACGAAGCGTAATTCAACCGATCGGTATACGGAATGACCTGCGTCCAGGTCGCTTGCTCGCAGCTCTTGTCGAAGCCCCGATGGAGAAATCCGACCTCGACATCGCAGTTCAAAACCTTTTCGCCTTCGAGCTTGAGGTTGAACTTGATGGTGCCATGGGTCGCCGGATGGGACGGCCCCATCTGCAGTTCCATCGTATCGAGCGGCAGCTCTGGCTCTTCAGCTTTCATATTCTGACCGGCAGCGGTTAAATCTTGCTTCCCAACGCTTTTTTCAAACGCAACAATTTGTTGTGCGACCGCTCGTCGACAAAGGTTCCCTCCACGAAGCGCTCGGGAACTCGCGGTTGAACCTGGTTCACCGGATAGTCTTTGCGCAATGGAAACCCCTCGAACTCCTCGTACAGCAGAATGCGCCGCAAATCCGGATGATCGATAAAGCGAATGCCGAAGAGATCCCAAACTTCGCGCTCGAGAAAGTTGGCGCCGCGCCAAATCGGCGTCAGCGATTCGACCGACGGATCGTTTTCCGGCACCGGCACACGCACACGCAGACGTTGGCGCCGGCTCGCGAGAGACAACTTGATACACCACTTCGAAGCGCGGCTCCTGCTTCCGCCAATAATCGACCGCCGTGATGTCCGAGAGAAAATCGTAGTCGAGCTGCTTGTCTTCCTTCAGTAAGCGAAAACTCTCGCGCAGGTTGGCCCGGTCCAAAATCAAGACATCGTCGCCCTGCGGCTGCATGACCTCAAGCAGCTTGGAACCGAGGCGCTCCTGGATGTAGGACAGATGGGGGCTCTCAGACATGCACGATTAATCCCAGTCCAGGGCCCCTTTCTTCCAGACGTAAACGTAACCGACTGTGAGGATAAGGAGAAAAATCCCCATCTGCACCAAACCGAAGATCCCCAACTGGCGGAAATAAATCGCCCAAGGATAGAGAAAGACCACTTCCAGATCGAAGATGAGAAAAAGCATAGCGATCAAATAAAAGCGCACCGAGAAGCGCATACGCGCATCGCCCTTGGGCGGATTGCCGGACTCGAACGGTTCTGCCTTGGCCGGATTCGTGGACTTGGGGCCGACTTTGCTGGCCACCATCAGCAACGCAGAACACCACCACCGCGGCGATGCCGAACGTAACCAGCAGCGGAAAATAAGGATGATCCATGGAAATGTTAAACGTTTAAAAAAAAACCATACCCAGTCTTGGCGAAAAGGTATGGTTTAGGTCCAGGTCAAATCATCAAGATTGTTAAGTTTTTTCTATGAAAAAAGTGGCGCGATGTCAAGGTAACCGGCCTTGCGCGGTCTTCGCCATTGATTCCCGCGTGCCTAGAGTTCACGTTGACGTTTCGCCGAAGTCGGTGCTAATCGTGTGACCAGTTTTTGAGTAAAGCGGCGTGCATCCACTTCCGTCGTTTAGTAGAGGAACGACGGAAACAATATAGTACAGTGGGAGTCTTATGATTTATCAAGCTGAGAAAGGCAACTGCACGATCGCCCTGGCCGGCGACACCATGCTCACGCGGAAACTCACGCCTTTCAAGGAAAAACAATTCTTGGCGTTGCGTGAACTATTGCGCGGCGCCGATGCCGCATTCGCCAATCTGGAAGGCACCGTTCATACCTGGGACGAAGGCACGCCGGGCATCACGCAAGGAACCTTCATGACCACCGAGCCTAAGTTGCTCGAGGATTTGAAGTGGCTCGGCATCAATATGGTCTCGTGCGCCAACAACCATGCCTTCGACTACGGCGAAGGCGGCGTTCTGGCGAATATTAAACATCTGGACGACGCCGGCATCGCGCATGCGGGCACCGGGCGGAATCTCGCCGAAGCGCGCGCGCCCGCTTATCTCGACACACCCAACGGCCGAGTCGCCCTCGTCGCGGCGACCGCGACATTCAGACCCTGGAATCAAGCGGGCGAGCAGCGGCCGGACCTGCGCGGCCGCCCAGGGATTAATCCGTTGGGCTTTCAAACCACCTACCACGTCGATGGCGCGGCGTTCGATCAACTTAAACGCATCAGCCGGGAACTCGGCTTCGAGAAAGGCCACGAACGGGCGCGCAAGCACTTCTACAGCGACAAGGAAATTCCCGACGCAAAATCTGCTGAACTGAGCTTGTTAGGCAATCGTTACGTGCTCGGCGAGGGTTTCGCCATCGAAACCAAAGCCAACGAGCGCGACCTGCAAGATAATTTGCGCTGGATTCGCGAGGCGCGGCGCCAGGCGGATTGGTTAGTCGTGAGCGTTCACTGCCACGAGTTTGGCGGCGCAAGTTTGCTTACCGCAAGCAGCCGGGCGGAACTACAAGAAACCGCCGACTTCGTCACCCGCTTCGCGCACCAGGCCATTGACGAAGGCGCCGACGTGTTCGTCGGCCACGGCTCGCATTTTCCCATGGGCATTGAGATCTACCAAGGCAAGCCGATTTTCTACAGCGTCGGCAATTTCATTTTTCAAAACGAAACCGTCGGATTTTTCCCCGCCGACGCCTACGAAAGATTCGATCTCGATCTAAGAGCGACGCCGTCTGATTTCCTCGACGCCCGCACCGCCGGCGGAAAGAAAGGTCATCCCAGCGATCCGGCCTATTGGGAAAACATGTTCGCCGTCTGCGAGTTCCATGGTGGAAAACTCAGGGAGATCAGAATTCATCCCATCGACCAAGGCTTTGGCCGACCGCGGCCGCAACGAGGCCGGCCGTTGCTTGCCGAAGGCGAGGTGGCCCATCGCGTGATTGAACGAGTTGCCCGCCTCTCTCAGCGCTACGGCACTAAACTAACCGCTCGGAATGGAGTGGGAGTTGTCGAAATCTGAACGGATCGAACTGCGAATCGTGGTTTTTGATCAAAGCAGGTGCTCGGCTACGACTCCGCCAATATTTCCTTGACTCGTTTGATGACCTCGGGAGGCTGAGTAATCGTATCGATCATCTTCTTTTGCAGCTGCTCGCCGCTGAGATAAGTCGCGCCGTCCCAGTCCAAGAGTTTTTTTGCTTCAGCGGCAAACTCGCCGTCTTTTAACATGCGCTCGAAACTTTCCCGCAGAATCTGCAGCCGTTCCTTCGGCACCCCGGGCGGCGCGGCAAAAGGCCGGTCGAATTCGGTGTACGCGAGCATGACATTCATGAGATCGAGATACGGCTTCGCTTCGGGGCGCGCGAGCTCCACGATCGTGGGAACCGGCGGCAACAGCGCGCTCTTGTCCGGTCCCTGCTGGACGACGAACGTGACGTAGTTTTCCTTGACCCAACGGTTCCACGGCTCGCGGATAACCGTGATGTCGGAGGTCGCCCGGCAATCCACTTCACCCCGCTCCAGTCCCAAGTCGGTATCGCGGCCGGATTTAAAACCGGTAACGTTCTTTACTTTTAAGTCGAGAATCCTTTCCATCAAATTGGCGAACACGAAGCTGATACTTCCCGTCCCCGATTGACCGAAACGCGGCGGCGTTTTTGCCGCGCGTATGGCCGCAATACTTTTGTACTCGGTGTCCGACCGGCAGGCGACCATCATCGGCGACTTGTTGAAGCTGCCGATCCAACTGAGTTTGCGAAAATCGGTTTTCACCTCCGGCCGGCCAACTATTTGCTCGATGTAATTCGCGCGGCTTATTGCGGCGATCGTGAGGCCGTCCGGTTTGGCGACGTTGTAATAGATAATTGGCCGCGACAACCCCGCCCGCGCCCGGCATATTTTGTACGATGATGTTCGGATTGCCCGGCATGTGTTTGCCCAAGTAGCGCCCGACCAAGCGCGCGCTGATGTCCGTGGTCGCGCCGGGTCCGCTGGCGACGAGAAGCGCATCGTCTTGCCGTCAAAAAAAATATGTCGCGGCCCTGCGATCTCGCGCGCCGAGGCCGAGCCAGTCACGATAACCAAAACAATCCAGACAAATGTTGTCCATGACTTTCGCCCATCGTTGCAACGTCTTTGTCCGACCATGCGAGCCTCGTGACCTCTCGCGTCGCCCGGAGGCCTCAGCGTAATCCAGGCATTCGCTGGATTACGTTTCACTTCATCCAGGCTACTCAGAATGACCTACTCCGCGTCTACAATCCCTGCGCAGCCGCGTTTCTTCCGGCTAATCTGGAGAAAACCACGTTGCGTGTCTGTCCGGTGCAGGATGGATAGTTGTGGAAGAACAATCCGACGATGTCACCCGACGCGAACAGGCCGCGAATCGGATTGTTGGAGGTGTTGAGCACCTGCGCTTGGGTGTTGATCTGCAAGCCACCGAAGGTAAAGGTGATGCCGCCGGTGATCGCGTAGGCCCAGTAGGGCGGCTTGTCGATGGTGTCCGCCCAGTTGGATTTTTTTGGCGAAATCCCTTCGGTGCAGCGCCCGTCCAATTTCGTCGCGTCGAACGGAATGTCTTTGCGGATGGACATTGTTGAATTCGCCAATCGTATGGTTCAGCACCGCGGGCTCGATGCTGATCTTCGCCGCCAGTTCATCGATCGTGTGCGCTTCGATGGGATGCGAGAATTCGTAGTAGCGCTTGTTCAACAAATGCGTCGCCTTCTGATCGTAGATCTGGTAGGCGACCGCGCCTGGCTGTCCCAGCACCGCCCAACCGGTCTTGGCGTAAGTGTAGGAATGGCGCGCTTCGCCTTCGTCGAAAAAACGCTGGCCCAAGGAATTCACCGTGATGCCGTAGGTGTAGCCGTAGCGGTTGGCCTTGTTGCTGATTTCGACGTCGGGAAAAGTGGCATCGATCGGCGTCGCATGAGCGCCTTGCCAATGGCCGGCAGTCTTGGCGCCCAAATCGATCGCCATCATCAGCACTTCGCCGGTATCATGTTTGCTGCCGCGAACTTTCATTAGATCAGCATTGGCGCCGAGATAGCGCGCGCGCTTTTCCGCGCTGGCCTGGAAGCCGCCGGCACAGAGAATCACCGAGCCGCTGCGAATCTCATACTCTTCGTTGGGATCGGACACCCTGACGCCGTCGATATGACGGTCGTTGCCGAGCAGAGCGGCGACCTTCGACTCGTAACGCAGCTCGATGCCCATCTTGGTGGCGATCTCGCGCCATTGCATGAGCTGATCGAGACCGCCGCCGACGCCGCCGGTGGGGTGAATCACCATACCCGGCTCGAAATAGTAGCGGCCGTCGATGATGACATGGCTGTCGATGTCCCATTTGATGCCGACTTCGCGCATCCAGTGAATTGCCGCGGTCGACTGCGAAACCAATACGTCGGACAATTCTTTATTGATCCGACCGCGGGTCACACGCTGCAAGTCGCCATGAAATTGTTCGGCCGTGTAAGCCGGAATGTGAAGTTTCGCGAACATCGCATCATCCATGTCCGGCAGGAACTGGCGAATCTCTTCGGCGCCGGAAAATACCCAGCGAAACCCGGTGTGAGAGAAGCGCGCATTGCCGCCGAATTCCGGTTCCGGCGCTTTTTCAAGCATGACCACTTTCGGCGCGCCCGCCTGTTTTGCCGCAACCGCCGCCTCGAACGCGGCACTGCCACCGCCGACCACGACCACGGGGATGTTTTCAGTTCTCACAGTTGCTCACCTCGTCTGGATATCGCGGCGAACGCATTGCCGACCGGCCAAATCTCAATGTTTTTTGTAGACGCTCTGAATGTAACCCGAGCTTTCGAGCTTGTTCATGAACGAATTGTCGATGAGATTTTCGACGCGCACTTCGGCGACCTTGGGGTTGAGCTGCGCCAGCAGCTTCTGCAGCCGCTTCATCCCTTCTAGGTTCGGTTGCGGCACGCGCTCGTAGGAGTTGACCACCGCCTGATAGGACTCTTCGGCGTCGCCGGATTGCTAGGCAAACGCAGATTCGTCGCGATGCAGCCGCCTCACCAGTTCTTTGTTCGCGGGATCGACGGTCAATCGCGATCGCTTCGATCATGGCTTTCAAATAGGCTTCGATCACCTGCGGTTTCGCCGCGGCGTGCGCCGGCTCGTCACCAGCCATGTTCTGCGGCAAAGTCACGCCGGTAGTTTTGAAATTGTAGAGCACAGTGTAGCCCTTGTCGCCGTAGAGATCGCCCACCGCGCCTCTAAGCGTCGTTGCATCGACGCTGCGCGCTTTCGAGCGCCAAGCGCCGGTTCATCTCCGTGCCGGGTATTGTCAGAAAGGTAATCTGGGCCTGCGTCGGATCGATATTAAGCCCTTGGAAGCGAGCAACGTCGACCAAATGCGAGGTTGAGCCCGGACCGCTGATCGCGATCCGCTTGCCGCGCAGATCTTCGACTTCTTGATTTCGGGTCGGGTGTTAAGCCGGAAGTCGAGTTTCTGAAAAAAATTGGCGATGCCGATCAGTTCTGCGCCGCTCAGGCCAGCATTGACGAGGTGGCCCGGACCGATGATCGCAGCGTCGATCTCGCCGGCGAGCAACGCGGCGATCGCCAGCGGATTTCGCGGCATGAAGATGAACTGCATGTCGAGGCCGTGCTTTTTAAATAGCCCGCGCTCGCGCGCCACCCAGACGTGCGGTCATGCTTTCGCTGGTGACGCTCGAAGACAGATTCGACTTGATTTGCGCGGCCGCCGGCTCGGCGACGATGACCGTGAGTAGCAGTCCGACTACGGCGACACTGCCGAACATTAGGCGCCAACAGAACTTGTGGACGGCTGACTTGTCAGCGGTCACCCTCGCTTGGCGCGCGCGACTGCCACATCTCCGTCACTGGATGTAGTTGAGAAGACGCGCGCTAACTCGCGTCTTTTTTCTCGCCGACCGGCTCCACTTTTTAGAAATCCATGCTCGGAGATATCGAAATAGTTGCCATCGATATCCGAGGTGCGGGTCTCGGCATAAGGCCGTCCGTTGGGACGCTGTTTTGGCAGCTTGTTGGGATTGTACTTTTTCATTCTCTCGACGATTTTCTCCCCATTCTCCACTTCGAAGCCGAAATGATACAGGCCGTTGGGCGATTGCTGCTCGTGGTTGGGCAAAATCGCAAGATTGAAGTAACCGTCAGTGAGATAAATCGCGCCGCCCTCGTTTTTGTCTTTGTGTAACATCTGCATCTCGAAAACGTCCATGTAAAACGTTGCAAGTTTTCCGGTGTCTTCGGTGCGAATTGCGAGATGGCGAATCTTAGGCATAAAAACCTCCGTGTGCAGTTGTCATTGCTTCACCCTTAGTCCCGCGAGGCGGGAGTTGTCAAGCTAGGCATTGTCAACGGGGAGAATTACACCCATTGTAACAGCATAGCGCTCCGATGAAAGGAAATGAAAACTTGCGGCAAGAAATCAATGGAGCTGAAGCTCGATTTGATCGCGGTCACCGATCATCGGTAGTATGGCATCGCGAATGACCCTTTCGCTCACCTCGCCGAATTTTTCCTTGAATCGATCCAACGGCACGACTGCCTTGGCCATGGCTCGATGTCCACCCGCGCTGCCGATGTCATCGTAAAGCTTCTTCATGATTTCGCCGGCGCTCTTGACATAGCCGACATTGCGCACCGAAATGACGACCCGATCATGGACCAGGCCGGAAACGACACTCCAATCGACGCCCTCGATCTGCAAGCAAAATTCCGCCATCTGAGGTATCACGTCCTCGCGGTTGATCTCGCCCAGGTGGACAACCGCAAGGCTACTATCGACTTGCAGATGGCTCAACGCCCGCCCCATCGCTTCGAGATCTTCTCGCGGCAATGCCGGGCGCTCGATCCGGGTGATCATCGCTTTGTTGGCGAGTGGATAGAGAAAATTGAATGCGCTCAAGTCGGCCAAATTGCTGCCGCGCTCGAGAAACAGCGTGTCGGTCTTGATGCCGTAGACCAAGGCCGTGGCCAGCCGCTGCGACGGTTCCATGCCCGCCGCGCGCAGATATTCGGTAAAAATCGTCGAAGTCGCGCCGTACGCCGTGCGCAGATCGGCAAACCTGGATTTAAATGAATTCCGCTTGGGATGATGGTCGACGACGAGGTCGACCCGACCCAACGGTTGAGTCGAAATAAGGCGGCTGCACGTCGACAAACGCCAAGCGTGCGCCGGCTTTGTGGAGATCCTCATAGGTAATCCGGTCGATCTGGATTTCGAGCAAGCGAATCATCGTCAAATTCTCCGGACGCGTGATCTCGCCGAAAGTAACGATCGGCGTGGTCGCTCGATTACGTCCAAGCAGCTCACGCAGCGCCAACGCGCTGCCGATCGCATCCGGGTCAGGATCGTGCTGCAGAAGAATATGGATCTTCTTGCCCTCGGCGAACAGCGAGCGAATGCGCTCGACTTTTTTTACGTTCATCGTGTTGAGCAGTTGCGAGGCGCAAAATTCTTGGAAAATATCCGGCAGCTCAAATGTCGCAGCAACGGATCACTGGACTCTTTCTGCCGTTGTTACCCGATGTCAGCGAAACGATCGACACGCTTTTATCCAATTCGCGTAACAGCCGGCAGACGCGTTCCTGAATTTCAGTATCACGGATAAAGACAATGGCCTGGTCGACATGGCGCAGTTTGAGTTTTTTGTAGGTTTCCTCCTTTAGCAGATCTCCCTGGCGACGCCTTGCCGCTTTGCCGCTTGATCGCGCGCGCCACCGTTTCGACCGGGACCAAATAACGGATTCTCCCTGCTCGGCGCAACATTGCGCATAAACTGAAATAAGAGATCGTCCTCGCAAATGGCTAAGTATTGCATACGCGTGGCCCTGACGAGAATCCAATGCGGGCGTTCTTGCGAGACGGAATTAGCGGACAGGTCTCTGATCAGCACGCGGCGGAAGTCTAGCACCTAGGTTTCGCCAATGCCAGCGGCAAAACAACACCCGTAACGGATCACTCCGTTACGGGCTAAATCTAAGAAAATGCAGCTCTATTCGCGAGATCTCAGGTCCGTGAACTGTCACGTAGCCAATCAACTTACCCATGCTGATTACACCGAAGCCATCTAATTCCAAGCTCAGCGAAGCCCAGGTACGCCGATTTCTTTCCCTGCTTTTCTCGGTTCAAAGAAGCGTAACTACCACGGCAGGTTCCAGTGATAGCAAAAAATCTTTACGGGTTTACTCCTTGTCACAAGCGCGGCCTCATAGCCGCCGGAGGGAGGCAATTCTACCAGCGACCAACCGGCTACGGATGCCTTGATTCGGACATGCTCGCCGACGAGCAGGATTTCTACCTCATCCAATTCACCCGATAGACCGGTGCCCTTGGCTTTCAAAAAAGCCTCTTTGCTGGTCCAACATTTGTAAAAAGCTTGGCGCTGGAGCGCCGGCGGGAGCGCACGCAACGCGGTTACCTCTTGTTTTGTAAAAAAGTGGCTCGCAACGTCGAGAAATTCAAAATCCGCCTTGGCGAATTCGATATCGACGCCGACTTCATGGCCCTGATTGACAGCAAGCAAGGCTCTCTCGTGCGAATGAGAAAGATTAAACTCTATGCCGCTTGCGTCGAAGGGCGGGGCCAACTTCGGTTTGCCGTTCGGACCTTCGTTGAACCGCAAGCTTGCGGCGGCGGCATGCGCGTAGCCGGCCAAGATATCGCGCAGCGCAGCATGCGCGATCACATAGCGCCGTTGATCTCTGGCGAACTTGAATCTAGCAGCGCGGGTTTGCTCCTCTGGCGAAAGTCGGCTGTGCCAAAGAGCGGCGTCGAAAGCAAATTCGTCGAGCTGCAATGCCCAGACGTGCACGTTTCCGCCAAGTGACGGAATGGGATCAGGAGCAGGTAACCATGGTTCATAAGGACGACTCGCGGAGCGTATGAGCCTGTCAATTTGCACGTTTCATCCAATTTTGGCGCGTGCCGATACGGCGCGCCTCAAGCAACCCCGTCGCTCGCGACGCCCGTGACGATGACGCGCTCGCCATCGCGGGTAATGCGCAGATCGGCGGGGCGGTGAAAAAAATCATCGTGCGCGGATGTTCATCGACCGTGGTTTTGTGCGGAATCTCCTCGACGTAAATATTGAAGAGGCTGCCGGCCGGCAGATTGACGGTTTGGGTGTGCATCAGGTCGCCGTCGAAGAAAATTTCGATCCAATTGCGATTCTCGGTGACGGCGAGAATTATCCCTGCGGCGTTTTTACGCCGCGAATAATTCTTCGCCGCCGCTTCCTCCCATGAGCCATCCGCCTATGCCAACAGGTCTCTGCATCCCGAATCGTCTTCCCCGATGACGTGCGCGGCAGCGCTTCGCGCACGACAATTCGATCCGGCACTTTGAAATTGGCGAGATTGGCGCGCAGAAACGTCAAGAGTTCTTTTTCGTTGACGCTCGACCCGGGACGGGGAACGACGGCAGCGCCGAGGACCTGACCGCGTTTGCCATCCGGTATCGCGAACACGATGGTTTCTTGCACGCCCGCGTAGGTGTAAATCAAGTTCTCCACCTCGGCGGGATAGACGTTGAGCCCGCCGGTGATGATCATGTCGTCGCGGCGACCCAAGTGGTAATAGTACCCATCACCGCCGCGCTTGCCGACGTCGCCGGTGTAAAGCCAGCCATTGCGGATACGCTCTGCCGTCGCGCCGGCCCGGCGGAAATAGCCTTTCATGACATGCGGACCGCGGGTGATGATTTCGCCGGGTTCGTCGACGCCGAGTTCTTTGCCGTTTTCATCGACGATTTTCACTTCGACACCTGGAACGGCGCAGCCGATGCTACCCATCTTGGCTTCGGCTTTATCCGGTTCCACGAGCGTGATCATCGGCGAAGTCTCGGTCAGGCCGTAGCCCTGAATGACTTTGATATGCGGTTGCGCGGCTTGAAAGGCGCGCAATAACGGCAGCGGAATGCTCGTGCCCATCATCGCGGCGATTTTCATGCTGCTCGTGTCGTAGCTCGCCAGATTCTTAACGCCCAACAAGAGCTGAAACACGATCGGCACGCTCTCGAAAACATTGACGCGATATTTTTGAATCCCTTCCAGCAGCGTGATGGGATTGATCTGGTCGAAGATGACCAGTGTATAGCCTCGCTCGGCCAATTCGTTGCAGAGCACCGGCCCGACGATATGCGACATCGGCAAAATACAGCCCCGCATGGTTGACCCATCGGTGACGTTGTTGGCGCGCATGACCAGCGGGTACTGCGCTAAATTGCGGTAACTCAGCACGACCCCTTTGGGCTCGCCGGTAGTTCCGGAGGTGTAGAGAATCAACGCGTCGTCGTCGGCTTTCAGGCTCGGCAGCGACACAGCGTCCGCGCCGGCGCGGAGAATCGTTTTTCAAAACCGCGCTCGCCCTCGCCGTTGACAACCCACACCGGGACGGCCGGCATGTCTTGGAAAGCTTCTTCGACTTCCGGGTACAACTGATTGTGAACAATGAGCAGCTTCAGATCGGCGTCTTGCAAAACGCCTTGCAGCTCCTTGCCTTTGAGCCGGGCGTCGAGAATGACGGTAACCGCGCCGATCTTTTGCGTGGCATAGTAGCTCAGCGGTATCGCCGTCGAGTTGGGCAGCAGAACTCCGACGCGATCGCCCTGGCGAATGCCTTCTTGCTGCAGGTGCGCCGCCAGAGCCTGCACGCGCTGATCGAGCGCGGCAAAGCTCAGCTCTTCCTCTTTGGCGATCAGCGCCGTCTTTTGTGGCTGGCGCTCCGCCGTTTTGGCCAACATCTCCGCCGCGAAAAAGCCTACTGAACTGGTATCGTTTGCCATATCGCAAATGCCCTCTGAAATGGTTTGTACCAGCGCGACAACTGCGCCAGCTCGCCGCGTTTGAGTTTTAGTTTGCCCTGCTGCGTCGCCAGAAATGCGTCGATCCGATTGCTGAACACCGCGTTCCACCATTCGGCTTTGCCGCTGATCATAAACTCGCCGCCGTCGCCAGCCCTCAGTTCCGAGATCGCGCCATCGACGAATTCTACCGTCCAAGCATTCTTCGCGTCGTCGAGAAAAAGCGTCAAAGACGTCGTCAGGCTGAGTCGCGGCGCCGTCGGAGCGGAACTGGGCGTCCTGGTTCGCGCTATCGCACCAGTGCTTGCATATGTTCCTTGGAGAATAGCGCGTAGCGCTCGCCGTCTGCGCCGGAGCCAACCGATTGCTCGGAGCGCGCGCCGCTTGGCGCGCGCCGCGGAACGCGCCAACGTCGCTCTTTAAAGAACTGGCAATGCACCGCCTCCTCGAGCAGATCGGTGAGCAAGAACGCTTCTTGAAAAGTTTTGCCGATGGCCACCGTGCCGTGGCCCTTGATGATGACCACAGGATGATATTTGAGTTCTTCGACGACCTTCTCGGGCTGGGTTACCGTCGGCGTGTCTTGCGCAATGATCGGCACTTCGCCGATGGTGTACTTTTCTTCAAAGCTCACCGGCACGAAGCTTTCGTGGCTCAGCGAGAACGCGAGAACCATCGGCGGATGCACGTGGACGATGGCCTGCGCATCTGTGCCCGCGTAAACCGCCAAATGCATCGGTGTTTCGCTCGAGGCACGCTGTTGTTTTTTTAGCGGCTTCCCCGCCGCATCGATCCGCACCAAATCCTTCGCCGTGAGAAATCCGAGAGGCGCATGCTGCCCGGTGATCAGAAACTGATTCCTTGCCGGCGCGGCAACTCAGATTGCCGCCCCAGCCGCTGATGAGCCGGCGCTCGAACAGCAATTTGCCCCACTGAATAATTTCCCTTTCCGCGTTGGGTCATGTCTTTCTAATTCTTCAACACTGACCAAGGGAATCACTTCGGCTCCGACCGCTAGGACGTTGACGCCCGGCGGACAGATACTTCTCCCGAGAAAAGTCGACCCGTCGTGGTCCAGAGTCGCGCCGCGTTGCTCGGCTGCGCTGAACAATTCGACGCCGACTTTGTGCAGATGCGCCAAGCGCGCGGCGAGAAGCGAACCGCAAATGCCGCTTGGCCCCGCTTCCGTCAACGTATCGTAGAACAGGCACAGCTTGCGAATCTCGCCGTGCGCGAACAGTGTTCCCATCATGTTGTCCGAAATCAGCGTCACCGGCACATGGCGCTCCATGCAGCTCGGGCGCTACGATTTGCGCGCCCCAGAGCTGCGGCCGCATCTCGGGAACCAAAACGACTTTCAGCTTGCTCGGCTTTGACGCGCTGGCGAGAAAAGCATATTGATTCTTAGGCGGTACTCCGTAAACCAAAACGTAGTTGCCGCGCTGTTCGGCGCGCCGCTCTTCTCTGACGCCTGCTTTTGATATTTTTGCCGGAATGTTTCCGGCGTGTAGATGCGTCGAAGCCGATTAAATGAGTAATCAGAGCCGCCGGCGTCCTAGTCGAAAGCAGGATAGCGCGCGCTTACGTCTTGCGCGCCTCGCGCCGACCAGCGTTTGTCCCTGAAAAGTCAGCAACTCAGCGGCGGGCCGCTCCTCGATCGGCACGTCATCACCCGTCGCTAAAGAGCGTGGATCCTGCACCAGCGCGTGGAACGGCACGCCGTACTCTTTTGCCATCAGCGCCAATGGATACGTGCCCACTTTGTTGATGATGTCGCCGTTCTGCGCCACGCGGTCGGCGCCGACAATGACGGCGTTGATCTCGCCCTGGTCCATGATCTGCGCCACCGCGCAATCCGGAATGACCGACACCGAAACTCCCGCCTGAGCAAACTCCCATGCGGTCAAGCGCGCGCCTTGGAGATAGGGCCGAGTTTCGCGTGGCGATGAACGAAAACTTCTTTACCCAATCTTTGCAATACTGCGCGACCGCAACCAATTCGCCGCTCACGTTGCAATGCGTGATCACGCGCGCTGGATTGGGCAAAACCGATGCCGCGAGCTTGGCGCGCCTGACGCGTCGCCCGCACGATCCGTTGGCCGAACTCCCGCGCGCTCTGGGCGATCCATTCTCTGGGATCGCTGCCCGATGGTCAACTCGCTGATCCATTCTTCGAAGTAGGAACCCAGGCCATGGAAATCGAAAGTCGGTCGAGCCGCGACGAATACTGTTCGCGTCATTTCCGCCAAGCGCAGGCGCAGCGCTTGGCGTCCTTGTCAGGGTGGCGCTGAGCCAGCAGCGCGGCACTGTAAAGAAACGCCAGCACCTGGCCGAACGCTCGTGTTTTCATCGCGCGCACGGCTTCAAGCGCTTGACCGACCTCGCTCACTTCCATGTACTCGATTTTTTCGGGAAGCGGATCTCGTCGAGGATCTTGAAATCCCGTGCCCTGCCAAAGCACTGGCTCGAATAGCGGACTTGGGACGACGCTCATGATGGATCCAGCCAAATGAAGAGCGCTAGAGATAATGCAGCGCTTTGCGCGCGACTTCGATGGTTTTCTTCTCCGCCTCGAAGAACTGCGGATCGCGAAAGCCAAACTTGCCGTGCAAGCACTCGTCGGACACGGCGAGAACCGCGCCGGCTTTCTTACCGCGAACCTGCGCAATCGTGAGAAAGGTCGACGTCACCATGTCGATGCTGGAAATATTCTGCTGGTTGAGTTGCTCGATCAGCTCGGGAGTTTCCTGGAACAGCGCGTCGGTCGTGAAAATCCAGCCGAGATGATAGCGCACATTCAAACTGTCGGCGGCTTTCTTGAGGGCATTGATGATGTCGCCATGAGCGACGGTGGAAAAATTCTCGGCCACATAATAGCGCGACGTGCCGTCGCCGCGAACAGCGCCCGTGACGATCACCAGATCGCCGATCCTGACGTTTTCCTGGAGCGAGCCGCAGCTGCCGACGCGAATGAGCGCCTGCGCGCCCGCGCCGCAGAGAATCTCGGTCGTGATCGCCGTGTCGGGCGCGTAGCGCCCGCCGTTGCCGACCGTGACGCGCTTGCCGTCCAGCGAACCGCTGTGCATCTCGTAGTCTAGAAAAGTAAAGTTCTTTTGCGGCGCCTCGAGCAGCTTGAGCAACATGTCGCTGCGCTCTTTAGGGCCGGGAATCAACGCATAGGGACCGAGCGAATCCGCTTTCAGGCCGAGCATCGACAGCATTCGTTGCGGCGTGAAATGAGCTTCCTTGAGCATGATCAGAGCGCCTGATGGACGAATTCGAGCAGGTCTTGCGCCGGCAGCCGGGCTTCTTCGATCGCGGCAAAAGAACGCTGGCAGAGCGCGCTCGATGTCAGAACAACTTCCGCGCCGCTCGCCTTCGCTTCGCGCATCCGATCCGCGGCACACCATTGCGCCAGCTCTGGATCCGCTTCGGGAACGCCGCCACCGCCACCACAACACCAGGCCCAGCGCCGGTTTCGTTCCATCTCGACCAGTTCCACTCCGGGAATCGCGCGCAGAATGCTGCGTGGTGGCGTCGTATACGCCCGCGCCGCGGCCGAGATGGCAGGAATCGTGATAGGTGACTTTTTTGTCAACGCGTTTGGAAAATCTTAGCCGGTCCGACTCGCATAAGTTCGTGAACGTACTCCACGCCGTGGAGCGCGTGAAACTTCACGTCGCTGGTCTTCTCGTATTCGCGCCAGATTCGCAAGCAGCTGCCGCAAGCGACCACGACTTTGTTGATTCCAGCTTTGTCGATGGTCGCCAGATTTAGCTCTTTCAAGCGCTCGAACTCGCGGCGAAAGCCAAGATCGAAAGCATAGAGGCCGCAGCATCTTTCCTCGTTACCGAGAATGACGAAATCCTCTCCCGCCTTTTGCATGATGCCGGCCAACGCGCGCGCGCCGCCGCCCGCTTGCGCGGTCGGCAGAGCAACCGGCGAAGAGCAGCGTAGTGCGCTTTCGCCTCGCCCACTTTCTTGAGTCCAAGCCCTGTCGGCCCATCCGCCGCGCTGGTCTTTTGGATTGTGCCCAAGGATTATCATGCTGTTGCAAGACCGTCGTAAATCGGCCGATGCGCGTCGATGGGACCTTCTTTCTCGGTAATTTCCTCGCGCATCGCCACCGTGATGTCCCAAGGACCGTATCCGTCGTTGCGCACGCCGCAAAGCTCCTGGCACATGAGACAATTGGTGCAGGCATAGATCACTTCTTTAAGCTCGGGCGTGATCGGATCGAGGCCGTGAAAAACCCGTTGCGACATCAGCCAGCGCGACTTCGGTGTGTGACGCTGAAAGCGATAAAACTCGTAAGGCGGGCATTTCTCCTTGGGTCCGGGCACATCTTCCATCGGATTTGCCGGTCCATGGCCGTAGCAAGAACCGCAGAGAACGCAGCCGCTGCTCCGTTCTTCCAAATTTTTCGCATACAACCATTTCTTGACTCGTTCGAGCCCGATCAGGTTTTTGGGATCGTTTTTCATGAAAGACACGCGTGCAGGAAAATTAGTTTACGTCTTAACCTTTATAGCTCGCTCGTAACGGCTGTCAACGCCCAGTGCGTCGTATGAAAAGCGAAGACGTGAGGAAATTGTGCGCTGCGAGGACAAACGATCTGGACACCCGTTACTTTGTTGTCGCTTCGGGGTGGAGCTTGCGCAAAAGGGCGGAGAGCTCTTTCTGTTGCGCGCTGTCGAGGGGCGCGAAAATTTCCGAGACGCATTTCTCGAATAGCGGAATTGTCGATTTATAAAGTTTCGCGCCCCTGTCTGTAAGCACGACATGCACGACGCGGCGATCATTCTCGTCGCGTTTGCGCAACACCAGTTTTTTCTCTTCGAGACGATCGACGATTCCGGTCAGGTTGCTCACCGTCACCATCATCTTCGCACCGATTTCCCCGAAGGGCAGTCCACCCGCGTAACCGATGGTGGCGAGCACGTAAAACTGCGGCGGCGTGATCCCGACCTTGTGTAAATCGTCTTCCAGTTTCTTGTGCGACTGCAGGCCGAAGCGGAGAAAGCGAACCCAGAGACTGGTAGAATATGCGGTGAAGAATGGGCGTTTGGTGACTCGCACGCCGCTTAATCTATCGCACACGCGCTTAAAAGCAACTTCATCCGCATCAATCGCGTGCCTCTCAAGAGGCAAGCAGGGTCCGTTGCAAGCGCGCCGACATAGTGTTAGGGCGACGTTAGAAAATGCGCGGGAAATCGTTGGAACGAGCGATGAAACTTCACATTCTCGGTTGCGGCGACGCCTTCGGCAGCGGCGGCCGCAATCAAAGCGGCTATCTGGTCGAAGCAACCGACCGTCTGTTCCTGTTGGACTGTGGTCCAACCACGCTGCTCGCCATGAAGCGCGCCGGCTTCGACCCGCGGCACTTGGATGCGATCATCCTCAGCCATCTTCATGGTGACCATTTTGGCGGTATTCCATTTTTCTTTATCGAATATCTGTATCGGAAGCCCCGAGACTATCCGCTAACGATCGCGGGACCTCCGGGCACCGAACAGCGCGTGCGCCAACTCTACGCGACCATGTACGGCAGCGGCGGAAATCCCGCCGCCGAGCTGCCGCCCGTTGATTTTGTCGTTTTGACACCGGAACAGCGGCAAAACGTCGTGGGCATGGACATCTTTGCCTTCCGCGTGCCGCACCAAACCCACGACGTTTCGCTCGGGATAAAAGTCGCGTATCAAAGCAAGCACATTCTTTTTTCCGGCGATTCGGCCTGGACCGACATCTTTATCGAGCACGCCGACGGCGTCGACTTGTTTTTATGCGAATGCTCATTTTTCAACGAGCAACCGGGCATGCATGTGAACTACCGTGCCCTGGAAGCGAACTTGGCGCACCTGCAATGCAAGCAGCTCGTACTCACCCATCTAGGCGAAGACATGCTCGCGCGCACGCATGCGCTGTCAATGACGCTGGCTGAAGATGGAATGGTAATCGAGATTTGACTTCGTGCAGCGTTTTTAGCTGTCGTCGCTCCAATCCTGGCGCACCGGCGCAATGGCAAAATCAATACTCGATGGCCGCTCTTGGTCAAAATATCCTGCGCGGTTTCTTGGGCGGCGAGGAACTCAGGATAGGGGCCGACGCGCACACGATAGGCGGTTTCGCCCGGCAGCAAAGAAGTTTGTCTCGATAAAGATATTGAAGCCTTTATCAGCTCATCTGCCGAGAAATTAACCTCGGCGCGGTCGCGCTCGCGGAACGTTCCCACCTGCAAAATGTAGCCCTCCGAAACCTTCGGCTGCTTATTCTCTTGCGCGGCTTCGATAAAAGCCGGCAGCCGTTCGAAACGAGGTCGACCTGCTGTTCGATCGTCGGGCTCTTTCCCGTCGGGGCGGACGCTTTTAAGCTGTCGTAGTGATCGAAGCCGTATTCCAACAGCCGTTTGGTGTCGCCCCACTGATCGCGCGCGCCGAGAATCGCGATGATGAGGGTCGAGCCATTGCGCTGTACGGCGCCGACAAAACACTTCTGCGCCGCCTGGGTGTAACCGGTTTTGCCGCCGAGAGCGCCGTCGTAACCCCACAGCAAACGATTGTGATTGCGCACCGAGATACGCCGCGGCACGACTTTTTTCCTCACCATGGCGGTGGTGCTGACCGAGCTGAACTTGGTCTGCATGATATCTCGAAAAGCGACATTCTTCATCGCGTAGCGAAAGAGTATGGCGAGATCCCTCGCCGTGGAGTAATGATCGGGCGCCGTCAATCCGTGCGGGTTGCTAAAATGAGTGTTGGTGGCGCCGATCTGGTGCGCCTTTTTCGTCATCAACTCGGTAAATCGATCGACCGAACCGCCGATCCCCTCGGCGAGCACCATGCTCGCATCGTTTGCCGAGGCCAGCATGATGCCGTAGAGCAACTCCTCGATCGTGACCGATTGACCGGGACGCAAATAGAGTTTTGAAGCCGGAACCCGCGTCGCTTCTTTAGAAACCGTCAATGACTGGCTGAGTCTCCGACCGCTTTCCAGAGTCAGGATTGCGGTGGCGATTTTTGTCGTGCTCGCCGGCGGCAAACGCAGGTCAGCTTCTTTTTGATAAAGAATTTTGCCAGTCGCCGCGTCCATCAGCACGGCCGCGCGGGCGGTCAGGTCCTCATCTGGAGCAAACCCCCATGTCGAAGTTAAGGGAGTCGGAAACAAAGAGAATGCGCTAATGTCAAACTAGCCGGAATCGGGTTCGCGACAGTTCAGTGTTGCTGCCCTTCTCCCGGCTTGGCTCCAGATGTTTAATCAATGCTCGCTCAATTACCTATATATAAAACCTGAATTCTAGCCATGTTTCTTGTAACTTGGAAAGAAGCAGTTCGCAACAGATGCGGCCCTCCGCAGCGCGCGGGTTTGACGCGTAAGCAAGCATATTTTTCGAACGTACTCCATAACGAAACGATATCTGCAGGTAGTAATTTCGCTCGACGCACGCCTTTATCCATCGCTACTCTGCAATCCCCTGGCAGCTCGAAATCACCGCCTTTGAGTTCTTCCTGGATTTCGCCAGCCGGGCGTTTCACGCCTCGATAGTCTATTCGTTGCCGTTCACTCATTGAGAATCTTTATCTGTTTGGGATGTTCCAGGACAACTTCTAAGCCAAACTGCGGGTGGTCTTTGATGAAGCCGATGATTTCCACCTCGCGGTTCTCGAACTGTTTAGGCGGCTGTTTGTTTTTTTCGAAAAGCTCCACGGCCGAGTTAAAAATAACAGCTGTCAAGCCTCGCGGTGAAGGTCCGAAGTTTATGAAATAGGTGTTACTTTTTGCCGAATGACCAACGCGGAAAACCCGCCCGCGAATACGCGCTTGCTGTCCGGTGAAGGAGCGGATCTTCTCGACGTCCCGGGCAATGATAGAGTCGTAAGCTCCGCGCGCTCCTGCCACGCCGGGTTCGGCGCCAAAGGCAAAAAACTCACCGCGGAAACTTGGCGATTCGGCGGCCGGCGGGATTGATTTAGAATGTTGCCGCCGTCCGCTCGCGACTCCGGCACGCCTGGGTTCCAACGCTGGTATAGCACATGGCTGAGAAACCCGAGCACGAACGCCAGATACCAGTCCGAAAACAAGCCGGCCGGTCGATCCCTTCACGGTTTGCGCTCCCACAGGCGGAAAAAAGCCTTGCGATATTCCTCGGCCAACGGACTGGCGTCGCGAAATACCAGCAGATTTTCGTCGTTTCGGTTCTCTGCCGAATGAGTCCAATTGTAAGAACCGGTAAATACGACGCGGCGATCGACGATGGCGAATTTTTGGTGCATCAACCCGGGATCTTTATCGCCGACCTTCGACATCGTTCCCGCCACGCGACGGACGGGAACTTTCTGCGCGTCGAGGAATTTTCCTTTGGAGTTTTCGTTGGTCCGGTCGAATTCCCGATCGACGACAACCTGAACCGCAACGCCGCGCCTTTTTGCCTGCACCAATGCGCCGGCCAAGTCGTCGCTGGTAAAAGCATAGACGGCGACGAGCAGTTCTTGTTTGGCCGCTTCGATCTCGCGGAGAATATGCGCCGAACACTTTCCTTGCGGGCTGAAGCAAGTCTGAACGACCATCTCCGCGCCAGCCGCTAGCTGGATCGGCAAAATGATCAGAAACGCCACTCCGACCGCGATTGCCGCGCGCCTCATGCTCGCCGCTTTCGCGCCGGGAACCGCGCTTCGGCGCGCCCAGGCACATTTCCAAAAACAATTTCTCAAGACGATGCGCGGCTGGCCGGCGCTCGACTTGAGGCGCAAATCAGCTTCGAACAGCCGCTCCATGAACAAAACAAGCTCGGCTCAGAGAAAAGCGTTCGGCCCGCTGAAAGCACATATAATCCCCGTACGGGTTACGTCCCCCAACGGCGAGGCGCCTTGTTTCACGACGCTTTGCTGAAACTGCGGATAGGTCATGCCACGGCGCCAAACTTTCGCCAAATCGCCCGGCGAGAATCTGGCGAGCGGAAAGCAAACGGCGCACTTCAGCCGCTACCGTTCCCAGGATTTTTAGCGGATGCTCTCCCTTGGGCGATCAGGCGCGCCAATTGACTGAGCGCCGCAGCGGCGTCCCGTTCACCGAACGCCCGCGTCAGATCAAAAATCCAACCCTCGCCGCGGTCAGCCACCATCAAATCAACGTCGTCCGGGAGAATCGTTGTACGGTCGCCGACGGACAGCACCAATTTCTCTAATTCCTGCTGAAGGCCGCGCAGATCATCGCCGGCTCTGGCGAGAATCATTTCCCTCGCTTGGGGAGCCACATTCTTCCCGGCTTGACGCAGCCTGTTGGCTGACGAACTCCAACAAATTTCCCGGGAAATCTTGCCGCTGCGATCCCGCTCTAATGCCAACATGAAGCACTGCGCCAATTTCTTCGAAGCGTTTGAACAGCCGTGTGCGGCGATCGACTTGCATCGCTGTTAACAATAGAAAACTCCACTCCGGAAGCCCCTGATCCAACAAGGCACCGAGCCGATTGCCCTCGGCGCCTTTGCGCTTGGCCAATCGATCGGCCGGTCTTTGCAGTAAGCCAACAATGCCGGGCCGTCTTCCTGGTCTTCGCCACCCTCGGCGCCGAGTAGATCAAACAGATCGCGCCGCGACGCGCTATCGAGCCCGTCCCAGCTGCTCCTGCGACCAACCCTCCACCACTAACAAGTCGAGCAGCAATTTGGCGGCGTCATCCCTCTTGCCGTCGCGCCAGAGTTCAAGCACCTTTTCGCCAAGTTCCCCGCTTTGCTCGCGCGCATAAAAATAGGGCGCGCTGTCGACCCACAAGAGTTTTTTGCCCGGGAAAAAACGGCGGTGTCATTAAAGAAGATTCGATTTGCTCCCAGCTCGCTGAACGGCCGTCGAAGCGTTCGAAATTAAATGCCGCGCTGTTCCGCCGGCACCAACCGATCAAGAATCGCTTTGCAACTATCAGCGACCTGCAAATCGTCGCCGAAAACGAGCAACAAGTTGCGGCCCGCGACCTAGCCGCCAAATCTGTCAAAATACTTTTTAGGTCGTGTTTCACGGTCGGAGACATTGCTGGCCCTGCTCTCACCACCCGCGGAACGCCGACTTGGACAGAGTCTCCTTTGTCGATCAGCGGAAAGTCTAATCTGCGCGAGAGGATTGAATCCTAGTGCTTCGGCACCCACATCTGGTTTTTTTCATTCCAGACGTAATCCGATCTCCACACCTTGAGGCCGATGGTATATTTGCCACCTGACTTGCTGACGAAAATTCGCTCGATCGAATGCGGGATCTCGGTCCGAGCAATAATCATGACCTTTTTTGAGATGCCCTTGTTGATGAGGATGCGATCGCCCTCGCGCATAGTCACGCGATTTTCTCTCCTGTCGCCGCTGGTTCATGGACGCAAAACTATCACCGCCAAACTCGACAGGCAAATTATTTGCTGCGTTTAGCTGAACAAGTTCTGGCCGTATTCGAAGGACGGAAACGCGGAAGATTGCGGTCGTGGTTCAGTTTCAATCTGCCACGAGTCTCAACATTCAGAAAGATTCCTTGCGGTCCTGAGTCTCTCCGAACGACTCGGAATGACAACTGAAATAAACATTTGCCATCTCGAACCCTGCAGAATACTCGGGTGGACTTCGTGAGAGATCTTTCCCAAAATGAACCCTACCAAGCTTACCCGCAGCTTGACATTGCGGCGTCCCTCCGATAGCTCTCGCTGTCAAACGCGATCCTGACTTCGACAATGAATATCGATGTTCACGCGCATTATGTCCCACCGGACAGCCTGAAAATGGCGAGCGAGATCGGCGCGCGCCAAGGCTTAACGATGGAAAGGACGCTCGTGGGCGCGCCGTGGTGACGCGTCGACGGAAAACCTTTCTTACCCAGCTCAAAGCGGAATTTTTCGATCTCGAGCTGCGCCTTTCGATCATGGATCAACAAGGTGTGGACATGCAGGTTTTGTCTCCGGCAAGCTCTTACTTTTTTTATTGGATGCCGGCCGAGGATTCGCTCGAATACGCCCGCTGGCTCAATGATCAGGTGGCCGAAGCCGTCACAAAGTATCCCAAGCGCTTGGTCGGGTTCGCTTCGGTGCCCATGCAAGACAGCGCTAAAGCGGCCGCTGAATTGGAACGGGCCGATGACCAAGCTGGGTTTGCGCGGCGCGGAGATCGCTTCGAATATTGACGGCCGTTATCTCGACGACCCGGCTTTTGATCCCGTTCTGGGAAGCTGCCCAAGCGCTCGGCGCGCTGATTTTTGTCCATCCCAACCAGGTCATCGGCGCCGATCGCATGAAAGACCACAACCTTGCCAACTTGATCGGCAACCCGACCGATACATCGCTAACTTTTGCGAAGCTCATTTTTGGCGGCGTGCTGGAACGCTTTCCGAAGGTTAAATTTTTGCTCGCCCACGCCGGCGGTTTTTTGCCTTATACCTGGGGCCGGCTAGAGCGCGGCTACCGCATTCAAAACTCCAGCGGCGGCAAAAATTTCCCAACCGCCCTCGGAGTATGTTAAGTTGCTCTACTTCGATACCCTCACCCATAGCCGAATGGCGTTGGAATATTTGGTTGAAAACTTTGGCGCCGAGCATGTGTTGCTCGGCAGCGATTACCCCTACGACATGGGCGACCCCGAGCCGGTGGCATCTTTGCGGGCGGCCCGCATCGGCGCAGAGCAGTTCGAACAAATTGCCGGCGCCAATGCTCGTAAACTTTTCGGCATCGGAATCTAAGAAAACTAAATCTTTCACGCGGAGGCAACCATGCGACTTGTCACCTACTCACGCAAGAATGAACAGCGGCTGGGCTCAATGGGGCCGCAGGAGCAGATCATTGATCTCGCCGAGGTCAACCGGCGCTATCTCAAAGGTGGCAACCCGCCGTTTTTGAAAAGCATGCAAGCCTTCATCGAAGCGGGCGGAAAAGCCATGCAGGTCGCTCGCAAAGCGGAAAAGTACGTCGCCGGCAAAAGTGCCGATGACCAGAAAAAACTTCTGGGTGTCGGCGCGCTGGTAAAACCGAGCCAGGCAAAAATTATTTCGCCGATCCCTCTACCCAAAAAGAATTGCGTGATGTTGGGAATCAATTACCGCGAGCACGTCGACGAAGGCGCGCGCGCGCGTGAATTGGAGATTAAGTACCCCGAGTGGCCGGTCTTCTTTACTAAACCGTCGACATCGGTAATCGGCCATCTGGGCAAAGTCATCAACCATAAATGCACGACAAAGCTCGATTGGGAAGTCGAGTTGGCCGTCGTCATCGGCAGGAAAGGTCGCGACATTCCGAAAGACAAAGCTTACGACTACGTATTCGGTTATACCGTGTGCCTGGACATGACCGCGCGCGAATTACAGCGCCAGCACGGCCAATGGTTCAAGGGCAAATCGCTCGATACTTTCTGTCCGTTGGGCCCTTGGATCGTCCATAAAAGCGCGCTACCGGACCCGCAGCAGGTTCGTCTAATCTGCCGTGTGAATGGCGAGGTTATGCAGGACGGCAACACACGGGACATGATCTTCGACATTCCGACAACCATCGAAAGCTTGTCAGCAGGTTTGACCTTGGAGCCCGGCGATATCATCAGCACGGGCACGCCCTCCGGCGTCGGCTTTGCCCGGGTACCGCCGGTATTTCTCAAGCCTGGCGACAAAGTCGAAGGCGAAGTCGAGGGCATCGGCACGTTGGAAGTGGAAATCGTCGCGCCCTAAGAAGCAAATTCAGAAGTCTAACAACCCGCTCCAAGAAAAAGCGTTTTATCTGTCTGGAGCCGCCGCTTATTTGACTTGGTATTTTTGCTCTGATAATCGTCCAGTCGATGCTAGGGGTGTCTGCCGGAGGCAGACTGAGAGCCTGACGAGTTGCAGGTAACCCTTCGAACCTGATCCGGGTCGCGCCGGCGTAGGGAAGCGTGAGAGTTAAAGTCCCGTCTGATGAGAGTCAGCGGGGCACACTTGAAACCGTATTCCCTGGCCACTATTCAGTGGTCGAAGTGGATACGGTTTTTTCACTTTCTGATGAAGCTAAAGATCAACGGCGAAGAAAAAGAGATTGCCGACGGGCTCAATCTTACCAGCCTGCTGGAGGAATTGCAGATCCGCCCTGCCCGGGTGGTCGTGGAACGAAATCGTGAGATTGTGCCGCGGGATTGCTACGGTACGATGTTGCTGGCTGAAGGTGATATTCTGGAAATTGTTCATTTCGTCGGCGGAGGATAATCATGGAAGATTTTTTGCAGATCGCGGGAACGAACTATCGCTCCCGCCTCATCGTTGGCACCGGGAAATATAAAGACTTCGAGCAAACCAAACGGGCAATTGAAGTATCGGGCGCGGAAATCGTCACAGTCGCCGTGCGCCGGGTCAATATAACGGATCCAAATAAGGAAAACCTTCTCGACTATCTCGACCCGAAGAAATTCACGATTCTGCCCAACACTGCTGGCTGCTACAACGCCGACGACGCCGTGCGCACCTGCCGTCTGGCGCGCGAGGCGGGCGTGGGAAAATTGGTCAAGCTCGAAGTCATTGGCGACGATCGTACGCTGTTTCCAGATATTCCGGCAACACTCGAGGCTGCGAAGATTTTGGTGAAAGAAGGGTTCACGGTTCTCCCCTATATCACCGATGATCCCATCACCGCACAGAAGCTAGAAGACATCGGCTGCGCCGCGGTCATGCCGCTGGCGGCGCCCATCGGCTCGGGACTTGGCATTCGCAATCCGTACAATCTTCGGATCATATTGGAGTATGCCAAAGTCCCGGTGATCGTCGACGCCGGCGTCGGCACGGCATCCGATGCGGCCATCGCCTTGGAAATGGGCTGTCACGGCGTGCTCATGAACACCGCCATTGCCAGCGCGAAAGATCCTATTCTCATGGCCGAAGCGATGCGCCTCGGAGTCGAAGCGGGGCGCAAGGCTTATCTCGCCGGAAGAATTCCCCGCAAGCTCTATGCGACAGCATCGAGTCCACTCGATGGACTGCTGAACTAGCGTTGCCAAGTGCCGACTCCAGCTTTTGATCTTTATCTCGTAACCGACAGAACTCAGACGCGCGGTCGAGATCTGCTTTGGGTATTGGAGCAAGCGCTGGAAGGCGGCGTCAATGCGGTTCAGCTCCGGGAAAAAGATCTCGGCGGCAAAGATCTATATGAGCTCGCCGAAAAAACCAGCCGGCTTTGCGAGCGCTACCGCGCCTCGCTCTTCATCAATGACCGCGTCGATGTTGCGCTCGCGGTAGATGCCGCGGGCGTGCAGTTGGGCAAGACCTCCCTGCCGATCGAAACAGCCAGGGTGCTCCTTGGACCGGAAAAACTCATCGGCGCCTCGATCCATTCACTCGAAGAACTGAGCGACGCCGAAAAAGGCGGCGCCGACTTCGTTTTGTTCGGTCCGGTGTACTTCACACCCTCCAAGGCAAGCTTCGGCGCGCCCCAGGGACTCGCCTCGCTACGAATAAATAGTGGAAAACAGCGCGCTTCCCGTCTATGCTATTGGCGGGATCACAGGCGAGAATACCAGCGCGGTTAGAAATCTCGGCGTGCGCGGAATCGCGCTCATTGCCGCGATCATCAGCGCCGACAGCCCGAAAGAGGCCACCGAGGTAATCATGCAGTTGTTGAGGAGATAGCGGCTTGCTAGAGTCTGCACAAGAAGTTTTTACTTACCTCCAAGGAAGCGTGCTTATATCTCTGACGCTCGCTTTCGTCGCTGGCTTTGCCGCAGACAAAACAGTAGCTTATGAACGCCGATCCGGCGTATTGTTTTTTCTAATAATCGGCATACTCGGTTTATTCCTAGGCGAGTTCATGTTAGTTTACTTCGAGCCTTGACGAGTACTTGGAAAACATCCCTGAGTTCCGGATCCTTTTTGATTTTATCGCCGCATACCTAGGCTCGTTTTTTATCGCGGCGATCATTCACTTCGTTAAACCCACCTGAGCCACCCTAGCTCAGTCGGTAGAGCAACTGATTCGTAATCAAGTTCGGCAGTGTTTCACAATGTGTCGAAATTGCAGCTAACTTATTGAAAGTTTTAAGGAAAAAATCCTCTCAATTCCTCATCGTTCCCCCCGCTTTCGCCCTTTTTGCCGTTCATTTCACAACGCTTTTCACGACACTTTTTTGGCCGGTGTTCACAACTGGTTATGATCGGCATTCGATAAAAAGCTTGATTCGCGCACTGAGTCACACTCGATACCATGGAAATCAATTTCGAGAACTCTTTTTCGGATAGTTCAACATCACCAGCTAATGCGAGTCTGCAAAGATTGACGGCCAGCTACAAGAAAAGGAATTTTGGGGCAGGCGACAGGGATCGAACCCGAAACCTCCAGCTTGGGAATTTGGTATCGGATTTGATGTTTTCTCGTTTTGTAGCAAGAGGTTAATCGATGTTTTCTGCCACTAACACCTTCTTTCCGTCTTTAGTAATTTCAATTAGTTTCGCGCGCTCTACTTTTGTCTTGGGAACGTTTTGGGAACGCGAATTGAGCAGCGTTGTGATACCGGTGTGTTGCATGATTTCCGGGAAGTTAATGGGACATCTGCAAACGTTGGACTAAGCTTGAAAACAACCAGGACCAGTTTTAAAATCTTAGACGGAACTTTTGCACGCCGCCAAAAATCACAACTATCTTCAGCAGATTGAATATCAGCCGCAGAGCGGACAAACGAGATTGCAACCAGATCCACACTTGCTTCAAGGCCGGACAGAAGAAGCTTATGGTCTCGCTCCGTGAAAGCGGGCAAGCTTGAGCTTCCCCCTACTGCGTTGACGCCTTTGTGATTCCTAAGGACTCCACCGAGAACGACTCGGCAAATGATCTCCCGTGGGGCGACTGATTCGACCGCGAACTCCACCGTCCCGTCGGCAAGTAGAATGCTTTGACCTGGCCTCACTTCGTCAGGAAGTTTGGCATAGCTGACCGATGCGGATTCATGATCCCCGGGAACGTCCTCGGTTGTGAGGCGGAAACGATCTCCGGCATGAAGCTCGACCGAGCCATCTTTGAAAACGCCAAGCCGGATCTTGGGACCGGGTAGATCTTGAAGGATGGCAACCGGTTTTCCGGTCTCCTCCTCGACGACCCGGATGCGGCGTATGATGGACTGGTGTTCGCTTACCGTTCCGTGGGAGAAGTTGAGACGAAAGACATCCGTGCCGGCCTCCACCAACTTGCGAAGCATCTCGGCCGATTCGGTAGCGGGACCATCGGTGCAAATGATCTTTGTGCGACGCATGATGCGGAACCCTATCGATCTGAGGCAACCACGGCTGGGGCTGGAGATATCTCCTCCCCTAGCCCAACTTCCACACTATGAGGGGTGGAATTGTGGAAAATCAAGGATTTAAGTCTTAGAGTCGGCACTACATTTTGTTCAATGCGGGCGGGCGGAGCCGTGCGGGCAGAATAAGTCCGAGGCGTTGTAGGAGTAGTTGCTGTTCGCGTTCAGGCCGTACCACGCAACGAAGCCGCAACTCCCGCTTGGAGCCGTCCGCCAGTGGCAGCACGATATCCGCCGAGTGAATGCGCGACAGCTCGGTAAGAATCGTGCGTGGCGAATCACCCAGCCCGGCACGAGACTGCCATTTCTGCAGCGTCTTCCACAACGCGTAGGCGAGAAAGCAAATCAGAATATGCGCCTTGATGCGATCTTGTTTGTGATGCCAGATCGGACGGATGCACAGATCCGATTTATGAATCCGAAAGGCGGCTTCCGCTTCGCTCAGTTGGATGTAGGTCTTCCACAGTTCTTCATCAGTCCAGTCGTGGATGTTGCTGCGCAGGATGTAAGTGCCTTCACTGAGCTTGGCCCAATGGTCCCACTCAGTGCGTTGGCTCCACCGAAGTTTGACTTTGGCGGGTACACTGGGATCCTCACTGATTGCAATGGAGTAGCGCGCAGCGGCGCGCGAGTTTCGCTCTAATAGCCGCCCGATCTGCCGTTCCAGTGCGCCGCGATCGAGCACGGTTTTGCTCTTCTCGATGCGTCGGGCGAGGGACTGAAGTCCTTCTTCAATGCGTTTGGAAAACCGTTCATGCATCGCCTTCTCTTTCTCGATCCGACTCGCCGAGCGACACAACAGAAAAGTCTCGCTGCCGTCAGGCCCGCGGCAAATCTTCACTTCCACATCTTCGCGGATCTGACGCCAGTCGATCTTCTCTGCAAGCTGTTTGGCAAAGCGGCGTAGCTCGGTACGGGCCGTGCCGATCACATAGCGGCGATTGGTCGCGTTGAGCCAGGCGATATTCTCAGCGCTCACCATGCCGCGGTCCATCACCCAGACCCGGTTCACCTTGCCAAAGCGCTCCTCCATCTTCTCGACGATCTGTTTGACGGTGCTGACATCGGTGCTGTTGCCGGCGAAGATCTCATAGCCCAACGGCATCCCTTCCCGCGTCACTACCAAAGCAATGTTAATCTGCACACAGTCCGGGCGATGATCGCGACTGTAGCCGCGCTTGGCAATGGCAGGATCGGCCACCCCTTCAAAGTAGGTGCTCGTCACATCGTAGAGCAATAAATCGTAGTCCAGATCAAATAGCTCTCCCAGCCGCTTAACCAGATGTTTCTCGACCCCTTCCTTGTGCGGCAATAGCCGGTCCAAGGCTCGGTACAAACGCTCGTCGTAAATTTGCTCGGCTGAAACTCCAAGCAGATCTTCCAGTGCCGTCGTGCGATACCATTTTTCCGCAACGTAAAGCTCGCTCGACGGCTCGCATAGCCGAGCGATCACCAATAGGGCAACGACATCTGTCCATGCCACCGCCTCACGGCTGCGGGGCAATAGCTCTCCTAGCACTTCATCGAGCTTAAGCGCCTGCCATAACTTCAGTCCTAGCCACACCGCGCCAAAGCTGCGCGAGCGTTCCAACCGGACCCGGTCGAGCTGGACCGCTAGCGCTTGGCTGGGTCTACTCGAATCGAACAGTTGCCCCTGACTGCGCTCCTGCGCGCGCCCACAAATACTGCGCGCCAGTTCTTCGGCCCGAGCCCGCCCCTCGGCATCGAGTTCCCCAAGCTGCGCCACCGTCTCCTGCACGACCTTGCCGCCCCGTCGCACTGAACGCACCAGCCGCCAGTAAACATGGCTCTTGCCGTCTTTGCGCCGTGTCGTGTGTCGCAAGTACACCCACGCACATTCTCACAGTCCATCAAAAGCTGACAAGATAATTGGTCGGCACTACAAGCGCTTTTCACTCCCTCACACGCCCAAATAGCTATGCGCCCGTTTCTCTACGCTCGATTTTACAGCGCTTTGCTATTACGATTCCCTCGTTACGCGGCGATTTTTTTTTAAACCGGAAACAACTGTGGAAGTGAGGCTAGCTAGTTTGTGCGGTTCACGCATGATTTTGCCGCGGCGGACCACGCCGGGATAACCGATCGAAACCGCGTCGAAGTGCCACCCCTCGGTGATCTTCAAACCTTCCGCACCATCCGGTCCGGGGTCAGCTTCCTGCCGGATTTGAATTTAACAGGACTTTTGTGATCGGTAGCGACGCACTTGACCTTAGAGCTACCGACGTCAATGACGAGTATCTTCACGTTCTTCTCCCATTGCGACATCATGATATTTGCGTCGCGGCGGCAGGCCGCTCACCTTTCTCGCTTGCGTGTTTGACCTGTCCCGCGGGAATGGACAGTAGACGGGCGGTGTTGATCAGCGCCATGTGCGTCAGCGCCTGCGGAAAGTTTCCGAGCATGTGCCGCTCGCCCGTATCGTATTCCTCCGAAAGCAATCCAAGGTCATTGCTCAGTGCAAGCAACCGCTCGAACAAAGCCTCGCCTTCCGTCGCGGCGGCCGATCAACACAAGGCTGTCGGCAAGCCAGAATGAACAGGGAAGAAACGTGCCTTCGCCCGGCGGCAGTGCGTCTACATCAGTTGCGGTGGAATAGCGCAACACCAGTCCGTCGACGACGAGGTTGCGCTCGATGGCCTCGATCGTACCGCGCACGCGCGGATCGTCGGGCGGCAGAAAGCCGACCTGAGGAATCAGCAGCAGGCTGGCATCGAGATGCGGCGAACCATAAGACTGCATGAACGTGTTGCGTTGCGCATCGTAGCCCTCAGCGCAGACCTGCGCGTGAATCGCATCGCGCACCTGCCGCCAACGCTCGACCGGGCCCTCGAGCCCGAACGTCTCGACGTCCTTGACCGCCCGGTCGAAGGCCACCCAGGCCATCACCTTGGAATGGGTGAAATGTCGGCGCGGCCCGCGAACTTCCCAGATGCCTTCATCCGGCCGCTGCCAGTTCGATTCCAGAAATTCGAGCAAAGCGACTTGTATCCGCCAGGCTGCCGGCTCCGGTTCCAGGCCGGCGGCTCGCGCCAGATGCAGCGTGTCCATGACTTCGCCGTAGACGTCGAGCTGGAACTGCTGCGATGCCGCGTTGCCCATGCGCACCGGGACCGCGCCCCGATAGCCGGGCAGCCAGCCGATTCGATTTCATCGAGACGCCGCTCGCCGGTGACGCTGTACAGTATCTGCAGATCTTCGGGGCACCCGCCGCGGCGCGCAGCAGCCATTCGCGCCAGGCGACCGCTTCGTCCTGGTAGCCCGCGAGCAGCAGGGCGTTCAGCGTGAACGTGGCATCGCGCAGCCAGCAATAACGGTAATCCCAGTTGCGCACGCCGCCCTGTTGCTCCGGCAGCGAAGTCGTGGGCGCCGCGACTATCCCTCCGGTGGGCGCATAGGTCAGCGCCTTCAGCGTGATCAGCGAGCGCATTACGGCATCGCGCCAGCGTCCCTGGAAGTTGCAGCGCTCGGACCATTTACGCCAGTGGTTTTCGGTTGCCGTCAGCGTCTGCTCCGGATCAATGGCTCGCTGGGTGGCTTCGTGCGATGGACGGTAATTGAGCGAGAAGTGGGCGCGCTCTCCCTTGCTCACGTGAAACTCGGCTACGGTTTTCATGCTTTCGCCGTGGACGGCGACCTGGGTGTGCAGTTCCAGAGTGTCCGGCCCAGCGGTCGCCAGCAGTGTGTCGCCTGACCGCCGCACCCAGGGCACGATGGAACCGTAGTCGAAACGGATGATCAGTTCCATGCGCATGGCGACTCGCCCGCTCAAACCTTCGACGATACGCAGCACATCCCAGCGCTCGTTCGAGAGCGGCATGCAGTCGATGATTCGCACCGCGCCCTCGTTCGTGTCGAACTCAGTTTCTAAAATCAGGGTGCCCTCACGGTATTTGCGCCGGACGCCGTGCACCTCTGCGGCCGGCGCGAGCAGCCAACGCCCGTGTCCTGGCCCTCCCAGCAACGCCGCGAAACACGCTCCCGAATCAAATCGGGGCAGGCAAAGCCAATCGATGGAGCCGTCCCGGCCGACCAATGCCGCGGTATGGCAGTCGCCGATCACTGCATAATCTTCAATCGGCAGTGGCATCTTTCAGTCTCGGGTTATACCAGCAGCCATCTGCGGCAATGAGCGCGTCAGCCGCTTTCGGTCCCCCTCACGGGTAAAGAGCGCTCCGTCGCCGGCCATGCCGATCACCGGAACGTTGAGAACGCCTCGCTTCGCCATCGCGTAGAGCGCCGGAAAGATCATCTTGTGGGCGAGATCCCCCGTCACACCGAAGAGCACCAGCGCGTCGGACCGCGCCGCCGTTGGTCTTGCCCACCTCAACTCCCGCTGTTCTTCTTCTCATCATGCCCGCCAAACTGCTTACGCATTGCAGACAGCACACGATTGGCGAAATCCGAGTCACGCGCGAGCTGAAGCGTTCGTAGAGCGCGGCGCTAAGAACTGGGACTGGCACCAAGAAGGCGATGCCTGCGAAAAGAATTTTTTCTTCATGCCGTCATCTCCACTTCGTAGAAGGCATCCCCTGCGATGAGTCGTTGGAGAAAACCGACACCTAAAACAAATCCGAACAATAGAATGCTTAATCCCCGTTTCATAAAACGCTCCTTTTTTTTACGAATGTCCGATCCTAATCCATTGATGTGCTCCTCTGCACTGTTTGACTCACGCAATCGCGCCGCGTTCTCGGAATCGACTTTCAGTTCAAGCGTGCGGATCGGGAACGGAATAACGATTCCTTCTTCCCGATACCTTTTCTGTAACACTTTGATGAATTCATGCTTAATAAGGTAATTATCGACGAATCGTTGAGCGCGCAGGATGACCGTGAAGTCAATGCTTCGATTGATTGAAGGTATGGTAGCGGATAAACGGGTCGAATGTCGGCACCGCGCCCGTAACGGTGCCCATGATTTCTTTCGCGACTTCCTTGGTCGCCCGCTCAACTTTTTCCAGATCGCTGTCGTAATGCACACCGACCTGCACAAGGACCGCCACTTCCGGATCGGGAAGATCGTAATTGATAATCGTGCTTTGAACGAGTTTGCTGTTGGGCACCACTGCGGTTTTATTCGGCAGCATGCGAATTCGCGTGCTGCGCCAACCGATCCGATCGACGTAGCCTTCATCGCCGCTATCGAGCCGGATAAATTGTCCGATGGTCACCCCTCTGGAGGAATTCTGCTTCAAAAAAGACACGAGCGGATAAAGGTTTCGCAGGGCCCCGGCTTTCAGCTCCGCCTTGCTAAACTCGAACAGTATTCACTTCAGTGTGTACTGGTTAATCAGAATTCACAATTACGAGTTGTCTAATATTAGACCGTATTGAGAATAAATATTTCTTGCGGCTCTGGCTGGATTCGGCGGCGCCAAGCGAGTCCGTTAAAGGCGCAAGCGCTGTGCCGACTAGACAAGGCAAAGGGAAACTAAAACGACACAGCCGAGTGTGAAAGTCATAATTCGTTGTAACGTCGTTATGATTCATCCTGTGAAACGGGAACCATCTTTACAGTGTGCACAAAGTGCCGTGGCAGAAAGTTCACAGTGCGACATCCATTTATTTGAATCAGCGCGCAATTGTTACATCTGCTTAAACGCCACGTACATCAGATAAATGCTGGAAACAATAAACACAACCCACAAGACCCGCGGAAAGCGCATCCGCTTCCGATAGGAGAGGCAAATGGATCCGTTCAAAAATTATACCCTCACGTGGTGGCAATTCGGCCTCTTGAAAACCGCGATGATCGCATTTGGTCTCGCCGTGGGGGCAAGCTGGCCCGCGGCGTTTGGCAGTTGGATTCCCGTTTCAGCAATTCATAACGAAAATCGATCTCATCCTGCCTTACTTCGCAAAAGCCCACCGAAGCCCGGCTGGCGCGATGAGCGTGGTGACGACCACCATCACGACTACCGCAGAGTAAACATTCTCACTCAGAATCGGTTGCCCCTCCAGCATCACTCGGGTGCCTATGCCGGCGAAGATAAGCCCAACTTCGCCTCGGGGAATCATCCCTATAGCGACGGGCAAGCGACGGATACCGCGTCCAACCACTCCTAATGCGCAGGCCAACTTTCCGACGATGGCGCCAACAATCAGAAGGCTCCCCAAGGAAAGCGCGGAGACGTCGGCAAGGCTCGCTAGATTGACCTGCAAACCCATGAGCACGAAGAAAAGCGGCACGAATACATCTGAAATTGGCGACAAGAGCTCCCGCAGCGTAGCTTCATCCGCCTCCGAACGGACTCCTACCCCGTAGGGATCGAGAAAGACGCCGGCGGCGAACGCGCCTATGATATCGGCCAGACCGATCAATTCGGCAACGTAGGCAAGGGCGAAACAGAGAGCCACCCCAAGGATGAGCAATACACCGTGCCCTCCCATTCGCGTGACAAAGGACACGAGTCGACCGGAAAGCAGATGCCCAAGCGCCACGGTGGCGGCGAGAAAGGCGACTGCCTTGAGAATAATGGCCGCGATCGAAAACAGAGACGTGGCGTGACTTCCGGGCGCCGAACCGGTGATGCTCCCTACGACAACGGCGAGAACGATTAGACCCAGGATGTCATCCAATATTGCGGCGCCGATGATGGTCTGGCCCTCAGGGCTGTTGGTTACACCGAGATCTTTCAGGATGCGTACCGTGATGCCAACGCTGGTCGCGCTGAGAGTGGCGCCTATAAATACATGCACGAAGGTTGAGCTTTGCGGCAAAAACCACAGCGCAACCGCCCAGCCGAGAAAAAGTGGAACGACAACTCCGAGGATTGCGACGAGGACGGCCGACAGCCCGACTTTGGCGAACGCTCTCAGGTCTGTTTCAAGACCAACATCGAAGAGCAGGAGAAGCACGCCAATCTCGGCGAGTAATTTGAGACTCGGTTGGGAGCGCACGAACTCCAAGCCG
>CAVSLX010000006.1:0-6851 GCA_963728735.1 uncultured Actinomycetes bacterium | reverse complement strand
TCGTGGCCACCTAGGGATCGGCCGAACGGCTAACGGCGGTCTCGCCGTAGCGCGATCCCGATCGCGACGATCGAGAAGTACACGACACCGACCACGAGCAGGATCGACCGTGATCGTCGGACCCGTCCAGTCCGGGGCCGGATTGGCCCGCCACCCGCGGACGCAGGGCTCGCGAGCGCCGCGACGGCGAGCACCGTGAGCACGAGGACGGTCACCCTTCGACGGATCGTCATCTCCAACCTCCTATGGCTCGACCTTGACGGACAGAAGACCGGACGCGGGGGCAATAGGTTCCGGGCGATTCGCTTCCGGTGATACGGTCGGGTTCGTGAGCCCGTCCGACCTGCAGCCCACCGACCTGATCGACATCGACCACCTCCTCTCCGATGAGGAGAAGCAGATCCGCAGCGTCGCCCGCGAGTGGGTGCAGCGCCGGATCCTTCCCGAGGTCGAGGACTGGTACGAGAAGGGCGAGTTCCCCGCGCGCGAGCTCGCGAAAGAGGTCGGCGACCTCGGCTTCTTCCTGATGCAGCTGGACACCGAGTGGACCCTCGGACTGAACTCGGTCGCGTACGGGCTCGTCGAGCTCGAGATCGAAGCCGGCGACAGCGGACTGCGTTCCTTCGTATCGGTGCAGAGCTCACTATGCGGACACGCGATCCACGCGTTCGGGAGCGAGGAACAGAAGAACGAGTGGCTCCCCAAGATGGCGAGCGGCGAGGCGATCGCATGCTTCGGTCTCTCGGAGCCCGACTCGGGTTCGGACCCCGGCTCGATGCGCACGACGGCCAAAAGCGACGGCGACGACTGGGTCCTGAACGGCACGAAGATGTGGATCACGAACGGCAGCTGCTCCGACATCGCGATCGTCTGGGCGCAGACCGACGACGGCGTCCGCGGGTTCATCGTGCCGACCGACTCACCCGGTTTCACCGCGAACGACATCCACAAGAAGATGTCGCTCCGTGCATCGGTCACGTCGGAGTTGGTGATCGACGGTGTGCGACTACCGGCCGACGCGATGCTGCCCGAGGTGAAGGGGCTCCGCGGACCGCTCTCCTGCCTGAACGAGGCCCGCTACGGGATCGTGTGGGGCGTGATGGGGGCGGCTCGCACGTGCTTCGAGACGGCCCTCGAGTACTCCAAGACCCGCGAGCAGTTCGACAAGCCGATCGGCTCGTTCCAACTCACGCAGAAGAAGCTCACCGACATGGCGCTCGAGCTGTACAAGGGGACGCTGCTCGCCTACCACCTCGGCCGGCTGAAGGACGAGAAGGGCCTGGCGCCCGAGCAGGTGAGCGTCGGGAAGCTGAACAACACCCGCGAGGCGTTGAAGATCGCCCGGAACTCACGGGGATCCTCGGCGCCAACGGCATCACGCTCGAGTACCCGATCATGCGCCACATGACGAACCTCGAGTCCGTGATCACCTACGAAGGGACCGAGGAGGTCCACACGCTGGTGATCGGGGAGCAGCTCACGGGCCTCAAGGCCTTCACGTAGGCGACCACGTTCCTCCGAGGACGAGCACGCCAGACGGATCGTCGACCGTGCCACCGATGGCATCGCCGCTGATGCAGTCGCTATCGCGCCGATGAGCTCGCGTTCGGCAGGATGGTCGAAGGTCGTCGAGACCTGGATCAACTCACTCGTCGCGAACCGCTGACTCCGAATGGGTAGAGGAATGGCGCACCCACTGGAATCGACTGGAGTATGTCAAATGCATCCATGATCGATGAAAGCCGGGAGCGCCCGACACCCGACGAACTCGAGATGTCCGGCGACGCGTTGGATGCACTTGAGAGCATGACGCGCCATTGATCCGTCGCACGCCCGGCTTTCCGATCCAAGTCGCCAGCCGCCTGTGACTCAGTCGAGATCGAGCGGTGGATCTTCAATCAGCCCGAGTTGAAAGAGGATGAATCGAGCCGACCAGCGCACGTCCTCGTGTGGGTCATCCAAGCCACCTCGAAGAGTGGGCTCAACTCTCTCCGGATCGAACTGGTCGAGCCGCATCATCGCTTTGCTGCGACCTGCCGATCCGGATCGGCAGTCGCGATCTTGACGAGAGCTCTCGGTCCGCGCGTCCTCACTCCATCGTGCGACGAGTCGATCGACCGATTCATAGCGCACACGCCAGTCTTCGTCCCGAACTCCCGCGAGGAGCTCATCAGCCGAGTGGAGTGTCTGTGCCTTCCTGTTCGCGGCCGACTGGGCAGCTCGTTCTTCTATGAACCTTGGATCGTCGTCATCGATGATTGGGATAGGACCGATCGGACCTATCCAGATCTCGTCCGGCTTGTCCTCAGGTGGAAGACTCCGCCATCGCGCAACCTACGTGGGCAAGCGTGACTCAGCGAGGAGCGTCGCGGCGTCGGCGACTCGGACCTCGGAGCCCTTGCCCTTCGCGGCGTCGTCGAGCATGACGAGGCAGTAGGGACACGCCGTCGCCACGGTCTCGGCGCCCGTCTCCACCGCCTCCTCGAACCGGGTGTCGTTGATGCGGGGCGACTCCTCCTCCATCCACATGCGGGCGCCGCCGGCGCCGCAGCAGAAGGACCGCTCGCGGTTCCGGGGCATCTCCTCGATCTCGCCGCCGATCACCGATCGCGGGGCGCGTCGAACTCGCCGTTGTGCCGTCCGAGGTAGCAGGCGTCGTGGTACGTGATCTTCCCGTCGCCGGTCCGCGGCTGGAGCCGGCCGGCCGCGATCAGCTCGGACAGCAGCTGCGTGTGGTGCACGACCTCGTACGTCCCGCCGTAGTCCGGGTACTCGTTCGCCAGCGTGTTGAAGCAGTGCGCGCAGCTCGCGACGATCTTCGTCACGCCGGCGCCGTTCAGCGTCTCGACGTTCTGCTCGGCGAGCATCTGGAACAGGTACTCGTGGCCCATCCGCCGGGCGGGGTCGCCGGTGCACCGCTCGCGCGGGCCGAGCACCGCGGAGTCGATGCCCGCGGCGGCGAGCAACCTCGCCACGCTCTGCGTCGTCTTCTGCGCCCGCTCGTCGAACGCGCCCGCGCACCCGACCCAGAACAGGACCTCCGGCGCCGGGTCGCCCTCCTGCAGCACCCGCACGTCGAGGTCCTTCGCCCAGTCGAGCCGCGCCGACGCCGGCTGGCCCCACGGGTTCTCCTGGTTCTCGACGCCGCGGAGCATCGGGGCGGCCTCCTGCGGGAACCGCGACTCGGCCATCACGAGGTTCCGGCGCAGGTCGACGATCGTGTCGATGTGCTCGATGTCGACCGGGCACTCGCGCACGCACGCGCCGCACGTCACGCAGTCCCACACGACCTGGTCGATCACGGCGTTCGGGACGAGCGGCTGGAGCTCGACCTCGCCGGCGGCCTCGGCGACCACGCGGTCGCGGAGGTCCATGATCAGCAGCTTCGGCGAGAGCGGCTTGCCGGTCGCCCACGCCGGGCACACCTCCTGGCAGCGGCCGCACTCGGTGCACGAGAAGAGGTCGAGCATCTGCTTCTTCGACAGGTCCTTCTGCGTCGCGACGCCGAAGCGGATGTCCTCCTCGGGCAGCTCGAGGTCGATCCGGTTCGGCTCGAGGCGACCGGTCGGGCCGTCCTTGGCGAGCCAGACGTTCGCCGGCGCGGTCGCGATGTGGAGGTGCTTCGAGCCGGGCAGGAACACGAGGAAGCCGAGGATCACGAGGAGGTGCGCCCACACGAGGACGCGCTCGGCGACCTCGGTGCCGCTCGCCGGATCCGAACAGTCCGGAGAGGAGGTTCGCGACCGGCCGCGAGTCCGGCACCTCGGCGATCCCGAGCGCGATCCGCGAGGCGTTCCACAGCAGGAACGTCACGACGATCGCGAGGATCAGGAGCAGGATCCGGTCGGCCTCCTCCATGTGGCTCCCGCGGAAGCGGTCGGGCTTCAGGACCTTGCGGATGAAGAACGCCATCGCGACGCCGACGACGACGAGCGTCGCGAAGACGTCCGAGATGAACGCGAACCACGAGGCGTCCGCCGAGAAGCGGCAGGGACGACTCCTTGTCGACGATCGCGACCGCCGCTTCGGCGATCGTCGGAAGCAGCACGATGAAGCCCCAGAAGATGAACGCGTGCATCAGGCCGGGGCCGAGCTTCTGCAGGAGCTTCTTCTGGAGGAAGACGTGGGTGATCTCGCGGGTGATGCGGTCGGCGGTGGGGGCGCCGCGTCCCGACTGGCGAGCGTTCGCGACGAGCGCCACGCGCGGCCGGACGCGGCGCACGAACAGGACCACCGCCACGACGACGACGGCCGCGAGGGCCGCGGCGGCTACGAGCCCGTCCGTCGCTTCTCGATCTCCTCGGTGAGGGCGGGGACGACCTTGAAGAGGTCGCCCACCACGCCCAGGTCCGCGATCTTCAGGATCGGCGCGTCGGGGTCCTTCGTGATCGCGACGATCCGCTTGGCGCCCTTCATCCCCACCATGTGCTGGAGCGCGCCGCTGATCCCGGCGCAGATGTAGACCTCGGGCTTCACGGTCTTGCCGGTCTGCCCGATCTGGAAGCTGTACGGGACCCAGCCGGCGTCGACGGCCGCGCGCGAGGCGCCGACCGCCGCGTTCCCGATCGCGGCGGCGAGCTTGTCGAGTTGCTCGAACGCGTCCGGACCGCCGAGCCCTCGCCCGCCGGCGACGACGACCTTCGCGCTCTCGAGCTGCGGCCCGGTCGCGGCCTCCTCGTGCCGCTCGACCCGCTCGGCCGTCGTCAGCTCGTCCGGGACGTCTGCCTTCACCTCCACGACCTCGGCGGTCCCGCCGGACGGCTCGGCCGCGAACGACTGTGGGCGGACGATCACGAGCCTCGGCGTCGGACCCTTGAGCTCCACGTCGACGATCTTCGTCCCACCGAGGATCTCCGTGCGGGCCTTGTCCGGGCCGAGCACGTCGGTGGCGTTCGCCATCAGCGTCGAGCCGATGCGTGCCTGCAGGCGCCCCGCGACGTCGCGCGCGTCGTAGGAGGCGGGGAACAGGATCAGGTCGGGTGAGTGCTCCTCGATCAAGCCCGGCGAGCGCGTGCACGGCCGGCTGCGCGAGGTGGTTCGCGAAGACCTCGTCGTCACTGGCGAACACCTTCGTGGCGCCGTGCTCGCCGAGGGCGTCGGCGGCCGCCTTGGCGCCGGGACCGAGCGCGACCGCGGCCACCTCGTCACCGAGCTCTCGCGCCTTCGTGAGGAGCTCGAGCGCGCTCGGCGCCGGCCCGTCGGGCGTGACGTCGGCCCAGACCCAGACCTTCATCTCAGATCACCTTCGCTTCGGCGAGGAGGTCCGCGATCCGCGCGGCCGTGGTCTCGTCGAACTCGACGGTCTCGCCGCCCTGCTTCGGCGGCGCGTCGGTGACCTCGGCCACCGTCTGCGTCGCGGTGACGTCGTCGCTCGAGAGCCCGAGGTCGGCGACGCTCAGCGTCTCGACCGGCTTCGACTTCGCGGCCATCACGCCCTTCAGCGACGGGTAGCGGGGTTCGATGGCGCCGGCGGTCACGGTGATGACCAGCGGGAGCGGGGCCACGACGACGTCGTAGCCGGCCGCGGTCTGCCGCTCGATCGTCAGGGTGCCGTCCGAGAGTGGAGCTCCCGGGCGAACGTGAGGCTCGGGAGACCGAGGAGCTCGGCGATCGCCGCGGGGACGATGCCGGTGTAGCCGTCGGTCGACTCGACGCCGCCGACCACGAGGTCGAAGGGCTGCCGCTTGATCGCTGCGGCCAGCACGCGTGCCGTCACGAGCGAGTCGGCGCCGCGAAGGGAGTCGTCGGTGATCCGCACGCCCTTGTGCGCGCCCATCGCGAGGCCGCGCTGCAGCGCCGCGTGCGCCACCTCGGGACCCATCGTGAGGAGGGTGATCTCGCCGTCGCCCGCGGCCTCCACCAGTTGCAGCGCGGCCTCGAGCCCGTACTCGTCGCCGGGATCGAGCGCGCCGTCCGCTCCTTCGCGCACCAGCAGCCCGTCGTCGCCGAGCGTCGGGGTGCCCTCGGGCTCCGGCACCCACTTGGTCAGGACGACGACGTTCACGGCGGCGTCCGCCGATCCTCGCTCACGGGAGCACCGTACTCGCACGGGCCGCCCGTCGGCACTCTTCGCGGGTATCCATCGTCAAAGCGAGACCGGAGCTCGGGTGCGGGGCCTCGTCACCTTGCGTGTCAATGGTTTACCGACATCTACCGCGGACGATGTCCTGAACCTCTTGACACGTGGCAGGGACAGGTCCGCGCCGCCGACGAGATGAGGCCGACGCGACGGCCGTTCGCCACCCGCAAGGCGATCAACCCCGCTGGAGGAACGCGTCGAGCTCGTCGCGGGTCGGCATGCCCTCGCGGGCACCGACCTTCGTGACGGAGAGGGCGGCGGCGGCCGCGGCGCGCTGCGCGGCGGCCGACACCTCCAACCCCTCCGCCAAGCCGGCCGCGAACACGCCGTTGAAGCAGTCGCCGGCGCCGGTCGTGTCGACCGCCTGCACCCGAGGCGCCGCCACCCGCTCCTCCTCGCCGCCCGTCGGATCACACGCCGTCCTCCCCTCGCGTCTGGACGATCACCACGCCGTCGGGCAGCGTCCCCAGCGCCTCGAGCTCGTGCTCGTTCGGAGTGACGTAGGCCGCCAGCGCCGCCACCTCGCCCACCCAGGGCTGCTCGGGCGCGGGATTCAGCACGAGCGGCACCTGATGCTCGCTGCACCAGGCCGCCGCGGCCCGGACGGCGCCGTGCGAGACCTCGAGGCTCGCGAGCACCACCCCCACCTCGTGCACCTGCTCGAAGGCCGACGTCACGTTGCTCGCCGAGAGCTCCGCGTTCGCGCCGGGCGCCACCGAGATCTGGTTCTCTCCGTCCGGCCCGACGCAGATCAACGCCACGCCGGTCGGCA
>CAVSLX010000005.1:0-99433 GCA_963728735.1 uncultured Actinomycetes bacterium | reverse complement strand
CTATCACCCCGGCATGAGCGGCACCGTGATCGTCGAGGGTGGCGAACCGCTCGCGCTGGCACCGGGGGTGTCCGAACGCGCGGGGACCTCGCCGCTCCTGACGGGGGTCGGGGGGATCGCATTGGGGCTCGGCGCCGGTTTCGCGATCGCGCGCGTTCGGCGACGTGCCGACGCCGTGCCCGAGAACGAGATGAGCTAAGCCGGGATCGCGAGGCCCGCCTGCTGCATGGCGAGCTCGAAGTCGTGCCGGTTCGACACCGCTTTGAACGCCGACTCGACCGTGATCTGCTCGTCCAGCAGGAGCTTCAGGACCGATTGGTCGAACGACACCATGCCGTAGTACGCGCCGTCGTTGATGACGTCCTTGATCTCGTGGGTCTTCTCGGGGTCGGCGATCCGCTCGGCGATCCGACCGTTGTTCACCATCACCTCGAGCGCCGGCACCCGTCCCCCGTCGATCGTCGGGACGAGGCGCTGGCAGACGATCCCGCGCAGGGTGCCCGCGAGCGCGAGACGTACCTGCTTCTGCTGGTACGGGGGGAAGAAGTCGATCACCCGGTTGATCGTCTCGGTGGCGTCGACCGTGTGGAGCGTCGACATCACGAGGTGGCCGGTCTCGGCGGCCTGCAGAGCCGCGCGCACGGTCTCAGTGTCGCGCATCTCACCGATCAGGATCACGTCGGGGTCCTGACGGAGCGCGGCACGCAGGGCGGTGAGGAAGTCCTCGGTGTCATTGCCGATCTCGCGCTGGTTGATCGACGCGGTGTGGTCCTTGTGGAGCACCTCGATCGGATCCTCGATCGTGACGATGTGGACCGGCTTCGTCTTGTTGATGTAGTCGATCATGGCCGCGAGGGTGGTCGTCTTGCCGGAGCCCGTGGGGCCCGTCACGAGGATCAGGCCGCGGTGCGCGTCCGCGAGCTCACGCATCGCGTCGGGCAAGCCCATCTCCTCGAACGACGGCCCCCCGAATCGGAGCTTCCGGAGCACCATCGAGAGCGAGCCACGCTGGCGGAACACGTTCGCCCGGAACCGCCCAACGTTCGTGACCGAGTAGGCGAAGTCGATCTCGCCCCGCTGGTTGAAGGCCACCATACGATCCTCCGGCACGATGCCGTCGGCGATCGCCTGGGTCTCGATCGGCGACAGTGGATCGCGGTCGAGCCGGTGGAGCCCTTCGGGCAGCCGGATCATCGGGGCCGAGCCGACCTTGACGTGCAGGTCCGAACCCTCGCCTTTCACCAGCTCCTCGAGCCAGGAGTTGAACTCCGGCACGATCGGCGAATCGCTCGTCTCCATCTCGCTCCCCCGTTGCGTACAGGTCGCGGCCAGGCCCAGGCGCCCGAAGCCCCCGGGCGACGCCGGGCGTACCCGGCTCCCGGTGTTCCCATCGGCGGCCGGGCGGCCGGACTCAAGTCCCGGATGCGAGCCCTTCGTGATCAGGTCGTGATGCGTGGCCTCGAGGCTCACGCCCCGCGAGCCGTGAGCCTGCACGCGGCGCTCCGATCGCGGAGAGGCTGGAAGTCGGTCATCCGCATCGAAGGGCGGGCCGCGGCGAGCATGCCCTCCAGCAGCCCCTGGTGGACCGCACATACGAGCTCCCGATGCTCGTCGAGCAGGTCGCGGAACGGACAGTCCCGGAGCGAGATCTCGACCGTTCGGGCCCCCGTACGCCGGAAACGCGGATCGAACCCCGCTTCGGCCAGGGCCTCCTGGAGGACCGCGAGGTTCGGGCCGGCCGGCCGCCGCGACCCGGGCTTCGGCGCCGCCCGCCCCACGAGGTAGGCACCCCACTCGCGCGCCTGCTCGCGGGCACGATCACGCTGGCGCGGCGCCTCAAGGAGGCCGGTGAGGATGTCGGCGAGCAACCGGTAGTCGCGACCTTCGCGACCCTCGACCGCCACCGCGGTGTAGACCGTCTGCGGCCGGCCCACGGTCGGCCCCTTGCGGGTCTCGCTCGCGACGAGCCCCGCCTCCTCGAGGCGACGGAGATGCGGACGGAGCGTGTTCGGGTGCAGGGAGAGACGGCTCGCGAGCTCGCGGACCGGCACCGGCCTCCCCGACAGCCGCAGGTATCGGTACAGCCGGTACCGTGTGTCGTCGGCGAGGGCCTTATGGACGTCGATGGGCGCGGGCTCGGTCATGGCGTGCGGACGTGGGCCGGGGATGGCTGGACGTCGATGGGCGCGGGCTCGGTCATGGCGTGCGGACGTGGGCCGGGGACGGCTGGACGTCGATGGGCGCGGGCTCGGTCAACGCGACTCCGTCGTAGACTGGATTTCCACGGTCGACACCGTGTTTATCACGCCGAGCCACCCGCACGTCGACGAGACCGAGAGAGGAACGCCCCGATGCCCACCCAGGAACAGGTCCGCGAGGCGCTCAGGAACGTGCTCGACCCCGAGATCGGCAAGCCGATCGAAGACATCGGCATGCTCGAACGGATCGAGGTCGACGGCGGGATCGTGCGCGTGCACGTGTTGCTCACGATCGAGGGATGTCCCCTGCGCGACCGGATCACCAATGACGTGACCGCGGCCGTTCAACCCATCGAAGGCGTCGAGCGCGTCGAGGTGTCGCTCACGCCGATGAGCGAGCAGCAGCGCCAGTCGCTCGTCGGGACGCTCCGGGGCGGCCAGGCGCCCGCGCAGCAGGGCTCGAAGATCTCGTTCTCGCCGCGCACCGCGATCGTCGCGATCGCCTCAGGCAAGGGCGGTGTGGGCAAGTCGAGCGTCACGGTCAACCTTGCGGTCGCACTCGCGGCCGAGGGAGCAAACGTGGGCGTGCTCGACGCCGACGTCTGGGGCTTCAGCGTGCCGAGGATGCTCGGCGTGAGCGGCAAGCCCGTCGGCTTCGACGACATGATCTTGCCGCTCGAGGGGCACGGCGTGAAGGTGATCTCGATGGGGTTCTTCGTCCCCGAGGAGACCCCCGTGATCTGGCGCGGTCCCATGCTGCACAAGGCGATCGAGCAGTTCCTCGGCGACGTCTACTGGGGCGACCTCGACTACCTCCTCTGCGACCTTCCGCCGGGCACGGGTGACGTGTCGATCTCACTCGCCTCGTTCATCCCCGGCGCCTCGATGGTCGTCGTCACGACCCCGCAGGAGGCCGCCCGCAAGGTCGCCGAGCGCGCCGGCAAGATGGCGGAACGGACGAACCTGCGGCCCCTCGGCGTGATCGAGAACATGTCGTGGTTCGCGTGTCCCCATTGCGGGGAGCGTGAGGCGATCTTCGGCGAAGGCGGCGGCCAGGAGGCGGCCGACACGCTCGGCGTGCCGCTCATGGCGCAGGTGCCGCTCGTGCCGGCGATCCGCGCGGGCGGCGACGAGGGGATGCCGATCGTCGTTCGGGAGCCCGACGCACCGGCGAGTGTGGCGTTCCGCGAGGCCGCGCAGGCGGTTCGCCAGGCCACGAAGTCGAAGATCGGCAAACCGCTGACGCTCACGGCGGGCCCGCGCCCCTGACCCCCACGACTTTCACAGCGCGGTCTCCGAGTCGCTGTCCTCCTCGCCTGGTTCAGGCCCCGCTTCGGGTCCTCGCGTTCCCGCGAGCTCGGGTTCGACGTCATCTTCTTCCGCGACGCCGACCCCTGGCGCGGTCGACCGGAGCGGCAACCTCGGCGGCGTGGTCGGTCCCGGCGGTCGCTTGGCGGCGAACCAGATCAGCATGAGGGCGGCGATCGTCGCGACGGTGAGCGCGGTCCACTGCGAGCCCGTGAGCGGACCGAACCGCTTGTCGATCCGGACCGAGTCCTCGAGCAGCCGCATGCAGCCGTACCACAGGCCGAACGTGAGCGTGACGACGCCCTCGCGCCTCGGCGACCGGATGAACCACCACAGGAACCCGAACAGCACCCCGGCGAGCGCCATGTCGTAGAGGGCCGTTTGGTGCACGCCGCTTCCCTCGGCGACGACGTTGCCCGCCGCGTCGAGGAGCCGGGCGCCCGCTCGCGTGATCGTCTGCACGTAGCCCTCTTGCAGCTGGGCCGTACAGAACTCCTCCTCGCAGCTGAAGGGCGGGGCGATCGTGCCCCCTCCGTAGGTCCACGCGAGGAGCCAGCTCGTCGGCTTGCCCAGGTGGTCGGCGATGATGAGGTCGCCGAGCCGTCCGATCGAGATGCCGAGCGCGAGCGCGGGCGCGACGGTGTCGGCGATCTGGAAGAACCGGAACCGGTGCTGCCGCCGACGGATGTTCACGGCGTTCGCGATCGTGGCCCCTGCGATCCCGCCGAGGAGCGAGATGCCGCCGCGCCACACCTCGAGCCATTCGATCGGGCTGTCGAAGTCGCCGGCGTGGGCGATCACGTAGCCCACCCTCGCCCCGACGATCGCGCCCACGAGCGACCAGAAGACGATGGAGTTCGCGAGGTCTTCCGGCACCCCTCGCTGGAGCGCGAGCTTGGTGAACACCCACGCGCCGATCGCGAACCCGATCGCGATGAAGATGCCATGGGGCGAGATCGCGAGGTCACCGATCCGGAACCGGTCGATGACGGGCCAGCTGACGGCGGCGAGGAGGGCGATCACGTCGTTCGGAGTCTAGTGGCCGGTCATCGGCCGATGCGGCCACCAATGTGCGACCGCGCGGCCGAGCAGCAGGCCGCTCGCGACGTCGCTCGGGTAGTGCACCCCCAGGTACACGCGGGAGTAGCCGACCGCGAGGTCGAGGCCGCTCAGGACCGTGCGGCCCGCGGCGCCGATCCCGAGCTCGCGTGCGGCGACGCGGGAGAAAGCGGTGAGCACCGCGGGATGGCTGCTCGGCCACGACGTCGCTCGGGGGCGAGCGATCATCAAGCGCGTCGTGTCGGGGGACGCGTCGGAAGGACGAGGGCGCTCGACGAGCTTCTTCGTCCCTTGCAGGACGAGCCACGAGACGCCCGCCGCGGCGAGGCCGTGCACGGCGGCCCGGCGGCGACCGGCGACCGCGAGCACCGCCGCGGCGGCGGCCGGCGCGGCGATCGAACCGAGCTCGGTGATGCCGCCGAACACCGCGTCGGCGGTCTCGCCGTGTCCCGCGTTCGCGAGCGCGAAGAGCTCCCGATCGACCTGCGGACCTTCTCGCGTCCGGATCGCGGCGTGGCCGACCACCGCCGCCGCGCCGGCCAGCGCCATGCCCCACGTCGCCCGCATGAGTCCCACGGCGGCCCATCATGCATGATGGCCCCTCGACCGTCACCGACGAGGAGGGACGACGACGATGCGTGACGAGGGTGAGTTCCGCGACCGGGACGATGAGCGGGGCCGGGAACGCGAACGCGGCCGAGGGGGGCGAGATCGAGACTGGGTCGAACGCCGGGAGGGACCGAACGCGAAGCTGCTCCTGCTCGCCGCGGTGCTCGTGCTCCTCGTGGTCTTCGTGGTCCAGAACACCGATCGGGCGCAGGTCGACTTCCTCGTGTGGAACGGTGACTTCCCGCTGTGGACGATGATCGTCGTCGCGGCCGTGCTCGGGCTCATCGCCGGCTGGGTGATCGGCCGGATCGGCGGTGCCGAACGCCGCGCGCGCCGCGCCGAAGGGCGGCTGCGCGACGATCGCGGCTAGCGTCGGCGCGACGCGTCCGCCCGCTTCTCGATCTCGCGTTTCTGGGCGAGCGTGCCGTGGCGGAGCGCGAGCTGGGCGCCGCCCACGGCGTTCACGCTCACGGCAGCGAACCGCCCGAGTGGGCCCCTGAACACGTAGTTCACCTCGTGCCGCAGCAGGCACCGCTCGTACGGGAGCGACGCGATCGACGTCGTCACCGTGGCGTCGAGCAATCCCCTGAGGCGGATCGCCGAGCGCCACGGCGGCTCCCATTCGAGCACCTCGCAGCGCACCGACGCCCGCACCGACATGAAGCTCATCGTGACCTCGTAGGTCACGCCGGGTGCCAGCCCTCGGTCCGGGCGCGAGACCGCGACGATGTGCCGGTCCCAGTGTGGGAGGTTCCGTGGATCGGCGGCGACCTCCCACGCGATCTCGGGAGGAGCTTCGACCTCGACCGAGAACGACGCGGTGGTCATCGGAGTGACGCGCTCCCGCTCGTCCAGCCCTCCCACCACACGAGGCGCCGGGGGGCGATGCGGACCAGCGCGTCGGCGTCGGGATCGATCGAGCGCGCGATCTCGTGGGCGCCCTTCGCGCCGGATCCGACCTCTCCTTCGACGAAGCTCGAGCCGTCGCCCTGGATCATCGCCCCGACCATGTCGCGGGCTCGCCAGATCGACGGCGTGTCGATCGTGAGCGCGACCGGCGCGTCGGCGGCGGCGTCGGCGAGCACGAGCGTGTCGGCGGCGAGGGCCGCGTACAGCGCCGTGGCGTCGGCGCGCCACCGAACCGGCACGACGACCGGGCCGCGCTCTCCGACGACGGCGAGCGACCCGATCCCCTCGCGCCCGATCCGCTCCACGACGCTCCGCGGGAGCGCGTCGAACGGATCCTCGCCTTTCGACGAGCGACGGAACGTCGCGTGCGAAGCCGGGTCGCCTCCCCATCTGCCACGTCCCTCCTGGACCCCGTCGGCATCCAGGAGCGCGGTCCGCTCGAGGTCGACCCCGACGAACACGCGGCCGGGCGGCGTCCAGGCGAGCGGCACCTGGCGCGCGTCGAAGGCGTAGCCGGCGAAGAAGCGGGCGTTCTTCTTGCTGAACCTGGCCGTCGCGCGAGCGATCGAGGTCGCCCCTGCCACCGCCGCTCCCCACGTCCCTCGATCGAGGGCGTCGTAGGTCTTCACGCTGCCCGTGAACGCGACGGAGAGATCGCCGTCGCGGACCAGCCCGGCCACCGACGGATCGGCCTTCCAGGCGCGAGCCTTCACGGAACGGCGTGACGTCGTGAGCCACAGACGCCCACCGCTGTATGCGAAGACCAGCGGGGTGCAGTGCGGCCCGTTCGCCGTGGTGGTCGCGACGGCGCAGAACGAGCCTCGTTCGAGGACGGACTGCACCGCCGTGGACAGGAAGCTCACGCCAGCAACACCTCCCGCCCGGGCTTCGGTGGCAGCCCGAGCATCGATCCCGTCCAGAGGATATGGCTCGCCAGGCTCGCGAGCATCCCCCCGCTCCACCAGCCGAGCGCGGCCCAGACCGCGCCGCCGACCGCGGCCCCCAGGACGATCGGCAAGCTCCGGCTCGGCACGTTCACCGCGACGAAGAGCGCCCAGGTCGTGAGGGCCGCCCACGCCGGTCCCCATGCGGCGCCCAGCTCAGCCTGCACGAACCCGCGCCAGAAGACCTCTTCTGCGGGCACCATCACGAGGACCGACAGGCCGACCGCCAGAGCGAGCGGGATCGGCCGCGCCTCGCCGTAGATCGCCCGGGTCGCGCGCGCGAAGGGCTGCCACCTGATCGCGACCGTCACGAACAGCCGCGTGGCCACGTAGAGGAGGAGCCCGGCGGCGATCCCGACCGCGAGCGCCTCCCCGACACGTACGTCGACGGCGAGGCGGGGCGGGTGCGCGATCCACGCTGCGCCGGCCATCGCGACGTGAACCGGCGGCATGAGCCGCCAGAGATCGCGACCCCGGGACGCGATCAACCACCACGCGATCGCCTCTGCAACGGCGCCGACGATGCCGACCAGGACCAGCATGGCTCAGTCGAGGAACCGGACGCGGACGGCGACCTCGGCCGTCAACGCGGTGATGACCGCCAGGTAATAGAAACCGGTCGCCGACTGCACCGCCGAGGGCCGGTCCCCGCGGAGCGATGCCTTCACGAGGATGCAGACCACCAGCGTCGTGAGGGCGCTTCCGAGGGCGATCCACGGAGCGAGCGCGCCGGCCGTCAGCAACGGGTTCAGCGACGTCGACGGGCTGGTCGTTGCCGAGAACCCGCTCGTCGCGATCGCGACCATCTCGAGGATCGAGGTCGCGATCGCGATCACGGTGATGCGATCGATCGGTCCTCGGGTGAGCTTGCGATCGGTGAGGTACCAGTGGCCGAGGAACAGACCGTCGAACACCGCGCCGAGGAACGCCGCCCCGACGAGGAGCTGGAACAGCGCCAGTGGGAACGACGGCCGCCCGGTGCCGGCGAGCGCCACGAGCGTTCCGATCCCGGCCGGGATCGTGAGCAGGCCGAACGCGCGACCGAGCGGCTCGCTCCGCAGGAGGAGCGCCAGGGTCGACGCGCCGGCGCACACGAACGTCGCGAGGCAGAGCCGGACCGCCCATGCGCCGGGCTCGTCGCCCGGGATGGATCCCTCCATGGCGGCGAGCCACGCCGGAAGGGCGACGAGCGGCGTCAGGACCAGCCCGAACACGCGGAAATGCGTCCGCCGGGCCTCGTGCCACAGAGGCGTCAACCAGGTGAAGATCGCGGCCCCCGTGGCGAGTTCCGCGAGGACGAGCGCCATGACGCCCGCGTTGCCTGTCACGCCGCGCCTCCGGTTCCGGTCATGTCGGCCCGCAGCGTAGCTTGCCGCGCACTCGTGGCCGGCAGCCGTCGAGCCCGGCGGCGTTGCGACGGACTGCCGGTAGGCTTGGCGCCCGATGACCGACTGGCGTACCTACGATCGCGTCGCCGACACCTACGAGCGCGTGCACGCGCCGCGCTTCGCCGAGCCCGCGCGCGATCTCGTCGAGCTCGCGGAGATCGGCCACGGGGACAGGGTCCTCGACCTCGGCACCGGTACCGGGGTTGCCGCCGAGGCGGCGATGAACGCCGGCGGCATCGTCGCCGGGATCGACGAGTCGATCGGGATGCTCCGCGTCGCTCGTCGCGAACGTCCCAAGGTGCCGGTGGTCGCGGCGACGGCGCTCGACCTTCCCTTCGGGCCCGGCAGGTTCGACGTGGTGATCGGCTCGTTCGTCCTTGCCCATTTCACGAAGGTGGACACCGCCCTGCACGACGTCCTGCGGGTACTCCGTCCGGGGGGGCGGATCGCGATGAGCGTGTGGGCGGACAGCCAGAACGACGCCTTCCAGCAAGCGTGGGAGGAGCTCGTCACGGCGATCGTCCCGCCCCGCCTGCTGAGCTCGGCCGTCCACGAAGCTGCCCCGGGTCGCGATCGGTTCGCCCGGCGCGAGGTGCTGCAAGAGGCGCTGTACGACGCGGGCATCCGCAACGTGCGCCTCGAGCGTCGGCGCTACCGCTGGATCTATCCCCTCGACGACTACGTCGAGGGCCTCGGGGTGTGGGCCACCGGGCGCTTCGCCCGCGACATGCTCGGCGAGCCCGGGATGGGAGGCCTTCCTCCAGCGGGCCCGTGACGCCTTCGCGACCCGGTTCCCGGATCCGTTGCAGGACTTCCGCGACGTTACGCTCGCCGTCGGGAGGAAGGAGTAGCTCACCCCGATGTGGCTGGGCCGCCTCGTCGCAATGCCGACAGGAGGTCGGCGAGATCCTCCGGGAACACACTCTCGCGCAGCGCTCGGATCGATTCGACGTCGAACCAGCGGCTTCCGACGATGGGCTCTCCGTCAGGGTGCGTGGTGATCGCGTCGAACTCATGATCAACCTCGACGAGGAACGTCGACTCTTCCTGCCGGACCAGCCATTCCTCCCAGGTGAAGTCCACGGTTCTCGTCCACAGCAGCGGACCCAGCGGGAGATCATCGCGCCCGACCTCCTCCCGGAGCTCCCGAAGCGCCGCCTGCTCGAGCGTTTCGCCGTCATCGAGCCCCCCGCCGGGCGTCACCCAGAAGGGGGAGCGGAACGACGGCGCCACATGCAACAGCAGGATGCGACCCGCGGGCGACAGCACGAGGAGCCTGGACGCTCGGCGCTCGATCTCGCGCATGGATGAAGTCTCACATGCGCTCGTGGCCGCCCGAAGCCATGTTCGACCCGAACGCTCGCTAGCTGAGATCGAGCACGCGGAACTCCTCGGCGTGCTCGACGCCGATCCGCTCCCCAACCTCGCGGGACTCCTTCTCGAGCATCTCCTCGAAGAAGCGGATCCCCTCGGCGAGCTGACTCGCGTGCTCGGCGAGCGCCGCCATCGCCGTCGCGAAGTATCCCGTCACGTCCTCGACGTGGTTCGGCTCGTTCGTCCATCCGAGCCAGACGTCGTGGACCTCCTGCACCTCGAGCCCCTCGCCGAGGTGCTCGGAGAAGAAGTGGGGGTTGCCGCTGCCGGGGTAGCAGGCGTCGAGCGCGATCCAGCCGGCCGTTCGGTGGTCGGAATGGTTGTAGTACCGCTGCTCGAAGAAGACGGCGGTGGGGTCGACGGACACGACCGTCTCGGCACGCACGTCTCGGATGCGACGAACCACCCGCTCGCGCATCGCCACCGTGTTCTCGAGCTCGCTGTCGTGCACGTCGAACACGGTCGCGCTCGCGATCCCCAGCACGGCGGCCGCGGCGTTCGTCTCGACAAGGCGTGTCGCGGCGAGCTCCTGGCGGCTGCGCGCCGGATCGTCCGAACCCCGGTCTCCGTTCGTCAGGATAAGCAAGTGGACCTCGCGACCGGCGGCCGCCCACTTCGCCAACGTCCCACCGACGGCGATCTCGGCGTCGTCCGGATGGGCGAAGATCCCGAGCACGGGACCCGTGCGGGACGGCGCCGGGCCGGCGTCATCGTTCACGGACGTGCTCATGCCGCTCGGTCGAGAAGGAAGCGGACGAGCGTGCGGACGGGTACACCGGTCGCGCCCTTCGGCCCAAGGTCGTTGCCGTTCTCCGAGAACGCGGGCCCGGCGATGTCCAGATGCACCCAGGGCGTGTCGCCGACGAACTCGGCGAGGAACAACGCCGCCGTGATCGCGCCGCCCCAGCGCTTCCCGATGTTCTTGATGTCGGCCACGTTGGAGTCGATCAGCCCCCGGTAGTCACGGAACAGCGGGAGCTGCCAGATCGGCTCGCCGACCCGTTCGCCGGCGGCGACCATCTCGGCGGCGAGCGCGTCGTCGTTGCCCATCGCGCCGGTGATGTCGGTGCCAAGGGCCACCATGCAGGCGCCCGTGAGCGTCGCCGTGTCGACGATCAGCTCGGGCTTCCGCTCCGCGAGCAGCGCGAGGGCGTCGGCGAGGACGAGCCGGCCCTCCGCGTCGGTGTTCAGCACCTCGCTCGTCTTCTCGCCGTAGTGCCGGATGACGTCGCCGGGCTTCTGCGCCGAGCCGCTCGGCATGTTCTCGGCGCATGGGATCGCGGCGACCACGTTGATCTTCGGTTTCAGCGTGGCGATCACCTTCATCGTCGCCAGGATCGACGCCGCGCCACCCATGTCGCCCTTCATCGTCTCCATGCCGGCGGCGTCCTTGATCGAGAGCCCACCCGAATCGAAGGCGATCCCCTTGCCGGTGAGCGCGATGGGCGTGGACGTGCCCGCGCCCTTGTAGGTGAGCTCGATCAACCGAGGGGGGTGCACCGAGCCCTTCCCGACCCCCACGATGCCGCCGAAGCCCTTCTGCTCCAGCTGTCCATCGGTCCAAACCTTGCAGATGAGACCGTTGCCCTTGGCCATCGCCTGCGCCGCTTTCGCGATCGCGGCGGGCGGCAAGTCGCCGGCCGGCGTGTTGACGAGGTCGCGCGCCCACGCCACGGCATCCACCAGGATGCTCGCTCGCTTGACCGCGGCATTCATGGCCTTCGCGTCCCACCTGGAGGCGCCGAGCACGATCACCTTGCGGAGGGGCCCGTCCTCTTCCTTCGTGTCGCGTGACTTGAAACGGTCGAAGCGGTACGCGCCGAGCCCGAGGCCCTCGGCGGCTGCCTGCACGGCGTCCTCGGCCTGCCGCGCGCCCGCGGCGAGCGGGAACGTGGTCGCGACCGTACCGAAGCGGCGGGCGGTCGCCGCCACGCGGCCGAGCCCGCGCCGGGCCGCCGTCACGTCGAACCCGTCACGTGATCCGACCCCGACGAGGAGCACGGCGTCGGCGGCGAACCGGTCGCCCCCTCGCTTCGTCACGAGCAGGGTCTCGCCCTTCTTCCCGTCGAGCTTCGCCGTGACGTACGCGTCGGCGAGCTTCGTCTCCTTCGCCCCGGGCCCCGCCTCGCCACCTTCGAACATCGGGACGATCAGCAACCCGGTCCGCACCTTCGCGGGGGACTCCGACGAGAACGCGTACGTGGTCAACGGTGGCTCCTTCTTGTCTCTGGCTTGTCTCTGGCTTGTCTCTGGCTTGTCTCCGGCCCTGTGTCTTTGGCGCTCTCGGTGGCTCGCTCGCCGACCCGGGGCCCACCGGCCCCTGGTCGGGTCGCGGGGCAGTGTAATCGGGCGCCGTTGCACGAGAGCACGGCGGGTTCCGCCCTGTCCGGGACGGCTCGACCCCGGCGGCGGTCGATGACCGCCCGGGTACGCTGGCGGGGTGAAGGCCCGCGACATCCGCGATCTCGTCCGCTTCGGCGACGACGGCCCTCGCACCGAGATCCTGTACGAGACCGAACACCTCTGGTCGCAGGTCCTCTGCCTGCAGGGTGCGCAGGGGCTCGGGCCGCTCGCCGACGATCGCGCCGACGGACTGCTCACCGTCCTCGCGGGCGAGGTGGCGACGCAGGTCGGCAGCGCGAGGGCTCGCGTGAAGCAATGGGGATCGCTGATCGTGCCGGCGGGAGAGGCGCTCACCGTGCGCAACGCGTCGGCGGAGCCTTCCGTCGTGCTCCTCGTCCTCGCGCCGCCGCCGGAAGCCCGCGGCTAGCGCGAGACGCCGTCGGCGGACGCCCGTCGGGAGCCTCAGTGGCCCGCGTGCGCAGGACCGCGAGCGCCACCACGCGACCGGGCCGGCGCACCGGTGGGACGCCGCGAAGCCCGCACGCATCCCACGTTCGACGGACGGATCACGTTCGGCGGGGGCCGAGGGCGATCACGAACGCGCGAAGGTCGGCGAGCGCCGAGCCCATCAAGAGCCGCATGAACGGCCGGTACAGGTGGAGCGCGAGCTCCCCGAGCAGCGGCACGGGCAACGAGAGGTCCTCGAGCCAGTCGAACCGCGTGCCGTCGTCGACCGGTGTCAGGCGCCACTCGCCCGTGCCGCGGATGAAGCTCCGGTGCGCCATCACGAGCCGGGAAGGCGGCTCCCAGACGATCACCTCGAGCGTCTCCGTGAACAGGGGGAGATGCAGGACGCGGGTCTTCACCGCGATCCGGACGCCGACACCCTCGCGGTGCGGGGTTCGCACCTCGACGCGGTCGGCATCGCGCATCCAATCGGCCTGTCGCTCCCAGTTCATCAACACGGACCAGGCCTCGTCGGGAGCAACGGGGAGCACGATCGAACGAACGACCCTCACCCGTCGGAGGGTACGGCGTGGGATGCTCCGCTCGTGGAACGAGGCGCCGTCGTCGCCGCCGGGATGGCCACGCCGGTCGGCGTCCCACCGCTCCGAGGCAGCGCCCTCGCGGCGTCTGTCCTCGAGGAACCGGCCGGCGTTGCCTGGGAACACGGCCGCATCGTCTATGCGGGTCCCGCCGAGGACCTGCCGTGGCCGCCATCGGGAGGCCGGGTCGACGCCGGGATCATCGTCCCCGGATTCGTCGATTGCCACGTCCATCTGCCCTTCGTCGGCTGGCGTGCCGAGGAGTTCGAGGCACGCCTCGCCGGGCGCTCCTACCGGGATCTGCACGGCAGCGACGGCGGCATCTTCCGATCGTCCAGGCTCTTCCGAGAGGCGAGCGACGACGAGGTGCTCGCGTTCTCACGAACGATCGCTCGCGAGATGGCGACGACGGGCACGACCGCGATGGAGCTCAAGACGGGGTACGGACTCTCGGTCGAGCAGGAGCTCCGGCAAGCTCGGATCGCCCGGCGTCTCGCCGAGGAGGTGCCGCAGACCTGCACCGTGACGCTCCTGGCAGGCCACGCGGTGCCGCGCGGAACCGACCGGGCGTCGTGGGTGCGGGCCGCCGCTGACGAGCTGATCCCCGCGGCGGCCTCCGAAGCGCTCGCCGATCAGGTCGACGTCTACGTCGAGGACATCGCGTTCCACCTCGAGGACCTCGAGCGGATCGCCGCTGCCGCCGGCGCCGCCGGGCTGCCGCTCCGCGTCCACGCCGACCAACTGGGGCCGAGCGCAGCAGCGGAGGCCGCGGTCCGGCTCGGGGCCCGAAGCGCGGACCACCTGAACCGCTGCTCGGGCGACGGGGTCGAGGCACTTGGGAAGGCGCCGGCCACGGCGGCGGTTCTCCTCCCCGCCTCCACGTTCTTCATGGGTGGCTCGAAGACCGCCATGGGAACGGAGACCACCGGCGGCGCCGTCGCCGTCCCGCCGGTCGGCGCCCTCCGCGCGGCCGGCGCCGCGATCGCGGTCGCGACCGACCTGAACCCCGGCACCTCGCCGATCTCCTCGATGCCGGAAGCGATCGCGATCGCGAGCGCGATCTATGGGCTCACCCCGCTCGAAGCACTGGGAGCCGCCACGGCGAACGCCGCGTGGGTCCTCGGGCTCCACGATCGCCTCGGCAGCCTCTCGACGGGCGCGCGCGCCGACCTCCTGCTCCTCGACGTGCCGTCCTTCTCGCACGTGCCGTACCGGCCGGGACGCAACCCCGTCGCCGCCACGCTGATCGGCGGCGAGCTCGTCGCCGGCGATCTCGAGGCGTAGAGGTCAGTCCAGCGGGCCGATGGCCGACTCGCCGGCCTCGACGAGTGCGCCCGCGCGGACGAGCTCGACCGCGAGGTCGATGTCGGTGCGGAACTCCCGATCCTGCTCGACGAACGGCACCCGATCGCGCAGGGCGGCGAGCACCGCGCGGGTCGCCGCCCCCGGCTCGAGCGGCGCGCGAAGGTCGAGGGCCTGCGCGGCCCCGAGCGCTTCGAGCGCGAGCACGACCTCGGCGTTGATCACGATCTCGCGGGCGTGCCGCGCCGCGATCATGCCCATGCTCACGTGGTCCTCCTGGCCGGCGCTCGACGGGATCGAGTCGACCGACGCCGGGTGCGCGAGGGACTTGGATTCGGAGACGAGGGACGCCGCGGTGTACTGCACGAGCATGAAACCACTGTTGAGCCCGCTCTCGGGCACGAGGAACGGCGGGAGCCCGTTCGACTGGCTCGCATCGAGGAGGCGGTAGAGGCGTCGCTCCGAGATCGACGCGAGCGGCACGAGGGCGGCGGCCAGCGCGTCGAGCGCCATCGCGACCGGCATGCCGTGGAAGTTGCCTCCGCTCCGGACCTCGTCGTCTTCGGGCAAGACGATGGGGTTGTCCGAAACGGCGTTCACCTCGATCGCGAGCACGTCGCCGGCGTGTGCGATCGCGTCGCGCGTGGCCCCGTGGACCTGCGGCGCGCAGCGGAGCGAATAGGCATCCTGGACGAGATGCGGGCTGTCGCGATGCGACGCGAGGATCGGCGAGCCGGCGAGCAACCGCCGGAGGTTCGACGCGCTCGCGACCTGCCCCGGATGCGGCCGGAGTCGCTGGAGCCGTTCGTCGAACGGCGCGTCGGTGCCGAGGGCCGCCTCGATCGTCATCGCGGCCACGACGTCGGCGGTCCGCGCCAGGAGCGCAGCGCGCGCGTGCGCGAGCACCCCGACGGCAAGCATCCCCTGCGTGCCGTTCACGAGGGCGAGGCCCTCCTTGGCCTCCAGGGTCAGCGGAAGCAGCCCCGCTCGTTCGATCGCATCGGCCGCGGGCTCGACGCCGGCGTCGCCCGCCCGCAGGACCTCGCCGAGCCCGATCAGCGGCAGGGCCAGCGCGGCGAGCGGCGCGAGGTCGCCGCTCGCTCCGAGCGAGCCCTGCTCGGGCACGGCCGGCACGACGTCGCGGTTCAACATCTCGGCCATGAGCTCGATGAGCTCGGGCCGGACGCCGGAATGCCCGAGCGCGAGCACGTGGGCGCGCAGCAACAACATCGCCCGAGCTTCGTCGCGGGCGAGCGGCCTGCCGACCGCGGTCGCGTGGGAGCGGACGATCCCGTGCTGGAGTTCCGCCGCTCGCTCGGGGTCGATCCGGGTCCCGGCGAGGGCGCCGAACCCCGTCGTCACGCCGTAGATCGTGCGGCCCTCGGCCACCATCCGCTCGACGACGGCCCGCGACGCCTCGACCTTCGCGCGAGCGCCGGCGTCGAAGGCGACCTCGGCGCCGCGCGCGACCGCGACGACGTCATCGGGCGTGAGCGGCGTTCCCAGCGGGACCGGCATCGGCGCTCAGGCTACTTCCCCTCGGACGCTCGAACGGGCCGCGGGATCAGGCAAAGAGCGGATCAACCGAGCTGGACCACCGGCAATGGATGCTCCACAGCGGTTCCATCCGGGCCTGGCTCGACCCGGTAGACCCCGGCACCGTCGCGGGCGGCGACGGCGGCATGGACCTCGGTCCCCACCAGGTGGACGGCGGCGTGGTCATCGGCCGCGTAGCCGGGCGGGAGCCCAGCGTCGGCGACGAGCCGCAGGTACGACGGCCGGCGGGAGGGCTCACCGTCGTAGTGCGGGCAGAAGCTCCCGGGCACGAACCCGAGGCCGTCGAGCAGCGGGTCGGAACGTCCCACCAGGAACGAATCGGTCGTGGAGGCCTCGAACCAGCAGTTGGCGCCCGCGCTGACGCCGCAGCACACGACCCCGGCCTCCCACGCCCGCCGGAGCGCCGCGTCCACGCCGTGGACGCGCCACACCGCCAGCATGCCGGCGGTGTTGCCGCCGCCGACATAGATCACGTCCTGTTCGCCGAGGAAGGCTCCGACGTCGGCCACCCGCCGCTCGAACAGATCGAGGTGGCTCGGCTCGAAGGATCGAGACGGGAACGCGTCGAAGAATCGCCGGATGGCCGCGGGGTCATCGCCACACGCGGTCGGCACGAAGCAGATCTTCGGCCGGGCGGCATCGACGAGGTTCAGCACGTACCGATCGAGTCCCGGATCTTCGGTCGCGAAACCGCCCCCGCCCATCGCGACCAGTTGGCGTTCGACGCTCATCCCTCGACCGGGTCCCGGCGCGCTTCGGCGACTTCGATCACGTGCTCAGCTCTCGTCCATCGGGATGCGCACCCCCCGCTCGTGGGCAACCTCGATCGCGCGCTCGTAGCCCGCGTCCGCATGGCGCATCACGCCGGTGCCGGGATCGCACGTGAGCACGCGCTCGAGTCGGATCGCCGCCTCGTCGGATCCGTCGGCCACGACAACCATCCCGGCGTGGATCGAGTCGCCGATCCCGACGCCGCCCCCGTGGTGGACGCTCACCCAGTGGGCGCCGGCGGCGGTGTTGACGAGCGCGTTGAGGATCGGCCAATCCGCGATCGCGTCGGAGCCGTCACGCATCGCTTCGGTCTCGCGGAACGGTGACGCCACACTGCCGCTGTCGAGGTGGTCGCGTCCGATCACGATCGGCGCGGCGACCTCGCCGCGAGCCACCATCTCGTTGAACCGCAGGCCAGCCGCCGCGCGCTCCCCGTACCCCAGCCAGCAGATGCGCGCTGGGAGGCCCTGGAACGCCACGCGCTCGGCCGCGAGGCGGAGCCACCGCTGGAGCCCCTCGTCGCCGGGGAAGAGCGCCGCGACGGCACGATCGGTCGCGGCGATGTCGGCCGGATCGCCCGACAACGCCGCCCACCTGAACGGTCCCCTGCCTTCGCAGAACAGCGGCCGCACGAACGCCGGCACGAAGCCCGGGTACGAGAACGCGCGGTCGCGAGCGAGTCCACCACGCTCGGCGCCGGCGCGGAGATTGTTCCCGTAGTCGAACACGGTCGCCCCCCGATCGGCGAACGTCACCATCGCGTCGCAGTGCGCGGCCATCGACGCATAGGCCCGCGCGACGTAGGCGTCGGGCTCCTCACGGCGGAGCGCCGCCGCCTCGACCGCCGAGATCCCGCTCGGCACGTACCCGCCGAGCGGATCGTGCGCGCTCGTCTGATCGGTGACGACGTCGGGCGAGAATCCTCGTCGCGCGAGCTCCGGCAGCACCTCGGCGCAGTTCCCGACGAGCCCGATCGACACTGCCTCGCGATCTGCTCGGGCCCGCTCGGCCCATCCGACGGCCTCGTCGAGGTCCGTGGTCTCCCGGTCGAGGTAGCGGTTCTTCACGCGGCGCTCGATCCGGGCGGGATCGACCTCGACGCACAGGGCAACCCCTTCGTTCATCGTGACCGCCAGTGGCTGCGCGCCGCCCATGCCGCCGAGGCCGCCCGTGAGGGTGACCGTGCCTGCGAGCGTGCCACCGAAACGCTCCCGACCGCACGCGGCGAGCGTCTCGTAGGTGCCCTGGAGGATGCCTTGGGTGCCGATGTAGATCCAGGAGCCCGCCGTCATCTGGCCGTACATCGTCAGGCCATCGCGCTCGAGCGCGCGGAACGTCTCCCAGTCCGCCCAGCGTGGGACGAGGAGGGAGTTCGCGATCAGCACCCTGGGCGCCATCTCGTGGGTTCGGAACACCCCCACCGGCTTTCCGGACTGCACGAGCATCGTCTCGTCGTCGCCGAGCCCACGTAGGGTTCGCACGATCACGTCGAAGGCCTCCCAGGAGCGGGCGGCGCGACCGGTCCCGCCGTACACGACGAGGTCCTCGGGTCGCTCGGCGACCTCCGGATCGAGGTTGTTCATGAGCATCCGGAGCGCCGCCTCCTGGGGCCACCCACGGCAGGTCAGCGCGGTCCCTCGAGGGGCGCGGATCTCCCTGGCCATGGGACGTTCCTCCTGACGATCTTCCTGGGGACTCACGTCGGCCGCCGACGGGACGATGATACGGATGCGCGGCCTGGGACCCGGCGGGTGTTTGAATCAGGTCCGGCCAAAGGACATGGCCAGAGAACAGGGCCCCAGAGAACGGCCAGGATCAAGACTCACCGAGAGGGATAGGGAGACGATGACGGACACGATCCGCGTGATGATCGCGGACGACGAGGCTGAGCTGCGGGCAGCCCTCGGCGACCTGCTCTCCCACGAGGACTCGCTCGAGCTCGTGGGCGCGGCCGCCGACGCCGACGAGGCGATCTCGCTCGCGTCGGATCGCCGCCCCGACGTGGCCGTGCTCGACGTGAAGATGCCCGCGGGCGGCGGGCCGCGAGCGGCCCGCGAGATCCTCCGCGCCTCCCCGGCCACCCGCGTGATCGCCCTGTCCGCCCACGAGGACCGCGCGACGATCCTGGAGATGTTCCGCGCGGGAGCGGTCGGCTACCTGATCAAGGGCGCGCACGGCGGCGAGATCGTGCACTCGATCCTGACGGTCGCGCACGGCGGCACGAGCCTTTCCGCCGAAGTGGTCGACTCGCTCGTCTCGGAGCTCTCGACGCAGCTCCGTCGCGAGGAGCAGGTGAGCCTCGCCCGCGAGGATCGCTCGCGCTCGATCGAGGGCTTCATCCACGGCGAGGGCCGGACGCTGGTGTTCCAACCGATCGTCGATCTCGAGACGCGCGAGATCGTCGGCGCCGAGGCGCTCAGTCGCTTCCGCGATCCCGAGGGACGCGGACCCGACCTCGTCTTCGCCGACGCCGCCGCGCTCGATCTTCAGCTCGAGCTCGAGACGGCGGCTCTCCGCGACGCGGTCTCGGTGGTCGACCAACTACCGGAGGGCACCTACCTCTCGGTGAACTGCTCGCATCGGACGGCCACGTGGTCCGGGCTCCGAGAGCTCCTGCGCCCGGCGGCGTCGCGCCTCGTCCTCGAGATCACCGAGCACGAGGCCGTGGAGGACTACGAGACGTTGACGAAGCATCTCGAGCAGCTCCGCGAGGACGGGATGCGCCTGGCGATCGACGACGCCGGCGCGGGGTTCGCGAGCCTTCGCCACGCGCTCCGGCTCGCGCCCGACATCATCAAGGCCGACATGAGCATCGTGCGGGGCATCGACGGCGACGACGGGCGTCGCGCGCTCGCCTCTGCGCTCGTGTCGTTCGCGAGGCAGATGGGGATGACGATCGTCGCCGAGGGGATCGAGACGGAGGCCGAGCTCGACAGCCTCCTAGCCATCGGCGTGCAGCACGGACAGGGGTTCTTCCTCGCGATGCCCGGCCCGTTGCCGCTCGCGCTGCGGAGCGCCTCCACGGCCCCCTGACCGGGACCAGCGGTCGAGGCGAACGGCCCAAAACGACAGCCAAAACGATAGAGGACATCGATGCCGACGATCCGGGTGCTCATCGCCGAGGACGAGGAGGCCGTCCGACAGGCGCTCGTCGACCTCGTCTCGTCCGATCCCGAGATGGAGGTCGTCGCCATCGCGGCCGACGCCGACGAAGCGATCGAAGCCGCCCTGCGCGAACATCCCGACGTCGCGCTCGTCGACGTGAAGATGCCGGGGGGTGGGGGCCCGCGCGCGGCCCGCGAGATCGTGGCGGGATCGGCAGGCACCAGGGTGGTCGCGCTATCGGCCTACGAGGATCGCCGGACCGTTCTCGAGATGCTCCGCGCCGGCGTCGTCGGCTACCTCGTGAAGGGAACCGCCGCGAGCGAGATCATCCGCACGATCCGTCGGACGATGCGCGGGGAGGGGAGCCTCTCGGTCGAGATCACCGCCGACGTGATCCGGGAGCTGGCCGACCTCCTGGACCGTTCCGAGCTCCTCGCCAGAGAGCTCCAAGAGCTGAACCGGACGAAGAGCGACCTGATCCAGGTGATGAGTCATGAACTGTTCACGCCGATCACGACGATCCAGGGGTTCGCGCTCACGGTTGCCGAGCACGGGGATCGCCTGACGCCCGATGACGTGCAGGAACTCGCGACCGGGGTCGAACAGGCGTCGCAGCGTCTCCGTCGCCTGGTCGGCAACCTCTCGATCGCTGCACGCCTGGACCGCGAGAGCGTCGAGGTGACGACGCGCCCGGTCGCGGTCGGCGAGGTCCTCATGAAGGCAGTGACGGCGTTCCCCGCCGAAGCCGCTCGCATCGTCGTGCCCAGCGACCCCATCACGCTCGCTCGGCGCGTCTGGGCCGACCCGGACCTGGCCACGCAGGCGATCGTGATCGGGATCGAGAACGCGCTGGACTTCGGCGGCGAGGACGCGCAGGTCGACGTACTCGTCGCCAGCAAGCACTCGACGGTCAGCATCGAAGTAGCCGACCACGGAGCGGGCATCCCCGAGGAACACCTCGGCCGGATCTTCGAGGCCTTCACCCAGGCCGACGGAAGCGCGACCCGCGAACACGAAGGACTCGGGATCGGCCTGTACCTCGCACGGCGGATCATGCGTGGGCACGGAGGTGACGTCACCGCCTCGAGCGGTGACGGTGGCGGCACGACCCTCGCCTACACGTTCGCGGCGCTCGAGGACGAACGGGCCTGAGGCCGACCCGTCAGGTACCGGCGCGGCGGTCCATCGCCCACGACGACCCGGGCTGCCCCTTCGTGTAGGCCTTCATCTCCGAGGCGACAGCCACCATCTCCGCGTAGTGCGCGTACCGTCGCCGTTGCGTGCTCGCGACGCCGACCGAGATCGTGAGGATCGGGTATCGCTGGGGCTCCCCGCGCCGATTCACGATCTCGATGTGCCCGCGCTCACGGTCTTCGGGATCGTAGAAGCCTGGCGCGTCGCGGTCGAACCGCTGGACGAGCGTCTCGGCGATCAGCGCCGCCGGGTCGGGCGGCACCATCGCCACGAAATCATCTCCACCGAGGTGGCCCACGAAATGATCTTCGGGGGCGAGCTCCTGCGTGACCTCGACGAGCATGCGGCCCACCGTTCGGATCACGTCGTCGCCGCGCCCGAAGCCGTACCGGTCGTTGTAGGCCTTGAAGCCGTCGAGGTCGGTGTAGAGGAGGGCGAACTCCTGGCCCCCGTCGACCCTCGTCTCGATCTCCTCCTGGATCCGGACGTTGCCGGGCAGCCCGGTGAGCGGCGATTCGTCGCGCATCTCCTTGGAGCGGCGGAGCACGCCGCGCACGCGCGCGAGGAGCTCCGGCGTGTCGAACGGCTTGACGATGTAGTCGTCGGCGCCGATCGCGAAGCCTTCGAGCTTGTCGGCCGACAGGCCGCGAGCGGTGAGGATGATGACGGAAACGGTCGCGGTGCTCGGATCTTGTCTCAGCATGCGGGTGAGCTCGAAACCGTCGACGTGGGGCATCATCACGTCGGTGATCACGAGGTCCGGGGCCTCGCTCCGCACCATGTCGAGCGCCTGCTGGCCGTCGTTCGCGACACGCACCGTGTAGCCCGCGGCCGCAAGCTCGATCTCGAGCAATCGGGCGATGAAGGGGTCGTCGTCGACGACGAGGAGCTGCTCCCCGTCACCTTCGGTAGCTCCGAACTCCTCGACCACGTCGTCCCGCTCCTCGCTCCCCGCTCTGGGCATCGGCAGCTTACCCCTCGCGGCTGGAGCCTCCGGGGAGCCGGGCGACCGGGACAGGAAACATCGAGCGTGCGACGCTCGCTCGCGCGATCGCTCGTTCCGGCCCCGGCCTGAAGAGACGACCGGAGCGCCCCGTGACACGATGGTCCGGCGACCGGCGGGAAGGGGGGTTCGATGGAGGTGCTCGACACGTTCCTCGACGCGATGGGCGATACGCCGCTCATCCGTCTCAGGCAGGTCACCCGCGGCGTGCGGACGCCCGTGCTCGCGAAGGTCGAGATGCTGAACCCCGGCGGCTCGGTGAAGGACCGGATCGGCATCCGGATGATCGAGGCCGCCGAACGCGCCGGCGATCTGCGTCCGGGCGGCACGATCGTCGAGCCGACGTCCGGCAACACGGGGCACGGGCTGGCGATCGCCGCGTCGGTCCGAGGCTACAAGTGCATCTTCGTGATGCCGGACAAGATGAGCCAGGAGAAGATCGCGCTCCTGCGGGCCTACGGCGCCGAGGTCGTGATCTGCCCGACGGCCGTGCCGCCGGACTCGCCCGAGTCCTACTACCGGGTCGCCGACCGGCTGACCGAGGAGATCCCGGGCGCGTTCCAGCCGAACCAGTACTTCAACCCGGAGAACCCGACCACGCACTACGAGACGACCGGGCCCGAGATCTGGCGGCAGACCGACGGGCGGGTCGACGCGTTCGTCGCAGGCGTGGGCACGGGCGGCACGATCACCGGCGTCGGCAAGTTCCTCAAGGAGCGCAAGCCCGACGTGCTCGTCGTGGGTGCCGATCCCGAAGGCTCGGTGTTCTCCGGCGACGAGCCGCGTCCGTACCTCGTGGAGGGCGTTGGCGAAGATTTCTGGCCGGGCACGTTCGACCCGACGGTGGTCGACCGCTTCGTCCGGGTGAGCGACCGGGACTCGTTCCTCACCGCGCGGGCCGTCACGCGCCAGGAGGGCATCCTCGTGGGCGGCTCGTGCGGCACGGCCGTGTTCGCGGCGCTCGAGGTCGCACGCGAGCTCGACGACCCCAATGCGACGGTCGTCGTGCTGCTGCCCGATTCGGGCCGTCAGTACCTGACGAAGATCTACTCCGACTCGTGGATGCTCCAGTACGGGATGCTCGATCGTCCCGACGTCGTGCGCGTCGACGAGGTGCTGGCGGCGAAGGGGCTCAACCTGCCGGCGCTCATCACGGTGCGCGCGCACGACAAGGTCCGGCAGGCGGTCGACGTGCTCCAGGAGCACTCGATCTCGCAAGCGCCGGTCGTGCGCGACGACGCGACCGACGTCAGCGCGTTCGTCGGCTCGATCCGCGACCGCGAGCTGCTCGAGCGGGTGTTCCGCGACCCCGACGCGCTCCAAGCCGACGTCGCCGAGGTGATGGCTCCGCCGATCCCCACGATCGAATGGGACGATCCGGTCGAGACCGCGTTCGGTGAGCTCGAGCGGGCCCCGGCGGTGCTGATCGCGAAGGCCGGCCAGGTGCTCGGCGTCCTCACCCGCAGCGACCTGCTGGACTTCCTCGCCCATCGCAGGCAGACCACTTAGCCGGTGCGCTCGCTCGGGATCGACGTCGGTGTGGGCAAGGGCCTCGACGTCGTGCTGCTCGACGAACGTCGCATGCCGTTCCCCGTCGTGTCGGGTGCCTCGCTCGAGGACCTGGGACGACTCGTCCGCGAGCTGCAACCCGATGTGGTCGCCGTCGACTCACCGCCCCGATGGGCCGCCGACGGGAAGTCTCGCCTCACCGAGAACGAGCTCGCACGGCTGAACATCCACGCGTTCCGCACCCCTTCGCTCGAACACTCGACGGGCAAGCAGTTCGACTGGATGCGCGCCGGCATGGCGGTGTTCGCGCTCGTCGAACGCCTCGGCTATCCCCTCTTCAACGGCGGCCCGGTGCGCAAGCGCGCGATCGAGGTCTTCCCGCACGCGAGCGCGGCGACCCTCACCGGCTGCCTGCCGCCCAAGGGCATGCGCAAGCGCGCCTGGCGCGAGCGGGTCCTGCGGCTGCAGGGCGTCCGGACCGACGACCTCACGTCGATCGACCGGCTCGACGCCGCGCTCGCGGCGCTCACGGGGCTCCGGGCCCTCGAGGGCCACCACACCCATCTCGGCGACGTGAAGGAGGGCGTGATCGTCGTGCCGAGCCGGGCGCTCGCCCCCCGCTACCGGCCGGGCGAGCTCGCCGACGACGACGCGGGGCATCTGTTCGCCTGGTGCGCGTGCGGCGAGCCGGGCTGTGACCGGCTGATCCCGGCCGGCCGCGAGTTCGCACCGGGCCACGACGCGAAACGCAAGTACCGTCTGTGGCGAGACGTGCGGGGCGGAGACGAGGCGCGCCGCGAGCTCGCCCGCCGCGGGTGGGAGCTGCCACCGGAGGTCCGATGACCGAGGACGAACCGTCCGACGAGGTACGGCGCGACGTGCTGCACCCCGAGACCCTCGCCATCCACGCCGGTCAGGACCCCGAGGCGCTGTACGGCTCGGTGAACGTCCCGATCTATCAGACGTCGACCTTCGCCCAAGTCGCCGTCGGTCAACCGCAGCGCTGGGACTACGCGCGCGGCGGGAACCCAACCCGCGCGGCGTTCGAAACGGCCCTCGCCGCGCTCGAGCGAGGTGAGCGATGCCTCTCGTTCTCGAGCGGGCTCGGCGCCGAGAGCACGTTGCTGCTCACCCTGCGCCCGGGCGACCACGTGCTCCTCGGCGACGACGTGTACGGCGGCACCTACCGGCTGCTCGCACGGGTGCTCGAGCCCTGGGGACTCTCGTGCTCGACGTGCGATCTCACCGATCCGGACCGTGTCCGCGATGCGATGCGCGAGGAGACCCGACTCGTGTGGGTCGAAACGCCCTCGAACCCGTTGCTGAAGATCGTCGACATCGCGGCCGTGCGCGGCGTCGCGCACGAGGGGGGCGCGACGCTCGTCGTCGACAACACCTTCGCCACGCCCGCGCTGCAACGCCCCCTCGAGCTCGGCGCAGACGTGGTCGTGCACAGCGTGACGAAGTACCTCGGAGGTCATTCCGATCTGATCGGCGGCGCCGTCGTCACGAGCGACGCCGACCTCGCCGAGCAGCTCGCCTTCCTCACCAACGCGGTCGGTGCCGTGCCCGGGCCGATGGACTCCTACCTGGCCCTCCGCGGCCTCAAGACGCTCGCGGTCCGCATGCGGCAGCACTGCGCCAACGCCGCGCAGGTCGCCACCTTCCTCACGTCGCACCCCGCGGTCGAGCACGTGTCCTACCCGGGGCTCCCGTCGCACCCCGGTCACGAGGTCGCCGTTCGCCAGATGCCCGGTGGGTTCGGGGGCATGGTGTCGTTCACCGTCGAGAGCCCGGAGCGAGCCATCGCCGTCGCCGAGCGCACGAGCCTGTTCTTCCTGGCGGAGTCCCTCGGCGGGGTCGAGTCGCTGATCGAGGTTCCCGGGCCGATGACGCACGCGAGCGTGGCCGACTCTCCCCTGCAGGTGTCCCCGGCGCTGATCCGCCTGTCGGTCGGGATCGAACACGCCGATGACCTCGTCGCCGATCTCGACCGGGCGCTCAGCTGAGCTCGCCCGTGGCTCGCGTCGTCCACCTGGTCGTCGGATCCGTGGTGGCGACGTGGGTGGTCGCGATCGGCTCGATCGCCGGCGCCCAGCCGGTCCCCGAGCCTCAACCCTTCCTCAGCGGACTCGCGTTCCCGACGAACCTGGCCTTCACCCCGGACGGCAGGCTCCTGTTCACGGAGAAGGAGACGGGGAACGTGCGGGTCGTGACCCGGGGAGGCGATCTGCTCCCGGCGCCGTTCGCGACCTTCGCGGTCTCGGCCGCTGCCGAAACCGGCATGCTCGGCATCGCGGTGCATCCGTCGTTCGACGAGGAGCCGTGGGTCTACCTGTACTTCTCCGATGCGGCCAGCGGCCGGAACGTCCTCGTCCGGGTGCGAGCCGAGGGCGATGTCGGGGGCGCGCGCGACGATCTTGCTGTCCTCCTGCCGACCTCGACGGGCTATCACAACGGCGGGGACCTCGCGTTCGGCACCGACGGGATGCTCTACGTGGCCGTCGGTGAAGGGCACGAGCCGGCTCGCGCGCAGATCACGACCGATCCCGGCGGCAAGGTCCTCCGGCTGGCGCCCGACGGAACCGCCGCGCCCGGCAACCCGTTCGGACGCGACAACCCGGTCTACTCGCTCGGTCATCGCAACTCGTTCGGACTCTGCGTCGATCCGGCGACGGGCCTCGTGTGGGAAACCGAGAACGGGCCCGACGTGGACGACGAGGTCAACGTCCTGCGCGCAGGGGGAAACTTCGGTTGGCCGGAGGTGACCGGCGATTCCGGTGGGCGGTTCGACGACCCGGTGGCCGTGTTCCCGACGCCGGAGGCGCTCACGGGGTGCGCCGCGTGGCAAGGGGAACTGTGGTTCGGCGCGGCGAACACCGGCGCGCTCTACCGCATGGCGCTCGATCCCGGCGGCGCGACCCCCCAGCTCGCGGCCGAGCTGGGGGCCCCGGTGACCGACGTGGCCTCCGGGGTCGACGGGGACCTGTACGTCGCGACGGCAGACGCGATCTGGCGACTCGAGGGTGAGGGGTCGCCTCGTCCGACGCGGACCGGGGCCGTGACGCCCGACCCCATCGGAACCGCAGAGCCGACGGACACCCCGGATGCGCCGGGGGACGGCGGAAGCGTTCCGGCGGCGGTACCGATCGCCGCCGGGATCCTCCTCGTCGCAGGGCTCACGGCACGGGTCATCGCGGGACGCCGATCCCGCCGCAGCCTCGGCTGAGTTCGTTCCTCGGGGGCGTCAGGCCTTCGGACGCTTGAGGTACGCGACCGTCGAGGTCGCGCCGGTGGGCGTCGGTTGTGCGACGACGCCGACGAGCTCCCATCCGTCCTCCCCGAAGGTATCGAGGATCTCGCCGGGATTGTGCTCGAGCAGCGGTGCGACGAAGTACTCCCATCTCGTCATGTCGATCCCTCCTGTTGGCTCGTTCGTGTCGCCTGCATCGCGGGTCGGAGCGCGAGCGCTCGAACGCTTCAGCCCTCGTCGGGGAGCAGGCGGCGACGGACCGCCCGGATGCACACCCCCATGATGACGTCGAGGCCGGCCTCGCTCGCGATCCGGTAGGCCTCGTCGCTCACGATGCCCTCCTGGAGCCACAGGACCTTCGCCCCGATCGCGACGGCGTGGCGCGCGATCTCGGGCGTGTCCTCGGCGCGCCGGAACACGTCGACGACGTCGATCCGCAGCTCTTGCGGCACGTCGAGGAGGGTTGGGTACGAGGGCTCGCCGAGCACGTCGGTCTCTTTCGGCGTGATCGGGACGATGCGGTATCCGTGCTCCTGGAGGTAGGCGGCCACCGAATACGACGGCCGGTTGGGCTTCGAGGAGAGCCCGACGACCGCGATCGTCCTCGCATCGCCGAGCAGCTGCCGGAGCTCTCGCTCCTCGGGGTTCGTCACGGCCGCCTCAGCCACGGTCCTCCTCCTTCACGAGATCGAGCCCGGAGATCGGGCCCACGAGGATGAACCGGGCGATGACGCCAAGAGACGAAGCAGATCGTGGAGCATCCACCCGGTCGCCCCCCAGATCGTCGCCCCGTCGACCTCGTAGGCCCAGCCATGCCACGCCGGTCCGTCGTCGCGCGGGTACGAGCGTTCCTCCTCGATATCCACGAGCGTCGCCACGGGCACGGTGAGCACCCGGACGATCTCGCCGTCGCTCACCCCCAACGTCGGGAGCGCCCGAACCGTTCCCACGAAGGGTGTCACGAGGATCGCACTGACGGTCGTGTGCACCGCCGGCAGCGCGCCGAGCAGTTCGGGGAGGGCCCGGTCGAGGCCGACCTCCTCCTCGGTCTCGCGGAGCGCCGTGGCCGCGAGATCGACGTCGCCCGGCTCCTGCAAGCCTCCGGGGAACGAGACCTCGCCCGCGTGGCGCGACAGCGCCTTCGAACGCTCGGTGAACAGCAGCGACGGCGTCGGCTCCTCGATCAGCAGGGCGAGGACCGCCGCGAGGCGGTCGCCGGGCGCGGCGACGGGCCGCGGGTCCTGCTCGAGGGAGGCCTGCAGGGCATCGCGGAACGGACCATGGCTGAACGGTCGGAGCCCGAACGGATCGACGAGGTCGGCCACGCGTTCATCGTAGGCGAGGGTGCCGGGCTCGACCGCCGTGGTCCATCATGGCCGCGGGTAGGATGCGCGGCGATGCCCGCACGCGGTTCCAGGCCTTCCTCTGACTCGACCTCTGACTCGGCCTCCGACTCGGCCGCCGAGGCGGCCGCCGGAGCCGTCGATCCCGACGAGATCGTCGAGCTGGCCCGCGCGCTGATCGCGGCGCGGTCGGAGAACCCCGGGGGTTCCGAGGACGACGCGGCCGCGGTCGCGGCGACGTTCCTGTCCGGGCTCGGCGCGGACCCCGAGATCGTCCGTGGCGACGCAGGGCGACCGAGCGTCATCGCCCGGCTCGGCGGTGCGGCCCGTCCGGCCCTCGCGTGGAACGGCCATCTCGACACGGTGCCGGCGGGCACCGACGACACGTGGTCGCACCCGCCGTTCGGGGGCGTCGTCGATGGGGGCCGGCTGATCGGCCGGGGAGCCGCGGACATGAAGGGACCGATCGCCGCCGCGCTCGCCGCGGCCTCGGCGATCCGCAGGGCGGGCGTCGAGCTCGGCGGCTCGTTCGTCTTCCACCTCGCCGCCGACGAGGAGGTCGGTGGACTCCACGGGACGAAGGTCCTCCTCGACGGCGGCATGCTCGACCAGGACGCGGCGATCGTCGGCGAGCCGACCGAGCTCCAGGTGGGCCTCGCCGAACGCGGGGGCTGCTGGCTGACGATCACCGCGTTCGGCAGGGCCGCCCATGGCTCGACGCCGCACCTCGGCGTGAACGCGATCGACTCGATGGCAAGGCTGCTGCCGCGGCTGCCCGAGGCGCTACCCGATCTGACGCACCCACTCGTCGGCCGTCCGAGCGTGAACGCGGCCCTGATCGAGGGCGGGAGCGCCCCCAACGTCGTGCCGGACCGATGCGTGGTCGACGTGGATCGACGGGTGATCCCCGGCGAGACCGACCCCGAGCGCGTGCGCGAACCATTCGTCCGGCTCATCGAGTCGCTCCGTGCCGAACGCCCCGAGATCGAGATCGAGGTCACGGTCCGCGAGTGGACCGACGCGGCGGAGGCCTCGCCCGAGAGCTCGATCGCGCACCTCACCCGTGCCGCCCTCGCCGTCGAGACCGGCTCGCCGGCGGTCGATCGCGGCTTCACCGGCATCACCGACGCCCGCTTCTACATTAACGATGCCTCGATCCCTACCGTGATCATGGGACCCGGCTCGCTCTCGGTCGCGCACATGGCCGACGAATGGGTGGCCGTGGACGATCTCGTGACCGCCGCCAGGGCGTACGCGAGGATCGCGGTCGCGTTCCTCGGTGCCTGAGCTTCGTCGACGCCTCGGGTACGATGGGGGACGATGACCGACGCGCACACTGCGACCGACGCGCACACCGCGACCGATGACCCGATCCGTGTGAGCGACGCCGCGGCGCTCAAGATCCGCGAGCTCGCCGAGCGCGAGGGCCAGGCGGCGCCGATCCTGCGGATCCGCGTGACGGCGGGCGGGTGCTCCGGCTTCAGCTACGACCTCGGCTTCGAGGCGGCGCCGGCCCCCGACGACCACGTCGTCGACGCCGCCGGTGGCGTGCGGGTGCTCGTCGACCCGCGCAGCGCGCCGATCGTCCGGGGCTCGACCCTGGACCTCGACACGAACCTGCTCGGCGGGGGCCTCAAGATGCGGAACCCCCAGGCCGTGCACGAGTGCGCCTGCGGCGAGTCCTTCGGCATCTGAGTCCCTCGCCTCGTCCCCCTTCCTGCGTCCGCGTCCCAGCGGCTATGCTCACCGCCGATGGCGTCGTCGGTCGACAAGACCCAGTGGCGCGACCTCTATCACGAGGTCGTCACCACCGGCCTGTGCACGGGATGCACCGCCTGCATCGTTGCCTGCCCCTTCCACGTCCTCGGCTACGAAGACGGCGTGCCCGTCCAGCTGCAGGACGAGGGCGCCGACGCCTGCGGTCACGGCGACAAGGGTTGCGACATCTGCACCCGCGCCTGCCCGCGGTTCCGCGACTGGGAATCCGACATCGACGTGTCGTTGTTCGGGATGACGCGTTCCCCCGACGAGGTGATCGGCTCGTACCGCGAGATCGTGCTGTCGCGCGCGACGGCATCCGAGGCGCTGATGCAGGGCCAGGACGGCGGCACCGTCTCTGCGTTGCTCCTGTGGGGGCTCGCGAACGGTGACATCGACGGCGCCTGCACCTCGAAGCTCTCCGACGAGCGTCCGTGGGACGCCGAACCCACCGTCGTCACCGACCCCGAGGGCGTGCTCGCGACCGCCGGCAGCCGCTACACCTACAGCGCGAACCCGCTCGCGCTCCTCAAGGCGGCCGAGCTGGGGCTGTCGAAGGTGGCGCTCGTCGGCATGAGCTGCCAGGCCAGCGTCACCGGTTCACTGCAAGCCCGACGGCTGAACAAGTGGCGCAAGAAGATCGCGTGGACCTTCGGGCTCCTCTGCTCGAAGACCTTCACCTACGACGGCTTGATGGGATCGATCGTGCAGGGCGAGCTCGGGATCGATCTCGACCATCTCGCCCGCGTGAACATCAAGGGCAAGCTGCTCTTCTACACCGACGACGGCACCGAGATCACGTACCCGCTCAAGGACGCCCACCGGTTCACCCGTCCCGGATGCCTGCACTGCCCCGATTTCGCGGCGGAGCACGCCGACATCTCCTTCGGAGGTCTCGGCCAATCCGAAGGATGGACCCTCACGATCGTGCGTACCGAGCTCGGTCAGGACATCTGGGACCGCGCGCTCGCCGACGGGGTCGTCGAAGCCCGGCCGGCAAGCGATGATCCGAAGGCCGTCGAGCTGATGTTCAAGCTCGCGGCGAACTCGCGGAAACGCTGGCCGGCCGCCGATGCCGTCCCGACCGCCGCATCGGGTCCCGGCGCCCTGCCCACGACGGCCTGACGCACGGGCGGCCGTCGGCCGTTCGGGCGACCCCCGTCAGACCGGCCTCTACCTGGCCCGTTCGGCGCCGATAATGCGAGGAGCTGGCTCGTCTCTTTGGCTTGTCCTGTCGGGCTCGTCCTCGAGGCTCGTCCTCGAGGCTTGATCCTCGGCGGCCGAGGGTGGGCCGGCGACGACACCCTGACCCTTATCAGGAAGGCGGATCGGATGGCCGACCCGGTGCGCGTCGCTCCTGCGACGTCGCTCCGTCGTGACGCGGTGCTCGAGGCCGTCGCGTTCGCCGCCGAGCGGTTCCTGCGCGCGACCGGATGGCGCGACGTCGCGACGGAGGTCCTCGCGCGCCTCGGCGACGCTGCGGGCGTCTCGAGGGCCTACGTTGTCGAGAACGGGGTCGACCCGCAGGGCCTGCTGACCTCCACCTGGGTCGCGGAATGGTCTGAGCCGGGCGTGGCGCCGCTCATCGACGATCCGCACTTCAAGGCCGTGCCTTGGGTCGAAAGCGGGTTCGGCCGATGGGCGACGCTCATGGCCGCCGGTGGGTCGGTCGTCGGGCCGGCGCGCGAGTTTCCGCCGCCGGAACGGGCGACCCTGGAGAGCCACGGCGTCGTGTCCGTCGTGTCCCTACCCGTTGTGGTCGACGGCGAGTGGTGGGGAGCGATCGGGTTCGACGACTGCCACGAGGATCGCGACTGGTCGGGTGCGGCGCTCGATGCCCTGGGGACCGCGGCGAACCTGCTGTCGGCCGCCGTGGAACGCGAGCGGCGCGACGGACGCCTCCGTGACGCGGAACTGCGCTACCGGCGATTCATCGAGACGATCCCGGCGGTGACCTACACCGACGTCCTCGGCGGCGACCCGCCCGGTTCGGAACCGACCCGCGTCGACTTCGTGAGCCCGCAGATCGAGGCGATCCTCGGCTACCCGGGGCAGGCCTTCGTCGACGATCCGGACATGTGGTTCCGGGTCATGCACCCCGACGACGTCGCCGAGCTCGAGGAGCGCGGGGCCTTCGACGCGCGCGATCCCGCACCGTTCGACGAGGAGTACCGCATGCTCGCGGCCGACGGCCGGGAGGTGTGGGTGCACGACACGTCGGTGCCGGTGCGCGACGACGACGGGACGATCGCCTACTTCCAGGGGTTCCTGACCGATGTGACGGACCGTCGCCGAGCCGAAGAGGAGCTCCGAGCGGCCCAGGAGCGGTTCCGCGTGCTCGTCGAGCGCATGCCGGCCGTGATCTACGCGCAGCGCGTCGAACCCGGCACGTCCCGAGGCGTCGCCTTCGAATACGTCAGCCCCTTCGTCGAGACGATGATCGGCATGCGACCCGACGAGGTGGTCGGCGTTTCCGATCCGTGGCGTCATCTCCTGCATCCCGACGACGTGGCGCATGCGCTCGGCGTCGTCGCCGAGACCGACGCCTCCGGGGCACCGATGTCGATGGACTACCGGCTCGTGCGACCGGACGGCCGCACGATCTGGATCCACGAGGAAGCCGTGCTGATCCGCGACGCGAAGGGCCGGGCCACGCACTGGCAGGGGTTCCTGTTCGACGTGACGGAACGGATGGATGCGGCCGAGCAGATCAGGGTTGCCGAAGAGCGGTTCCGCTCCATCGTGGAGCACACGCCGGCCATCACGTATCAGGAGTCGGCGATGGAAGGCGAGTACGGCCTGAGGTCCTCGATCCCCTACGTGAGCCCGCAGCTCGAAACGATCCTCGGCTATACCCCGGCCCAATGGGCCGGGCCGGGCTTCTGGGCATCGGTGACGCATCCCGAGGACCTCCCGGCGGTGCTCGAGCTCGGTGATGCGACCTCCCGCAGCGGCGATCCCTACCGGCAGGACTACCGGATGTTCGCGGCCGACGGCAGGGTCGTGTGGTTCCACGACGAGGCCAACCTAATCCGCGACGTCGACGGCACTCCCTTGTTCTGGCAGGGCGTCATGGTCGACATCACCGAGCGAAAGCTCGCCGAGGTGGAGCTCGCCCGCGCGCAGACGCGTCTGCAGGCGCTGATCGAACACATCCCGGCGGTCGTCTACACGCAATCGCTCGAGGCGGACACCGAGGACTTCTGGGTGAGCCCGCAGGTCGAGTCCATCTTCGGCTACACGAGCGACGAGTGGGCAGCGTCCGAGGACTTCTGGGTCGAGCGGATCCACCCCGACGACGTCGATCGTGTGCTCGGCGACGACGCCGCCACCGATGCCACGCTCGAGACGTTCAGCTCCGAATATCGCTTCCGCAAGGCCGACGGCACCTATGCGTGGGTGCTCGACGAGGCCGTGTTCGTTCCGAACGTCGGCGAGACGGGACGAGGGTTCTGGCAGGGGCTCCTGTTCGACATCACCGCCCGTCGCCAGATCGAGGAACAGCTCCGCGACGCCGAGCGGGTGTTCCGCGCCACCGTCGAACACCTCCCCGCCATCGTCTACCGCGAAGCACCGGACGCCGATCCCGGCGGGCTCTACCTGTCCCCGCAGGTCGAACACGTGACCGGCTGGACCGCCGCCGAGTGGCAGGGAACGAAGGACTTCTGGAAGGACCATCTGCACCCCGACGACCGCGCACGCGTCCTCGCTGCGAACGATGAAGCGAACGCGTCGAGGGTTCGTTTCGCGGGTGAGTACCGCTTCCTGCGACGGGACGGATCGTGGATCTGGCTCCACGACGAGGCGACCTTCCTCGCTCCGGGTCCCGAGGACCAGGGCGACGGATTCTGGCAGGGCTTCTTGCTCGACGTCACAGCTCGCAAACAGGCCGAGGAACAGATGCGCGAGGCGGAGGAGAAGTTCCGCACGATCGTGGAGCAGAACCAGGCGATCTTCTACATCCAGGAGATGGATCCGGGCGATCCAAGGGTGTCGCTCACCACGTACATCGCTCCCGGCAACACCGATCTGATCGGCTACGGTCAGGACGAGATCGTCGAGGACCCGGGGCTATGGCGGCGGATCATCCACCCGGAGGATCGGGACCGCGTGCTCGCGGCCGACGCAGAATCGAACCTCAGCGAGATGGATCACTTCTCGATGGAGTACCGCATGATCCGCAAGGACGGCAGGATCGTGTGGGTGCAGGATGAGGCGCGTCTCATCCGACTCGAGGACAAGCCCCCCTACTGGCAAGGGTTCTTGCTCGACATCACCGAACGCAAGCAGGCCGAGGATCAGCTCGCCCACGCACTCGAGGTCGAACGCGACGCCTCGGCCAGGCTCCGCGCGCTGGATGAGATGAAGAACACGTTCCTGCAGGCGGTGTCGCATGACCTTCGGACGCCGCTCGCCGCGATCCTCGGGCTCGCGATCACCCTCGAGCGCGACGACGTTGAGATGGCCCTCGACGAATCACGAGATCTCGCGCACCGGATCGCCGACAATGCGCGGCGCCTCGACCGCCTCGTCACGAACCTGCTCGACCTCGACCGCCTCGCTCGAGGCATCGTCGCACCCAAGCTGCAGCCGACCGACGTGGGTTCACTCGTTCGACGGGTGGTCGCCGAGTCCGAGCTGATCGCCGATTCACGTCTGCACACCGACATCGAGCCGATCACGATCGCCGTGGACGGCTCGAAGGTCGAGCGGATCGTGGAGAACCTCCTCGCGAACACCGCGAGGCACACGCCCGCGCACGCATCGATCTGGGTGGCGGTGCGAGCGGTCGACGGCGGGGTCCTCATCGCGGTCGAGGACAACGGCCCGGGGGTGGCCCCGGAACTCCGCGAGACGATCTTCGAGCCGTTCCAGCAAGGTCCCGATGCCCCCCAACACTCCCCGGGGGTCGGCGTCGGGCTCACGCTCGTCCGCCGATTCGCGGAACTCCACGGCGGCCGCGCGTGGGTCGAAGATCGCGACGAGGGCGGCGCGTCGTTCCGCGTGTTCCTGCCCGAGAGGGCGGCCGCGGCCGACGCCTCCCCGGAGCAGACGCCTCCCGGCTCGGCCTAGACGGCTTCCCAGGCGGCGACGGTGGGATGGTCGACCGTGGCCGGACCGACCTGCGCTGCCCCGCCGGGCGAGCCCAAGCCCGAGACGTTCTCGTTGAAGAACTCCGCGTTGATCGGCGTGAACTGCTTCCACTCCGCGGGCACGTCGTCTTCGTAGAAGATCGCCGTGACCGGACACACTGGCTCGCAGGCGCCACAGTCGACGCACTCGTCGGGCTGGATGTAGAGCATCCGCGGGCCCTCGTAGATGCAGTCCACGGGGCATTCGTCGACGCAGCCGCGGTCCTTCACGTCGATACAGGGTTCCGCGATCGTGTAGGTCATGGGCGCTTCTCCTCCTCGCGCGTACGGCAACGGTCGGGCGGCTCGCCGCCCCGATCCCGGCTCAGCGAGATCGGGGTTTTCCTCGTTTCCACCGTGTCAGGCGGTGAAAGTGTAGCCCGTCCGGGCGCCGCTGCAAGCGCGGGCTCATGACACCCGGGACCCGATCAGGGGCCGGGCGCCAGGGCCTCGAGGGTCGAGGCGACCGAGCCGGCGCCGTCGGCGCCGGCGGCCACGGGATAGACGACCGTGAGATCGGCGCCCACCTCGGTGTAGGCCTCGAGCCGAACCCTGGACGCGTCCGGCTCGCCCACCAGGGCCACCGCTCGGACCAGCGCTTCGGGCACGTCGTCGGATACGCCGGCCCGGTGCGCGGCCGCGGCGACGGCGGCCTCCTCGGCGAGGCCCATCGCCGCGAACTGGCGGGCGTACGCGGGGTACGACGCGTATTCCCCCGTCATCGTCCGGAGCGCACGCATCGCCGCCGCCGGGTCCTCGCCGAGGGACGCCCGCACGTACACGCCGATCGAAACCGATGCGGGGTCCCGCCCCGCTGCCTCCGCCGCCTCGTCGATCGCCTGCCTGGCTCGGGCGACCCGTCCCGGGTCACACCAGTTCAGCAAGACCCCGTCGGCGAGCTCTCCCGCGAGGGCGACGGCGCGGGGACCGAGGGCCGCGATCCAGATCGGCACCGGAGACGGCAACGCGAGCGACAGCGGCTCGACGCCTTCGACCGGCTCACCCGCGAGCAGAGCTCGGAGCTCGCCGACCTGTCCGCGGAGGGCGTCGAGCGCACCCGGACGAGCCGGGCCCGTGCCGAGTCCGAGGATCGCCCGGCCCCCGGAGCGCTCGTGCACGGTCGCCGCCCCCATCGCCGTCGTTCGCGTTCGACGCGAGGTCATCGGTACGACCCCGGTGGCGAGCCCCAGGCGGTCGGTTTCGGCGGCGAGCCCGGTGAGCGCCGCGAACGTGTCCCGCCCATCGATCTCGGGAAGGAAGACCGCGCGATAAGCGAGCGCCTCACCGAGTCGGGCGAGCCCCGAGAACGCGGGCCACCGCCACGGGTCCCGAAGCGCGAAGGCGATCCCGGCCGGTTGGCGTTCGTCGGGCACGGCTGGCATCGTGCCAGACGATGGAATCGTTGTCCTTCACGTGTGAGGACGGGGTGCGGCTCGAGGGCGACCTGCGGCTGCCCGACGGCGACCCGCGAGGTTCCGCCGCGATCTGCCACGCGCATCCGCGGCTGGGCGGGTCGAAGGACCACCCGCTCCTGTGGGCGATCCGCAACGAGCTCGCCGGCGCCCACGGGTTCGCCGTGCTCGCGTTCAATTTCCGCGGAACGATGGGCTCGGGGGGGTCCTACGGGGGCGGGCGCGACGAGCTCCGCGACGCACGAGCGGCCGTCGGCGCCGTCCGCACGCACGTGCCCGACGGGCTTCCGACATTGCTCGTCGGTTGGTCGTTCGGCGCGAGCGTCGCCCTGCGGGCCGCGATCGATGACCGGCGGGTCGGTGGGATCGCTCTCGTCGGGATGCCGATGACCCCGAAGGACCTGTCCCTGCCGCCACGCCCGGAGCCCGCCGATCTCCGGGTGCTCACGCGACCCGTGCTCCTCGTCGCCGGGGAGCACGACGAGCACTGCCCGCCGGCAGCGATGCGTGCCTACGCCGAGGGGTTCCCGCGGGCCGAGGTCGTCGTCGTGGACGGCACCGACCACTACTTCTGGCGACGCGAGAAGGAAGCGGCCGGACTCGTCGCGGACTTCGCCGAGCGCGTCCTGGACCTCCGCCCCCGTGACGATCGCCGTTAGGGCGCGCCCACGGAGTTCCCGCCTCGTGTGCGGTGTCCGTTCGTCCTGGGGTCGACGCGAGGCTGCCGCCGTGGTCGCCACACCCAGACGAGCGGCAGGAACAGGAACGTGCCCCCGAACAGTCCCGGCCATACCCAGACGCCGAGGGCGACGAAGACCGCGCAGGCGGCGACCCACGGCCACGGGCTCGTCCACCACGGCCTGCTGATCTGCCTCACGTCACGAGGCGGCGCCCCGAGGTCAGGCTCGACGAGCCGGCGGGACGACCATTCGCGGCGCGCAGCGGCGCGCTGCCGGAACACCACCACGAATCCCGCCCCGAGCGCCACGAGGACGATGAACGGCAATGCCGCGTAGACGAGATCGTCGCTCACGCCGGCCAGCGTAGCGGCCGCAGACGCCATGAGACGCCCCGGTCGGGGCGCCTCATGCATCGGCATCGGGCCTCGTCAGAGCGGGACGTGCGAGAGCACCATGATGCGGGGCTCGGTCATCTCCTCCATCGCGAAACGCAGGCCCTCACGCCCGAAGCCGGACTCCTTCGCGCCCCCGTACGGCATCTGGTCGGCGCGGAAGGCACTCACGTCGTTCACGATGAGCCCGCCGACCTCGAGCGTGCGCTGCGCCTCGAACGCACGGTTGATGTCGTTCGTGAACACGCCGGCCTGCAATCCGAACCGCGAGTCGTTCACGAGCGCCAGCGCCTCCTCGAAGGTCTGGTACGGGCTGATCGTGACGACCGGCCCGAAGACCTCGTCGCGGCAGACCTTCATCTCGGGTCTCACATCCGAGAGCAGGGTCGGCTGGAAGAACGGCCCGTCGCCCTCCCCCCCGGTGAGGACCTCGGCGCCCTGGGAGACGGCTTCCTTCACCCACTCGGCGATGCGGTCGACCTCCTTGCGCTGGATCACGGGGCCGACGTCGACCGTCGGATCCATCGGATCGCCGACCTTGAGCGACTCGACCTGCTTCGTCAGGCGCGCCGCGAAATCCTCGTAGACCTCGCTCGCCACGAAGACACGCTGCACGCTGATGCAGCTCTGGCCGGCCTGGTAGTAGCCGCCGAACGCGATGCGCTGCGCCGCGAGGTCGAGGTCCGCGTCGCTGTGCACGATCACGCCGGCGTTGCCGCCGAGCTCGAGCGTCACGTGCTTCTTGGGATCCAGCCCTTTGAGGTACCAGCCGATCTCGCTGGAGCCGGTGAACGAGATCTTGCGGTAGCGATCATCGCGCGCCATGCCGTCGGCGACCTTCGAGCTCACGGGCAGCACCTGATACATGCCCTTCGGCAGGTCGGTCTCGGCGAAGAACTCCGCGAGGCGGAGCGCCCCGATGGGCGTCGCGCTCGCCGGCTTCACGACGATCGGTGCCCCGACGCCGAGCGCCGGCGCCACCTTGTGCGCGACGAGGTTCAGCGGGAAGTTGAACGGCGAGATCCCGAGCACCGGCCCGATCGGGAACCGGCGGAGGATCCCGATCCGCGAGCCCAGCGACGCCTCGGTGTCGAGGCGCATCAACTCGTCGTCGCCATGGCGGATCGTCTCGCTCGCCCAGCGGAACGTCGACACCCCGCGGGTGGCCTCGACGGTGGCCCACTTGAGCGGCTTGCCGCCCTCGGAAGCGATGAGCTTCGCGTTCTCCTCGATCGTCTCGGCGAGCCGTTTCGAGATGTGATCCAGCGCGTCGGCACGGGCGTGGATCGGCAGCCGCTTCGACTCCTCGAAGGTGGCGGCGGCGGTGGCCGCCGCTTCTTCGACATCGGCATCGGTCGGGATACCGATCTCGGCGATGACACTGTCGTCGTAGGGGCTCGTCACCTCCAACGTGCCCTCGCCGGTGCGCCACTCACCGTTCACCAGGAACGGACGTACGGTCATGCGGGATCCCACCACCTTCCGGACCGGATCGGGCACCCGAACGCGGGAGCCCTGTCCTCGAGAACGGGCAGACTTCTCAGTCGAGCGACCACATCACATGCTTGATCTGCGTGTAGTCCTCGATCGAGTAGACGGACATGTCCTTGCCGAAACCGCTCTGCTTGTACCCACCGTGCGGCATCTCCGGGGTGATCATGAAGTGCGTGTTCACCCACACCGCGCCGAACTGCAGCCGGCGAGCCACGCGCGCCGCGCGCGCGGCATCGCGGGTCCACACCGACGACGCGAGTCCGTACACGACGTCGTTCGCCCAGGCGACCCCCTCGTCCTCGTCGCTGAACCGCTGCACGGTGACGACGGGACCGAAGACCTCCTGCTGCACGATCTCGGCCTTCTGATCGTCCACGGTGACGACCGTGGGCTTGTAGTAGGCGCCGGGGCCGTCGATCGACTCCCCGCCGGTCAGGACCTTCGCGCCGCCCTCCTGGGCGCGATCGACGAAGCTCGCAACGCTCTCCCGCTGCTTCGCCGACACCAACGGCCCCACCTCGACGGACTCATCGGTGATGTCGCCGACGACGATCGACTCGACCGCGGGCACGAGCTCCGACAGCAGATCGTCGTAGATCCCCGGACCCGCCAGCACCCGGCACGAGGCCGTGCAGTCTTGACCGGTGTTCGTGTACCCCGCGAACTTCAGGGTCTCGACGACCTTGTCCACGTCGGCGTCGTCGAAGACCACGACGGGCGCCTTGCCCCCCAGCTCGAGGTGCACGCGCTTGACCGTGTCGGCTGCCGCCTTCTGGATCAGCGAACCGGTCGACGTATCGCCGGTCACGGACACCAGGCGCACGTCGGGATTGCGAACAAGCTGATCGCCGACCTCGGAGCCATGGCCGGTCACGACGTTGATCACGCCCGGGGGGAAGATGTCGGCGGCGAGCTCGGCGAGGCGAAGCGTGGTGCGGGGCGTGAGCTCGGCGGGCTTGATCACCGACGTGTTCCCTGCCGCAAGCGCAGGCCCGATCTTCCACGCGGCCATCATCAACGGATAGTTCCAGGGGCAGATCCCGACCGTGACACCCAGCGGCTCCCGGCGGATCATGCTGGTGAAGCCCTTCTCGTACTCCCCGGTGGACTTGCCCTCGGGCACGCGAGCCGCGCCCGCGAAGAAACGGATGTTGTCGGTGATGAACGGGATGTCGGCGGCGGAGACGGCGATCGGCTTCCCGACGTCTTCGGCCTCGAGCTGCGAGAGGTTGTCGGCATCGGCGTCGAGCGCGTCCGCCAGCTTGAACATCATGGCCGCGCGCTCCTTCGGAGGCGTGTCGAACCACACCTCGTCGAAGGCCTTCTGGGCGGCAGCGACCGCTCGGTCGGCGTCCTCACGCGTCCCGACCTGCACCGTGGCCACCGGGTCACCGGTCGCGGGGTTGATGTCGGGCTCGGTCTCGCCCCTGGACGAATCGACCCACTCGCCGCCGATGAACATCTTCCAGGTCTTGCCCTCGGCCATAGCTGCTCCCCTATCCCTCGAGGTACGAGCGCCTGCGCCATCGCAGACCGTGGTTCAGTATCTCGCGTTCGAGCCGGAACGGGCCACCCTCCGGGACGGCGACACGCGCCCGCATCCGGCTATACGGCCTGGACAACCCCCGCCCGAGGCGACCCGCGGTCATCCGCCGGTCGCCCGATCACGCTTCGGACCCGGCCGCGAGGAGTTCGCGCGAGCGCAGCGCCAGCCAGAACTCCATCCGGTCGAAGCTGTTCCCCAGGTCGCGCCCCGTGAGCTCCTCGACCTTGCGCATCCGGTACCGGAGCGTGTGCCGATGCACGAACAGCTGCGCGGCAGCCGTCTCCCAGCGGGCGTTGTGGTCCAAGAAGGCCTGGAGCGAGGGGATCAGCTCGCCTCCCTGTTCGCGGTCGTAGCGGTCCAGCGACGTGAGCATCGCATCCGCGAACGCGCGGAGCGCGTCGGGATCAGTCATCGAGAGCAGCAATCGGTACGTGCCGAGATCCTCGAAACCCGCACCCGACCAGCCCTCGAGCCTGCACACCTGGAGCGCGTACCGGGCTTCGCGCAGGCTCCGGTCGACCTCGTCGATCTCGACCGGCGAGCCGGCACCGGCCCGGAGCTCGGCGTCGACGCGGATGCCCAACGTCTTCGCGAGGTCCGCCAGATCCGGGGGAGGCTCGGCCGGTAGCAAGAGGTGCACACCGGCGGCATGGGCAGACACGAGGAAGCCGCCCTCGCCCTGTCGCGAGCATTGATCGGTCGCAGCCATGGCGAGCGCATCGGGGTCGAGGTCCGCCCCGACGCCTTCGAGCGTCACGACGATCGCCTTCGCGCCACGGTCGAAACCGAAGCGCGAGAGCCCGCGGACCGCGTCGTTGGGTGTGAGTCCGCCACCGGCCAGCTGGTCGAAGAAGTCGCCCTGGAGCCGGCGCTTCTCCTCCGCGACGGCCCGGCTCTTCGCGAGCTCGATCGCGAACAGCGAGAGCGCGTGCCCGGCGACGATGCGGTCGAGCTGGCCGGGCTGTTCCGCCTTGCCGACCGCGAGGAACGCCTCGACGCGTCCTTGCGCGCCCACGGGTTGGACCCACACGTGGTGGCCTCGGTCGACGAACGTCAGCGAGAAGCTGGCGCTCTCGGGTCGAGACTGCCGCAGCTCGTCGCGGATCCGATCCTGGCGCAGGGACGCGGCCCGCGACGTCGCCGCGAGCGGCCGGCCGTGCAGGTCCAGCAGCAGGGCCCAGCCTTTCGTGACACCGGCGAGCGACCGGGCGATCCCGTCGAGACCCCGGCCCTCGAGCGCCGCCCGGGTGAGCACGTGCTCGGCGTCGACCGCCCGCTGCAGCGTGTCGTACTGCTCCGCGACGAGCCGGGTGAAGATCGCCTCCGTGATCGCGATGAAGGGGACGGGGTACGGCACCTCGAACAGCGGGAACTCCGCCTCGGTGGCCGCGGTGATCAGTCCCCTCGGCGTCTTGTCGTGCTCGAACCCGAGCCCGAACCCGAGGCCGGCGACTCCCACATCGACGAGCCGCTTCACGTATGCCCGCTGCTTAGCGGCGGTGGTCCCCACGCCCATGCCCGTCGTGAGGATCAGCTCGCCGCCCTGGAGCCACGGCGTCGGATCCTCGAGCTCGCTCGCATGCACCCAGCGGATCGGGCGCGCGACGGCCTCTCCTTCGCCCGCCAGCAGCCGCAGGGGGATCCCCGGGATCGAGACGATGTCACGCACGGTCACCGCCATGGCGGCATTGTACGGAACGTACACACGACGGGTATCCGTTCCGGCGTCCTGCTCCCGCCCTTCGACATCCCGTACAAACGCGAGGGCGCTTCAAGGCCACCGAGCCGCCTGACGCGTGCCCGCCCTGCGCCGACACTCGTCCGAGGAATACGCTGGACGACCCGCAGGATCGACCGGCCACCCGGCCGGGACCAACCAGGCCACGTCGGGCCCAGGACATGAACAGGACATGAAAGGAGCGCGAACGATGGACATCCCGCAGGAGCGCAAACTCGTGACCGGCGTCCCGGGGCCGAAGAGCACCGAGTGGTTCGTGCGACGCGCTTCAGCCGTGCCGCAGGGCGTGGCGAGCATCCATCCGGTCGTGACCGCTCGCGCATCGGGCGCGATCATCGAGGACGTCGACGGCAACCGGCTGATCGACTTCGCGACCGGCATCTCCGTGCTGAACGTCGGCCACACCGCACCGGAGGTCGTCGACGCCGCGAAGGCGCAGCTCGAGCTCGATACGCACACCTGCTTCCACGTGACGGCGAACGAGCCCTACATCGAGCTCGCGGAGAGGCTGAACGCGCTGACGCCCGGCGACTTCGCGAAGAAGACGATGTTCGCGAACTCCGGTGCCGAGGCCGTCGAGAACGCCGTCAAGATCGCGAGGAGATCCACCGGCCGCCAGGCGATCGTGAGCTTCGACCACGCCTTCCACGGACGAACCCTGCTCGCGATGAGCCTCACCGCGAAGGTCATGCCCTACAAGCAGGGCATGGGCCCGTTCGCGCCGGAGATCTACCGGCTGCCCTTCGCCTACCCCTACCGCTGGTTCGGCGACCCGGCGCGATGCGCAGAAGAGGCACTCACCTACGCACTCGACGAGATGCACAAACACATCGGCGAGGAGAACATCGCGGCGATCATCCTCGAGCCGATCCAGGGCGAGGGCGGCTTCATCGTGCCGGCCCCGGGCTTCGTGAAGGGGCTCGCCGATTTCGCCGCTGCGCACGGGATCGTGTTCGTCAGCGACGAGATCCAGACCGGCTTCGGCCGGGCCGGCCGGTGGTTCGCGATCGAGGACGAAGGCGTCGTCCCGGATCTCGTGACGAGTGCGAAGTCGATGGGCGGGGGCCTTCCGATCAGCGCCGTCACCGGCCGGGCCGAGATCATGGACAGCGTGCACGTCGGCGGGCTCGGCGGCACCTATGGCGGGAACCCCGTCGCGGCCGCCGCCGCACTCGCCGTGATCGACAAGATCGAGCGCGAGAACCTGCTCGAGGCATCGCGGCGGACGGGCGATCGCGTGATGGCCAGGTTCCACGAGCTGGCGACCCGATTCCCGCAGATCGGCGACGTCCGGGGGCGCGGGGCGATGTGCGCGATCGAACTGGTGGCCGATCGCGACACGAAGGAACCGCTCGACGCGGCCACGATCGGCGCGATCGCGACGGGGGCGCTCGAACGCGGTGTGATCGTGTTGACGGCCGGTACCTACGGCAACGTGATCCGGCTCCTCCCGCCGATCGCGATCGACGAAGCGCTCCTCGACGACGGACTCGATCAGCTCGAAGGAGCGTTCGCCGCGGCGTTGGGCGGCTGAGCTCGTCCTGCTAGCGTCGGTCGCCGTGAGCATGCACGGCGACGATCGACGACGGCGCCGACGCGGCCTCCGGGCGCACCTCCAGCGCCTCACGATCGACCTGACGCCGTTGCGCGTCTCTCGCGACTACCGCCGCATCTGGGCGGGGTTGCTCGTGTCCGAGAGTGGCTACCACTTCACCGTCGTCGCCACCTTCATCCAGGTCACCGAGCTGACCGGATCCGCGGCCGCGGTCGGGCTCACGGGGCTGTTCGGCTTGATCGGGCTCGTGATCGGCTCGCTCGTCGGCGCGGCCTTCCTCGACGCGTTCGACCGCCGTCGGCTCCTGATCTGGGCGCAGGTCGGCTTCATCGCCGTCGCGGGCGTGCTCCTCGCGGGCGCCGTCGCCGGTGACCCTCCCGTCGTCCTGATCTACGTCGCGGTCGCGCTGATCGGGGCGTTCTCGACGATCGACGGCCCGGTTCGCTCCGCGATGACGCCTCGACTCGTGGGCCAGGAGCTCCTGCCGTCCGCACTCGCCCTGCAGCAGATCGTGTGGAACATGACGGCGCTCGCGGGTCCTGCCGTCGCCGGGATCGTGATCGCGCGCTTCGGCCTCGAATGGGCCTACGCGGTCGATCTCGTGACCTACGGAGTGATGCTGCTGGCAGCGATCTCCATCTCACCGATGGCACCGGATCACGAGGAGGGTGAGCGCCCCCTCGGCTGGGCGGCGGTCCGTGAGGGGATCGGGTTCGTGCGGCGCAGCCGGCTGCTGCAGTCGACCTTCGTCGTCGACATCGTCGCGATGGTGTTCGGACTCCCTCGGGCGCTGTTCGTGTTCCTCGCGATCTCGCAATTCGGACGCGGCGAAGAGATCGTCGGGCTGCTGTTCGCCGCGCCAGCGGTCGGCGCCCTGCTGGGCGCCGCATCGAGCGGCTGGACCAGACGCGTCCGCCGGCAGGGCATGGCGGTCATCTGGGCGGTGGTCGCGTGGGGGGCCGCGATCGCCGCCTTCGGCGCCGTCGAGCACCTCGGGTTAGCGCTGGCGCTCCTGGCGGTCGCCGGCTGGGCCGACGTCGTCTCGGCGATCTTCCGGAGCACCATCCTTCAGGTGTCGGTCCCGGACCGGCTTCGCGGCCGCCTGTCCGGGATCCATATCCTGGTGGTCACCGGCGGGCCACGGCTGGGCGATCTCGAGGCGGGGCTCGTCGCCGCGGCGTTCTCCCCCACCCTGAGCGTCATCTCCGGCGGTCTCGCGTGCATCGTGGGGGCCGGGATCGTCGCCCTCGGGTACCCGGAGCTCCGCTCGTACCGAGCGGGCGAGACGGTCGACGACGCGACCGGGGCGATGACCGGTGAAACGATAGGTGCCGGCGAACCGGCAGACTAGGCTTGCGGCGATGCCCAAGCTCTCCGAACCCGAGGTCCGCGACGCGATCGGCGACCTGCCCGGCTGGCGTACCTTCGCCGACGGGCTGCACAAGGAGTTCGAGTTCCGCGGGTTCCGCGCGGCGATCGCTTTCGTGAACCGGATGGCCGAACAGGCCTCGGCCAAGGGTCACCACCCCGACATCGAGATCCACTTCAACCGCGTGATCGTGTCCCTGACGACCCACGATGAGGGCGGGGTCACCGAGAAGGACGTGGAGCTCGCCCGCGAGATCGAGCGGGTCGCGGAACCCGGCGACGGTTGACCCACCCGTGGCTCGGCCGAACCGGTACGTGAGGTAGACGCCCTCAGCGCGCCGACGCGCACGCCACGCACCGCACCGACGAGGGCCTGGCCTCCAAGCGCGCCGGTTCGATCGTGCCGCCGCAGACGTCGCAGTCGCCGTAGGTGCCGTCATCGAGCTTCTCGAGCGCGCGATCGACGTCGGCGAGCAGCGCCTCGAGCTCTCGAGCGGTGCCGACCTTGTTCAGCCGCTCCACCGCCTCGGTCGTGCCGTCGCCCACGCGCTTGCCGAACGACACGGGTGACCCGGGATCGAGCGGCACCTCGGTGATCGTGTCGAGCTCGGCAGCAAGCTCGGCGCGCCGGGCGAGGAGCACGGTTTCGGGGTCAGCGCTCAATGCGCCTCCCGAACGCTTCGCTCAGGATCGCCGGGGGGTCGCAGGATCAGGCGGTCGTGCGGCTCGACGACGTCGACGGTTCCGTCGAGCCCGGCCTGCACGAAGATCGTGAAACCGGCCGGGTGCTCGATCGACACGTCCCCCGACTCGGGCGCGTCCGCGAGCTCGAACCGAACCTCGGCATCGGCGCGGAACAGCCGCACCCGGGCGTCGGCGTTGAACCGCCTCGCAGCGGCATCGGCTTTCGAGATGATGTCGACCGCCCAATCCGTGAACGTGAGCATGCACCGATGGTAACGGGAGCCGCGATACTGGCTCCCCACACGACGACCAGCTCCTCACCACTCATGACGACCAAGCCCAACGTCGCCGCGACCCTTCGCGTGCCGCTCCTCGGACCGGGCGGTGAGCCCGTGGACCTGTGGCGCACGTTGTTGTCGCATGGCTTCCACGACCTGCCGCCGATGCGCCTGGACGAGACGAACCGGACGCTCACCCTGACCGTTCGCGTGCCTCGCGGAAGGCCGCGCCGGATCGCGATCGGCCCAGGGAGACGTGGGGACGCCTCCAAGGGGGTGGCCGGCCGAATCGCCGGTCCGCCGCACGCGCGCATCGACGTCCTCGGCCCCGGCAGCGTGTCGCCGGCCGCCGTCTCGGCGATCCGGGTCGCCGTGGGTCGGGTGCTGCGTCTCGATCAGCCGCTCGCAGGCTTCTACGAGCTGCTCGAGGCGGATCCCGAGCTCGCGTGGGCGGCCCGAGGAGCGGGACGGATGCTCGCGAGCCCGACGGTGTTCGAAGACGTCGTGAAGACGATCTGCACGACGAACTGCTCCTGGTCGCTCACCACCACGATGGTGAAGGCGCTCGTCACTCACCTCGGCGACGCGGCGGCGGGGTTCTCGCGGGACCCCCTCGCGAACGCCTTCCCGACGGCGGCGGCGATGGCGGCCCAACCCGAGACCTTCTACCGCGAGGTGGTCCGGGCCGGGTATCGCGCCCGGTACCTCCGGGACCTCGCCGAGGCCGTCGCGAGCGGCGACCTCGCCCTCGAACCGTGGGCGTCCGCAACCCGCGACGAGCTCTCCGACATGGAGCTCGAGGCGCAGCTCCTCTCGCTTCCGGGGGTCGGGCCGTACGCCGCCGCCCACATCCTGATGACCCTCGGCCGGGGATCTCGGTTGATCCTCGATTCCTGGACCCGGCCGACCTACGCGCGACTCGTCGGCCGGCGGACCCCGCCCGCAGACTCGGACGATCGAACGTCGGTTCCGGCGCTACGGCGACCATGCCGGCCTCGCTTTCTGGCTGTTCCTCACCCGGGATTGGGACGCCGAGGGCTGAGAACGCTTGGGAGGTTGCCCGGCTCGGGCGGCGGGGCCATACTGCCTCGGGCGCCCGGTCCTCCGGGCACGCGAAGCGCAGAGCCGAGAGGGTGGGACCCGGGCCCGCGGCCCACCGAACCGATCGAGCCGGGCCGAACGAGAAGGACCGGTCACGAAGGGCCGGTCGAGAAGGCAAGAAGGCCGGAGAAGAAGGAAGGCCTCGACCCACGATGGAGTCCTTATGGCGCGGGCCCCCCGCGATCGCACCTCGCCGGCGCGTCGTCTCTCCGGCGAGCTACGGCGGCGTGAGCGTCCCATCCGCGGGTCGTCTCGACGCGCGCTCGCGCGTCGCGCGAACCGCTTGGCCGGTACCTGGCGTGCGGAACGCCGAACCCTGCGTCAGGGCCTCGTCGCGCTCACGCTCAGCACGCTGGCCGGGTTCGTCGCCGGGCTCCCCCTCGCGGCGCTGACCGGCACCCTCCAGGACCTGCCCGGCCTGATCGTCCTGATCCCGGCCGCCGTCGGCATGCGTGGCGTGATCTCCGGCGCCACGGCCGCGCGCCTGGGCACGAGCATCGCGGCCGGGGTGTTCGAGGTCACCTGGACACCTGGGAGCGTGCTGCGTCGCAACGTGACGCTCGGCCTCGTCCTCACCCTGGGGTCCTCGTTGTTCGTGGCGGCCGTCGCCCGAGCATCGGCCGCTGCGTTCGACCAGCCCTCGATCTCGTTCTTGGACCTCGCGACGATCTCGATCGTCGGCGGCACGCTCGGCTCGTTGATCGTGCTGGCGGTCGCGGTCCTGCTTGCGGTCGCGAGCTTCCGACGCGGGTACGACCTCGACGCCGTCGCGACGCCCGTCGTGACCGCGGTGGGCGACATGGTTACGGTGCCCGCGATCTTGTTGGCGACCCTGCTCGTCCGGGTGAGCTGGGCTCACGCGGTGATCGCCCCCGCGATGATCGCGCTCGCGATCGCCGGTACCGTGGTCGGGTACCGCCGGGAGCCGACGATCCGCCGGATGCTCATCGAGATGTCGGCGGTGCTCGTCCTCGTGCCCGTCCTCGACGTGCTCGCCGGGACGGTGCTCGAATCCCAGTCCGCCCGCCTGTTCCGCTACCCGGCGCTCCTGTTGCTGATCCCCCCGTTCATCTCGCAGGCGGGAGCGCTCGGCGGCATCTTGTCGTCCCGGCTCACGTCGAAGTTGCAGATCGGCGTGCTCACGCCTCGAGGACGACCCGAACCTCCCGCCGTCGTCGACGCGTCGATCGTCGTCGGCTTCGGCGTGACGATCTTCACGTTGATCGGCGTCATCACGGTCGGACTCGCCCACCTCACCGGTCACGCCGCACCTGGCGCGGCGACGACGATCGGCGGCGCGCTCCTGGCGGGCCTCTTCGTGCTGCCGTTGCTCCTGCTGCTCGGCTACTACCTCGCGGTCGGAACCACGCGGTTCGGTCTCGATCCCGACAACCTCAGCGTGCCGCTCATCACCGGGGTGATGGACCTGACCGGCGTCGTCGCCGTGATCCTCGCCATGTCACTATTGGGGGTAGCGATCTGATGGACGACCAACCGAAGAACGACCAACCACGGAACGTGAAGGAGCTCCTCGTCGAGCTCAAGGACGCGTCCGAGCTCATGGTCGACCTGGCCTACGCCGCGGTGTTCTTCAACGACGAGAAGCTCGCCCGCGAGGTCCGCCGGCTCGATGAGCGCATGGCCGAGGAGCTGCGTCGCCTCCGCATCATCGCGATGCTGGCCGCGCGGAGTCCCGACGACGCCGAAGCGATGGCCGGCGTCTTGTGGATCGGCGACGCGATCCAGCGCATCGGCGACGCGGCCGAAGACATCGCCAGGGTGGTCGCCGCCAGGCTCGGGATCCCCGACTCGCTCCGCCACGACCTCCGCCACGCCGACGAGATGACCGCCCGCGTGAAGGTCCGAGACGACGCCCCCGCGGTCGGACAGAGCCTCCGCGAGCTGTCGCTGCCGACCGAGACGGGCATGTGGGTGATGGCGATCCGCAGCGGGATCGACTGGGAGTTCGACCCGGGCCCCGATGACGTGATCGCGGTCGGCGACGTGCTGTTGATCCGGGGTCCGGAGGACGGCGTGAACCGCGTGCGGGAGCTCGCCGGTGCCCCCGCGATGCCCGAGGGACCGAGCGAGGACCTTCCCCCACTGTCGGAGCTGGACCGCGCGGTCGACATCCTCGTCGAGCTGAAGGACCTGGGCGAAGCGTGCGTCGGTCTCGCGTACTCGTCGCTCCTGTTCAACGACCGCGCCCTCGCCGCCGAGGTCGGCGCGCTCGAAGCGCGGAGCGACGCCCTCGAAGACGAGCTCGAGTCATGGGTCCTGCGGGCGGCGCCCGAGGCACGCAACGTCGACGAGCTCCGCGGCTTGCTCCGCCTGGCGAGTGCATCGGAATCGATCTGCGACGCGGCTCGCGACATGACCTGGTACGTCGAGCGTGGCGAGCCCCTGCACCCGGTGGTGCAGCTCGCCCTCGAGGAGACCGAGGAGACGAGCATCGAGGTGACGGTGCAGCCGGAGCCGAGGGCAGACGGCCGTTCGCTCACGGAGCTCCGGGTCGAGACCGAGACCGGCATGTTCGTGCTTGCGATCCAGCGGGGCGCCCGCTGGACGTATCGCCCGCGCGGCTCCTTCGTCCTGCACGCGGGCGATCGGTTGATCTCGATCGGCCCGGAGGAGGGTGAGGAGGAGCTTCTCGCCCTGTGCGGGGAAGATCCTGCTCGCGAGCCTGCCTGAGCGCCCGGTTCATGGGGCGCTATCGCGCCGGCTGCTTGAGCGCCCGGTTCATGGGGCTCTATCGCGCTCGCTGCTTGAGCGCCCGGTGTCCGACCTTTACGCTCGCCGCATGGACGCCTACGTCTACGTGCGAGCCGAGCCCGGCAAGGTTCCCGAGGTCCTGGCCGGCGTGTCGTCGAAACAGGGGGTCCGTCGCGGCGTCGCCGTGGTCGGCGCGTGGGACCTGCTCGTCCACGCCGAAGGCCCGGACCTATCGACGATCGCGAGGGTCGTGCTGTCCGACATCCACCAGCTCCCCGGCGTGCTCGCCACCACCACGGCACCGGTCGTACCCCCCGATCGCATCGGCGTGACGGGCTTCGGCGGCCCGAAACCGCCGCCGATCGTGCCGAACGCGTGCTACGTCCACATCAAGGCACAGGCGGGCGCCGCCGCCAGCATCGCCGAACGCCTCGGCGACCTCGATGACGTCGCCGGCGTCGCGGTTCTCGGCGGCGAGTGGGATCTCCTCGCATGCGTCGCGCATCCGTGGGAGATCGGGAGCGGCATCATCATCGAGCACGTCCACCCGATCCCGGGGGTCGTCGCGACGAACACGCTCGTCTCGCTCGCCTACGAGGAGCCAGACGACGACCGCGATCAGTTCAGCGCGTGGAACTGAGCCCCTGACCCCTGGGCCCGATCCTCGGATCGGACCGCGATGGGACGAACCCCGGCCGGGAGCGAGAACCGCACGCCCTCCTCGGCAACGGGCACCTGCTCGACGTCGCCGAAGCCATGGGCCGCGAGGAACTCGAGCATCCCGGTCACGAGGTGTTCCGGTGCGCTCGCGCCGCTCGTGAGCCCGACCGTCGACGCGCCGTCGAGCCAGGCGGGATCGACCTCGGTCTCGTCGTCGACGAGATAGCCCGGCTTGCCCCGTTCTCGCGCGACCTCGGCGAGGCGGTTCGAGTTCGAGGAATTCTTCGAACCGATCACGAGGAGGACGTCGACACGAGCGACGAGCGCCTTCACTGCGTCCTGCCGGTTCTGCGTGGCGTAGCAGATGTCCTCGCGTGGCGGTCCCTGGAGGTGCGGATAGCGGCGCCGAAGCTCGGTCACGATCTCGCTCGTCTCGTCGACCGAGAGCGTGGTCTGGGTCAGGTACGCGAGCTCGCCTGCCGGGAGCTCGACCGTCCGAGCATCCTCCACGTTCTGGACGAGGACGGTCCGCTCGGGAGCCTGCCCGCTCGTCCCCTCGACCTCCTCGTGGCCGGCGTGACCGATCAGCACGATCGTCTTGTCCTCACCGGCGAAACGCCGCGCCTCGACGTGCACCTTCGTCACGAGCGGGCATGTCGCATCGATCATCTCGAGGCGTCGCTCGTCGGCCTCCCGATAGACCGACGGCGGGGAACCGTGCGCGGAGAGCACGGCGACCGCACCTTCGGGGATCTCGGAAAGCTCCTCGACGAAGACCGCGCCCTTCACCTCGAGGTCGCGCACGACGTGCAGGTTGTGGACGATCTGCTTGCGCACGTACACGGGCGCGCCATGCGTCGCGCAGTGCGAGCTCGACGGCCTCGACCGCACGCTCGACCCCGGCGCAGTAGCCGCGTGGCGCCGCGAGGAGAACGGTGCCCATGCATGCATGGTAGCGGCGGGGCCGGAATGACCGCTGGTCACCCGCGGAACGCCTCGTGGCGGAGGGTCGCCGCGCCTCGCGTCGGCTGTCTGGGTGACGGCCGGTTGTCGGATGTCAGAGGCCGCCGGTACGGTGGTCGCGCCTCCCCACGGACCCTCCCGTCCGATCCTTCCCGGCACACACGTGCGCTTCCCGCCTTCCCAGGGTGAGTGGCGCATGTCCGTGTGCCGGTTGGCAGGGACGAGCGGGGACGTGAGGCGGCACAGGTCGCACTGAGATCGCTCGAGCACCGAGGAGGTGATGCGAAACACCCAGACCTATCGCGGGTCGACCGGGAGCGGCGAGCCGTTCGCCGTCCGGTCGCACGAGCGCAGCTGCCTGCTCCGCTCACCGCGCGGGTGCCAACCGATCATGACGAATCCGATCCGGACCCTGCGTCGCACGATCGCGGCGACGCTGATCCTGACCGCCACGCTGTCGATCCTTCGCCCGCCCTCCGATCCCCCGAGGCCGACGGCGTACACCGACACTCCGAGACGCATCTGCGACATCGACTGGCGTGAGGGCCGCTGGCACGTCAAGCAGCTGATCCGCTGTGCGGCCGACCACTGGGAGGTCGGCGTCCGACGCGCGCTCTACGTCGCGAATCGCGAATCCGATTTCCGTCCCCGTGCCTACAACCGCTCGTCCTGCGCCAAGGGCATCTTCCAGCACCTCTGCAGGTACTGGCCCGAGCGCGCCTACACCTTCGGGTTCAAGGACTGGTCGGCCTTCAACGCCCGGGCGAACATCATCGTCACGATGAGGATGGTGCGACGGTACGGCTGGTCGCCCTGGGGGATGTAAACCTCGGGGTCCCTTCACGACACCGGACCGCCCGGGCGGGGCTGGCCTCGCAACAGGCCCCGGACCTCCTCCAGCGAGGTCGCGACCTCCGTCGCCCCGGGCGCGTGACGGTCCGCTCACGATCCGCATCCCGGGGAACCGCTCGCTCGCAAGGGCCGACGAGCTCCTCGAACGGCCCGAACGCAACGAGGAAGTGAGGCCGTTCGACGTCGAGCTGGTCGAGGGCCCCGCGCAGGTCGGTGGCGCCCGGCGCGAGCTCCCAGTCCGCCGACACCGTCGCGCGCTTCAGCGCGGCGAGCGCCTCGTCGTCGGTCGGCCACGCACAGAACCTTGAGCGCGCGACACACCGTACAGCCAGCCCTCGCTTGCGGAAGCCGAAGTAGAGCGCGAGCGGCGGATCCGCCCATCATGACGAGGGCGAGGGGGTAGCCCAGGTTCCAGCGCAGCTCGGGCATCGCCTCGAAGTTCATCCCGTAGACGCCGGCGATCAGCGTCGGCACGAGGATGATCCCGGCCCATGCGGTGAGCTTCTTCATCACCTCGTTCAGCTGGTTGGCGGCCTGGGCGGTGCGGATCTCCAGGATCGTGGCCAAGATGTCGCGGATGTTGTCGGCGAGCTCGACGACGCGGAGCAAGTGTTCCGAGACGTCGCGGTAGTAGGGAACGAGCCCCGCCCGCGCGAGCTTCCCTCCCTCCATGAACCGATCCAAGACCTGCCGGGTCGGCGTCGCGACGTGACGGAGCCGGACGGTGCGGCGCCGGAGCCGAAGGATGTCGGCCTGCACGTTCCGCCCATCGCCTTCGTCGACATCGCTGCCGAAGATCCGCTCCTCGAGATCGTCGGCCGCATCCTCGAGCCGTTCGACGGTCGCGAGGTACTCATCGGCGACCTCGTCGATGAGTACATAGAGAGCCGCGGCCGTCCCGCCCCCGGTCTGCTCGAGATCGCGCCACCGATCCACCACCGGCTGGATGTCGAAGGTGGGGCTGAAGCGGAGGGTCACGAGGAACGCCGAGCCCACGAATGCGTGGAGCTCCATCTCGCGCAGCTCGCCGTCCTGCCCGAACCCCACCGGGCGGAGCACGACGAAGGCGTGGGTGTCGAAGGTCTCGACCTTCGGACGCTGGGAACGGTGCCTGACGTCCTCGAGCGTGAGCGGATGCAGATCCAAGGTATCGCGCAGCGCGGTCAGGTCCGTCGCGGTCGGGTCGATGCCGTCGACCCAGATCCATTCTTGGTCGCCGCACTCGGCGACGGCGGCGCGGAGCACGTCGAACGGAATGGGTTCGGGCTCGGACACGGCGCCACGGAACCGGTGACAGCTGAGCATGATCGGAGCCTACTGCAGCGTCTACACTCGCCGGCCATGCCGATCCCCGATCACGTCGTGCGGTTCTGGCGGGCTCTCGACGACCTCTTCGACGACGTTCGACCCACCGACTGGGGCGCCGTCGTCACCGACGCGCGGTTCCCTGCGGTATGGGACGCGAACTACGCGCGCGTCGATGTCCCGCGCATCGAGCTCACCGCCGCCGATGTGGAGGCCGAGCTCCTGCCCGCGCTCGACCGAAGCGGCGCCGGCGTCGTCCACGTCGTGTCGTTCCATGCCGAGGAGACGCGCGGCCTGCTCGCCGAGCTGTCCAGGAGAGGCCATCGGCTCGGGTGGGACCTCGTGATGGATCACGGCGGTGGTGCCGCTGACGTGACCGACGCAGAGGTCGAGGAGCTTCCGATCGACGATCGGCTGTGGCGCCGCGTCGCCGACGCGATGGCGCTGTTCGGGGTCGAGGGCGCCGACGCCGTCGGCCAGCTGCTGCGGCTCGAGCGCGAGGTACTCGCCGCCGGCGGCAAGCGTTGGTTCGGGATACGCGATGACGACGGCGACATCGTGTCGCTCGCGGCGCTCGTCGTGCTCGAGGGCGTGGGCTACGTCGACAACGTGGCGACCTACCCGGCGGCTCGCGGTCGCGGCCACGCCAGCGCCGTGACCGCGAGGGTGGTCGCCGAGGCGCGGAACGCCGGTGCTCGTCACGTGTGCCTGTTCGCCGACGCCGACGAGACCCCGATCGTCCGGATGTACGAGCGGTTGGGGTTCCGCGGGGTGGGCACGATCGCCTCGACGAAAGGCCCGGTGCCCCGGCCTGCCGATCAGCCGATGAACTTGTAGCCGAGCCCCCGCACGGTCACGAGATGCGATGGGGCGTGTGGGTCGAGCTCGATCTTGCGGCGCAACCGCTTCACGTGCACGTCGAGCGTCTTCGTGTCGCCGAAGTAGTCGTGCCCCCACACCTCCTCGATCAGGAACTCGCGGATGAGGAGGCGCCCCTTACGGCGCAGGAACGCTTCGAGCAGCTCGAACTCCTTCGGCGGGAACGCCGTCACCACGCCATGGACGAGCACCTCGTGCTTGGCCACGTCCATGTGCACCGGCCCCCCGTCCAGGAGCTCATCGGCCGGAATCGGCGACGACATGCGCGCTCGGCGGAGGTGTGCACGCACCCGCGAGACGAGCTCGCGCACCGAGAACGGCTTCGTGACGTAGTCGTCGGCACCGAGCTCGAGCCCGGTCACCTTGTCGGCCTCGGAATCCTTGGCTGTAACCATGATGATCGGTACATCTGACTCCTGGCGGATCATCCGGCAGACATCGAGCCCGGAGATCTCTGGCAGCATCAGGTCGAGGACGACCAGGTTCGGTCTGTCGGCGCGGAACCGCTCGATCGCTCGCCGGCCATCGACGGCGACGGTCACCGCGTAGCCCTCTCGCTCGAGGTTGTAGCGCACGGAGTCGGCGAGGGACTCCTCGTCCTCAACGACGAGGATCCGCGCGCCGGGCTCGGCCACCTACCGCTCGCTCTCGACCGGGTGCGACGCGTCGGTGAACTCCTCGAACTCCCCCGTGACGAGGAACCCGACCTGCTCGCCGATGTCGACCGCGTTGTCGCCGACCCGCTCGAGGGCCCGGGCCGCGAGGTTCATGTGGAGCCCCCAGTCGAGCGCCCGTGGATCGTCGGCGAGTTTGAGGGCCTCGAGATGGGTTCGGCGGTTGAGTCGGTCGACCGGGTCGTCCATCGCGGGAAGCTGCCGGCACAGGTCGACGTCGCGCTTCGCGAAGGCTTCCATCGCCGTGCGGAGCATCCGCACCACAAGGTCACCCATCTCGGCGAGCTGCTGCCGCATCACGTCGCTGCCGGGAAGCTCCATCGTCGCGAGCTGGATCTTCGCGATGTTGACCGCTTGGTCCCCGATCCGTTCGAGGTGCAGGCAGCTGTGCAGGATCGCCGAGACGAGCCGCAGATCTTGCGCCACCGGCGACTGGAGCGCGAGCATCTGGAGGATGCCACCGTCGATCCGCAGGTAGATCTCGTCGATGGGATCGTCGTCCACGATCACCTGACGAGCCTTCTGCTCGTCCTGGTGCACGACGGAGGCAACCGCGCGCTGCACGGCCGTGCCGGCGAGCTCGCCGAGCGACAGCAGGTCGAGCTCCATGCGCTCGAGGTCCTCGTGGAACTGTGCGCGGCTCATCCGAACCGTCCCGTGACGTAGCCCTCGGTGCGAGGATCCGAGGGGTTCGTGAAGATGGTCTCGGTGCGATCGAACTCGACGACCGTGCCGGTGCGCGATCCGTCGTCGTGGACGTCGACCGTGAAGAAGGCCGTGCGGTCGCTCACCCGCGCGGCCTGCTGCATGTTGTGGGTGACGATGACGATGGTGTAGTCGCTCACGAGCTGCTGCATCAGGTCTTCGATCTTGGCGGTCGCGATCGGGTCGAGGGCCGAGCACGGCTCGTCCATCAGGATCACGTCGGGGCGGGTCGCGATCGCCCGCGCGATGCACAGGCGCTGCTGCTGGCCACCCGAGAGGGTGAGACCCGACTCCTTCAGCTTGTCCTTCACCTCGTCCCACAGGGCCGCCCTGCGCAGCGACTCCTCGACGAGCTCGTCCATGTTGCCCTTGAAGCCGGCGATCTTCGGCCCGAACGCGATGTTCTCGTAGATCGACTTCGGGAACGGATTCGGCTTCTGGAACACCATACCGATGTGGCGGCGGACCTCGACCGGGTCGACCTTCTCGTCGTAGAGGTCGACGCCGTGGTACAGGACCGTGCCCTCGACCCTCGCGCCCTCGATCAGGTCGTTCATACGGTTGAACGATCGGAGCACGGTCGACTTGCCGCACCCGGACGGACCGATCAGCGCCGTGATCTCGTTGCGCCGGATCGGCAGCGCGATGTCGCGAACCGCGCGGAAGGAGCCGTAGTAGACGGCCAGGTCATGCACGTCGAAAACCAGCTCGCGATCGTCGCTCGCGTGCGGACCTCCGGAGCTCGCTTCGAGCTGGACCAGGGGCTCCCGGCCGGGGTCGGCGGTATCGGGCGGGGTCGTCACGACCTCCTCAGTATCCATGCCATCACCACTTCCGCTCATACCGGTTCCTCAGCAGGATCGCGGCGAAGTTCACGACGAAGATCAGCGCCATCAACACGACGATGGCCGCTGACGCGAGATCCTGGAACTCGGCCTGCGGCTTCTTGAGGTAGGCGAAGATCAGGGTGGGCAGCGACGTGAACCGCTGCTGGAGCTGCTCCACGAGACCGCCCCTCGTCGACAGGAACCCGGTCACGGCGCCCACCATGATGAGCGGTGCCGTCTCGCCCAAGGCGCGGGCCATCGCCAACACCGATCCCGTCAAGATGCCCGGCGCGGCGTTCGGCAGCACGTGGCTGCGGATCACCTCCCACCGGGTGGCGCCGACCCCGAACCCGGCCTCACGGATGCTCCGGGGCACGGCACGGAGCGCCTCCGCGGTCGTGATGATGATGATCGGGAGCACCATGATCGCGATCGTGAGTCCGCCGGCGAGCAGGCTCTTGCCCTCGGTCGAGCCAGGCCCCGTCAGCGGCCCCAGGAGCTCGACGAAGATCGCGAGTCCGAGGATGCCGTACACGATCGCCGGAACGCCGGCGAGGTTACGGATGTTCGTGTTGATGAACCGGGTGAGCCGCGTGTCGCGGGCGTATTCCTCCATGTAGATCGCCGCGCCGATCCCCAACGGGAACGCGATCACGATCACGAACACCATCAGGTAGAGCGACCCGATCACGCCCTGCTTGATGCCCGCGTTCGCGGGCAGCGACGAATAACCGCTCTCGAAGATCTCGCCGCCGCGTTCCTGGAACGCCGGGATCGCGCTCCGCACCACTTCGAACATGAGGACGAGGAGGATCGCGAGCGCCAACACGAGGGTGAGCAGCAGCGCGAGCCGGAACCCGATCTCGCGCAGGTCCCGGCGGCGGCCCATGAGGCCCCGGCGGACCTCATCGCCGATCGCGGAGGTGGTGCCCGTGCGGATCGCCATCAGTACTGCCTCCTGAACCTGCGGACGAAGCGTTCCGAGAACAGGTTCAACGCCAGGGTGAACCCGAACAGCATGAGCCCCACGAAGAAGAGGCTGGAGTACGCGGGCCCGCTGCCCCGGACCTGGTCGGACCCGGTCGCGAGCGCGGTGATCGCCGCCGTCATCGTCTGCCCGCCTTGCAGGGGGTTCAAGGTGAACAGGGAGCCGCCGGTCCCGCCGGCGACGATCGCCACGATCATCGTCTCGCCGATCGCCCGCGAGATCCCGAGGAGCAGGGCCGCCGTGATGCCCGACACCGCCGCCGGGAACACGACGCGGACGCTGGCGGTCCGCGGCTTCGCGCCGAGCCCGAAGGCCGCCTCGCGGAGGGCATTGGGCACCGCGTGCATAGCGTCCTCGGCCACCGACGCCACGAGCGGCGTCACGAGGATGCCCACGGCGATGCCGGCGGCCAACATGTTGAACAGCGGAACGTCGGAGCCGAACAGGCGCTGCACGAGGTCGGGGCTGATGAAGCGGAGGGCGAAGAACCCCATCACGACGCTCGGCACGCTCGCGAGCGTCTCGATGATCGGCTTGAGGAACCGCCGCGCTCGCGGCGATGCGAATTCGGAGAGATAGAGCGCGGCGCCGAGCCCGAGGGGCGCGGCGACGATCATCGCGATCAGCGACACGATGAGCGTGCCCGCCACGATCGTCTTGACGTCGAACATGTTCCGCCGCGGGAGCCAGCCCTCGTCCCACAGGGTGGTGAGATCCACTCGGCGCACGAAGTCGAGGGCCCCGCCGGCGAGCGACAGGACGATCGCGACGCTGATCACGATCGAGAGCGAGGCGGCCGCGAAGAACACGGTGCGCATCCGCGACTCTCGCCGGTGACGCCGGGGGTCGCCGCGGAGCCTCTCGGCCGTGATCACCCCTCGGCCTCCGATCGTCGCGTCAGCCACCGTGATCCTCCCGCTCCCGTTCCTCGACCGGCGCCGGCTCTGCGCCCGATGTTCTACCAGTGGCAGGCGCTGCGGTGGAAGGGCCGCGTCTCGCCGAGCGACCCGGCCCTTCCGATCCTCCCGGCGGTCGCCCGATCAGGCCGAGGCCGACTCCCAGGCGCTGCGAGCTTCATCGATCCGGTCCGCCGGGAGGCCGATGTACTGCACCTCTTCGACCGACGCGAGGCCTTCGTCGCTCAGGTAGAAGTCGACGAACGGCCCGAGGGCGGGATTCTCCGCCAGCTTCTCCGCGCTCACGTAGATGTAGAGCGACCGCGAGATCGGGTAGGAGCCGTCGATCACGGCCTCCGCGCTCGGAGCCACGCACCCTTCGCCGCCGTCGACCTCGAACTCCTTCACGCTCTCCCCGGCGTTCTCGGCGAAGGCGAACCCGACGAAACCGAGGGCCGATTCGGTGCCGGCGGCGTTGTCGACGATCACGTTGTCGTCTGCCGAGGTCTGGTAGCCGGTACGGAGTGCCTCGTCCTGCTTGCGCTCCTCGGCCAGGTCGGCGATCACGATGTCGATGAACGAACCGTAGGTGCCAGACTCCTCACCGGGCGCCACGATCGTGAGCGGCGCGTCGGGGAAGCCACCGTTGCCGCCGACCTCCGTCGCGAGATCGTTCGCGTCGCTCCAGCTGTCGAAACCCGAGGATTCAGGCCCGAACAGCGCGTACAGGTCCCCGAAGGACAGGCACGTGATGCTATTGGCCGGGTTGCCGATCACGCTCAGCGCGTCCAGCGCGACCTCGATCTCGATCGGGGTCACGCCGTTCTCCTCGCAAGCTGCGACCTCCTCCTCGTCGATGGCTCGCGAGGCGTCGTTGATGTCGGTCTCGCCGTTGCAGAACAGCTCGAACCCGTCGCTGGTCCCCGGATTGTCGACGGCGACCAGCACGTCGGGGTTCTGCGACTGGAACTTCTCGGCGACGAGCGAGGTGATCGGCTCGACGGTCGAAGAGCCCGAGATGTTGAGCGAACCGGCGACCTCGCTCGCGCCCCCGTCCGTCCCACCCGGGTCGTCGTCGCCTCCACACGCTGCGGCGACGAGCGTGAGCGCGAGCACCGCTGTCACGATGCTCGCGGCCCTTCGGAACCTCACCATCGATGTCCTCCCGTCGTCGGTACCCGCCATACGGGCGCCTCTCATGGTCCGAGCGGATGCTAGGGAAGAGAGGTGGATGGACCTTGGCGGCCGGATGAACGTCGGGTGAACGCGGGCGAAGGGCAACGTCAACGCGGGCTGGGTCCGGTCGTCCGGCCGAGCTCGGCCAGGCGCCGCTCGAGCAGGCGTCGCTCGGCGTCGTCGTGGATCAGCGCCAACGCCCGGCGATAGGCGTCGCGCGCCTCCCCGGTGCGACCGAGGCGGCGCAGCAGCTCCCCCCTCGTCGCATGCAGGTAGCGGTAGTCCTCGAGGGCGAGGCGATCGACGATGTCGAGGCCCGCCTGCGGACCCTGCGCCTCGGCGACCGCGACCGCCCTGGTCAGCTCGACCACCGGCGAGTCGGTGAGGTGCGAGAGCTCCTCGTACAGGCCCGCGATCGCGGGCCAGTCTTTCGGCTCGCCGGTATGCAGGGACGCGATCGCCGCCTGCACGACGTACGGACCGCGGCCGTGCAGGGCGAGGGCCCGGTCGAGTACCACCCGCCCATCGGCGATCTCCGCGGCGTCCCAGCGAGAGCGGTCCTGGTCGGCGAGCAGCACGAGGTCGCCCTCCCGGAACCTCGCGTCGCGGCGAGCGTCGTGCAGCAGCATCATCGCCAGCAGTCCGTGGACCTCCGGCTCGTCGGGCATGAGCTCGGCAAGGGCCCGCCCGAGCCGGAGCGCCTCGGCCGCGAGCTCGCCGCGGGTCGGCGCCGCCGAATATCCCTCGTTGAAGATCAGATAGACGACCGCGAGCACGGCAGCGAGCCGGTCGGGCAGCATGTGGTCGGGAGGCACCCGGAACGGGATCGCGGCGGCCTTGATCTTGCGCTTGGCCCGCACCAGCCGCTGGGCCATCGTCGCCTCGGGCACCAGGAACGCACGGGCGATCTCGACGGTGGTCAGGCCGCCGAGCGTCCGCAGCGTGAGCGCGACCTGGGCGTCGACGGCGAGCGCCGGATGACAGCAGGTGAAGATCAGCTCGAGCCGCTCGTCCTTGAAGGTCGTGGCGTCCACCCCATCCGGTGATGCCCCGGGCGCCGGCTCGGACACCTGGAGCAGGCGGGTCTTCGCGGCCAGCGTGCGGTCGCGGCGGATGCGATCGATCGCTCGGTTGCGTGCCGTGGTGACCAACCAGGTGCCGGGGTTGGCGGGAGCTCCGTCGCGAGGCCAGCGCTCCGCGGCGATCGCGAACGCCTCCTGAGCGGCTTCCTCGGCGAGCTCGAAGTCGCCGAGGGAGCCGATCAGCGCCGCGAGGACACGGCCCCACTGGTCGCGGAAGACCTGCTCGAGGATCGCTACCACTCCACGATCGGACGCACCTCGATCGCGCCGCCCATGCGGGCTGCGGGGACCCGCGAGGCCAGGTCGATCGCCGCGTCGAGATCGTCGGCCTCGAACAGGAAGTAGCCGCCGATGGCCTCCTTGATCTCCACGAACGGCCCATCGGTCGTCAGCGTCTTGCCGCCCTGCACCCGGACGGTGGTCGCCGTCTCGGGCGCGTCCAGCTGGAGGCCTGGGGTGACGCCGGGGGTCTCGTTGATGGCCTGGTAGTCGGCGTAGACCGCCTTCTGCTCGTCTTCCGAAAGGGTCGCCCACTCCTCCGGCGACCGTGGCGTCGGGGCGGACCCTTGATGGATCAGCAGCATGTACTTCATCGATGTCTCCTCCTCTTCTTCTTCCTCGGGATCGGTCGCCCCCTAAGACGAACGGGATCGACGAATTCGACAGCGAGGCGCAAGAAAGAAGACAACCCGATCTCCGCCGTCGCGAGCAGGATACGCGGGACGATCCAGGCAGATGAACCCCGGGAACGCGCCTCTACACTCCTTGCGAGATGGACGTTTCCACGGTGCTCGTGGCTTCGGTCGCCGTCGCGTCGGGTGTCGCCATGGGCGCGGCCATCGTCCGGGGACGGGCCGACGTTCGGCTCCGACGGGCGGGCGAGGAACGAGACACCGCGATCGCGGCGATGCGCCGGCAGGAGCGCTCCTCGCAGGAGGAACGTGAGGTCCAGGATCTGATCCTGTCGTCGATGGGCGACGGTGTGCTCCTCCTCGCTCCCGACGGTACGACCGTCTACGCGAACGGCGCTCTCGAACGGTTGCTGGGCATGCGCCCCGCCGGGGCCCAGGCGCTGTTCCCGCTCACGTTCCGCGAGGCGGTCGAGGCGGCGGCGACCGACGGCGCGACGGGTTCGGCGCTCGTCGAGGTGGGCTCGCCCCCACGCTGGCTCCGGGTGCAGGCGACGCCGGCCGGCGACGACGGATCGGTCCTGGCGGTCGTTCGCGACGTCACCGAGGCTCGGCGGCTCGACGCGATCCGTCGCGACTTCGTGGCCAACGCCTCGCACGAGCTCAAGACCCCCGCCGCGTCGATCCAGGCGGCGGCGGAAACGCTCGGTCAGGCCGCCGCCGATGAGGACGCGGCCGCCGTGACCCGTTTCGCGACGCAGCTCGAGCGAGAAGCGGTCCGGCTGTCGAGGATCGTCGCGGACCTCCTCGACCTTTCCCGGCTCGAGGCAGGGAGCGAGCTCGATGAGCGTGTCCACCTCGACGCGTTGGTCCGCGAAGAGGCGCAGCGCTACGAGGACGTGGCCGCCCGCGCCGACCTGCGCCTGCGGATCGACGCGCCCGTGGCGGCGCCCGTGCTCGGTTCCGGTCGCGATCTGTCACTCCTCGTGCGGAACCTCGTCGATAACGCGATCCACTACACGCGCGCCGGCGGCACCGTGAACGTGACCGTGCAGGCCGAGGACGGCGCCGCCACGTTGCGCGTGCACGACACCGGGATCGGGATCCCTCGGCGCGATCTCTCGCGGATCTTCGAGCGCTTCTATCGGGTCGACCGCGCTCGATCGCGGGACACCGGGGGCACGGGCCTCGGGCTCGCCATCGTCCGACACGTCGCCGAGAACCACGGCGGCACGGTGCGCGTCGAGAGCGAGCTCGGCGCCGGAACCACGGTCGAGGTCACGCTTCCCTGCGATACGGCGTCGACGCCCGGCGGCCGAGCGGGGCGGGGCGCCATGACGACGCTGTTCGTGATCCGTCACGGGTTGACCGAGAAGACCGGCAGGGTGCTGTACGGCCAGGCCTCGGGCATCCCGCTCGACCGACGCGGACGGGCGCAAGCCGAACGGCTGGTCGAGCGGTTCGCGCCGATCCGACTGACCGCGATCTACAGCAGTCCGCTCGAGCGCTGCGTGCAGACGGTCGAGCCGCTCGCCGCAGCGAAACGGCTCCCGGTGATCGAACGCGAGGCGCTGATCGAGATGGACGCGGGCGCGTGGACGGGTTCGACGCTCGGGAGGCTCCGCCGGACGAAGGCGTGGCGCGAGGTGCAGTCCTCACCGTCGACGTTCCGTTTCCCGGGCGGCGGGGAGGCCTTCGCCGACGCGCGGGACCGCGTCGTCGCCGAGATCGAGCGCATCGCGAAGCGGCACCGCCGGGGGCGCGTGGCCATCGCCACCCACGGCGACATCGCGCGCGTCCTGCTCGCGCATCTCCAGGGGATACCGCTCGACGCGTTCCAGCGGATCGTCGTCGACACCGCATCGGTCTCGGTCGTGCAACTCGACGGTGAGGTCCCCCACGTCGTGCTCCTGAACGACACGGGCGGACTCGAACGTTTCGGGGTCGAGCCGGTCCCACCCTGGGAAACGACCCCGGTCGGGCGCGCGCCGAAGGCCCGCCGACGGGCGCCGCGGAAGGACGTGCGAGGATAGCCGCCATGGATCTCGGCCCCGTCGACCGCATCACCGCCGACGCCCTTGGGGAACCCGGCATGCGGACCTTCTTCCTGCAGGCACGGCGCGGGCTCGATCTCGTCACCGTCGTCGTCGAGAAGCAGCAGGTTCAGCTGCTCGCGGCGTCGATCCTCGAGCTGCTCGCCGACGTGCCGCTCGAAACGGGTGCGGGACCGGCCGACGACGAGCTGGACCTCGAAGAGCCCTTCGAACCTCGTTGGCGAGCCGGCCGGCTCTCGATCGGCTACGACCCCGAGCGCGACCTCTTCTTGCTCGAGATCACCGAGTTCGACCCCGATGAGGACGAGCGAGGGCCGGAGGAGGAGCCAAAGGACGAGTCAGACGATGAACCGGCTGCGCTCCGAGACGACGAGGATGACGAAGCGGCGTCTGCGCGCGGCCCGCGGTCGCTCCTCGACCACGAGCCCGAGACGATCAGGCTCCTCGCCACGCGCGAGCAGATGCTCGCGCTCTCTCGACACGGCGCGACGGTCGCCGATCGCGGCCGGCCGACGTGCCGGTACTGCGGCAACCCGATCGAGCCGGAGGGTCACGCGTGTCCCGCGATGAACGGACACTCGACACGGCGGGACTGACCGACCCGGCCGTGCCCCGCGTGCTCGCCACCGGCGAGATGACGCTGCTGGGCCTGCTTCCGAACGCGTCGAACTACACGTTCCTCGCTCGCTGCGCCGACGCCGACGACGAGATGCTCGCGGTGTACAAGCCGCGCCGGGGCGAGATCCCCCTGTGGGACTTCCCCGACGGCACGCTGCACCGGCGCGAGGTGGCCGCCTACGTGACCGCACGAGAGCTCGGATGGCCCCACATCCCGCCCACGGTGCTCCGCGACGGTCCCGAGGGACCGGGTTCGGCCCAGCGTTTCGTCGAGGCCGACGCCGATCATCACTACTTCACGCTCGAGAACGAGCGGGCCGAGGATTTCCGGCGGGTGGCGCTGTTCGATCTCGTCGTGAACAACGCCGACCGGAAGGCCGGCCACTGCCTGCTCGGCGACGACCGCACGATCTGGGTCGTGGATCACGGCGTGTGCTTCGCCGAGGAGCCGAAGCTCCGCACGGTGATCTGGTCCTTCGTCGGGGAGCCGATCGCCCCCGCGCTCGTGGAGGACATGCAACGGGTACGAGCGGATCTGGACGGCGGCGGGCAGCTCCGGCGCGAGCTCGCCACCCTGCTCGCCCCCGAGGAGGTCGAGGCGACCGCGACGAGGATCGACGCCCTGCTCGCCGACGGCAGCTTCCCGGCTCCGGGACCCGGTCGGCCGTTCCCGTGGCCGCCGATCTGAGCCACGGGACCCCCTGGCGCGCGACGAGCGTCGCGACCCCCCTCGGACCTCTCGTCGTCGCGGTCGGCGCGGCGGGTGTGGTGGCCGCCGACCTCGGCCGCGCGTTCGACGAGGCCGTCGGCGCCTGGGAGCACCGGTTCGATGTCGCGATCCGCCGCGACGACAGGGGCCTCGCGGATCTTCGAGCCGAGGCACGCGCCTACTTCGGCGGTGACAAGGGCGCGCTCGGAACCCCGGTCGACCTCGCTCCTTCCGGCACCGACTTCACGCGCCGCGTCTACGAGGCCACGATCGGGATCGCCCCGGGTGAGCTCCGGACGTACGGGGACGTGGCGGCCGCCGCCGGGAGCCCGAAGGCCTGGCGCGCGGCGGGGCGCGCGCTCCGCGCCTGCCCCGTCGAGCTGTGGATCCCGTGCCATCGGGTCGTCCCGGCCGGACCCGGTCTCGGCTCCTACGGCGGCCACCCCGAAGTCCGCGAGTTCCTCCTCCGTCTCGAGGGATCCTTCCCGAGGGCCGGTGGGGCGGGTCGCTCGCGGGTCCGTGCGGGAAGATGACGGGGTGATCCCGCGAAACCGTTCCTTCGTCGTGCCCATCGCCCTCGGGCTCGTGCTCGCGATCGCCGCCGTCGCCTGCACCGGCGGCGGGGAGGACCCGCCCCCGACGCCCACCGACGGCGTCGACGGTTCGGCGCTCGTTTCCCAGGTGGCGTCGAGCGACCTGTACGTCGACGCGCCGCAGCGGGTCGCGGTCGGGGTCTTCGCGAGCGACCCCGAGGTCGGGGTGCTGCTGGCCACCTCGGGTGCGATCGAGGTCGCCCTCGCGCCGTACGAGGATGGTGCCGGCACGCCGGTCGAAGGCAACGCTCGGTACGTGCCCGCCCCGGGAACCGCCGAGGCCGATGCGGGGCCGACGCTCACGACCCCCGCGGAGGGGCGAGGCGTCTACGAGGTCGCCGACGTCACGTTCGACGAGCCCGGGCTCTGGCAGGCGACGGTGACCCTCTCGATCGACGGCGAGGGACCGTTCGCGATCGAGTCGACACCCTTCAACGTCCTCGACGAGCCGTCGTACCCGGCCCCCGGCGACGACGCCCTCCTAACGAAGAACCTCACGGTCGATTCCGACCAGCCGGCCTCCGCGATCGATTCGCGAGCCCTCGAGGGTGCCCCGATCCCCGATCCCGAGCTGCACGAATGGACGATCGCCGACGCGGTGAAGCAGGGACGACCGGTGCTCGCGATCTTCGCGACGCCGGCCTACTGCGAGAGCCTGTTCTGCGGACCGGTCACCGATGCGATCGACGAGCTCGCGGCCACCTACGCCGACAAGGCCGTCTTCATCCACATCGAGATCTGGCACGAGAAATCCGAGACCGTCCAAGAGCTCAACCGCGCGGCGGCCGACTGGCTCTTCCGCGACGACAACCTCACGGAACCGTGGCTCTACCTGATCGACGGCAAGGGCGTCATCGCCGACCGTTGGGGGCCGCTGTTCGACGTCGCCGAGGTCGAGGCCGCGATCGCCGCCCTGCCCGACATGCGGCGCTGAGAGGATGACCCCCTTGGACCACGATCCCGCGTTCCCGTCGCCGCCGCGCGCCGAGGTCGAGCGGTGCTACCGGCATCCCGACGTCGAGACGGGCGTGCATTGCACACGCTGCGGCAAGCCGATCTGCACCGACTGCATGGTGCCGGCGCCGGTCGGTCACCAGTGTCCGGACTGCGTCGCCGAGGCTCGGCGCGAGTTCCGGAAGGGACCGGGGCGGCGGATCGCGGTCGCCGAGGCGAAGGCGTTCTCGGCGACGCGAGCGCTCCTGATCGCGATCGGCGTCGTCTACGTGATCGAGGTCGCCGTCGGGGGGGCGGGTTCGTTGCTGTCGGGTCCGTCCTCCCGCCAGCTCGTCGACCTCGGCGGCGAGGTGCCGCTCGGCATCCAGGTGGACGGCGGGATCATCGGGGTCGCGACCGGGCAGTACTGGCGGCTCGTCACCGCGATGTTCCTGCATGGCGGGCTCCTGCACGCGGCGATGAACGCGTGGGTCCTCTACGTGCTCGGCACCGCCCTCGAGCGCGAGCTCGGCCGGGCGCGGTTCGTGGCCGTCTACGTGCTCTCGGGGCTGTTCGCGGGCGCCGCCTCCTACGCCTTCACCGCGTTGCAGGCCGGCAACGGGTCGTTCGAGAGCTTGACGGTCGTCTCGGTGGGGGCATCGGGCGCGATCTTCGGCCTGTTCGGTGCATTCGTCGCCTTCAACTGGCGTCGCCGGCACCTGGCCCTCGCGAACGCCAGGCTCCGCCAGATCCTGCCGTGGATCGTGCTCAACCTCGTGTTCTCGTTCTCGCTCCCCTTCATCGACTGGCGGGCGCATGTGGGAGGGCTGGTCGCGGGTCTGGCGGCCGGCTACGCCGTCGAGGGTCTCGGCCCCGACGCGGCCACGAAGCGCTGGACCTCGATCGCCGGGTTGGCACTCGTCCTGCTCGCGGCGGTCGCGCTCACGGCATGGGGAACGATGCGGATCCGCGACCTCGTGCCCCAGGCCTTCTGAGCGGGCTTTCTGAGCGGTGGCGCTCAGCTCGACGGCGGAGCCGTCTCGACGTCGGCGATGCCGTACAGGTACCCCTCGCGCGTGCCCAGGTACAGCCACCCCTGCCACACCGCCGGCGTCGACTCGATGCAGTCGCCGAGATCGAGGGTCCACAGCAGAGGCGGCGGGCCCGCCCGCGCCGTCAGATCCCACGCCGAGAGGCGGCCCGAGCAGTCGCCGTGGAGCAGCACGCCGTCGACGATCACCGGCGAGACGATCGAGGGCGCGCCGACCTGCAGCTCCCACCGCACCTCACCGGTCGAGCGATCGACCCCGAGCACCCGCCCGGCCGCCGTCGTGAACACGACGAGGTCGCCCCACAGGGCCGGCGTCGACCACGAGCCCCCGGCGCCGTCGAACCCGATCTCGGGGGCGGCGATCGACCACACGACCGGGTCCTCGGGGCGCGTGGGATCGAGCTTCATCAGCTGTCCGACCTCACGCGAGCGATCCGTGAAGCGCTGGAACTCGCTCGCCACGTAGAGCGATCCCTCGTCGTCGATCACGATCGTCGCGTCGGTGTCGTCGCCGGTCCAGAATCGGAACACCTGCTCGTAGCCCTCGCCTCCCTCGAGCAGCGCGCCGATGTCCCATCCCAGCACGAGGCCCCCCGAGTTGGCGACGTAGAGCACCCCGTCGCGGAACGCCACCGAGCTCTCGATCGAGACGTCCTCGTCGCCGATCGCGGCAAGCAGCTCGTCGTCGAAGGCGGGGATCGTCGCGGCGATCCGGGGCGAGACGGTGACGAGCCCGTCGCTGCCGTAGCCCCGCCGCAGCTCGACCACGTAGACCCAGCCGTTCTCGCCGCCCACGAGGAGGTAACCGTCGACGACGAGCGCCGCCCCGTCCCAGTCGTCGTTCCACATCGGGCGGGGCACCGACGTGTTCGCGTCGATCTCCCACAGGACGGTCGGTTCCGGCCGGTCGAGGGCGATCACCCGGAACCGGTCGTCGCGCGATCCCGCGTAGTACAGCGGGTACCCGTCGGGGTCGGTCGTCGCCGACCCCTTCGCCAGGTCGCCCGTCGCGAGCGAGGGCCGCAGGGACTCCCCCGTCGCCGCCTCCACGAAGTGGTAGTTCGCGTCGTAGGCGCCCTCACGGATCTCGACCGGCTCGCGCGGCCGCGCCACGACGTTGGGCTGGCCCGTCCAGCCGGTGCCGCACCACTCCTGCAACGGCGTCCCGTCGAGGCCGACCGTCGACATCGAGCACATCGGCTCGCCGGTCGGATGCCGCCACCGCACAGCCGGGTCGCTCGGAACCGGGCCCTCCCCGTAGTAGCTCCGCGACGCGTTCCCCCTGAAGGTCGTCACCCCCGGGAAGCTGTTGATCGCGTCGGGGACCGCGGGGTCGCCTCGCGCCGGTGGGGACGGCGCCGGATCGGCGTTCGTCGCCTCGGCGATCCGCACCGCGACCGCGGCGGCGCCCACCGCGAGGATGACGGCGAGCACGATCGTCGGCGGATTTCCTCTCGGCGTCGCGACGCGCCGGCCCATGTCGGTCAGACCGGTGCCGAGGCCGAGCGGTAGGACCCCAGCACGCGGAGGAACGAGGTGTGCGCCTCGACCTCCTCGAGCGCTTGCGTGAGCTCGTCGGAGTCGGCGGCCATCACGTCGACGTACATCACGTATTCGAAGGGTTTGCCGCGGCGAGGGCGCGACTCGAGCTTGTGCAGGTTGATGCTCCTCGACGCGAACGGACGGAGCGACGCGAGCAGGGATCCCGGCTCATCGAGGACCGCCATGACGAGCGACGTCTTGTCGTGGGGTCCGAGTCCCGGGTCAGCCTGGCCGATCACGGAGAACTTCGTGTAGTTCTCCTTCTCGGTCTGGATCCGCTCGGCGAGGACCGACAGGCCGAAGAGCCGCGCGGCCTCAACGCTCGCGATCGCGGCCTCATCGGCCGCGCCCGACTCGGCGAGCATCCGAGCCGCGCCGGCGGTGTCGTGAACGGGCACCGGCTCGATCCGCATCGATGAGAGGAACTCCTCGCATTGGGCGAGCGCCTGCCAGTGGCTCCGGACGCGGCGGATGTCCTCGAGCCGGGCGCCCTGCACGGCGAGCAACGCGTGGTCGACGCGAACGACGACCTCGCCGACCATCTGCAGGAGGCTCGTGTGCTGGAGCAGCTCGTAGGTCTCGTTCACGGAGCCGGCCTGGGAGTTCTCGAGGGGCACCACGCCGAAGTCCGCCTCGCCGCTCGTCACCCGGGAGAACACGAGGCGCACCGTCTCGCACGGGAGCGGCTCGCCGTCCGGGAAGAGCGTGCGCACCGCGCGCTCGCTGTAGGCACCCGGCTCGCCCTGGTAGGCGACCTTCATCGCGGGATCTTCATCGCGGCGCCCTCATCGCGGGGACCTCATCGCGGGGACCTCATCGCGGGGAAGGGTAGCAGCGGCCTCCGGCGCGACCGCCGGCCGGGGTGCGTCCTCGCCCCCGCCCGTCGGCGGTGGCCCTAGGGCGACGGGCGAGCGGCCGGTCCCCCATCGCCGGATGCGCCGTCGGGCGACGGACCGTAGCCTCGGAGGCGGATGGTAACCTTGCCGCGACCAGCGGAAATGCCCCGCTGAACCCCCCCTGCCGACACGAGGCCGCCGATGCAGACACCCGTCTGGGGCTCCACCCAGAGCGACGCTAGCTATCTCGACCTGCGCGACTACGTGCAGGTCGTCAAGCGACGCCGGAAGCTGCTCCTGCTCATCACGGCCGTCGCCGTGGGGATCGCAGTGCTCTGGACCACGACCCAGACGGCCGTCTACACGGCCCGGGCCGAGATCTTGGTGAAGGAGGCGCTCCCCGCGAATGCCAACCTCGGCGCGCCGCTGCCTTCGCTCAACATCGAGAACGAACGCGCGATCATGCAGTCGCTGCCGGTCGCCGACCTCGCCGCCGAGAACATCGAGCTGAACGAGGATCCACGCCAGCTGCTCGAGCGCCTCGAGGTCGTCGTGCCGAAGGACGCCGACGTCCTGCGGGTGCAGTTCCGACACAGCGATCCGGGCATCGCCGCGCAGGGCGCACAGGCGTTCGCGAACGCCTACCTCGAGTACAAGGAGTCCCGAGCCCAGGCCTCGCTCGATCTCCAGGTCAACACGGTGACGGACCAGATCGACGACTACATGAGTTCCGGCGTCGGTGCCGGTAATGACCAGACCGTGGCCGCCCTCGAGGAGCGCAGGACCGAGCTCCGCTCGACGATCCCGGACGCCGGCGACATCCTCGTCGACGCCGTCGCGCCGCAGAGTCCCACGAGTCCGAACCTCGTGCTCAACGTCGGCCTCGCCTTGTTCCTCGGCTTGTTCATCGGCCTCGTCGCGGCGTTCGTGCGCGAGCGGGTCGACGACCGGCTCCGCGGTCGAGGCGACCTCGAGGAGACGATCGCGGCGCCCGTGATGACACAGATCCCCGCCGTCCCGGCGTGGCGCGACAAGTCGAGACCGCATCTGGTGACCCTGGAGACCCCGCGGAGCCCCGCGGCCGAGGCGTACCGGACCCTGCGGACGAGCGTGCTCGTGACCGCGGCCCAGCAAGGCATCAAGTCGCTCATGGTCGTGTCCTCGGTCGCGGGCGAAGGCAAGACCACCACGGCGTCCAACCTCGCCGTCGTGCTGGCGCAGGCAGACAAACGGGTCGTGTTGATCTCGGCCGACCTGCGCCGCCCTCGACTGCATGACTACTTCGGACTCCCGCCGTCGGATCGCGGGCTCGCCGAGGTCTTGTCGGGCAGTCGCCGTCCCTGGGAGGCCCTGCGGAGCGGCAAGGTCGAGAACCTGTGGATCATGTCGAGCGGCAGGGTCTCCGACCAGCCGACCGAGCTCCTGCAGTCCGAGGCGATGCGAGAGCTCCTCAGCGATCAGCGCGAGGTCGTCGACTTCATCCTGATCGACTGCCCACCCATCCTCGCCGTCGCCGACGCGCTCGTGCTCGCTCCGATGGTCGACGGCGTGTTGTTCGTCGCGGACGCGGAGACCACGCCCCGCGGCGCGGTGATCCAAGCGAGGGCACAGCTCGACCAGGTCGGGGCGCGGGTGATCGGAGCGGTGCTCAACGCCGTCCAGGGTGCCGCAGGCTACGCCTACTACGGGCAGTACACGTACCGACCCGATCCGGTGAACGACCCGTCCAACGGCAAGGCGAAGGCGTGGAGGCCCCTGCGTCGGGACCGGTCGCCGAACTGAACCCTCCGCGTCGGCGCCGCTGGCCGGTCGTCGTGCTCGGCCTCGCGGTGCTGCTGCTCCTCGTCCTCATGGCCGCCGGCGTCGCGATGCTCGGGGTGCGCGCCGACCTCGACCGAGGCCAGCAGCGCCTCGGTGATGCTCGACGGGCGCTCGCGAGCGGCAACCTGGACGACGCCGCCGAGAGGTTCGCCTCGGCCCGATCGTCGTTCGACGCCGCGGCGGACAGGACCGACGGCCTGCCCGCACGTGCCGGGAGCTGGATCCCCTTCCTCGGGAACAACGTCGACGCGGGCGCGGCACTCGCGGCGGCGGGAGGCGAGGCCGCGCGAGCCGGTCAGCTGCTCGCCTCGGCGTTCGAGGCGCTCCCCGACGGGCTCGGCTCGCTCGCCCCGAGCGACGGGACCCTCCCGCTCGACACGATCGCGTCGCTCATGCCACCGGTCGCCGACGCCTCGACGCACGCCGACGCCGCCCTGCAGGCCGTCGAAGGGGCCCCCTCGTCGTTCTTGCTCGGACCCGTCGCGCAGGCGCGCTTCACGGCGCTCGACGAGCTCGGCGACGCCGTCCGGGCCCTCGATGCCGCCGAGCTGCTGCTCGGTGAGCTCCCCGCGTTCGCCGGCGGTGACGGACCGAGGCGCTACCTCGTCGCGTCGGAGAATCCCGCAGAGCTCCGCGGCACGGGCGGGATCTGGGGGGCGTACGCGGTCCTGACACTCGATGAGGGTGCGCCTTCGTTCTCCCGCGTCCAAACGATCAGTGGACTCCCCGACGTCGACGGCACCGACGTGGCGGCGCCGAGCCCCGACTACGACCGGAACTACGCCCAGTTCGGTGGCGCGGGCTCATGGCAGAACCTCAACATGACGCCGGACTTCCCGACCGCCGCCCGCGCGGCGCTCGGGGCGTACGAGGTGGGAACCGGGATGCGGCTCGACGGCTTGATCGCCGCCGATCCCTTCGCGCTCGAGGCCATGCTTCGGATCACGGGTCCATCCTCGCTTCCCGGTACCGAGATCCAGCTCTCGGCCGACGACGTCGTGGCCTTCACCACGAACGAGGCGTACTCGCGCTTCGAGGGGCCGACCGAGCGCAAGGAGCTGCTGGGCACGGTCGCGATCGACGTCTTCGAGCGGTTCCTCGACCTCGAGGGCAAAGGGATCGCTCGGATCCGTGCCCTCGCGGCCGCGATGAGTGAGGGTCACCTCAAGATCGCGACGAACGACGAGGCGTTCGAGCGAGCCCTCGAGGTCGCCGGTGCCGACGGAGGGCTCAGGACGAGGACCGGCGGCGACCTGCTCGCGGTCCATGTGAACAACGCCGCAGGCAACAAGATCGACTACTACGCGACGCGGAGCCTCTCACACCGGGTCGAGCTCGGCGGCGACGGCGAGGCGGTGTCGACGACGAGCATCACGATCGCGAACGGGGCGCCGGCATCGGGCCAGCCTCGCTACGTGCTCGGTCCGTTCGTCGAGGGGCTCGAGGCAGGGGACCAGCGCTCGCTCACCTCGCTGTCGTGTCACGAGCCCTGCACGTTCGTCGACGGGGCTGCCGACGGTCGATCCGTGACCTTCGACACCGGTAGCGAACGCGGGGTGCCGTGGTTCCGCGACTTCGCCACGATCCCCGCCGGCGACGAGCGAGAGATCGTCATGACCACCCGGACGACCGGCGTGTGGGAGGGCAACGGATCGGGCGGCGTCTACCGGCTGAGCGTGCTCGGACAGACGACGATCATCCCGACGGCCCTCCACGTCGAGATCCAGGCACCGGCAGGCACCGAGATCGTCTGGACGAGCGAGCCGATGGCGATCGACGGTGGGACCGCGGTGTGGGAGGGCGAGGCCGACCGACGGCTGGAGCTCGAGGTCCGGTTCTCGGCGCCACTCCCGCTGCGCTGGTGGCGGAACGTCACCCGCCCGTTCGGCGGACCGTAACCTTCGACGCGCCGCTCAGCCCGCGAAACGGGCTGCTCGGCGACGAGCGACGAACAACGCGGCCACGCCCAGCACGAGAAACGCCGCGAAGGCGAGCGCGGGGAGCGAAACGTCACCGCCCGTGAACGCCGTCCCGACGCCACCCGGGTCGCCGCCGGACTCGCCGGCGACCGACGTCGTGGGGCCCGGAGACGTCGGTGGATAGTCGGTGGCCTGGGCGAGGGCCGTTGCCGCGGTGCACAGCACCGTCAGCAGCGCCGAGGAAAGCACGACAGCGGCACGCTTCATCGGGGGGTCCTTCTTTCTTCCGAGCTGGATACGGTATCTCTCTCGCCGGATATTAGGCCGAACGGGCTACTCCACGCAACCGTCGAAAGGCCCCAATCAGGGGCCTATCCCCGGCGAAAGGTCCTCAACCCCGATCGAGGCCTCCAGTGGAGCCGTCGAGCGGACGATATCCAGGGGGTGAAGTTCCGACGCACGACCTCCGACCGCATCGCCAGGGCCTTCGCCGAAGCGGTCGCCGCCGGGGAGCACGAGGCCGCCGAAGGGTGGCTCGCGGTCGCCGACTTCGTCGTCCAGCGGGAGCGGGATCGCGCAGGAGCGCAACGCGGGGGGCTGCCCGCGATCGCAACCTCCGCCCGTCGCTGAGGAGACCACGAGGAATCGCCGTTCGACGGTCGAGGGCGGGGGCCATCCGCTGCTAGGCTCACCCCTCCGAGGGGTCGTCGACCCCCGCGACGCCACCCAACGAGCACCGTCCCCACCTGACGAGAGTCGATCGCGTGCGCGCCTCGATACCCCGACCCCTTCCCGTTGCGTGGGCTCCGGCGCGACGAGCAGCCGGATCCGCCAGATGGCCCCTCGTCGTGGGTTTCTCATTGGTGCCGCTGTGGTGGGTGCTCGGCGTCTCCGGGGTCGTGATCCCCGCGCTCGTGCTGCCCCTCGGGGTCGCGGTGCTGTTCCGCCGGCACCTGACCGCACCGAAGGGGTTCGGTCTCTATCTGCTCTTCCTCGCATGGTGCGCGCTGTCGGCGTTGCAGGTGGATGAAGCCAGGCAGGGGTTCTCGCTCGCGTACCGAGGAACGATCTACGTGGTCGCCGGGCTGCTCTTCCTCTACGTCTTGAACACTCCCGCCGAGCGTCTCCCCACGACCGTCGTCGTGCATCTGATGGCCGGGTTCTTCGCGATGACGGTCGTGGGCGGCCTGCTCGGCATGGTGATCCCGAACGTCGCGTTCACGACCCCCGCTCGTGCGTTGCTGCCTGCGTCGTTCCTCGCCGATGGGTTCGTAGCAGACCTCGTCTCCGCCTCGACCTCGTCGGGTCGGGCCTTCGCCGCGTATCCGATCTTCCGGCCGAAGGCGCCGTTCATCTACGCCAACGAGTGGGGCGCCGCCTACGCGATGTCGCTCCCCTTCGCGATGGCGGCCCTCGCGACCGTGCGGACCAAGCTCGCTCGCGACGGACTCGTGATGGTGCTCGTCATCTCGGTGTTCCCGCTCGTGTTCTCACTCAACCGAGGTGCATGGCTGTCGGCCGGCGCCGCCATGGCGTACGCGACGCTCCGGCTCGCTCGCGGACGGAACGCCTCGCTCCTGAAGCTCGTCGCCGCCGGGGCGCTCGTGATCGGGGCGCTCCTGTTCGTGACCCCCCTCGGTGAGATCGTCCGGACCCGTCTCACGAACGGCTACGGCGATGCGCACCGCGAGTTGCTCTACGCCCAATCGATGGAGCTGGTCCGGGCCTCGCCCGCGTTCGGCCACGGCGCGCCCGTCCTCGTCGAGGGCAACCTGTCGGCGGGCACCCACGGCCAGCTCTGGACGATCGTCGTCTCCCAGGGGATCCCTGGGGTCGTCCTGTTCGTGGGGTGGCTCGGGTGGGCGTGGTGGAAGGCCTCACGCCCCTTGCCGCCGGGGCATCCCGGCGATCGCCAGGCCCGACTGTGGTGCGAGGTCGTGGTGTTCACCGCGATCGTCCAGATGCCGTACTACGACCTGTTGCCGTGGGACTTCCGATCGCGATGGTCGCCGCGGGTCTCGCGTGGCGCGAATCGATGCGGCCCCTCGGTCCGCGCCCGGTCGCGCCGCAGATCACCTGAACCGGGAGGACCGCCGCGAACGGCTCAGCGGAGCCGATCGGCTGCCGCCTGGAGCACGGGCGCCACCTCGGCGAGGAACCGAGGCGGCGCGGGCACCCCGGCGCGCTCCGACGCGAGGTAGCGGAGGGTGACCTCGGCGACGTGCGCCGCGTGCACGAGGGCCCTCGCCTCGCCGTCCAGACCGAGCGTGCCGAGGGCGGGGTCGCCGATCCTCCGGCCGTGGGCGAACGAGGCGGCGAGGCCTCGCCCTTCGGCCACGAAGGCGACCTGGAACCCGAAGTGCAGAAGATCGAGGCCGGCGACGACGTCGGTCGCGGCGTACTCCCAGTCCCACGCCCAGAGCCGATCCCGGACCGCGCCGAGGTTCCACGGAGACCAGTCCCCGTGCCAGGACCCGGTCCGAACCGGCGCGTCCGCACGGCGATCGGCCGCATCGAGCATGGCCACGAGGGCGTCCCGCACGTCCGTCCATGGGCCGGGCGTGTCCGCCGGAGCGACCGCGTCGGTCCGCTCGCGCAGGCGGGTCCGCGCCGGGGATCGCGACCACGGCTCGATGGAGGTGCCGAAGAGTCCCGCCACCTGTTCGGTGACCCGTGGATCGGGAAGCTCGAACCCGCGCCGCGCCCGGCGGAGCATCGAGGGCATCGGCGCCGTCACGAGCACCGCGTGCCCCGCTCGGTCGAGTTCGGCGAGCGGCACCGGCGCCGACACGTCGAGCTGAGCAGTGGCGAGCGCACGCAGGAACACGGCCTCGGAGCGGACGTTCGCGTCGGAGACCGCGTGCCAACCCACCTTCGCGTAGGCGAGGGTGGTTCCGGAGAGGTCGAGGACCTGGATCACCGGCTTCCGCGACGGCGACGGCGGACGGACGTTGACCGCCATCAGCACCGGCTGGCCGAGCGTCTCGGCGAGCAGGTCCCCGATGGTCCTCGGTGCGTCGGTCTCGGCCACGACGACGAGCCGGTCTCTGAACGCGACCCGCGCGAGCGGTCCCCGGAGCGCGAGCGCGGTGACCGCCCGGACCACGCGGGCGCGACGCCCCCGGGTCAGCGCGCCCGCGGCGATCGCCGCTCGGCCGGCGGGCGCGGCTCGCGGCACGAGCAGGCGGGGACGTCTCGCGTCGGGCAGGACGGTCAGATCGGCGAGCACGGTCGCTCCCGGCGGCGGGTCGCCGCGCATCACCCGGACGCCGGGAAGGTCGCCCCAGAGCACGTCGACCACCCACCGGAGATCCTCGCTCGCCCCCGGCCCAAGATCGATCGCGGGCGCGTTCACCCTTGCCACCCGCGGTCCCAGCCAACGAGCGACGCGAGCCGGCGGTCGTGGGGCTCGAAGTACGCACGGAGCCGCGCACGCGTCACGGGTGCCAGGCCGCTCGACGTCGCCGCGTTCAACGTCCTCCACGCCCCCGGCGACCACGCGGGGAGGCCGAGGAAGTCGAGGACCCCGGTGAACGCGACCGCGGGATCGGCGTAGAAGTCCTCGCTGCGCATCACGAAGATCCGCTCGCGGGGCATGGCGTCGAACCAGCGCTCGAGCTGTTCCGCGTACCGGCCGCGGGCGAGATACGAATGATGCTGGTGCGCCGAACTCTGGGCCGAGGGGTCGGTGACCAGTCGGGCCTCTGCGCCGGCGAGTCGCTCCTCCTCGGCGTCGATCGCCTCGTCGAAGCCGAGCGTCTCGTAGCCGAGGTCGACCTCGTGCCGGTAGTGGGACCATGCCCGTTCCACCGGATCGCGCAGCATCGCGATCACGCGGGCCGATGGGAGCATCTCGGCGACCCGGGCCGGAACGAGAGGATGGAACAGGTAATACGGCGTCGCCTCGCCCACGCGGATCGCGCCACCCGCCCCCCTGGCGCGGCGAGCGAGCGCCGAGCGCCGAGGGAACCGCGCGCGGTACCACCGCTCGCCGCGGTCGTGGTGCAGGTCGAAGAAGTGGACCTCCTTGTCGAGGACCGCGCCCGCGACCCGCGGGTGTCTGACGAGGTAGTGGTAGAGGGTCGTCGTGCCTCCGCGCATCGCACCGATGATCAGGAAGTCCGGGATCGCCCGGGAGCCCGCGGTCAGCCGGCCGGCGGCGTGGGAGGCGGCGCGTACCACCTGCCGCATGGTCGGCGTGACGACCCGACGCAGCCGGTCCCCGGTCCCACCTGCGGGATCTCGCGAAGGCTCTCCCCCTGCCTGCGGGGTCGCGTCGGCCTCGTTCACGGCCACAGGCTACGTCGACGCCGAGGCGGATCGGCGGAGCTCAGCCTCAGCGTCGAAGACCCAGCGCGTAGAGCCTGCCATCGCGCACGCCGACGTAGATGCGGCCACCGGCGATCGCGGGTGAGGAGCTGATCCCGCGACGGAAGAACCCTCCCTGGTAGGCCCAGCCCGACGTCCAGATCTCTCTGCCGTCGCCCGCGCGGAACGCGTACAGCCGGCTGTCGAACGAGCCGGCGATCACCAGCCCGTTCACGTACGCGGGTGAGGAGGTGCTGTAGTCGGCCATCTCGGCCGTCCACAGGCGCCGACCGTCACGGGCGCGGAACGCCTTCACCTTGCCGTCCATCGGCGTCGTCGTGAGGCCGAGGCTCACGAAGACCCTGCCCCCGGCGACGGCCGCCGCGCATCGCACGAAGCCGTCCCCCGGTCTGATGGCCGCCACGTTCCACACCTTTCGCCCGGTGCCGAGGCCGAGGGCGTACACCCGGCCCATGTCGGTGCCGACGAACAGGCGGTTGCCCGTGACGGCGGGCGTGCTCCGCACGCGACCCCAGACGTGTGTGGCCCAACGGCGTCGACCCGACGACGCGTCGAACGCGAAGACCATCTCCTTGTCGGACCCGACGTAGACGGTGCCGTTGCGATAGGCGGGCGCGTCCAGACCGACCATGTGTTCCGCTTCCAACGGGTCCGGCCGTTGTCGGCATCGAGCGCGTAGAACGTGCCCCCTCGCGAGCCGACGAAGACACGTCCGCCGACGACGAGGGGCGAGGAGGTGACCCGTCCGTTGAGCCGTTTCGACCACCGGAGATGGCCGGTGCGCGCCGCGAACGCGAAGATCCGCCCGCTGTCGGAACCTACGTACACCGTGTTGCCGGCGACCGCGGGGCTCGATCGCACGTCGCCCCCCGAGCGACGCCGACCACAGGACCGCACCACCCTTCGCGGCGAACGCCCAGAGCCGCCCGTCATCGGAACCGACGAACACCCTGCCGTCGGCGACGGCCGGCGAGGAGTTGATGCCCTCCCGCGATGGGCCGGTCGCACGCTTCCACACGATCCGCAGGCGGTCGATGTTGCGACGGCTCAGCGACGTCTCGGGGCTCACGCCCCGGCGCGAGGCGTCGCGGTGGAACTGGGGCCAGTCCGCGGCTCGGGCGGGGGCCGACGCGGTCCACAACAGCGCGCCGGCGAGGGCGATCGCGAGGACGATGACGATGGCAGCGTCACTCGTCTGCCGGGGCACGCTGCGGCCGAGCGAAGGTATGATCACGGGGGGATCGGCTCCTGTCGTTGGCCGCAGGCTACCGGACGAGCCGCGACGCGTCACCGCGAGACCCGAACCCGTCCCGCTGGCGGAAGGGCCGATGGGTGTGGCGCTGCCGCCGTTCATCCGCGTCGATGGTGCCAGGGCAGCTCTCTTCCGAGCAACGCCTCGAGGTGGTGGTTCTCGGCGACGAACGCCGTCTCGAGCTCCCGGCGCGTGACGTCGAGCATCCGCTCGACGGGCTCGCGATAGTTGTACGCCGGGTACGCCTGAAGGTGGTGGGGACGAAGCCCCAGGAAGGCAAGCGTCCGCTCGTACACCGCTGCGGGATCGGCGAAGAACTCTTCGGAGACGAGCACGAGGACGCGGTCACGCTCGAACCTCTCGAACCAGGGCTCGAGGAGCGCCGCGTAGCGGCCCTGCCCGCGGTACGCGAGGTTCGCGCCCTCGGGGCCTGCCGCGACGAGGCGCTCGGCCTCCGCCTCGAGCGCTTCTTCGAAACGGAGCGTCTCCACGCCCCGCCGCGACCGCTCGCGCCAATGCGACCACGCACGATCGACCGGATCGCGCACGAGCACGACGATCTTCGCGTCGGGTGCCACCTCGACCGCCCGCGCGGCGGCGCCGGGGTGGAACAGGTAGTTGGCCGTCGCCTCGCCGGCGAGCTTCCGGGGGCGCATCGCCGGGCCGCGAGTGAGCACCGTCGCGAAGTGCGAGCGGTACCAGCGTGCGCTCCGATCGGCGCGCTCGTCGAGGTAGCGAACCCCCTTCGGGGTCGCGCGAGCCGGGAACAGGGGCGTGACCGCGGGATGATCGAACAGGTACCGCCCGAGCGAGGTCGTTCCGCCTCGTTTCGTGCCGATCAGCAGGAACTCGGGTGGCGGTCGGAGGCCAGCGGTCGCCATCCCCCAGCCGCGGAAGGTCAACGCGCCGACCCGACGGACCCAGGCCGGCTCACGCATCGGCTTCCTCACCAGGAGGCTCGCCCGGGCGCCGCCTGAGCGAGGCCAGGAACGTGTCGAGGTGCAACCGTCGACGCATCCGGAACAACACGGCGCCGTAGAGCGGCGCGGCGACCACCGTGGCCAGGAGCAGCCCCGCCGCCCCGCCGCCCGCCAGGGCCCGAGCCACGACCGAGACGCCGCCGACGCAGACGATCGCCGCCCCTGCCACCGGAACGTAGCCCGGTCCGAAGGGCCGCATCCGGAGGAAGACCCATACCTCGACGAGCGCCATCAGGTTCTCCACCACGATCGTGCACGCCCAGGCCACTGCCGCGCCTTCCATCCCGTGGCGAGGGATCAAGGCGACGTTGAGCCCGACGTTCACGGTGATCGCGACCGCCGTGTTGACGAGGTTCCAGGAACTCTTGCCGCCCATCAGCAGGACGACCGTCACGTTGCCGGTTCCCAGGTTCACGAGCATCGCGATCGCGAGGATGATGAGCGCCGTCGATCCGACCTCGAAGCCGGGGCCGAACACGGAAAGCACGAACGGCGCGAACACCGCGAGCCCGACGAACACCGGCCACGAGACCGCCATGAGCCACCAGGTGGCGGTCTGGTAGACGACCTGCGCGGCACGGCGGTCGTCGCGGGCGAGGAGCGACGAGATCTGGGGTGCGATCGCGACGCGGATCGCCTGCAGCGCGAACGTCCCCACCATCGCGACGCGACTCGCCGCGGCGTAGACGCCCACCTCGACGCTGTCGCGGTAGCGACCGAGCAGCAAGACGTCGACCCAGAAGACGCTCACCTGGAAGGCGGCGGCGACCCCGCGGGGAGCGGCGAAGCGCCAGAACTCCGACGCGAGCTCCGCGATCGGCCGCGCGGGGGGGTCGACGGGAGCCGGTTCCGCGCGGAACAGCGCGGCGAGCGCGGCGTACGCGGCGAGACATCCGATCGCCTCGGGAAGCGCCCAACCGAGGGCCACCTCGCCGGTCGTCAGCCCGCCGAGTCCGAACGCGAGGATCAGGGCCGGTTTGAGCGCGGGCTTGCCCACGCTCTCGATCGCGACGAACGGCCGCATCGAGCCGAAACCGCGCGTCGCCGCGATCCACACGGCCGTGACCGTCGCGAACGGCAAGAACGGACCGAGCAACCGGAGGAAGGACGCGACATCGTCGGTCCGGTCGCGGGCGAACACGGCGGCCGTCTGGTCCGCGAGCACCACGCTCGCGACGGCGCCGAGGGTTCCCGCCGCGAGGGCCGGCACGAGCGCCACACGGATCACCGGGGCGACGTCGGCCCTGCGACCCTGCGCCCGGAACGCCGATACGAACCGGACCACGCCCGTATCGGCTCCGAACTTCGTCACCTGGGTGAGGATCGTGAACACGGCCACGGCCGAGAAGAAGACGCCCGCCCCGCTCCCGCCGAGCTCGCGCGTCACGACGATCGTCAGGACGAAGCCGAGCACGCCGGACACGACGAAACCCGCGACCGAGAGCGTGCCGCCCCGGGCGAGTGACCGGAGCTCCGTCGCGTGCCGTTCAGACACCCCGGCCCGCCCGGTTCGCCCGCGCCTGGATCCACGACGCCTTCACGAGGCCGGAGGAGACGGCGAGGGCGAGGTACGGGCGGCGCTCGAGCGGCCGTGTCCGGACGCTCCGCCATGCCCAGCGGGCGGCCTCACCCCGATCGCCCTGCGCCGCATGGGCGAACGCGAGCCTGCCCTGCAGCCGAGCGAGGTTCCGCCGGTCGCGAGCGAGCTCGGGGTGCGCGTCGAGCAGGTACCGGATCGCCTCGGCGATCGTTCCCCAGCGGTCGGCGAAGAACGATGCCCCCCAATGGATCCGACTGACCGGCTGCCGCACGGCCGCGATCGGCCCGAGCGCCGCCGCACGCAGGAGCCACTCGTAGTCCTCGCCGTAGCTGCCGGGGATCGCCTCGTCGACCTCTCCGATCGATCCGAAGAACGCATCGCGGGTCACCACGACGGTCGACGGATGGACGCTCGTCGCCCGCGATCGCAGCAGGTCCTCGAGGGTCACGCGGTCGGCCTCGGGGAGCCGCGTCTTGCGGCGGTCCCGATACTCGATCTCGATGCCGCCCGTCGCAACCGCCGCGCCGGTCGAGGCGAGGAGGGCAGCCTGGGCCCGAAGCTTGCCGGGAAGCCACTCGTCGTCGTCGTCGCAGAAGGCGAGGAGGTCGCTCATGGCTCTGATGGCGCCGGCGTTGCGAGCGCCGGCGAGGCCCGGCGTTCGATCGTTGCGGATCACCGTCAGGGAACGGTCCATCCGGTCGGGGATGGCATCGGCCAGGTCGTCGGGTTCGCGGCCGTCGAACACGACGACGCACGACACCGGCCCGTCGTAGTCCTGCTCGAGGATCGAGCGGAGCGCCCGACGGAGCTCCTGCGGGCGGTCGCGCGTGGCCACGATCGCGGTGACCGACGGCCAGCGCTCGTGGCCGCCTCGCGGCGCGGCCCCACCGGTCGCCTCGTCGACCTGCCCTTCCATCAGCGGTACCCGTAGGCGAGACGGAGGGGCAACGTGCAGACCCCGACCAGTCGGCGATCGGCCGGCGCCATACGGGCGCGCCATTCGGTGTCGTGGCGGATCTCGAGCTCCCCGGTCCGGAACCGCAGCGGGTTCCCCGCCACCGTGTGGTCCTCGGCGAGCGTCACGGTGCGGCCGTCGAAGCGCGGTCGAGCCGCGGGGTCGTGGCCCGCGAAGGCGAGCAGGCGAGCCGCGGCCTCTTCCGGCGCGTCCACGAACGTCTCGTACCGCAGGAGCCCGCCCCGACGCGGTCGCCGGACGAGCTCGAGCAGGGCGTCGTAGGCGAGCCAGCGAGCGGCGATCCGTCCCGGCCCGAGGCGCGACATCGTCGAGCTCCCTTCGGTCACGTCGGGCCGCTCGACCACCTTGGCCCACGAATACGCGACGCCGCGGGGATCGCGGACGACCTGCGCCACGCGGGGTCGGATACCCGGCACGTGGCGCAGGAGCGCCGCGGTCGAGGCGTGCTTAGATGTATCGACGACGAGCGATGCGCCGCTCTCGGCGGCGACGGCCGCGTAGATCCGGCCGAGGAGCGACGCGTAGCGCCGCAAGTCCCCGCGGAACCGCGCCGAGAGCCAGGGAGCGAGCAGCAGCGGGAGATAGCGGTTCCGATCGACCCGCGCCTTCAGGGCGAGCACGTCGCCCAGGTCCAGGCGATCCCAGCCACCCACCGCACGCTCCCCCACCGACGTCCAGAACGGGCACGAGCGCAACGGTCGCCCGCACCCGCAGCGCTCGTCGGCGGCCAGCCCGCGTTCCCACAAGAAGACGAGCTCCCCCACGGCACAGACCCCCGGCGCACGAGCGAGGACCCGCTCGACGAGGGTGCTGCCGCTGCGGCCGAGGCCGCCGAGGAACAAGACGGTGACCGTGGCGTCACCCCCGCAGCCGGTAGCGGTACGCGGCGAGCAGCGGTGCGGTGAGGGTCGAGACGACGGTCCGGTCGGACGAGGACATCTGCTCGCGCCACGCGTCATCGAGACGGAGCCGCAACGGGCCCTGCGCGAGTCGCATCGGGTTGCCGTCGACGGTGTGGTTCGGGGCGAGATCCGCCATGTCGCCGTCGATGAAGTCGAGGTCGCCCTCGCGGACGGTGCGACCCGCGAAGCGGAGCAGTTCCCCGAGCCGGGCCCTCGGATCGGCGAGCAGGTCCTCGTACCGCACGAGCCGGTACGGCAAGCCCATCGCGCCGAGGCCGTGCGTGAGCCCGTTGTAGTAGGCGTAGCGCGCCGAGGCCGACGCCGTGCCGTACCGGAACATCTCGTCGGGCTCGTCGGCGCGCCCGGTCGCCGGGTCGACCGCACCCGCGCCACGCGGACGGTCGGTTCGTCGGACCTGCTTCTGCCACGAGAAGACGACGCCGCGACTGTCCCGCACGAGGTGCGCGACGCGTAGGTCGACGCCGGGCAAGCCTCGCAGCAACATCGCATACGTCGGGATCTTCGAGGAGTCGACGATCACGTCGGCGCCGGTCACATCGGCGATCGCCCGGTAGAGCTGCGTCAGATGCTCCCGGTAGCGCACGAGGTCCGCGTCGAGTCCCGGGGCAAGCCGGGCGCCGGCGAGCCTCGGCGGCAACCACGGCCGATCGAGCCGGACGCGGAGGCGCTGGACCTCGGCGACGTCGAGCCGGTCCCACCCGCCGAACGCCTGGTCGCCCACGTCGCGCCACACCTTGCACCCTCGGAACGGCTCGCCACATCCGCAGAGACGGTCCTCGATCGCCCCGCGCAACCAGACATCGCGGAGCTCCCCCGCGGCGAAGACGCCGGGAACCTGCCCGAGGAGCCGGGCCAGCAGCGTGCTGCCGCTCCGGCCCCACCCGGCGACGTACAGGATCGTCGGCATCGGCTCGGCGCCGGACCGGTCGACGAGCTCGTCGACGAAGCGCCCGAACGTGTCGACCGACCGCTCCGTCTCGCGTTCGTCGCCGTCGGGAGCTCGTAGGTAGGCGCCGGGCTCGCGGAGCGCCCGGTCGAGCATCTCGCGGAGCTCCGCCTCGGTCCCCGGCGCGTGGACCGCGCCGGCGGCGGCGAGGCGACCGACGAAACGGAGCTGATGGTCGTCGACGTGCTCACCGAGATCGGGGCGACGCGGCACCACGATCGGGATCTTGCCGGCGTCGCGAGCGGCCGCGATCGTGCCGGGCCCGCCGTGGCAGACGACCGCGACGGCACGCGACATGAGCCGGGCGAGCTCCTCGGCGCGGAGCATGGGGCTGCCGTCGACGTGGACCGGCTGGGAGGCCGTGCCGAACTGCGCCACCACGCGGACATCGCGCTCGGAGGCCCACGCGTCGATCCAGCGGACGAGACGATCGAAGGGGTGATGGTCGGTGCCGACCGTGAGGAACACGAGGGGGGCTTGGTGGTCGTCCATCGCCGTCAGAAGAGGGTGCCGATCAGGCGCGCGCGAGGGTACAGACGCTGCTGTTCCTCCCACTGCACGCAGAACAGATCCGAGAACGGATAGCAGAGCCGGCCTGCCATCGTCCTGGTATCGATCCGGTCGTACACCTCGACGTAGACGGTCCGAACGCCGAGCACCTTGGCCGCGAGGAAGAACGGGAACGCGACACCGGCTCCGTCGGAGACCACGACGTCGGGGCGTTCGCGGCGGAGGAAGCGCCAGGCGAGCAGGAGGTTCCGCGCCGCGTTGAGGAGGTTCCGCGTGGTCGGGTAATGGGCCCAGACCACCCGCTCCGTCGCGAGGAGCGACGTGGCATCGGGCGTGTCGAACGTGACCCAGACGCGCTCGTGCGCTTCCCACCACGATCGCATCCGGTGCAGCTGCGCGAGGTGCCCCCCCGAGGAGCAGACCAGTGCGACCTTCATGGCGCGACCTCCATGGTCAGTAGGCCCCGCGCGACGAAAGCAGGACCGGCACGGTCTTCGCCAGGATGAAGAGGTCGTAGGCGAGCGACCAGTTCTCGATGTAGAACAGATCGAGCCGGACGCAGTCGTCGAACGACAGATCGGCGCGACCGCTGACCTGCCACAGGCCCGTGATGCCCGGAGGCACCTCGAGGCGGTCGAACTGCCACTCTTCGTAGCGCGTGACCTCTTCAGGCAGCGGTGGCCTGGGTCCGACGAGACTCATGTCTCCCTTGACCACGTTGAGGAGTTGCGGCAGCTCGTCGATCGAGAACTTCCGCATGAGCTTGCCGACGCGCGTCACGCGGGGGTCGTCACGCAGCTTGAACATCACGCCGTCGACGCCTCGCGCCGCCCTGAGGTCATCGACCTGCCGTTCCGCGCCTTCGACCATGGTGCGGAACTTGAGCATGGTGAAGGGCCGACCGCGAAGGCCGACCCGCTGCTGTCGATACAGGACGGGGCCGGGCGAGGCGAGCTTGATCGCGGCCGCGACGAACGCGAGGAGCGGCGACAGCGCCAGCAGCAACAGGCCCGACACGAGGATGTCGAACGTGAACTTCGCGACGACCTGCGTCCCGGTGAGGCGCACCGGACGCAGCGACAACGCGGTGATGCCACCGAGCGGTTGCACCGACAACCGAGATGCGAGCACCTCCGGAAGGGTCGCCGTGATCCGAACCTCGACCCCCGACAGGCGCACGGACTTCGCGATCGGGGTCATGTCGTCGGCGGTGACGGCGCTCGAGGCCACGAACACGCACTCGGCGCCGGTCTCGCGGATCAGCTCTCGAAGCTGGCCGACCTCGCCGATCACGGGCACCGAGGCCGCGGGTGCCGGATCGTCGCCGGTCCGGATCATGCCGATAGGCCGGAACCCGATCGCGCGGCGCTGCATCTGCTCGAGCAGGTGCAGCCCTTCGCGGTTCGCGCCCACGATGAGCGTCGGGAACGACAAGCGGCCACGGTCCCGCTGGCGCCCGACCCACAGGTGCCACAGCCGGCGGGTGATCAACGTGAACAGCAGGGCCAAGGCGAGCGAAAGTCCGACCCAGAACCGGGACAGGTTCGCCTCGGACCAGAACGAAACCATCATCAGGCCCGCGATCCCGAGACACACGGCGAGGATGATCCGGCGGAACTCCTCGGCCGGCGTGTAGCGGTAGGCCTCGTAGAGGTGGAACGACGCGAACACGGCGACGACCGCGATGGGTGTCCCGAGCAGCGGATAGAGGAACTCGGTCGATGGCGTCTCGACGCCGAAACGGACCCAGTAGGCGACGAGGAGCGCGAGCCCGCTCGACACGACGTCGGTGAGCGCGACCTTGCGGTAGAGGGACCGGTACTCGGCACGCGCCGAGGATCCCGTCACGACGGGCGTCGGCGTCCCTGCGGGCTGAACCGCGGGGGTCAGTTCTTGGACCCGCTCTTTCACCTCTGTGGCCCTCCGGTCAACCGTCCGCGCCGACGGCGCGACTCCTCACGGCTCCCGATGCGGCGACGATAGTGCTTCTGGACTACCCCCGTCATCAGCCGGAAGGGCACGGTTCCGTACGGCCGATGGGTACCAAGATGCCTGCCTCCTTGCACTGGAAAGGTTGCGCGAGGACGTTGCGCTGAAGAGCAGGCCACGACACCACGCCGACCTGACGAGTTCGAGCCGGTCAGGCGTTAATGAACTGTTCCCAGATCTGGATCGCGCCGGGGCCGACGATCACGACGAACAGCGCCGGGAGGACGCAGAGGATCAGGGGGAAGACGATCTTGACCGGCGTCTGCTGCGCCTTGGCCTCGGCGCGCTGGCGACGCTTGATCCGGAGCTGCACGGCCTGGGTCCGCAGGACGCTCGCGATCGAGACGCCGAAGACGTCGGCCTGGATCATCGCGAGCGCGAAGGCGTTCAGCTCCTCGACGTCGGTGCGTTCCGCGAGATGCCGGAACGCCTCGGCCCTCGGCACGCCCAGCTGGATCTCCTGGAGCATGCGGGCGAACTCCGAGGACAATACGCCGGGCACGTTCTGCACGACCTGGGCGATCGCCGCGTTGAGCGAAAGACCCGCTTCGACGCTGATCGTGAGCAGGTCGAGCGTATCGGAGAGCGTCTTGAGGATGTCCTCCTGCCGCTCCTCCACCTTGCGGTTGAGGATCGAGTCGGGCGCGATGAAGCCGACGAACGTCAGCAGCCCCATGATCACGAGCTGCAGGAACCGGCTGAAATCGGTGATCTGCGTGAGGGCGATCCCGGCGACGAACCCGACCACGGCGCCGATGATCTTGAACGCCAGCACACGCTCGGCGTCCCACCCGGCCGGGCTCCCGGCGAGCACCAGCTTCTTCGCCAGGCGGTCGCGCGAGTCGATCGGCGTGACGCGCTTGGCCACGCGAGACGCCCGTCCCACGATCGGCACGAGGATGCGCGAACCGAAGTTGTCCGACAGGTCCTGCTCGCGCAGGTTCACGGTGCTGGCCGTCGACACGCCCGACGCGGTGACGATCTGCGACTCGAGGAGCCGGACCGAGCGACGTCGCTCGGCGTAGGACTGGTCGATGAACACGCCGATCAGCACGATCGCGAAGAAGAGACAACCGATGGCGAGTACGAGCCAGACCTCAGACATCGATATCCACGATCTTCTTCATCCAGAACATCCCGACCACGAGCAGACACAGGGCGGTGATCAGCATCACCAGACCGATGGTGGTGGTGAACAGGAGCTTGATGTAGTCGGGGTTCACCGCAAACATGTAGAGCCCGATCGCGACGGGAAGGATGGCGAGCACCCATGCGGAGAGCCGGCCCTCGGACGTCAGCACGCGGATCTGGCGCCGGATCATCGCCCGCTCGCGCAGCGTGTCGGCGACGTTGTCGAGGATCTCGGCGAGGTTACCGCCGACCTCGCGCTGGATGTTGACGGCGAGCACGGCCCACTTGAAGTCGGCGCTGCCGACCCGCTCGGCCATCGATTCCATCGCGTCCTCGGCCGCGCGTCCGAGCCGGATCTCGGCAACGACCCGCTGGAACTCGGTCGCCGCAGGCTGCGAGATCTCCTTCGCCACCGTGTCGAGGGACTGCAGGAAGCTGTGGCCTGCCCTGAGCGAGGAGGCCATGATCGTGAGGACGTCGGGGAGCTGCTCGCGGAGCTTCTCGGAGCGTCGCGCGAGCGCCGTGCGCAGGGCGATCGTGGGCGCCGCGCCCGCGACGATGCCGATCACGAGCGCGAGGAGGAGGTTCTGCAGGATCGCGGCGCCGAGGACGGCACCGACGATGGCGGCGCCGACGGTCGCCACCACGAACTCGCCGGAACGGAGGCTGACCCCGGCCGCCTCGAGCTCCATGTCGAGCCGCTCCGACACGCCTCGGGCCTCGGCGAACCGCTTGCCGTACCGGGACACGTTGTCCGGGATCCATCCGGTGCTCTCTGGCGTCCGCCCGACCGGTTGCTGCCCCGGCTGGATGACCGCCTGCATGCGGGCGGAGACCTCTCGGTCAGCCTTCGCTCGAGCCGCGGTACCGAGCAGGAACCACGCGAGCAAGAAGGCGACCAGCCCGACGATACCGGCGATGCCGAGCTGCACGGCGCTGCTCGTCCAGAAGGTCTCGGCGGCGAGCAACGTCAGCGGGCCGAGTCCCATCACACGTTGCCCTTGGGCTCGAGCGCGAAGAGATCGGGATCGACGTAGACCCCCCGCTCCGCGAGCTTGTCGAGGAACTTCGGGCGCAGGCCCGTCGACTTCAGCCGGCCCCGGAACTTGCCCTCTTCGTCGAGCCCGGCGGAGAAGTCGAACAAGAAGATGTCCTGCAGCGTGATGACCTCGCCCTCCATGCCCGCCACCTCGGTGACATGCGTGAACCTCCGGGTGCCGTCCTTGAGCCGCTGTTGATAGACGATCAGCTGGAGCGCCGAGGCGATCTGTTCGCGGATCGCCTTGTTCGACAACTCCATGCCGGCCATCATCGTGATCGTCTCGAGGCGGCTGAGCGCGTCGCGGGGCGAGTTGCAGTGGATCGTCGAGATCGACCCGTCGTGACCGGTGTTCATCGCCTGGAGCATATCGAGCGCCTCGGCGCCACGGACCTCTCCGACGACGATGCGGTCGGGTCGCATCCTCAGGGCGTTGCGGACGAGGTCCCGGATCGCGACCTGGCCCTTGCCCTCGATGTTGGGGGGCCTCGACTCGAGGCGGACCACATGCGGCTGTTGCAGCCGCAGCTCGGCCGCGTCCTCGATCGTCAGGATCCGCTCGTCGTCGGGGATGAACGACGAGATCACGTTCAACGTGGTCGTCTTGCCGGCGCCGGTACCCCCGGCGACGAGCACGTTGATCCTGCCGCGGACACATGCCTCGAGGAACTTCGACACCTGGGAGCTCATCGTGCCGAACTCCACGAGGTCGTCGGCCTGGTACGGGTCGGCGGCGAACTTTCGGATCGTGAGCGCCGGGCCGTCGATCGAGAGCGGCGGGATCACCGCGTTCACGCGTGACCCGTCGGGCAGACGAGCGTCGACGTACGGGCTCGCCTCGTCGACGCGGCGACCGACCTTGCCGACGATCTTGTCGATCGTGCGGCGCAGCTGCTGCTCGTCGTGGAACTTCGTGCCGGTCCAATAGAGCTTGCCGGCACGCTCGACGTAGATCGTGTCCCAGTTGTTGACCATGATCTCCGTGACCTCGGGGTCACGGATGAACGGCTCCAACGGCCCGAGACCGAGGACGCTGTCGCCGATCTGGCGAACGATGAGCAGCTTCTCCTGCGCGGAGAGCGAGCTCTCCTCTTCATCGAGGAGCTCACGGAGGCGCTGGTGCACCAGGCCTTCGAGCTCGGTGTCCGAAAGACTGGCGTCGTACAGGCGCGGGCCGAGGGACTCGACGAGGCGCTCCTGCACCCGCAAGCGCACCTCGGCGATCCGGTCGCGCTGTTGCGCCTTGGCGAGCCGATCTGCGAGTGACATCGGGGGCCTCCTTGGTTAGCTCTTCGAGAACGCGCCGAACAGCCCGCGCTTCTTGCGAGGCGCGGCGTCGGCGACGGCGGCGGGCACCGGTTGGTCCGCAGCGACGGACTCGCCGGTGAACCGGAGCGCCAGTTGCCTGATCGACTCCGAGACCTCGCTGTTTGGCTCGTCGAGCACCACCGGACGTCCCTTGTTGAGCGAGGTCGGCACGAGCCGGCTCGACGGGATCATCGCGTCGACCCGGATCTTCATCACGCGCTCGACGTCGCCCGCGTCGAGGCCGACCTTCGAGTCGGCGCGGTTCAGCACGACGCGGAACCGATCGCGCGGCAGGCCGATCGTCAGCAGCGTGTCGAGCGCCTTCGACAGATGCTTCACGCCGACGACGTCGAGGCCGGTGACGAGACAGATCATGTCGGACAGGTCGAAACAGACGAGCGCGGAGTCCGAATAGTCGACCGACGCGTCGACGACGGTGAAGACGAACTCGTTGCGGATCCCGCGGAGGAACTTGCCGACGGCCTCGCCGGCAGGCGCCTCGGCGGCCGGGTCCGGCGGCGCGCCGAACGCGAAGACGTTGGGCGTGACCTCGACGGCGACCTCACGGATCCGTTCGCTCGTAGCGCCCTCGCCGAGCTCCATGAGGTCGTGGACCGTGGCCGAGGGCTCTCGGCCGAAATAGGTGAAGACGTCGCCCATGTCGACGTCGAGGTCGACGACGGCGGTGGGCTGGCCGGTCACGGCGGCGATCGCAACGGCCAGGTTCGCCGTCACGAACGTCTTGCCCGATCCACCCTTCGAGGAGAACACCGAGACGATGTGACCTCGCTGTTTCGCGGTGCCGTCGGCCCTGAGCGAGGCGCCGCTCGCCGACCGCAGGTTCATGGCCCACACGATCGCGCGCTCGACGGCTTCGCGGAGCTCGTCGCTCCCCTGGGTCATGTCGACCACGTCGCGGATACCCGCCCGCATCGCCGCCGGGAGCAGCCCGTTCCAGGTGTGATCGCGCACGAGCACGATCGCGGTCCCCGGGGAGGTCCGTCCGACGAACTCGGCCAGGCCGAGCGCGTCGGGCTCCTTGACCTCGGGCGACAGGACGAGCACGTCCACCGAGTTGAACCCGCTGATCAGGAGCTCTTCGGCGGCCGTGGCGGACTGCACCCAGCCCACCTCGTCCGGCTCGATCTCGAGCGCTCGAGCGAGCTGTTGACGGAACGACTGCGGCGTCCCGACGGCGACGACGCTTGCGTCCGTCACGGCTTGATGACCCCCACCAGCCGGTCGTAGTCGATACCCACCTGCGCCGGCGTCTCGTAGCCATTCTCGGCGTCGGACGGAGGCAGCAGACCAAGCCAGAGGGTCGCGCTTCCGCTCGCGGCGAACACGAGGTTGCGCGCGTCCTCGGGCAAGAGGTCGAGCATCAGGGCGATGTTCCCACCCGCAGAGCGTCCCTGCTCGTCGACCGTCGGGTTCTGGATCGACAACACCTTCACGGACGGCACGAGGCTGACCGTGGCCGTGAACGGCATCACGAACGCCTTCGACTGGCTGAGGCCGGTGCCGGCGGCGGCGCTGACGAGCGAGTCGAAGAAACGCTGGATCTGCTGCGGGCTCAAGAGCTTCTCGAGCCCTTCCTTCGTCACGACGGTGCCCTGCTGGAACGTCGCGTAGAGCACCACGCTGTCACCGCGCTGCACGATACCGTTGCCGCCTTGCGCCGCGTCGAGATTGATCGCCACACCGACGTGACCGTCACTGATCCCGGCGAAGCTGAGGTTCCCCGATCCGGACGAGAGCCGGCTGGTGGGGATCTGCTCGCGCGCGAAGATGGGGGCGGCGGTCGTTTGACCCTCGAGCTCTTCCTGCGTGGTGACAGCGCCGGCGACGAGCGCGTCCTCAGGGACACGTACGAAGTCGAAGACACCCTGCGCGATGAGGGCATCGAGATTGGTGTTCGCCGCGATGTCTTGATTCGAGACGAGCACGGCAACCGTGTCTTCCTCGGTCACCTGGGTTCGAACTTGGTTCGTGTAGACGATCACGCCTACGGCCGCGAGGACCGCAAGCACGACAGCGATCGCCACCACCAGACCTCGAGACCTCATCCTCTACTCCTTCCGGGCTTCAGCTCTTCGGGTGGGTTCTCGTCCGGTTCCCGGCATTACTTGACCAACGTGATCGATTCAGCACCGAAACCCGTGCCGGGGCCAGGATCCTGCCCGATCAGCTGCGGTCCCGCCCAGGAGAGGATCAGACACTTCGCATTGGGGTCCGAGTCCTGGATGCCACACGCGCCTGGGGTTGCGGCGGTGGCGTTCACGGTCCACGTCAGCTTCACCATCTTCGTGGGGCCACCCCGTGTTGCGGGGTTGACCCAGTCGAGATCGTAGCTCGTTTCGTCGTAGCGGTAGTCGCAATTCGTTCCACCGATCGGGGGACATTTCACGTAGGTCACACGACCGGCACCGTTGCCCGAGAACACCTCGACGCTCGTATACGGGATCGCATCCACGGCGGAGGGTGCGCCGCACTCCAGATCGGCTCGCACACCCAGGTTGGCGTGCCCCGCGACGTCGAGGGCCAACGGGACCCCGTTGTTTCCACAGTTCCCGCTCTGAGCTGCCGTGCCGGGGGTACCATAGGCTGCGGGGTCGTCGCCCTGGAGGACGTCCTCGATCTTCATCGGGGCGAACGCCACGATCGCGTACTGTTCCTGGCTGGTCGGTGGCCCGAAGATCATCTGCGCCGGGTCGTTGACCGGGAAGAGCACGATCTCACCCTCCATGCTTTCGAGCGCGGTGAACCATGTGCTCGTCTGGCTGCCGCCATCGGTGCACACGTACATCGGGATGCTCGAGATGTGGAGCTCGAGCAGCGAGTCGGGGTCGAGCGTGATCCATTCCCAGAGAAGGTCCGCTCCGGAGGCGGGGCAGTTGCTGTTGGGCGTCGCACTCCACGTTTCGAGGTTCATCAGCCCCCAGCTGCTGGCCGTGAGGTCCTGGTTGTTGAACCAGTACCCGGTCGGACACGGCCCGGGTGGGTTGAAGATCCCCTCATCCACGTCCTCGAACACGCAGTCATTCGTGAGTTGCGGGTCGAGCTCGATCGGCATGGGATTCCCACTCGTCGACTGTCCCCAGTGGGCGGTCGCCGTCGCCGCGACTGTCGCGGAGTCCCCGAACCCGAGGACGGGTGCGAAGAAGAGTTGCTGTGCACGCTCGTACTCGACCGAGACCGTCTGTTCGACGCAGTCGGTCGTGAAGAGCGTGAGCGAGGCACCCGTCGCATTCATGTCGGCGAGCGAGGTCGCGATCGACTGCGCGGGAGGCTCGTTCGATCCACAGATCGCCCCGTTCTCCGTTGCGGCGAAGGCCTTGGCGGCGGCGAGCGCGGCGGAGTCGTTCGCGGTCACCATCTGGCGGCGGCGAACCACCAGACCCCCCACGTCGACCGTCAGGACGACCATCCCGACGAGCGCGACGAGCGAAAGGGCCACGATCGCCAGGGTCGCGCCGTCTTCTTCGCGGCGGAGACGGATCAGACCTCGCATCGGAACACCGCCTCGATCGGCGTGGAGACGTCCACAGCGGGGACGAACGGGATGTTGATCGAGAAGTCCTGTGTCCAGGACACTTCGACCGTGTCGCTCGTGTCGTCCGAGTTACAGCCAGGACTCGGCGAGACGTTGACCGATTCCGGCCCACCGGTGATCTGGTATCCGACGGCCGCGTTCTCGACGCGGTTCTGCACATCGTCGGTCTCGCAGGTGGACTCGCATCCGACGGCAGCGAACCGCGCCCCTTCGCGCGCTGCCTGGATGTAGACCTGCTTCTGACTCCAGGCGAGCCCGAACTCCGTGATGCCGAACACGAGCATGCAAAGGATAGGTGCGATGAGGGCGAATTCCACCGCGGCAGCTCCGCCCTCGGCTCGAGCTCTCTTGCGGATCCCGTTCATCACGTCTCTGGTCACCTTTCACCCAACGCTTGCCGGCCCCTCGCTCCTCCGGGACATCGGCCCGGAAGAGGGAGCGGCCGGCGTACGACCGCCCGAATCGCGAAACGGCAGGTCGGCTATGCGCCGCCTACGGCCGTCGCAACACTGTCGAACTTCGTGGCTGCGTTGTTGCCCAGCAGCGTCACCGCTGCGATGATCACGACCGCGATCAGCGCGACCATGAGGGCGTACTCGACCGCCGTCGCGCCACGCTCCTCCTGCGCACGCTCCTTGAGGCCGTTCCACCACGTCGTCACACCCGTGTAAAGGTGAAGGAACATCTGTTCACCCCCTTCCTCCGATGCCCGTCCGGGCCCAAGGGCCCTTGCGGATGCTACTCCGCCTTCGCGAGACTACGCGGAAGCGGCGCACCACGGAATTCCGAGTTTCCCGGAGGATGGTTACGTAGAACAACGTACATCAGCCGCCGGGGGTCGGCTCCCATGTGGGCAGATGGTACCGGCTACGATGCCCGCGTGGGAACCCCCCGAGAGGCGGCCGCGGCGACGGCCGCCCCGGCGCGGGATGCAGCCGACCTCGCGTGGGCCGCCACGGCCGTGCTCGTCCCGGTGATCCTGGGGCTCGTTTCCCTCATGGGCGCGATCGATCTCGCCTACCACCTGCGCACGGGCGACCTGATCCTTTCCGACCTTCGCCTTCCGACGGTCGACGCGTATACCTTCTCGGTCGCCGGCACACCCTGGGTCGACCAGCAGTGGGGCGCGCAGGTGATCTTGGCGCTGGTGTTCCGCGTGGGTGGATGGCCAACGTTGGTTGCCCTGCAGGCCGTGCTGGGGGCCGCGAGCTTCGGATTCGTCTTCCTCGCGGCGCGAGTGAGAGGGGCCTCCGCCCGGGCCGCTGCCGCACTTACCCTCGCCGGCTTCCTGCTCGCCTATCCCATGATCACCCTTCGTCCCCAGCTCATCGCACTCCCCTTGTTCGGCGCGGCGCTCTGGGCGATCTCGACCCGAGAGCGAGCTCCACGCCGACTGTGGCTCCTCCCAATCCTCGCGATGGTCGCCGCGAACCTCCATGGGAGCTTCACGCTGCTCCCCCTTCTGGCGGGGCTCGCCTGGCTCGAGGACCTGTCCCAACGATCGACCGCCGCACGGCGGAGCCTCCTCGTGGTGCTTGCGACCGCGATCGCGACGCTGCTCAATCCGTACGGCATCGGCGCGTGGCGGTACGCGTTCGATCTCTCGACGGACCCGATCATCCGCGACTCCATCACCGAGTGGACCCCGGTCACGATCGGAAGCACACTGGGAGCCGCCACGATCGCCTCGGCCTTGGCCATCGCCGCATTCTTCGCACGACGGACGACGCCGGTCCGGTGGGTCGACATCCTCTCGTTGGGTCTGTTCTTGCTCCTCGCTTTGTCGGCTTCCCGTGCCGTCCTTTGGTGGGCGATGGTCGCCCCCATCGTCGTCGCGGGCTTGCTCGCCCGGAGACCCTCCGGGTCCCTGGCCGCTGGATCCCTGGCCGGATCACGGGCTGGATCCCGTCGGGCGGGATCCCGTGAGAGCGATAGCGCAAGCTCGAGGGGACCGGCGATCGTGCTGATCGCTGGCCTCCTCACCGCGATCGTGGTGCTGCTCCCGTGGTGGCGTGGATCCGCCTACGACCGGCATCTTGAGGCCGCTCCACCGGGTATCACTGAGGCGCTCCGCACGCTTCCCGCGGGCTCCCGGATCTTCGCGCATCAACCATGGGGCTCGTGGTTCGTCTACGCGCTCCCGGAACAGCGGGTGTTCGTCGATTCGCGGATCGAGATCGTGCCCGCAACGGTCTGGGAGGACTATTTCCAGGTCGCCTTCGCCGGCGCCCGCTGGCACGATGTCCTCGAACGTTGGGAGCCAGATGCGGTCGTCGCGGAGGTCGATGGATGGGAGGAGATCATCCCGATCATCCGTCAGGACCCCGCCTGGCGAGTCCTCTTCGAAGATGGCGACGGCATCGTGTTCGTCCCGACCTCGTAGCGATGCCCCCGCCCGACGCGTGTGCCACGCGCGCTACTCGGGCGCGCCGACGCTCACCAGCCCAGCCCTGGCCGCGATGCGGATCGCGGAGAGCCGGTTTCCGACACCCAGCTTCCCGTAGATCCGAGCGAGGTGGGTCGTGATCGTCCGCTCCCGCACCCCGAGCCGGTCGGCGATCTGTCGAGCGGTCAGCCCTTCCGCCGCAACAGTCAGCACTTCCCGCTCCCGCACCGTGAGGCGGACATCGATGCCCCGACGGCGGTCGATCCCCTCGGCGATGTCTTCCACTGCCACCGAGGCCGGAACGGCCAGGACCATATCGCCATCGGCTGCCGACCTGAGCGCCTGCAAGAACTCCACCGGATCGACGTTCTTGTCGACGAACCCGTCGGCGCCCATGAACAGGGCCCGAGAGATCGTGGTGGGGTCGGCGTTGGCGCCGACGCCGAGGACGGCGTGAGCCGGGAACCGCTCACGGAGCGTCCGGATGAACCAATACGAATCCTGGTCACCCGACAGTCCGAGTCCGACGAGGACCACCACACGGGACCTCCGGGTTCGCGAAACGACGTCGATCCCTTCCTCCGCGGTGCCGAGATCCGCGAGCACCTCCATGTCCGGTCGGTCATCGATCAAGAGGCGAAGCCCGGCGCGAACCACCGGCAAGGGGTCGACCACGATGACGCCGAGCCGACGTCGAGATGCGACCGCTGGAGGGGTAACCGTTCCGCGCGCCATCCGGGTACCTATCGGCAGCCCGAGGGCTCAGGGTGAGGGATCAGGTGACACCCCTGAGATCGAAGGCTCACTCGCCCCGCTCGACCCCCGCGCCGCGTACGGGACCTCGCAGGTCGACGTGATACAAGGCCGTGATGTCGGATCGTCGCGGGATCGCCTTCTGCGTCGGGGTCTTCCTCGCCGCTCGGCTGGGACTGTCCGTGGCGGGGTGGGTAGGCGTGCATCCGGCCGAACTCCCAGGGGGCGTTGGAGCCGAACCTGGGGTCGAGGCGATCACGGCGCGGAGCACCGGGCGGGAGGTTCCGGCAACGCCCGGGGTGCACAACGTGGTCGACGCCACGCTCCGGTGGGACGCGTTCTGGTATGTGCTCATCGCCGACGAGGGATATGTATCCGAACCCACGGCGGCGTTCTTCCCCGGTTACCCGCTCGGGATCAGGATCGTGGATCAGCTGACCCCGTTCGGCGGCGTCGGTTCCGCGCTCCTCGTTTCGAACGCGGCGTTCCTCGCGGCGCTCATCGCGCTCTATCGGCTGACGCGCGCCGAATACGACGACTCGGTCGCTCGGCGCAGCATCCTTCTTCTCACCTTCTTCCCGACCTCCTTCTTCTTCCTCGCGCCGTATGGAGAGTCGCTGTACCTGTTGTGCGCCGTACTGGCTCTCTCATGGGCTCGGACCGATCACTGGGCTCGGGCCGGGATCGCCGGGGCGGTCGGATGGGCCGTGCGGAGCGCCGGTGGCATCCTGGGTCCCGCGTTGTTCCTCGAAGCCTGGGATCGACGGCGCCTCCCACCGCTTGGCTGGGCATTCACGCCGGCACTCGGTCTGGCCAGCTACCTGGCGTGGTGGTGGATCCGCAGCGGCGATCCATTCGTGCCGTTTACCGCGCAGTCGTCCTGGTTCCGTGAACCAGCCTTCGCGCCGGTCACGGTCGGGAAGGGCATCGCGATCGGACTTCGCGCGATCACCGACCCGCTGTGGCTCCCTGAAGCAGGCGATGCCGTGCTCGGGTTGATGCCGTTGGTCGTGCTCGCGTTCGGCTGGCGGCGGCTCCCCGCTCGGAGCTACGCGGTCTACGCGGCCCTCGGCTTCCTGCTGCCGCTCTCGTTCGCCGTCCCCGCACGACCCCTGTTGTCGTTGCCCCGGTTCGTGATCGTCCTGTTCCCGGTCGCCTGGATCGGCGCGCTATGGCTCCAGCGTCGATGGTGGTTCCGCGGCGTGCTCGCGGCATCGGTGGGCGGCTGGATCGCCCTCTCGGTCGGATTCATGAACTGGCACTTCGTCGCATGAGCTCTCCTGTTCGTCAACCGAGGTCGATCAGGCCAAGCGTCATCGCTCTCGACACCGCCTGTACGCGCGAGCTGACGTCCAACTTGCGGTAGAGCTTGCCGACGTGGGTCTCGACGGTCCGCGCGGAGATGCCGAGAAGCCGGGCGATCTGCTGCGTCGTGAGCCCCTCCGCCAAGTGGACGAGCACCTCGCGCTCACGCTGCGTCAGCACGGTCTCGATCTCGGCGCGCTCACGAGCTTGGCGAGCGAATCGTCCGAGCTCGGTCACGGCACGCTCCTCGAGCTCGGGCGGAACGACGCGGTGACCGGTGGCCACCCGACGCAGAGCCGTCGTCAGGCCCCGGAGTCCGTCGGACTTCGTCAAGTAACCGGAGGCCCCCAGACGAAGGGCCTCGAGCACCGACGCGCCATCGTCGCGGTCGCTCAGCACGAGGAGGCGGGGAGGTGGCTCTCGATCGGTGGAGCGCTCATCGGCGAGCCGCTCGAGGAACTCGATGCCGTCCCCGTCCGGCAGATCGAGGTCGAGCACCAGCAGGTCCGGCCGTGCATCGGCCACGACCTCGGCGGCTTCGGCGAGCGTGGAGGCCTCGGCGACGACGGAGGCCCCTTCGACACCGCCGCACGCGAGTCGCACCACACCTCTGATGACCGGATGCCCGCCGATGATCACCACTCGGAGCGGCTGCGTCGCCATCGAAGGCGAGGCTACTCCGCCTGCGTCATGCGGGCACGGCGGCGAGGCCCTCGCGCCAGGCGACCCGGACGGC
>CAVSLX010000004.1:0-127259 GCA_963728735.1 uncultured Actinomycetes bacterium | reverse complement strand
CCGGTGGGGAAAACGCCGGATCAGGCCACGTCGAGGCGGGGGAAGAGCGAGCCGCCTTTCCGCGTCTGGGTACCCGGCTTGAGACCCCCCCACACCACGGATCCGGGCACCCGCTGATGCATCAGCGGCTCCGGCATGCCGAGCTGTTCCCACAGCCGTTCGGCCGCGCCGGGCATGATCGGCTCGATCAAGATCGCGAGGATCCGGAGCGTCTCGGCGCTCGCGTAGAGGATCCCGGCCACCTCGTCGGCGCGCGCCGGATCCTTCGCGAGCTTCCACGGCTCCTTCTCGACGAGGTAGCCGTTCACGCGACCGACGACGTCGCCGACCGCGCCGAGCGCCTGCTGGAGCTGGACCGCGAGCATATGCTCGTCGTAGCGGCGGACGGCGTCCCCCGTCACCGCCGGAAGATCCCCCTCCTCGCCGCCGCCCGGCGGCGCCGGCACCACACCGTCGAAGGACGAGGCGAGCATCGCGAGGACGCGGGCGGCCAGGTTGCCGAGCCCGTTCGCGAGGTCGGCGTTGTGCCGGTCGACCATCGACTCCCACGAGAAGCTGCCGTCCTCACCGAAACGGATCTCGCGCATGAAGTAGTAGCGGTAGGAGTCGGTCCCGAACTGGTCGATCAGCTCGAACGGATGGATCCCGGTCGCGTTCGTCTTCGACATCTTCTTGCCGCCGACCGTGAGGTAGCCGTGCGCCCATACCTGCCTCGGGAGCTCGACGTCGGCCGCCATCAACATCGCGGGCCAGTAGATCGCGTGGAACCGCAGGATGTCCTTGCCGATCAGGTGGATGTCGGCGGGCCAGACCCGCTCGAACCGGCCGCGGTCCTCGGCGTAGCCGGCCGCGGTGAGGTAGTTCGTGAGGGCGTCGAACCAGACGTAGCAGATGTGCTTCGGATCCCACGGGAGCGCGAAGCCCCAGTCGAACGTCGTCCGGCTGATCGAGAAGTCGCGGAGCCCTCCCCGGATCAACGACAGCACCTCGTTGCGGCGGGTCGCCGGCTCGACCGCCGAGGGGTTCGCCTCGTAGTGCTCGAGGAGCCGATCCGCGTAGGCGGAGAGGCGGAAGAAGTAGTTCTCCTCGGTCACGTGCTCGACCGGCCGTTCGTGGATCGGGCACAGCCCGTCCTTGAGGTCGTCCTCCGTGTAATAGGCCTCGCACGAAACGCAGTACAGCCCCTCGTACGTCCCGAGGTAGATGTCGTCGCGCCCGTTCTCGTAGACGGCGAGGAGGAGCTTCGTGACGGCCGCCTCGTGGCGAGGTTCCGTCGTGCGGATGTAGTCGTCGTTCGCGATGTCCAGACGCGACCAGACCTCCCGCCATCGGGGCTCCATCTCGTCGACCCACAGCTGCGGATGCATGCCCGCCGCCTCGGCGGCCCGCTGGAGCTTGAGCCCGTGTTCGTCGGTGCCGGTGAGATGGAAGACCTCCTCCCCGCGGAGGCGGTGGTAGCGGGCGATGAAGTCGACGGCCACGGCGTTGTACGCGTGCCCGATGTGTGGGACATCGTTCGGGTAGTAGATCGGCGAGGTGATGTAGAAGACGTCGCGGCTCATGGGGGCGTCATGCTACCCGCGCTCGTTCCTCGCCGGGCCGGCCCCGCCCACTCCTTCGTCGCGAGACTAGTCTGGGCCAGACTAACTCGTGAGGGTCATCCGTCGCCGACGAGCAACGCGTCGTAGACCGCGTTGGCCGACACGTGATGGCGGTCCGCAACCGCTCGAGCGGCCTCCCGCTTCTTCATGCCGCCTTCGCTGAGGCGGCGGGCCTCCTCGACGCAGACGTCGAGATCGGCGGCGGCCGGCGCGCCAGCGCCCTCGACCACGAGGACGACCTCGCCCTTGAGGTCGTCGCCGAGGCCGCCGAGGACCTCGCTCACGCGGCCTCGGATCACCTCCTCGTGGCGCTTCGTGAGCTCCCGGCACACGGCGACGCGCCGATCGCCGAGGACGACGAGGACGTCGCGCAGGAGCGTCTTCACGCGACCGGGCGCCTCGAAGCACACGATCGTCCGCGGATCGTCGCGCAAGGCCCCGAGCCGTTCGATGCGAGCGCCGGGCTTCCGCGGGGGGAAGCCCTCGAAGGTGAAGCGGTCGGTTGGCAGCCCCGACAGGACGAGGCCCGCGAGGGCGGCCGAGGGGCCTGGCACGACCCGCATGTCGATGTCCTCCTCGGCGCACGCCTTGACGAGGAGGTAGCCGGGGTCGGAGATGAGCGGCATCCCGGCGTCGGAGACGAGCGCGACGCTCGAGCCGTCGCGGAGGGCCGCGAGGATCCGCTCGATGCGCGCTCGCTCGTTCGCGTCGAACAGCGAGACCATCTTCTTCTTGATGCCGAACCCTTGCAGGAGACGACCGGTGCGGCGGGTGTCCTCGGCCGCGACGAGATCGACCGCAGCGAGCACCTCGCGAGCCCGCGCCGTCATGTCGCCGAGGTTCCCGATCGGGGTGCCCACGATCCACAAGGTGCCGCGCACGACCCGATGGTGGCAGGATGCGCGCGGCAGCGACCATGGTCGGACGCCCCCAGCCGGAGGTGACGTGCCAAAAGGACAACCGGAAGGACACAAGGACTATTCGGGCACCCCACTGTGGCGCAAGCTGGGCATCCGCGAGGGGTCCCGCGTCGCGCTCATCGGAGCGCCCGACGGGTTCGACGCGACGCTCCAGGCATCGGCGCCGCTGCCGCCCGCCGTGGACGTGCTCGGGCCGAGCGCGCCGAGGACCGCGCCGAGGACCGGCAAGGCGCTCGACGTCGTGGTGCTCTTCACCACCGAGCGCCGCGTGCTCGAGCGGCGTTTCGCGGGCCTCGCGTCCCGCCTCGATCCCGCCGGCAGGCTCTGGATCGCGTGGCCGAAGAAGGCCTCACGCGTCGCGACGGATCTGACGTTCGAGGTGGTCCAGGGCCACGGTCTCGCCGCGGGGCTCGTCGACAACAAGACCGCCTCGATCACCGACGTCTACCAGGGGTGTCAGTTCGTGTTCCGCGTGCGGGATCGGCTTCGGTGACGGGACTCGCCCGCCTCGCGAGCCGGCCGATCGTCGCGATCGTGGCGGTGACGGCGCTCGCCGCCTTCGTTCGGTTCACGCACCTGTCGCATCCCGATCGCCTGGTGTTCGACGAGAACTACTACTCGAGGGCGGGCTGCATCCTGGTCGGCCTCGACGACGAGACCTGCCGGCTCGATGACACCGAGCAGCTGTTCCGGGAACAGCGTTGGGACGTCGGATCCTACGTGCACCCCGATCTCGGGAAGTGGCAGATCGCGCTCGGCATCGAAGCGTTCGGGATGACGTCGTTCGGGTGGCGGTCGGCGTCGGCGCTCGCCGGGACGCTCGTCGTGCTGCTCTCGACGGTCATCGCGTGGCTGGTGTTCAGGCGGATCGTGTGGACCTACGTCGCGGGGATGTTCCTCGCGCTCGAGGGGCTGAACATCGCGATGTCGAGGACCGCGCTGCTCGACGTCCATCTCGAGCTGTGGGTCGTGCTGGGCTTCCTGTTCCTCGTGCTGGATCGGCGATGGCTTGAGCGGCGCGAGACCCCGCTCGTCCGTCGTGTCGAGCACGACGGCGCCCGCCAGGTTGCGCGACCCCCCGTCTCACCGGTCTGGCGGCCGTGGCGCTTCGCCGCAGGTGTCGCGCTCGGCGCGGCCGTGGCCGTCAAGTGGTCGGGGGTCTTCGCGATCCTCGGCGCGGTCGTGTTGAGCTATGCGTGGGAGACGAGCCGTCGCCGTCGCGGCGATCTCACGGGATGGCAGGCGTTCGGGCGGGCCGTCCTGCGCGAGAGCTTCGGGCTCGTGCTCGCGTTCGCGATCGTGCCGCTCATCGTCTACATCGCGACGTGGCTCCCGTGGATGCATCACTTCGGCCACGACCTCCTTCACGATCCGGGCGCGACGATGGCGGCATGGTGGCGTGAACAACTCGACATGTGGCGCTACCACGGCGAGACGCTGCAGGAGTTCTCGGAGAACGGTTCCGGCGCGCTGACCCCGACCCACCCGTACTACTCCCGCCCCTGGCGGTGGCCGATCCTCGCCCGGCCGGTGCTGTTCTACTCCGAGACCGGCGGCCCGACGGTCGAACAGGTGCTCGCGCTCGGCAACCCGGCGATCGCGTGGGCGAGCGTGCTCGCGATGCCCTACCTCGCGTTCACCTGGCGGAAGCTCCGCGACTGGCGGGCGGGCTTCTTGCTCGTGCCGTTCCTCGCGCAATGGTTGCCGTGGTTCCTCGTCGACCGGCCGCAGTTCTCGTTCTACCTGTTGCCGATGACTCCCTTCCTGACGCTCGGCGTCGTGTACCTGCTGTGGAAGCTCTCGGAAGCACGCATCGTCGTGCGTGACGCCGAGACCGGCGACGTCGCGCGCCACCCCGACACCGGCGAGCCGGCGGTGTCGCGCGCCCGGCCGTACCTGCCGTTCGTCATCGCGTTCGTCGTCGCGGCGATCGTCCTCGCGATCTGGTTCTGGCCGATCGTGAGCGCTGTGCGGATCTCGGATGCCCGTTGGCGCTCGATCGTGTGGTTCCGGGCCTGGATGTAGTTCCCCTCGTCCCGCTCGTGCCCTAGGCTCCGTGATCGTATGCCGCGCAGGGAACATGCGATGTTCGAGATGAGCGACGGGGTCCGGCTCGCGGCGAGCTTGTGGTTCCCCGAGGACGAGGGGCCGTGGCCGGCCCTCCTCGAGGCGCTCCCCTACCGCAAGGACGACGTCACGGCCTCCTACGCCCTCGAGTACGAGCGGCTCGCCGACGCCGGCTACGCCGTGTGTCGTGTCGACGTCCGGGGCACCGGCTCGAGCGAGGGGATCGCCGAGGACGAGTACCCGGTGGTCGAACGCACGGATCTCGCAGCGGTGATCGACCGGCTCGCGACCGCCACCTGGTCGACGGGCGCCGTCGGGATGTTCGGCACGAGCTACAGCGGGTTCAACAGCATCCAGCTCGCGACGGAGCGTCCGGCCGGGTTGAAGGCGATCATCCCGATCTTCGCGAGTGACGATCGCTACGCCGACGACGTGCACTACTTCGGCGGCGCGCTGAAGCAACTCGACCTGCTCGACTACCCCGCCTACATGGTGGCGCTCAACGCCCTGCCGCCGGTGCCGTCGATCTACGGGCCCGGCTGGCGTGAGGAGTGGGCTCGCCGGGTCGAGGGCAGCGAGCCCTGGCTCCTGACCTGGCTCTCGCATCAGCGCTACGACGACTACTGGAAGTTCGGGTCGCTGATCGAAGACGTGGGCGCGATCGACGTGCCGACCATGCTCGTGGCCGGCTGGGCCGACGGCTACACGAACATCTCGCTTCGAACCTTCGAGGGCCTCACGTGTCCCCGGCGGTTGCTGCTCGGGCCGTGGGCGCACGCCGACGTGGCCAACTCGCTGCCGGGGCCGGGGATCGACCTCGTGCCGGAGATGCTCCGCTGGTGGGACCGGTGGCTGAAGGGGATCGACACCGGGGTCGACAGCGAGCCTCCGATCATCGTGTACGCGCAGCGCTCGACCCGGCCCGATCCCGTGCGGCGCGAGGTGCGCGGCTCGTGGCGCTACGAGCCGACCTGGCCGGCCGAGCGGCTCCGGCCGACGCCGTTCACGCTCGCCGACTCGTCGCCCGGCGGGCTCGCCCGGGCGGAGACCCTCGCACCGACGGATCGTCCGAGCGGTGCGGAAGGGGGCACCGATCTGCTGCCGATACGCGGGGACGTCGGCGCGACCGCGTGGATCTCCTGCGCGGGGTCGCTCCCCTGGGGACAGCCATCCGATCAACGACCCGACGAACAGCATTCCCTCACCTACACGTGGGGACCGTTCGACGGCGAGGTCGAGCTGCTCGGGCATCCGCGCCTGCTCGTCCCGGTCCGCTCGAGCGAGCCGGTCGCCTTCGTGTCGGCGAAGGTCTGCGACGTGTTCCCCGACGGCACGTCGTCCCTCGTCGTCCGCGGCATGTCGAACCTCACGCATCGCGACTCGCGCGAGGAGCCGGCGCCGCTCGAGCCGGGCCGCACGTACGACGTCGCGTTCGACCTCGAGGCGTGCTCCTGGACGTTCGAGCGCGGGCACCGGATCCGGCTGGACCTGGCCCCTGCCGACTGGCCGAACGCGTGGGCGCCGCCGTCGGCGGGGACGCTCGAGATCGACCGCGGGTCGGGGGTGCTCGAGTTGCCGGTCCTCGAGGGGCCGAGCCCGGTGGCGGCGACGCCCGCGCTCCGGGCCGCACCCACCGCATCGAGCGACCCGGCCGACGCGGCCGGGATCACGTGGGCCCTCGAGGAGGCGGTGATCGCTCGCGAGCGCCGCGCGCTGGCCGGAAGCACCTTCGACGAGCCGGCGGTGGGCGACGTGCCGTCGATGGCGGGAACGTCGGGCGGCGCCGTGGGCGTTTCGATCGACGATCCGGGCCGCGCCTGGGCAGCGGCCGAGAGCAGCTACGAGATCCGCTTCCCCGAGGCAACGTGCACGACGGTCTCGACCCTCCGGGTCGACAGCGACGGCGACACCTACCGCGTCGCGATCGAGCTCGTCGTGTCCGAAGACGGCAGGGAACGCTGGCGCCGCCGCTGGGATCGACGGTTCCCGCGGGACCTACAGTAGGTCCCGCCTCCCCGGGGACGCCATCGCTCGGCGCTGTTCGACGACGTGCACCGGCAACAGATCTTCGTCGGTGAGGACGCGCTTCGTGCGCTCGGCGGCGATGCCGGCCGCCGATGCCTCGGCTCGCGAGGCCTGGGTGAGGACCGCGACCGCGTACGGATCGTCGCGGAACAGCTCGGTCCGTTGCATGCACACGAGCGTCGAGGCCCGTCCCGCCGCGAAGACGACCTGCTGGAGGCGCCCCACGGCGACGTCGACGAACATCGGCGCCTGCAGCCAGAGCCCGAGCGGCGGCAGCGCGTCAGGGCGGCAACCCGTCGCGAGCCCCTCGATCTCGGTCGGCTCGGCGGTCCTCGCCTTCGGATCGTCGAGCGCCGCGCGCGCGAGGTCGAGATCGAGCGGGCGCGTCCACGGCACGACAGCGATCGCGAACCCGTGACGGAACCGTAGCGCGATCGTCCGAACCAGCTCGTCGGTCGAAACGGCGTGGGCGGCGGCGGTCTCCTCCGGGCTCCGTGCCTCGGGGAGCGGCAGGACGAGGAACGGCGTTCCGCGACCGAGCAGATAGTCGATCACCGTCGTCGTCACGGACTCCGATGCTACTCCGCCCCGCGGCCGCGCGCGGGAGCCTCGATGAGCGTCGTGGCGCCGCGATGCGTCCGGGCGCGCCGATCAGGAGAAGAGGCCGGAGAATCGTTCGCGAAGCGCGAGGTAGGCGACGCCGGCACCGACGTCGAGGAGCAGGTGCGCGATGACGAACGGCCACGTGCGGCGACGGCGGACGAAGCGCCAGCCGAAGAACACGCCCATCGCGAGGTTTCCCGCGAACCCTCCCCACCCCTGGTACAGGTGGTAGGTCGCGCGCAGGAGCGCGCTCACGCCGACCGCGACGCGCGGCGACGCGCCCACCTGCTCGAGCCGCGTCACGAGGTAGCCGAGGACGATGACCTCTTCGACGAGCGCGGCCTCGAGCGCGTTCAGGACGAGCGCGGGGATCGTCCACCAGTGGCCTTCGGGCGGAAGCGGCACCACGAAGCGATTCACCCCGAGCCCGACGGCGGCGGCGTAGATCGCCGCGCCGGCGACGCCCACGATCGCGAACAACATCAGCCCTTCGACGGCGTCGCGGCGGGGGGCATCGACGCCGAGGCCGATCCCCTCGGCCCCTTCACCGCTGCGGCGCACGAGGTGCCACACGAGGTACACGGGAGCGAGACCGAAGACCACCGCAAGCACCTGCCGGGCCACGCGCGGGTCTTGGTTCGCCGACGCGACCGTGACGCCGGACAGCGGCGCCTCGACCAGGCTGAGGATCGCGTACACCGCGCTCGCGAGGAGCGACAGCGACAGGACGACGAGGACCTCCTCGCCCAAGGTGCGTCGGTCGGCCGGCGCCCTCGGCGCGGGCACGGGCTCGGACAGGCGTCGCATCCGGCAAGGGTACGCGGGCCTTCGCAGGCGACACGGCCCGCGGACCCGTATCGTTCGCGTCGTGCGGAACGAAGCGGCGGACCTCGTGGTTGTCGGGGCCGGCACGATCGGTGGCTGGGCATCGGTCTTCGCCCGCGAGCTCGGCGCGGCGAAGGTCGTCGTGGTCGACCGCGACCTCGCCGGCCAGGGGGCCTCGAGCCGGGCCGGCGGGGTCGTACGGCAGCAGGGCGGCACGCCCGACACGGTCCGCCTCGGGCGGTGGAGCGTCGAGTTCTACCGTTCCCAACCCGACCGGTACGGGACCGACAGCGGGTTCCGCGAGCTCGGCTACGTGATCCTCGCCCTGACGGCGGCCGACGAACGCGCGGCGCACGACCGGGTGGCGATGCAGCGCGCGACCGGCCTGGACGTCGCGTGGCACGACGCCGGAGGGGTGCGGGGCCTCAACCCCACGATGGCCGACGGAGGGTTCCGCGGCGGCACCTACCTCGCGACGGATGGCTGCATCGATCCGCCGCGGAACGTCCTCGCGTACTCGCTCGCGATGCAACGCGCCGGCGTCGACCTCCGGGAGCGGACGGCGTTCACGGGCCTGCGGACGCGCGCAGGACGAGGAGGTCGCCGCGTCGTGACCGGCGTCGAGACCGACCGAGGGACGATCACGACCGCGCGGGTGCTGCTCACCGGGGGGCCGACGCTCCGCGCCGTCGCTCGGACCGCCGGCGCGAGGGCGTTCGTCGGCGCCGCGCGGCACCAGGTCGCGGTGAGCGAGCCGCACCCCGCCTTCGACGTCGAGCGACAGCCGATGATGTTCGACCTCGGCGCCGGCCTCTACTGGCGACTCGAGGACGGCGGTCTCCTGTGGGGTATGTCGAACCCGGCCGAGCGACCCGGGATCGCGAACGAGCTCGACCAGGACCACCTGCGGAAGATGCGGCGACGCCTCGCACGCTTCGTGCCCGTGACCGCCGGCCTCGGCGTCCGCAAGATGTGGGCCGCCACGATCGAGTACACACCCGATCACCTTCCGTTGCTCGGACCGCTCGTCGGTCGGGACGGTGCCGAGGTCGAGGGGGCGTCGATCGCGACCGCCTGCGGCCACGGCATGATGTGGGGCCCGGCCGTCTCCCGGATAGCCGCCGACCTCGCCCTCACGGGCCGGACCGACACGGTCGAGGGGGTGGAGGACTTCCGGATGGATCGGTTCGACGAGCGCGGCCGCTCGCCGTTCGTGGATCCGGTGGCGCTCCCGTTCCCGATCGACGTCGCGGACGACTGAGCCTCAGCGCGCCACGCGCGCCGTGAAGCGGAACCGCAGCCCGTCGTCGACGGGGTCGCCGGCACACGAGTAGCGCCACCGCGGATCGGAGCCGCACGCCGAGAAGCGCGTGCTCGCGTTCGTCGTGACGACGACGACGCGGGCGACGCCCGACCCGAACGCGACCTTGCGCGCCCCGTCGCCCGTCCGGTCGAGACCGACATCGAAGAGGCGCACCCCACCCGACCTCTTCACGACGACGACCGACGCCTCGGCGCCCGACCTCGACCGCGGGGCGTTCACCTGCACCCGGAGCGTCGCCTTCCGGGGGAGGCCGGCGCCTCGGGTGAGGACGGTGGAGCGATTCGTCAGGTGGTTCAAGATCGCGCTGGAAGAGATCGATCGACGCGTGCCGCTCAGCGTGGCGAAGGCTTGGGTCGCGACCGGCGGGTACTTCGCACCCTCGTCGTAGAAGGCGCGGGGGACGACGTTCCAGGCACCGAACCGCGCGAAGGCGGCCCGGAACGACGCCGTCCGCCCGCCGACCGTCCAATCGCGGAGGGCGCCCACGATCGCCTGGGTCGAGTAGCGGTTCGGGGCGCCGGCGCTCGCGTCGGCGCGCTCCCAGACCTCGAGCATCACGCCCGGGTCCCCGACCCATTCGGCGAGGAACCGGAACCAGATCCACGTGCCGTACCAGCCCGGGTAGGCGTTGCGGTCGAGGGGCCGGAGCGGATCCGTGAGGGGGCTGTCGTCGAGGAAGTAGAGGTTGTCGTCGATCGTGTCGAAGACTTCGTCCTCGATCCAGGTCGCCGTGCCCTCCATCAGCCATCCGTCCTCCCACCAGTCGTAAGCGGCCTGGACGGCGTGATGGAACTCGTGGGCGGCCGTGACCTTGAGTGGGTCGGTCGGGTCGGCGTACGGGAACCCGGCGTAGTCGTTGTCGAGCACGCAATACGCGGAGACGTCGCGCTGGGACTCCGCGTCGCCGTCGGGGTCGTCGCTCGTGCAATAGCCGTAGAGACCGTCGCCACCGACGTCGGCGAGGTAGACGTCGAGGCGGCCGTCACCCCCGTCGTTCACCGAGGAGACGTCTGCCTTCGGCGCCCGGTACCCGAACGCATCGATCTCCTTTCGCCACACCTTGCCCATGACCTCGAGGGCCGTACGGGTGAAGGCAGGCCTGGCAGCGTCGCGGTTGCGAGGCCAAGTGCGACTCGACACCGAGTGCACGCAGACGTTGGCGTCGCACTCGGGGGTGGCCTCCGGCCTCGAGTACTTGGGCCCACCGCCGTCGCGCGAGTCGTCGGTCGGCCGCGCGAGGATCGACCGGGCCCGATCGAGGTCGGCACCCTCGAGCTCGTCGAGGCGGATCCACAGGTCGCGCAGGACGATCGTCGCGGCCCGCGGGTCGATCGGCGCGACGTCGCCGAACCGGGCGCGAGCTCGAGGCAGGTCAAAGATCGACGCGGCCCGCTCGAGCGCGTAGCCCGCCGGCGTGAGCTCGCCGCGCGCGAGCGCTGCCGTCAAGGCGTCGGTGGGAGCCGCCGCGAGCGCGGGCAGCGGCACGTCACGACTCGCCTGATCCGTCGTGGCCGCCCGGACGCCGGTCGCGGCGCCGCCGACCACGACGAACGCCGCCGCGAGCGCCGCGACCAGGGCGGCGGCGAGCGAGCGACGAGCGGTGGTCACGCCGGCACGCCGACGAAGAGCTCGTAGTTCCCCGAGCCCTTGAAGACGCTCGCGTGGAAGTAGTACACGCCGGACTTCTTCGCCCTGAACTGCACGTATTCGTCCCTGCCCGTGCCGGCGACGCTCGCGGTGACGAGGGAGCAGCTCAACCTCGTGTTCGTGCAGTAGTCGGTCGGGAACGTGTCCTGCGTGCCGGGCTTCCACACCCACAGGTCGAAGTCACGGCGGCGCGGAACCCGGAGGAACGCCGCGTACACGCGACCGCGTCGGAGCCGCTTCTTGTAGATGTCGTTCATGTCACCCGGCTGCGCGAGCGAACCGGATCTGCGGTAGGTGATGCTCGTCGCGCCCGACATGACCCCGTCGTGGTTCTGGGTCGCGTTCGCGGTGGAGGGTGATTCCACGGCCGTCTGCGCGTTCACACGGCCGTTCGTCACCGACCGCTTCGGCGTGAGCGAGCTCGGCGTGTCGACCGCGTTCATGATCACGTTCTTCACCTGCAGGGGCGAGTACGCGGGGGTCTGCGACCGGATCAGGCCGGCGAGCCCCGCGACGAACGGGGACGCCATCGACGTGCCGTTGAAGACGGCGTAGTCGTTGCCGGGGACCGTGCTCAGCATGTCGACCCCCGGGGCCGCGAGATCGACCGAGTCCCGGCCGAAGTTCGAGAACGCGCAGTTACCTTCGCCTTGATCGAGGCATCCCGTGAAGGCGCCGTAGCGGTCGCGGTGATCGCTCGCCGCGACCGAGATCAGGCCGGGCACGTCGTAGCTGGCCGGATAGCTCGGCCCGAAGGTGGCCTCCTGGGTGAAGAACAAGACGTCGTTGTTCCGAGGGCCGTAGTCGATCGACCCGTCGAGCGAGCTCACCCCGTTGCCTGCGGCCGCGACGACGAGCAAATCCTGGTTCGTCGCGTACTGGATCGCTTGACGCTCTGCCTTCGACCACTGGTAGGCGGCATAGCTGAGGTTGATCACGTCCGCACCGTTGTCGGCCGCGTAGCGGATCGCTTCGATCGCCGCGGCGATGTGTATCTGGCCGGCGGCGTTCCCGACGCGGAGCGCCATGATGGAGCACTCGGGGCACACCCCGGCGATCCCCGTCGCGTTCTGCCACTCGGCAGCGGCGATGCCCGCGACGTGGCTGCCGTGGCCGTTGGCGTCCTGCGGGGTTGCGTCGTCCTGCAAGAAGTCGTAGCCGTAGACATCGTCGACGTAGCCGTTCACGTCGTCGTCGACACCCGGCGTGCCGCCTGCTTCGTCAGCGTTGCTCCAGAGGTTGTCGTCGAGATCCGGGTGGCCCGCGGCGATACCGGAGTCCACCACGGCGATGACGGTCGCGGCGTCACCTCCGGCGACGGTGTCCCACGCCTCGACGACATCGGCGTCGGCGTCGGTGGTGCCGGCAAGCTCGGCCGGTGGCGGGTCGGCGATCGGGTGGAGCTGCCCGGTGTTGTGGAGGCCCCACAGGTCCCCGAAGTCAGGGTCGTTCGGCACCACCTGGAGGTAGCGGTACCAGTTCGGCTCAGCGTGGGCGACGGTCGGCCCCTTCGCGAGCGCTCGGGCGGAGACGTGCACGTCCGCCGATGCCGGGATCGACACGACCGCTACGCGCCCGCCGGGCATCGTGGAGGCGATCCGCGCACCGGGAACGCGCGACACGGCGAGGGATCGTACGGTTCGCTCGGTTCCCGTCGCGAAGGTCACGAGCACCTCTCCCGGCACGAAGTCGGTCGCCACCGGCCCCGGAACGATCGGGCGGGAGCTCGCGGGATCGGCGGGTGCGCCGGCGTCCCCCGTCGGCACCGGCCGGTCGGTAGCGCCTGCCGGCGCGGAAACGGCGATGAGGGCGGCGGCGAGCACGGCGGCGAGGATCGGGCGCAGGACACGGATGGAAGCACGATGGGCGGGCATGGCGGGAAGGCTACACCGAGGGGTTGCCTCCGACGACGACCTTCCGGCCTCCCCCGGCGGGGTTCCGGGGGTCCCCCGACGGCCCCAGCGGGCGAGACGGTCAGTCGAGGGCGACGTCGACCAGGATCAGCTCGCTCACGCTCGACCCGGTGATCGTGAGCGCCGGCTCGTCGCGGATCTGCGCGGCAGAACCGGTCACCATCGTCTCGCCGTTGACGATGACGTCGCCCTCGATCACGTAGAGGTAGGCGCCGCGTGCGTCGCCGAGCCGGTGTGCGACCTCGGCGCCGGGGCGCACGCGCGCAACGAAGACGTGCGCGTCCTGGTGCACGAGCACGGCGTCGCCGCCGTCGCCGCTGATCGCCTTCAGCAGTCGGTCGGTGCGATCCTCGGCGGTGAAGACCTTCTGCTCGACGCCGGGTTCGAGATCGCGCTCGGCAGGCTCGATCCAGAGCTGGATGAACCGCATCGGCTCGGTCTCGCTTGCGTTGCGTTCCGAGTGCCAGGCGCCGCGGCCCAGGGTCATCCGCTGGACCGAGCCGGCCGGCAGCGGCCCCGGCGGACCGCCGACGTCGTCCTCATGGCCGAAGAGGCCATCGACGACGTAGGTGAGGCCCTCGATGTCTCGGTGCGGGTGCATCGGCCAGACCGCGCCCGGCACAAGCCGGTCGTCGTTGAAGACCCGGAGCGTGCCGAACCGCATGTACTCCGGGTCGACGTAGGAGTCGAACGAGTAGTGCCAGCGGGCGCGGAACCAACCGCCCTCGACGTCGGAGATCTCGTCGTCGGTGCGGATCGAAATCGTCAAGACGCTACAGCTGCAGGATGGGGCACGTGAGCGTGCGCGTGATGCCCTCGAGCTCCTGCATCGGCATGACCGTCCCCTTGGCGAGGACGTCGAGATCGGCCGCTTCGGCGCGTGCGACCACGTCATAGGGCCCGGTGACCGGATCGACGGCGGTCACCCCTTCGATCCCGCGCACCTGGTCGGTCACCTGCGCGGCCTTGCCAACTTCGGTCTGGATCAAGATGTAGGCGCTGACCATCAGAACCTCCTCACGCGTCGTCCCCGGACTTCGCGCCGTCGTCGGTCGCGGCGCCGGTCCCCATCTCACCGGGGGGCACATCGGTGCTCCCTCGCCCAGAGGTCGACGGCTCGCCCTCGGGTCGCAGGAAGGTCCTCGCCTTGCCGAGCAGATCTTCCGCGGCGTCCATCGCCTTGCCCACGGCGGGCTTCGCCTTCTCCACGAGCCGGTCCGCCCGCTCTGCGGTCTGGTCGATCACCGGCTTGGCCTTGTCGAGCGCCGGACCGGCTCTCTCCTTGGCCTTCTCGAGGATCGGTTCGGCCTTGGCCGCGAGCTCGTCGGCGGTTTCCTTCGCGCGGTCGAGCAGCCCCTTCTCGCTCGACGGGCTCTCGTTCGACCGATCCTCGGGGTCGGCCTCGGATCGGTCCTTCGGCTCATCCTGCAACCCGGCACCTCCCGTCGTCGAACGGTGGTTCGCCTCGGAGGCCGCCGGTGGCGACCTCGGGGACGCATCGTGGCGGGACACCGGGTATGGGGCAAACGCCCTGTTCAGCGCCTACGCGCGCCGAGTGCCTCGGACCCGTCTCACGCGGTGGGGTCGGGGCCGGGCATCGGAACCTCGGTCGCTCTGGGCTCCTCGGTCTCGGCGATCTCGCCGGGTTCGTCGAGGGCGGGGATCTTCAGCACGACCCAGGCGACCACGGCGGCCGCGAACGCGAGGGCCGACGCGCTCGCGTAGAGCACCCCGGCGCCGAGGTGCTCGAACACGAAGCCGCCGACGCCGGCGCCGACGATCGGTCCGATCCCGAACCCGACCATCTGCGCGACCGAGTTCCCGGTCGAATAGAGGGTGGAGGGCAGGAGCCGCCCGACGATCACGACACCGGTCGTGAACAGGAGGCTGAACCCGATGCCCTCCAACACGGTGAGGAACGAAAGCACGGTGGGGTTCGAGACCGCTCCCCACAGCAAGAACCCGGTCGCGTACACGACGCAGCCCATCGCGTAGACGCGCCGCAATCCGAACCGTCGCTGCAGACGCGACGAGGAGCGCATCATCGGCACTTCGGCCAGCCCGCCGAGGGCGGTGCCGATGCCGACGAGGAGCGGACCGCCACCCTCGTCGCCGATCTTCAGCGCGATGAAGTTCCAGGCTGCGTTGAAGCCGCTCCACACGAGCACGACCGCGGCGAGGAACCCCCAGAAGCGCGGCGCCGCGCGGAACACCGCGCCGACCGCGCCCAGCCGGCCGTGTTCCTCGACGTGGTGCGGGCGGTCGCGCGACACGGTGAACGACCAGCCGAAGACGAGCAGCGTCGATACGGAGAAGATCGGCATCGCGAGCCCGACCCCCGAGGACTGCAGCACGGCGCCGAAAGCGAGGCACCCGGCCGCGTACGTGAGGCTCTCCCAGCTTCGGATGCGGCCGTAGTCGGACATCCGCTCGTCGCCGAGATGCACGAGCGCGATCGCGTCGACGTTCGGACCGTTCGCGACCATGAAGGCCGACTGCACGAACGCGACGAGCACGAGCGCGCCCACGCCGTCGACGAGGTTCATCGCGAACGCGGCGGCGGCCGAACCGAGGGTGCCCAGCTGCAACGCGGTACGCCGCCCGATCGAGGTGTCGGCCACGTGGCCCCAGACGGGGTTCGCGATCAGCCGAGCCACCGACATCGCCGCGATGACGAGCCCGATCTGACTCTCGCGAAGGCCGTGGAACCCCTCGAGGTAGAGCCCGAGGAACGGGAAGAAGGCCGCGATCCCGAATCCGAAGAACAAGAAGAGGCCCTGCACCGCGACGGCGGGACGCACCTCGGGACGGGCCACGGCGACCCACGGTAGCAGCGGCGCCCGGGCGCTCCGCGACCGGCGTTCGTTCGGGCGGCAGCTCGATGGCGCCGGGTTCCGCGACCTCGACATCGCCGGAGCCGGTCTGCGAGACTCCGCCGCCAGATGGGAGGCGCGCGATGAGGGGCGGCGACGTCGAGAGGGCCTGGCGGAAAGCCGCCGTCCTCGCGCCCGAGCACGCGCTCGCGCTGCCGTTCGCCGGGGAGCACGTCGCCGTCGTAGGCAGCGGGATCGCGTTGTCGATGGGGCGGGCATACGCGGCGTTCCGCGAGGACGCGTCGCAGGGACCGACCGACGCCGCGCCGCCGGACGAGCTGGCGCTTCGGCGCTACCACCGCGCGGTGCTGCTCTCCCCCACCGGCGAGGAGCCGACGCTCGTCGAGCTCGTCGAGCGGCTCCGCGAGGAGGCGATCCTCGCGATCGGGCTCGGCACCCCAGCCGGCACCCCCGTCGCCGAGCTCGCGGGGGTGACCGTGCCGTTCGAGCCCGCGCTCGGCCCCGGCGATCCGATCACCGCGTGGGCGACCACCGCGTTCGCCGTCCTGCGGTCGCACCTGAGCGCCGAGACCGGTGGCAGCGCGGCGACGGCCGCGATGCGCGCCGCGTTGCCCGACACGAGCGGCGTGCGGCGATGGATCGTCGTCGGGCACCGCTGGTCGCTCGGCATGGCCGAGGCGGCGGCGGGTGCGCTCCGTCGAGCCGGCGCCGACGCCGTCGCGGGCCCGCCGTCGGAAGTCACCGCCGGGGAGCTCGGCGACGCCGATGCCGGCACGCTCGTCTGGTCGTTCGACGAACCGGCCGACGAGCTGTCGGCCTGGGCCGCGGTGCGCGAGGCGCCGCTGCGCGCACCCTCGATCGAGCCGATCGGCGAGCTCCTGCTCGCGCAGCGGATCGCCGACGCGATGCGCGCGGGCTGAGCGCAGGGATCTAGAGCACGCGTTCCATCGCGTGGACGAGCACGGTCGATCCCTCACGGAGCGGAGTGGCGTCCTCCCCCGTGCGAACGAACCCCTGCTTCGCGTAGAAGGTCTCGGCCCGGTCGTTGCCGTCGCTGACGGCGAGGCGCAGCCGCTCGGCGCCGCGCGCGATCGCCCACGCCGCCACCGTTCCCACGAGCCGCGAGGCGATCCCGGAGCCGCGCAGGGCCGGCTCCACCCACATGCCGAACAGGTGGACGACCGTCGGGGACGCGTCGAAGCGGGCGCCGACCGCCATGGCGCGCCATGTGCCGCGGTCCTCGGCGACCCACGAACGGACCTCGCCGTCCCAGCCTTCCCCCGTGATCCATCCTCGCCAGTAGGCCGCGTCGCGGTCCGCGGAGGCCTCGGAGGTGGCGCCGAAGGCGTCGGGTGCGTCCCGGAGCGCACGCAGGCGGAGATCCCGGAACCTCTCCAAGGTATCCGGCATGGTCTCCGGCATGGTCTTCTCTGTCATGACCTCCGGCACGTTCTCTTCCCACGGGGGCACGAGACGGACGTCCACGTCGCCGAACCGCTCAGATCATCCGCACGTCGGCCTCGGCCGCGAGCGTCTCGGCGTGGATCGGATCGAGGCGCCCGGCCCCGGGCAGCTCGGCGTTCGCGGTCGCGGCACCGAGCGCCAGCCCGAGCGCATCCGGCCAGTTCGATCCCCCCACGAGGGACGTCACGAGACCGGCGAGGAACGCGTCGCCGCTGCCGACGGGATAGCGGTGGCGCACGTAGAGGCGGCCCTCAAACACGGTCCCGTCGGGCGCGGCCACGGCGACGCCTTCGGCGCCGCGAGTCACGATCCCCGCGTGGCCGTCGCCCCCCGCGAGGCCGCGGAGCTTCGCCGCCGCCGCGAGGGAGTCGTCGCGGCGCGAGGTCGGCACGCCGAGCAGCTCGCTCGCCTCGGCCTGGTTCAGCTTCACGACGTCGGGTCCGGCCTCGAGCGCGAGGCGCAACCGCTCGCCCTCGCTGTCGAGCGCAACCCGGACGCCGGCTGCATGCGCGTCGCGCACGAGATCGCGGTACCCCTCCTCGGGCGCTCCCCCGGGAAGCGAGCCGCTGATCGTGAGCCACGACGCGCCGGGGAGCAGCTGCTCGACCGCGCCCATCAGCTCGGCCCAGGTCGCGCTCGGCACCGCCGGTCCGTGCTCGTAGAACTCGGTCAGGCTCGCGGTCTCGCGGTCGGCGACCGACAGCGACGAGCGGTTCTCGCCGTGGCACCACACGTATTCGCCGCGGACGCCCTCGGCCCCGAGCTGTTCCGCGATCCACTTGCCGGCGTGGCCCCGCAAGATCGCGACCGCGCGAACGTCGGCGCCCAGGGCCCGTGCGGCCCGGGCGACGTTCAGGCCCTTGCCGCCGGCAGTTTGCACGAGACCGGCGGGGCGATGGATGTCGCCCTTCACCAGCCGGTCGATCTCGAAGAGCTTGTCGATCGACGGGTTCGCCGCAAGGCAGACCAGCACCCGCATACGATAGCCGTCCTACCATGGCGGGATGGCGCCGAAGATCGTCCTCGTCCGGGGCGACATCACGACGCAGCATGTCGATGCGGTCGTGAACGCGGCGAACACGGCGATGCGCCCCGGGGGCGGTGTCGACGGGGCGATCACCAGGGCGGCGGGCCGAAGGGCCCTTGCCGATCGAGAGCGCCTGATCCGGGAGCGGAGCGAACCGCCGCTGCCCACGGGCACCGCCGTGGCGGGCGACGGCGGCGACCTGCGCGCACGATGGATCGTCTATACGGCGGGACCGGTGTATTCGGGATCCCCGCGAGACGCCGAGCTGCTCGCGTCGTGTCACGTGGAGAGCCTCCGCATCGCCGACGGGGTCGGCGCGCGGACCGTGGCGTTCCCCGCGATCTCCACCGGGGTCTACGGCTACCCGATCGGGGAGGCGGCGCCGATCGCGATCGGCGCGGTCGTGGCTTCGGAGGCCGCGGTTGCCGAGGTCCGCTTCGTGCTGTTCGACGACGACGCGATGCGGGAATTCCGCCGCTCCCTCGACGCCCGAACCCGCTGGTAGCCTCGGTGAAGAGACGGTGCCAGGCGACGGGTCGGTCGACGGATCAGGGGCACGATGAACGAACATCTCCGCGACGTGAAGGGCGTGCACGACCATCTGGACGAGATCCAGCTCGTCGACTGCCGCGAGCTCTACGAGTGGCACGCCGGCCGGATCGACGAGGCCATCCACCTGCCACTGAACGCGATCATGGCCGGCGCCGGCAACGACCTCGACCCCGACAAGCCGGTCGCCGTGATCTGCCGGAGCGGCAACCGCAGCGAGCTCGCGTCGGTGATGTTGCAGGCACGGGGCTACGACGCCACCAACGTCGAGGGCGGTATGGAGGCCTGGGAGGCGGCGGGCCTTCCGTTCAGCGGCGAGGACGGCGCCCCCGGCCGCGTCGCCTGACGCCCGCACCTCTCGCTCCGGCCTGCTCGATGGTCGCCTTCTTCGTCAAGCTCCGTCCGTCAGGACCCCGTTCCTCAGGCCCCGTCCGCCAGGCACGGAAGCTCCTCGAGCGTCAGCGTCGGCACCGCCATCGAGAACACGCGGGCGTCGGGATCGACCACTTCGACGCCCTCATCCGCTGTCTCGGCCTGCGTCGCCGCCAGCACCGCCGTCGCGACGTCGTCGAGGGTGAAGCCCTTGGCGGCGAGCACCGCCTCGTCCACCCAGAGCTGGGTCGGCCGCACACGGATCACCACGGGAGCTTCGTCGGTGCCGCCGAACCGCGTCTCGAGGTAGTTCGCGAGTGGCCGGGTGCCGATCTGGAACGCGCCGGAAACCCGTGGGTCGTACTGATGACCGTGATCGGCCGTCAGGGTCAGCGCCCATTCGCCCGTGCCCACCTGCTCGTCGAGGAACCGGATCAGCTCGCCCAGGCTCGCGTCGAGGCTCTCGAGCGTGTCCGACATCTCGATGCCGTTCAGGCTGAACCGGTGGCCGATCGAGTCGGCCGCTTTGAAGTTCAGATACAGGAGGTCCGGGACGTCGTCGGCGCCGAACCCCTCCCGCTCGATCACCTCCTCGACGATCCGCATCTGGTAGGGGGTGCGCGCCGGGGACTGGAAGCCCCCTTCGAGCTGCGAGAACGGATGGTCGCGCCAGCTTTCGTCGAGCATCCCGTCGGCCTGATCGAGCGCGTCGAGATCCTGCTCGATGCCGGGCACATCGTTCACGTAGCCGGGCATCCGGAAATATGGCGCCATGCCGGTGGTGAGCTCCCACCGCACGCCCTCGGCGCCGCCGGTCTCGGCGTCCTCGAGCTCGCGCGTCACCGCGATGTCGCGGTCGCCTCCCTCCCAGAGCGAACCGTGGCCGAGCATGCCAGTGTGCGCGCCGAGCGTCGCGACGACGCCGACGACCGGCTCGTTGTCCATCGCCACGTCGTAGAGGTCGGCGAGCGTGGGCAGGCGGAGCACGCCCGGCCCGTCGTCCTGCGGCTTCACGATCTCCCCGCCCACCTGCTGGTAGAGATCGATGATACCGTGGCGCCGCGGGAAGGCTCCGGTCCCGATCGCGGCGTGCGTCGGCGGCGTGTTCGAGGGCGACGATCCGATCGAGGCCCGCTCGAACCAGGCGCCGCGCGGGATCAGTCGCTCGAGCGTCGGCCACGAGTCCGGCCAGGTATCGAGCACATTGCGACCGGCCGCATCCCACACGAGCGTGACGATGAGCTTCGGCGGCGATGGACGTTCCGCGGCGGGCACGAGCACGTCGGCGAGAACCCGTCCGTCGGGCGCCGAGAAGTCGAAGTCGAGGAGCGCCGCCTGCGTCGGTGCGATGTCGACGAGCGTCGGCGCGCGATCGACCCGGCCGAGCTCCCTGATGAAGCCCGGCCCATAGAAGAACATCGGCACCCGCTGCACGTAGTCCCACGGACCGGCGTGGCTGAACCCGGCGCCGAGGTAATTCGGCTCGGCCGGCACGATCTGCACGTTGCCGCTCGCACCGATGCGGGTCCCGCGCCAGACCCGCAGGAGCTGTTCGTGCGGCATCGCGCATGCGCTTTCGGCAGGCGTCATGAGGTCGCCGCTCGGCGACGAGGGATCAGCGACCGAACCTTCGACGGTCGGTGCGGCGGAACCGCCGGCGGACGTACACCCGATCGCGACGAGCGACGACAGCACCGTGAGCGCGATGGCGCGCATGCCCGTGGGGGTCCGCATCGAGGCGTAGCCTACGCTCGTGAGTGATCTCGTCACGGGCGATCTCTTTGGGGCACGGCGCGACCTCGAGGAGGCGATCGGGGCGGACCGCGTGGTCGCCGATCCGCTGGCGCGCCGCCTGTACGCCCGCGACGCCTCGATGGTCGAGGGCTCCGCCGGGCTCGTCGCGTTCCCGGGGACGACGGACGACATTGTGGCGTGCGTGCGCGTGGCCGCCGACCACGGCCTCGACGTCGTGCCGCGGGGCTCGGGAACGGGGCTCGCGGGAGGCGCGACGCCGGTCGAGGACCCGCTCGTCATCGTGACCACGCGGATGGAGCGCGTGCTCGACGTGCGCGTCGAGGACCGCCTCGCATGGGTCGAGCCGGGCTTGCCCAACCTCCGGCTGTCCGAACACCTGCGTCCGCTCGGCTTCACCTACGTGCCGGATCCGTCGTCCCAGCAGACCTCGTCGATCGGCGGCAACGTCAGCACGAACGCCGGTGGGCCGCATTGCCTTGCCGACGGAGTGACGGCCGCGCACGTGCTCGCGGTCGACGTGGTGCTTGCCGACGGGTCCGTCGAGCGCCTCGGCGCCGAGGGCCCGGACGCGTGCGGCTACGACCTCCGGGGTCTGATCGTCGGTTCCGAAGGGACGCTCGGGATCGTCGCCGCGGTCTGCGTCCGGATCCTGCCGATCGCGCCGGCGGTGCGGACGATGCTGCTCGACTTCACGACGATCGAGGACGCGGCCGACACGGTCTCCGACATCATCGCGCGAGGCGTCGTGCCCGCGGCGGTCGAGATGATGGACCGAGGCATCGTCGTCGCGGCCGAGCGATTCGCCCACGCCGGCTACCCCACGGACGCGGCCGCGATCCTGATCGTCGAGGTCGAGGGGCTCGCCTCCTCGGTCGATGCACAGTCGCGCGAGGTCGAGGCGGCGGCCCACGCGCATGCGGTGCGTACCGTACGGGTGGCGGCCGACGACGCCGAGCGGGCGCTGATCTGGAAGGGCCGCAAGTCGGCGTTCGGCGCGGTCGCCCAGATCGCCCCCCACTACCACCTGCACGACTGCGTCGTTCCCCGCACGAAGCTGACCGAGGTGTTGACCGGCGTCTACGCGATCGCGAAGCGGTACGACCTGATCTGTACGAACGTCTTCCACGCGGGCGACGGGAACCTGCACCCGCTCTTCTCGTTCGACCTGCGTAAGCCCGGCACCCTCGAACGTGTGCTCGCCGCCGCCGAGGAGGTCGTCCGCCTGTGCGTCGACGCAGGGGGCACCCTGTCGGGGGAACACGCGATCGGCCTCGAGAAACGCGACTTCATGCCGCTCGTCTTCTCCGACGACGACCTCGCGGCGATGGCGTGCGTGCGCGGTGCCTTCGATCCCGCCGGCCGCATGAACCCGCGGAAGATCCTCCCCGACGGCGCGCGATGCGGCGACTTCGCGGCGGCGCGGGGTCACGTCGCAGCACAGGTCGCGGCCGATCTGCCCGAGGGCAGCTGGATCTGATGCAGACGTGGCACACACAGGTCGCGGCCGATCTGCCCGAGGGCAGCTGGATCTGATGCAGACGTGGCACCCGCAAACCGCGGCCGAGGTCGCCGAGGCCCTCCGCGCCGCGAGCACGGCGGGCACCCGGGTGCTGCCGCTCGGTGGCCACCAGCACGCGGATCGAGGGAACCCCTGCGAGATCGACGCCGAGCTCTGGACCACGCAGCTCGACACCGTGGTCGCCTACGAGCCTGCCGAGATGATCGCGGTCGTCGGGGCGGGGATACGCATCCGGGAGCTCCGATCGGTGCTCGCCGAGGGAAAGCAGGAGTGGCCGGTCGATGCGCCCCCCGACGCGACGGTCGGCGGCGTGCTGGCCGCGGGGGTGTCGTCGCCGCGACGTCTGCGGGTCGGCCACGTGCGGGACTCGTTGCTCGAAGTCGAGATGGCAACCGGCGACGGCAGGCGCATCCGGGCGGGTGCCCGCACCGTGAAGCAGTCCACCGGCTACGGCCTCACCCGGCTCGTGGTCGGATCCCTCGGCACCCTCGGCGTCCTCACGCAGACCGCGCTCAAGGTGCGTCCTCTGCCCAAGGCCCGGCGCTCCGTGATCGCCGCCGGGGACGGGCTCGAGCTCGGCCGCCGCCTGCTGGACGCCGTCGCGCTCCCCGCCGCCGTCCTCGCCGAGCCGCGCCGCGTGCTCCTTCGGCTCGAGGGGTGGCCCGAGGAGGTCGAGGCGCAGACCGCCGCCGCGAGAGCCGTCGCCGAGGTCGTCGCGATCGAGGAAGACGAGGAGTTCCCGACGCCCACGTTTCCCGACGCGCCGATCGTGGCCGAGGTGGCGGTCCCCCCCTCGAGGGTCGCCGCGCTGGTCGAGGGAAGGGAGGCGTGGCGCGCCCTCGTAGGGGTCGGGGTCGTGTGGATCCCGTTGGCAAGCGATGCCGAGCTCGCGCAGCTGCGGGTGCGCGCCGCGGAGCTCGGTGGCATCGCGCCCGTGATGCGGGGACCGGGCGGCCTCGGCGACACGGCGATCCCCGCCCCGGATGTGCACCGGCGCCTGAAGTCCTCGTTCGACCCGGCGAACATCCTCGCGCCCGGGCGGTTCTGGGGCGGTCACTGAGCGGGGTCAGGACGTCGGCCCGCGACGCTCCCTCCGGGCCGCCGCCGAGCGCTCGGCGTCTGAACCGGCCAGCACCCTACGCGCCGATCCACGTGCCGGTGAACGTCAGGTTCGCGCCGCTGGCGACGCACCCAAGCTGCGGCGCCTCCCGATGCTGGAGCGTGCCGGCGATCGCGGTCGCGCGCCACTCCCCTCCGGAGCTCCCGCCATCCACGACCCTGGCCTTGACGACCCGGATCACGACCGTGTACGTCGACGTGCTCGGGTTGCGCCTGCAGCGGATACCGAACCGCGCCCGACCGCTGCCCCGATAGGTATCTCCGTTGCGCTCGAGAGAGGTCGGTGCGACCCCGCGGAGGATCCGTGACACCTTCCCGTCGCAGGAGCCCCGCTTGCAGCTCGGGTGGAACGTCCACCCGCCGGTGGAGCTTCCGCGACCCCCGCCGGTCGCATACCCGAAGCTCGACGTGCGCGTGAGCCGGACGTCGAACGAGCCTTCGAGCCGGGCGTCGGCCAGGGGCGCCGCAGGGGTTTTCACCTTCACGTCGACGGGCACCGAGGTGAGCGCCGTGTCCGGACCCTCGGCGATCACCACGTACCGGTAGCGCGTGAGGGGCACGACGTCCTCGTCGACGAAGCGCCCGGCGCCCGGATCGCCGACCGCGGCGACCTCGGCGCCGTCCCGCCAGACGGTGTAACCGGCGACGTCGCCGCCGCCCGTGCCCGGCCGCCAGCGGAGCTCGACCCTGAAGGGATCGGCGTCGACCCTGAGACGCCGGGGACTCGCCGGTGCGAGCGGCGCGGCGCTCGTCGGAGGGATCGTGACGCCGGGCTCTACGGACCTCGTCGTGCCGGGGCCGGCCCCGGTCGTGTCGTCGTCGCCGGCCGACGTGAAGGCGAGCGCGCCGGCCACGACGAGCGCGACGAGCCCGACCGCGATCAACACGAAGGCGCCGCGCCGGGTCCCGACCCTCGTGGCCGGGGTCGCCGGCGGGGGTGGCAACGGCGGCGGTCGCTCGCTCATGCCGTGGTTCCTACCACGCCCGCGGTGCGGGCGGCCGGGGTGCGCCGCCGCGGCGAGATTCAGGTCCGCGCGGCCACGAGGAGCTCCCCGGCGCGGTAGCGGATCCCGATCTCCTCCGCGGGGGCCGGCCGGCTGAAGAAGTAGCCTTGACCGAGCTCGCACCCTTGGGCCGCGAGGAACCGCCACTCCCCTTCGGTCTCGATCCCTTCGGCGAGCGTCGTCATGCCGAGCCCCTTGCCGAGCTGGAGGAAGGCGCCGACGATGCTCGCCGCCTGCGGGTCGCGATCGACCTCCTGGACGAACGAGCGGTCGATCTTCAGCACGTCGATCGGCAGCTGGCGCAGACGCGAGAGCGACGAGTAGCCGGTTCCGAAGTCGTCGATCGCCACCCGCAGACCTCGCGCGTGCAGGTCCCACAACACGTCGTGGGCCCGCTCGGGATCGCGCATCGCCGAGGACTCGGTGACCTCGACGATCACGTTCGTCGGGTCCACGCTCAGGTGCGCGAGCCGCGAGAGGATCCGTTCGGCGAGGTCGGGCTGCCAGAACTGGCGCGGCGACAGGTTGAAACCCATCTCGAGGGCCAGGCCTTCGGCGCGCCACGCGTGATCTTGACGCACGAGCTCCTCGACGACCCAGTCCCCGATCTCCTCGATCAGCCCGAGCTCTTCGGCGAGCGGGATGAACTCGCCCGGCGGGATCGTTTCACCCTCGGGCGTGACCCACCGGAGCAGCGCCTCCACCCCGACGGCGGCGCCGGTCGCGAGCTGGACGATCGGCTGGTAGTGGAGCTGCCATTCGCGGTGCACGACGGCCTTCCGGAGCTTCGTCACGAACGCCAGCTTCGTCCCGGCGTCGACCTCCCCGACCGCCGAGGCGGCGAACCCGCCGGGGCCGGCCCGCTTGCTCTCGAGCATCGCCGTCTCGGCGTGCTGCAGCAGGTCGCGCAGGTCCGCCGCGTCGTCGGGACAGACGCTGATCCCCACGCTCACCGAGACGAATACCTCCTGGTCGTCGATACGGAACGGCTCGGCCATCACCTCGCGGATCCGCCCGACGACCGACTCCGCGAACAGGAGCGGCGCCGACATCTCTCCCACCTCGCCTCGTTCGAGGTCGGCGAGCAGGATCAGGAACTCGTCGCCGCCCCGTCGGGCGAGCGTGTCCGTCTCGCGGATCGTCGTCTCGAGCCGCTCCGCGATCCGCTGGAGGAGCCGGTCTCCGCCGTCGGGTCCGAGGCTGTCGTTCGCGAGCTTGAAGCGATCGATGTCGAGGAACAACACCGAGGCGGCCTGCCCGGCGCGCCGCGCCCGGGCGATCGCCATCTCGCCGACCTCGGTGAACATCGCGTGGTTCGGCAGGCCCGTCAAACGGTCCCGGTACGCGAGGAACGCGATCTGCGCCTCGGCTTCCTTCACGTCGCTGACGTCTTGCAGGATGCCCTGCGAATACAGGAACCGTCCGTCCTCGCCTTGCACGATCAACGCTTCGTCGCGGAGCCACACGACGCGCCCGTCCTTCGCGATCACGCGGTACTCCTGGCGGAACGGCTCCCCGCTCTGGTTATGCCGAGCCTGGGCGGCGAGCGCCTCCTCCCGGTCGTCGGGATGGAGCAGGCGTGGCCAGAGCTGCGGATCGTGCTCCCACTCGTCGGCCGTGTAGCCGATCAACCGCTCGATCTGGGGACTGATGTACAGCGTGCTCGCCGAGTCGTCGAGCCCGTCGATGTAGACGGCGACGGGCAATTGTTCGACGAGCGTCCGGTAGCGTTCCTCGGCTCTGCGCATCGCGTCGGCGACGCGCTCCCGCGCCACGGCCGAACCATAGGTCCCCGCGACCACCGTGAGCGCGTCGAGCTCCACCGCGCTCCAGGTGCGTTCACGCTCGCAGTCGTCGAAGCCGACGAAGCCCCACCAGGCGCCACCGACGCTCACGGGCACGGCCACGTGGGAACGGACCTCGGTGACCTCCATGTCCCAGCGCTCGACCCCGTCGGCATCCGAGAAAAGGCCCTGGATCGCGTGACCCGCCGAGAGAGCCTCTGCCCAATGACCGAAGCCGTCGGCGTAGGGCCACCCCTGGTTCGTCGGATCGGGCAGCTCCGGCTCGACGCCCGGCGCCGTCCACTCGGCGCGCACCGACATCAATAGACCGCCCCGCTCGTCGCGGTGGTTCTCGTACACGTAGACACGGCTCGCGCTCGTGGCCGTGCCGAGTCGCGCGAGCACGGCGTCCACTCCCTGCGCCAGGCCGTCGGGAGCAAGGAATCGCTCGGCGGCGAACGCGGCCGCCTCGAGGATCGCGCCCTGCGCCTCGATCGATCGGGCCTGGTTCACGAGGACCCGGCTGCGGGCCCACACGAGCAGGAGCAGCACGACCGATGCCACGACCAACGTCAGCGCGGCCACGTCGAGCCAGATCGGTCCGTGCGCGAGTGCGGCCACCCCGAAGAGCACGCCCAGACCGGTGCACAGGACGATCATCGCCACCGTCAGGGCCACCCACGGGCGGGCCAGGCTCTCGAGGAGGGGGAAGCTTTCGAGTCTCTCGAACCTTTTGAGCCTTGGGAAAAGGTTCATGCACCCAGATATCGGGTTCCTGGCCATGGGACTGGAGCCATGCACGTACGATCGGCCCATGGCCTCCGAACCAGCCCGGCAACCCCTCGGAGCAGAGCTGCCCGACGGCGTCGTGTTCGTGGGAACCCGCATCGACGGGACGCCGAACTGGCGTCCGGGCGATGCGCCGGCATCGGCCGACCTCAACACCTGCGTGGCATGCGGCCTGTGCCTCCCCCATTGCCCGACGTTCCGGCTCACGGGAGAGGAGTCGGCGTCGCCGCGGGGCCGGATCAACGCGATGAAGGCCGTCGCCGACGGGATCGCCCCGATGGACGAGGAGTTCCGCACGTACATGGATCGGTGCCTCGTCTGCCGGGCGTGCGAGGACGTCTGCCCTTCACACGTGCCCTTCGGCCGGTTGATGGAGGGCGCGAGGGCGCAGGTCGAGCCGAGCCGGGGCGCCGTCTCTCGGACCGCCCGGTGGATCGGGTTCCATTGGATCCTTCCGCATCCGTCGCTGATCCGTCTCGCCGCCGCTGCCCAGCCGGCCGTCCGGCCGTTCCTCCCGGCAACGCTCCGCGCGCTGCTTCCTCGGCGCGGCCATCCCCTCGCACGCCTGCCGGCGGTCACCGACCCGTCCCCAGGCGCCTCGCGCCGCGGGACGGTCGCCCTGCTCGCCGGATGCGCGCAGGATCGCTGGTTCCACGAGGCGAATCGCGCCACGATCCGCGTGCTCGCGCGGAACGGCTGGCGGGTCGAGGTGCCGAGGGACCAGGCGTGCTGCGGCGCCCTCGCCGCGCACAACGGGCGGCTCGACGTCGCGCGCAGGCTCGTGCGCCGCGCCCGCCACGCCTTCGCCGGGGCCGACGCCGTCGTCGTGAACGCCGCCGGCTGTTCGGCGCATCTCCGAGACGCCGAGGAGCTGCTCGCCGGTGACCCGTTGCCGGTCCGCGACCTCATGGTGTTCCTCCACGAGGAGGGTCTCGCGGTCGAGCCCGGTCCGCTCCACGCGACGGTCGCGTATCACGACGCCTGTCACGCACTTCGCGTCCAGCGGATCCACGCCGAGCCGCGCGCCGTGCTCGCTCGGATCCCGGAGCTCCGCCTCGTCGAGATCGCCGACGGTGACCGGTGCTGCGGCGCCGCGGGGATCTACAACGTGACCCAACCCGAGCTCGCCGGCGACCTCCAGCGCGACAAGGCCGAGGCGATCGCGGGGACCGGCGCCACGATCGTGGCGAGCGCGAACCCTGGATGCACGATGCAGCTCGCCGCGGGACTCCGCGCGCTCGGGCGTGACGTCGAAGTCGTGCATCCGGTCGAGCTGCTCGACCGCGCGTACGCGGCGCGCTGATCGTCTCGGTCGCGATCGGCGCGATCGGCGCGCCGCGCGGGCGCGGACCGGCGCCGCGCCGTTACCAGCGCGTGTCCGACGCCGCGAGGGCCTCGCGGCCGGTGCACACGGTGCCCGACCCGTAGGCGACCTCACCGTCGTCGTCGATCCGCAGATAGAAGCAGGCGTTCGGGCGTGCGGAGACGGCCGCGGCCCACCCTCGCTCACCGGCGAACACGCTCACCTCACCGGGGCCCGCCGACACCGTGTCGGCACCGACGTAGGTCAGATCGGTGCCGCCAGCGGCCAGGATCGCGGCATCGGCGCTCACGAACCCACCCGTCTCGACGCGGATCCGTTCCGCCGCGGCTTGCGCGGTCCTGAGCGTGAACTGCGCGTGGGCGATCACGTCCTTCGTGCCGCGGTTCGCGAAGATGGCGACGACGAGCAGCATCGAGGTCACGAGCAGCGCGCCCGCGACGAGCCAGAAGCCGCGGTTCGATCGCGGGCCTCCGTGCGCCTCCGGTCGGGTGTCACCGACCTCGAGGATCTCGTCGTCGTCGTGCACGCGTCCAGGGTAGCCGCGCGGCTAATCACCGACGGCGTCCGCCAGGGCCTCGAGGCTCTCGAGGTTGTGGCCCGACAGGAACACGTCGACGCTCGGCAGCGCCGCCGCCATCCCGCGGGCCAGCGGTTCGTAGCGCGGAGAGCCCTTCAGCGGGTTGGCCCACACGACCCGGTGAGCGAGCCTACGCAGCCGGGCCATCTGGTGGCGGAGCACGACCGGATCCCCGCGTTCCAGCCCGTCGGAGCACAGAACGACGACCGACCCGCGGAGCGCGGCCCGCTGGCTCCATCCGTCGAGGAGGGCCTTGAGCGACTCGCCGATCCGCGTCCCTCCCTCCCAGTCGGCGACCTCCTTGCCGATCTCGTGGAACGCGCGATCGGGGTCCTTGGCGCGGAGCACCCGGGTGACGCGCGTAAGGCGCGTTCCGAAACAGAAGACCTCGACGCGGCGCCCCGCCGCCATCGCCGCGAACGCGAACTGCAGCAGCGCCCTCGCGTACGGGGCCATCGAGCCGCTCACGTCGAGGATCAGCACGAGGGGCCGCCGGCGCGATCGGCGCGCACGCCATGCCCGGTCGAACGGCTCGCCGTGGGTGCGGAGCGACCGACGGAGGGTGCGCCGCACGTCGAACGTCGGCCCCTTCGGCGCGGCCCGCGTCCGACGGGTGCGCTCGACGGGCGCACGCACCGTGAGCTCGCGGATCAACCGTGCGACGCGGACGCGCTCCTCCTCGGTCAGGTCGACGAACGACTTCGTGCGCAGGACCTCGACGGCGCTCGCGACGAGCCGGAGGGCCGACTCGTCGCCCGGCGCCGGTTCGTCGTCGGCGTCGGCGCGCCGCCACGAGGCGGCGGTGGCCCCGACCTCGACGTCGAGGCCCGCCGGCAGCTCCACCCGGTCGAGCTCCCGCCCCACCTCCATTGGAAGGTCCAGCTCGATCGACAGGTCGGGCTCGTGCATCCGGAGCGACCGGTACCAGTCATCGAAGGCTCGATCGAACGGGTCGAGGTCGCTCGGGCGGGCCACCAGCGACACACGGCCGGCCCAATAGAGCGAATCGCGATCGGCCAGACCGAGCGCCGCGACGGCGCGGCAGAACGTCAGGATCCGGCCGGTACCCACCGGGAGGCCGAGCGCCCGCAGCCTGCGGCCGAAGGCGACGAGCGGCGTGAGCGCCGGAGCGGCGACGTCGCCGCCGCCCCCCTTCTGGGGCGGCGGGCCCTCACCCATCGCCGACGACGTCGGCGAGCCGCGCGGCCACGAGCTGTTGATCCTCGTGGTCCTTCACGACCGCGCCGAGCGTGTCCGCCGCGAGCGCCGGGGTGAGCCGGTCGGCACCGAGGAAGGCGAGGGCGTTGGCCCAGTCGATCGTCTCGGCGACGCCTGGCGCCTTCGCGAGGTCGAGCTCTCGGAGCCGCTCGACGGCGGCCGCGACGTCGCGCGCCAGCGCGTCGCCGACGTGTGGCGCCCGGGCGCCCACGATCGCGACCTCGCGATCGAGATCGGGATGGTCGATCCAGTGGTAGAGACACCGGCGCTTGAGCGCGTCGTGCAACTCTCGCGTCCGGTTCGACGTCACGACGACCGCCGGCGGGGACAAGGCGGCCACCCGTCCGATCTCCGGGATCGTCACGGCGAACTCCGACAGGATCTCGAGCAGGAACGCCTCGAACTCGTCGTCGGAGCGATCGAGCTCGTCGACGAGGAGCACCGCCGCGCTGCCCGCCCGGATCGCGGCGAGCAGCGGACGCTCGACGAGGAACTCGGGTCCGAACAGATCCTGGACGTGCGCCTCGGCGTCGGCCGCGTCCATCGCCCGCACCGCGATCAGCTGGCGCGAGTAGTTCCATTCGTAGAGCGCCTGTGAGGCGTCGATCCCCTCGTAGCACTGGAGCCGGATCAGCCGCCGGCCGAGGACCTCGGCGAGCACCTTCGCGACCTCGGTCTTGCCGACGCCGGCCTCCCCCTCGAGCAAGAGCGGCTTGTCGAGGGACAGCGCGAGGTAGATCGCCGTCGCGAGCCCCCGGTCGGCGAGGTACGCCCGGTTCCCAAGGGTCTCGGTGAGGTCCTCGACCGATGCGAAAGGCAGGTCCGTCATCGGCGCCATGCTACGGGCAACCGGGGCCGCGCGTTGCCCGACTCGTTCCCGGCGCGACAGAGGCCCGCCTCGTTCCCGGCGCGGCAGGCCCCCGCCTCGATCCCGGCGCTACAGGCCCGCCTCGCCGGCGCGCTGGGTGAGGGCCGGCGGCACCGGCACGCGCACGCTCTCGCGGGCAAGGCGCGTCGAGATCTGCTCGCGAAGGCGCCGCTCGGCCTCGTACCGTTTCGACGCGCGGGTATCGGCGACGACCCGGATCACGACGGCGAAATCCGAGAGCGTCTCCACGCCCAGCACGCTCGGCCGCTGGGTCAGCCACCCGTCCATCAGCCCGCTCTCCTCGATCTCGTCGAACAGATCGTCGAGGAGGTTCCGGACCCGATCGACGTCTTCGTCATAGGCGAGCCGCACGTCGACGATCGCACGACCCCATCCCTTCGACTTGTTCGAGACCACCACGACGTTGCCGTTCGGCACCACGTGGAGCGTGCCGTCGAACGCTCGCAGGGTTGTCACCCTGAGGGTCAGGTCCTCGACCTTGCCGCTCACCAGGCTGGCGGTCGTCTGGATCTCGATGACGTCACCGACGCCGAACTGGTTCTCGAGGAGGATGAAGAAGCCCGAGAGCGTATCCTTCACGAGGCTCTGCGCGCCGAACCCGAGGGCGACGCCGGCGACGCCCGCGCTCGCGAGCAGCGGCGCGAGGTTGATCCGGAGCTCGCCGAGAACGAGGAGGAGGGCCATGGCCCAGATCGAGACGACCGCGGCGGTGCCGAGCGAGCGGGCGAGGGTCGTCGCCCGCTGCAGATTGATCGCCTGCGTCATGCTCGGCGACCCCTCGAGGCGCCGGCGGAACCGAGCGACCGCGATGCGCGCGGCGATCGTCACCACGAGCGCGACGCCGAGGATGATCGCGATCCGGACGCCGTCGTCGGTCCAGACGAAGGGGTCGCGGGTCTGGGCGAGCAGCTCCATCCGCCCTTCCTATCCGCGGAAGAGCCCGAGCGTCAACGCGGATGGCTACCCGAGCGCTTCCTCGAGCGCGCGCCGTACGAGCACTTTCGCGAGGTCGCGCCGGTAGCCGTCGCTCGCGAACGCATCGGAAGGCGGCGCGGTGTTCTCGTCGGCACGCGCGGCCGCGGTGGCCGGGTCGGCGCCGCCAGCGAGGGCCTCCTCGACACCGGCCGCCCGCATCGGCGTCAGGCCCATGTTCGTGAGCCCGACGTGAGCGCCGCCGTTCACCTGCACGGCGGCGACGCCGACCACCGCCCAGTCGAGCGCGCGTCGCTGGAACTTCAGGTAGCTCCAGCCGGCGCTCGCCTTCGGGACGCGGATCTCGGTGAGCACCTCGTTCGACGCGAGCGCGGTTTCGAACAGCGACGTGAAGAAGTCGCCCGCCGCGATCGTCCGCTCGCCGTTCGGCCCCCTCGCGACGAACTCGGCCTCGAGCGCGAGGAGCACGCTCGGCATGTCGCCGGCCGGGTCGCCGTGAGCGCACGAGCCTCCGATCGTGCCCATGTGGCGAACCTGGGGGTCGCCGATCTGTTCCGCAGCTGCCGCCACGATCGGGCAGCCCGCCTGGAGGGCCTCGCTGTGCGCGACGTCGTGGTGCCGCGTGAGCGCGCCGATCGCGATCCGCTCGCCTTCCTCGCGCACGTACGACAGATCGTGGAGCCTTCCGATGTCGACGAGCGTCGAGGGGCGCGCGATCCGGAGCTTCATCGCCGGGAGCAACGAGTGGCCGCCGGCGAGCACCTTCGCGTCCTCGTCGACCCCGAGCTTCGCGATCGCGTCGTCGACCGATTCGGCGCGCACGTAGTCGAACGCTGCCGGGATCATGCGGCACCCCCGTGTCCGTCGCCCGCATCTCGGATCGCTCGCCAGACGCGCTCGGGCGACGCCGGCTTCTGCAGCTCGGTGACGCCGAGGTGCGCGACCGCGTCATGGACGGCGTTCACGACCGCCGGCGGCGAGGCGATCGTTCCGGCCTCGCCGATGCCCTTCACGCCGAGGGGGTTCGTCGTCGACGGCGTGACCGTCCGATCGAGCACCATCGACGGGATCTCGACCGCCGTCGGGACGAGGTACTGGGTCATCGACGACGTCATGAGGTTGCCCGACTCGTCGTAGACGGCCTCCTCGTAGAGCGCCTCGGCGATGCCCTGTGCGACGCCCCCGTGGACCTGGCCGTCGACGATCATCGGGTTGATCACGACGCCGCAGTCATCGACGGCGACGTACTTCACGATGTCGGTCTTCCCCGTCTCGGTGTCGACCTCCGCGATGCAGACGTGCGTGCCCGCCGGCCACGTGAAGTTCGGCGGGTCCCACACGGCCGTGCCCTCCAGCATCGGCTCGACGCCCTTCGGAAGGCCGTGCGCATGCCACGCTGAGGCCGCGATCTCGGGGATCGTCCGCGCTTTGTCGGGCGCCCCCGCCACCCGGAACGCCCCCTCGGTCCACTCGAGGTCGTCCTCGGCCACCTCGAGCTCGTGCGCCGCGATCGTGCGCGCCTTGTCCCTCACCTTCTCGAGGGCGTAGTGGATCGCCGTCGCGCCGACCGAGGCCGAGCGTGAGCCGTAGGTGTCCATGCCCAGGCGCGACACCGACGTGTCGCCGTGCAGGACCTCGACGTCGTCGGGCGTGACCCCCAGGCCGTCGGCGATGATCTGCGCCCAGGTGGTCTCATGGCCTTGCCCGTGCGGCGAGGTTCCGGTGCGCACGACGATCTTGCCGTCGGGACGGCACTCGATCTCGGCGGCGTCCCATCCGCCGGCGACGTAGCGGAGGGCGCCGAGGATCTCCGAAGGCGCGAGACCGCACATCTCGATGTAACTCGACAGCCCGATCCCGATCTGACGCGTGTCGCCGGCGTCGCGCCGCGCCTGCTGCTCCTTGCGGTATCGCTCGTACTCGGCGAGCTCGAGCGCCCTGTCGAACGTCGGCTCGTAGTTCCCGGAATCGACGCTCAGGCCCATGATCGATGGGGTCGCCTCGTCGAAGGGGGGGTGGAGGTTCTTGCGACGGACCTCCGCCGGGTCCATGCCGATCTTCCGCGCGAACGCATCGACGAGGCGCTCGATCACGAACGTCGCCTCCGGCCGGCCCGCCCCGCGGTACGCGTCGGTGGGCGTCGCGTTCGTGAGGATGCCCGTGAACTCGTACCAGTAGGCCTGGGTGGCGTACGGGCCCATGTAGACCCACGCGCCGAGCTCGGGGATGCCGGGCGTGAGGAGCTGGAAGTACGCTCCCATGTCGGCCTTCTCGACGAACCGCATCCCGAGGATCGTGCCGTCGCCGGTGCCGGCGAGCGTGCAATCGTGGATCACGCCGCGGCCGTGGATCGTCGCGACGTAGTTCTCCGCGCGGGTCTCGATCCATTTGATCGGCCGGCCGAGCCGGCGCGTCACGGCGAGCGCGAGCGCCTCCTCGGCGTAGACGTTCAGCTTCGATCCGAAGCCGCCGCCGACGTCGGGAGCGATGATGCGGAGCTTCGACTGGGGGATCCCGGTCGTGATCGACAATCCGACGCGCGCGATGTGCGGGATCTGGCTCGCGGTGACGAGGGTGAACTCACCGGCCGCAGGTGAGCCGTACGCGATACAGCCTCGAGGCTCGATCGCGTTCGGGATCAGCCGGGGCTGGACGTAGCGTTCCTCGACGAGCACCGGCGCCGATCCGAACAGGGACTGATCGCCGCCCCCGCCGTGGACCCAGTGCACGACGACGTTCGAGCCGAGGTCGTCGTGGAGCACGACCTCGTCCTTCTCGGCCTCCTCCATGTCGACGACGGCCCGCAGCTCGGTCGCATCGACGACGACGGCCTCGACGGCGTCCTCTGCCTGTGCTCTCGTCTCGGCGACCACGACGGCAACGGCGTCGCCGGCGAACCGGATGCGGTCCTTCGTGAGCGGCCAGTGCGTCGGGACCTTGATGTCCTCGGTGATCGGCCATACGAACGGCAGGCCGTTCGGGAAATCCTGCTCGAAGTCGGCTGCCGTCAGGACGGCGAGGACGCCCGGCATCGCGGCCGCCGCCGACGTGTCGATCCGGTCGATCGTCGCGTGCACGTACGGCGGCCGGACGAGCTCGATCCAGAGCATGCCCGGAAGCGCTTGGTTGTCGATGAAGGTGCCCTGCCCGGTGACGAGCTTCGGGTCCTCCTTGCGGAGGATGGGCTTGCCGACGAAGGTCTCGGTCGCAGCCATCGGTGCTCCTCCCGCTCAGACGCCGGCGCCGGCGGCGTCCAGGATCGACGTCACGATGTTCTGATAGCCCGTGCACCGGCAGAGGTTGCCTTCGAGTCCCTCGCGAACCTCCTCTTCGGTCGGGTTCGGTCGCTCCCGCAGGAGGCTCGCGGCCGCCATGATCATCCCGGGCGTGCAGTACCCGCACTGCAAGCCGTGGTGACGGCGGAACGACTCCTGCAGCGGATGCAGCGACCCGTCGGGGCCGCCCATGCCCTCGATCGTCGTGACCTCGCGACCGTCGACCTGCGCGGCCAGGAGGGAGCACGATTTCACGGACTCCCCGTCGAGCAGCACCGTGCAGCTTCCGCACGACGACGTGTCACAGCCGACGTTCGTGCCGGTGAGCCCGATCGTCTCCCGCAAGAAGTAGACGAGCAGCGTACGGGGCTCGACTTCGGCCTCATGCGCCTGCCCGTTCACGTGAACGGCGATCCGCGTCATGGACGAGCCTCCTTCGTTCTGCGCTTCTTCGTTCTTCGTTCTTCGTTCTGGCGTTCTGGCGTTCTGGCGTTCTGGCGTTCTGGCCGGGCGATCTCGATCCTGGCCCCCGATCCGACGTGTGGCCGAACGGTCGCTCCCGGTGCAGGGAGGGACGGGGGCCGAGCGTAGTACGAAGGCTCCGAGCGCGCGACCCGCCGGTACGACGCGCTCGGTTCGTCCGAGCCGGCGCCCGGGCTACCAGGTGATCGCGTCAGCCTCGAGCGCGTCGCGACCGGTGCACGCGGCGCCGGCGTCGTAGCGGATCAGGCCCGCGGCCGTGACCTTCACCCAGAAGCACGAGCCCGAGGTCCCCATGACCGCGGCGGCCCAGGCCCGGTCGCTCGTCGCGATGCTCACGATCGCGGGCGCCGTCGACGGGCCGTCCACGAAGATCAGATCGGGCTGCTCCTCGGCGAGCAGGCCGGTGCCGGCCTCGTCGAACGATCCGGTGCGGGCCAGCACCTCCAGCGCAACGGCGACGGCGGCGGAGCCGGCCGCCCGGGCGGCCTCATCGTCGAGGATGACCACGGGCGTGGGCACCGGCGCGGGATCGGCGGCCGCGATGGCCGCCTCGGTGGCGGCCACCTGCCGGTCGCTCGTTCGCTCGCTCTCCACGACCCAACGGCCGAAGCCGGTCACCGCGACGAGCAGCGTGGCCGCCACCACCGCGAGCCGGACCGAACGTGGATCCGCTCGGCGGCGCAACGCCTCCGCCGGAGCCCTGAAGCTGAAGGCCCCCTCGGTCACCGGTCCATCACCGGCTCTACCATGCCACGGCGGCGGCCGCGGCCGCGGATGCGCCGGTACACGGCTCACCGCTGCCGAAGGTCTGCACGCCGTCGCCGTCGAGCCTGATCCACCAGCAGGCACCCGAGACCGAGCGCACGGCCGCCGACCAGCCGTCGTCGGTGGCGGCGACGCTCACGACGCCGGGTCCGGTCGAGGCGTCCGCCGTGTAGGTGACGCTGGGCTCGAACGCCGCGAGCCCCTCGGGACCGGCGACCGCATAACTCACAGCGCCCGACGCGTCGACCCCGTCCTGGGCCAAGAGCGAGGCGGCGGCCGTCGATGCCCGCGTCAGCGTCACCTGGGCCTCGGCGTCTCGGGCGACGTCGACCTGCGCGACGACCGAGCTCTGGGCCTCGGCAACGGCCTCGCCGCCTCCTTTCATGACGGCGAGCACCCCGACGACGGCCGCGATCGCGACCGCACCCACGACGAGTGCGACCGCGATCGTCGCGGGACTCGGCCTCGGGCCGCGAGGTGACCGCCGAGCCCGTGATCCGAAGTTGAAGGAGTCATCCACGGAACCCGTATCGGCAGGGCCCGTCACGCCCATGAGCCGGGCCTTGGAAGGGCCCGTAAGCCCTGCGTGGCCGTTCCGGCCCGAGGCCCTAGCATCTGGCCGTGAGCGAGATCGCGGACGTGCTGGCGGCGATCGAGTCGCTCCGGGCGAAGGGCGAGCGGATGGCGCTGGCGACGATCGTCGCCGTCCGGGGGTCGACCTACCGCCGGCCCGGAGCCCGCCTCCTCGTGCCGGAAGCAGGGGCGCCGATCGGCAACATCAGCGGTGGCTGTCTCGAAGGCGACGTCGCCGACATGGCGAGGATCGTGATGGAGGAGGGCACGGCGCGCCTGGCCGCGTGGGACCTCACCGCCGATGACGACGCCGTGTGGGGACTGGGTCTGGGCTGCAACGGTGCGATCGAGGTGTTCATCGAGCCGGCCGACCGGGCCGCCGAGGTGGCGGGAGCGCTTCGCGCCGCGCTCGCCGAGGAACGCCCCGTCTGTCTCGTCACGGTGCTCGAGTCCGAGGCGCCCGAGGTCGCCCCGCCGGGAGCGCGACTCGTGGTCCGACCGGCCGGACCCGTCCCGGGTTCGCTCGGGCACGCCGACGTCGATGCCGAGGCGATCGCCGCGGCGCGCGAGCTCCTCGCCGCCGGTCGCTCGGAGGTTCGGCCGCTCGAGCGTGGCGTGCGCGCCTTCGTCGAGGTGCTCGACCCGCCGCTGCGGCTGCTCGTGTGCGGGGCCGGCCATGACGCGGTGCCGTTGACACGCGCCGCGGCCGGGCTCGGCTGGCATCCGATCGTCGTCGACGACCGGGAGGCGCTGCTCACTCCCGACCGGTTCCCCGACGCGGCGGGTCTCATCCTGGTCGATGAGCCTGGCCGGGTGACCGAGGCCGCCCCGATCGACGAGCGCACCTGCGTCATCGTCATGACCCACAACTTCGTGCGGGACAAGGCCTACCTGCGGGCGTTCCTCGAGACCCCCGTCGCATATCTCGGCATGCTCGGGCCGGGCGCCCGCACGCAGCGCCTGCTGATGGAGCTCGTCGACGAAGGCGTCGCCGTCGACGACGAGACGCCCGCTCGGATCCACGGGCCCGCGGGCCTCGACCTCGGCGCCGAAGGCCCCGAGGAGATCGCCCACGCGATCTGCGCTGAGATCGTCGCCTTCCGCCGTGGGCGAGGCGGCGGGTTCCTCAAGCTCCGTCCGGGCCCGATCCACGATCGCCCACGCCCGGGGACCGAGGCCCGCTGACCCGCCGAAGGAGCGCGGGGTAGGCTCGCGATCATGCTGATCGAGAACGAGTTCACCGTCGGCATGCCGCCCGATGAGACCTGGGCGTACCTCCTCGACGTCGAGCGGATCGCCCCGTGCATGCCCGGCGCCGAGATCACCGACCACGTCGATGACCGCACGTGGAAGGGCAAGGTCAACATCAAGTTCGGCCCGGTCGCGATGGTCTTCTCCGGGCAGGTCGTGGTGCAGGAGCGTGACGACGATGCGCGTCGCGTGAAGCTCGTCGCGAAGGGCACGGAACAGAAGGGCAAGGGCGCCGCGAACGCGACCGTGACGTCGTGGCTCGACGCCGCGCCGGAGGGTGGGACCCACGTGAAGATGCAGGCCGACATCACCCTCACCGGGTCGGTCGCCCAGCTCTCACGAGGGCTGCTGCCGGAGGTTTCGAAGAAGCTCACGGGGCAGTTCGCGGAATGCCTGGAAGCGACGATGGGGGCGGCATCGAGCGATGCGCCGTCGAAGCCCGTCGGCGGGATCGGTTTGGGCCTCGCCGCGATCTGGTCGCTCGTCGTCGGGTTCTTCCGTCGCCTGTTCGGGGGCGGGAAGCAGGGCTGAGGGTGATCTCGGGGGTCGTGCTCGCGGCCGGCACCGGCTCGCGTTTCGGTGGCACGAAGCAACTCGCGATCCTGGACGGGCGCCCGCTCGTGATCCACGCGGTCGACGCGCTCCGCGACGCCGGGGTCGATGAGATCGTCGTCGTCACGGGCCATGACGCCGAGCGCGTCGAGGCGATCTTGCCCGAGGACGTCCGGGTCGCCCGGAACCCGGACTTTCGGAGCGGCCAGGCGTCCTCGCTCGGCGCCGGTCTCCACGGGATCGGGGCCGCCAGCGAGGCCGCCGTCGTGCTCCTCGCCGATCAGCCCGGCGTGCTCGGAGCAGAGATCGCGACCGTCGTCGCGCGGTTCAGGACGGGGCGGGCGAGGATCGTGCGCATCCGCTACCGGGACGCGCCCGGGCCCGCGCTGCTGTCCCGCGAGGTGTACGCCGAGGCCGCTCACCTCCACGGCGATGTCGGCGCGAGGGTCCTGATCGCCTCGCACCCGGAGTGGGTGGACGAGGTCGAGATCGACCGGACCGCCCCACGTGACGTGGACGAGCCGGTCGATCTCGAGGCCTCGGACCCGTAGCGACGGGCGCGTGTTTCCGCGGCCGCACCGCCGGTCGATAGGTGAGGCTCAGCGCGAGGTGCTCGAAGTACCGGAGGTGCTCGAAGACTTCGTGCTCGAAGGCTTCGTGCTCCCGGACGATGCGGAGGTCCCCGGCGAGACGGACGGCGTCGACGTGGGGGTCGACACACCGTTCGCGGTGGCACGCCATGCCTCGGCCTCGTCGCCGTTCGAGCCGCCCTGCACCCGGTTGCGAGCGTCGGATGCCCACGACTTCAGCTGGTCGTAGCGCTCACGTCCGGCCCGCGTGCCGAGCACGTAGGCGCCGCCCCCGACGATCGCGAGCCGCATGAGCCCCGGCTTCTTCTTGACCTTCACCTTCGTCGTGGCCTTCGGCATCGACTTGATGGTGTTGAGGAACTCCCCTCGGGAGTCCCGCTCGGCGGCGAGCTCTTCGCGCGTCAAGCGCAGCTCGCCCCGAAGCCGATCGTTCTCACGATCGAGCTTGTCGGTCTTCGTCTCGAGACGTCGCATCTCGAGACGCTCGGTCACGTCGCCGATACGGTCGGTGATCCGCATGCCCTGCCTCCTTCTGATCGGATAGGAGGGGCATACCCATCGGAGCCGGCTCCCATGCATCTCGGCGACGAATGGGATCGGCGCCCGCCCGGGGGGCGAGGCTCAGCAGACCATGCCGAGACGCCGATGCTGCAGCGCAGGCAGGGTCTGGCGCACGCGCCGGAGTTCCGCGAGGTCGAGGTCGACGACGATCACGCCGTCGCCCTCCTCGGGCGCCTCGGCCAGCACGTCCCCCCATGGTCCGACGACGAGTGAGTGACCGAACGATCGTCGTCCGTGCTCGGGCGAGCCGTAGCTTCCCCATTGGGCAGGGGCGACGACGAAACACTGGTTCTCGATCGCTCGTGCCCGGAGCAGGGCGTGCCAGTGGGCCTCGCCGGTCACGTGCTGGAACTGCGCTGGGACGAACATCACCTCGGCACCGAGCGCCATCAGTCCCCGGTACAGCTCCGGGAAGCGCAGGTCGTAGCAGACCGACAGACCGACGCGCGTGAGCTCGGTCTCGTGGGTCACCAGCTCGTGGCCGGCGGCGAACGTGGCCGACTCCCGGAACGGCGGCTGCCCCGGCAGCTCGACGTCGAACAGGTGGATCTTCCGGTAGCGCGCAACGAGCTCCCCCTCGCGATCGAAGAGCGGCGACGTGTCGTAGCGGCGCCCCTCGTCGGCCTCGACGAGGGTGCCCGCCAGCAGCCAGACCCCGAGCTCGCGAGCGATCGAGGCGAACCGCCCTGCGATCGGCCCATCGCCGAGCGCTTCCGCCGTGGCCGCGAGGACGCTCGCGTTACCGAGGCACGTCACGTATTCGGGCAGGGCCACGAGGTCGGCGCCTCCGGCGGCCGCCTCGCGGACGAGGACCTCGGCGGTGTCGAGGTTCGCCGAAACCTCCTCGGTCGCGCGGAGCTGGCACATGGCGACCCGCATCGGGCTCATCCGCGGTCGCGGGTGCCCGCTGTGACGCGGAGCTCCGCCAGCGTGCGGGCCAGGAGGCGAGATACGTGCATCTGCGAGATGCCGATCTCTTCCGCGATCGCGGACTGGCTCATGTTCCGGAAGAAGCGGAGGTAGAGGATCCGCCGTTCGCGCGCCGGGAGGGCCCGGAGCTGCTCGGCGGCGTCGGTCCACTCCTCGAGCATGACGATGCTCTCGTCCTCCTCGGCGAGGTCGAGCGTCGGTCCGTCCTCACCCATCGGCGCGTCGAGCGACCGCGCCTGGTAGGCGCTGCCGACGTCCAGGCCCTCGAGGACCTCGTCCTCCGTGAGCCCGGTCCGCTCGGCCAGCTCGGGCACCGCCGGCGACCGGCCAAGCTCCTGCGTGAGGTCATCGATCGCGCGGCTCACGAGGAGCCCGACCTCTTGGAGACGCCTCGGCACCCGCACCGCCCATCCGGTGTCACGCAGGTGCCGTTTGAGCTCCCCCACGATCGTGACCGAGGCGAAGGCGACGAAGGCTCCACGCGCAGGTTCGAAGCGGTCGATCGCCTTCAGCAGCGCGAGCGCCGCGACCTGCTCGAGATCTTCCTGTTCGGCCCGCCCGCGGAAACGGCGCGCGAGATACCGAGCCAACGGACGGAACCGCTCGAGCAACGCCTCCCGCGCGCCCGGATCCGGCATCCGCTCGAACAGCGCGGCGACCTCGGCGTCATCGGTGGTGGTCCGCTCAGCCATCGGCGCGCACCCGGAATGTGATCGCAGGCCCGTCGACGGTTCGGGTCGCCTCGGCCTCGTGGACGAGCGCCGTAAGGATCTGCCAACCCATCGAGCCGGCAAGCTCCGGCGAGGGCCACGAGGCCTCGGCCTGCACCGCGACGCTCACGGCGAGACCGCCATCGGCCCTCGTCGCCTCGACCACGAGAACCTGCGCGCCGGGCACGTCGCGGAGCAGCCGCGTGGCCGCCTCGTCGACCGCGAGTCGGAGGTCGGCCAGCACGTCGACGGAACAGCCGGCGCGCGCCCCGACCGCGGCCACCACGTTGCGGATGACCTGCAGGAACTGCCCGCCCGCCGGTACCTGGACCCGGACATCTGTCACGGTTTCTCCCATCGGACGGGCGCCTATACTAGCCGCCGCATGGGCACTCCCGAGATGGACATCGCGATCGAAACGGGGATGCAGGGCACGTGGCACGTGCTCGCCGTCACGGGCGAGATCGATCTCTACACCGCTCCCGCGCTCCGCGACGCACTCGCGAACACCCCGGCCACCTCGCTCGCGGTCGATCTCCGTGGCGTTCGCTTCATGGATTCGATGGGGCTCGGGGTGCTGATCGGCGCCCGCCGGCGCGCCACCGAGGGTGAGCGCGGTTTCGCGTTGATCTGCGGCGAAGGCCCGGTCCTTCGGGTGCTCGACGTGAGCGGTCTCACCCGGGTCTTCGACGTCGTCGCGTCGCCGGCCGAGCTGCCCGACGCCGGGCAAGGCAACGCGGCCACGTGACGGACGGCATGTCGCTCGAGCTCGAGCTCGAGCTCGCCGCCGATCCCGCACTGCTCGCCACCGCTCGGTCGTTCGTGGCGGCCGTCGTGCGCGCCGCGGGCTACGGCGACGGCCTGGTCGAGGACGCCCGGATCGCGGCGTCGGAGGCCTGCACGGCGGCCATACGCTCGGCGCGCGGCGACGAGCGGGTCGCGATCCGAGCCTCGCTCCGGCCCGCTTCCGTCGAGATCTCGATCGATGGACCAGCGGGTTCGACCGCCCCCGGGCCGGCGGATGCGATCGGCCGCGTCGAGGGGCTCGATGAAGGCGAGATCGCCGCAGGCCTCGACCTCGTGACCGCGCTGTTCCCCGACGTGTCGATCGAGCATCGGCCGGACGCCGCGACCGTTCGCTTCACGGTTTCGGCCGAAGGCTCGGGATCGCCCCGGTAACGCCCCAAACCCTCTCCCTGGTTCGCCGGGTCATCTCGCGGGTAGTCCCTGTCCATGGGAGAACGACCGCCCACCCAGCTCGAGCTCCGGGTGCCCGGCGACCGCCATGCGCCGGGCCTGGCTCGGCGCGCGGTGGAGGCGTTCGGTGCGTGGCTGGACGAAGATTCGCTCGAGCGCGCTCGGCTGCTGGTGAGCGAGTTGGTGGCAAACAGCGTCCGGCATGCAGGCATCGGTCCACTGGACACGCTCGAGATCTCGGTCACCCTCGATACGAGTCTGCGGGTCGAGGTTCGGGACGAAGGAAGAGGCTTCAGGGGTGCCACCCAACTGCGACAAGACCCACCACGGCACGCCCGCGGGGGCGCCGAAGGCTTCGGGTTCCTGCTCCTCGACGCGCTGGCGAGCCGGTGGGGCGTCGAACATTGCCCGCCGACCGTCGTGTGGTTCGAGACGCAGGGAACCCGCCCGCGTTTGAGGGTGCTTGGCCACGGGTAACGCGCGGGGCGTCGGGCATTGAGCCCACACGAGACGTCGCACGTTCGCGGCGCCACGGAGAAAAGACCACGGAGCAAAAGGAGGACCCGCATGGGCGAGAAGACGGACGAAGCGAAGGGCCGCGCCAAAGAGGCCGCCGGGGCCTTGACCAATGACGACGACCTCAAGCGCGAGGGCAAGGTCGATCAGGCCGGCGCGAAGGTCAAGCGCACGACGAATGACGCGGTCGACTCGGTGAAAGAGAAGATCGACGACGTCACCGACCGCGACGACCGTTGATGGTGCGACTCCACCCCAAACCGTGATGCGAGGAGTTGAGCAAGATGGCACATCAACACGAACACGTCGACATCGAGGAGCCCCGTGACCGTGGCAGCATGACCGGCTTCGCCGCGGTGAAGTACGGCTTCATCTTCTTGATCGTGGTGGCCGTGCTGTACTTCATCGCGGCCTACGTGATCCCCGCGCTCACCGATTGACGCCTCCCGGCGTCAACCCCCTGCCCGAGCGTGGGAAACGACGACCCCCGGTCGATGGCCGGGGGTCGTTCGTTGCCGATGGCCCGCATCGAGCGGCGTCGGCGCTCAGGCAGCGTCGTCGCCGACCTTGATCGCCTCGACCTCGAGCTCGATGTCGATCTTCTTGCCGACCAGCCAGCCTCCGGTCTCGATCGCGACGTTCCAGGTCATGTCCCAGTCTTCGCGTTCGATGGAGGTCGTGGCCGTCGCCGCGAGCACGGTCTTGCCGTAGGGGCTCTTGCTCAGACCGAGGTATTCGCCCTGCAGCGTCACGGGCCGGGTCATCCCTTTGATCGTGAGGTCCCCGTCGAGTTCGAACCTACCGTCGTCCTCCACACGCACCGCGGTGCTCGTGAACGACAGCGTCGGGTACTCGTCCGCCTGCAGGAAGTCGCCGCTCTTGAGGTGACCGTCCCGCTGATCGGAGTTGGACTGGATGCTCGCCGCCTGGATCTCGACCTCGGCGGAGCTCGCCTCCGGCCTCTCGGCGATCTCGATCGTGCCGCGGAAGTCCGTGAACCGCCCGCGAACCTTCGAGAGCATGTGTCGGGCGACGAACTCGACCGACGTGTGAACCGTGTCGAGCTCGTAGGTGCCCGCAGGCGGAACGGCGCGAGCCCGTATCTCGTTCGCGACCTGGTTCATCGAGGTACCTCCTTCGTTCGCCCGTCGCCCGTCGCGGCGGTCCCGTACACCAGCTAACCTGGGAATAGGTGCTCTCTATTCCTGAGTTACATACATCGTTGGAGCGCCTAGAAGATCCGCCCCCGACCTGCGAGGATGCGCACGATGAGCGAGGACGTCCCGGTGTGCGAACATTTCCAGCGAGCGGCCGGCATGCTCGGGCGTCGCTGGAACCCGCAGATCGTGCGGGCGCTGCTCTCGGGGGTGACCAGGTTCACCGACCTCCGCGAGGCGGTCCCCGGCCTCTCCGACCACCTGCTCTCCGAACGGCTCAAGGGATTCGAGGCCGAGGGCATCGTCGTGCGCACCGTCACGCCCACGACCCCCGTCCGCATCGACTACACGTTGACCGACCGCGGTCGTGATCTCGAGCGCGTGATCGAGGAACTCGCCACGTGGGCCGAGCGCTGGGCGCGCCGACCCGTCCGTCGCTGAGGTGACATGGCCGTCGGGGGCTCGCGACCGCTTCAGCCGCCCGGCACGAGGCGCGCGTATTCCCGCCGAACGACTTCGTAGCACTCGCAGGTCGCCTCGCCGAGGCCGCCGCGGTCGACGACCGTGATCACGCCACGGCTGCGCCGGAGAAGGCCCTCGCGTTCGAGCGCCGCGAGCGCGTCGGTCACCGAAGCCCTCCTGGTGTGCAGGATCTCGGCGAGGAACTGCTGGGTGAGCTCGACGTCGTCATCGCGTACGCGATCGGTCGTTTGCAGCAGCCAGCGCGCAAGACGCTCTCGCACCGGATGCGCGGCGCTGCACGCGACGCTCTGTGAGACCTGGAACAGGAACGCGCGCGTGTAGTCGAGCATGCATCGCCCGAGCTTGCCGGATTCCGCGAGCTCGGCACGCAGGTCGTCGGCGGGAGCGCCGATCACCTGACCGGCCATCTGGATGACACCGCGCCCGTTCGGCGTCCGGTCATCGCCGAGGAAGACGAACACCCCGGCCATACCCTCACGCCCGACCGTCGCCGTTTCGACCGTGGAACCGTCTGCGAGCACGGTCAACATCGACACGACCGCGCCGACGGGGAACCACACCGACTCGACGCGGCGCGCGGTCTCGATGAGCACCTCGCCGGGACGCATCGATCGAGAGGACGCTCGGCGGAGGAGGCGCTCGCGCTCCGACGGCGGAAGGGCGTCGAGCAGCTGGTTCCCGGTGGTGCCGTCGGATCGCCCCACGCCTGCCCCCACACCCACGCCACCCACACCCATCTCGCCCGGATGATAGCCCCCGCGACCAGCGCGGACAGTACGGAACCGGACCGACGGCGAGGGGGCGCGCGGCTACCGTGACCGGCGGTGAACGACCGCGAACCGATGGAGCCGTCGTTGGACGTGCGGGTGGATCCCGGGAGCCGCACCGTGCGGCTGGCCGGCGAGCTCGATATGGCCAGCGTGGACCGGCTCCTCGACGCCATGCTGCCGCTCGCGGAGCGCGGCGGAGACCTCCTCGTCGACATGCGCGACCTGGAATTCATGGACAGCTCAGGGCTCGGCGGGCTGTTCCGCGTGGCCGCGTCGCTCCGCGGCGGCGATCGGCTGCAGCTCCTCGGGCCGCGGCCTCCGGTGCGTCGGGTGCTCGAGCTCGTCGGTGGCTGCGGCATGCATCCGGGGATCGTCGTCCTCGACCGGCCCGCGTGACGCTCCCGCACCGAGTCGAGGTCGTCCGAAACGTTCGCGCGACCCGCCGGGGCGCTCGTCAGCCGCCGAGGCCGAGCTCGCGACCGATCCGCGCGAACGCCGCCACGGCTTCGTCCAGGTCGCCGGTGGTGTGATCGGCCGTCACGATCGTGCGGACCCGTGCCGCGCCGCGGGCGACCGTCGGGAAGACGATCGCCGGCGCGAAGATGCCCTGCTCGAACAGGCCTTCCGCGAGCGCGTGCGTACGCTCCTCGTCGCCGGTGATCACGGGCGTGATCGGGGTCTGGGTCGCGCCCGTGTCGAAGCCGGCGGCGTGCAACCCCTCCTTGAATCGACGGGTGTTCGACCAGAGCCGCTCGAGCCGGCCGGGCTCGTCGCGGAGCACCGCGAGTGCCTCGAGGCATGCGGCCGCCACGGCCGGCGGCGCGGACGTCGAGAACAGGTAGGGGCGCCCGCGGTTCCGGAGCCATTCGATCAGATGGTGGGGGCCCGCGATGAAGCCGCCGAGCACGCCGATCGCCTTCGAGAGCGTCCCGACCTGCACGTCGACACGACCGTGCAGCCCGAAGTGGTCGACCGTTCCGGCCCCCCCGGTGCCCAACACACCCGTCGCGTGCGCGTCGTCGACCATCACGATCGCCCCGCGCCGCTCCGCGACCTCCACGAGGTCCGGGAGCGGCGCGATGTCGCCGTCCATCGAGAACACGCCGTCGGTGACGAGGAGCTGGCGACGACCCGGTCGAGCGGTCTCGCCGAGGAGCGCGTCGGCATGCGCCGCGTCTCGGTGTTCGAAGACGCGGATCTCGGCCCGCGACAGGCGCGCCCCGTCGATGATCGACGCGTGGTTCAGCCGGTCGGACACGATCACATCCTCGGGGCCGAGGATCGCCGCGACCGTGCCGGCGTTCGCCGAGAACCCGGACGGGAACGACAGCGCCGCCTCGGCGTGCTTGAAGGCGGCGAACGCGCGCTCGAGCTCGACGTGCACGGTCATCTGCCCCGCGATCGTGCGGACGGCGCCCGTTCCCGAACCGAACGCTCGTGCCGCCCGCGCCGCCGCCTCGTTCAGCCGCGGATGGTTCGCGAGCCCCAGGTAGTTGTTCGACGCGAGGTTCACCACCTCGCGCCCGTCGATGCGGGCGCGAGCGCCCGTCGGTCCCTCGAGGGTGCGCACCCGCGGGAGCAGGCGGTCGCGTTCGAGCGAGAGGAGCTCGTCCCGCAGATACCCGAGCGCGTCGTGACCGGCCACGGGTCAGGCGTCGGGTCCGACGAGGGTGAACATGCCCGCGTGATCGAGCTCGCCGCCGCCCTCGGCGACGAGCCGATCGAGCTGGGCCGCGACCATCTCGAACGCGGGCACGGAGGCGCCTGCCTCGCGCGCCGACGTGAGCACGATGCGTGCATCCTTCGCGTGCAGACGGGCACGGAACCCCGGCTCGAACGCGCGGTCGAGCATGCGCTGTCCGTGCACCTCGAGGATCTTCGACCCCGCGAACCCGCCGAGCAGCGCCTCGCGCACGCGAGCCGGGTCGACGCCGGATCGTTCGGCGAGTGCCAGCGCCTCCGCGACGGCCTCGATCGTCGAGGCCACGACGAGCTGGTTACACGCCTTGCAGATCTGCCCGGCCCCGGAGGGACCGACGTGCACGATCGTGCGCCCGAGCACGCCGAACAGTGGCTGCGCCCGAGCGAACGCATCGGGCTCGCCGCCGACCATGATCGAAAGCGCCGCATCGATCGCGCCCCGTTCGCCGCCGCTCACGGGCGCGTCGAGCATCGCGACTCCGCGCGCCGCGAACGCGTCGGCGATCCGCCGGGTGGGACCGGCGTCGACCGTGCTCATGTCGATCACGAGCGAGCCCGGGGCGGCGCTCTCGACCACCCCGTCGGGACCCGTTAGCACCCGCTCGACGTCGGGGGTGTCGGGGAGCATCGTGATCGTGACGTCGCTCGCGCGGGCGACGTCGGCGGGACGGTCGGCTCGAGCGGCTCCGGCGGCGACCAGCTCCTCGACGGGAGCCGGGCTCCGAGAATGGACGGTGAGCCGCGCGCCGGCGGCGAGAAGGTTCCTAGCCATGGGGCGACCCATGATGCCCAGGCCGATGAAGCCGATCCGCTCGTCCACGGCCCTCAGCCCTCCATCGCCCCGTCGGCGATCGCGAGCGCGGCGTCGAGGACCTCGAAGCCCTCTGCGAGCTCGGCCTCGGTGATGCACAGCGGCGGGTTCGTGCCGATCGTGTGCCAGCGGACCATCGCCATGACGCCGTGGTCGAGGAGGAATCGGTTGATGCGGCCCATGACCTCGTTCGTGACGTTGTACGGCGAGAGCGGCTCGTTCGTGGCTCGGTCCTTCACGAGCTCGAGCACGCCGAACAGCCCGATGTTGCGGAACAACCCGACGCTCGGATGGTTCGCCGCCAGCTCCTCGTGGTGACGCCGCATCACGGATCCGAGCCGCGCCGCGTTCCCGACGAGATCGTCGTCCTCGAGCACCTGGATCGCGGCGAGCGCGGCGGCGACCCCCACCGGATGCGTGTTGTAGGTGAGCCCGCCCCAGAACACGTGCTCGTCGAAGTACTCGGCGATCGCGGGCGAGATGCCGACCGCCCCGAGGGGCGCGTAGCTCGAGGTCAGCCCCTTCGCGGCGGTGATCAGGTCGGGCACGACCCCCCAATGATCGACGGCGAACCATCGGCCGGTCCGCCCGAACCCGCACATGATCTCGTCGGCGATCATCACGATGCCGTAGCGGGTGCAAAGGTCGCGGACGCCCTGCAGGTATCCGTCGGGAGGGATCAAGACCCCGTTCGTGCCGGTGATCGTCTCGAGGATGAAGGCCGCGATCGTGTCGGGCCCCTCGAGCTCGATCGTCTCCTCGAGAAGGCGCAGGGCCGTGGCCGCATCGTCGACCGGATGCTCGGGCCCGTGCCACGGGTCGAGGACGTGGACCACCCCCGCGAGCCCGGGCTCGTTGGGCCACCGACGCGGGTCTCCCGTGAGCGACATCATGGCGAGGGTCGCGCCGTGGTAGGAGCGGTAGCGGCTCATGACCTTGAATCGCCCGGTCGCGAGCCGAGCCATCTTCACCGCGTTCTCGTTCGCCTCGGCGCCGGCCAACGTGAAGAACGTCTTCGCGATGTCGCCCGGCCAGAGCTCGGCGAGCTTCTCGCCGAGGCGGGCCCTGCCCTCGAACGTCATGAACGGCGACACGTAGGCCAACCGTTCGGCCTGTCGGGCGATCGCCTCCGCCACCCGCGGGTCGCCGTGGCCGATGTTCACGCTCCACAGCTGGGAGTTCATGTCGAGGTACCGGGTCCCGTCGGTGCCGTACACGTAGACACCCTGCGCGTGGTCGATCGCGATGGGCGACACCTTCGACTGCGCCTGCCAGTCGAAGACGGTGTATCGCTTCGACCGCTCGACGATCTCGTCGGCGGTGAGTGCGTGCGTCGTGGTGGTCATCGTCGTCTCCTCCGCTCAGCCGCCGGCGGGCGATCGAACCGGCTCGTGCGAAGGGTCGCCGGGCGCGCGCGCCCCGTGCTCGTCCGAGGTCCCTCGGCCGCCGATCACGTAGGTGTGATCGGCCGCCCATCGGAGCGTGACCCGATCCCCCGGACGCGGATCCGTCGCATCCACCTCGTCGTTCAGCCGGTGCACCGTGAGCGCCTCCCCCGTCGGAAGCTCCACGCGGAGCTGCGTGACCGACCCCAGGTACACGACGTCGGCCACCGTGCCGCTCACCCGGCTGTCCCGCGGGCCGGCCTCGCCGCCGAGCTTGATCCATTCGGGTCGCACCGTGACCGTGCACGCGTCCCGCGGCGCGTCTGGCCGGTCGTTCGAGCCGGCCGGCTCCTGCGGGTCGGCGGCAAGGATCCGGTCGCCCTCGCCGAGCTCCATCGCCAGCAGGCCCGCCTCGTGTCGATCGACCCGGAGGGTGACGAGGTTCGACACGCCGATGAACCCCGCCACGAACGCGCTCGCCGGCGTCGCGTACAGCTCTCGAGGCGTGCCGAGCTGTTCCACGATGCCGCCTCGCATCACGGCGATGCGATCCGACATCGTCATGGCTTCCTCCTGGTCGTGGGTCACGTAGACGAAGGTGGTCCCGGTGCGCTCCTGGAGGTGCTTGAGCTCGAGCTGCATCTCCTTGCGAAGCTGCAGATCCAGCGCCCCGAGCGGCTCGTCGAGCAGGAGGGCGGCCGGTCGGTTGACGAGGGCCCGCGCGAGGGCGACCCGCTGCTGCTGGCCGCCGGAGAGCTGGCCGGGTCGGCGGTCTTCCATCCCGTCGAGGCGCACGATCCCGATCGTCTCGGCCACGCGAACGGCGATCTCGTCGCGTGGGAGCTTCTTGATCCGCAGGCCGAACGCGACGTTGTCGGCGACCGACATGTGCGGGAAGAGCCCGTAGGCCTGGAACACCATGTTCACCGGGCGTTTCTGGGGTGCCATCGCGGTCACGTCGCGACCGGCGAGCCAGATCCGTCCGTCGTCGGGCATCTCGAAGCCGGCGATCATCCGGAGTGTCGTCGTCTTGCCGCACCCGGATGGCCCGAGCATCGAGAAGAACTCCCCCGCCGGGATCTCGAAGCTCACGGCGTCCACGGCGACCGTGGCGTCGAAACGCTTCGTACACCGCTCGAGGACGATCGCGCTCGAAGTACCGTCGTTCACGTGTCGATCCTGTTCAGTCTGGCGAGCCGGTAGGCCACGAGGGCCAACATGGCCGACACCGCGAGCATGATGAAATTGAGGGCCGATCCCGCACCCCAGTCGGCGCCCTGCAAGATGAGATCTCGTACCCGCTGGCCCATCATCACCGAGCTCGTGCCCCCCACGATGTCGGAGGTCACGAAGTCGGTGAGCATCGGGATGTACACGAGGATCATCGCGATGAAGATGCCCGGGGCGGCGAGCGGGATCAAGATCTTGCGCGCCTGCTGCCACCAGCCGGCGCCCAGATCGACGGCGGCCTCGAACATCGAGGGCTCGATCGCCTTCATCGCGGCGTAGATCGGGATCGTCGTGTACGTGATGTACGTCGTCGAGAGCGTCAGGATCACGGCGAACCGGCTGTAGAGGAGCCACTCGAGCGGCTCGCCCGGGATCAGCCAGTTCACGATGCCGTTGCGGCCCAGGATCACCTGCCAGGCGTATACCTTCACGACCGGCGCGAGCTCGTCCGCGAGCACCAGGCCGAGGAGCAGCACGAGCTCCCATCGCTTCGCCTTGAACGCCATGAAGTACGACAGCGGCAGCGCGATCAGCAACATGATCGCCATCGACGTGCTCGCGATCACGACCGTGCGGTACGCGATCTTGATGTTGAGTTCGTTCGTGATGACCTCGGTGTAGTGGTCGAACGTGTAACCGCTCGCGGCGTTCGGTGGGGACTCGACGAACGACATCTGCACCATGATGAACATGGGCAGCAGGAACAGCAGCACGAGGAGCATCACGGGCGTGAACAAGATCCCGAGCGCCCCGCGCCCCCCGGCACGTGGACGATGTCCCCGCAGCGGGGTCTCGAGGTCCGCACTGGTGGAGATCGTCGCCATCTACGAACGCGCCTCCTGCACGACCTCGGCCGCAACCGCGCGATCCTCGACGAGCGTGAGCGCGCCGCCGCCCCTGGCCCGAAGGAGCCGCACGGCTCCCCAGATGAGCACGACCTGCGCGGCGGAGATCAGGGTCGAGATCGCGTTCACGACGGCGGTGTGATCGGGATTGCGCACCGACGAATAGACCCAGATCGGGAACGTCTGCTGGAACCCGATCGTGAACAGGCTGATCTCGTAGTTGTTGAACGACCAGGTGAAGGCGAAGATCGCCGCCGCCCCGAGCGCCGGGGCGATGTGCGGCAAGATCACGAGGCGAAGCACCTGCAGGCGGGAGCAGCCGAGATCGATCGCGGCCTCCTCCTGCACCCGCTGGAACCGGAACAGCTGCGCGGACACGATCGCCGTCACGAGCGGGAACGTGCACATGGTCTGCGTCGCGACCACGGTTCGGAGCGTGAGGTCGAGATCGACCCGCGCGTAGCCCATCAGCGCCGCGATCCCGACGATCAGCCACGGCAGGACGAGCGGCGCCCCGACGAGCGCACCGACCGCTCCGCGCCCCCGGAACCGGAAGCGCGTGAGCCCGAACGCCGCGAGCGTGCCGAGGACGACCGACAGCGGCGCGACGACGAGCGCGACGCCGAAGGAGTTCGCGAGCGCTTCGCGGAGCGTCGTGTCGGCGAAGGCCTGCCGGTACCACTCGAGCGTGAATCCGTCGAACGGGAACGCGAGGATGCTCGAGTCGTTGACCGAGAACGCGACGAGGATCGCGAGCGGGCCGAACAGCGCCAGGGCGACGACCCCGAGGAACGCGCCCCAGCCGAGGGAGTTCGCGCGACGCCGCAGACGGGATGCCGCGCCGAGCGACGCCCCGACGCCCACGCGCGCCGCGGCGTCGACCACTAGGCCGCCTTCACCTCCGTCCAGGCGGCGACCCATGCGTCGCGATCTTCGGGTGGGCTCGCGGGGATCGCGTTGACCGACGCATCGCCCTCCTGGAACGCGAGGAGCCCGGCGGCGTCGATGACGTCGGCCGACACCTCGTCGACGATGCCCATGTTCGAGGTGATGTAGCTCCAGTTCTCGGCCGCGTAGATCTGGGGCGGCAGGCTCGTGTACCAGTTCAGCAGGGCGTAGGCGGCGTCGACGTTCTCGGCGTCGGGACTGATGCCGTAGCCGCATGCCCACAACATCTGCCCCTCTTCGGCGAAGGCGAACTGCACGTTCACGCCCTGATTCACGGAGGGTCTTGGCCGTTCCCGGGTACCCGCTCGAGATCACGACCTCGCCGGACTTGAACTGTGAGCCTGATGTCGGCCTCGCCCTTCCAGAACGTCCGGAACTGATCCCGATGGTCGATCAGGTAGTTCTTCACCGTCTCGAGCTGGTCGGGCGTCATCTCGAGCGGGTTCGTGATGCCGTTCACGAACGCACCGATGTCGATCGCCGTGATCGAGAGGTCTTCGAGCGACGCGCGGCCGGCCCACTGCGGGTCGAACAGGTCGGCCCACGACGTCGGCGGCGTCGTGACGACGTCGGCGTTGTACATGATGCCGGCCGCTTCCCGCGTCGACCGGGACGATGTAGGCCTCGCCGTCGACCTGGACCCCCGGAAGCTCCTTCATCGCGGGCCAGAGGTCGTCCCAATGTTCCAGGCGCGAGGTGTCGAGCGGTTGGTACATCCCACGCTGCACCATGTCGAGGGTGGCCTCGTCGACGCAGCTGTTGATGACGTCGGCCTCGAAGCCCGCCTGGATCTTGGCGACGGCCTCGTCGTTGCTGCCGAACCCCGACGTCTCGAGCTCGATGTCGGGGTACTCCTCGAAGAACGTCGTCATGTACTCCGGATCGAACCCGTCGCTATAGGAGAACAGGCGAAGCGTGCCCGATGGCGCCGCCGTGGGCTGGGTACCGCCGCTCTGCGTGTCGGCGTCGGTGCGGGCTCCGCGCCGGACCCACCGTCATCGGCGCACGCGACCGCGAGGATGCCCGCGGCGCACGTGAACACCAGGAACCGTGTGAACCGTCCCGCCATCAGCTCGTCCCCCTTCGCGACATGCGCCGGCCGCCTACCGGGCAGCGCCCCCTCAGCGCGCCGACCGTAGTCCGACCCTCGGTAGATTGTCAACCGTCAACAACCCAGACCTCAACGGGCGTCCGGGGCGCCCACGCCGGGCGTCGATATAGGCCGCGATCAGCTCGCCGGCGTGGTCGCAGTGGCGCTCCGCGAGGTCGGCGGCAAGGGGCGCGTCACCCGCCTCGATCGCATCGAGCAACGGGCGGTGCTCCATCGCGATGTCGTCGAGGGAACGGTAGACGTGCTCGTCGAGACGAAGGAGCGCGCGCAGGGTCGGCACGTAGCGGGCGAAGACCTCGTGGAGGCGGGCGTTGCCCGACAGACGGCAGAGTCCGTCGTGGAACTCGAGGTCGAGGCGGAACACCGAGCTCGCATCCCCTGCGCGGACCGCCCGGTCGAGCGCCTCGAGGAGGCCACGGAGTTCCGCGATCGCCGTGGCGTTCCTGCTCGAGGCGAGGCTGCGGGCGGCGCGGCGCTCGATCGCCGCGCGCAGCGCCGTAGATCTCCCGGATGTCGCCCGGCTGGAGGCGAACCACGAAGGTGCCGCGGCGTGGTTCCTCCTGCAGCAAGCCCTCGGCGCGGAGCAGCTTGAAGGCCTCGCGGACCGGGCCTCGACTCACCTTGAGACGTTCCGCGATCTTGGCCTCGACCAGGTGCTCGCCTTGGGCGAACCCGCCCGTGAGGATCTGCTCCCGGATCCGGTCCGCGGCGTCCTCGGCGAGGGATCGGGGCGGCTCGATCGGCCGGAGCCCCACGTCGGTCATCCTCGCGTCCTCTCCACGGGCTCGGTCACCGCGCGTCGTCGACATCGCCTGCGTCTGGTCGGTGGTCGACAGTTTACGTCATACGCATCACCGATCCGCGACTCATGATCCGCCGCGGGCACGACGCATCGCGTCGTTGACCGCATCGGCGTCGAGCGTGAGCTCGAAGAATCCGATCCGCTCCTCGTACACCGCGGGGTCGGCCGCGGCCTTCACCTCGTCCTCGAACACGTGCAGCACGGGGAGCCCCAACTGGACCCCCGCCAACGGACCCACCCAGGCCGGATCGCCGTCGCGGACGGTGACGGCCGCCACCTCGACGGCCTCGGCGTCGGCCGCACCCAGCATCACGACGATGCCTTCGGCGCCGCGCTCCTCGACGATCCGCTTGATCAGTGCCTGGTTCTCAGGGTCCATGGCGCCCGACGCCGTTCAGACGAAGCACTCGGTGCGCGTCTCGACCACCTCGGCGCCGGCGGAACGCGCCACGTCGGCGATGGCCTCGCCGGGCACGCTGTCGCGTTCACCGAGCGCGATGACCTTCTTTCCGCCTTCGAGGTCCATGCGGATCGTCACCCCCTTTCAGATCTCGTCGTTCGGGTCGCGGGACGCAGATGCTCGGGGACCGGCGGACCGACCGCCGGCGCGCCTTCGAGCAGCCGCACGACGGCGGCCTCGATCGCCTCGGCCGTGGTGCCGCCGCTCGTGAGCCGCTCGACCTCGACGCCGTCTCGCATCGTCAGGTACGCGGGAAGGCCCGCGACGCGAAGGTCGCGGCAGATCTTCCGATTCTCGGGCGCGTTGATCTTCACGCACGCGGATCCGCGTGGCGTATCTCGCGGCGAGCTCCTCGACGGCGGGCATCATCGCCAAGCACGGCGCGCATTGCGGCCCCCAGATGTCGACGAGGACCTCGCCCTCTCGCACCAGGTCGTCGAAGGTCTCCACCGTTGCGTCGATCGTGGCGTGCGGCGGTGTGCTCATCGGTCGGAACCTCCGTTTCGGATCGGTCAGCTCTCGAGGATCACGGACACGCCGTCCCACTGACGGGTGAGCCGGCCGAGGAAGAGCGAGCCCTTGGCGAGGAGCATCGTGCGGCGCAGGTCCCCGGCCGCCATCCGGGCGAGGGCATGTGGGAGCCACGGAACGGCCGACGCGATGTGGCCTTGGGTCGGCGCGAACCCGGGCATCCCATGCGCCCGAGCGAACCCGCCGATGTCGGCGCGCTCGAGCTCACCGCGGACCACGCCGAGCCCGGCGAGCATCCGGTAGTTGCGATCGGCGACGTCGCCGCCGCCCTGGGGTTCGGTGATCTCGGGGTTGTGGATCTCGGTCGCGTACACGCCGACATCCCGGATGCCGACCCCGAGCGCATCGAGCGGCGCCCCGACGAGCGCCTCGAGCTGCGCCTGTGGCGCGTCACCGACCTCCACGGGCATCCTGCCGACCGCATCGGTGCGCACGACCGGACCGTTCGAACCGTCGGCCGGCACCACCAGGACCGCCATCCCGGCGAGGACGTCCTCGAGGATCGGAAACCCCTTCGCGAGGGCGCCCTCGAACTTCATGCCGAGCTTCCCGAGCGAGCCTCCCGCCGTGAGGACCACGGCATCCTCGACCCCGGCTTCGATCAGGGCCGCGGCCACGACGAGGGCGTGGACCGGCGCCGCACAGAACGACTTCACGTCGATCGCGCTCGCGCGCTCGAGCCCGCATTCCTCGGCCACGGCCTTGGCGAGGTTGCCGCCCCCGCGCTGGTACCGGTCCCCGATCGCCTCCTCGCCGCAGCCGATCGCGTGGGTGATCGACGCGGGGTCGATGTCGGTGTCGTCGACCAGACGCCGCATCGCGTGCACCGCCGACGCCTTGATCGAGAGGTTCTCGAGCAAGACGTGCGCGGTGAGCGACGGATCGTCCTCGTGCCCGGGCGCGAACGCCCCGATCACCTCGTCGTCGCGCAGCAGGGCGAGCTCGCCGTCGCCGGGCGCATCGCCCATCCGCACCAAACCGAAGCGATCGACCTCGGTGAGCAGCTCGTAGAACGCTCCCTGATCGACGACCTCGCCGAACGAACCGGTCGAGGAGGGGAGGTCCCGTGGGTGCGCCCACCACGGACGATCGAGCTCCCACAGCGCCTCGCGGCTGGAGGTTGCCGACGAAGACCTGCGTCGGCGGGTACGCGACGGCCGCCTCGAACGTTCGTCGCGCCGACGACAACTCGGGCAGGCGCGCCGACTCGCGCGACGGTTTCGATCCGTACCGGACGAGGTCCGGCACGTGCTCGAGCACGAGCGAGGCGGCGACCACGGCGGCGCGGCGCGGCCCCCTCACCGTGGGCCGCCCGCCCCGGGTCGCCTCCGGTTCACGACGGCGACACCTCCCAGACCGTCCCCTGCGACACGTCCGTCGCGAGCAGCTCGAGCGCCCGGGCGACGATCCGCAGCCGGAGCCCGTGCTCGTCCCCGGGCGCGAGCGACGGATCGCCGGTCGGGTGCGTGATCGCGACCCCGCGCAGGATCCGGTTGGCCCCCACCATCTGCGCGATCGTCGGCAACGCGGTGATGCACACCGTCGCGATCCCCTCCCGTTCGAATTCCTTCGCCAGCGTTGCCCCGCAACGCGTGCCGGTCCCTCAGGTGCCCGTGAGGATCACGGCTCCCACCCGTGCCTCGAGGAGCTCCGCCGCGATCTCACGACCGAACGTCGCCGCCGTCGCGACCGGTGTGTCGACGCCGCTCGTCGTGTAGAAGACGTCGTGGAGCCGGCCGAACGCGTGGGCTCGCTCGAGCGCTCGCGCCGCATCGAGCGGGACGAGTCGATCCGGGTCGGCGTTCGCGGCCGACGTGTCGAACCCGGCGTGCACCGATGTGAAGGCGTCGGCGCCGAGCGACTCGAGCCCGTCGATCGGGTAGCGGAACCACGCGTTCGCGTGCCGCGTAGGCAGCCGGTCGGGATTGCCGACCGGCACGCATCCGGACTCGGTCACGAGGGCGATCGTGACCGAGCTCAGGTCGGCGACTCGCGGCGCCGGCGGCACGCGGTCGCCCGACGGCTCGATCTCGGTCCGCACGTCGCCCGCGAGCTTCGCGAGGAGGAGCTCGACCGCTCGCGCCGCCCCCGTGCGCTCCGCGAGTGCGTTGATCCGGAGGCCCCGGGGGAGGTATCCCTCCTCGTCGGGGCCACCGACCGGTTCGCCCGAGGCGAGACGTGAGGCGAGACGAACGATCGTCGGCACCACGTCCTTCATCCCCGCCACGTTGGACGAGGTCGGCACGACGTAGGCCGCGCCCTCGGCCGCGAGCACACCGGGCGAATCAGGGGTCATCGCCGTCACGACCGGGATCCCCCGCCGGCCGGCCTCGCGCGCGAGGACGCCGCACGCGTAGCCGTAGCGACCCGAGCCGAACGCGGGTCCGCAGACGAGCACCGACGGCTGCAGCTCGGCGAGCCACCCGAGCAGGGTCCGGACCGCCTCGTCTTCGTGCTCGCCGAAATGGTCGTCCCCGCACGCGAAGGTGACATCGGGCGTCAGGCCGGCGGCGACGAAGGCGCGTCCGGGGCCGACCGGACCCTCGATCCGCACCGGCTCGAGGCCGGCAGCTTCCTCGCCGCCGAGCCCGGCGAAGAACTGGTTCAGGTAGTGCACGACGGTCACGACGCCTCCCTCCCGCGGCCTTGGGAGAAGGGTGAGGCCCCACTCTGCGCTCGGCCTGGCAGCGCAATAGGTGGACGGCTGGCCGGCGGTCTCCGGCGCTCCCCAGTTGCCACCTGGTTCCGGTCTGCGACCGCGGTCGCGGTCCCGAAACAGGTTGCGACTGCACCGCTGGGCCAGCGCCCAGGTAGCTGACCACCGGTTGCGCTGCGGCGGGAGCCAGGAGCTGGAAGCCCGCGAACGCTCATCATGCCGGCACCGCCGTCCAGCGCGCGTCGCCCGTTTGCACGCACGCGCCGATGTACGCCCACTGCGGCACCGGCTCCCCGGTTCGTGCGCCGTCGCTCGCGCCGACCACCCGATCAGGGACCCACGGCTCGACGAGCTCGTCCTCGTTGCCCGTGCTGATCAAGCAGTCGGCCTCGGCGACGTGGTCGGTCAGGCCGCCGTTCGTCTCGCAGAGCAGCGCCACCGTGCCGATGCCCGCGGTCTCACAAGCGCGCACCGTCAACATCGTGTCGGTGTGCGAGTTCCCCGACGAGAAGGTCGTGCAGATCGCGCCGTCGGCGTCGAGCTCCGCCGCCAACCGCGCCGCCTCGGTCGCCGCCCGCTGCTTCTCCTCCGCCGTGTCGAGGTACCCGGGGGTCAAGACCACGCCGGCGAACCGCAGCCGATCACCATGGGCGGCGAGCAGCTCGAGCACGAGCGCGTTCGATTGGTACACCGCCGACACGTTGCGCACCGCCGGCCAGTCGTAGGCAGCGTTCAACAGCGCGCCGCCGAAGAGCTCGCGGGGGTCCATGATCGTGGGCGCGAACCCGACGAGCGGTTCTCCGTAGGCGAGGGTGTCGAGCAGCGGCCCTTCGGACGCCACCTGCAGGATCAGCGCCACCGAAGGCAACGCCGGATCGGAGCGCACGTCGGACGGATGCCGCCACACGGCGACGTCGTCGGGATCATCACCGAGGGTGGTGGCGGCGAGATCGCGGGCGATCGTGAGGGCGGCATGCCGGACGGCTCGATCCGCGTCCGCCGTCGCGCCCCCTTCTCGCGGCACGCATCGCACGACGACGTTGACCGTCGCGCCCCAGGGACTGCGATCGGCGCCGGGCCCCGCCATGTCGACGAAGGCATCGGGGAGCTCCTCGGCGCCCACGGCACCCGCCGCGCGCCAGTCGCACACGGGAAGGACGGTCACGCCCTCGAGCCGATGGAGACGTCCGCTGCCCGCCGAGCGACGATCGACCGGGCCGAGCATGCCGGGGAACGTCGACGTGGGATCGTCGGGCCGGACGTCGGGCAACACGACGTCAAGCACGTTCGCGATGCGCACGCGGTCGTCGGGCCGGACGACCTCGACCGTGACCTCCGCCAGGGCCTCGCTCTTCGCCCCGACCGCGAGCTGCGGAAGGTCGACCATCAGCGTCGAGCCGTTCCGCCCTGTCTTCGTCCCCGCGACGACCTCGTGGATCGCGAACGTCGCGATCTCGAGATCAGCGAGTGTCGATGACACTTGTCCGCAGTGTACCCACGCGCCCGGCCGCGCGCGAGCCCTTCGATGCATGCGTCACACGACGTCGTCGGGCAGCGGCGGGGCGTCCCGCCGGTCGTACCAGTCCCCGGTCAGCTCCCCACCGTCGACGAGCAGGGTGTGGCCGGTCACGAACGACGCCTCGTCCGATGCGAGGAACAACACCGCGGCCGCCTGTTCGTGCGGCCGGCCCACCCGGCGCATCGGAACCCGCGCCAGGTACTCGCGAACCACGGCGCGATCTTCACCCGTCATCGCGGCCTCGGCCTCCGGGGTCATGGTCTCTCCGGGCGCCACGCAGTTCACCCGGATCCCGAGGTGCGCATATTCGTGCGCGAACGCGATCGAGAGCGCGGCGAGCGCGGCCTTCGAGGCGTTGTAGATCGACTCGGGGGACTCGCTTCGGATCGCGTTGGCCGACGTGATGTTCACGATCGCGCCGCCGCCACGGTCCGCCATGTGGCGGCACGCCGCCTGCATCAACACGAAGGGTCCGCGTACGTTCACCGCGAAGGTTCGGTCGAGCTCCTCGGGGCGCACGTCGAGGGCCGGCCCGTCGGGCTGCACGGCCGCGCAGTTCACAAGCACGTCGACGGAGCCGAGCCGCTCGATCGCCTCGGGCATCACGCCGCCTGCTTCGTCGGCGCGTCCGAGGTCCGCGACGATGGACCCGACACCATCCGTCGGGCGCAGATCCACCGACACGACCCGTGCCCCCTCGCGCTCGAACGCGTCGACGATCGCTCGGCCGATGCCCTGCGCGCCGCCCGTCACGAGACGCTGCGGTCCTCGAATCGCCGAGCTCCCGCTCGCTCACGGCACCCTCGGGGTGTGGAGCGCGGCTGCCCTGGACCCCCAGCTCGCCGATCGACAGGAACCGGTCTCCCACGTTGGCCACCACCACGCTGATCGAGATCGACGGTCCGACCCATGCGAGGTTCGTCGGCGCGTCGAACGTCGTGCGCGAGCCGGTCGTCCACGATCGTCGTCACGGTCCCAGCGGACTCACGACCCGCACGAGGCCGTCGGGCCGGTACAGCGTCACCCAAGGGCGCCGTCGGCGTCGAGCGCAACCCCGTCGGGATCGGTGTCGGGAAGCTCCGCGAGGACCGACGGCGCTCCCGCCGAGCCGTCCTCGAGGATCGGCACGCTGGACGAGGCGCTGTGCATGCGCCTCGACCACGACGAGCCCACGACCGTCGGGTTCCACGAGGCATCCGTTCGGGTAGCCGGGCACGTCCCTCGACCACGTCGTCGCCGACCCCTCGCCGGGCGACGCCCGAACGATCGCGGGCGCACCATCCTCGCCCGAGCACGTGATGTAGAGCGAGCCTTCAGCGTCGAAGGCCATCGCGTTGGGCGTATCGAGGTCGCGACCACCGGGACCGCGCGCGTAGACCTCGATCCGACGCTCGAGCGGATCGATCCGCACGACCTCACCGTTGCCTGCGTCGCAGGCGTACACGCGACCGCTCCCGTCGACCGCGATCCCGAGCATCGACCCGCCGGTCGAAGCGAGCTCTTCGACCGTCGCCCTCGAGCGAGACCCGGTAGATCTCGCCCGCCTCGCCGCCCGCGTACACGTGGCTGTCGATCGGATTCCACGCGACCCCCTCGGGATGGTTCAGCCCTTCGGCGAGCTCGCGGAATACCTCGACGTCGATCACGCCGAGGCCCGCGGTCGGCCGGCGCTCGCTTCGACGATCGCCGCGTCCAGGATCGCGGCGGCCCGACCCATCAGCTCCGGCGGCATCACGAGCGAGGGCTGGACGTTCAACGACGTCGTGCTCGCTTCGACGAGGAGCCCACGTTCCAGGCACCCGCGACCGACCCGTTCGGTGAGCTCGGGGTCGCGCTCCTTCGTCACGCGGTCCTTCACGAACTCGAGCGCGATGAAACAGCCGATCGACGCGCAGATCGCCGATGCACGCGTGTCGCTCGAGGAGCGGCGCCAGGCCGCGGCGCGCCGCGTCCTCGATCGCGCGGACGTTCTCGAGGACGGGCTCGCGCTCGAAGATCGCGAGCGTCTCGAGCGCGGCCGCGCACGCCGCCGGGAGCCACGACCACGTCGAGCCCGTCGAGAGGTCGTCGAACCCCATCGCTCGCTCGGTCCCGAGGACCGCACCGATCGGCATCACGCCGCCGCCCATCGCCTTGCCGAGCGCCATCAGGTCCGGCTCGACGCCCCATCGCTCGACCGCGAACAGATGCCCCGTCCGTCCGAAGCCGGTCTTCACCTCGTCGACGCACAGCAGCCAGTCGAGCTCGCGGCAGAGCTCGACGAGCGCCGGCCAGAACCCGTCGGGCGGCGCGACGCAACCCCCTGAGCCCATCACCGGCTCGATCACGACGCCGGCGACCTCGCTCGGATGACACCGCGTGGAACAGGAGGTGATCGCGGATGAAGTCGATGGTGCCGTCGCCGCGTGCCGCCCGGGCGCGCGACGAACGGCGTGCGGTAGGGGTTCGGGTACGGCACGTGCACGAACCCTGGCGATCAGCGCCCGGTAGCCGCGAGATAGCTCCGAGGCTTCGGCGCCGAGTGCGCCGGCCGACGCCGGCCTCACCGTGATAGGCGCCCATGAACCCGAGCACGATCGGGCGGCCGGTCGCCCGGCGCATGAATCGCACCGCGGTCTCGACCGCCTCGGTGCCGTTCAACGCGATGTCCACCCGGGCGAGCCCCGGCGGTGCGACCTCGAGGAGCTTTTCCGCGAGCGGTGCCACGAACGTGTTCGCCTCCCGTGGGTGTCCTCGTTGCCGTAGCGCCGGAGCGCCTCGGCCGCCGCGCCGACGAGATCGGGACGTCCCGCACCGAAGGGGACCGACGCCGAAGCCGACACCATGTCGAGGAAGACGTTGCCGTCGACGTCGGTGATCGACCAACCGCCCTTGCGCTCGGCCACGAACGGCGCGAGCCCGTGCGCGAGCCCGGGATACAGGACGGCCTCGCCGCGGTTCAGTAGCTCGCGGCTCTTCGGCCCCGGCGGGGGCACGACGATGCGGGGTACCTCGTCTGGGATCTGGGCCCTCCCCGTGCAGCAACTGGTCCGGCGCGGGATCCTCGACGCGACAGCGTAGAGGGTGCTACAGCCCGAGTGAGGCCCAATCCCCGGTGATCGCGCAGGTGATCCCGGGTACCTGGATGTTCACGAAGAGCCACTGGCCATCGGGGCTGAACGTCGGTCCGGCGAACTCCGAGTAGCCGATCCCTTCGCCCGCCGACGCCCCGTCGTCGGGCACCGTCGGGTCCCACAGTTTGCCCGAGGCGTCGAGGTAATGACGTTGGACCCCGACGAGGTTCTCCGCGATCGGGATCAGCGAACCGCCGGGCAGAAGCGCCTTCACGAAGTTGTTCGTCAGGTTCCCGTCTTCGCAGATCACGATCGCGCCGTTCGGGCTCGTGGTCATGTTGTCCGGTCCGTCGAGGACGCGCCGACCCGGGGACTCGAAGAGGAGCTCGAGATCGCCGCGCTCGTTCAGCTCGCCGATGTTCGCCGTGGGTGTGTACTGCCACACCTGGCCGAGCCCCGCGTCGCCGCCATCGCTCGAGCCGAAGACCGCCGACCCGTCGCGATACGTGCAGCCCTCGCCGCCGAGGAACTTCGCGCCGCCTTTCCTCCGCCCCTGACGGAACACGGCCGACGCGTCGCCTTCGGCATCCGCCGGATCGGGGTCATCGATCGTGACCCAGTCGCAGGCGAGCACGGCCCCGACCGTCTGACCGGTGATCGTGTTGTAGCCGTCCTCATCGCGCACACGGAGCATCTGCAGCACGCCGCCGCGCCGGAGCTTGCCAGGCTCGTCCGGCACGTATCGATAGAAGCCGTCGGGGCCTTCATCTTCGGTCTGGTAGACGACACCGGTGTCCGGATCGACGGCCCCGGCCTCGTGGAGGAACCGGCCCATCGCCTTGATCGGCCTCGTCAGCTTCGGTGCGGTCGCCGATGCCTTCACCTCGAAGACGTAGCCGTGCGGCTCGCGACGACCCGACTCGAGGCCGGCCACGGTCTCCTCGCATGTGAGCCAGGAACCCCACGGAGTGGGGATCCCGCCGCAGTTCGTGTCGGTGCCGTTCAGGCTGATGAAGTCCTCGACGAGCTCGCCGCTGCCGGTGTCGAACACGAGGGTGGTCGTGCCCCCCGGTGCCCGCCGATCCCACGCCGTCGCGGGATCGCCGATCACCGTGCCGGCGGGCACGTCGTTGCCCTCGCCGAGCTCGTGGTTCCGCACGATGCGGACGAGACCGCCCCCACCGTCGAACGCGGCCATGCCGTCATGGATCGGCGGCGTGATGAACCCGTCCGACATCGCCGAACCGAAGCGACCGAACGTGACGTAGCTGAACCCGGCCGGCAACGCCAGCTCGGGACCGGCCTGCACGAGGCCCGAGTACGCGTCCGGCACCGCGTAGCGCAGGTTCGAGTCGAGGGCCGCCGCGGCCGCATGACGATCCCGCTCGAGGAGGCCACGCTCGCCATCGCCGTGCCGAGCACGCCCATCCGGATGAACCGCCGCCGGCTGACCTCGCCCCGGCGACCCGGCGCGCCCTCGTCCCGCTCGCCGCCGATCGCGAGTTCGTCGTCGAGATACGTGGAGCCGTCCATCCCCCACTCCTTTCGATGCGTCGCCGGGGGTGTCCCTGGCGATCGACAGCCCGATCATGGGCGCCCGGTGAACTGTCGACAATCTACGGACGACCGGCAGGACCGGTCAAGTGCAGATGAGGCGCAACTCCCTGGGATCGCCGAGCGGCGGTCGGTACGCTCGGTACCATCGGCGACCTCACATCCGGCCGGGGAGGTGAAGGTGGTGGGAAGGTCCGACGACGTCGCCCTGTTCGTCGCGATGCCCGGGCGACACCTGCGAAGCGCCGCCACCCTCCGAACGCACGTCGCGTTCCCGGCGGGACGCCTCGGCGACCTCCGTCGGGCCGACCCCGGCGTGCCGATCTACTTCGTCGAGCTCGACGGGGACGACGTGGCGGCGCCGGCCGCGACCTGGCGAGGCTCCTTCCTGACCTGGACCGAGGCCGACGGCGAGGGGCGCCCGGCCGGCGGCCTGCCGGTGCCACCCACGTGGCTCGCCGAACGTGAAGCGGCCGATCTCGCGCGCGCCGACGCGCGCCTGCCGGACCACGATGACCGCGAGGCGGTCGACGACGACGAGGAGGACGACGAGGACGACCCGAGGGATCCGGATGACCCCGAGCGCCCGATGCAGGTGTTCCTCGAGGTCGCGGAGCTGACTGAGCTGCCGCCCGCGGCGTGGGTGTTCACGAACGAGGTCGTGCCGAAGCAGCAGCGCGGATCCCGGTACTTCGTGCCGATGGCGCCCCGGCTCGTGCGCCTTCCCGCCTGAGACGTCGGCGAGATCGAGCCCCTCAGCGCCGCCGCCCTGCCCTCGCGTCGATGAGCACCTCGCGCGCGGCGTTCCGGCCGTTCGCGCCCGTGACGCCCCCGCCCGGATGGGTGCCCGCGCCGCAGAGGTAGAGCCCGCGCAACGGCGTGCGGTAGCGCCCCCAACCGCGCACCGGACGCAGCGCGAAGAGCTGTTCGGCCGACATCTCGCCGTGGAGCGCGTGACCGCCGGTGAGGCCGAGCTGGCGCTCGAGGTCGAGCGGGGTCAGCACCTGGCGGTGCTCGATCAGGCCGCTGAGCCCGGGGAAGTGCCGCTCGAGCTGGTCGATCGCCCGATCGGCCCGGTCCTCCCGGATCGCATCCCACCCCGGCGCCCCGAGGGAGTACGGCTGGGAGTTCACGTCGATCGTCGCGACGTGTTTGCCCTCGGGGGCGAGCGACGGATCGTGCACGGTCGGGAAGCAGATCTCGATGTGCGCGGGGTCCGCCGCGATCCCGTCTCGAGCGTCGGCTTGCTGTCGATCGAGCTCCTCGAGGAATGGACTCACCTCCATCACGCCGTGGTGGTACGGCTGTGGCCCCGCGCCCGCCGGCTGCCCCGAAACCGTCGGAAGCGCGGACAGCGCGAGGTTGATCTTGATGCTGGTGCCCTCGCAGCGGTACGCGCGGATCCGGTCGACGAAGTCATCCGGCAGGTCGGCCTCGTCGCACAGACCGAGGAACGTGCGCTTCGGATCGGCGTTGGAAACCACGACCGGCGCGGCGAGCTCCTCGCCCGAGGCGAGACGAACGCCGACGGCGTGTCCTGCACTGCTGACGATCGCCTCCACCTCGGCGCCGGTGCGGATCTCAGCGCCGAGCGCGCGGACCGCGTCGGCCATCGCCTCGGTCACGCGGCCGATCCCACCCCGGACGAAGCCCCATCGCCTCACGCCGCCCTCGGCCTCCTCGCTCGCGTGGTCGTGGAGCAACACGTAGGCCGTGCCGGATGAGCCGGGCCCGCGACGCTGTCGTTGATCGCGTGCCAACCGACCGCCGCGATCACGTGCTGGGAAGTGAAGTACTCCTTGAGGAACTGCGTCATCGAGGCGGTGAAGACGAACGCCGCGTCGAGGAGCGCCTCACGGTGGGCGAGCGCGAGGCGCCCGTAGCTGGCCAGCTCACGCAGCTCGCGGACCGACGCCGGTCGCACGACGGCGGCGTCCGCTCGAACATCGGAACGACCGCCCGGGCGACGCGCGCGAGATCGCGCTCGAAGCGCGGGAGCGCGTGCGGCATCCGCCGGCGAGAAGCGCCGCATGTCCTCGGCGGTGCGACCGAGGTCGTCGTCGAGCCACAGGTGCGCGCCGTCGGGAAGACGTTCAGCGTCGCGCCTGCGGCGTCGACCCGGATCCCCCGTTCGACGAGGCGCATGTCGCGCCAGATCGATCGCCGGAGCATCGACAACACGTAGGCGCCCGACGACGCGTGGAACCCGGGTGCGAACTCCTCGGTGACGCACGCGCCTCCAACGAAGGGCCGTCGCTCGAGCACCACGGTGACAACCCGGCCCTGGCCAGATCGAACGCGGCAACGAGGCCGTTATGGCCTCCGCCCACCACGATCGCGTCGTATCGCCGCCGCCCGCCGCCCAGAACCTCGCGAGCCTAGGCCGGTCGATTGTCGACCGTCAACGATCCGTGGGCGCGCCCTTCACGACGGCGCCGCCCTTCATCACGAAGGGAACGTCCTCGAGGATCGTGACGTCGTCCGTCGGGTCGCCCGGGACGGCGATCAGGTCCGCGAGCGATCCCTCCTTGACCGTGCCGATGCGGTCGGTCCAGCCGAGGAGCTCGGCGTTCGTCCAGGTGGCCGAGCAGATCGCCTCGAGCGGCGTCTGGCCGAACCGAACGTGGAACGCCAGGTTCTTCGCGTTCATCCCGTGCGGGTACACGCCGGAATCGGTCCCGAACGCGATCCGGACGCCGGCCTTGACGCACTTCGCGAAGCCCTCGCGCTGCGCGTCGTTCGTGCAGCTCGGTCTTGCGCATCACCTCGTCGGCGTAGCCGAGGCGGGGCCCCTCGTCCATGATCCAATCGCCGTCGAACATGTCGGCCACGAGGTAGGTGCCGTGCTCGGCCATCAGGCTCGATCGCCTCGTCGTCCATCAGGGAGCCGTGCTCGATCGATCGCACGCCGGCGCGCACGGCGCGCTTGATGCCCTCGGCGCCGTGCGCGTGGGCGGCCACGTGGGTCCGCGGCCTCCGTCGCCACCTCGACCGCGGCACGGAGCTCGTCCTCGGTGAACTCGGGCAGGCCCGGGGAGGTGCCGCTCGTGAGGACGGCCCCCGTCGCGAGGACCTTGATGAAATCGGCGCCGTAGCGCAGGACCTGGCGGACGTTCGTGCGCATCTGATCGACGCCGCTCGTCACGCCGAAGCGCAGTTCCCGCGGCACGACCGTGTCGACGTCGACCGCCAGACCGGTGAGGTCGCCGGCCCCGCCCGGGCACGTGATGTAGCACCCCGCGCACGCCATCCGCGGGCCCTCGACCCAGCCGCCGTCGATCGCCTCTCGGAGGGCGACGTCGGCGAACGCGCGGAACGTGCCGATGTCGCGAACGGTCGTGAAGCCGGCATGCAGCGTCGAGCGGGCGTTCTTCACGCCCATCAGCGCATCCTGGGCTCCCGAGCGCGTCACGAGCGAGGCGTAGCCCTGGCCTTGGTCCTCCTGTCCGACGAGGTGCGCGTGCATGTCGGACAAGCCGGCGAGCAGGGTGTGGCCCGCGAGATCGATCGTCCGCTGGTCGGTGGGCGCCTCCGCGGAGGCGACGAGCGCGGCGATCCGGTCGCCCTCGACGATCACCGCCCGGTCGGCGAGGACCTCGCCGTGTTCGGAGTCGATCACCCGGTCGGCGAGGAGGACGAGACGCTCGGTCATAGCGGCGAGGATAGCGGCGCCTCCGCCGAAGGGCCGAGACGGAACGGACCTTCGGTCACTGCGCGCGGGAGCAAGGGGAAGCCGATACCACAGGCATGGTACGGAGCCTCCCCCCTCCCGCTGTTCGTCGTCCCCGTCGGGGTCGCTCGCGTGCCCTGGCGCTCCTCACGGCCGGCCTCCTGGTGCTGGCGCCGAGCGTGCTCGCGGCACCGGGCGACCTGACGCCGTACCCCGTGCCGACGCCCGACTCGATGCCGCACGGGATCGCCGTCGGCGCCGACGGCGTCGTGTGGTTCACGGAACGGACGGCCGGCAAGGTCGCGAGCTTCGATCCGACGTCGGGCGCGTTCGACGAGACCGACCTGCCCGATCCCACGGCCGAGCCCACAGCGATCGCCGTGGGCGCCGACGGGTCGGCCTGGTTCACGTTGCAGGCGGGCAACGCGATCGGCCGGCTGGTCCCGGCGGGCGGCTACGCCGAGTACGCCCTGCCCATCGGCGGGAGCATGCCCGCCGGGATCGCCGCCGCCGCCGACGGAACGGTGTGGTTCACGGAGCGGTTCGGTCACCACATCGGTCGGATCGCGCCCGACGGGACGATCACCCGCTGGGCGCCACCGACGGGCGTGAGCGGCCCCACCGGCATCACGCTCGGGCCCGACGGCGCCGTGTGGTTCACCGAACAGCGCGCCTCGAAGATCGGGCGTTTCGACCCGGCGAGCGAGACGTTCGAGGAGTTCGACGTTCCGGCCTTCTCCTCGCCGACGTCGCTGGCCTTCGCGCCGGACGGGCAGCTGTGGGTCACGCTTCGGATGACGAACATGCTGGCGCGGCTCGACCCGGCGGACGGCTCGGTCGTGACCTTCGGCGTGCCGACCGTCGGGGCGAACCCGACCTCGATCGTGGCCGGCCCGGACGGCGCCATGTGGTTCTCGGAGACGGCGGTCGGACAGCTCGGTCGCGCCGCGCTCGACGGCGTCGTCACCGAGATCCCGCTCGGCGGGTTCACGTCGCCGCAAGGGCTCGCCGCGCACGGCGGTTCCGTCTGGGTGGCCGAGGCGGTCGAGAACCGGATCTCCTCGCTCGAGGTCGAGGTGGCCGACCTGACTGCGCCGACGATCGACCTGCGTGCACCCGTGGCCGGCGACTGGACCGTCGTCGGCGGCGAGCTCCCCGCCGACTTCGAGTGCGCCGACGAGGGCGGCTCGGGCCTCGCGAGCTGCGTCGCCCCCGTCGACCATGGCGCCGCGGTGGCGGCCACGTCGCTCGGTACGCACGGATTCACGGTGCTCGCATCCGACGGCGCGGGCAACCTCGCGGAGGCGACCGGTGGCTACCTCGTGTTCGGCGCCGCTGACGGAACCGCGCTCGGCGGCTCGGCTCGCCCGGGTGAGGGCCTCACGCTGTCGCTCGACATGGGCCTCGCGCCGAAGGCCGATCCGTTCGTGACCGCGACCTCCGCACCCGTGGACTGCGCGACGGGCGCTCCGCTCGGCCCCTCCGAGGCCGCCGATACCCGACTGCGCATCGCCCACCACGGCTCGCTCGAGGTGCGGTGGCTGACCTCGCGCGCCTGGGGCGGCTCCTGCCGGGCGTTGACGCTGGCGTTCGACGCCGACGGCTGGTCCGGGACGCCGGCCACCTTCGGCGCGGTCGCGTTCTGAGCCGAGCTCTCCGCCACATCGATCCGTCCGATCCCTCGTTCGGTGCTCGTCCGCGTTCACCTTCGGGAGCGCTCCCCGCTCTGCTCCATCGAAGCCCATGGACCACCGGCCGCGGAACGTCCGGGGACGGGGTTCGGGTAGGGTGTGCCGCCGTCGCGCATCCGGGGGGAGCACGCACACGTGACGCAGACGCTCGAACGATCCGCACCGACACCCGATGCGGGCATGACGGTCGGCCGACGACTGTTCCTCGGCAGCGCGGTGATGCTCTTCGCCGAGCTGGCGTTGATCCGCTGGCTCGCGGCGAACGTCGTCTACCTCGCCTACTACACGAACTTCGTGCTGCTCGCGAGCTTCCTCGGGATCGGGATCGGCTTCCTCCGAGCGAGTCGCCCGAAGGATCGCTCGGGCCTCGCGCCCACGGCCCTCGCCGCCCTCCTCGCGTTCGTGGCGCTGTTTCCCGTCCAGGTCGCGTGGAGCGCCGAGCGCGAGCTCGAGGGACTGTGGGGGTTTCCGCCGCTCCCGGACTGGCTCGAGCTGCCACTGCTGTTCATCGGGGTCGCGGCCGTGTTCGCCCTGATCGCCGAAGGCGTCGCCCGGAACTTCGCCCGCCTCGAGCCGCTCGAGGCGTACCGCCTCGACATCGCCGGGAGCCTCACGGGCATCGTCACGTTCGCGCTCCTGTCGTTCGCGGGCACGACACCGCTCCTGTGGTTCGGGCTCGTCGCACTCGGTTCCTCGGCGTGCTCGTCCGGCCGGTACCTGGCGGACGGGCCTGGCCCTCGCGGTCGTGGTCGGCGTGGCGACGGTCGGGACGCTGTCGTCGAGCGACCACTGGTCGCCGTATTACCGCGTGACGACCTCCGACGTGGAGGGCGGGCGGGTCGCGATCCGCGTGAACGGGCTTCCCCACCAGTCGATCGTGCCGATCGAGCGCCTGCGGGCCGAGGACGGCTTCTACTTCGATCCCTACGCCCACCTCGAGCGCGAACCGGGCGACGTCCTGATCGTCGGCGCCGGCAACGGTAACGACGTCGCCGTCGCGCTCGACCAGGGTGCCGACGTCGGTCGAGGCCGTCGAGATCGATCCGCGGATCCGCGCCATCGGCGAGGCGCGTCACCCCGAGCGCCCCTACGACGATCCACGGGTGGTCGCCCACATCGACGACGGACGGGCGTTCCTCGCAACGCACCGACGAGCGCTACGACCTGATCCTGTTCGCCTTGCCCGACTCCCTGACCCTCCTCGGAGGGCAATCGTCGCTGCGCCTCGAGAGTTACCTGTTCACCGAGGAAGCGCTCGACGAGGTCCGCGAGCACCTCGCGCCCAGCGGCGTCTTCGCGATGTACAACTACTACCGGCCCGACGTCTTCGAGCGCTTCGCGGCCACGATCGAGGGGGCGTTCGGGCACCCGCCCTGCGTCGACGAACGCCTCGACGGCACCGGGGAGCGGCAGCAGGCGGTCCTCACGATCGGCCTGGCGCCCGGCGACATCGCGTGCGACGACGCGGCGCTCCTGTCGACGGGCGACGACGTGCGCACGTCGACCGACGACCATCCGTTCCCGTACTTGAAGGAGCGTTCGATCCCACCGTTCTACGCTGGTGAGCCTCGGGCTGATCCTGCTCGCCTCGCTCGCCGGTGTCCGCGCGTTCGGGGGTCGGTTCGGTTCGATGCGCCCCTACACCGACCTGTTCTGCATGGGCGTCGCGTTCCTGCTGCTCGAGACGACGAACGTGGTGCGCTTCGCGCTGCTGTTCGGCACGACCTGGCTCGTGAACGCGCTCGTGTTCGCCGGGATCCTCCTCGCGGTGCTCGCCGCGGTCGAGACGGCGCGGCGGGTGCGACTGCCCCGTCCGCCGGTGCTCTACGCCCTGCTCGCCCTGGCGGTCGCGGCGGCATGGCTCGTGCCGACGGGTTCGATGCTCGAGCTCGCGATCGTGCCGCGGTTCGCGGCGGGCGTCGCGCTCGCCTTCGCGCCGGTGTACCTAGCCAACCTGATCTTCGCGCAGCGGTTCCGCGACGTGGGATCTTCGACGATCGCGTTCGGCGCGAACCTGCTGGGTGCCATGGTCGGCGGGGTGGTCGAGTACCTGGCGCTCGTGACCGGCTACCGCGCGTTGCTGCTCCTCGTCGCGGTGACCTATCTCGCGGCGATGCTCCTGCGGCCACGGCGGGCCGTGAGCGCCACTTAGTGCGAGTCGTAGGCGCCCGCCGCGATCCCCGCGATCGCCTCGGCCGCCACCCGGCGCAGCTCCTCGCCGCCTGCGCTCCGCTCGTGGCCGGCGTGCGCGACCTGCACCCGCAGGGCTGCGATCCGCTCGAGCGAGCGCGCCCCGGCCGCCGGATCGTCGAACGAGAGTCGCGCGTCGACGTAGAAGGCGTCGCCGCTGAACAGGGTGCCCGTGGGGGGCTCCCACAGGCAGATCGAGCCCGCCGTGTGGCCGGGCGTGTGCATCACCTCGAACCGCCGGTCGCCGAGATCGATGACGTCGCCCTCGTGCAGGAGCATCGTCGGTTCGGCCCCCGGCGCGACCCAGGCGTCGAGGTCGAACCCGGGGGCGGGGATCGCCCGCACGATCACCTCCGGCACGGGGCAGTCGTAATACGCGAACATCTCGAGGGTTCCGTCGGGGAAATCGGCGCGACGCATCCGCAGGGGGAACGGCGATCGCGTCATCTCGAGATCGTCGGCATGCACGCGCCGATCGTCGAACTCGTAGAACCCGCCGACGTGGTCGAAGTGCCCGTGCGTCGCGACGGCGATCAGCGGGCGCCCCTCGGCGAGCGCCTCGACCGCCGGACGGAGCGCGCCGATCCCGTTCGCGGCGTCAACGACGAGGTCCGCGTCTCGCCCCGGCACGTGCCAGACGTTCGACACGAGGAGGTCGTCCACGTGCGGTTCCCACAGCCGCGTGATCCCGCCCCCCACGTCCTCGGCGCGGAACCACGGATGCGCGACCGCGAGTTCCGTCATGCGCGATCCGAGAAGAAGACGGCGCCCGCGGGCGGGCGCAGGCAGTGCTCGCTCGTCATGGAGGCGTTGTAGCTCCCGACGTTGATCGCGGCGACGACGTCGCCTTCGACCACATCCGGGAACGGCACCTCCTCGGCGAACAGGTCGTTGCCCTCGTTGATGTGCCCGGCGATCGTCACCGGGCCCGTCGACGCGCCCTCGACGTCGCGGCACAACACGAGGTCGAGCAGGGAGCCGTAGACGAAACGCTCGCTCATCGCGTTCCAGCCGGTGTCGAGCCCGACGAACCGGGAGCCTCGCCGCTCCTCGACCGTCACGACCTCGGCGAGGTGGACCGCGCACTCCTTCACGAGGAAGTCCCCCGGCTCGGTCGATACGACCACGTCGAACGGGCCGAGATGGTCCGCCAGGATCGCCGCCCACCGGTCGACGGCGAGCGGCTCGTCGCCCGGTCGCTGCGGCACCCCGAGGCCGCCGCCGGTGTTGACCTCCAGGATCGGGCAGCCCGCGTCGATGAGCCGCTCCGTCATGGCGGCCACCCGGCGAACGGTCTCCTCGAAGACCTCGAGGCCGTCGGACAGATACCCGTCGCCGACGTGGAAATGCACGGTGTCGATCGTGAGCCGATGCTCGCGCGCGATCGCGATCGCCTCGTCGAGCCGCTCCGGCAGGATCCCGAATTTCGTCGGGCGCTCGCCCGTGTAGAGGGTTTCGCCGCTTCCCGCGTGGGAGGCGCCGACGCCCGGGTTCACGCGGATGCCGACCGTCGCCCCCGGCGCGCGACGCCCGACCCGGTCGAGCTGGGTCAACAGGTCGACGTTCAGATGCACCCCGGCATCGAGGATGGCGTCGAGGTCGCGCGCCGACAGGTTCGTCCCGGTGTAGCTGATCTCCTTGACCGGCCAGCCATGGTCGAGGGCCCACCCGATCTCACCGGGCGAGCACACGTCGACGCCGACGAATGAGGCGTGATCTCGGATGAACCGCAAGAGCTCGGATCCGCGCTGGGCCTTGAGGGCCAGCCGCACGAGACCGCGGAGCCCGGCGTTCGCGAGCGCGTCTCGGAGGGCGATCGCCTGCTCCGCGATGCGCGCGAGATCGTGGACGTAGATCGGCGTGCCGTGGGCACGCGCGACCTCTGCGGCGTCACGCCCCGCGACGAACAGGCGCCCGCCTCGGACCTCGAGCCCGGGGCGAGACCACCAGGTACGTTCGTCGACGGCGCGTCCCTGCATGCCCCGCAGAGCCTACCGATGCGCCGAGCGGTGCTGCCGGGTCGGGTACGGTGGAGTCGCTTAGCCCGCGGTGGTCGAACGGTTCTCGGCCGCGTCCATCGCTTGCGAATCCCGCATCGCGAGGAAGCCCGCGCCGATCCCGAGGATACCCCCGAGCCCGCTCACCCACAGGCCGTTGGCCGTCGAAGCGCCCGCGGCGACCTCGTCGGCGCGCGTCGTTCCCCAGACCGCCGCGATCGTGAGCAGGACCGCCGTGAGCGTCATCAGCGCGCCCATCGCCCGCCGGATCCGCGGGTCGCTCATCAAGATGTAGGCACCGCCGAAGGCGAAGGTGCCGATCGCCATCGCGAGCGCGAAGGTGCCGCTGACGTCGGCCGTTCCTGTGTAGGTGGTGTCGGCGGTCTCCCACCAGTTGATGTAGACGCCGAGCAGGCCGATGATGCCCGCCACGGCGCCGCCCACGCCCGCGTAGCTGATCTTGCCGGAATCCATGGCGAAACCCTCCTGTCGCCGGAACCCAACGATGCTCCCCCGCGGCGGCGATGGATGCAACGACCCGCCCTCGGCCCCGTCGGTGGAGGTGAGGGGATTTGAACCCCTGACCCCTGCCGTGCGAAGGCAGTGCTCTACCGGGCTGAGCTACACCCCCGTCGGCCGCTCAGGGTAACAGAGGCCTCCGACCGGACAGCCACGCGGATCGCCGACGTGGGCCTACCCTGGGAGCGAGCGCCGATGACCAGCTGGTACCCCTCGCGACTGCGCCAGGACGACGACACGGAACCGATCCTGGGCTTCCGCGCGTGGCGCCTCGTGGTGTCCTCCGAGGGGCCGCGGATCGGTCCGACGACCCCGCGACCCATCTGGCCTCCGCGGGAAGCGCCTGCCGCGACGTGCTCGGGGACGCACACCCGTCTCTACATCGTCTTCGACCCCACCGCGACGCCGCACCGATCGCCCGACGAGGGGTGCACGTGCGGCTGGCACGCCGTCCGGGATGCCTCGTCGCTCGTCAGACCCGGCGGACCCGCCGGCGTCGTCGGCCAGGTCTCGCTCTGGGGGAAGGTCATCGAGCATGCGCGCGGGTTCCGCTCGGAGTTCGCGTACCCGGCTCGGCTCCGGCTCGTGTGTTCGTCGCTGCGCGCGGACGGGACGATGGCCCGCGTCGCTCGACCGTCTCGTGGGCGTCGACGACGCCGCGGGTGAGCCGAGCTGCGACGCGCACGCCGCCCACGTCGCTCCGCGGCGCCGACGTGACCCTCGACGCCCGGGTGGTCGAGGCGGAGCTGCTCGACGCCTACGCGCGTGGAGCTACTTCCGATCGAGGCGTTGCCCGACGCCGATCGGGTGGACCTGCTCACCCGGCTCCGACGCAGGGTGCAGCGATGACCATCGCGTTCGCGCCCCGGAAAGCGGGCCGCCGGCAACGCCCGTCCGCGGGCGGGCCGTCTACGCCCCGGCCGAGGCGGGCTTCACCACGACGTGCACGTGGTCGCCCTCGCCGATCCCGGCGAGCCCGTTGAACGTCGGCCGGGCCCAGCCCATCGCGCCGTCGGCGACGTGACGCGGCCTCGCGGCCCGCGGCGCCCGTTCCGGCGCCGGCCACCGCTCGCACGGCTCCGCGCCGCGTCGGCGGCGCCGACCGCGCCTTCATCGACAGGAGCAGCCAGACGTACAGCACCAGCAGCACGCCGAGCACCAGGGTGACGGACCACATCGCCCGCAGCGGCGGGACCGCCCCGATCAGGCCCGTGAGCAGGATCGACTCGAGGAGGACGACGAAGACGCGGCGGCGGCGGTCGCGCGCCCGCGCCCGCTGCCGTTCCGCCGTGCCGACGAACCGCGCTCCCTTGCGGGGGGTGACGATCCACCGGCCTTGGGTTCCGTGTACCTCTGAGTACGCCAAGAGCTCCAACCCACGTTCGAAGTCGCCGACCGACGTGTGGGCCGACCGGCGTCGCCCCGGCGTGGGCGCCAGGAACGCCGCCCACATGATGCCTAACGGAGCGAGCGCCAACCACTCCACGCGCCGGGCCTCCTGTTGCTCGATGGGGAAAGTCGATACAACATCTGGGCTGGCGCCGGACGGTAGCACCACATGTTGGAGTCCGAAAGCACATCGGTGTGATTCGTTCCGCGGCCGCGGTCCGCGGCCTGGGTGCCGCCGATCGCGATCCGTCGGGTCGCTCGCCGTGACGAGCCGACGGCCTACCGGGCGACGTAGTCGCCGCTCGTGCCGCCGGACTTCGCCAGCAGACGGACCCCGTCGATCCGCGCGCTGCGATCGAACGCCTTCGCGGTGTCGTACAGCGACAGCGCGGCGACCGCTGCGCCCGTGAGGGCTTCCATCTCGACGCCCGTCCGGTCGATCGCTCGGACCGTCACGACGACCCGGATCCTGCCCTGCGCGCCCGTCCGGCTCGATCGTCACGTCGGCGCCGGTCACCCGGATCGGATGGCAGTGCGGCAGCAGCTCAGGCGTGCGCTTCACGCCGGTGATCCCGGCGAGCTTCGCGCTCTCGAGCGGCGACCCTTTCGAGGTTCCGGCCACGAGCTGCGCGACCGCCTCGGGCGTCGTCACGAGCCACGCCTCGGCGGTCGCCTCACGCGAGGTCTCGGGCTTGGCGCCGACCTCGACGATGCGGGTGACCCCGTCGTGGCGAGCCTGGCCGGACGACGGTTCCGCCGCCACGTCAGTCCTCCGACGAGCGGAACAGCATGACGCGGACCTGCGAGCCCGCCCGTCCGCGGCGCTCGTGCCCGGCGGGATCATCGCGAGGCCGTTCGCGCGGGCGATCGTCGAGATCAGGTTCGAGCCGCGCGCGCCCGTCGGCGTCGCCGTCCAGCCGTCGGCGCCGCGGACGACCTCGACCCTCGCGTACTGCATCTTCCCGCCCGGTCCCTCGACGTCGGCGCTCAGCGTGGCGGTCACCTCGGGGCGGCTGAGCTGCGCGCGTCCCATCATCCGCAGGATCGCCGGGCGGACGAACACCTCGAAGCTCACGAACACGCTCACGGGGTTCCCGGGCAGGCCGAAGAACGGCTTCCCTTCGACGAAGCCGAAGCCCTTGCGGCATCCCGGGCTGCATCGCGACCCGGTAGAAGCGCACGTCGCCGCGCTGGAAGAACGCGGCCTTCACGACGTCGCGCTCCCCCACCGAGACCCCACCGGACGAGACGAACGCGTCGGCCTGGAGGTCGTAGCTGACAAGACCATGTCGCGCAGCTGCTCCACGTCGTCGCGAACGATGCCGGCCATGATCGGCGTCGCGCCCGCCTCGCGGAGCGCGCCGAACAACGTGTACGCGTTCGCATCGTGGACCTGCCCGAACGTCCGGGCTCGGTCGTCGGCGCGACCAGCTCGTCACCGGTCGACAGCACGACGACGCGGGGACGCGGGTGCACCATCGGATGCGGCACGCCCGGCGTTCGCCAGGAGGCCGAGCTCGGGCGCGCCGAGTCGCTTGCCCGTCGGGAACGAGCAGGTCGCCTTCGGTGACGTCCTCGCCCCGCGGCCGGACGTGCCGACCGGCGCTCAGCGCCTCGAACACCCGCACGAGCTCGTCGTCGATGACCTCGGCGTTCTCGATCGGGACGATCGCGTCGGCGCCCGCCGGGGATCGGCGCGCCGGTCGCGATCCGCATCGCCTCGCCGCTGCCGACCGTCGCTTCCGGGCGTTGCCCGATCAACGCGCGGCCGACGAGCTTCAGCTCGCCCGGACGGGACGGCGCGGCATCCGCGACATCGGCCGCCCGCACCGCGAAGCCATCCATCGCCGACGACGCGAACCGCGGAAGATCGATACGGACGAGTGACGTCGGCGGCCACCACGCAGCCGTACGCGTCCGTGAGGGGAAGCTCGATCGGGGTGAGCGGACGCACCTGGGAGAGGACGCCGCTCGCGAGCCTCCTCGACCGATCACAAGTCCGTCGCCGGCATCGTGGTCGTGCACTGGCCACGGTCGCAGGCCTCCGGCATGGGTCGCAGTCTACCGACGGCCTTTCGGCGCTTCAGATCAGCTTGTGCCGTTGGACGAAGTCGCGCGAGCCACGCCTCGGAACGCCGGCCCGACATCGTCACGCTCGACCGCGAGCTCGACCGTCGCCTTGAGGTAGTCGAGTGGGTTGCCGACGTCGAAGCGACCCTCCTCGAAGCGGTACGCATAGACGGCCTGCTCCTGCGCGAGGATGTTGATGGCGTCGGTGAGCTGGAGCTCGCCGCCGGCGCCCGGCTCGATCCGCGACGAGCGCGTCGAAGATCTCCGGCGTGAAGACGTAGCGACCGATCGCCGCGAGGTTCGACGGCGCGTCGTCCGGATCGGGCTTCTCGACGATCGAGACGACGCGATCGAGGTGGTCCTCGACGCGCTCGGGTTCGATGCAACCGTACGCGGCGATGTCGGGCCTCGGCACCTCCATGCCGGCGATCACGCTGCGTCCGTAGCGCTCGTGCACGCGCAGCATCGACGACAGGAGCGGCACCGACGGATGGATCAGGTCATCGCCGAGGAGCACGGCGAACGGCTCGTCGCCCACGTGCGCGCGCGCGAGGCTGACCGCATGGCCGAGCCCGAGGGCCTCTTTCTGGCGGATCGTGTGCATCTGCGCGAGCTCGCTGATGGCGCGGATGAGCTTCAGCTCGTCGTGCTTCCCCTTCGCTTCGAGGAAGCCCTCGAGCTCCGGCGACCGATCGAAGTGGTCCTCGATCGAGGACTGATCGCGGCCGCCGACGAGCAAGACGTCGTCGAGCCCGGCACGGGCGGCCTCCTCGACGACGAGCTGGATCGCCGGCACATCGATCACCGGCAGCATCGCCTTCGGCTGCGCCTTCGTCGCAGGAAGGAAACGCGTCCCGAAGCCCGCGACCGGGATGACCGCCTTGCGTACCCTCACGCCGTCCCCTTCCCCGTCACCGGCCCGTCACCGGCTTGCACGCGAAGCGCCACTCGGAGGGACCGTGAGGATACGGGGACGCGGCGAGACGTGCGAGTCTGCAGGTCGCCGGTACAATCCGGCGGTCATGCCCACCTACGAGTACGCGTGCAAAGCCTGCGGTCACACGTTCGAGATCGTGCAGTCCATGACGGATGACACGCTCACGGTGTGCCCGGAGTGCGGTGGCGAGCTCCGCAAGATCTTCGCCGCGCCCGCGATCGCGTTCAAGGGGTCCGGGTTCTACGCGACGGATCACGGCAAGAACAAGAAGAGGTCCGCTGCCGAGTCGACCGGGGACGCCGCCGACGGCTCGAAGGGCGACCCGAAGCGGGGAGGCTCGAAAGGCGAGGACCCGAAAGGCGGAGGCGCGAAGGACGACGGCTCGAAGGGTTCCTCGCCCGACCCGTCGGGCTCGTCCGGCGGATCGTCCTCGGGCTCCTCCGGCGGATCGCCTTCGCCTCCCACGACGACGAAGCCGCAGGAGACGAACCCGTCGTGACGGCCGCGGAGATCGGCGTCTTCGGCGGCTCCGGCTTCTACGAGCTCCTCGAGACGACCGAGACCGTCGACGTCGACACGCCGTACGGCCGGCCGAGTGCGGCGCCGGTCGTCGGCGAGATCGGCGGGCGGCGTGTCGCGTTCATCCCCCGCCACGGCGCCGACCATCGGTTCCCGCCGCATCGCGATCCCGTACCGCGCGAACGTCTGGGCGATGAAGGAGCTCGGGGTCGACAGATCTTCGCCCCCAGCGCCAGCGGCTCTCTCCAGCGCGACGTGAAGCCCGGCGACTTCGTGATCTGCGACCAGATCGTCGACCGCACCCGCTCGCGGCCCGTCACGTTCTACGACGGACCCGTGACGACCCACATCTCGTTCGCCGATCCCTACTGCGACGTGATGCGCGAGCGTCACGATCGAACGAGGGCGCGAGCTCGACATCCCACTGCACGACCGCGGCACGGTGGTCGTGATCGAGGGGCCTCGCTTCTCGACGCGGGCCGAGTCGGCCTGGTTCGCGAGCCGCCGGATGGGAGGTCATCAACATGACGCAGTACCCGGAGTGCGTGCTCGCCCGGGAACTCGAGCTCTGCTATGCGAACATCTCCTTGATCACCGACTACGACGTCGGCGTCGAAGGCGTGCCGCCCGTCACGAACGACGAGGTGATCCGCGTGTTCGGCGAGAACAACGCGAAGCTGCGCGACCTCCTGTTCGCGGCGATCCCGGAGCTGCCGGAGACCCGCGACTGCCCGTGCGCGACGGCGCTCGACGGCGCCACGTTCTCCTAGCGAGCCTCAGGATGTCCGGGCCCCGGCCTCCCGTACGCTCGGTGCATGACCGCTGGACGGAACCTCGTGAGGATCGAGCTCGCGTTCCCCACCGACGACGACGCCGAGGCGCTCGGCGATCGGATCAGGGAGGCCGTGGCGATGATCGTCGGCCGCGGGAGCTCGAGGAGTTCCGCGTGCGCACGATCCCGCTCGACCCGAAGCCGAGGCCGGGCCACCTGCGCCCCGTCGACTGACCCTCGCTCCCGACCCGAGCTGGGGTGTGATGCGCGTCACGGCGCGGTCGCCGGCCGGACGCTACGTCACGCATGTGGCGCGACGATGGCCTCGGCTCGACCATGGTGTACCTGGCAGCGGCGATCGGGTGCGCGCTTGGCGCCGGCGCGCTCGTCCAGGGGTACGCCGCACGGATCGAAGCCCTCCGACCGGCGCTCGGACCTCCCGTGGCGGTGGTGGTGGCCGCGCGCAACGTCACGCGCGGCGCGACCATCGACGTCGCCGACGTCCGCCTCGAAGACGTCCCGAGCTCGATGGCGCCGCCCGCCTCGCTCGCAACCGTCGACGCCGCGCTCGGCGAGGTCGTGCTCACCGACCTCGCCGCGGGCGAGATCGTGACGTCGACGCGCCTCGGGGGCGACGGCGGTCCGCTCGCCGCCCTCGTGCCGCCGGGTTGCGAGCGATGACGGTCAGCGTCGTGGCGGCGCCGCCGGGGCTCACGGTCGGCGATCGGGTCGACGTGTTCGCGACCTACGGCGAGGGTCGAGCCTACGCCGAGGCCGTGGGTCACGAGCTCGAGATCCTCGTGCCACCGCCGTCCGAGCAGGACGGCGCAGGTGTGCCCGCCGTCGCGCCGTCGGCAGGCAGCGGGCCGACCCTGGTCCTGCTCGTCGACACGGCGACGGCGGAACGGCTGGCGCGCGCGAGCGCGTCCTCGGTGCTCTCCCTCGCCGTCGTCGGGACCGAGGGCGGCTAGCATGTGCGCCGACCTTCCGCGCCCCGCCCGCCGTCCGGAGGCCCGCCGCGTGTCGATCTTCGAAGCGATCATCCTCGGTCTCACGCAAGGGGCGAGCGAGTTCGCGCCGATCTCGAGCTCAGGGCACCTGATCCTCGTGCCGTGGTTCCTGGGGTGGCCGGTGCTCGGTGGCGACACCGACCTCAACAAGACGTTCGACGTGGCGTTGCACATGGGCACCCTGCTCGGCGCGCTCCTGTACTTCCGGCGCGACGTGTGGCGCTACTTCACGGCGTGGGTCCGCACCCTGGGCCGCCGTCGGATCGAGACGGTCGATGAACGCGTCGCGTGGGCGCTCGTCGTCGGCACGCTTCCTGGCGTCGTGCTCGGTGCAACCTTCGAAGATCTGATCCAGGACGACCTCGGCGAGCCGGTCCTCATCGCCGCGATGTTGGCGGTCTTCGGCGTCGTGTTGTGGTGGGTCGATCGGCGGATGCGCGGCGACCGCGACCTGACGACGATCGGTCCCCGAACCGGCCTGTTCCTCGGCACCGCGCAAGCGCTCGCGCTGCAGCCGGGCATCTCACGGTCGGGCATCACCATGACCGCGGCGCGGGCGATCGGGCTCGACCGAGAGGCCGCCGCGCGCTTCTCGTTCCTGCTGTCGATGCCGATCATCGCCGGGGCCGGCGTCTACAAGGGGTTCGACCTCGTCGGCGAGGGGTTCCAAGGCTACGGGCCGCAGTTCCTCTCCGGGTTCGTGGCCGCGGCGATCAGCGGGTTCGTCGTGATCTGGGGGCTGCTCACGTACCTGAAGCGCCACGACTACTCGGTGTTCATGTGGTACCGGCTCGGCGTCGCCGGGCTCGCGTTCGCGCTGATCGCCGCCGGCGTCCGCGACGCGACCGTCTGACCAGGCGCCGCCGATCGACCTCGGAGTGGCGCGTGCGCGAAAGCGCGCATGCCATCGGCGAAGCCGACCTCGGCGGCAAACCCGAGCTCTCGCGCTGCCTTCGCCGGCGAGGCGAAGACGTGACGCACGTCGCCGAGCCGGAACCCGCCGACAACCTCCGGCCGGGGCGCACACTCGCCGAACGCGTCGGCGATCGCATCGGCCATCTCCCCCACCGAATGGTGTTCAGGGCTCGCGACATTGAAGGCGCCCCGCGCTCGACCGAGCAGCGCGAGCCTGTTCGCTCGCGCGACGTCGGCAACATGGACGAAATTCCGGCGCTGGAGGCCGTCCTCGAAGATCCGGGGAGCCTCGCCACGTTCCAGTGCACTCCGCACGATGCTCGCCACCCCCGCGTACGGCGTGTCGCGCGGCATCCGCGGCCCATAGATGTTGTGGTAGCGGAGCGCGGCGAAGGGCAGGTCGCGTTCCCGCGCGAAGCTCGCGCACAGATGCTCCTGGTGGAGCTTCGTCGCGGCGTAGACGTTCCGCGGATCCATGGGCGCGTCCTCGTCGACCTCGAACGGCTCGAGCGGCGCTCCACACGTCGGACACGGGGGCTCGAACCGGCCGGCTTCGAGATCCTCGCGCACCCGCGGCCCCGGACGGACCGCGCCGTGCGATGCGCATCGATACGCGCCCTCGCCGTACACGACCATGCTGGAGCCGAGGACGAAGGGTCCGCCGAAGCCTGCTCGGTGCAGCGCGCGCAGCAGCATCGCCGTGCCGAGGTCGTTGTGCGCAACGTAGTCCGTGACGTCGTCGAGGTCCACACCGAGCCCGACCATCGCCGCGTGGTGGATCACCGCCTCGACGCTCCGGACGGCCTCCTCCACCGCGTCAGCGTCACGCAGGTCGGCCCAGACGTACTCGGCCTCGTCGCGCAGGCCCTCGGGCGGTCCGTCGTGCGCGGCGGGGAGCAGCGCGTCGAGCACCCGGACCTCGATCTCGTGGTCGAGGAGCTCCTCGACCACATGGGAACCGACGAAGCCGGCCCCGCCTGTGACGAGAACGCATCGTGGCTCGCGGCGGAGGACAGCGCTCACCAAAGGCTCCTCACGAGGAGTTGAACCGCGACGGCCCGACGCGACCTGCGCGCCGAGCCATCCCCGAGCCTCGCGGCCGCGGAACACGACGGTCGCCACCGCGATCCACGGCACGAAGGGTAGCCAGATCCGCTCGACCTCCCCCTTCGACATGCCCGACAGGTCGGCGAGCGCGATCGCGGCGAGCCCGCCACCGACGAGCAGCCACAGGCGGGGGTCGCGCAGGCGCGGCACGGCGGCGAGGACCGCAGGGCCGAGCGCAACGGCGAAGGCGGCGAGGTTCGCGACGAGGTAATACGCGTAGGGGCGCGACCGGGCGATGCTCTCCGCGTATTCACGGCGGGTCGCCGTCAGCCCTTCCCACCACCAGAAGCCGGCAAGCGCGAACTGCGATCGTCACGAGCGCGACGCCGACGCCCGCAACAAGCAGCGGTCGCAACCGTCGTCTCGCGATCGCGACGGCGAGCGGCACCGCACCGAGCAACACGAGACCGTAGGAGAGGAAGATCGCCAACCCGAACAGGAGCCCGCCGACGAGCGCCCACGTGACCTCGGCGCCCGATCCGGAGGACCGGCCCGTCGCGACGACGAGCGCGGCGACCGCCCACACGCCGACCGCGAGGAACACCGCGTCGCCGGAGCCGATGGCAACCGCCGCGGGGGCGAGGACGAGGAACGGTGCGACGCGGCGGGCCACCGCGGAGGTGGACACGTCACGCACGGCGAGGAGTGCCGCCGGCACGGCGGATGCGGCTGCGACGTGCTGCAGCACCGCGACCCAAGCTGGCCCACCCAGACCGATCCCGTCGAGCCACCACAGCGCGATCAGCAGACCCGGCGGGTGGGCGCGCACGTGGGTCGAGTACAGGTCGATCGTGCCGACGAAGCGCGAGAGGAATGGTCCGGGCGCCTCGATGAACGGGAGCGAAGACAGGTAGTCACCCTCTCGCAGCACCGGATCGACGAAGCCTGCGGAGCCGTCGACCACGGCGAGCGACGCAGACCACGCGAGCGCAACGAGCGCGCCCAGCCAGAGCAACCCGCGCCACCCGAGCCGGCGTGCCGCCGACGGTCCCCACGTGAGGACCGCCCCCCCGACACCGAGAGGCGCGATCGTCGTCCAGGGCAGCCGTGGATCGAGCCGCCCAGTGAGCGGCGGCAGCAGCGTGAACAATCGGGTGTCGCCCGCCTGGAGCCATCGGCCCACGAGGTAGCAGACGACGAGCGTGACCGCGGTGATCATCAGGGCGATCCATCCCCATACCGGGGGGGCAACGGGGGCCCACGCGTCCACGGGTGCCCGAGGGGGCGGCTGGCGACGCGGGCTCCGCGTGAGGATCCGGGAGGCGCTCACGCTCGGTCCTCCGCAAGGAGGCGCCTGAGCACCACCACGCCCGCGATGAGCCATACCCCGCCGAGCACGATCGCGACCCCAACCAGGGGGTTCCGCGGAAGGATCGTCGGGTTCCCGCCGACCTTCGCGGCGCGATCCAGGACGAACGGGACGACGAAGGCTGCGACGATCGCCGACGCGACGACCGCGCCTGCGACCGCGGCGCGAGCGACCGTGGGCAGTCGGCGACGCAAGCGGGTGCCCACGAGTAGCGCCACCGGGGCGACGACGAGGTCGTGGACGAGCGCGAGCCCCACGAAGAAGACGACGAAGTTCAGCGGCCGGGTCTCGACCGCGTTCGCGACGACGAGCCAGGTTCCGTAGGCCATCGCGCTCCCCCCGGCGAGCAGGCCAGCCCCGAACAGCGCACCGTGGCGGCTGGTGTCCGCTTTGACCGAATGACGCCGCGAGCGCGTGCTCACAGCACCTCCACCCACCCGACCCATTTCGTCTGCATCACGCCGGGACGGTTCGGGCCGATCAGGCGGACTGGGAAGCCGTGGTCGAGGGCGAGCGGCTCGCCGTTCAGCTCGAGGGCAAGCAGCGTGTCGGGGTCGCCGGCGTGCGAAGCGCTCACCTGCGTCGTCGCGGTACGGTCCAGCGAGGCTGGATCGACAGAGACGTGCGCGGCGGCGCCGTCGGACGCGCCAACCAGCGCGAGCATATTCCGTGAGCGGCACTCCCCGCCACCGGCCGGACGCGCTCCATCCCGTCGACGCAGGCGATCGGCAGCTCGACCTCGCGCTGTGGGAGCGCCCGGAGCTCCTCGACCGATAACGAAAGCGGCGTCGCGACGGCCCCGTCGACGATCAGCCGATATCCCGGATCCTGGGCGAGCTCGATGACGCCTGCGCTCTCCGCGGTCTTGTTGATCGGGAGCCCCTGCGGTCCCACGCGGGGGTCCCGCGGCGCCAGGACAGCGAGCGGCGCAAGCGGTCGGACGGTCTGGCCGACGGTCGTCACGACAAGCGCGCCCGCGGTGCCGACACACCGCCGCCCACAGGAGACCGCGGCGAGACAAACGCCCCTCGCCGCTCGGCTCCGGAGTATCGACCGGCCGCCCCACGAGCGCGTCGATCGTCGTCGCGAGCTTGGCCGCGACGTGCACGATCAGCCCGCCGATCGTGAGCCATGCGGCCGCGTAGTGCGCCGGGGGGAACGAGAACGTCCCATGGGAACCAGCGCCCGATGCTTCCGAGACCCGTGAAGAGCAGGAAGAGCGAACCTCCGACCAGCGGCACGAGCGCGACCCGCTCGAGCAGGTGCGCGACGCTTCGAAGCGGCGGCCACGTCCAGAAAGCGCGGATACACGGTCCAGAGCTTCGCGAGCAGCAGCGGGATCGAGGCGATCCCCATCGTCACGTGGACCCCCTGGGTGACGCGGTACAGCCACGAGGGCCGCGCCGGCCACGTGAACCACGACGGCGGGTATTGGATCAAGTGGGAGAGCAGGCCGGTCACGAAGCACACGAAAAATGCGACGCCAAGCGTGACGCCGAGCACAGCGGCGACCCTCGTCGAGTGCAGTGGGCTCTCGAACGCGTCCTCGCGGAACGGCCCGACGCGCGGCGGCGCGAGAGAGGGCAACTTCGAACCCAGTGAGTGCGCGCCCCTCATCGCGCGTCCAGCCGGGCGAACCAACGGTCGGCCTCGCACCAGACGACGGTGGCGACGAAGCCGCTCTCGCTCGCCACTGTCTTCACCTCGTCAGCAGCGACGAGCGCCCAGGGGAACCATGTCGACGTGGCCTCGCCCCCGATCTCGGCCCGCACGCGCAGGGGCCCCGCGCCCTTCCCCGGCGGTTCGACCTCAACCAGGGTGCGGCCCCCGGGACAGACGAGTTCTCGCACGCGAGCCAAGAGCCGCAGCCGGATCGCCGCCGATCCCGAAGTTGCCGTCGAGCAGCAGCGCCGAGCCCCAGCGACCCTCCTTCGGCAGGGGACCGAAGACCGACCCGAGCACGACCCGAGCACCGCGCCGGCGAGCGATGTCGACGACGCTCGGCGCGTTGTCGATACCGACCGCGGGGATCCCCATCGCCGTGAGGGCCAACACGTGCCGCGCGGGGCCGCAGCCCACGTCGAGTGCAGGACCGATCGCCATCGCCAGCAAGGCGACCTCCTCGGGACCGGGCTCGCCGAACCAGCGTTCCATCCGGAGCGGGATCTCGCGGCCACACGAGGATCGCAGCATCGCCGGCGCGCGCTCGACCACCGTGCTCACGGAACGACTCCGGGCCGGGCGTCTCCGGCCGGCGCGTGGCGACGGGCCACCTGATGGACACGGTGGGCGAACCGCGAGCCGGGGACCGCTTCGGCGACCGCGAGCGCGTCGTCGAAGGTGTCGACGTCACGCATCGTCGGAAGCGCCGCCACGCGGAGCCCCCGAGCGTGGAGCCGGTTGCGCTGTGCTGCGCAGGTCTCCGACGTGCTCATCGGCACGCCGCGGAACACTTCCGCGTCGGGTACACGTAGCCCGAGCGCCCACCAGCCGCCGTCGGTCGACGCGCCCAGCACCGCGCCGACGCCGTCGGTCCGCAGCAGCGCGGCGGCCGCAGCAAGATCGCCGGCCGTCACCTGAGGCGTATCCATCCCGATGAGGAGAGCGAGGCCGCCGGTGTCGGCGAATGCGGCGGACAACCGCTCGCCCAGGCCGTTCCCCCGCTGCGGCACGATCCGGAACCCGGCCGGGAGCCACGGGCCGGGGCGGCCATCGAGCGCGAGCACCCGCTCGGCGAACGGCGTCGCAGCCACCGCCTCGAGGGTGTCGGCGAGGGACGCCTCGGCGATCGCGGCTGCTTCGGCAGGATGACAAGGCGGGCTGAGCCGCGTCTTCGCGCGACCGGGCCGCGGCTCCTTCGCGATCACGACGAGCTTCATCGCATCACCCGAACGAGATCGCGGAACGCTCGCGCTGTTCCGCGGACGGTGCCGGTCACCTTGCTGCGGCCGGCCCGAGCGAAGTACGGAACCGGGACCTCCTCGATCCGCCACCCCGCGCGAGCGGCCTTCAGCACCATCTCGAATGGCCAACCGAACCGGCGGTCGCTGAGGCCGAGTCCAAGCAACGCCTCGCGGCGGCCGGTCCTCATGGGCCCGAGGTCGGTGAGCGCCAGTCCGGTGCGACGGCGGACCTCCCACGCGATCGCCCGATTGCCGAGCCGAGCGTGCACCGGCCAGGCGCCAGGCCCCGCGACCCACGCGCCGAGGACGAGGTCCGCGTCGCCCGCCGCAACCCTCTCGACGAGCCGCGGAAGCTCGCGCGGGTCGAGCGACGCGTCGGCGTCCATGAAGCAGACGAGCTCGCTCTGGGCCGACCGCAACCCTGTCCAACAGGCCGCGCCGAATCCCGGGGTCGGCTCGTGGACGACCTCGGCGCCGAGCGACGAGGCGAGCGCGCCCGAGCCGTCGGCAGAGCCGTTGTCGACGACGATCGCGCGGAACCCCTCGGGCATGCGATCGAGGACCCAGGGCAGGGCCTCGGCTTCGTTCAGCGTCGGCAGCACAACGTCTGGCATCAAGGGAGCTTAGACGGCGATCCTTACGGGAACATTTGCCGTCGGGCCGCCCGTGACCGCCGAGCCCGGGTCCGTCAGACGCCGGCGAGCGTCATCTCGCCGATCAGGATCGACGGGGTTCCCACGCTGGAGAAGAAGCGGAGGTCGTCGCCGACCCCGGTGATGCCGAGCAGCATGTCGGGGATCGTCGAGGCGATCGTCATCTCGCGGAGGGGTTCCGCGAGCGCCCCGCCCACGATGCGCAGGCCCGTCGCGCCAACGCTGAACTCCCCGCTGATCGGGTTCGCGCCGGAATGCACGCCGCTCACGTCCTGGATCAACACGCCACCCTCGGCCCGCGCGAGCAGCTCCGCGAGCGACGTGGTGCCTTCCTCGACGTAGAAGTTCGTGGTGCCGACGCCGGGGGCGCTTCGGTAGCCCCGGCTCGCGTTGCCGGTGGAACGCTGCCCGTCGCCGCTCGCGTCGCGCGGTGTACGTGTCGTGCAGGAACCCCTGCAGCGTGCCGGCGGTGAAGAGCTCGGTCCGGCCGCTCGGCACCCCCTCGTCGTCGAACGGCGAGGCGCCGGGACCGTCGAGGATCCGGCCGTCGTCGACGAGCGTGAACAGCTCCGAGCCGATCCGCTCGCCGACGCGATCGGCGAACAGCGACCGTCCCTTCAACACGTGTTCGGCGTTCACCATCGCCGAGAGCACGCCGAGGAACGACTCCGCGGCGAACTGGTCGAGGACCACGGGGATCCTCGCGGTGGGCGGCTTCGTCGCCCCGAGCATCCGGACGCCTCGTTCGACGGCCTCGTCGCCGAGCGGATGCGTGTCGAGCTCGTCGAGCCCACGGGTGATGCGATACGAGAAGCCGGTCTGGGTCTCGTCGCCGTCAACGGCGAGCGTGACGACGACGCCCCACGCGTCGGTACGCTCGAACCCTGCATCGACGCCGGTGGTCGACGCGATGTGCACGGACGAGACCGAGTCGCCCACCTGCGCGACGTCGATCTTCGTCACGCGCGGATCGCGCGAGATCGTGTAGGCCTCGAGGTCGAGCGCCATCGCCACCTTGTCGTCGGCGCTCACGGCCGCGCTTTCGGCGCGGAACAGCTCGGGGATCGGCTCGAACGCCTCGGGCCTCGGAAGCCCGTTCGCGGGATCGGGCTCCGCGAGCGCTGCGTTGGCGCGGGCGCGCACCACCGCCTCCCGAACCTCGGCCGGCGACGGATCGGCGACCCACGAGTACCCGAGCCGGTCGTCGCGGATCACGCGGACCCCGACGCCGCGGGATTCCGCGAACGTCATGCCCTCGACCTCGCCGCGCAGCGCGCTCACCTCTGTGGTGCGGCCGCCCGACGCGTAGGCCTCGACGCCTTCGTCGCCCTCGCCGGCCTCGAGGGCCGCCGTGGCGAGCGCATGCAGGTCCGGTCCCTCAGGCACCCGTGCCTCCGACGGTGATCTTCGAGATCCGCAGGGTCGGCGAGCCGCTGCCGACCGGCGCCGACTGGCCGTCCTTGCCGCAGACGCCCTCCCACGTGTCGAAGTCGTCGGCGACGGCGTCCACGCCCTGCATGATGTCGATCGCGCGCCCGATCAGGTTGGCGCCGCGCACCGGGGTCGTGATCTCCCCGTGCTCGATCAGGTAGCCGAGCGACACGCCGAACACGAAATCGCCGCTGGCAGGGTTCACCTGTCCCCCTCCGAGGTTCACGACGTAGACGCCGCGGTCGGTCGAGGCGATCACGTCGGCCGGCGTCGAGGAGCCGTTCAGGATGTTCGTGTTCGTCATCCGCGGGATCGGCGGCGAGGAGTAGCCGTCGCGCCGGCCGTTCCCGGTCGAGGGGACTCCCTCCTTCTCGGCTCGCATCCGGTCGTAGAGGAACCCTTGGAGCACGCCGGCCTCGAACAGGACCGTGCGCTCGGCCGGTTCGCCCTCGTCGTCGAAGTCGTACGAGCCCCACCCGTTCGGGATCGTCGCGTCGTCGACGCCGTGCACGAGCTCGCTCGCGCAGCGCTCCCCGAGCTTGCCCACGTAGACCGATGCGTCCTTGTCGACGGCGTCGGCCTCGAGCGGGTGCCCGACCGCTTCGTGGAAGAGCACGCCGCCGGCGCCCGGGCCGAGCACCACCGTCATCTCCCCGGCGGGGGCGGGAACAGAGTCGAGCATCGTCACGGCCCGGTCGGCCGCCTTCTCGGCGATCGCTCGTGGGCTGAACCGATCGAGGAACTCGACCCCCGCGCAGGCGGCAGGGCCGTAGTGCCCCGTTTGGATCAGGCCGTCACGTTTGGCGACCACCTGCGCCACGAGGCGGATCCGCGGACGCTCCTCCTCGATCCAGCGCCCGTCGCTCGCCGCGATCAACCGGCGCTGCACGGAATCGCTGTACGCGCCGACGACCTGCGTCACCTCGGAACCGAACGACCGCGCCGCGTCATCGACCTCGCGGAGCCAGCCGACCTTGGTCTCGGGCGGCACGGCGGCGGCGGGACGCGCCGCGCGGTTCGTGCCGGCGCCCTCGCGGCGGCGCAGGTCGACGACCGCGCCGGGCGCGTCGCCCTGCAGGGCCGCCGAGGCGGCCGCCGCCGCCTCGAGCAGCGAGTCGCGGTCGAGCCGGTTCGAGAACGCGTACCCATAGGTCGTGCCGACGGCGACCCGGACGCCGGCGCCGCGGTCGATCCCGGTCGTGAGCTCCTCGACCTTGCCGTCGTCGAGCCGGATCGAGGTGGAAGCGCGTTCCTCGACGAAGACCTCCGCGAACGAACCCCCGCGACGGCGGGCGGCCACGAGCACGTCGGCGACGAGGTCGCGGTCGAGCACGAGCGCGATGCTACCAACGGTGGCTGGATCGACCGGTGATACCGTCGAGCCCACCCTCGAGGAGGTGGCGACCGGAGGATGCGACGGGCGATGACGATCGTGGCAGCCCTCGCGATCGGCGCTGGAGGCATCGCGTGCGACGAGCTCGATCGAAGCCTCGACCCGTCGCCGGCGCCCACCCGCGGGGGCACGCCCGGCGCGATGCCGCTGCTTCGCGACGGGCGAGCGTCCGTCACGCTCGGGGGAGACGCCCGCGGCCTGTACCTCTTCGGCACGCTCACCGCACCGATCACCTACGGTGGCCCGGAAGCCCCGCTGTCGCTCGTGTGGCGGAGCGAGTTCTACGACCTGTTCACGCTCGGCGGCGAGGTCCGGCTCGGAGAACAACCGACCTCCGAAACGCTGCGGGTGCAGCTCGCGGTCGATGTCGACGGCGAGGTGATCGCGTTCGCGAGCGACGCCGGCGAATGTGTCGTGACGGTGCGCGAGGCCGAGCCGCGGTGCTGGGTGGAGATCACGATCTGGTCGCCATCCACGGCGAAGCAGACCGGAAAGATGAGCGGCAACGCCCGCGTCGAAACGCCGATGCGGCCGACGTCAGCAGTGGCCAGCATTGCCAGGCACTCCTCGCGGGTGAGCACCCTCAGCCCGGCACCGTCGACTCGCATACGTCCATCATCGGACAGGGAGGTGTGTCGTGACAGGGCCGAAGGTCCCTGCACGGCCCGGCTCAGTCGGTCGATCGGGCCGCAGGTGCCGGGCGGCGTAGACGGCGGCCTCGGTCCGTCGAGCCATGCCGAGCTTGGACAGCACCGACGTCACGTAGTTCTTGATCGTCTTCTCGGCCAGGTACAGCCGCTCGGCGATCTGCCGGTTGGTCAATCCCTCGGCGAGCAGCTCGAGGACCTGACGTTCCTGATGGCTGAGTCGGGCGATCCGCTCGTCCTGGCGCGGCCCGATGCGGATCCGTTCGAGGACCCGGGCGGTCACGGCCGGGTCGAGCAGGCTCTGCCCGGCGGCGACACGACGCACAGCATCGACCAGATCCGATGAGCGGATCTGCTTCAGGACGTAGCCGGCGGCGCCGGCCATGATGGCGTGGAACAGCGCCTCGTCGTCGGCGAACGACGTCAGGATGAGGCACGCCGTGCGGGGGTGCAGCGATCGGATCTCCCGGCACGCCTCGATGCCGTTGCCGTGCTCGAGGCGCACGTCCAACACGGCGACGTCAGGGTCGAGGGCGTGGACCCGGCCGACGGCCTCCTCCTGGGTGGCGGCCTCGCCGATCACCCGGATGTCGTCCTCGGCCTCGAGCAGGTCGGCCACGCCGCGTCGGACGATCTCGTGGTCGTCGAGCAGGAACACGGTGATGTGGTCGCGCACCGGAGCTCATTGTCTCAGTCGCGCCCGGCGGGTGGCGGGTGAGGAGGGATGCCGGACAGACCGTGTGTGACGCGCCGGCGGCATTTCCGCTGGCGTGGCGTCGCCCACGTCAGTCGGGCCGGCGACGTCGGGTACGTTCGCGGTGCTGGGGCCAGGCATCTCGGACGGGGCATCTCGTGAGAGCAGGAGGGTGAGCGATGGCACGAATCGTCGGTGCGAGTGTGCGGGAGCAGGAGCTGTACGACCACGTGACCGATCACGGAAAGAACGAGGGCGAGATCCTTCAGTCCTACCAGGAGTTCGCCGAGAGCACGGACTCGCCGGCATTCGCTTACCTGGCGCGCATCATTCTGGACGATGAGCGACGCCACCATCAGCTCCTCGACGATCTTGCCCAGACGATCCGCACCTCTGCCGAGCTCACAGGCAAGCCCAGCCCGATCCCTGAGTTGGGTGAGTTCAAGGCGGATCGAGAGCGGATCCTGGCCGAATCCGAGCGCTTCCTCGCCTGGGAGAAGGAGGACAACCACGAGCTCGAGCGGCTGGCGAAGGAGCTGAAGGACGTTCGGGACACCACCGTGTGGCAGCTCGTCGTGCGACTAATGCAGCAGGACAACGAGAAGCACCGTCGCATCCTCGAGTTCATCCGCGACCGCGCCCGGGAGGCGAACGACTGACTTCGGTGAGGCGTCGATGTCGTGCTGGACAGTGCTCGGGACGTGCAGAGGACCCTGGACGCTGCTCGAGTTGACCCCGAGGTCAATCACGCAGTGTTCGTGACGACAAGCGCCCGGTGGGCGGGCGGCCGATCTCCTTGGTACTCGTCGAGGCGACGGCTCGTGCAGCGATCACCGCGACCAGTGCTCGTCGTCCCCCCCGACCTCCCGGGCTCCTGAACCGGGCCCGGTCCCTTGCGTCGGCGCTCGCCAGGTGAGGATCGTGCCGCCGTTCCGGCCGGCGACGACTCGCAGTGTGCCGCCGTGACGCTCGGCACGAACGGCCATGTTGCCCAACCCCCGACCGCCGGGCGTGCCCGGTGCCGGTGGGCCGACGCCGTCGTCGGCCACCGTCAACACCACCTCGTCCTCGACGGTCAGCGACGACGTCGACCCGGGTTGCGTTGGCGTGTCGGGCGACGTTCGTCAACGCCTCCCCGATCGTCGCCAGCAGGTCCGCCGTGATGGCTTCCGGCAACATCGTGTCAACGGGACCGTCGAAGACGACCCGTGGCTCGAAGCCCAGCACCGTGGCCGTTTCCTCCATCAGCGAGCGCACCCGGCGTCGCGAACGCCGTCACCGCTATCGGCGGCCGTCGACAGCCCGAAGATGGCCGAGCGGATGTGCCTGATCGTGACGTCGAGATCCTCAACTGCCTGCTCGACCCGATCAATCACTTCTGGGTTGTCGCCAACCAGCCGCACCGTGCCTTGCAGCGATAGCCCGATTGCGAACAGCCGTTGGATGACGGTGTCGTGGAGATCCCGGGCGATGCGCTCACGGTCATGGATCAACGCGAGGGACTGCACCGTCACGTGCAGCCGGGCGTTGTCGACGGCCACCGCTGCGGCGCTGGCCAACCCGACGACGAGTTCCTCGTCGAGCTCGCTGAACTCGGCGGCGTCGACCTTGTCGGTCAGGTACAGGTTGCCGAACACCTGGTCGCGGATCTTGATCGGCACACCGAGGAACGAACGCATCGGCGGATGGTGAGGCGGAAACCCGAAACTGTCAGGGTGGGCGCGCAGATCGGGGAGTCGCAGCGGTCGGGGATCGGCGATCAGCACCCCCAAGATGCCGTGACCCTCCGGGAGGTGCCCGATGGCGTGATGGGTGTCATCATCGACGCCGACGGTGAGGAACTGGGCCAGGCCGGCTGCCGGCCTCGTCGAGGACGCCGAGGGCGCCGTAGCGTGCGCCGACGAGCTCGACTGCCGACTCGACGATGCGGTGCAGCATCGCTTCGAGATCGAGATCTGAGCCGATCGCCAGCACCGCGTGCAACAGGCCACGAAGCGCCGGCACCGTCGCCCGGTCCTCCATGCGGCGGAGCGTAACCATCGTGCCGACGACGACAGAGATGACCCGACACGGAGAGCGGATCGACTCGACTGACCCCCGAGGCAGGGCAGGACGGGACGTTTGGCTCTACCCGAGCGGGTCGACCGGGCGGGATGATGCAACGAGTCGATACGTGATCATGCAGGAGACTCGATGACGCCCGAGCGTCCACCCATCCCGCCATGCAGCAACACCACCTGGCCGTGGACTCCGGCGGCGAGGCCACGATGAAGCTCACCGTCATCGGCGCCGGAGCCTGGGGGACCACCCTCGCCGCGCTCGCCAGCGAGCATCTCCCGACAACGCTGTGGGCCCGCGAACCCGCCGTCGTGAACGCCATCCACGACCACCGCGAGAACACCCCGTTCCTGCCAGGGTTCGCGCTGCCAGCGGCAGCTCTCGCGTCACCCCCGATCTCCCCGCTGCAGTCGCCGGTGCCGACTTCGTTGTCGTCGCCGTCCCGTCACCGCACGTCCGCGCGCGTGCTCGCAGATGCTCGTGCCGATCGATCGCCCCGCATGCCCTGGTCGTCAGCGTCACCAAAGGCCTCGAAGCCGGGACCCGGAAGCGGATGACCGAAGTCATCACCGAAGCCCTCGGCGGCCACGACCCCGCCACGATCGGGTTGCTCGCCGGACCCAACCTGGCCCGCGAGGTGATGGCCGGACACCCCTCGGCGACCTGCGTGGCGTTCGGCGACCTGCGGTACGCGACCGACGTCCAGCAACGATTGGCCGAGCGACCGGCTCCGGGTCTACACCAGCACGGACGTCGTCGGCTGCGAGATCAGCGGCGCGGTGAAGAACGTCATCGCCATCGCTGCCGGCATGGCCGACGGACTCAGCTTCGGGATGAACACCAAGGCCGCGCTCGTCGTCGAGAGGGCTCGCCGAGCTGGCCCGCCTCGGCACCGCCCTCGGCGGCGACCCGCTCACGTTCCTCGGCCTCGCCGGCGCCGGCGACCTGATGGCGACCTGCGCCAGCCCGCTCAGCCGCAACCGGCGCATCGGCGAAGCACATCGCCCACGGATGGGTCCTCGCCGAGCTCGAATCATCGACGGCGGCCTGCGCAGAGGGTGTCAACTCGGTCGACACCATCCTCGCCCTGGCCGCCCGGCACGACGTCGAGATGCCGATCTGCGAGACGGTGGCGGCCGTGCTGGCCGGAAGCACAACCCCGCACGAAGCCGTCGCCCGTCTGATGGGCCGCCCCGCCGCGTCCGAGCTGCACGATCTCAACTTCATGCAGTCTGACTCGTCACCGACGCGGGGCGTGGCAGATGCTCGGCCCGCGGGCAACGAACGCAGCACGCACACCGTCGCAACGAACGCTGACAACGTCGGCTGAAGCTGTTCGTTCGAGCGTGGCGGAACGGCACCTATCGGATGCTCCTGCGCCCGACTCACCGCACGTTCGAGGACTTCACACCAATGAGGCATGGCGCAAGTGCACCGATGACGTCCAGCACGAAGGCAACCCGATGCTGGCCGAGAGATCACGACGGCGGACGCGAACCGGTGTATCCGTCGGACTCGACTCGACCCTGTTCGCCAATGGGTCGCGCGATGGCCAGGGCACGCCGCGAAGCTCAGGGCGTGACATGAGGCGACGCGTGCCAAGCCGGTCGACAATGTCGAGACCTCGCAGTCAGTCAGTGCGCGTCGATCAACGCCAACCTGCCGCGCCGCACCGACGACCGCCTGGCGGGGTGCTCGGATCGACGCCGAACGCCGGCCTCACCGAGTTGCCGGGGCACCGACGACAGCCCGGCGAGTCGAAATCTCGAGGCCTCGGTGTCCGTCGGGCGAGATCACTGTCGTACCCCTTGCAGCGGGACCTGCCCGAACATCGAATGCCCGTCGAGGGCGCTGCGGCGCCACAGCGGCGGGCGCACAGAACGCGTGCTTCGCACTAACCGGATAAGCCGGTGATACCGCCGAGCCGGGTGCCCTCGAAAGCCGGGCCGCGAACGCGACCACATGGAGCGCGAGGCTGCGGCCATGCGCACTGAATCGAGCACTGGTGCGGACGGAGGAGCCGAGCCGGTCGCGCTTGGACGGGCCGCCAAGCACTTCCGTGTCCTCCATACGGTGATCGCTGTCGTCGACCTCGCCGCGCTGAGCTACATCTGGACATGCGCGATACGACGACGCCGAGACAGCCTGCTCCGCGTCTCCACGATCGCCCTCGTCATCGAAGGAGTGGCACTTGTGATCGGGCGCGGCAAATGCCCGCTCGGCCCGCTGCAACGAAAACTGGGGGACTCTGTGCCGCTCTTCGAAGTCGTGTTGCCGCCGCGAGCCGCGAAGGCCGCTGTACCCGTGCTCGCGGCGATCAGTGTTGCCGGCGTGGCGCTCGCGGCTGTACGTCCACCGGCACCGTCCGATACCCGCGCTCGACCATCGCGAGGCTCCGCGTCATAGACGCCGGGTGAATAACCTCGTGAGCTTGCTCGGTTCCCGCAGCACATAACGTCACGCCATAACGACGCATCGCGTCTGCCGGTGCGCGCACATATCGGCATCTCGATCCGAGGGGGGTCTCGTGCCATCTTCCGACACCGTCACCAAGATCCTTGACTCACTCCGAGCGAGTGGTCATCGCAGCCACGCCGTGGTCGACGACCGCCGGTTCGGCCAACTTGTGAAGGGCCTCGCCCAGGACCCGAACGCGGTCGAGACCCCGGACAGCGATCTCCGATTCATCGAAGGTCTCGCTGACCTTCCCATCGGGTTTCTCCGTTCGTTCCATGTCACATTCGACGGCTCGAGCACGTGTGGATGCGGACGTCACTTGTCGGCTGCGGATGTAGTCGGGTCGGCGCTCAGGGCGCAGGTTCACCCACGTGACTTGATCACGCGCACGCTTGCGGGGATGCAGAACGTTGTCGAACTCAGTGATGGCGGCCGCCGCGGCGCGTGCCTGGCCTGCGGTCGTGAGTTCCTCGCGGCCTCGTACTGGACGAACGGATACATGTACGCGTAGCTACTTCCCCTGAAGAACTCGGTCGAACGCGGCGTGTGAGTGGCCGGTGCCGGGACCGGTGGTGGGTTGGTTAGCGGTGGCGAGAGTCGTTTCAACTGGATTGATCTCGTCGGCTCGGTGAGCCGTCGAGCAGTCCGCTGATCTTGACGAGGTTGTGGGCGAAGATGCCGTGTCCGCACCATGTGCGTGCGCCGGTGAGGCGATCGAGGCGTGTTCGTGCGAGGCCGAAGTCGCGTTTGACGCAGCTGATTCGTCCTTCGCATCCAGTGCGCCATCGCACCATCTTGCGGAACGTGTCGGTGACGGCTGAAAACTGAGCAGTCCTGCCGCTCGGAAGGTGAGCACTCGACGATTGGAGTGTGATCACTTTGGAGGACTGGGCGTTGATGCGGAGGTTGGCCGCGGAGGGTGTGCCGAAGGCGCGGATCGCGAAGCGGCTGGGCGTCTCTCGTAACACGGTTGCTCGGGCAGTGGCGTCAACGACGCCACCGAAGTATGAGCGGCCGGCGGCGGCGTCGACGTCGTTCACGCCGTTGGAGGACAGGGTGCGGGCGTTGCTGGCCGAGCACCCGGAGATGCCCGCAACTGTGCTCGCGGAGCGGGTCGGCTGGTCCGGGTCGCCGTCGTGGTTCCGGGAGAACGTGGCCCGGCTGCGGCCCGAGCAGCGCCGCCCGGACCCGGCTGATCGGTTGGTGTGGGATCCGGGTGACGCGGCGCAGTGCGACTTGTGGTTCCCGCCGATGCGGATCCCGCTCGAGGACGCCACGACGGCTCTGTTGCCGGTGCTGGTGATCGTGCCGGCGCACTCGCGGTTCATCTGCGGGACGATGGTGCCGACCCGTCAGACCCCGGACCTGTTGCTGGGGATGTGGGCGCTGATCGAGGGGTTTGGGCGGGTGCCCAGGCGGTTGTTGTGGGACAACGAGTCCGGGATCGGCCAACGCGGCCGCTTGGCCGCTGGGGTGGCCGAGTTCTGCGGGTCGTTGGCCACTCGGGTCCATCAACTCAAGCCTTGCGACCCGGAGTCGAAAGGCATCGTCGAGCGGTGCAACGGTTTCTTCGAGACGTCGTTCATGCCCGGGCGCAGCTTCGAATCGCCAGCCGACTTCAACACCCAGTTCAGCTCGTGGCTCGACAAGGCCAATCAGCGTCTCGTGCGCACGCTCAAGGCTCGCCCGATCGACCTGGTTGAGGCGGACCGGGCGGCGATGCTGGCGTTGCCGCCGATCCCACCGCGAGTCGGCTGGTCGAACCAGATCCGGTTGGGCCGCGACTACTACGTCCGTGTCGACTCCAACGACTACTCGGTCGACCCGGCCGCGATCGGCCGGCAGGTCACCATGACCGCTGACCTGGGACGGGTCCAGGTCCGTCTCGATGGACGGCTGGTCGCCGACCATGCCCGGGTGTGGGCCCGCGGGATGACCGTCACCGACCCCACTCACGTCACCACCGCCCGGCAGTTGCGGGAACAGTTCGCGCTTCCACCCGACGCCAGACGACAACACGCTCGTGCGCGATCTCGCCGACTACGACCGCGCCTTCGGCCTCGACGGGCAGGTCGCCTGATGGCCGCCAAGACACTGCCATCAGACGCGGTGAAGCAGATCCACTTCCTCGCCGCCGCCCTCAAGGCGCCACGAATCGTCGAGGCCGCCACCCGGCTCGCCGACCAAGCCCGTGACGCCGGCTGGACCCATGAGGACTACCTCGCCGCCGTGCTCGAACGCGAAGTCTCCGCCCGCAACGCGTCCGGGGCCGAGCAACGCATCCGCAGCCGCCGGGTTCCCGGCCCGCAAGACCCTCGACGACTTCGACTGGGACCACCAACCCAGCGTGCGTCAACAAGTCGCCGCGCTCGCCTCCGCAGCGTTCCTCACCGAGGCCCGCAACGTCGTGCTGCTCGGCCCACCCGGCACCGGCAAGACCCACCTCGCCACCGGCCTCGGCGTCGTCGCCGCACACCACGGCCACCGCGTCCTGTGCGCCACCGCTGTCGACTGGGTTGCCCGCCTCACCGAAGCACACCGCCACGGCCGGCTGCCAGCCGAGCTCGCCCGGCTGCGCCGCTACGGGCTGATCATCATCGACGAAGTCGGCTACCTGCCCGTTCGAACAGGACGCCGCCAACCTCGTGTTCCAACTCGTGTCGTCGCGCTACGAACACGCCTCACTGATCCTCACGTCGAACCTGCCGTTCTCCAGCTGGGGCGCCGTGTTCGGCGACCAAGCCGTCGCCGCCGCGATGATCGACCGCATCGTCCACCACGCCGACGTCCTCACGTTGAAAGGCGCCAGCTACCGACTCCGCAACCGCGGCATCGACACACTCCCCAGCATCAGAACCGGCACAGCCGAGCCCGACACCTAAGCTCAACCAGCAACTACACCGCGCACTTTTCGAGCGGCAGAAGCGCGCAGTTTTCGCCCGTCACCGACAGGAACGCTCGCCGGTTCTCGATCTGGCGTCGGGCGACGGTCGGTCTGCCCTTGGTGGGCAGCACGATGTAGCGCACGCCGGCGTGGCGCAGGTCGTCTTCGATGCCTTGCTCGCCGTAGCCGCGGTCGGCGGTGACCGCCCGTGGAGGGCGCCCGGTGCGACGTTTGATTCGTTGGATCGCCGGTTCGAGCATCGGCCCGTCGGGCGGGTTGCCGGTCTCAACGCTGTGGTCGAGCACGACGCCGTCTTCGTTGTCGACGAGCTGGGCCTTGTAGCCGAACTCGACGGGTTTGCCGAGTCGCCCCTTGACGATCGGACGAGCATCGGGATCGTGCAGCGACACGACCCTGGTCGCCCCGTCCGGGACCGTCCCCGGCCAGCCGTTGCCAGGTCTGGGTGGCGATCTTGCGGGTCAGGGCGGCGATCTGTTCGAGCTCATCGACCACTGTTCTGGCCCGACCCGAGGCCTGCCCACCGAGCCGTGCGCAGCTTGCGACGAGCGTTGCGCACCACCACGTCGGCCTGCCGAGCGACCCGCTCGGCGATTCCTGCCAGCTCCCCGTTGATGCGCTTGACGCTCGGCGACCTTGTCGTCGTTGCGGTTGCCGCAGGTTGGCGTTGATCGACCGCGCCCGCGACCGCACCGTGCGCGTCTTGTCAGCCAACTTGGTGCGTGTCGCCAGCCCCATCGCCCGCAGCTTCTTCGCCCGTGTGGCCATCTTGGCCACACCCTTGGCCAACAGTCACGAGTCCGACGGATAGGCGACGTTCGCCTCGACCACGGTGGTGTCGGCGCGCACCCGGTTCGTCTTCAACACCCTGCCTCGACCGCCTTGGCGAGCAACGCCTCGTTCAACCCGTCCACCGCCGCCTCCCCGCAGCGGGTCGTGATCTTCATCAACGTCGTCGGATGCGGCGCCGCACCACCGAGCGGGATCCGACAGAACCGCTGCCACGTGATCGAGTCCGTCACCTCCCGGCACAACGTCTCGAACCCGAACCGATACCGGTACTTCAAGAACATCAACCGCAGATAGGTCTCGATCGGGATCGACGGCCGGCCCAACGTCGCGTGGAAGTACGCCTGGCTACGGCGCGAAGAACCTGCGCATCGTCCAACAACGCGATCCACACGCTCCAGCTCGGCGGGCATCACCAACGCCTCCGCCGGCAACAACGACTCCCACAACGTCGGCTGATCGCCTACCGTGCGCAACATCGATGGCTCCGATCCGTACTAGCCCTACGGGTCGGAGCCATCATCCCTGATCAGCACCACCGAAACGCGGGGATCTCGTCGACCTCGCTCACCAGGCCTTTTTCAGGTCGAAGTAGCTAACGGCATCTCGTTGCCGTGCTTGCGATCGCGAGCGGTGGGCTCGGGGCTAACGGCACTTCCCGGATGCCCGGGACGGCCCTCCGAGTGAGTGGTATCGGACGCGAACCGGACGTCGCGTCGCGACTCGTCCGAGGGCGCCAGGAACGGCACTCCGAGGCTGCTCTGAACGGCGGCGCTCGGCGCATTCGAAGAGCGGCGGGATCACACCGCCCAGCGCCCGGCGGATCACCTGTGTTACGGCATCATTTCGGTTTCACAGTGGCGAGGCATCTAGCGCGTGTGAAGAGACTGCCGTCACTCCCGAGCTGAAGCAACGAGCTGTCCTTCACCTGGCTCCGCCGACCTGAAGCCGCCGACCTGACCGGACCTGACCGGACCCACTGACCACGCGCCCGGACCGCTCGTCGAGGGGAGGCGGCGGATTCGTCGACGAGCATGGCGTCGGTGATGCGCGGCCGACAGGTCGACGTCGTGCATCCGTGCGCCGGACACGTCGGCATGGGTGAACCGGCGCCGCGGAACTCGTCGCTGTCGTGCACGTCGACCGGCACCGGACCACGCTAGGTGAGCACGTTCACGCCGTCACCCTGCCGGAGGTCCGGGCCGCCCACTCCGCATCGGATGGAAGAGATCATCAGGGTCGTAGGCCGCCTTGACCTCGAGCAACCGCTCGCGGTTCTCGCCGTGGTACGAGGGTGACCAGTCGTCGAGCTCGGGATCTGCGAAGTTCGGAAACACCCGACCGGATCCGTTGGCGTACGCCATGGCCGCAGATTCGCGGAGCCAGCTGCGGGCCGCGGTTCGCTCTTCCGGAGGTGCGTCGGCAGGGATGTCCACGGAGACCTTCAGTAGGAACCGCTCGTCTCGATGGGCGAAGGCCGTCGCGGTCGTCGGCACGCGGTTGTAGGCACCGCCCCACGGCGAGAAATCCAGCTCGCGCTGCTGGCCGGGTCGATGCGCAGTCGTCAGATCGGCGACGAGCCCGGCGACGGTGCCGGCGTCGAGCGGGCGGCGAAAGAACTCCGAGCGCACCTGGAGATATTCGTGGCGGACGGGACCCCCGTCGACACTGGCCAGCTCGTCCCAGAACCGCCGTGTGTTCCGGTAGCTCATCTGCTCACGGAACGCACTGACGGGATCACTCCCGGCGCCCGTGATGACCTCGGCGAGGAGGTCGTCGGTGTCTCGCTCCGTGCCGACCATCGCGCCGATCACTTCAGCCGTCGGCGGCTCCTCGGGCTGAGCGGGCCTCCGCAGCAGCAAGCTGGCGGCGAGTTCGTCGGGGGCGTCCGGGGCCCAACGCTGCCATGTCTCGACGAGGGAAGCGGCGGTTGACAACGTCCAGGTGAGCCGGAAGTTGGTCATGGTGGGGGCGGGCACCGGCTCGAACGTGAGGGACGTGACCACGCCGAGGCGCCCGGCGCCTCCGCCGCGCAGTCCCCAGAACAGGTCGGACAAGTGATCGGCGTCGCAGTCGACGACGCTCCCGTCGGCGAGCACGACCCGGGCTGCGAGCAGGCGGTCACAGGTCAGCCCGTAGCGGCGCCCGAGGATCCCGAGCCCTCCGCCGAGCGTCAGCCCGGCGATGCCGACCGTCGGGCACGATCCTCCCGCGATCGTCACGTCGTCGCGGAGCAACGCTTCGTAGATGGTTCCGAGACGTGCGCCGGCACCGATCGAGGCAGCCCCGTCGGCGACGCGGACGTGGTCCATCGGAGCGAGGTCGATGAGCACCCCGGTGGTCGACGACCGACCCGCGTAGCAGTGGCCGCCACCGCGCACTGCGACATGCAGACCGTGGCGGCGGGCGAAGTCGATGGCGGCGGCGACGTCCTCTGCGCTGGCGCACCGCGTGATGACCTCCGGCACCAGATCGTCGTATCGGGCGACGAACGGTCGGCGCGCGGATTCGAAGTCGGCTGACGCCGGCGTGAGCACCTCTCCGTCGAGGCGGCGGTCCAGCTCACGCGCATCAGCCGCGGTCATGGGCGGCTCACGTCGGCGAGCCTAGAGACAGTCCAGCGATGAGCGGTGAGGGCGGTATGCGCCCTCACCTCTCATCGCTCATCGCTCATCGCCACGGCCGGCGTCGGCATCACACCACGACACGGCACGTCAGTGACCAGCGGGCCGGCGGTCCGCGTTCCGTCGCGCTGACTTGAGCTCGACGCGTCGTTACGGCCCGAGCGCGGTGAACGCGATCAGCTCAGGCGGTGCAAAGCGTCGCCGACCACCGGCTCGGATCGGGGCGGGCCTCGGCGCCACGGTCCGCGAACGTCGGCCCTGGGCCGTACGCTCGGCACGTGGCGAACGCCTCACCATCGCCGACACCGAACCCCGACGCGATGAAGTTCACGTTGGACACCACGCTGCCAGAGACGCTCGACGTGACGAGCCCGGACGCTGCGGTCGGTGTGCCGTTCGCCGAAGCGGTGTTCGCCGCGGGAGGGGTTGCGTCGATCTTCGGCGTAAACGACTTCGTGACGGTGAGGCGCCAACCCGGCTTCGAGTGGGGCCCGATCGTGGCGGTGGTCGTCGCTGCGGCCGCGGCGCACCTGTAGCGCGGCTGCGTGGACGAACGTCATCAAGCCCAGTCCATCGACGTCGCCAAGGAGGTCGGGGTGACGGTGACGTTCTACGACGGCTACGTCGCGCAGTTCGACCTGCTGAGCCTGCGTCAAGGATGCCCGTGTGCGACGTGCCGCAACATGCGTGAGCGGGGAGAAGACAGCTGGCCCCGCCCGGACAGCCCGGTACCGCTTCGTGTCGAGCACGCCGAACTGCACGGCGCCTGGGGGCTCAACATCACCTGGAACGACGGTCACAACACGGGCATCTACCCGTTCGAGTTGCTGCGACGGTGGCACGAGGGCCCGCGGTGAACTCCGCACGAGCCGAAGGGGGCTTCGCAGATGCCGTCAGCGGACTTGAGCCGCGCGTTTGTCGGGCGGATGTTCTCGGACAAGCCGTCGACCGCCGAGCCGGCGCCTCGAGGACGTTGGCTGGGGTTTGGCGTTGAGCGTTACGGGACGTCGTTCGAAGACGCGTTCGTCTGCGGCGCTCCCGGACGCGTTTGCGGCGCACAACCGGCTCGTTACCAGATGAGTGGTATCGGACGGGCCACGCGTGGATCCCGACCGGGCACCACCTCGGGACCGTGAGCCAGCTACGGGTTCTGCAGGGACGCGCCTGATGCGGGTTGCGGCACGAGGTCGTCTTCGGGGTCGGCCGTGGTCCTCGAATCCCCGGTCCCGGTCGCGGTCGCCGTCTCACCGAAGCGCACGACGGCCACCCCGAGCAGGATCGAGGCGCCCCCGACCAGCTGCATTGCCTCGGGAACCTGGTCGAGCAGCAACCAGGCGAAGATCACGCCGGCGACTACCTCGAGCAACGACACGAACGACACCAGTCGTGACCCGAGCCGTCGTCCGGCGGCGATCCCGGCGACGTACGGCAGGCCGGCGGTGACGACGCCGAGCAGGAGCACTGGGGTCCACCATGCGACCGTGGCGTCGGCGAGCCGGACGTCGCGGGTGTTCGCTGCCAGCGGCAGCACACCGGTCAGCCCCAGCACGCCCAGCCCGATCGCTCCGACCACGAGGCCGCCGGCGGCGAGGGCGAGGGGCGGTAGCCCGGTCGTGTCGTTGCCGTTGATGACGAAATAGGTCGCGCAGCCGATCATCGCCGCGAGTGCCCAGGCGACGCCGATGCCGTCGAGGCTGACGCCGGTGAGGACGTCGAGCACGAGCACCAACCCGACTGCCGCAATTGCTGCGCCGGCGACAGTGATGCGGGTCGGTCGCTGGCCGTGCCGGGCCCACATCCAGCCGACGACTGCGGCGGGGGCGGTGAACTCGATCAGCAGCGCGGGGCCGACGTCCATCCGCTGCACGGCGGCGAAGTAGCAGTACTGCGCGCCGGCGACCGCCAACGCCCCGTAGGTGACGACGAGTCCCGCGTTCTGCCGCAGCACGTGCCAGCGCCCGGCCAGCGACGCTACGGCCGATGGCAGGACGACGAGTGCGCCGATCGTGAGGCGGATGAGCACGACGGCCCCCGGGCTCCATCCGGCGTCGAAGAGCCCGCGGGCGAGCGAGCCGGACAGACCGAAGGCGAGCGACGACCCGATGGCAAGCGCTAGGCCCAGTCGTGCGTCATGAGTCATCGTACGGATGGCTCATGACGGTACCTTCGGTCCGGTAAGGTGTCAACGTGCGATTCGCCCATGACACGATCGCCTCCCTTCAAGCCGGCGTGGCGATCGCCAACTCCGCCTACCCGCCCGACACCCTGACGACGGTGGGCGAGCTCGACGTGCTGTTCGAGCGCCACGGGTACACCGGCCGGCACGACCGCAACCGGGCCGAGCTCGACGCCGTGCGCAACCTCAGGCCGCGACTCGTCGCCCTCTTCACCGCCGACCGCGACACGGCGGCCGCGCTGGCGAACGAGTTGCTCGCAGAGGCCGGTGCGCTCCCACAGTTGGTTCGGCACGGTGCCTACGACTGGCACATCCACGCCGTGCCCGCCGACGCTCCGCTCGCCACCCGTGTGGCGGTCGAGTCGGCGATGGCGATGACCGACGTGATCCGCGCCGATGAGCTGTCCCGCTTCGGCAGGTGTGCCGACGAGGACTGCGGCGGCATCGTGCTCGATCTCAGCCGCAACCGGTCGTGTCGCTACTGCTCGACCGCGTGCACGAACCGCAACGCGACCCGCGGCGTACCGCGCCCGCGGAGCACATTCGTCGAGCTCATCGTCGCTCTGATCGAATGAGGTGTCGACGGGATCGGCGCCGGCGAGTTCACCGATCCGTGTCGAGGGCAGGCGGCGTGACACGAAGTGCATGGCTTGCGGCGAGTACCCGGAAAAGCCGGCTTGCGGTCACGATGGAGCGCTGCATCGCACGGCACGGTCACGTTGTTCGTGGACTCTGTCCCAGTACGTGATGGTTGTCGTGTGGGTTGGTGTCGGGACGGTCTCCACGTGAAGGTCACGGCTTCTTCAAGTCCACGCCGTTGTTGCTGTTCAGGATCACCGGATCGCGGCGGGGAGGTCTCGCTGCGGACTTCCCGAGAGGATCGCCGATGCGCCGACGCACGCTGGCCGCTGCCCTTGTGGCCCCGGCCCTGTTCACCTTCTTGTCCGCCGGGGACTTGGCCGTGGCGACGGTGCCGCTGCCGGTCATCGGCGGGCCAGGGATGTCGCCGTCCAGAGCGACGGCAAGATCGTTGCTGCATTCCTGCCGCAGTCGACGCTGCGCTTCACGCTGGTCCGGCTCCTCGCCGACGGCGTCACCCTCGACCCGACCTTCGGCGGCGACGGGATCGTCGAGACCGACCTGCAGACCCCTGGCGTGTCGGCCGTCCACCAGATCGCCGTCCAACCCGACGGTCGCATCGTTGCCGCCGGCCACACGAGCCCCGGTTCGGGTCAGCCCGACTTCGGACTCGTCCGCTATCGCCCCGACGGCAGCCTCGACTCGACGTTCGGTGGCGGCGACGGCATCGTGATCATCGACCTCGCAGGGCAGGCCACCAGGGCGCCGAGCATGGCGCTCACCCCGAACGGGTCGATCATCATGGCGGCCCAGACGGACCTACCTGGAGGCAGGCTGCTCATCACCCGCTCCCGCAGCGACGGCTCGCCCGACCTCGCCTTCGGCACGGGCGGCATCGCCGTCCACGACTTCCCGGGCTCACAGCTCGCGGTGGAGGACGTCGCCTCCGACGCCGCCGGCAACGCTGTCGTCGGCGGGGGGAAGTACAACGGGGGCGGCACCGGCGCCCAGCACCTGCTGGCCCGGGTCACGCCCACCGGTGCGCTCGATTCCACGTTCGGCGTTGGTGGCGTGGTGACGTGGGTCCAGGGCCCGGGTTACGCCGTTGTGGGCAGTGTGGCGATCCAGCGCGACGGGGGCATCGTCGCCGCCGGCTTCACCGACAACACCAGGAGCGAGACGATCGCTCGGTACCTTCCGTCGGGGCAGGCTGATGGCTCGTTCGGCACTGGTGGTTACGTCACGACGCCGATCGACGGGTCGCTGCCGGGCTTCGACCGGCCCGGTAGCGACGTCGCCGTGCTGCCCGATGGCCGCATCGCCGTGGCGGGGGAGATGCGATCTGGCCCATCGCACGTGCGTCTCGCCGTCGTCACGCCCAACGGCTTGCCTGATCCGGCCTTCGACGGTGACGACGGTGTGGCGGAACTGCCCCTCGGGGATCCCGATGTGCCCGACGACGGCGGGTTCCTCGCCCTCACCAGGACCGGTGGGATCGTCGTCGCTGGCACCGACCTCGTGGCCGGCGGCGAGGGCAACCTCGAGATCGTGGCCGTGCCGAGCCTCGCTCCCCGTGCCGATCTGACCCCGATCGTCACGGCCACCCCGAACCCAGCCTCGGCGGGGCCGGTCGAGTTCGAGGTGCGCGTCCGCAACGACGGTCCGGCGGCGGCCACCGGTGTCTCGCTGAACTTCGAGGTGTCGCAGAGCATCGGCGCCGTCCACACGGCCCAGGGCTCGTGCGACATGTCCTTGGGCTTCGTCGCGAGGTGCAAGCTCGGCACCCTCGATCCCGGACGCGAGATCCGGGTCACCGTCACAACGTTCGTGACCGGCTTCGAAGAGGGCCTGTTCGGCACCGCCCGGGTCGACGGCACGGGCTACGACCCTGACCCGGCCGACGACATTGCGACGGCGGAGGTCGTGATCTCCGGACCTCACAGCGAGTGACTGGCCTCAGACGGCCACCGAACGGCCAGTGCGGTTCGAGGACCGATGATCTGGCGCGAAAAGGGGGTGGCGCTCGAGGTGACTCGTGGCCGGCTGTGACGACGTCGCCGGACATCGGCGAGCGGTCAGGTTCTTGCGTCGATGTAGGTGTCGCACAGTTCGACGAGTCGTTGCCGTCCGAAGCTCGGCTCATGGCCGCCGTGGACGACAGTGACGGGCAGTTCACGGAGGCGGCGCATGGTGGCGAGGTAGGCCGGGATGTCGGATCCATCGAGCTCGTCCAGCAGCGGTCCGTCGTAGACGGCGTCACCGGAGAACAGCACGCCCGTCGCCATCTCCCACAACCCGATGCTCCCGGGGGAGTGGCCGGGAAGGTGGAAAACCTCGAAAGCGCGGTCGCCGAGATCGATGACGTCGCCCTCGCCGAGGACCCGCGTCGCCGCCGCAGGTGCCCGCTCCATGGTGGTCGCCGGCAGACCGCCCGGCGGCACGGCGTCGACGAGCAGCGCGCCCACTTCGTAGCCGGCGGCCCTGTAGGGCCCGAGCACTCGAGGTCCGAACTCGGCGGGGTCGATCGTGACCCGAGCCGGCGCCGCTAGCTCGCCGGCCTCGGCGGCGTGGATGGCCCGCTGGTCGAACTCGTGCATCCCGCCGACGTGATCCCCATGGACGTGAGTGGCGACGGCCAGCAGCTCGTGAGCGAGGTCGTGTTCAACGAGGTGACGCAACGGGCGCAGACCGAGGGAAGTATCGACGACCAAGTCGACGTCGCGACCCGCGAACGTGCCAAACGTTGCAGCGCAGCAGCGGATGCACATGCGGTTCAGTGACCAGCGTGATGCCATCGCCGGCCGCCTCCACGACGAACCAAGGATCGGCCACGGGCAAGCCGGCCAGGTCGGACATGGCGAGAGGCTAGGGCCGCCAATTCGACGCGACGTGGCCGAAACCCGGCACTGGATTGACAGCCGTAGCCCGTTGACCGGCGTAGCGGCACACGACAGCCACTCGGCTCCGGGTCGCCATCGAGCGACCGCCGCAAGTACCGCGCCGACCTCAGCCGCCCCTCGGCGATCGTTGGCGCCTTCTTGGCTGACCGGGCGAGCACCGAGGCCGTCGTTCAAGCCATCCCGCCCACGTCCGGCGAGCCGTGCCACGCGTTCTGGGGCGACCCGCACGCCCCGAGCCGGTGGCTGACTCGGTGTGCGACAGCGACGGCGAGGTGTCGGTCGAGCGGCCAGACTGGCCGCGGTGGCCGACCGTCCTGACGTCCCCGACGAGATGCTGCGGCAGTTGCGAGCGACGTTCGCAACGTTGCCGGAGATCACCGAGGAGCATGCCTGGGTGGGTGTGCGCTGGCAGGTCGGAAAGGCCACCGTCGCCCACGTCTTCGGCGGTGAGGACCAGCGCTTCCGCGTGACGTTCCGTGCCGAGCTCGACGAGGTGCTGGCCTTCGAGCACCTGGGCGAGCCGTATTTCCGGGCCGGGTGGGGCAGCAACGTCGTCGGCCTGCTCCTCGACGACGACACGGACTGGGATGAGATCGGCGAGTTGCTGACCGACTCGTACTGCATCCAGGCTCCGACCTACCTCGCTGCGCAGGTGCCGCGACCAGACAGAGCCGGGTGATCCAGGGGTCGCCGCATTCGAAGAGGCGGTTCGCCCGCTGGTGGCCGTCGTAGTCTCGAGGTCGCGTCACTCGAATTCGACGGGAGCGACGGCATGGGCACCAACGAGGACACCGTCAAGTCCTACGAGGCGTCTGCGGCTGAGTACGCCGCCGAGGCAGCGTCGATGCCCGGATGGGTCGCCGGGGAGATCGAAGCGTTCGTGGACGCGCTCGGTGGAACGGGTCGGATCCTGGAGGTCGGCAGCGGGGGCGGGCGAGACGCGCGTGTTCTCGAGCGTCGAGGGCTGAGCGTGCGGTGTACAGATGTAGTCCAGGGCTTCGTGGATCTGCTGCGCGCAGACGGGTTCGAGGCAGATCGGCTGGACCCGCTCACCGATGATCTCGCGGACCCGCAACATCCAGACGCGCCGTACGACGGTGTCTGGTCGTGTGCCTGTCTGTTCCATGTCGATCGCGAAGACCTCGTCATCGTGCTCGGTCGGCTCGCCGAGGCGACCAGGTCGGGTGGTCGAATCCACGCCTCGTTCAAAGAGGGCGACGGCGAGGATCGGTCCACCTACGGCACCCCCGATGCGCCCCGGCCATACACCGACACGCTGTGGCGGGAGCCTGACCTGCGTTCCCAGTTCTCCGCTGCTGGATGGGACGTGGACGAGGTCGGTTCACACGGGGACAAGCCGTGGCTCGCCGTGCGGGGGCACCGACCATGACGCACACGGAGTTCTGGTCCAGGATGGAGGCTGCGGCTGACCGCCGGGCAAGTCAGTGCTTCTCCTCAGAACGCGGCGGGACTACACGGCGAGTCAAGCGTCGGGGACTCGCCGGCGACAGCGCACGCTTTGCGGACCGTGGAGTACGCAGGCCACAATCCACTGTTGCGTCTGTGTCTGCGTTGTCGCCCCGACTCAAGGTGATCGTCGACGCACTGCCGCTTCGGCGTGGTCTGCGGGTGATCGAGATCGGGTGCGGCCCCGGCGCCGCGGCACGTGAGGTTGCACACCGCGTCGGACCGCACGGCCACGTGCTCGCAGTCGACCGTTCGGCCAAGGCGATCGCCATGCTCACAGAGTCCGGCGCTGACCTGATCGCGGCGAAGCGGCTGACTGCTCGTCAGGTCGCCGCCGAGGAACTCGAGCTCCATCCAGACGAAGAGCGCTACCACATCGCCTTCGCCGTGCGGGTCGGCGCGTTCGACGGACGTGACCCGCGCGCCGGAGCGCTCGCGCTTGAGCGACTCGGCCATGCCCTCGTCCCCGGCGGGCAACTCTTCGTCGATGGCGGCAAACCGCTGCGCAAGATCAGAGTGCCAACAGCTCGATGACCGTCTGATCGTCTGATCCCCGTCACGGCCGCACGACCCCGGAGCCCAAGGCGTACAGAACGTCGCGCCCGAACGACCAGTGGAGCGCCGCGAACACGAACGCCGAACGGCAGTGATGATTTGAGTGCCGGCTTGGCCCGGCTAGAGAGTGGGCGGGGGCTCGCTCTTCCGGTCTGACCCGCCGAACGGCAGGCCCGACGATGGTGCCTTGGAAATGACCCGTCGACCGGTTGAGCGAGCCCTCGTCCTGTGCACGTTCCGGTCGGGCTTCGTGACCGAAGAGGCGCCTGTGCGAGAGGCCCCATCACTGTCCTGTCCGTCCTCCCGGACGGTGCGTGCCACCTTCAACCGAGAACAGGAGAGGCGGCATGACCACGTTGACACACGACGACGTAGGCCGGGTGACGGGTGGAGTGGACACGCACAAACACGTCCACGTGGCGGCGGTGATCGACTCAGTCGGTCGGCTCTTGGCCACGGCCGAGTTCACCACGACCAGCCGTGGCTATCGGCAGCTGCTGGCATGGATGCGCAGCCACGGCGAGCTCGTCGTGGTCGGTGTGGAGGGGTGCGGTTCGTGGGGTGCTGGCCTGGCCCGACACCTCAGCGCAGCCGGTGTCCGAGTCGTCGAGGTCAATCGCCCGAACCGTCAGAACCGCCGTCGCCGCGGCAAGTCTGACGTGATCGATGCCGAAGCAGCGGCCCGTGCGGTGCTCGCCGGTGACGCCAGCGTGACCCCGAAGGCTCAGACCGGGCCGGTCGAGGCGGTTCGCCAGTTGCGGGTCGCACGAGCTGGGGCGATGAAGGCCCGCACCGCCGCCGCCAACCAGTTGCACAGCTTGTGCGACACCGCCCCCGATGCCGTGCGCTCCCAGCTCGCCGGCCTCTCCGTTGAAGCGCATCGTCGCCGTCGCTGAACGATGGCGACCCGGCGACGACATGACCGTCGAAGCGTCGGCGCGGCGCGCCCTGCGCAGCGTCGCTCGCCGCTGGCGCAGCCTCGACGACGAAGCTCGAACACTCCGATCCGACATCCGCACGATCCTCAACGACATCGCCCCTGACCTGCTCGCCGTGCACGGCGTCGGCGATCACACCGCCGGGCAACTCCTCGTCACCGCCGGTGACAACCCCGACCGGCTCCACCACGAGAAATCCTTCGCCGCCCTCTGCGGATCGACACCCGTCGCAGCCTCGTCGGGCAAGACGCGGCGTCACCGGCTCAACCGCGGCGGCGATCGACAAGCCAACTCGGCGCTGTGGACCATCGTGCGGACACGCATGGCCACCCATCAACCAACCATCGCCTACGTCAACCGGCGCACCGCCGACGGCCTCTCCAAACCCGACATCATGCGTTGCCTCAAGCGCTACGTCGCTCGAGAGCTCTTCCCCCTCATCCGCGACATCACCAACAACACGACAACCAACGACTTCGCCGCTTGACATCAAGATGCGCTTCATGTCGTCACTCCACGCGTGGAGTCGGCAAGAATGCCGCCCTGTCTACAGTCCAGGTCATGGCGGATGACCCCGGAAGCCTCGGTCAGATAGCAGGCCAGTTTTCACGCAACGATGCTGCCGAAAGCTCGACTCGGCGGGCGAATCGCCACCGCACCCGACGCGCCATTTGGCGCCAACTGCCCGCGGCATGACACCGCCGGACACGACGCTGTGCCGCGCCGAGGCGCGGAAGTGCCGATCACCGATTCGGCGCGCCCGGCAACATCCGAGTGACGACACCGGCCACCCGATCAACAACGCGGAGCGCTACCGAGCCGACGACACCGCGGGGAGATGGGACCGCGAAGCCGTGCTGATCCGCGGCGTGGACGACCTTGCCAGCACCACGGCCAGCTGGAGCTGACCCGCGATCTTCTGCGGGCAGACAGGAACCGATGAGCTCCGGGGAGGCGCAGCCGTGCGGCGCCTCCCCAGATCACCGTGCTCAGCAGGACGTAAACGTGTCCGTGCCCAGCCCACCGTTGCAGGTGTCGACGTCATCGCCACCGTCGAGGATGTCACGGTCGTCCCCACCATGGAGCTCGTCGTCGCCCTTGCCGCCGTCGAGGTAGTCGTCTCCGTCCTCACCGTCGAGGTCGTCGCGGCCCATGTAGCCGAAGATCGAGTCTTCGCCTCGCCCACCGTTGACCTCGTCGTTGCCGAACATGGCGCACACGACATCGTCGCCGTTCTTCGCATCGATGTCGTCAACGCCTCCGGTGCCGATGATCACGTCGTCGTTGTCGGTGCCGTCGAACGGCAGGCCGCCGGCGGGCACGAACAACACCGTGTAGCCGTCGGCGACGGCGGATGCGGTGTCGTCGCAGTAGTCCTTGTACCCCGCGCCGGAGGCTGCGGAGGCGTTGCCGGCGCCGGCAACGGCGCTGATGGCGGCGACGACAGCCGCAGTCGCGAGCATGGTCCTGGTCTTCATGGTTGATAGTCCTCCTCGGGAACGATGGCGCGACCTTCGCCGTGACTGCGGGACAGACTGCCGACGCTCCGCTAGCCGGGCGCTAGCCGGCGCCCGCGCTGCAGGTCGCTAGCGCGCCGCTAACGGCGCTGCCGTCTGATGAGCGTGTCGTCTCGTCGGAAGGCGACGACAGCCAGAAGGAGCACCCATGTTCAAGCACCACACCATCCGCGTCGCCGGGGTGGCGGTCTTCGCCACCGCCCTCGTCGGCGGCTGACCGCCTCGGCGTCCGCCGGGCTCGCCGTGCCCGGCGATCCGCTCGGTCTGATCGCCCCCGGCGGCGCCAACTGCGAGTCCGCCGTGGCGGCCTACGCGGCGGCCGGTTGGACGGTCATCGACGGCGACGACTTCGCCAACGTCCTCATCGGCGGCCCAGGGCCGGACTTCATCAGGGCCTATGCCGGCAACGACGACGTCGACGGCCTTGGCGGCCCTGACGTCCTGTGCCTGGGCAAGGGTGACGACCGCGGTCAGGGCGGCAACGGCAACGATGTCATCTATGGCCAGCTCCAGGACGACCTGGAGTGGGGCGAAGCCGGTGACGACTACCTCGACGGCGGGCCCAACGTCGACCTCTGCAACGGCGGGCCAGGATTCGACACCTTCTTCAGCTGCTGACCGGCTCGGTGAGCGGTGAGTGCGCCACGAGCGCTCACCGCAGGGCGCAAACGGAGACGGCGGAGCGAGGGCCTGACGGCGGGCAAGATGCGGCGCCGACGGCCTCACGACCGGCCCCGACGCGAGATGGATCGTCGTTGACCCACAGGCTCACTTCGACGATCCCGGGAGCACCACGGGCTTCAAACTCCAGGCTCAGCTCGTACCGAGCGCACTCGCTCACGCCACCCACGATGCCCGATCCGGAGCATCCCAAGACGCCGACGGGTGGCGCACACGCTTGGCGTCCGCTACTACCGGATCGAGGGCGACGCCTCGCCCGCGACCGCCAGTTCAGGTTCCGTCACGTCAGATCGAGACTCGACTCCGTCCGTTGCCTCCGTGCCACCAGGTCCGCGATCCCGGACGATCTCGATGATCTCGTTGAACAACGTCGGGCCGCGCGCGGCCTGCGCGTCGGGTAAGCGACGCCTCAGCGTCTCTCGGTTTGCCGGTAAGGTCCCGGTGGTCATCGGACGATTGGGGGAGGCTCGATGGACCTTCGACGTCTCGTCGCGATGGGGCTGGTGTTCACCGTTGCTGCGGGGTGCTTGGGCAGCGGCGCCAACGACGCAGCCCAGTCGGCCGCCTCTCAGGCTCCCAAGCTCGCTGAGACGGTGGGTGATCTGATGAAGCAGTACTCGTTGCAGGCCACTGTCTATGGGGTCTGGCGCGATGGCACGGCGGTAGCGACCGGTGCGCTCGGCACTGCTTCGCCCGAGGTGCCAGCGACGGACGCCGACCACTTCCGGATCGGGAACGTCACCGAGGCGATCACCACAACGCTGCTGTTGCAGTTGGTCGACCGCGGCGAGATCAGCCTCGACGACAAGCTCTCGAAGTGGTACCCGTCACTGCCTCACGCCGGCGAGATCACCGTTGAAATGCTTGCCTCGAGCACGTCGGGATACGTCCACTACGTGAACGAACAGTCCTTCCTCAACGTGTACCACGCCGACGTCTTCAAGACGTGGACGCCCGACGAGATCATCCAATACGGCGTCAGCCCGCCGCTCGATTTCCCGCCCGGAACTAGCTGGACGTTCTCCGATACCAACTTCGTCCTTCTCGGCGAGATCCTGCGGAAGGTCGGCGGCGGGCCGGTCAGCGAGCAGATCCAGCAGCGCATCCTGAGGCCATTGGGAATGCGCGACACCCAGATGTCGACCACCACCGAGATCCCGTCGCCGGTACTCCACGGCTACACCGGCGAACGAGGAGTGTGGGGGGGACGCCACGTACTGGAGCCCCTCCTGGGCGCCCTACACGGGCGACATGACCTCCAACCTCGCCCGCGGACCGCGGCTGATCGTACGGACCACCGGTCCGAGTGCACGCGGGAACCGCGTCTCGACGACGTGGTGTTCGCACACCACGCCTGGACCGCACCGCCTCAGGGGCCGAGTTCGAAAAGATCGTCTGGGCTGCGCGGGAGGACTTCGTAGTGGTCGGCGAACTGGCCGCTGAACCCGGTGACGCTCACCCGTTGTCCAACCGCGAACCCGGATAGATCGATATCGGTCTGGACGTTGACGAAGATCACGAGCTCGCCCGTACCGTCGTCGATCGACAGCTTGAAGCCGAAGGGGAGATCGTTCTGGGACCCCTGGGTGATGGTGCCGATGGTGGTGACGAGCAGCCCTTCGGTCGCCTCGCCGACTTCGCCAGTGGCCACGGGTTTCGGCTTCACCCTGCGCCCGGCGCCGTGGAGCCTGACGTCAGAGGGACCTGTGGGCACGAGGATCAGCAGACCGAAGCTGTCCGCCAGCCTCCCGGTGACACGCGCCCGGCGGCTCGGCGCGACACCCAGATCCTGCGGGACACTGACGTAGATGCCGGCACTGCGATCCTGGAGACCGAAGCCCTTGTCGAAGAAGCTCGACTCGAACGCCCCGGAGGGAGTAGTGACCGAGCCATCCACGGTGACCACCGTCCCCAGGGGCAAAGCTCGGGCTTTCGCGATCGAGATGACGTGCTGAACTGTCGGCGCCCCGGCCGCGGCGGGTGACGGGAGGCAGACGAGGCTGGCGTGAGCGGTCGCGGACACGACGGCCACGGATCGAAACCGCAAACGACAACGTGGAACAGACATCGAGCGCCCTCCCTTGGGCTTCACGGTTCAAGGCGTCGCAATAGAGGAGGTCAAAACGTCGCACCCCGGCCACACGGAGCGCACGATGATGGCGTCGGCGGTGACGCTACCCGAGCCGCCTCGGTGTGGACGTGCACCCGCTGGTCAGCGGGTTGAGCCGGCATCGTGATGGTGCCGGTGAGCTGGCTCCCGTCGTGTCTTGACGTCCGTCAGCAGCCGGACGAGCTCGCCGCTCACCTCGGAGAGGGCTTCGTCGAGCCCAGTGCGCACTGACGACGCAACGAGGCGTGGCTGGCTGGCGATCATGGCCTCCAGCGTCGTCCGCTGGCTTCGCGTTCCACGCTCCTTGACCGTTACAAGGAGGTCCACGGCATCGGCCCGGAACGAGCGCAGCCGCGCATCGAGCCCAGAAAGGCGGCGCAGGACCCGTTGGCGGTCGTGTTCCTTCAGCCCGTTGCCGAGGCGGAGGTTGACCTCAAGGGACGCGGTCCCGTCCGAATCGGTCATCGCGACCTCCCTCGTCGTGTGCCATCCAACGACCACGGTGGCGAACCCACCCGCCAAGGCAGGTACGTGGCGCTACACATCGGCAGCTGCCGACGGCGACGGTGCGTCGTCGCTGAACGCCGACCTCAACTGCGAGAACGCCTCAGCAGGGATCGTCGTGTGCACCAGTCGAGCACCCGGGAAGCGTGCCAACTCGGCTCCGAGCGCGGCCTGATCGATCGCGCCCGCGAGCACCACGACCGTCGCGGTGTGAGGCCGGACCGCCAGCTTGAACCAGCCGACCCAGTCATCGGGGATCCCGCGATCGATCACCTTGGCCGCGACAGCTCCGACGACCGAGCCCGACGACGGTCCCGACGATCCATCCGACCAGTCCGCCAAGGATCAGACCCATGAACCCCGTCCAGACGGCGGCCGTCAGCGCCGACCGGCCAGGCTGCGGGTCGATGGTCTCTCGCACCCGGACGTGATCGTCGCCCTTCACTACCAGCACGGCATCGACCAGATGCATCTTGCGGTCCTGGGCCAGCCCGTTGACCGCGAGCATGAACTGCTGAGCCCGATTCAACGAATCGAACGACAACCCGAACAACGCGTCGGGACCTACGCCGTCACGGCCAGCGACCGCGCGAGCGAGCGGTGCATCACGGTCGGCGGCGACTGTCGGCGGCGGCAGGACGTCACCTCGCAGGTGAACACCGACTGCTCGGCGAGACGGTGATCTGACCGTAGGCGTCGGCCACAGCGCAGGACCGAGCGTGGACAACCGAACGAACAGGCGCACCACGTTGAACCTCCTGGCGGGTCAACACGCGACCAGGGTTCGGAGCCACGCGGTGGGGGCCAAGCAGCCCCGCTGTCCACTCTACGCTTCATCGCTGCGAAACACGCCGCCCGCGCCTTGCCACGCCGAGGGTGAGTCGGCGTGGCCGACTGGTCGGCGATGCCCGATGTGCACTTCGATGAGCTGCACGGGCCGTGGCGAGTGCGGCTACTGCGCAGCGGAGCGCATGCCGACGAGGTCGCCGGTGTGAAGGGGCTTGCCGGCGATGCCCCACTCACCGTCTGCGACCTCGTCGATGACGACCCATGTGACGGGCCGCATCACTTCGCCCTCGACGCTGACCATGGCGTCGGTCAGCTTCTCGATGATTGCTTCTTTCTCGGCTGCGTCGAAGACGCCTTCGATGAGTTTCACTTGGATAAGGGGCATGGTTCCTCCTGGTTGGTTGGGTGTTGAGGGATTGTCGATCGGCGGGAGCTGTCACTCGGCCAGGAAGTTCATCACCAGCTGGTTGAAGTCGTCTGGGCGCTCCAGCGGCAGCACGTGTGATGAGCCGTCGCCGGTGACGAGCTCGAACCGGGCTCCGGGGATCCCGTCGGCGACCTCGCGGGCGACCCACGGCGGCGTCAGCAGATCCTGCTCACCGACGATCACCAGGGTCGGGGCCGTGATGCCGCCGAGCCGATCGAGGGCGTCGAACTGCAGGTAGGCCTGAGCCTGGCGGTCGTAGGCCTCGCGGCTCGATCGGGTTCGGATTGCTCGCCAGCAGTGCGATCGTCTCCTGCACCGCCTGCTGGTTGCGCAGGAAGGCCGAGGAGAACAGCCAGGTGAACTGCTGAGCGCCGAACACCTCTCCGCTGGGGTCGTTGGCCTTGACCCAGTTCCAGATGGAGATCGGGTCGACGGCGCTGCGAGCGGGCGCCGCACCCGGTCCTGCGAGCACCAGCCGATCCAGACGATCCGCATGCCGCAGCGCGAACTCCATCCCGATCATGCTCCCATCGACAGGCCCAGCAGATGGGTGCGGTGGATGTCGAGGGCGTCGAGCAGACCGGCGACGTCGTCGGCCATGTCGGCGATGGTGTACGGGTGATCGGCTCGGGAGCTGCGGCCGGCATCGCGGTTGTCGAGGAGGACGACCCGGAACCGGGTGGAGAGTTCGGGGACCTGTTGCAGCGTCCACAGCGACGAGTCGTATCCGATCCCCATCACCAGGACGAGTGGTGGGCCGTCTCCGTGGATCTCGTAGTACAGCTCCTGCCCGTTCGTGCGGACGGTTCCTGATCGCGGGACGTGCTTGCGTGTTCGCGGACATCGGTTCCTGCGTCGAAGCGGCGGTTGCGCTGTTCATGAGTTCTCCTCGGGATTGTCTCGTTGGCTCGGGGACGTCGTGGTCTCCAACCGAGGTGCGTGAGCAAGACTGTTACGGCGGTAACCCTCACGGTTACGTTCGGCGCCGGTTGATCCCGGGCTCCGATCGGCCACGGATTCGGGAGGCGTGCGATGAGCGATGGCGCTGGTCTTGGCCTCGTCGAGCGCGCCCGTGCCGCGGCAGCCCGGGGGGACTGGCAGCAGGCCTTCGACCTGCTCATGGAGGCGGACGCGGACGGTCTCCTGGCCCCCGCCGATCTGCCGGTGCTCGGCGAGGTCGCCTACGCGGCCGGCCATCTCGATGTGACCATCGAGGCGTGGGAACGCGCCCACGCCGCCTGCATCCAGGCCGGTGACCAGGTCGCGGCCGCAGGTGCGGCCGTCCGTGTGGCGATGCACCTGCTCTTCGACACCGCGCTGATGGCACCGGTGCGCGGCTGGCTGGCACGCGCGGAGCGGCTGCTCGAAGGTCGCGGACGAGACGCCGGCGCACGCCTGGTTGGCGGTCGTGCGCGCCTACGAGCGGATGCTGACCGGCGACCTGCCCGGCGCTCGGCAGTGGGCCCGGCGGGCCGATCGAGGTGGGTTCGCGCGTGTGACCCGGCGGCGTGCGCCATCGGACGGGTGGCCGAAGCCCGGCTGCTCATCCTGGACGGCGATGTCCAGCAAGGTCTGGCGCTGCTCGACGAGGCCGGGGTGGCGACCGTCTCCGGGGAGCTCGATCCGCTGTCGACCGGGGTCGTCTACTGCGAGCTGGTGTGCGCCCTGCAGGGCCTCGCCCTGTATGACGTGGCCGAGCAGTGGACCGAGGCGATGGAGCGGTGGTGCGAGACGAACGCCATCGGCAGCCTCCACGGGCGCTGCCGGGTCCACCGCGCCGAGATCCTCAGGCTGCGCGGGTCGTGCAACGAGGCGCAGAGTCAGGCGCTGATGGCCTGCGAGGAACTGCGCCCCTACCTGCGGCGCGAGCTGGGGTGGCCGCTGAACGAGCTCGGACGGATCCGACTGCACCAGGGAGACATCGCCGGCGCCGAGGAAGCCCTGCTGGCCGCTCATCGCGCCGGGTGGGATCCCCAACCGGGTCTCGCGCTGGTGCGTCTGGCCCAAGGCGACGTGGCCGCCGCGGCGGCCTCCATCCGAGACGCCCTCGAGCACCCCTTGCGGGTGCCGTCGAAGGAGCGACCACCGAACACCGACCTGCAGCGCGCCCCGCTGCTCGAGGCGCAGGTCGAGATCGAGATCGCGGCCGGCGACATCGACCGGGCCCGATCGGCCGCCGACGAGCTCGATCTCATCGCCGCCCGGTTCGAGAGCAAAGCGCTGGTCGCCAGCGCCGCCCACGCCCGAGGACAGGGTGCGGCTCGCCGACGGCGACGCGACGGGCGCGGAACAGTCCCTGTCCGAAGCGGTGCGACTGTGGAACGAAGTCGGCGCCCCCTACGAGGCGGCGATCGCCCGACTCGGCCTCGCCGACGCCCACCACGCCAGCGGCAGCGAGCAGCGGGCCGACTTGGAGCGCCAAGCGGCCCGCACGATCCTCGACGAGATCGAAGCCGCGCCGACGGTGTCCCCAGCAGCGGACGTCGCGCACCACGACGCGACTCGACGAGCAGCCGGCTGCGAGCGTCAACGTCTTTCGTCGCGAGGGTGACTACTGGACGGTGATCTTCGACGGGCACACCGTCCGCGTGCGCGACCTCAAGGGCATGCACTACCTCGCCCGGCTCCTCGCCGACCCGGGCCGGGAGTACCACGTGCTGGATCTCGTCGCCGCCGAGACCGGCAGCGGTGCGCACACTCGACAGCAGCCACGCGGCCGGCCTGCCGCGCTCGGCACTCGGCGACGCCGGCGAGATGCTCGACGCGCGAGCCAAGGACGCCTACCGCCGACGCCTCGCCGAGATCGACGACGACATCGAGCAGGCGCACGCCGATCGGCGACGGCGAGCGGGCCGCGCAGGCCGACGCCGAACGCGACTTCCTGCTTCGAGAGCTCTCGCGCGCCGTTGGCCTGAGCGGTCGCGATCGACGAGCCGCGTCCGCGTCCGAGCGCGCTCGAGCCGGCGTGACCCGCGCCATCCGCCAGGCGATCACCCGGATCGCTGAGCACCACCCCCAAGCTCGGCGAGCATCTCAGCCGCACCATCCGCACCGGCACCTACTGCGCCTACATGCCCGACCCTCGCGCCCCCGCCGGGTGGCGGACTTGAGGGGCCGCGGGCGCCGACGGACCAGTGGGCACGGGCTCCCCCCGATGCCGGCGCACGCGTGTCAGATAGATGATGACGTCCAATGGCGTGTATCTCTGGCACCCGATCAGGCTCCTGTGGGTGATGGCACGCGTGACGCACATGATCGGACGCCATCGATGGGACGGGAGTGTTCGATGACCACGATTTACGCCGACGATCTCCAGCCGGGCGACATCGTTGACGACCACGGGCATCCGCGCCAGGTGACTCATGTCGATCGCAACGACGGATGGGCATGGCCGATCGCGTTCGACGACGCCGGATGGGCAATGGCGCTCGGCCACGATCTCGTTGCCGTTCACCGCGCCGCCTGACCGACGTCGCACAGACCAGTCGGTCTCGCGCATCACCCGCCTTCGGCGCCCCTGCGCCCCGTACTCGCGGAGATGCGGTTTCATACCAGCAGCGAGCCTCATTCAGTCGAAACGTTCGGTCCGACGCGGCGGCACCGAGCACGCCGGGTCGACGTCCGGCCCGGCTCAGCCTCGCGGTGTGCCGCGGACAGCGAGCGCATGCGCTGCGGTCGGGCGGTACTCACCTTGGTCATCGCACGCGTAGCGTCCAGCCACGTCGCCAGCGGCGATCCTGCGAAGCGCGTCAACGAGGCGGTCGACGTCCTCGACTTCGTTGTAGAAGCCGAGACTCATCCGCACCATGCCCGGGGCATCGCGTTTGTCGCCGTCGTGGACGCGGGTCGCCCACCGACGCACGGCCAGGCGGTCCAGGCCGAGGAGGTAGGCGAGGTAGGGGTGGGCACAGAAGCAACCGTTGCGCACGCCGATGCCGTGCTCGTAGCCCAGGATGGCGGCGACGAGGCCGTGGTCGATGCCGTCGACGGTGAACGGGACCACGCCGCTCGACTGCGGATCACGCTCGCCGACGCGTTCCTCGCTACGGACCTCGCTCCACACCGACGACGCCGGGCATGCCGTCCTCGGTGAGGCGCTCGGCGCAGCCGTCGAGGCGTGCACCACCGAGAACCGCGCCGCTGCTCGGTCACATCGGGACGGACGCCGCGGTGAAGGACCTCGAGGCGATCCGCCTGGCGCTCGGCGGCGAGCCGCTCACCTACCTCGGCTTCTCCTCCGGCACCCTGATCGGACTCCGCTACGCCGAACGCTTCCCCGACGGTCTGCGGGCGATGGTGCTCGACGGCGTCATCAATCCCGAGCAGGACCTCGGCGAACAGCTCGCGCGCCGCCGCGTCCTTCGACCGCGGCCTCGCCGACGTTCTCGACGCCTGCGGACCCGGTTGCCCGATCGACGGCGACCCCCTCACGCCTATCGGGAGCTCGTCGAAGCAGACCGCACCGCTCCGCTGCGCACCGGCGACGGCCGAGGGTCGACTGCAACGCAGTGGGGCTCGCCGGCATCGCCGTCACCTACGACGACGAGTCTACAACGCCGGTTCTACGAGCCGTCGCCGAAGGCCAGCGCGGCGTCGGGAACCTCCTCGACCTGTTCGCCGACGCGTTCATCGGCGAGTTCGACCTCGGTCCGCCTTCGCGATCAACTGCCTCGACCTCCCCCAACCGACCACCGCCGACGACGTCGAGGCGCGCGCCGCGGCGAGCGGCCCGCGCGGCCACCGTGGTTCCCGGACTGATCGGCGGCTACGTCCACGCCTTCGCGCTCCCCTGTACGCACTGGCCGGCCGCGGCGCCCGCACGCTGACCCGTCACCGCGGCGGAACCCCGCGATCCTCGTCATCGGCAACACCGGCGACCCCGCCACCCCCTACGAGTCGGCCCACGCAGCGCCGGCTGGCTCGAACACGGCCACTTGCTCACCTACGCCGGCGCCGGTCACGCCGCCTACGGCAAGGACGACTGCGCCGACACCTACATCGACACGTACCTGCTCGACCTCACCCTGCCGCCGGACTCCGCCGTCTGTCCATGACCTTTCCGGCGGCGGCGCGCTGACAATCAATCATCGGCTGGCGCCGGCTCGCCCGGAGCGACGACGCACAGACGCCGGAGCTCGGCCGCGACAACGCCGAGTGCCGAATGGTTCGATCCTCGGGTGAGCGCCTCGATCCGTTTGATCGCGTCCCGAGTGTCGGGCATTTCGTGGATCTCCGTCTGGATGCCTTGGCGGAACGCCGGTAGCTGGCATTGTCGAGCACGGCGCGCAGCGGGTCGCGGACGGCGTCGACCGAGAGGTCATCCCGGAGGAGCTGTAGTCCGGCGCCGGCGGTGACGATGCGCTCGGCGTTGGCGTACTGGTCGGCCCCTTGGGGGAGGAGCACGAGGGGAACACCGAAGGCGAGCGCCCCGAGGGTTGTCCCCGATCCGCCGTGGGTGATCACAGCGTCACACCGGGGCAGCAGTACACCTTGCGGGATGTACTGGTGAACGCGCACGTTCTCGGCTGTGGTCCAAGTCGCGCCGGGTCGTTGTTGCGGCCGACGGTGACGATGAGGGCGATGTCCTCGTCGCGACCGCCTCGATCACCGTCCGGAAGACGTCCAGGGCGCGGTTCCCGACCGCCCCCATGGTGAGGTAGACGATCGCGGCCGAATCGAGCCGATGGAGCCAATCTGGCGGGTCGACGTCCGGGCGCTCGGCGGCGGCAGGCCGCAGTCGCTGCACCTCAGCGACGGAGGCGATCTCCGGCGACTGCAACGAAGGCGGGCACGTGTCGACGTACAGGTAGCGGAACAGGCCGGCGACCGGATGTGGCTCCAGTCCTCGCGCCCGCCAGTGGGGAGCTGCGGCCTCGCCGGCCGCCCGGAGCAGTGCTGACCCGATGAGGGACCCGTAGCTCAGGTCGACGTATGGGACCCCGTGGGCGGTCGCGACGAGCGGCCCCGCAAGCTCGGCTCTTCGTGGACGACGAGATCGGGTCGCCAGGTGCCGATGATCGGGTCGAGGTCGTCGGCGCGTGCACGTTTCGAGGTTGGCGAAGATCTCGGTGAGGAAAATGCCGGCTGACGACCGCCCTTCGGCCTCACGCCGGAGTTCGCCGCGGCGTCGCGAACGCTGGCGGCGAATCAGGGCCTGTACAACGGCTTCCTCGCGGCGGGGCTGGTATGGGGTCTCTCGCTGGGCGCATCCGGATTTCGGCTGAAGGTCTTCTTCCTCGCCTGCGTCACGCTCGCCGGGATCTTCGGCGGGCTCACGGCGAGCCGCACGATCCTGTGGGTCCAGGCGCTGCCCGCGGTCGTCGCGCTCGTGCTGGTCCTGGCGTCCCGAAAATGAGCGGAGGCGACCCATGCGCGAGAGATGGTGGAGCGGGCTCCTGGCAGCCTCGATCATCGTCGTCCTGGGCTCGGCAACGCTGATGGCAACGCCGGCGCGGGCCGCCACGTTCGTCTACGTCGGCAACACCGAGAGCAACGAGATCTACGTGCTGCAACTCGATCGGCAGAGCGGCGACCTGACGCTCGTAGAGAAGGTGGCCATTCCCGGTGTCATCAAGCCCGGCACCTCGACACCGATGGCGGTGAGCCCCGATCGCCGGTTTCTTTATGCCGGGACGCGCGGCGAGCCGATGATCGCGGCGGGTTTCGCGATCGACCCGGCGAGCGGCAGACTGAGTACGTCGCGAGCGGCCCGCTCGCCGACAGCATGGCCTACATCGCCGTCGATCGCACAGGCCGCTTCCTCCTCGGCGCCTCCTATCCCGGGCACAAGGTCACCGTGAACCCGATCGGCCCGCCCGGCACCGTCCAGCCGCCGCGCCAGGTGCTCGAGAACCATCCCAACGCGCACTCGATCCTCGCGGACGCCGAGAACCGCTATCGTCCTGGTACCGACGCTGGGCAACGACCTTGTCAACGTGTTCGGATTCGACGCGGCCACGGGCACGCTTACGCCCGCGCGCCGGCATCGGTGGCCTGAAAGAGAAGACCGGGCCGCGCCACTTCGTGTTCCATCCCGACGGCAAGATCGTCTACGTCCTCGGCGAGACCGATGCTGCGGTCTACGTCTTCGACTACGCCGCCGCCACGGGGCAGCTCAAGGAGAAGCAGAGCGTCAGCGCGCTGCCGCCCGGTTTCCAGGGAAGCCCTCGGCCGCAGACCTTCACATCACGCCCGACGGCAGGTTCCTCTACGCGTCCGAGCGCAGGTCGAGCACGCTCGCCGGCTTCAGGATCGATCCGGCGAACGGAACCCTGACGCCGCATTGGCAGCGTGCCGACCGAAAAACAGCCGCGCGGATTCGCCATCGATTCCTCCGGCCGCTACCTGCTTGCGGTCGGACAACTCTCGCACGCGATGTCGACCTACAGAATCGACCCCGGAGCGGGAAGCTGAATAAACTGAAGGATTACCCGATGGGCCAGAACCCGAACTGGATCGAGATCGTGGACCTTCCGTGAACGATCTCCTGCCGGCGTGGCCGCTGCTGTCCGCCTTTCTGGTGGCCAGCTGGATCCTCGCGGTGACGCCCGGCCCCGGCGTCTTCTACGTCGTCACGCGCAGCCTGCTCCAGGGTCGGCGTTTCGGTCTCGCGTCGGTGGCGGGAGTCGCGCTGGGGAACCTCGGCAACGCCGCCGGGGCGTCCCTCGGGCTCGCGGCGATCTTCGCGGTCTCGTCGCTCGCCTTCACGATCGTGAAGTACGCCGGCGCGCTCTATCTCGTGTTCCTCGGCATCCAGGCACTGCGCGCTCCGCGCGGCGACCACGGGAGAGGCGCAGCGGCGCCGGCGACCATGGGCCGCATCTTCCGCGATGGCTTCATCGTCGCCTTGCTCAACCCGAAGACGGCGATCTTCTTCGCGGCGTTCCTCCCCCAGTTCATGAGCGCCGACGCCGCCCCGGTGCTGCAGAGCCTGGCGCTCGGCTCGCTGTTCGTGGCGATGGCCGCGGTCACCGACACCGCGTATGCCATCGCGGCCGGCGCCGTCGCCCCGACGCTCGCGCGCGCGTCCGGCGCCGGCGCCCTCGGGCGGTACTTCACCGGCGGCGCCTTCATTGGACTCGGCGTGCTCACTGCGTTCTTGGGTCGCGCAGCGGGAAGTAGCGCGCAGGGCAGCCGTGGCCATCCGTTCGTCAGGCTCGGAGCCCCGCGCGAGCGGGGAAGGACTGGGCTCGGCACCGTGCGGCGGCCGCCACGCGGCGTGAAGAAGGAGGACTACGCGGCCCGGGACTCTTCGACGTGTGGATTCCGGAGCTCTCGCCGACGGCCCGCTGGTGAGCTCGGCCCTCTCCCGGCCGTTCACGACGGCGGTGGGCGAGCTACGCGAGGCGGTACCGGAGGGAGATGGGGGCACCGGAGCGCCACGGCTCCTGCATGCTCGCGGCGCTGTCGCACCAGGCCGACTTCTCGGTGGGCTGCTACTGCGCGCGACGAGTACCGTTGCCACCGCACGCTGCTGCGGGAACTCCTCGCGGAGCACGGGGCCAGTCTCACGCCCGCATGAGCTCGCGGGCAGCCGTGCAGCGTTGTGCGTGGGCGCGGACACCGACTTGACATCGCGTACCACGACGCCGAGTGGGGCGTGCCGGTGCACGACGACCGCGTCGCTGTTCGAGTTCCTGACGCTCGAAGGCGCACAAGCGGGGCTGAGCTGGTAGACGATCCTGAACAAGCGCCAGAGCTACCGGCGCGCCTTCGCCGGCTTCGATCCGGCGAAGGTCGCGCGCTTCACTCCGGCCCGGCGTCGAGCGGCTGATGCGCGACCCGGCATTGTTCGTAACCGCTGAAGTCGAGGCACGGTCGACAATGCCAAGGCGTTCCTGCGCCGTGCAGGTGGATTTCGGCAGCTTCGACGCGTACGTCTGGCGTTCGTGGACGGCACGCCAGCCAACCCCTGGCGGTCGCTCGCGCCAGATCCCCGCGCACGGCCGAGTCGGACGCGCATGAGCAAGACCTCAAGCGCCGCGGCTTCACCTTCGTCGGCTCGACGATCTGCTACGCGTTCATGCAGGCGGTGGGGATGGTGAACGACCATCTCGTGAGCTGCTTCCGGTACGAGGAGGTCGGCTGACCGCGGCCTGCAGCGCCCCCGTCCAGCGGTGCCAGGAGCCGGGCCGGCGTCACCCGGCCCAGCATCACCCGGTCCGCGCTCACGAAATTCGCGAGCGAGGCCAGCGCGTCGCCGACCCCGGCCATCACCGCGCTCTCATCGAGGCGCGCCTGGCCCACGGGAGGCAGCGTGCCCTCCGCGACCCACGGCTCGAAGTGCACGTGACGGACCTCGAGGCGGCGCTCCGCGCGGTGCGCCTTCGCGTCGACCCGGCCGACGAGGTGGCCGTCGTGCAGGATGCGGGCGGCGTCCAATACCCGTGCGTGCGCTTGTCGCCGGGCGTGTAGACCTCGATCCGGTACTCGAAGCCGAAGACCCGCGCCACCCGGTCGCGGAACCAGA
>CAVSLX010000003.1:0-14189 GCA_963728735.1 uncultured Actinomycetes bacterium | reverse complement strand
GCCCCGCTCCCCACAAGGGACGCGCAGGCGCCGCTCCGCGGCGGCCGCCGTCTCCGAGATCGTCGGGGCCGGCTCGTCGGTGTACGTGATGGCGAATCCGCCGCCCATGTCGAGCAGCTCGACGGCGATGCCGTGCTGCTCACGCAGCCGGGCGGTCAACGCCACCAGGACGTCGAGCTCCCGCAGGAACGGCTCGGTGGCGGGGACCTGCGAGCCGATATGCGCATGGAGTCCCAGGAACCGGAGGTTCGGCAACGACGCCGCGGACGCGACCGTCTCGGACGCCGCCGAAGCCGGCACGCCGAACGCGGTCGACTCGTGCCCGGTCGCGATCGACTCGTGCGTTTCGACCCGCACACCCGGGTTCACGCGGAGCAGGATACGGCTGCACGACATCCACCGACGCGGCGGCGGCATCCAGCCTCCGCAGCTCATCCAGACCCGTCGGCGATCACCAGCCCGACGCGTGCACGGACGGCGAGCGCGAGCTCGTCGTCGGACTTGTTCCGGCCGTGGAACGCGATCACGTGCGGAGGGCACGCCCGCGCGCACGCACGCCTCGACCTCACCGCCGCTCGCGGCCGAGGAGGTCGAGCCCTTCGTCGACGGCCAGGCGGAGCATCGCGTGTGCCGTGAACGCCTTCACGGCGTAGAACGTCTTCGGGAACGCCAGCCGCGCCGCGCGGAGCCGGGCGGTGAGGTCGTCCTGATCGAACACCAGCAGCGGCGTGGCGAACCGCTCGGCCAACAGCGCGGCGTTCTGGCCGGCGATCCACATCCGTCGGCCTCGAACGAGGCGTTCGCGGGCCACGGGTTCGGCGACGGTGGCGACGTCACCCGTCCGTTGGTCGGTCCCGAGCCGGGCCGTCCGCTCAGCCATCGGCCCGGTCCATGACCTCGGGCGCGGAGACGCCGAGCAGCCCGAGCAGGTTGGCGAGCACCTGCTTGGTCCCGGTCGCGAGCCAGAGCCGCGCCTGCGTCAGCGCCTCGTCGTCGGAGACGACCCGGCACTCCGTGTAGAAGCGGTGGAACGTCGCGGCCAGCTCCTGAGATGCGTGCGTCAGCCGGTGCGGCGCCCGCTGCTCGCGCGGCGACCGCCAGCTTGCCCGGAACCTCAGCGAGCGCGCGGAGCAGGTCGAGCTCGCTGTCGTGCGTCAGGAGCGACAGGTCGACGTCGGCGATCGGCCTTCATCGCGACGCCCTGCGACGCCGCCTTGCGGAGGATGCTCGCGATCCGCGCGTGTCCGTACTGGACGTAGTAGACGGGGTTCTCCATGGTCTGCTGCTTCACGACCTCGATGTCGAAGTTCACGGCGGAGTCGTTCGAGAACTGCAGCAGGCGTGAACCGCGCCGCGTCCGTGCCGACCTCGTCGATCAGTGCATCCAGCGTGACGAACTCGCCGGCGCGCGTGCTCATCTTGCACCGGGACGCCGTCGCGGAGGAACGCGACGAACTGATAGAGCACGATCTCGACCGTCGTCGGGATCGAAGCCCAGCGCCTCCGCCGCACCCTTCACCCGCGCGACGTCGCCGTGGTGATCGGCGCCCCAGACGTAGATCAGGTGGTCGAACCCACGGGCGAACTTGTCGATCAGGTACGCGCAGTCGGCCGCGAAGTACGTGTGCACGCCGTTCGACCTGACGACCGACGGTCCTTGTCGTCCCCGAACGCCGTCGAGCGGAACCACACCGCGCCCTCGTCCTCGTAGATGTATCCCGCGTCGCGGAGCCGATCGATCGCCTCGTCGATCTCGCCGGCCTCCGCCAGCTCGCGCTCGGACCGATAGACGTCGAAGCGCACGCCGAAACGTTCGAGCGTCTCCTTGATCCCCTCGAGGATCCGCTCGCGCCCCGCGCTCCCGCAGACCGGCGAACCGTTCGTCCTCCGCCAGGTCGGCGAGCCCGGGACCTTCCGCCTCCAGGATGTCCCGCGCGATATCCGCGACGTAGTCGCCGCGGTACCCGTCCTCGGGCAGCTCGGCGTCCCGCCCAACAGCTGCAGCAGCCGCGCCTCCACGGACCGGCCGAACCGATCCATCTGCCCCCCGGCGTCGTTGAAGTAGTACTCGCGTTCGACCTCCCAGCCCGGTGCTCGAGCAGCCGAGCGAGCGCGTCGCCGATCGCGGCGTTGCGCGCGTGGCCGATCGTCAACGGCCCCGTGGGGTTGGAACTGACGAACTCCACCTGGACCCGCCGACCGTGGGCGCCGCCGCGCCATAGGACGAACCCCGCGACGCCACCTCACGGAGCGCGTCGTGAAGCCAGCGTCGGTGACGAAGAGGTTCAGGAATCCCGGGACCGGCGACCTCGACGCGTTCGACGAACGGCGCATCCGGGAACGCTTCGCGGATCGCCTCGGCCACGTCGCGCGGGTTCCTCTCCGCCTTCGACGCCAGCACGAGCGCGACGTTCGTCGCGAAGTCGCCATGCGCCTTCTGCTTCGTGGGAAGCAGCTCGGGTTCGGGCAGGTCGCCCTCGAAACCGAGCTCCCCCGCCGCGACCTCGAGCGCCGCCCGAACCAGCTCGAGGAGGCGCTCCTCGATCACGGCCCTTGCCGCTCCGCGACCCGCCGGCGCACCAGCTCGACCAGGTCGCCGGGCTCGAAGGGCTTGCTGACGAAGTCCACCGGCCCGAGCCCGCCCTTCGCGGCCTGTTCCTCGTCGGGGGAGCGCGCGGTCAGGAACACCACGGGGACGTCGGCGAGGTTCGGGATCAGCCGCATCTGCCGGCACACCTCGTAGCCGCCGAGTCCCGGGAGCATCACGTCGAGGACGACGGCGCTCGGCGGCACCGCTCGCGCTCGTTCGAGCGCCACGTCGCCACGCGCCACGGCCGCCACCCGGAACCCCACCAGACGGAAGTTCACCTCGAGGAGCCGGGTGATCACCGGGTCGTCGTCGACCAGGAGGATCACGGGAATCGGCGGCTCGGACATGCCCCGAGGATAGCCGAGCCTCCCGCCGTTCCCTCGTTGGCCGCGGTCTCGACCGAGCCGGGTCACGGCCGGATCCACGGAAGGGTGCGGGACGCACCGTTGCTAGACTCGCCAGCACGCCACGCCCCCGTAGCTCAGAGGATAGAGCGCCGGCCTCCGGAGCCGGAAGCGCAGGTTCGAGTCCTGCCGGGGGCACCGCTGATGTACCCCTAGGCGTCGGGAGTGTGCACCTTCGTCGCGACGTCGCTGATGATCGCGGCGAGCTCCTGCGGGCGTGACCACATCGGCCAGTGGCTGGTCGGCAGGTCGACCCAGGTGATGTCCCGCACCTCGGTGAGGCCGGCGAGCCAGGGATAGCCCTCCTTGACGGCGTCTTTGTACTCCTGGGAGGTGAACGCCCGTGCGATGACGGTGGTCGGGATGTCGAGCCGCGCGTCGTTGGTCAGCTCGAGCCCCTCGCGCATGACGCCGCCCGGCTCCGGTACGGCGCGACGCCGGAAGGTCTCGAGCTGCTCCTCGCTGAGGCCGTCGAGGTTCTCTTCCCCGGCGAGCTCCTCCCAGTCGAGCGGCTTGTCGACGCCCTCGAAACTCGGCGTCCATGGCGCCCTTGCCCGGGGCCGAGTCGACGTAGACCATCGCGGCGATCCGCTCGGGGACGCGGTCGCTCGCGGCGTAGCCGGAGAACCCGGCGCCGCTGTGCACGGCGAGCACCACCGGCGCGCCCGCTGCCTTCACCGCCTCGCACGATGGCGTCGACGTGGTCGGCCAACGTGATCGCGGACCGGTCGGCGTCGGCCGACTCGAGGCCGGGGAGCGTCAGCGCGGTGACGTCGTGGCCGTCGGTGCGCAGCGCGGCGGCGACCTCATCCCACGCCCACGCGCCGAGCCAGAAACCGGGAACCAGGATGATCGGTGTGGTCGTCATGCGTCGACCCTACGGTCGGGTGCCGACATCCCGCAAACCGTCGGCACCCTCCTCGACGCCCGAGCAGCTCCAGGTACTCGGATCGGCGCTCGAACGTCACTCGCAGTTCCGTGCTCAGGGCGTCGACGAACTCATCCCGGTAGCCCGCGTCGACCAGGATCGCGACCGCGTAGTAGAGACCGGCGAACGCCGCCACGCCGGTCGCCACCCGCAGCAACTCCCACGTAACCTGTACCCGCTCCCCGAAGATCGCGATCTCCCAGATCGTCTCACCGGTCGTGCCCAGCCACGCCGAACGGACATCGGCCGACACGAGGAGCGTTCCCAGGAGCACGTAGAAGAGCCAGACCGCGGCGCTCACGAAGAGCACCTGGAGGGATTCGCTGATCAGCGCTACGGCCGCGAGATTGATCCGCTCTCGGCGGCGGAGGGCGACGACGCCCACGGACGAGTCCTCCTGGATCTCGCGAACGACCCCCGGCAGGCGCACCGTCAGGAAGACCGTGCCCAGTAGGACGAACGTGCCGATCGCGGTCCAGTAGACGCCCGTCCCGCTCGAGGTGAAGACCTGCCAGAACTCGGTCGTGACGAAGATGACCAGCGAGAAGAACAGGAGGAGCGGGACCGCCCGGACGAGCACGGTCACGGACTGCCCAAGCTGCACGAAGAATCGGACGCCGGCCCACCGGACGAATCGCGATCACGCCGAACCCGATCTGACGAGATAGACCAGGAGCAATAGGACGGCGTTCACGAGCACCGTGTTCGCACCGAACAGGAACTGGCCACTGAAGAAGCACGGGGAGCAGCGCCGGCAGTGCGACGAACGCGATCAGCTCGGGCGTGCCGACGCGCCTGGGAACGGAGAAGAACGGACGGCCTCGCAGGACGTTGAGCACACCGATCCCGCCGATCAACACCGTTGCGCCCCCGAGCGCGAGCAACAGGTTCGTCCAGCCCGCCTCGATGTCGAGCGCGTTCACGACCTCGACGACGAACACCAGCGCCAGAAACGGTATCGCCCGCGTGAAGATGTCCTCCGCGGCCGAGAGCCCGACGATCAGGCTGGGAGCCCGTCGCGTCGGAACCCTCGCTCGAGCTCGCGGATCCGTTCGGCGTCCGAGGACATGGAGGCATCGAACCACAGCGGGCGTGGTGCAGACACCTCATCGGCAGCCGAGCGTTCGGTCGTTAGATCCAGATGAGCGCGACCGAGGCCACGAGCAGCACGGCGAGGACGGCGGCGATGGCCCGCCGCGTTCGTTCATGTTCGATGACGCGCCCGAGCGCCGCACCGCCCGCAGCCCAGATCGCCGCCGACGCCACCACCACGGCCATGAGCGTCGCGGGTGAGGAGTCCCACGGCCGCGAGCCGATGGAGCTCGGGAGACAGGAACGTCCCCACGGCTGCGATTGTGAAGACCCACGCCTTCGGGTTGACCCACTGGAACGTCAGCGCCTGCCACAGGCTGCGCGGGTCCGAGCCTCGGCCGCGTCCGACGACCCCGCCGCCGAGCACGCGGTACGCGATGTAGAGCAGGTACGCCGAACCGGCGAGCTTCAGGGCGAACACGGCGGACGGGACGGCCTCGAGCACCGCCCCCGATCCCGGCGGCGATGCCCACAACGAGCAGCCCCATCCCCAACGCCGTCCCCAGCACATCCGCGGGAGCGTTCGACGGAACCCGAACCGCAGGCCCGACGCCCACAGCACCGTGTTGTTCGGCCCGGGTGACACGGTGCCCACGAACGCGAAACCCAGGAACCCCACGAACTCGCTCACGGTGCGCCCCGGCGGCCGTTCCGACATGCACCCATCCAAACCGGGGTTCGTGCGGAGGTCTTGTACGATCGGAACCTCGTGACGACGCCACGCGAGTGGGTTCGCGCCTGGAAGCCGGCCGTGCCCGGCATCCACGAGGTCTTCCACGCCCGGTTCGTCGGGCACGTGTATCCCCGGCACACGCACGACACGTGGACGGTCTTCGTCGTCGATCAGGGTGCGATCCGCTACGACCTCGAAGACCGGCATCGCGGGGTCGTCGGCGGGCGGGTGACGGTCCTGCCGCCCCATGTCGTTCACGACGGCCGGCCGGCGACGGGCTCGGGGTTCCACAAGCGGGTGCTGTACCTCGGGACCGACGTGTTGGACGAGCGCACGATCGGTCGGGCCGTGGACGAGCCGGACATCGGCGACCCACGGCTCGTCGCGGCTATCGATGCGCTCCACGGAGCCTTGCGGGAGCCCGGAGAGACGTTCGCAGCCGAGAGCCTGCTCGCCGTCGTCGGCTCGCGGCTCCGGCATCATCTCGGCGACGTCGGTGACACGGGGGGCACGCCCCCCAGCGCGACCGTCGCCTCCGATCTCCGCGATCTGCTGGACGAGCGATGCTTCGAGCCGCTGACCCTTGCCGAGGCGGGACGCATCCTCCAGCGGTCGCCCGGATACCTGGTGCGGACCTTCACGACCGCGTACTCGATCGCCCCGCACCGCTACCTGCTGGCTCGTCGCATCGACGCCGCTCGGCGACGCCTCCTCGCGGGAGAGCCCCCGGCCCAGGTAGCGGCGGGCGTGGGCTTCCACGATCAGGCGCACCTGACGCGGCACTTCAAGCGGCACGTCGGGACGACGCCGGCCCGCTACGCCGCATCCATCGATGGTTCGAGCACGCGGGACTGATCCGGTGCGATCCGCGTCGTCGTCAGTCGTGGATCTGCTGCGCCAGGTAGTTCGCCTCGCCGACCTGTTGGATCAGCGAAAGCTCGGTCTCGAGCCAGTCGGCGTGCTCTTCCTCTTCGAGGAGGCTGCCGGCGAAGAACTCCCGCGACGCCTCGTCTCCCTCCTCCAGGGCCACCTTGATGCCCTGGGCGAGGATGGTGAGCGCTTGGCGCTCGCCGTCCAACTGGATCTGGAGCAGTTCGGGGACGGTCTCGCCGATGCGCACGGCTCCCAGCCGCTGCATGTTCGGCAGTCCCTCCAAGAATAAGATCCGGTCGACGATCCGCTCCGCGTCCTTCATCTCCTCGAGGGAGACGTCACGGAGCCGCTTCGCCAGCCGCGCGAGCCCCCAGTTGTCGCACATCTTCGAATGCAGGAAGTATTGGTTGATCACCGTGAGTTCGAGCGTCAACAGTTCGTTGAGCGCCTCGTTGACCCGATCGCTTCCCTGCATCATCGCTTCCCTTCGCCGCGCCGATGAACGGGATGACGGTAGCATCCGCTCGCGACGCGTTCACACCCTCCGCGAGCAGCGCCGTGATCGTGGGGCGACACCCACCGCACATCGTCCCGGCGCCGCACCGACCGGCGACGTCCCGAACGCTGCACGCGCCATCATCGACGGCGCAGCGGACCGCCCGGTCGGTGACCGCCTTGCAGAGGCACACGTACACGACTGGCGCTCCTCACTGAAATCCGACGCCTCAGGTCGGGAACTCTACGCTTAGGCGCACCGAAACGTCAAAGTAGCCGGGGCGAAGTCGGCGGATCCTGCACGTGGGTGTGGAAAGCTGTGGCCGTGAGCGACAAGCCCGATGCCTCGCTCGAGGTCGGCGACCTCAACCCCGATCCGATGGTGCAGTTCCGCCAGTGGTTCGAGGACGCCGAGGCCGAAGGGATCCACCTGGCGAACGCGATCGCGCTCGGTACCGCGGACGTGTCCGGGAAGCCGGCGGTCCGGCATGTCCTGCTCCGGGGCTTCGACGACCGGGGGTTCGTGTTCTACACGAACCTGGCAAGCCGCAAGGCCGGGCACCTGGACGCGAACCCGTGGGCCGCCTTCGCGATCTTCTGGAAGGAGCTCGATCGCCAGGTGTGCGTCACGGGCGCGGTCGAGCGGACGAGCGACGCCGAGTCCGATGCGTACTTCGCGAGCCGCCCGCGTGAGGCGCGGATCGGTGCGTGGTCGTCGCGACAGAGCACGGTGTTGGCCTCACGTGACGAGCTGATGGCCCGGTTCGTCGAGATCGACGCGACGTATGCGGGCGAGGACATCCCTCGTCCGCCGTTCTGGGGTGGTTACCGGATCGTCCCCGACACCGTGGAGTTCTGGCAGGCGCGCGCGTACCGCCTGCACGATCGGTTCCGCTACACCGACGACCAGGAAGAGCCGGCAGGCTGGCGGGTGGAGCGACTCTCGCCGTAGCGCTGCGATAGTGTTCGCGCCCATGAGCACCGACGACCTGCGAGCCCGGATCGCGGCCGACATGCCGCAGACGATCGCCGACCTGGAGCGCCTGGTGCGGATCCCGTCGAAGGGATACCCGGGGGACGACCCGGCGCACGTCCGCGCCTCCGCCGAAGCGACGCGCGACGTGTTCCGCGCGGCGGGGGTCACGGGCGCACGGCTGCTCGAGCTCGACGGCGGCCACCCGGCGGTCTTCGGGCAGATCGACGGACCGCCGGGAGGGCCGACCGTTTTGCTCTACGCCCATCACGACGTGCAACCGGAAGGGCCGCTCGACCAGTGGGATTCGCCGCCGTTCGAGCCCGAGGTGCGCGACGGACGCCTGTACGGACGCGGCTCGGCCGACGACAAGTCGGGTGTCGTGATCCACGCGGCGGCTCTGCGCGCCCTCGGGGACGACGTCCCGGTCACGGTGAAGGTGTTGGTCGAGGGCGAGGAGGAGTGCTCCACCGCCCACCTTCCCGAGCTCGTGCAGGGGAACGCGGACCTGCTCCGCGCCGACGTGGCCGTGATCTGCGACGCAGGGAACTACCGGACGGGCGTTCCCACGATCACCGCGAGCATCCGCGGCGTGACCGACTGCGTGGTCCAGGTCCGCGTGCTGGAGCAGGCGCAGCATAGCGGCTCCTTCGGCGGCGCGGTCCCGGACGCGATCACGGCCCTCGCGCGAATCATCTCGAAGCTCCACGATGACGACGGCAACGTGGCGATCCCCGGACTGCACCGGTTCGAGTGGCCGGGTGCGGACTACCCCGAGGAGGACCTCCGGGAGGAGGTCGGTGCGGTCGCCGGACTCCGGATGATCGGGACCGGTTCGATCGCCGACCGCGTCTGGGCGGGTCCGGCGGTCGCGGTACTGGGGATCGACGCCCCGGCGATCGCCGGCTCCTCGAACCAGGTGGTGCCGGTTGCGCGAGCCCGGGTCAGCCTGCGCCTCGCGCCGGATGACGATGCCGCGGCCGCCACGGAGACGCTGATGGCGTTCCTGAAGGACGCGGCCCCGTGGGGGGTCGAGGTGTCCGTCGAAGGCGGGGCGTTCGATGCCGGGCAGGGCTACATGGTGGACACCGCGGCGCCGGCGCTCCTGGCCGCTCGCGAGGCGATGCAGGAGGCGTACGGCGTCGACGTGATCGAGACCGGCTCCGGCGGGTCGATCCCGCTCGTTCCGATGCTCGACCAGACGTTCCCCGGTATCGCCGTGCTGATGCTGGGCGCGGCGGACGAGCGCTCCAACACCCACTCGGTGAACGAGAGCGTCGACCTGGGCGAGGTCGAGCACATGGCGCTGGCCGAGGCGCTCTTCCTGCGGAGATTGGCGGCGCATGCGTAACGAGGCGGGGCGGGTGGGTTCACCGTCGCCGGTGCTAGCGTGACCGCCATGAGCGATCCCGATGCACCCACGGAGGTCAAGCAGGCCGTCCCCGTCGAGGCGGACGGAAGATCCGCAGGCGGTCCCCTCCGAGGCGATCACGCAGCCGGCCAAGCTCCTGCGCATCGCGAGCATGGTGCGCGAGCTGCTCGAAGAGACGCGGCAGGCCTCGCTGGACGAAGCCGGGCCGCAAGCGTCTGGCCGAGATCTACCAGCGGTCGCGTCGGGAGCTCGGCGAGGTCGATCTCCGAGGACCTGCAGGAGGAGCTGGCCGCGCTGGCGCCTCCGGTGGACGAGGTGCCGAGCGAGTCCGAGATCCGCATCGCGCAGGCGCAGCTGGTGGGATGGCTCGAGGGACTGTTCCACGGGATCCAGGCGGCGATGTTCGCCCAGCAGGCGGCCGCGCGCGCGCAGTTCGAGGAGCTCCGGCGCCGCGGGCTCCCCGGCAGGCAGGAGCAGGAGCCGGCGCCGTCCAGACGGTCGCGCCCCGCGGCGGGCAGTACCTCTAGCGGTTCCGCGCCCTCGAGCGGCTCGACCCGCGTCCGGTCCCGCCCGCCCCGTCGCGGCCACACCGTCGGCACCGCCGGCCAGTCGCTGGGCGATGTACACGGGGATCAGCATCAGCAGCACGACGACGACCGCGACGACGTTCACCACCGGACGGTTCCGCGGCTGGCGGAGGTTGTTGAAGATCAACTTCGGGATCGTGAGCTCGCTGCCGGCGAGGAAGTTCGTCACGACGATCTCGTCGAACGACAGCGCGAACGCCAGCAGCGCGCCGGCGATCGACGGCGTTGCGGATCGAGGGGAACGTGACGTAGCGGAACGTCTGCCAGCCGTCGGCGCCCAGGTCCATCGACGCCTCGACCAACGAGGTCGGCGTGCGCCGCAGCCGGGCGATCACGTTGTTGTAGACACGACCACGATGCAGAAGGTGGCGTGGCCGACGATGATCGTCAGCAGCCCGAACGAGATCGCCGCCGCGTTGATCGGCCGAGTTCAGCGCGATCGCCGTCACGATCCCCGGGAGCGCGATCGGCAGCACCAGCAGGAACGAGACCGTGTTGCGTCCGAAGAACCGGAACCGATGGACGGCGAACGCCGCCAGCGCTGCCCAGCACGAGCGCCGATCAGTCGTCGCGACCGCCGCGACCTCGAGCGAGTTGCGCCAGCGCCTCTCCGGACGTCCGAGCTCGCGCCACGCGATGCCGAACCACTTCGTGGTGAAGTCCTCGATCGGCCACGCCTGCCCGACGCTGTCGTTGAACGCGTAGATCACGACGACGCGAGGGGGATGTACAGGAACGCCAGCGCGAACCAGGTGCCGGCCTCGATCATGAAGCGCGCGCGCCGGGACTCCATCAGAGCGCCTCGAACGCGCCGGTCCGCTTGGCGAGCGACAGGTAGATGGCCATGATCACGATCGGCACCATGGCGAACGCGGCGGCCAGCGGCATGTTCCCCGCCACGCCCACGTTGTCGTAGATCACGTTGCCGATGAACTGCGTGTTGCCGACGAGCTCCGGCGCGATGTAGTCCCCGAGCGTGAGCGAGAACGCGAAGACCGAGCCCGCGACGATCCCGGGGATCGCAGCGGGAACATCACCTTGCCGGAACGTCGTCCAGCCGTGCGCGCCCAGGTCACCGGAGGCCTCGAGGAACGAGTTCGGGACGCGCTCGATCGCCGCGTAGATCGGCAGCAGCGTGAACGGGAGCCACAGGTAGACGAATGTAGCCACACCGACCAGTTCGATCGCCCCAACTGGAGCGACCCGACACCCGTCAGCTCGACGAACCAGTTCAGCAATCCCGAGGGCGTGAGGATGATCTTCCACGCGAACACCCGGACCAGGTAGTTCGCCCAGAGCGGAAGGACGACCGCGATCATCAGCGCGCGGCGCGCGCGGGGCGTGGCCATCCGCGCCGCGTAGTACGCGAGCGGGAACGACAGGACGATGTCCGTCACGGTGACGGCGGCCGCGATCCCGACCGTCCGGAGCGTGATCGTGCGATAGACGTCGTTCTCCAGGAGCGTGCGGAAGTTGACGAGGCTCCAGTCGTGGACGATCTCGGACGAGAAGACGTCCAGCCGCCAGAACGCCGACGCCAGCAGCAGGACGAGGGACCCGAGGTAGACCACCACCATCCACGTGAGTGGCGCCCCCAAGCGAGAGGCCGAGCTTGGCCCGCGGGTGGCGGAAGAGGAAGGCGCTCGCCCGCCGGGGCCATGAGCCGGCAGACGTCGTTCGGCGCGATCTCGGAAGCCACATCCCTCCCGTCTCGAAGGTGAACGGGACCGCCCGGAGGCGGCCCCGTTCACCCGCAACGGTCGTTACGCGCCGCGGATCTCGGTCCAGGCCTGGGTCCACTCCGAGTAGTCGATGCAGACCTCGCCCCGGTCATCGCCGCAATTGACCTGCGGCGTCTTCCACAGGAACAACGAGTCCAGGAACTCCGCGTCCCCGCAGTTGCTCTGCTTCAGCGTGTCCACGGCTGCATCGGCGCCCTCGCCGTAGTACTCGACCATGAGCGTGCGCAGCTCGTCACAGGAGTTCTCGTTGCTTCCGGCCGCCCCGTAGAACTCCGCCACCACCGCCTGCACGTCGGGTCGCAGGGTGTAGTCCATCCACATGAGCATGCAGTTCGGGTGCGGTGCGTTGGCCGAGATCATCCACGTGTCGGCCCAGCCGGTCATGCCCTCGGCGGGTTCGACGGCGTCCACCGGCGCGTCGACCTCCGCGTACGTGAAGTTCACCGGCCAAGCGGTGCCGGCCACCATCGACCCGTTCACGAACCCGTCGATCTCGTCCGTGTACAGCGCCCAGTAGCTGCCGATCATCGGGGCCTGCTGCTTCAGCAGGTCCACCGCTGCATCGAACTGTGTTCGATCGAGCTCGTACGGGTCGGTGATCCCGAGGTCCGGGTTCGTCGCCATCAGGTACATCGCCGCGTCGGCGATGAAGATGGGCGAGTCGTAGGCGGTCAGGGACCCGGCGTAGGGCGAGTCCGCCTCGAACGTGATGTCCCAGCTCGTCGGGGCGGGCGTCACGACCTCGGTGTTGTACATGAGGAAGTTCGGCCCGTACATGTACGGCACGCCGTACGTGCTGCCGTCGACGATGTAGTGATCGGTGTTCGTCCCGCCGTCGGGATTGAGCGGCGCGATGACGTTCGCCATCTCGGGGAACAGCGTCGGGTCCACCGCGCCCACGTCCCCGCCGACGATCAGCCGGTTCGAGGCGTCACCGGAGGCCGAGACGCCGTCGTACACGGCACCCTCGCCCTGCCGCATCAAGGTGACCATCTCGTCCGAGCTGTCCGCGTACGTCACGTTGATGTCGCATCCGCTCTCTTCCTCGAACGGCGTGACCCAGTCGATGCTCTCGAACCCTTCGGTCGTCCCGTCCTCGGTGTATCCGTGCCAGGCGATGAGCTCGAGCGCCCCTTCGCCTTCTCCGATCGCGTCGAAGGTGACCGTCGGGGTGATCGTCTCCCCACCACCGTCGCCTCCGCCTCCGTCGCCGTCGCCGTCATCGTCGCCACACGCCGCCGCGACGAGCGCGAGCACGCCCATGACGGCCAACCATCGCAACTGCTTCCTCATCGAGCCCCCTCCTCATGGTCCATGGACCCCTCGAGCGCCCCCCCGGCCTCCTCGACCGAGCGGTTGTTCCTGCGTTCCCACACCAGGAGCACGGCCTTGCCGCGCACCTGCAGCGCCTCCATCGACGACGTCGTGAGGTTCTGCTGCATCACGACCAGCTCGCCCCCCACGTCGAGCTGCACGATGTACCGCGTGATGGCACCCAGGTATACGACCTCGCGGACGTGGCCGGATGCCGAACAATCGGTCGGAGCCCACCGGCGCGCCCGGCTCCTCCATCACGATCTTCTCGGGCCGGATCGTGAAGGCCTGGTCGTTGCCCGTGATGGCCCGGGCCGCCTGGCCGTCCAGGACGTTCGACACGCCCACGAAGCCCGCCACGAACCCCGTCGCCGGACGCTCGTAGACCTCCGCGGGCGTGCCGACCTGCTCGACCTGTCCGTGGTTGAAGACCGCCAGGCGGTCGCTCATGGTGAGCGCCTCCTCCTGGTCGTGCGTCACGTAGATGAACGTGAGGCCGACCGACTGCTGGATCTCCTTCAGCTCGATCTGCATCGCCTGGCGGAGCTTGAGGTCGAGGGCGCCCAGCGGCTCGTCGAGCAACAGCACCTTCGGCCGGTTCACCAGCGCCCGGGCGAGCGCCACCCGCTGCCGCTGCCCGCCCGAGAGCTGCGCGGGCTTGCGGTCGCCGAACGCCGACAGCTGCACCATGGCGAGGGCCTCGTTCACCCGGTCCCGGCGCTCGTCCCTGGCGACGCGCTTGACCTTGAGCCCGTACTCGACGTTCTCCGCGACCGTCATGTGCGGGAAGAGGGCGTAGTCCTGGAAGACCGTGTTGACGTCCCGCTCGTAGGGAGCCAGCCGCGACACGTCTCGGCCCTCGAGCAGGATCTTGCCGGACGTCGGCGTCTCGAAGCCCGCGATCATGCGCAGGCACGTGGTCTTGCCCGAACCCGAGGGGCCGAGCATCGAGAAGAACTCCCCCGGTGGACGTCCAGGTCCACCCCGTCGACGGCCGACAACGTCGCCGAACCGCTTCACCACGGCCTCGAGCCGGACGGCGATCTCCCCGCCCTGCGGGGCGCTCGCGTCATCGATGCTCACGGCGACGTCAGCCAAAGCGGGTCCCTCCCAAGGACGACCGGGGTCGGCACATCTTGAACGGGA
>CAVSLX010000002.1:0-24589 GCA_963728735.1 uncultured Actinomycetes bacterium | reverse complement strand
GCCGCGAGCACCAAGGTCGTCGCGGCCAGCCAGGCCGCGAGCCAGATCCATCTGCGATCCCTCATGCGTCCCCCTCTCCTTCCTCATCCTCGTGGGACCGGTCGCGGGACGAGGCCGCCCCTCCCGTCCCCGGGACGAACGCCCGGAGCCGCGGCCAGAACGCGAACCCCATCTCGCCGACCGGGCCGCGCGTCGTGCGCGACGCCGTGCCCATCGCTTGGGTTATACGGTCGAGAACCACCGCCAGGAGCAGGATGCTCACCCCGGCGACGACCCCCCGCCCGATCTGCTGCTTGCCGAGCGCGAAGACGACCTCCTGCCCGAGCCCGGCGGCACCGATCAGCCCGGCGATGATCACGACCGACAGGATCATCATGATCGTCTGGTTGACGCCCAGCAGGATCGACGGCTTCGCGAGGGGGAGCTGGACCTTCCCCAAGAGCTGCGCGGACGTCGATCCGAAGGCGCGGCCCGCCTCGACGATCTCCTTCGGCACCTGCCGGATCCCGAGGTTCGTGAGGCGGATCCCCACGGGCAACGCGTAGATGAACGACGCGATGATCGCGGGCACGCGCCCGGGCTCGATCAGCAGCAGCACCGGCACGAGGTAGACGAAGGCCGGCATCGTCTGCATCGCGTCCAGGACGGGGCGCGAGAGTCGCTCGAAGGTGTCGCTCTGCGCCGCGAGGATCCCGAGGGGGATCGCGAACGCGATCGTGATGACGACGGCGACGAGCACCTGGCTGAGCGTCCCCATCGCCAGGTCCCACATCCCCAGGACCCCGAGACCCGCGATGCAGGCGGAGCAGCCGATGGCCAGGCGCGGCCCGGACAGACGCCACGCGATCAGACCGAAGGCGCCGGCGACCATCCACCAGGGCAGCCCGACGAGGAGCCGCTCGAGCGGATCGAGGAGGTAGAGCAGGACGAAGTCGCTCACGGCCCCCGTCACCCCGCTGAGGTTCGTCTGCGACCACTCGACGACGGCGTCCGCCCAATCCGCGAGCAGCGAGGTCTCCCAGGCCTCCGGGAAGTCCTGCTGACGGACCACCTCGCGACCGATCACGATCGCCACGATGGTGATGAGGATCGCGGCGCCGATCAACATCCGGCGTGACACCTCGCGCCCGGCGAGACGGATCTCGCGCCGGCGCCGGCGATCCTTCTGGCTCCACGCCGTCGTCACCCGGTCGAGCACGATCGCCATCACGACGATCGCGACGCCGCCGTTCAGGGCGTCGCCGACGCTCTGCCGCTGCAGCCCGTCGAGCACGGTCTGGCCGAGCCCGCCGGCACCGATGAAGGCGGCGATCACGACGATGCCGAGCGCCATCATGATCGTCTGGTTCACGCCCAGCATGATCGAGGGCTTCGCGAGGGGGACCTGCACGAGCCGGAGCGTCTGCTTCGTCGTCGTTCCGAACGCGTCGGCGACCTCGATCGAGCTCGCCGGCACGGTTCGGATCCCCAGGGCGGTAAGCCGGATCGCGGGCGGCAGGGCGAACGCAAGCGTCGCGAGCAGAGCCGGGGGCTCGCCGATCCCGAAGAGCAGCACGAACGGCAGGAGGTAGGAGTACGCGGGGATCGTCTGCATCGCGTCGAGGATCGGCCGCAGGACCGCGTCGACGCGCGGCCGCCGGCCGGCCCAGATGCCGATCGGGATGCCGATCAGGAGCGCGAGCACAACGGAGACGATCATGAGGGCCAGCGTCTCGAGCGCCTCCGGCCACACCCCGAGCAGCCCGAAGCTCGACGAGACCGGCGGCCGCGAGCAGGGCCATCCGCCAGCCGGCGGCCACCCCGGCGAGCATCGATCCGCCGACGAGGAGCCCGATCCAGCTCATCCGCTGGAGGACCTCGACGGTCTGGTCGAAGACGACTTGGATCCCCTCGCCGATCGGCGTCAGGAAGTACACGAAGAGCGGGCTCGTGGTCCGGTTCTGGATCGCCCAGCTCTGGAACGCGTCGAACCATCTGGAGACGTCGGCGACCCAGCGCTCGGGGAATCCTGGGGTCAGCCACATCAAGCCGACCGCGACGACGGCGCTCGCGAGCGCCGCCCACGCGATCCGCCGGGGCCACGGGCTCGGTTCGGCGAAACTCGTGACCACTGGGAGGTCATGGGCTCGGGAGGTCGGCGGAGCGACGGCCACCCGGCTAGGCCTCCTCGATCAGCGCCGACATGACCGCGGTGCGGTCCACGACGCCGAGCGTCGCGCCGTCGTCGACGACACGGATCGTCCGATCGGCCTCGGCGACCATCGCGATCAGCTCCTGCACGACGGTGTCGGGCGCGACCGACGGACCGTCGGCAGGCTCGGCATGACCGTTCGCCGGGCGCATGATCGCGCGGGCCGTGAGCACGTGCGCCCGCGGCACGTCCTTCGTGAAGTCGGCGACGTAGTCGTTCGCGGGATGCGCCACGACGTCCTCGGGCGTGCCGATCTGCACGAATCGCCCGTCCTTCATGATCGCGATGCGGTCGCCGAGCTTCAGCGCCTCGGCGAGATCGTGGGTGATGAAGATCATCGTCTTCTTGAGGTCGCGCTGGAGCTTGATCACCTGGTTCTGCATGTCGCGGCGGATCAACGGATCCAAGGCGCTGAACGGCTCGTCGAACAGCAGGATCTCCGGATCGTTCGCGAGCGCGCGCGCGAGCCCGACACGCTGCTGCATCCCCCCGGACAGCTCATCGGGGAAGGAGTTCCCCCAGCCCCCGAGACCCACCGACTGCAGGACCTCCTCGGCGACCGCCCAGCGATCGGCCTTCTCCATGCCCTGGATCTCGAGGCCGAAGGCGACGTTGTCGACGATCCGGCGATGGGGCAGCAGCCCGAAGTGCTGGAACACCATGCTGATCTTCTTGCGGCGGATCTCGCGGAGATGCTCCTGGTCGGCCTGCAGGACGTCCTCGCCGTCGATCACGACCTCGCCCGACGTCGGGTCGTGGATCCGGTTCACCATGCGCACGAGCGTCGATTTGCCAGAGCCCGACAGGCCCATCACGACGAAGACCTCACCCTCGCGCACATCGAAGGAGACGTCGCGAACCGCGACCACGCAGCCGGTCTTCTCGAGCAGCTCCGCCCTCGGGAGGTCGGCGTCGGGGGTCCCGACGATGCGCTCGGCCTTCGGGCCGTAGATCTTCCACAGGCTCCGACACGAGACCGAGACGCGCGATCCGTCCAATCGAGACCCCCTCAGGTCGGCCGAGGGGCCGAGTGTCGGACGTCCGCGACGAGCGCGCAAGCCAGCGGTTGCGGCATGGGCAACCGGCCGGCCTACGGGCGCCCCGGTCGGGCTAGCATCCGGGCGAGATGGCCACGGGCTACGACTTCGTGATCGTGGGCGGCGGTTCCGCCGGGAGCGCGCTCGCGAACCGACTCTCGACCGACCCGTCGAACCGGGTCCTCGTGCTGGAGGCCGGCCGATCCGACTATCCGTTCGACGTGTTCATCCACATGCCGGCGGCACTCACCTTCCCGATCGGGAGCCGCTTCTACGACTGGAAGTACGAGTCCGAGCCCGAGCCGTTCATGCACGGCCGGCGGATCTACCACGCTCGCGGCAAGGTCCTCGGCGGCTCGAGCAGCATCAACGGGATGATCTTCCAGCGCGGCAACCCGCTGGACTACGAACGCTGGGGCGCCGACGACGGCATGGCGACGTGGGACTACGCGCATTGCCTCCCGTACTTCAAGCGCATGGAGAGCTGCCTGGCGGCCGGCCGGGACGATCCGTACCGGGGCCACGACGGCCCCCTCGTGCTGGAACGCGGCCCGGCGACGAACCCGTTGTTCGGCGCCTTCTTCGAAGCCGTGCAGGAGGCCGGGTACGAGCTGACGGACGACGTGAACGGCTATCGGCAGGAAGGGTTCGCGCCGTTCGATCGCAACGTGCATCGCGGGCGGCGCCTCTCGGCGGCGCGCGCCTACCTCCACCCGGTGTCGTCCCGACCGAACCTCGACGTGAAGACCCGGACGTTCGTGACGCGGATCCTGTTCGAGGGCACGAAGGCCGTCGGCGTCGAGTACACGCGGGGCCGCGGCGGTCCCCATCGGGTCATGGCCGGCGAGGTGATCCTCTGCGGCGGCGCGATCAACTCGCCGCAGACGCTGCAGGTCTCGGGCGTCGGCAACGCCGACGAGCTCCGCGGACTCGGCATCGACGTGGTCGCCGACGTGCCGGGCGTCGGCGAGCACCTCCAGGACCACCTCGAGGTGTACATCCAGTACCTGTGCACGCAGCCGGTGTCGATGGCCCCGTACCTGAAATGGCGCTACCGGCCATGGATCGGATTCCGGTGGTTGTTCTTCCGCAGCGGGCCGGGAGCGACGAACCATTTCGAGGCAGGCGGTTTCGCACGCAGCAACGACGACGTCGACTACCCGAACCTGATGTTCCATTTCCTGCCGATCGCGGTGCGCTACGACGGTTCCGCGCCCGAGGGCGGTCACGGCTACCAGGTCCACATCGGACCGATGTATTCCGACGCACGCGGGAGCGTGAAGATCACGAGCCGCGACCCTCGGGTGCATCCTGCGCTGCGATTCAACTACCTGTCGACCGACCAGGATCGGCGCGAGTGGATCGAGGCGATCCGTGTCGCGCGGCGCATCCTGGAACAACCGGCGATGGACCCGTTCAACGGCGGCGAGGTCTCGCCGGGCACGAGCGTCGAGACCGACGAGCAGATCCTCGACTGGGTGGGCAAGGACGGGGAGACGGCGCTGCACCCGTCGTGCACATGCCGGATGGGCGTCGACGCGATGAGCGTCGTCGATCCACTGACGATGAAGGTGCACGGGCTCGAGGGCGTGCGCGTCGTCGACGCCTCGGTCATGCCCTACGTGACGAACGGCAACATCTACGCGCCGGTGATGATGGTCGCCGAGAAGGCGGCCGACCTGATCCTCGGCAACGCCCCTCTCGAGCCGGAGCACGTCGAGTTCTACCGGCATCGGCGCCAGTCCTCGCCGGCCTGACCTCGCCGGCCTGACCTCGCTCGGCCTGACCTCGCCGGCCTGACCTCGCCGGCCTGACCTCGCCGGCCTGACCTCGCCGACCTGACCTCGGGCGGCTCCCTACGCCATCCCCAGCGCGACGAGACCGGCGACGGCGAGCGCCACCCCGACGTACTGGTTCGGCACCGGTCGCTCGTCGAGGAACGCGACGGACAGCGCGACCGCAAGGACCGGGAAGACCGCGGACGACACGAACAGGATCGAGGCGAACTCGGTCTCGTTCCCGATCGAATACGCGATGACGCCGACGAGGTCGGTGAGACCGACGGCGACCGCCCCGATGATCACGAGCGGCGCCGCGGCCCGCACTCGCCGCGGCACCCCCGCCCCCCGGAACAGCGCGAGCGCACCCAGGCCGGCGAGCTGCGTCATGCGCGAGGACCACAGGCCGGCGACCCATCCGAGTTCCTTCGCGAGGTAGGCGAGCAGGAACCCACCGATGCCGAACGTCACCGCCGCTACGATCGCCCAGGGCAACCCCGGCGGCATGCCATGAGTCCCCGCGCGCAAGGCCCGCAGATCGGTGGAGGTGAGCATCACCCCGACGATCGTGATGACCCCGCCGGTGAGCGCGATCGCACCGGGACGCTCGCCGAGCACGATCATCGACAGGGCGACGCCGACGAGGGCGTAGCACGCACCCACCGGCGACACGACCGCGACCGGTCCGAGCTCGAGCGCGCGGTAGTGACTCGCGTACGCCGCCGCGCTCACCAGCCCGTCCAGGACGATCCAGCCCATGTACGGCCACAGCGCCGCGAAGTCGTGCTCGCTGAACAGCATCACGACCGTGATGAACACCGCGCTGAACGTCTGTGCGATCAGGACCGTCGCGAGGCTTCCGATGCGACGGCCCACGACCGCGCCGAAGAAGTCGGAGAAGCCCCAACCGACGGCCGCGACGAGCCCGAAGATCACGCGCGGGCTTCCGCCAGCGCGTCGACCGCCACGGCCCCCTTCGAGGCCACGAGGAGGGGGTTCGCCTCCAGCGACGTCAACCGGTCGCGCAGGTCGTGGGCGATGCGGCCGATCGCCTCGACCGCCTTCGCGGCGGCCCGCAGATCGTGCCGGCGAGGATCGAGGCCCGTGCGGCCCGCCTGCGCTTCGACGTAGGCGAGCGCCTGCCTCGACGTCAACGGACACGCCACGAACTCGGCGTCGCCCGCCTCGGCGAGCGCACCGCCCGGGCGCATCGTGATGCAGGCCCCGAAACGTTCGTCGACGACGGCGCCGACGAGCACCTCGTGGCCGCTCGCCTGTTCCTGGACGAGGACCTTGGGCGACGCCGCGCCGGCGCGCGAGGCCGCGCGCAGCACGTCGGACGCGGCGATCTCGACGTCGGTCGGGTTGGTGAGGCCGAGTCGCACGCCCCCCAGCTTCGCCTTGTGCGGCAGCTCCGGCGCGAGCGCCTTCACCACGACCGGGAACGTCAGACGCCGCGCGGCCTCCATCGCCTTCGCAGGCGTCGTCGCGACGATCTCCTTCGGCCGCCGGAGCCCGTAGAGCTCCAGGAGCTTCGCGGCCCGGACCTCGTCGAGGGGCCCCGCCAGGCCGCGGAGCAACCGACGCGCCACCGCCCGGTTGGCGTGCGGATCGAGCGTCGGCACGGCGCGGACCTTCGACGCCTCGAAGCGCACGAGGGCGTCGATCGCGCCGGCCGTCGCGCGATGGCCCTGGAGGAACGGCAGCTTCCACTTCGCGGTGAACGCCTTGGCCTCGTCGATGTACGCGAGCGGGCTCATCGACACGCTCGCGAACACCACGCCGGTCCGCCGCTGCAGCTCGATCGCCTTGCGCAGGACCGGGCCCGCCCACGGCGTTTCGCCGGGGAGTCGGGGCGGGAACGCGTCGAAGGCGATCAGCCCGACCTTCGGATCGGCGGCGAGCGCTTCGAGGGCGCCGACGAACATGTCGGTCTCGACGGCCGCCTGGCCGGTCACGTCGAGGGGATTGTTCTGCGACGCGAAGTCGGGCAAGACCTTCTTGAGCTTACGCACCGTGGCCGGCGCGAAGGCCGGGAGCTCGAGACCCCGTGCGCCCGCAGCCTCGGCGAACAACGTGCAGGCACCACCCGATTGCAGCGCGGCGGTCACGCCGGGGGCCCGGAGCCTCCGGTGATGCGAGAGGAGCAGCGCCGCTTCGAACATCGTGACCGGATCGTCGACGAGCACGACCCCTCGACCTCGGAGCCACGCATCGCGCAGACCCGTGTTCCCGGCGAGGGCGCCGGTATGCGCGACGATCGACCGGCGCGCCGCTTCGCTCCGGCCCTCGGGCGCGCAGATCAGCACGGGCTTGCGCGCGGCGCGGAGCGCGTCGAGGCCCTCCCCGATCCGCTCGACGTCGCGCATCGTCTCGATGTAAGACGTCACCACCTTCGTGTGCGGATCGGCCGCGGCCCACGCGAACAGGTCGCCGAGCCCGAGCACCGCCTCGTTGCCCACGCCGAGGATGATCCGCAGACCGACGCCGCGGTCGCTCGCCATCTGGTTCATCGTCCAGGCGACCGTGCCCGATTGCGACAGCACGCTGATCGAGCCGGCGATCGGGGCGGCGGGCGGGGTCGTGCCGTAGGGCGCGACATGGTCAATGTAGTTGACGAATCCCTCGACGTTGGGGCCGAGCACGGGGATCCGGTTGCGGAGCGCTGCGGCGCGAAGCTCCGCCTGCAACGCCCGCCCCTCGTCGCCCGCCTCCGCGAAGCCGCTGCTCACAACCATGACGCTCCGCACCTTGCGAGCGCCGCACGCGTCCATCATGCGCACGACGACCCGGGCCGGCACGACGAACACCACCAGGTCCACCCCGAGCGGGAGCTCGTCGATCAACGACAGGCACTGACGTCCCCACACGGTGTCGTATTTCGGATTGATCGGATAGAGCTCGCCTTCGTAGGCGAGGTGGCGCAGGGACCGTTCGATCTCGGGGGCCCACGAGTCGGGTGATTCGGAGGCCCCGACGACGGCGATCGAGCTCGGCGCGAGCAGTGGCCCGAGGTCCCAGGTGCGGCCCATCTACCCCTCGCCCCGGAACTTCGCGTCCCGCCAGGCGATCGCCGACTTCAGCCCGCGCTCCTGCGTGATCGAGCGGAACTCGTCGCGCGCCGGCAGGTTCGCCGTCTCGATCATCACGTCGAGCTCGATGTTGGCCTCCATCGCCTGACGGAACCCCGCCACGTCCCACGCGCGGTTCACCGCGCGCTTCGCCGTCTGCACGACGAACGGCTCGTTCTTCGCGATCTCGTTCGCCAGGGCGAGGGTCGCGTCGTCGAGCTCCTCACGAGGCACGACGCGGTTGACCATGCCGATCCGATGGGCCTCGGCGGCCGGTACCCGGTCCTCGCCGGTGAACACCAGCTCCTTCGCCTTCCGCACGCCGACGACCCATGGCAGGAACATCGACACGACGCCGGAGCCGAACCGGATATCGACGTAGCCGAAATACGCGTCGTCGGCGGCGACCGCCAGGTCGCAGGCGAGCATCAGGTCCGTGCCGCCGGCCAGGCAGTACGAGTGCACGCTGGCGATCACCGGCTTCGGACAGTCGAGGATCGCGAGCATGCGCTCGTTGTCCTCCTTGAGCGCCTCGTGCCAGCGCTTGGCATCGAGCTCGCCCCCTTCGGCATCCTCGTTCAGGTCGTAGCCGGCGCAGAAGGCCCGTCCCGCTCCACGGAGGACCACGACCGCGATCTGCTCGTCGGAGCCGGCGTGGTCGATCTCACGTCCGATCGCCTCCATCAGCTCGTGATTCAGGGCGTTCAGCGCGTCGGGGCGGTTGAGGGTCAGCCGACGAACGGAGCCGACATCCTCCACCAGCAGCACGGACGACGGGGAAACGTTTCCTTCAGCCACGACCGTTCCTTCCTTCACGATGGCCTTCAGTTTTGCCCTCACCATCGCCTGCGCGAGGCCATGTTCGCGATGGCCCGTCACGAAGGCCCGGCACGAGAGCCTGGCGACGACGGGTCCGAGCCGAGCGGGCGGCGGGATGCTAGCAACGGCGGAGCGCCCCGCGTCGACCCCTGGTCGCGGCCAGCTCCCGTCGCGGCTGTCCACCTCGCAGTGGCAAGCGCGAGGCAGTGATCTTGCGAACCCCCGCCGCCTCCCCGTGCGTATCAACCAGCGAGGGTGCCTTGTCAAGGGCGCCCGAGGGGTGAGGCGCTCGGGCTCCCTTGCGTGGCCCGGAGTGACTATGGTACTCACCGGTTTGCACGGCCGTTCAAACGATGCGCCCCTCGCGGCGCAGAAGGAGAGGGCGGGATGGTCTTCCACCCGAGGGACCCGCAACACCGGAGTCTGAGCAGGCGCGATTTCCTGCGGCGGTCGCTGGCGACGGGGGTTGCGCTCCCGAGTGCGGCCGCCATCTTGGCCGCGTGCGGCGGTGATGACGACGGCACGGTTCCCGGTGGGGATAACGGTGGTCAATCCGAGGTGCCGCTGTTCGGCACCCCCGACAACCCGGCCACGCTGCAGACCTGGGACGACGTGCCAGCGATCGCGTCGGACCTCAAGCCAGAGGCCGGCCCCCTCGTGATCTACAACTGGGAGCAGTACATCTGGAAGCAGGTCCTCGACGACTTCGGCAAGGAGTACGACGTCGAGTGGAAGTACGAGACCTTCTACAACATGGAAGAGGCGATCCAGAAGATCCAGACCGGCCAGGTCGAGTTCGACGTCTTCTTCCCGACGATCGACTACGTCCCGAAGATGGTGGCGGCCAAGCAGCTCCAGCCGCTCAACAAGGACTACATCCCGAACTTCACGAACATCTGGCCCGCGCTGCAGGACCCGTTCTACGACGGGGGGGCGCAGTACTCGGTGCCCTACACGATCTACCACACGGGCATCGCGTGGCGGACCGACCTCGTGCCGCTGGAGGCGGAGGACCTCGCGGGCACCTACACCAACCCCTACGAGATCTTCTGGGACGAGGCCTACGCCGGCAAGGGCGGTCTCTACGACGACTACCGCGAGGCCATGGCGGTGGCGATGCTCCGCGACCAGGGTGAGGCCACCGACGTCAACACGGCGGACGCCGCCGCGATCGAGGCCGCCAAGCAACGGCTGATCGAGCTGAACGCGCTCGACATCCGCTACACGATCGACGGTACATACGCCGGCATCCCCGAGGGCAAGTTCGCCCTGCACCAGGCCTGGTCGGGCGACATCCAGGCCGGCCCGTGGTACGTGGGCGACAAGGAGGAGTCCGCTCTCCTGCGCTACAACTGGCCGGCGCGCGACGGGTTCGGCGGCACGATCGGCAACGACACGATGGCGATCCCCACGAACGCGAAGAACCCGGTGCTCGCGCACCTGTTCCTCGACTTCATGCTCGACAACTTCAACGGCATCAAGAACTGGACCTGGGTCGGCTACCAGGTGCCGTTCACCGCCGTGGAACCCGAGACGATCTTCGAGGACGCCTACCCCGGCCTCGAGGGCTGGTTCAGCTGGGAGTACAAGGGCTTCTGGGAGAACCTCGAGCCCACGATCGTCACGCAGGAGGACTTCGACCTGGGCAAGCGCGCGATCGGCCTCCCGGTCGAGGTCGACACCCTGTACCAGGGTGCCTTCGCCGAGGTGAAGTCCGGCTGAGCTCATCGGTCGCGACGACGAGCGAACGAGAGCGCCGTCCCGCCGGGACGGCGCTCTCTCGCGTTGCGGTGGGTGTAGGCTCCGTCGGTCGCGGGGGCGCGCCCCGCCGGTCGCTCACGAGGGGGAACGATGCCGACACCAACCGGTGACGTCGTCGGTCAGAAGCGCTGGTACTGGCCGGCGTTCGCCACGCCGGGCCTCCTCTGGCTGATCCTGCTCTTCCTGACGCCGTTCTACGCGATCATCGCGACCGCGTTCGGCGGTCTCGATCCGATCTTCGCCGGACCCGAGCCGGCCTGGAACCCCGCCGAATGGGACCTGACCAAGTTCGGCGACGTGCTCCAGGAGCTCTTCGCCGGGGGCGGGTTCGGCCTGCAGACCCAGTTCTTCCGCACGCTGACGTACGTGGGGGCGGCCGTGGTCCTGTGTCTGTTGATCGGCTACCCGGTCGCGTATTACGTGTCGCGGCATGGGGGCCGTTGGAAGGTCCTGCTCCTCACGTTGATGATCGCCCCGTTCTGGATGAGCTACCTGATGCGCATGCTCGCGTGGGTGAACCTGCTGAACAACGAGCCGGGTTCGCCGGGGCTCGTGAACAAGGTCTTCATGCTCACCCCCTGGGTCGACGCGCCGATCAACTGGTTCGCGGGCGCGGCGGCGCCGTACACCGTGATCCTCGGGCTCGTGTACGGCTACATCCCGTTCTTCATCCTGCCGCTCTACGCGGCCCTCGACCGCATCGACAAGTCCCAGCTCGAAGCCTCGCGCGACATGGGCGCGAGTCCCTCGAGCTCGTTCTGGCGGGTGACGCTGCCGCTCTCGAAGCAGGGCATCCTGGCCGGCTCGGTGATCATCACCCTGCCCATGTTCGGCGACTACTACACGCCGACGTTGATGTCCGGATCACCCAGCACCACGATGCTCGGCAACGCGATCGAAACGGCGATCCACACGACGGGCCAGTCCCCGCGAGGTGCGTCGATCACGTTGTTCCTGTCGCTGTTCGTCGGCCTCCTGATGATCTATTACCTCTACAGCGTCGCGAAGGCGTCGAAGGAGGCTCGTCAATGAGCAGCGTCACCACCGACGCCGCCCCCCCGGTCCCCTCCGAGGCCGCCGCGCCGAAGGTGAGCGGGATCCGCCGCCCGTTCTCGAACCCCTGGGGCAAGCCGCGGTTCCTCGTCGTATGGACCTGGCTCTACATCGCCTGGTCGATCGTGCCGGTGCTGATCGCGGTGCAGTTCTCGTTCAACGACGGCCGTTCGCGAAGCACGTTCCAAGGCTTCTCACTGCAGTGGTACGAGGGCATCTTCGTGCCCGGCTCCTTGAACTACGACGAGAGCTTGCTCACGGCCCTCATGAACAGCCTCAAGATCGCCGCCGCGACCGTGCCCATCGCGACGATCATCGGCGTCGGGCTCGCGCTCGGCCTCGCGCGGTGGCGCGGGCGGGGTTCGGGCTCCGCGAACGCCCTGATGCTCTTCCCGTTGGTCACGCCCGAGATCGTGATGGGCACCGCGCTGTTCCTGATCTTCGTGAACCTCTACGACTTCGTCTCGCTCGGCATCCCGGCCATGCTCCTCGGGCACGTCACCTTCACGATCAGCTACGTCGTGATCGTGACGCGTGGCCGGTTGTTCGCGGTCGGCAAGGAATACGAAGAGGCCGCGATGGATCTCGGCGCGTCGTCGGCGGGCGCGATCGGCAGGGTGCTGCTGCCGCTCATGGTGCCGGCGATCTTCGCAGGGGCCTTCATCGCGTTCGCGATCTCGATCGACGACTTCGTAATCAGCGCCTTCCTGTGCACCCAGGACTGCACGACGATCCCGATCAAGATCTACTCGGCCGCCCGCAACGCCGGGAATCCGAGCCTGAACGCCGTTGCGACGATCATGCTGACGGCGTCGTTGCTGGCGATCTCCCTCGCGGTGTTCGTGCAGCGGATCTTCATCCAGCGCCAGGAGGGCGGTGGCCGCTCGGCGGTCGAAGACTTCGCCCGGCTCGAGATCTGAGGGTCGAGGATTTCGCCCGGCTCGAGATCTGAGGACGTCAGGGCCAGGCGAGAGGTTCTCGATCAGCTCGCGACGACCGCCGCGGTGAAACCTTCGTCGCTGATCTCACCCTCGGGCAGCACCCGGAGCGCTTCCTGCGGGAGGTGGACCTGCACGGCCGCGCCTTGCGCCCAAGCTGTCCCCTCGCCTTCGTTCTGCAGCCAGACCTGGATCTTGTCGCCCGGGGCGAGGTTCACCAGCACGTGCAGGACGGAGCCGACGTAGACGACCCGCTCGACCATGCCGGGGACCCGGTTCGGGCCGGTGCTCTCGGGGGCCTCGAGCTCGACGCGTTCGGGCCGGATGCAGAGCTTGACCGGGCCGCGGGCGTCTTCCTCCCCCTGGCCCGCGACGAGCTCGAACTCGCCGTGGCGCACCTTCGCGCCGCCCGCCGTCGGTCCCTCGGCGGTCGCATCCATCATGTTCGACACGCCGAGGAAGTCGGCGACGTAGGCGGTCGCCGGCTCTTCGTAGACCTCCTTCGGAGGTCCGACCTGTTCGACCCGCCCGTTCGACATGACCGCGATGCGGTCCGACATCGTCAGGGCCTCTTCTTGGTCGTGCGTCACGTAGATGAACGTGATGCCGACCTCCTCCTGGATGGACTTCAGCTCGATCTGGAGGGCCTTGCGGAGCTTCGCGTCCAGGGCCCCGAGGGGCTCGTCGAGCAGCAGCACGGCGGGGTTGAGGATGAGTGCGCGGGCCAGCGCCACCCGTTGCTGCTGGCCGCCGGACAGCTGGGCCGGTCGACGCTTCTCGAACCCGGTCAGGCGCACCAGCTCGAGCGCCCGGCCAACCTTGGCCGCCTGTTCCTGCTTCGAGCTGTCCTGGTACTTGAGGCCGAACGCGACGTTCTTCTCCACCGTGAGGTGGGGGAACAGCGCGTAGTTCTGGAACACGGTGTTGACGTTGCGACGGTGGGGAGGCGTCGCGGCCATGTCCTCGCCGTCGAGCAGGATCTGGCCCTCGGAGGGACGCTCGAACCCGGCGATCATGCGCAGGGTCGTCGTCTTGCCGCAGCCGGAGGGCCCGAGCAGCGAGAAGAATTCTCCGGAAGGCATCCGGAGATTGAGGCCGTCGACCGCCGTGAAGTCGCCGAAGCGCTTCACGAGATCGACCAGCTGCACCTCTCCGCCCGCCATCGCCGCGGAGTCTATCGTGCGCCTGGCCGATGGGGTCAAGTGCCTCTCTCGGTGCACGGTCACGTTTCTCCTGACCTCCGTGGCATGATGGGCGACCATGGAGGAGGTGCGCACGCCACCGCCCGAAGGTGGCGTTGCCGATCCCCACGCGGCACGAAGGATCCCGGCTCTCCTCGCGGGGTACTGGGCGTTCGGGCAGTTCTGGGGCGTCTGGGTGATCGTCATCGCGGGGGTCAACGCCGAACACGGCCTCTCCTACGCCGAGAACGGCGCCCTCCTCACGGTGCTCTCGATCACGGCCATCCTCGTGATGGCGGTCGTGTCACCGCGGCTCGCGCCCCTCCCGCTCGGTACCGTCGTCCCGATCTCGCTCGCCGTCCTGGGCATCGGAGCGATGGCGATGGGGCTGTTCCCCGGTGGCGCATTGTGGTTCGGGTTCGCGATCGTCGGCGCCGGCAACGGGTTGATCGACGTCTTCATGAACGTCGACGCGCAGCGGGTCGAGGTGGCAACGCGGAAGCCGGTGCTCCAGTGGCTCCACGCGAGCTACGCGGCCGGCGGTGTCACGGGAGCGGCCGCCGGGGGGCTCTTCGGCACGCTCGACCAGGACTTCCGGCTGGGATTCGCCTACGCAGCGCTCGCGCTGTTCGCCACCGCCATCGTGAACGCCCGCCTCGGCAGCCACGAGGTCGGCACCGAGGCCGCGGACTCGCTGCGGTTCTCGTTGTCGGCGTTCCGCCGCCATCGGGGGCTGTGGGTCGCCGGCCTCGTGGTCCTGTTCGCCTTCCTCGTCGAGGGATCGATGGACACGTGGTCGGGGCTCTACCTCCAAGAGCAGCTCGGCGCGACCGCCGGACAGGCCGCGCTCGCCTTCGCGGCGTTCTCCGCCTCGCTCTTCGCCGGCAGGATGTTCGCCGGGCGTGTGCTGTTCGGGCTGGGACCGAGGGCGACGATCCTGATCGCAGGGTTCGGCGCAGCGATCGGTGGCGGGATCGCGGCCGCGACCGACAGCACCCTCATCGTCGGACTCGCCTTCCTGCTGATGGGGTTCGCGATCTCGGCCGCCGCACCGGCGGGGTTCGGCCTGATCGAGGACATGGCCCCCGGCGACCAGACCAATGCGATCGCGGCCGTGACGACCGTCGGCTATTCGGGCTTCGTGTGGAGCCCGCCGATCTTCGGTTGGCTCGCCGACACGTTCGACCTGCGCACCGCCATGGCGGTGATCGTGAGCTCGACGCTCGGCATCATCATCGCGGGCGCGCTCGCCAGCCGCGCGCGAACCTCAGGCCCAGATCGGTAGGCGAGATCCTCCTGCTCGATCGGTCGGCGAGATCGTCCGACTCATCAGTCGGCAAGATTGAGATAGACCGCCTTCTCCTCGAGGTAGTCGTCGAGGCCGTGCTTGCCGAGCTCGCGCCCGATGCCGGACTGCTTATAGCCGCCCCACGGCATCTCGGTCGGCGCGGGCTGCGTGTCGTTGATCCACACGATGCCCGCGCGGATCGCTTGCGCCGCACGCATCGCCTTCTTGATGTCTCGGGTCCAGATCGCGGCGGCGAGACCGTAGTCGTTGTCGTTCGACATCGCGAGCACGTCGTCGGCCGTCTCGAACGGGATCACCGACATCACCGGGCCGAAGATCTCCTCGCGTGCGATCCGTGCGGAGTTGTCGACATCGGCGAAGATCGTCGGCGGTACGAAATAGCCGTCGGCGAGCTTCGGATCGTCCGGCGTCGTGCCCTGACCGGCCAGGCGCGCCTCCGTCGCCCCGATCTCGAGGTATCGCTGCACGCGCTCCTGCTGCTCCTTCGAGATGAGCGGTCCCATCGTCGTGTCGTCGCTCGACGGGTGGCCGAGCTTGACGCTCGTCGCCCGCTCGACCATCGCGTTCACCGCGTCGTCGTAGATGCCCTTCTCGACGAACACCCTCGCTGCCGGCCGAGCAGATCTCGCCCTGGTTCCAGAAGACCCCATTGGCCGACCCTTCGACCGCCGCGTCGAAGTCGGCGTCGGCGAACACGATGTTCGGTGACTTCCCCCCGAGCTCGAGCGTCACGCGCTTCAGGGTGTCGGCGCCCGCGCGCATGATGAGCTTGCCGACCTCCTTCGACCCGGTGAACCCCACCTTGTCGACGCCTGGGTGCGTGGTGAGCGGCGCCCCCGCGGTCTCGCCGAAGCCGGTGAGCACCTGGAGCACGCCCGCCGGCAGGCCCGCCTCCTCGAGGATCGCGGGGAGCTGCAGGCAGGTGAGCGGGGTCTGCTCGGGCGGCTTGAGGATGAAGGTGCAGCCCGCGGCGATCGCGGGTGCCACCTTCTGCGTCGCCATCATCATCGGGTAGTTCCACGGCGTGATGCCGACCGCGACGCCGACCGGCTCCTTCCAGATCATGAACATCGCGTCGGCGTCGACGTGCTGGGACTCCCCCGCGATCTTCGTCGCCCACCCTCCGTAGTACTCGAACATGAAGGCGACCTCGGCGATGTCATCTCGGGCTTCGCCGATCGGCTTGCCGGCGTCGCGGGACTCGAGCTGCGCGAGGTGCTCCTGCTCACGCCGAACGATGTCGGCGGCCCGCAGCAGGATGCGGCCACGCTCGCGGGCCGGCGTCCCGGGCCACCAGCTGCCGTCGTCGAACGTCCGACGCGCCGCCCAGACCGCGGCGTCGACATCGGCCTGCTTCGAATCCGGCGCCGTCGCGATCACCTCGCCCGTCGCCGGGTCGAACACGTCGAAGCGGGCGCCGTCTTGTGCATCGACCCATTTGCCGTCGATCGAGTTCTGCAGGGCATCGGCCATCGGTATGCCTCCTCGCGAGCTCGCGGATGGACGGAGCGAAGCCTATCGCGGACCCGGCGAGGACCGGAAGGCGGGCCCTACGGGGCCCGCTCCAGGTCCGGGGGCGAGGTGCCGAGGCCCCACGCGTCCGTGCCGCCGTCGACGACGACGGTCGTACCCGTCACGTACCCGCCGCCGTCGGAAGCGAGGAACGCGATGGTCGCCGCGACCTCCTCGGGGAGCCCCGCACGCTTCATCGGCACCTCGTGGGCCCATGCGTCCACGACGTCGTCGCCGTATTGCTCGAGCCCCTCGCTCGCGATCAGCCCGCAGGACACACAGACCGCCCGGATCCCGAACCTCGACCACTCGAGCGCGATGCCGGCGGCGAGGGTCTCGAGCGCCGACCGGGCGGTCGAGGAATGGATCATCGACGGCACGCCGCGGCGCGGGCTGAACCCCAGGAACGCCACGAAGCCGCGGCGTGCGGGGATCATCCAGCGGGTCGCCACCCGACGGGTGAGCTCCCACGGCGCGTCGACGTTCAGGCGATGCACGGCGCGCATACCTTTGAGCGCGATGTCCTCGAGCGGCGCCGCGAACTGTCCGCCGGCGTTGTTCACGAGCACGTCGACGCGTCCGAACCGTTCGTCGATCGCGTCGAGGAAGGGGTCGACCTGCTCCGGCTCGCGCACGTCGCACGGCATCGCGAGCACGTCCGCGCCGGTCTGGGCGAGCTCGGCACGCACCGCCTCGAGCGGTTCGGGTCGGCGCCCGCAGACGGCGACCGAGGCGCCGGTGCGCGCGAGCTCGGCGGCGGTCGCACGACCGATGCCGGTGCCCCCGCCCGTGACGATCGCGACGCGGCCCGTTATCGGCATTGGCTCACGCCAGCGCAGGGCACCGACCGGCGGCTGGGCATACGGGATCCCCTTAAATACAGCCCCGCCTTTGTCGAGCATTGCGCCTCGCACTCGACCGCCACTTACGGTGACAATCGGGTCGGAATCCGCACCGCTGGCCGCAATCCCTGCGAGCACGATGAACGTTACGACGATGGCCTTCATTCGTTTGCCACCAAGGAGAATCGACTGGAGTCGAGACGCGCACCCACTCTTCACCCATCCACGTTTCTGCACCCGAGGACTCCGTCGACAGACCACGACCATCAGCTGACAAGCGATCCAAGAAGATCGCGCTCGGTGGGTCAGAAGCCTAACGTCAGGCATCAGCCGCGGCGCGATGATTCGGCGCCGTCGGCTGCATGCCGTGTTAGGCTCACGAATATCGAAGACCGCCGTTCTTGATGACATCAGCGGGTCGGTAGTGCTCCGAAAACGACACGGCCGCCCTTGAGAACCGCGACGGTCCGCCGCAGGGCCGCAAATCTTGCAGCGGATCGCCGTCCAAAATGACTAAATCAGCAAGTTTCCCCTCTGTGACTGTGCCAACCTTGTCGATGATTCCGAGAGCTTCCGCCGCGCTGCGCGTGGCTGCGGCCAGGACGGCTGACGTCGAGAGTCCGGCTCGACGGAGCAACTCCATCTCGTGAAGCGTCAGGGCGCCCGGCAGAAGGCGCGCGCGTCGTCAAGACGAACATCGTCGTTTCGCGCGTAGGGCGATTCGCGACCCAATCCGTGCCGACCACAAGTTTGACGCCCGCATCCGCAAAGACCTTGGTTGTTTCGACTGCCGCCTCGAAAGCTTGACGCATTCCAGGGTTGTACAAGGCCCTCCCCCAGTAAAATCGTTCGCGACCAGATGTGTCCATATAGGCATCCAGAATCGACAGGGTCGCCGTCACGGGCATCTTGCGGCCCGCCAGCACGGCAGCGAGACTCGAGCGTTCAGACGGGGTCCGGAGGTTCGGTTAAGTGAACGAACTCGTCGAGGCCCATCTTGGCAAAACGCTCAGTGGCGGCCGCATCCGTCTGCACGTGCGCGATGAGACGGTGCCCGTTCCGGTGCGTCTCGTCCACGAGCGCTGCGACCACTGCATCCGAAAGCAGCGGGACGCCTCGAACGCTGGGGGATCGAGCTGTCGACCGTCACTTTGAAGGCGTCAACCTTCGCGCCGGCAAGTTCTCGTACGACCTGCCGGGCTTGCTCCTCGTTCGAGATTTCTCGAGCGAGGACTTGTCGACAGTAGGGATTGTTTTCGCAAACGGTGATTGCAGGATGACCACCAGGCGAGGAAGGCGTCGGACCCGTCACGAGCAAGCGTAGTAGTTGCATCTCGCCCCTCTCGAGCCGATCGCGAAGCTCCGTAATGTACGGCAGTGATCCGCGGTCAATCGAACGGTCGTGATGCCATGGCTGATAAAGCCGCTCATGACCTTGGGTAGAGCAACCTGCACGTAGGTTCTCAGCGATGGCTCGTCGACGATGGTGGGTGCTACCAACAGATGCACGTGGGCGTCCATGAGTCCAGGAATGACACTTCGCCCCCGTAGATCCACGATCTTGGTCTTCGGTCCCGCCAGACGCCGGACTTCCGCACTGGAACCGACAGACGGATCCGATCGCCGGCAAGGGCGATCGCTTGAGCCGTCGGCCGGGTTAGGTCAGCAGTAAGGACATTTGCATTGACCAAGATGGTATCGGCTTGACCGGCCATCGCTGTCGGCGATGCCAGAAATCCGAATAGGCACGTTGCGCCGATGATTCGGAACATCACGTTCTCCTTCGGAGTCACGATCTCACTCACCAGGACATATCGAGGAACTTCTCGGCTGCTTAATTCGAGCCGACGCCTAACCGGTTCCGAATGAGCTGCGTCCGAGGGCGTCGGCTCCTTCGCGGGTTAGCCAGCTCCTCCGCCGCCCGACGCGGTTCGTTGGGATTAGCTGCTGGCCGCCTTGCGAATATGATCGGTCAGCACGTCAGGAATGCTCACCTGAGGGAAGTGCCTGCACATCAATAGGCCGATCTGAATCCTCGCGGCATGAGCGGTCAGGACATTGCTGAAGAAACGAGCGGCCGGCGTAAGTCCCCCGATGGTCCAGGTTACGGGGCGTCGTCGCAGTTCATCCACCGTGTAGTTGCGAAGAATTCGCCTCCCGCCAACGTATCGCCGTACCCACGTAACGTAATTCCGTTCCAGTCGCATGTGGAACGAGTCTCCCAAGGCATCCCACGCCGCAGCATTCTCATTCAGATCGTTCCGGAAAAGATCTTTGCAGGCACGGACAATCTCTGGATCGGTCAGCTTCGTCAAGTCAGATCGCGTACCCGGCGGAAGCGGGACCTCATGCACAACCACATTCCGAACCAGGTTCGAATGGTCGGCGACGAGCGAGAGAGCCACCTGACCTCCGGAGCTGCACCCATAAAATGTGGCCGGCCCCAGACCAAGTGAACGGACGAGTGCCGCCACCTCAGTCGCGGCCTGGTTCATCGAATAGTTCGCGAAGTCCGGCGGGTCGCTCGAACGAGAGAACCCGGGCATGTCAAACGTCAGCACTGTGAAATCAGGAGACAACGCCCCGGCCACCTTCTCAAAGGAACCGCAATCCCCCTCGCCCGATGGAATGAGGACGACTGTCGGGCCGCGGCCTCGGAGTTCGTAGTACCGATTAATCGAATCGACCTGTCGACGGAGTCCGACATCTCCGGTCGGAGCGTCCGTTGGTCGGGTCGACTGCCACACTCGATGCGTCTCGGCGAGCGAAGAGGATCTCGCTATCACTCCGAACGCCCCAACAGCTGACGCCGTCATAAACCGGCGACGATTAGATCTCATGATGTGCTTGCCTGGCTAGACAGAATGACTTCGCGCAACAGGCTGACCTCCGGTTGTCTCGCGGGTTAGCCTGCCGGCCAGAGCCGCACCGCTGCATGGTCCGCAGCGCTGTGTTCCCGGAGGTCAGCCATGGCCAAGTCTACTCCGCTGTTCGTCGGGTCTGGATGTGCACAAGGACTCGATTGCGGTCGCGCATGCGACGGGTGGGCGTGCCGACCCGCCGGTGTTCGTGGGGGCGATCGGGACGCGCCAAGCGGACCTCGATCGCTTGATTCGTCGCCTGCAGGGCGAAGGCCTCCCCCCTGCGATTCGTCTACGAAGCCGGCCCGAGCGGCTACGGCCTGTATCGCTATCTCACGGGGAAGGGGTTGGCGTGTGATGTCGTCGCCCCCTCGCTCATCCCCAGACGGCCGGGTGACAAGGTGAAAACCGACCGGCGCGACGCCGTCGAGCTCGCGCGGTTATCGCGGTCCGGCGATCTCACCGCCGTGTACGTGCCCACCGTGGAGGATGAAGCCATCCGTGATCTGTGCCGCGCCCGCGATGCTGCGCGGATGACGCTGAAGGATGCGAAGCTCCGCCTCAAGGCGTTCCTCCTGCGCCTCGGGCTCCACTACGTCGGACGGGCCGACTGGAATGCCGCGCACAAGCGCTATCTGGCGAAGGTCGTCTGTCCCACGCCCGCTCAGCAGATCGTGTTCCAGGAAGGCGTGCGTGCCGTCGACGAGCAGGTCGACCGCCTCCAGCGCATCGAAGCAGAACTCCACGAGCTCGCCCCGCGCTGGCGCCGCTATCCCGTGGTCGAGGCCCTCCAGGCCCTGCGCGGGGTGCAGTGGATCGTGGCCATCACTGTCGTCGCCGAACTCGGCGACCTCACCCGCTTCGACATCGCCGCGCCAACTCGCGGCTTTCGTGGGCCTGGTCCCGTCGGAATACTCCAGCGGATCGGCGCGCCGGCAGGGCGGCATCACTAAGGCCGGCAACGGTCGCGCGCGCCGCGTCCTGGTCGAAGCGGCCTGGGCCTATCGTCATCCCGCCAAGGTCTCGCTGCACATCCAGCAGCGGATCGACCGGCTGCCGAAGGCCCTCCAGGATCTCGGCTGGAAGGCGCAGGTCCGACTGTGCAAGCGCTACCGGCGCCTCGTCGCACGGGGGAAGCATCCGAACGTCGTCGTGACGGCGATCGCCCGTGAGCTCATCGCCTTCATGTGGGCGATCGCGCGCGCCATGCCCGCCCGCGCGTAACACGCCAGGGGCTGAGGCGGGACGCGGGCCACCGATACAGGCGTAATCCTCGACGACGTTAAGAGGCGACTCCGGTCGACCCTCGTGCCTAGACCGAGGCAGGCGCCAGACGGACCTCAGTACGGTGGTACCCAATCCACGGATATCAGCAGGATCAATCGTCGGTTGTACCGGTCCCGTCCCGCCTCAGCCCCTGGATCCCTCCACGCCCGGACTCGGCCGCCTGCGCGGACCGCTCAATGGGGGGGCGGTCTGCTCGGCGGCCTCGACGCCACACCCGCTGGCTCCTGATCGTCGACCCGATCCAGCTGGCAGGGAGAACTGCGTCCTACTTGACTCGAGAAGTCATATCAACGCGGCGTTCACCAGCGGCAGCGCGAGTCGCAATCATACCGAGCGCAGGGCACGCGTGAGCGTGCCCCCCGGTGCCGTCAGGTGCAACCGGATGTTAGACGGCCGTTTTCCTTGTGCAGCATGGCCCGATGGGCCGGCTCCGCAACACTCAATTTAGCGCTCCCAGCCAATGTTGTTCGATGACTGGGGCTGCTTGTTTTTCCCACAATGCTCACGCTCACCCCGTTCACGGTACGTTGCCATCGTCCTTCCCATCCTCTCGACACGACATTCTTCAGTGGTCGTAACCAAGTTCCCGCACGTCTGAGCATCGCCTCCCACGTGTAGTCATCGATGCGCTTCAGCGTGATCGTCTCCCACCCATTGGCCATACCAACTCCGCTGGGGCGATACTCCTTGCCGTCGTATCGGGCCGTGTACGAATACGCGATGCGACTTCCATCAGCGTCCATGCCTTTCATAGGTAACCTTCCACTCCGTCGCCGGCAGGCTCATCCATGCGCGTCAGGATACTTCGGTGGCCGGTGCAGCGTTGAACGCAGATTTCTTCGGTGTTCAGCTTCCAAGTGCCGTACCGAGGGGAGCGGTGTTGCGTGGCTCCCGTTCGGAACGCCAACGACGAACAGGAGAACAAGAGTGACGGCGCTCACCGAGAATGGCCTTGGGCAATTCATGACGCTCCACCTTGTCCGTCTAACGGACCGCGGCTGACCGCGGCGGCCGCCCCCCGTCTCGAATCCGCACCTCTGTTTGTCCGCCGACGGGTCCAGCCGCTGTTAGCCCGCCGCCGTGATTCAAATCCCACGGGGCAAGGAAAGCTACGACCTAATCCCGGAGATCACTTGAGTTGGTAAGCGTAACCAGCATGGGTGCACCAGTTCTCGCAATGCCGCGGGCGTACCACGCGAGCGGCACGCTGCGCGGTGGTTCGCAGGGCAGCGCCGGTGCGTGGCGCGACCGCGCGAATGCGCTTCTTGATCAGTGCCCACGCGGCTTCGATGGGATTGAAGTCGTGCGAGTACGGCGGCAAGAAGCGGATCGTGGCGCCCGCCTGCTCGATCAGCGTGCGGACGCCGCCCGCCTTGTGCGCGGCCAAATTGTCGAGGACGACGATGTCTCCGCGACGGAGGCGAGGCACGAGTCGGCGCTGCACCCACTCGGTAAACCGAGGCGTCGTCATCGCGCCCCAGGCGGTGCTCAGCGTCAGCCACCGATCGACGCGCATCGCGCCGACCAGCGTCAGGTTGTCGCCCCAGTTCCGCGGCCGCGGCTCGACCAGCTCACGCCCCCGAAGCACCCACGCGTGCGAGCGCCCCATCGCCAGATTGGCGCCCGATTCGTCGAGAAAGACCAAGCGGCGGACATCGACGCGGCCCAGCCAGTCGCGGAAGGCGCGCCGCTGCGCCTGGACTATCGGACTGTCTTGCTCGGCCGGCCGCGGGCGTTTTTTTTGAAGACGTATCCCGTTCGCTGCAACGCGCGTAAGACACTCGACCGATGGACTTGCGCTTCCGGTGCGGCGCGTTGGTTGTACGCGCGCGTCAGCTCCTCGGTCGTGCGGTCGGGGCGCTCCTTGATCAGGGCGTGCAGCAACGGGATGTCGACCGGCGAGTACCAGCCGCCGCCGCGCGGCGCGGGCAACACCGTCCCGCGGTCGCGGGCGCCTTGGACCCAGCGCACCAACGTATTGATGTGGATCGAAAAGCGAGCGGCGACCTCGGCGTACGTCTCGGCACTGCCTTCGTACGCGCGCACCGCCCGCTCGCGAAGCGCGGTCGGATACGGATTCGGCATGCGCGTAATAGATCACAGGTCGATCACCAACTCAAGTGAGTACCGGGATTAGCCTTGTCCTTCGGTTGTGAACGGTTGTTCTCTTCGCAAATGACAATCTCCAGTCAGGCTTCAGGTCGTACGTCAGTAGAGCGCTCCAGCTCTTCGTGTACGTCTGGGATCATCGATAGTGATCTCGACGTTCAGTCGCATTGGACTCACACGGCGGAAGCGCTCAACGACGTGCAATTGATCGCTGTGCGGGGCGCCGGACGGATCCAGCCACGTGCGGTAATTATTCAACCCCACCGCGGCGTGTGCGGCTACCTGGCGAAGTTGAACGTCGACGACGAGCTTTCGTCAAGAGTACCTGCCGCGTGTGCAGGGGCATGCCGGTTCCTCAGCCAGGTGGATGGCTTCGCCTGGCGGACGCGCACGGCCGTGGACGTTTTGGAGGGGTTGCTCGAAGACTTGACCAAGGGCACTGTGCCCATAAATCGCTACGCGGGCCAAGGACTGGGATTCGGCTACTGGTCGGAAACGATGCAGCGGATCGAGGCAATCTGGGTGCAGGTGCCGCCGAACTATCAGTTCCCTGCCAAAACCTACCAGCTCTTCGTCTACTACAAGTGCGGCGGCGGCATCCAGCGTGGCGAGGACGGCCGAGCGCAAGGGGGGCTCCCGGCCCTCGGCGGACATGTGCCGGAAGTTCGATGACACCTTTCACGCCTGGAGTAGCCTGGATATCCAGGTGAAGGGCCGACGCGGCGCCGAGATCGAACTGGCCGAGGTCAGTGCAGCCCTGGCACAGGACTTCGCCGTCGATCGTCGAGATCGTGTTTTTCTTTTCCGGATTCTCCGATGGCGGCTACACCGCGCATGTGG
>CAVSLX010000001.1:0-5756 GCA_963728735.1 uncultured Actinomycetes bacterium | reverse complement strand
GGTACGCCCCCCGCTCGTCATCACCGCCGGGGAGTCGGACCTGATCGTCGGGGCGATCGACGAGGCGCTGGGTTCCTGATCCCGGACGCCCACGTCCTAGGCGACGAGCTCTCTCTCCCGTGCAGGGGTCCGAAGTTCATTTCCTGTTCCTGCCGGCTCGGATCGGATCTCGGACGCAGGAGGCATCTCGTTCCCATGGAGCGTCATCTGCCAGTGCAGAAGGATGTGGGCCACGATCGGGGCGAGCACGTTCCCCGTGAGCAGGAACGCCAACGCCTGGATCCCGCACCCCACCATCGCACCCAAGAGCATCCTGCGGGAAGACCTCGCCCGGAGCTCCTGGTACCCGAGGTGATGCACCACGATCACGAACAGCGCTCCCACCGTCGCGAGCGTTCCCGAGGCCGCGTTCTGCACAACGGTGTCCGTCCAACCGAGCGCATCGGCAGCCTGCCAGACCGCCAGAACCGGCAGGGTCGCGAGCAGGATCGCTTCAGCTGTTCCGTACACGACCCCTTCCCACAACAGCCGCCCGGCGAGCTCGGCACCGTGGGGACGAGGTCCGACTCGGAGGCGCTGCACGAGGGGCGCGACCAACGCTGCTGCGACCACACCGCCGAGGATGCCCCAGCCCCAGCCGGTCGTCACGAGATCGGTCACCCGCGTGCCCGACCAGGCGAGGTATCCGCCCGCAAGGGTGAACGTCGCCAACGCGAGGACCGCGATGTACGGCGTCCGCGAGACACGACCCAGGTCCGTCACGACCCAGGTCACCAGGAACGCCACGATCGAGATGACCGCGAAACCGGCGAGGGCTTCCTGCCAGGCGAATGAAGTATCGGCGATGGGCATGACTCTTCATCTCCTCTCGATACGATGACAGTGTCCGCCCGCCGGTCCCGCCGCGTGCGGGCATCCGGCCCCCAACCTCCGCCCCATCCGGACGAGGGTCTTGCCTGTCTGTCAACATCTGTGGCACACAGGGCGAGGAGGGGCGTGGCATGGGTGGGAACCGGATGTCGCTCGACGCCGAACAGATCGTCGAGCTGTCGAAGCGCTACACGCTCTACGACTGGCAGGCCCAATCCAAGGCGGCGCCGATGGCCGTCGCGTCCGCCGAAGGCGTGCACTTCACGACGGTCGACGGGCGCCGCTTCCTCGACTTCAACTCGCAGCTGATGGGCGTGAACATCGGTCACGGCGACAAGCGCGTGCTCGACGCGATCGCGCGCCAGGCCGAGACGCTTCCCTACATCTCGCCGTTCATGGCCTACGAGACCAGGGCCCTGCTCGGGGAGAAGCTCGCGACGCTCTGGCCCGGCGAGCTCGAGAAGTCGTTCTTCACGCTCGGCGGCGCGGAGTGCAACGAGAACGCGATCCGCGTCGCGAAGGCGTACACGGGCCGGCAGAAGGTGCTCGCGCGCTACCGCAGCTACCACGGCGCGACGTACGCGACGATCAACCTCACCGGCGATCCGCGCCGGTGGGCGAACGAGAACCCGCCGATGCCCGGCGTGGTGCACGTGCTCGACCCCTACCACGGCACCCGGCATGGGTTGGACGACGCAGAGACGGCGCTCGCGCTGCTGCGTGAGACGATCGAGCTCGAGGGCCCCGAGACGATCGCGGCGTTCATCCTCGAACCGGTCGTCGGCACGAACGGCATCCTGATCCCGCCCGATGGGTACCTGCAGGGTGTGCGCGAGCTCTGCACCGAATTCGGCATCGTGATGATCGCCGACGAGGTGATGGCCGGGTTCGGACGCACAGGGGAGTGGTTCTCGGTGAACCACTGGAACGTGGTGCCCGACCTGATGTCGACCGCGAAGGGGCTCACCTCGTCATACCTGCCGCTCGGCGCGCTCGCGATCGCACCCGAGATCGCCGCGCACTTCGACGAGCACGTGTTCTGGGGCGGGCTCACCTACAACTCGCATCCGCTGTCGTGCGCGGCGGCCCTCGCCGCGATCGAGGTTCTCGAGCAGGATGACCTCGTCGGGAACTCGCAGCGCATGGGCGAGGTGATGGCCCGCCATCACGAGGAGCTCGCGTCGAAGCACCCGAGCGTCGGCCGCGTGCGCAACATCGGGCTCTTCGGCATCGTCGAGCTCGTGAAGAGCCGCGACACGATGGAACCGCTCAGCCCCTTCAACGTGCTGAACGAGACGATGGCCGAGGTGAACCGGGCGCTGCTCGACCGTGGGCTGTTCACGATGGTGCGCTTCAACGGCATCATGACCAACCCGCCGCTGTGCATCACCGAGGAGCAGCTCGCGGAGGGCTTCGAGATCATCGACGACGTGCTCTCGATCACCGACGCTGCGCGCCATGGATGGATGAGTTCACGATGAGCACGAGGCAAACGGCGCTCGGGCCGCGTGCTCGGCGTCATCACGATGCTCGTCGTCGTCGCGGTGCTCGCGTTCTACCTCTTCGTCATCTCGTCGCAATCAACGCGGGATCTCGGGCGAGTCGGGCTCGTCGTGGCCCTGTTCATGGCCGTGCTCGCCTGCATCGCCGGGGGCCTCCTGCTCGAGTCGCCTGCGGGACGAGGCATCGCGGGCGCCGTGGCGGCCGGGCTGCTGCTGTCGATGAGCGTGCTCGCGCTGTTCTCGATCGGGCTGCTCCTGCTGGTCGGGGCCATCATGTCGATGGTGTGGCTCGTGCGGACCAGGCCGGAGCGTCGAGAGGTGAGCGGCGTTCCCGTCGCGGTCGCGTTCTGCATCGGCGCCCTGTTGCCCTGGGCGATCCTGCTCGCCTGAGGTCCCGTGTATCCGTCCGGCGCGGGTCGCCTGAACCACATCGAGGGGCTCAGCGCCTAACCCGTCAGCAGCGGAACGTGGCAACCGCCCTGCTCGCCTCGTGCAGATCGGATCCCCGATAGCGCGCGACTACCCGGCAGTCCCCGCGAGGCGGTCGCCGGAAGCCGGCTCCGAAGGTCCCACCTGCGGTGACCTCTGGCGTCTTCGCCGCGAGCCGCTCCCAATCGCCGCCCTGTCGCCGAGACAGCGTCACCGACATCTCGGTGCCGGCGATCGGCGGCGTCAGGGTGCCCGTGACCGCGATGCGAGCGGGTGCCTTCGAAACGTCGACCGTGGTGGTGGTCGACTCCTTCGACAGGGTGAACCGCCGTCCGTTCGACCAGGGGCCGCGCTTCGCGTCCGCATCGAGTCGACGGATCCTCCACGCGTACTGACCGGCATCGAGCGAGCGCGTCGGCGCCCATGCCGCCATCTTCGTCTGCTGGGTGAGGACCCGGTTCGCGGGTGAGAAGCCGAGGTCCCCGTTCTCGTACACCTCCAACTCGTATCGGGCGGCGTAGTCCTGGGGCGTCCAGCTGAAGTAGGGAAGGCCACCGACGAGCTCGACGTCGGCCGCGGGCTCCTGCAGCGAGATCTGCGGCGACGCCTTGATCACCATGCGCACGGGGCTCCGCGTGAGCGCGTTCCCGCTGCCGTCGATCGCCTGCACGCGCCAGTAGAGGGTTCCCTCCGGATAGGTGCGGTCGTACGGCGTGAAGCTCGCCTGGTCGACGGTCTTGTCATCGAGCACGCTGGCGAAGTCCGCGACGGCCGAGACCTGGATGCGGTACCGCTGCGCTTCCTGCGTCACGCCGTCGGCTTCGTTCGTCTCCAGGAAGTCCGTCCACTCGAACGTGACGAGGTCCTGCACGGTGGCGCCGTCGATCGGGGCAACGAGATCGACGCCGTTCGAGACCTTCCGGAACGCGAACGCCTCGTCGAAGACGGTGGCGTCGAACTTGCCGCACCTCGCGGCGGTCAGGCACGGCCTGACGAACCAGTAGTAGGCGTTGCCCGCCTGGTTGTCGAGCAGGGACTCGCGAGGCGTGAGGGTCGTGTACTGCGTGCGGTAGGTCTTGACGATGTTCGTGAAGTTGGCATCCTGCGCGAGGTAGACGAGGTACAGCCCCGCGCCCGGCTCGGCCTCCCATGAGAGGGTGGGCGTGTCGTTCACGGTGCACGGCGTCTGCGCCGTCGAGCACGGATCGACGTAGTCGGCCGGACCGATCGTCCCGGTGCTGAACGGGCGGCTCGAGCTCGTGGCGATCGGCGTCGCCGACGAACCGTCGAACGCCTTCACGCGGAAGGTGTAGTCACCTGGGGTCAGTGGGTCTCCGGCATAGGTGAAGGCCGCGTAGGGGAGCTCGCTCGAGCCGCTCAGCCGTTGCTCGACCGCCGATCCTTCGACGCTGTACCAGACCTCGTAGTACTCGGCGCCATCGAGCGGCGTCCAGCTCATCGAGGGCATGACGGTGTCGGCCGCGCCCGCCGTCGGTGTGAGCACGGTCAACGAGTCGCCCGTCGTCGGGGGATCGATCGAGAACGTGCGCTCCTCCCCGACGACGCCCAGCTCTCCGTACGAGTCCACCGTCTGGACCGACCATGTGAACGGACCGGCCGGGAGCGTCGTCGCGAGCTTGGTCGTGGGGGTCCATGAGGTGGCGGCCGTGGTGACCGACACGCTGCTCCCACCGGGCTTCACGACGGTGACCTTGTACCTGCCGATGCCCTCGACCGGATCCCACGCCAGGATCGGCGTCTCGACGGTCGCGCCGTCGGGCGGCGTCGTCGGTGCGGGAGTGTCCGAGGCGTCGCCCCGGAAGAGGAACTGCGACACGGACGACCATGGGCTGACGACGTCCGACGGGGCATCGACGCCGCGCACGCGCCAGAACATCACGTCTCCGGGCGTGATCTCGAAGTTGGTCGTCTGGCACGTGCCGGGCGGGGTGGGGCCGGTGCTCGACACGGTCTCGAGGTAGGTGAGCTCCGTGTGGTTCGTGTAGCAGATCGAGTAGGTGCCCGGCGAGAAGTTGACGTCGGTCCCGAGCTGCACCTCGTAATGGGAGGCGACCGGGATCGGTTTCCAGGTGAACGTGGGTGTCCGGACCGACACGGCCACCGTGTCCGGCGGTGTCAGCGGCGTCGGGACGTCGTCCCACGAGCGCGTGAACTGCCCTTCGTCGGACCAGGCGCCGAGGTTTGCCGGCAGCGCGGCATCACGAGCGCGGACGCGCCAGAAGTACGTCGCGTTGGCCAGCGTCGCGGGTGGTGAGTACGCCGTGCCCTTGACCACGACGTCGATGTCGACGTTGTTCGCCCAGTCCGCGTTCGGACTGACCTGCAACTGGTAGGTGGACGCGCCGGGCACTGGATCCCATCGCAGCACCACGTCGCTCACGGTTTCACCGAAGCCGGGCTCGACGAGTGGGGGGCTGCTGTCGGGCCAGCCGACCTCGTAGGACCACGTCGGAGACCAGTCGGACACCGCACCGGTTCCGAGCACGGCCTGCACGTGCCAATAGAAGGGCTGCCCGCTCGTCTGCGGCTCCGTCACGGTGTACGCGGTGTTCGCGGTGGTCGCCGTGATGGCACCGATGAAGTCGGGGGCGTCGTCGATCTCGATCCGGTACGAGGTCGCGCCGTCGACGGCGTTCCAGCGGAATAGTGGTGGTTCGGTCGGGAAGGAGAGCGTGGCGCCGTCGGGCGGCGAGAACGGATCCGGGGACTGGACCGCCGATCCGGCCCTCGCATCGAGTTGCGGCAAGAGCGAGAGGAGCATCGCCGAGATCGCAGCCAACAGAACTGTCCGGGTCGTGCGGCGATCCGACTTCGACACATGCATCAGTTGCCTCCCTCGACGATTGTTCTGAAGGACATCGGCGGCAGCGTGGAGAAGCTGAAGGGCGAAAGCAGCACTCTTCGCGCGGTGGCGGTATCCGTCTACGGCCCGCC